>NZ_JBNAGE010000004.1:0-444160 GCF_049801035.1 Psychromarinibacter sp. S121
ACTTCGCCTCTCCCGGCGTGGTTGGTCCGAGGGAGAGCATCAGCCGGTTGGCCCAGTTGAAGAACGAGATGGCGTAGATGGCGTCGGCGATGGCCTGGTCGTCCATGCCGGTGGCGCGCAGCGCTTCGATGTGGTCGGGGCCGAAGGTCATCGGGATCGAGGTCAGGGCCACGGCGGCGTCAGTGATCGCGTCCCAGCGCGGGTCGATGCGGGCGGAAACACCCTCGTCCAGCAGCTTCTGCACCTCGTCCTTGCGCTTGGAATGCTGCGTGGCGAAGCGCGAATGCACCGAGGCGCAGTAGATGCAGCCGTTGTAGCGCGAGGTCGCGGCGGCGGCCATCTCGCGGTCGGCGCGCGGCAGGCCCGCGTCCGGGTTGTAGAAGATGTCCATGTCGGTGCGCGTCCGATATTCAAGGATATCCGGATCGCGGGCCAGCAGCATGAAGTACGGCATCTTGGACCGCCCCTTCTGGACCAGCGCGGTCCAGTGGCGCTCGGTCAGGTCGGCCTCGTCCATCGGCGGCAGCCACGGCTCCCAGCCCAGCATGTCCTGGGTGAAGACGTTGGGCTCGTCGGGGTTCTCGTGCGTAAGTACGGTCTCGGTCATCGGTGCGGTTCCGGTCAGCTGGCCGCCGCCAGAACCCGCAGGCCGGCGCCGGCGCGGATCTGGAAGCTGAGGAAGGAAATCATCTGCGACAGGGTGACGATATCGGTGGCGCTCCACCCGGCCCCGGTCAGCGCCACGATGGCGTCGCGGCCCGCGTCGCGGGGGTGGAACACCAGCATATGCGCATGCTCGAAAGCGGCGGCGAGGCGCGCGCCCAGGGCGTCGGCGTCGGCCTTGAACACCATGCCCGGCGTGTCCTCGGCGCTCAGCGGACCGGCCGGGAACGCGCCGTAGGGCCCTTCGGTCCGGCCCGCCGCGACCGCGGCCGCGATGGCGTCCGACAGGCCGGCGGCGTCGCTCTCGGCCAGCAGCCTCGCGTAATGCTCCATCGCCGGCGCGTCGCCGTGCAGCCCGGCCACGAAACACGTCACCGCCAGCCGCTCGCCCACCGGCATCAGCCCTTCGCGCACCGAGACGAACAGCGCCTCGTAGCTCTTTTGCGCGTATTCCCGCGCCGTGGGCCGCGCCGCGCGCAGCTCCGACTCGGGCGGCAGCCCCGCCAGCGTGTCGATCACGTCCGTCATGTCATCCTCACCAGTTGGTTATCCGTTCACGGTCACCGCGGCCGGCGCAAAGCGCGCCGTCGCCGGGTCCCCGACATAGCGTTCCGCGACACCCGCGGCGGTCTGCGCCAGTTCGGCCACGGCCAAGATCACCCGGTCCGCCTGCGCGTCGCTGAAGAGATAGCTGAAGTTCAGCCGCACCCAGCCCGGCCGGTCCAGCTCGCACCCGGCGTCCAGCTGCGCCGTCACCGCCTGCGAGGCGGGCCGGTCGAGATCCAGCAGGCGGTGCGCGTAGGGCCCGGCGCAGGCACAGCCGCCCCGCGCCTGAATGCCGTACATGTCGCTCAGCATGCGGGTGAACAGCTGGTGATGCACCAGCCCGCCCTGCCCGTCCCGCACCCGGAACGAGAACACCGGCAGCGCCCGGGCGCCCGCGCGCTGGCCAAGGATCTCGATCTCGGGGACCTTCGACCACGCGTCCAGCGCCCGAAGGCGGAACGCCTCGTCCCGCTCGGCGATCCGGTCGCAGCCCACCGCGTCCTTCACCAGCAGCGCCAGCGCGGCGCGGATGTCGCCGACCACGTTCGGCGTGCCCGCTTCCTCGCGCGCCTCGAGGCTGGAGGAATACAGGTGGTCCCAGGGCGAGACGAACCGCACCGAGCCGCCGCCGGGCGCGGTCGGGGTCGCGCGCCAGCCGATGCCGTCGCGGACGACCAGAACGCCCGTCGCCCCCGGCCCGCCGGGGAACTTGTGCGGCGAGAACACGATGGCGTCCTTCGCCGTCTCGCCCGTGCTCATGTCGATCGGGATGTAGGGCGCGGCGGCGGCATAGTCCCAGACCGCCAGCGCGCCCGCCGCCTTCAGCACCCGCGTCACCGCGTCGGTGTCGGTCAGGATGCCCGTGACGTTCGAGGCCGCGGCGAATGTGCCGATGACCAGATCGTAGCCTTCGACCTGCCGCAGCGCCTCGGCCAGCGCCGCCATGTCCGGCCCGCCGGTCGCGGCTTCGGCGATCTCGATCACCTCCACCCCGCTCTCGCGCCACGGAAGGATGTTCGAGTGATGCTCGTAAGGCCCGGTCAGCACCGCGATGCGCGCGCCGCCCGCCACCCGCGCCGCCAGGTCCAGCCCCGCCACGATCCGGTTCAGCGCGCCGGTCGCGCCCGATCCGGTGAAGATCACGTGGCAATCCGGCCCCGCGCCGGTCAGCCGCGCCACCTCGGCCCGCCCCGCCTCGCGCAGCCGCGTCATCACCCCGCCGCAGAACGAGGCCTCGGTATGCGTGTTGGCGTAAAACGGCAGCACCTGCTCGGACACGAAGCCTTCCACCTGCCGCAACGCGCGACCCGAGGCGGTGTAGTCGGCATACAGAAGCGACTGCGGCCCAAACCCCGCATCAAACACCACGCCATCCCCGATCAGACCACCGCGGAGGTCAGAGACGGGGTCGGGCCTGCTGCCAAGCTCTGCCGCAAAGCGGGTCAGGTTCGGCAGGCTGGAAACGGGTTCGTCCGAAATGGTGTGATTTTGCGTCATCTTCGCGTATCTCGACATGTCACGTCGATTATTCGCGAAAATCCTCGAAACTGATTTGCGAAATTCGGGCCGGAACCGAAATTTCGTCGCACGCCGCCGCCCGTGCTGCTGCCGCAATCGAATATCGTTTCGCATGCGCGGCAAAGACGACGGGAAACGGGACGGCCCGAGCCTGCCGGCCGACACCATTCGCTCCACGGATCAGCGGGGGTCGGTGTCCTGCTCCATCGCGTTTTCCCATTCGTCAAGAAACGCCCGGCGGTTCAGCGGGTCCAGATAGATCATCAGGGCCGGGCCAAGGCGGATCGGGCCGAAGCCCGCGGAGCTTACCTCGCCGGTCTGGCGCAGGGGCGGCAGGGGCCAGTCGCCGGGGTCGTCGCGAAGGCCCAGTTCAAGCAGGCCGTCAATCAGTGCGCCCGCAGCCTCGACCTCTTGCGCCGTCGCGGGAATGATGGCCGTGCGCAACATTACGTTGGCGAAGTCCTGCATCCGGACGATCTGGACCTTGCCGCCCGTCTCCCCGGCCAGCCGCTCTGCCGCGTAGCTGCCAAGGACGTTGTAGGCCAGCACCAGCCGCCCGGAAATGACGTCGTCGACCATCTGCCCAGAGCAGCAATACAGCAGGGGATCCAGGCGGCCCATGACTTCTGACAGCCGCCAATAGGCGTCGGTGGATCGGGCCTCTTGCGTCGCGAACAGGTAGCCAAGGCCGCTTTCGCGCAGGTCGTAGGTGCCGACCTTGCCCAGAAAGCGTTCGGGATGCTCGCGCAACAGCAGGATCAGTTCCTGCCGGGTCAGGGGCAAAGGCGCGCCCTGCAGGCTGTCCACCGAAAGGATCACCACCGCCGATTCAGCGGTGAAGGCGAAGATCAGATCCCGCCACCGCGCCCATTCGGGCAGGGCGTCGGTCTGGGTGGACCGGTAACTGCGGGCGAAACCGTCATTCGCGAGTTGCAGTTGCAGGTCCATGGCCGAGGACAGCGCCAGATCGTAAACCCCGCCACCGCGAATGGCGCGGTACAGTTCTATCGAGGAGGCAACCGTGTAATCCACGGTCAGGTCGGGACGGTCTTCCTGAAACGCCAGGATGTAGGGCTCGAACACCTCGAGGTCGGCGGTCGAGATGATCCGAAGCGTGCGGTCGCCTGTGCCGGGATAGGATTTGTGGTCCTCGATCTCTTGCGCCGAGGCGGCCATCGCCAACAGACCGACGCACAGCGCTAGGACGTGGGCAAGACGAGTGTAACGCATGCACCTTCTCCCTTCTGCCCCGCGCCAAGGTCAAGCCGCCCGCCGTGGGCCGCAAGCACGTCCGCGGCAATGGTAAGCCCGAGGCCGGATCCGACGACACCTTCGGTATTCCCCCCCCGCCGGAACCGCTCCTTCAACTCCTCGGCGGGCCCCGCACCGAAACCCGGCCCCTCGTCGCCGATCGAGATGCGGGCCTCTGCCCCGGCTTCGCTGATGTCGATCCGCACGGTCGTGTCTTCGGGCGAGTACTTGATCGCGTTGTCCAGAACGTTGCGCAGCGCGGAATACAGCAGGACGGCGTCGCCGTGAACCGAAACCGAGACGGTCGTCGCCTTCAGTTCGATGTCCTTCATTTCCGCGGTCGGGGTCAGCGCCTCGGTCGTCTGGTTCACGAGTTCGGCCAGATCGACCGGATCGCGGGCCAGATGTTCCGCCCGGAACGCCACCGTCGCATGGTCCAGAAGCTGACCCGCGGATCGCGAGCTTTCGTCCACCGCGCGGATGATCTGACGAAGCCGGTGGCGATCCTCTGCGTCCGACGTGGAGCGCAGGGCGATTTCCGCCTGCGCGCGGACCGTCGCCAACGGAGTGCGAACGCGATGCGCCGCCTCGGCAATGAAATCTTCCGAACGGCGGATGGATTGCGCAAGGCGTTCCATCAGGCGGTTCAGCGCCCCGCGCAGCGGGACCAGCTCGGCGGGCGCGCCCGGACGCAACGGCCGAAGGTCGGACGGACCGCGCCGCGAGACCGACTGCGCGAAGCTGTTCAACGGGCGCAGCGAGGTGCGGACGGCAATCTCGGACAACCCCACGGCCAGAACGAAGAACGCCAGCGAAAGCCCCGCCGCAAACCGCGAAATCTGACCCGAGATGGCGGCGACCCCGTCCAGCGTCTGCGCGACGGTCACAATCACCGAAACCGGCCTGTCCCCCGCCAGCACGACCCGGCGGACGCTTACCATCCTCACTTCCGTGCCGCGATAGGTCCCGTTCCCGAAAGTGACCCGGCTGTTCGCCTGATCGGGCTCGGGTGCGGGCAAATCGGAATATCCGGTCAGAAGGCGCTCGCCCGCAGTCACCCGGTAAAACACCCGGTCCTCGCTGATCGCGCCCAGCATGGAAAAGGCGGAATAGGGCAGTTCCAGCCGCACCTCTCCCTGCTCGCTGCGCAAAGTCTCGGCGATGGTCGAGGCGGAAGCGGCCAGCACGTTGTCCTGCGTCCGCGCCGCCGCCTGTCGGGCAAGGCCCGACACCATGGACCACGACAGCAGCGACAACAGCGCCGCGACACCGGCCAGCAACAGCGTCAGGCGCCGGCCGATCGACATCGAACGAATCATCCCGCCGCCGTCTCCAACCGGTAGCCAAGCCCCCGGACCGTCTCGATCCTCAGACCCATCGGACCGATGCGGCGCCGAAGGCGGCCGACGTAGACCTCGATCGCGTTCTCCGTCACTTCCGCGTCGAACGAGAATAACCGATCCAGCAGCTGACCTTTCGAGAGGGTCTGCCCGGGATGGCGGGCGAAGATCTCTAGCAGGCGCGTCTCGCGGTTGCGAAGGGTGACGCAGTCCTCGCCAAGGCGCAGGCTGCCGGACATCGGGTCGAACAGCGCGTCGCCCATCGCGATCTCGTTCCGGGCGGACCCGCCGCGCCGCCTCAGCACCGCGCGGCAGCGGGCCTCGAGTTCCGAGAAATCGAACGGCTTGGTGATGTAGTCGTCCGCGCCCTGATCCAGCGCGCCAACTCGGTCGGACACCTGCGCACGGGCCGTCAGGACGATAACCGGTGTTTCCAGATGCGCCCGGCTTTGGGCGAGAAAGGCGCGCCCGTCGCCATCGGGCAGCATCACGTCCAGCAGGATCAGGTCATAGCTGGCCCCGGCGAGGAATTCCTTGGCTTCTGCAAGGCATGCCGCGTGATCCACCGCATGCCCGTCGAGCGCCAGGCGTTTCACCACCGCCTCTGCCAGTTCGCCGTTATCCTCGACCAATAGAAATCGCACGCAACCGCCTTTCGGTGCCGGACGGGCGAAATCCGCGTCCGCGTGTCAGGCCCGTGTCAGCTTTTTGTGGTTAGTGCAAAGCATGGGCGGCAGATGCCGCCCTGTCAAACGGGAGGAAACCGCATGAATATGAACATGACCCGCCGGGTCGTGCTTGCCGCTGCTGCGGCCACGATGGCCTTTTCCGGTCTTGCACACGCCGAAGGCCACAAGGTTCTCGATCAGCTTCACTTCGTGATCCCCGGCGGCGCCGGCGGCGGCTGGGACGGCACCGCACGCGGCACCGGCGAAGCGCTGACCGAATCCGGTCTGGTCGGCACCGCCAGCTACGAAAACATGTCGGGCGGCGGCGGCGGGGTCGCGATCGCCTACATGATCGAGAACGCCGAAAGCCTGGACAACACGCTGATGGTCAACTCGACCCCCATCGTGATCCGTTCGCTGACCGGCGTTTTCCCGCAAAGCTTCCGTGACCTGACGCTGGTTGCCGGCACCATCGGCGACTATGCCGCCATCGTCGTGCCCGTCGACAGCGAGATCACCGACATGGCCGGCCTGCTGGCTGCCTTCGCCGAGCAGGGCCCCGACTTTGCCATCGGCGGCGGTTCCGTGCCCGGCGGCATGGACCACCTTGTCGCCGCCATGGTCATGAAGGCCGCGGGCGAAGACCCGATCTCGGTCAACTACATCCCCTACGACGCGGGTGGCGAGGCGATGGCCGGCCTTCTGTCGGGCGAAATCGACGCGCTGTCGACCGGCTTCTCGGAAGCCATCGCGCTGGCCGAACAGGACGAAGTCCGCATTCTGGGCGTGACCGCGCCCGAGCGTGTGCCGGCCTACGACACCGCGCCGACCTTCACCGAGCAGGGCATCGAGACCGTGTTCGTGAACTGGCGCGGCTTCTTCGCCGCTCCGGGCGTCTCGGACGAGAAGGTGGCAGAGTACGTGTCTGCGCTGGAGCAGATGTACGACACCGAAGCCTGGGAAGACGTCCGCGCGCGCAATGGCTGGGTCAACATCTTCAACCCGGGCGAAGATTTCCGTGCCTTCCTGGAAGCGCAGGAAAAGGAAATCGGCGACCTGATGAAGACGCTGGGCTTCCTCTGATGACGGTTCCCGTCGGGAACTGACCATTCGGGCGGGCCGGAGATCGGCCCGCCTTTCTCGTTCAAATGTTCAAGCTATCGGAGGGAGACCCATGGCGCTCGACCGCTGGATCGCGCTCGTCTTTATCGCCTTTTGCTGTGCGTACGGCTACCTAGCCTTCTTCACCATGGACCATCTCTTGCCGCCGTTCATGCAGCGGAACCCGGTCTGGCCCTCGACCTTTCCCAAGGTTCTTTCGATCATGGGCATCGTGGTCGGCCTGATCGTCCTGTTCGGCCTGGAGCCGTCCACGGGCGAGAAAGAACCCGGCGCGACCGACATCAACTATCGCCGGCTGACCGAGTACAAGCTGGGCCAGGCGCTGCTGCTGCTTGGCTTGATGGTGATCTACGCGCTGGCGCTGCGCCCGGCGGGCTTTCTGATCTCCACCACCCTTTTCCTTGCCCTTGGCAGCGCCATCCTCGGCGAGCGCAAGTGGTACATCATGATCCCCGTGGCGATGATCGCCGCCGGGGTGGTCTGGTATCTGGTTCAGCAGGTACTTGGCATCTTCCTGCGGCCCTTGCCGTATTTCATGGGGATCTAAGCGATGCTTGACGGAATCCTGATGGGCCTGCAGGCCGCGTTCTCGATCCAGAACCTTCTGATGGTTGTCGCCGGCTGCCTGATCGGCACCTTCATCGGCATGCTTCCGGGGCTGGGGCCGATGTCGATCATCGCGATCATGATCCCGGTCGCGATCTCGATGGGCGATCCGACCGCCGCACTGATCCTGCTGGCCGGTGTCTACTATGGCGCTATTTTCGGCGGATCGACCTCGTCGATCCTGCTGAACGCGCCGGGTGTCGCGGGGACGGTTGCGACATCGTTCGACGGCTATCCAATGGCGCGAAAGGGACAGGCCGGGAAGGCCCTGACCATCGCCGCCGTCGCCAGTTTCTGTGGCGGCACGGTGGGCGCAATCCTGCTGGCGATCTTCGCGCCGGCGCTGTCCTCGGTCGCGCTGCTGTTCCACTCGGCCGAGTATTTCGCACTGATGGTCGTGGGCCTCTCTGCCATCGCGGCCTTCGCAGGGACCGGGCAGGTCGCCAAGGCGCTGATGATGACAATCCTCGGCCTGATCCTTGCCACCGTCGGCGAAGGCGCCCTGTTCAACATGCCGCGGTTCACGCTGGGCATGATGGACCTGCAGTCCGGCATCTCGTTCATCACGCTGGCGATGGCCATGTTCGCCCTGCCCGAAGCCATGTTCCTGGTTCTGAACCCCGCGCGGTCGAAGCAGGGCGACGAAGGCGACTCCGGCAAGATCACCAACCTGCGCTTCACCCGCGAGGAAGGCCGCGCCATCGCGCCGGTGATCGCGCGGCAATCGGTGCAGGGCTTCTTCATCGGCGTGCTGCCGGGCGCAGGCGCCACGATCGCCTCGTTCCTCGGCTATGCAGTCGAGCGCAACATCGCGTCCGAGGAAGAGCAAAAGGAGTTCGGCAAAGGCTCGGTCAAGGGACTCGCCGCGCCGGAAACCGCGAACAACGCAGCTTGCACCGGCTCGTTCGTGCCGCTTCTGACGCTGGGCATTCCCGGCTCGGGCACCACGGCGATCCTGCTGGGCGCGCTGATCGCGCTGAACGTGACGCCAGGGCCGCGGTTGATGGTGGACGAACCGGACATCTTCTGGGCCGTCATCATTTCGATGTATATCGGCAACCTCGTTCTGCTGATCCTGAACTTGCCGCTAATCCCCTACATCGCCAAGATCCTTGCGATCCCGCGCAACTACCTGATCCCGTTCATCCTGTTCTTCACCCTGATGGGGGCCTACATCGGCCAGAACAACGCGACCGAGTTGCTGATCCTTGTCGGGCTGGGGGTGATGGCGACGATCCTGCGCTTCGCGGACTATCCGCTTGCGCCGGCGCTGATCGGGTTCATTCTGGGCACCATGCTTGAAGACAACTTCGCCCGGTCGATGCAGCTTTACCGCGGACTGGGTTTCATCATGGAACGCCCGATGACGCTGGCCCTGCTGGTTCTGGCCGCAATCCTTGTGATCCTGCCCAGCTACCGTGCGCGGCGCGCAAGGGCACGGGCAAAAGGCGTCGCCGATGGCGACTGAACGCGGGGCCGGGGCCCGGCCACTGGCCGGGCTTCGGGTGCTGGATCTGACCAACGTGCTGGCGGGGCCCTTTGCCTGCCACCAACTGGCGCATCTCGGCGCCGAGGTCATCAAGGTCGAAGCGGTGGGCCGCGGTGACCTTGCCCGCAACCTCGGCGCCGATGCCGGGCTTTCCGCGAACGGCATGGGGATCTCGTTTCTCGCCCAGAACGCGGGCAAGAAGTCCATCACGCTGAACCTGAAGGATCCGCGCGGCAAGGACGTGCTGAAACGGCTGGTGGCCACCGCCGACGTGCTTGTCGAGAACTTCCGCCCCGGCGTGATGGACCGGCTGGAACTTGGCTATGACGTCCTGAAAGCCGAGAACCCAGCGCTGATCTACTGCGCGATTTCCGGCTTCGGGCAGGACGGTCCATGGGCGGGCCGTCCGGCCTACGACCAGATCATTCAGGGTGCATCCGGGGTCATGTCGATCACCGGGGACGACGACAGCGCGCCGCTTCGGGTCGGGTATCCGCTGGCGGATACCGTGGGCGGCCTGACAGCGGCAATGGCCATCGCCTCGGCCCTGAACGCACCGAAACGCGGCTGCTACATCGACGTCTCGATGCTGGATTCCGTGCTGGCGACGATGGGGTGGGTGGTGTCGAACTACCTTGTCGGCGGGGTCGAGCCCGTGCCGCAGGGCAACGAGAATCCCACGTCGGCGCCATCGGGCGCGTTTCAATGCGCCGACGGGCTGGTCAACATCGCCGCCAACAAGGATGAGCAGTGGGACCTTCTGGCCCGGCATCTGGGGCGCACGGACCTGCTGGAGCATCCCGACTTCGCCACGCGCGAGGACCGCAAGGCGCATCGGCTGCGGCTGAAGGCCGAGCTGGAAACCGTGCTGACCACCCGCCCCGCGCGGGACTGGGCGCGGGAGCTGAACGCGCTGGGCGTGCCATCCGGCGCGGTTCTGACGGTGCCGGAGGTACTGGCGCATCCGCAGATCACGGAACGCGGGCTGCTGGCGCAGTTCGACGGCGCGCCGGGCGTGGACCGGGCGTTCTCTCTCGTGCGGATCGGAGCAATGGTGGATGCCGTCCGCCCGTCCGTCGATACGCCTCCCCCCGCGCTGGGCGCCGACACGTCGGACATTCTCGCGACGCTCGGCTATTCCGAAACCGAGATCGCGCAACTGCGGGCAGAGGGTGTGACATGAGCGACAACAGCGACGTAAGCGACTGGTGGCGGACCCGGATCATCGACATGGAGCCCGGCCGGATCCATCTGCGCGGCCGACCGGTGCAGGAGTTGATCGGCAACACCGGTTTCGCACAGATGATCTGGCTGATGGTGACCGGCGAGGAAATCTCGGGCGGGCGCGAAACCCTGTTCGAAGCCGCCCTCGTGGCGGCCGTGGATCATGGGCCGCAAGCCCCGTCCATCGCCGCCGCGCGCATGGCGGCCACCTGCGGCATCGGCCTGCAATCGGCGATGGCGACCGGTCTGAACATGCTTGGCGACGTACACGGCGGCGCAGGAGAGCAGGCCGTGGAATTGTATCGTCTGGCCGATCAAGCCGGGCCCGACGCCCTGCCCCGCGTGCTGGACGACTGGCGAGCCGGGCATGGCAAGTTCATCCCCGGTTTCGGGCACCGGTTCCACAAGCCCGTAGATCCGCGCGCACCACGGCTGCTTGAACTGGTCGATGCCGCCGCCGCGTCGGGCGCGGTCAGTGGCGATATCGCCGGGATCGGACGCGCGATCGAGGCGCATCTCGCCGCCGAGCGCGGCAAGCCGGTGCCGATGAACATCGACGGCGCCACCGCCGTCATCTACGCAGAACTCGGCTGCCCGCCACCGCTGGCGCGCGGTTTCTTCGGCCTGTCCCGCTCTGTCGGCATCCTCGCGCACGCGTGGGAACAGATGCAGCAAGGCGGCCGAAACAAGGGCCCCACCCCACCAGCCTACCGCTGGACATTCGACCCGGAGTGATGCGCGGGTCGGGGGCGTTGCGCGCGTCCGTCGTGAAGCCCGGCTGGAGCGGCACAAGACACGCGTGACCACGTTCGACCAAGGCGAGCCGCTGCGACTGCCATTGGTCGTCGTCATGTCCGTCTCAGGGTACAGGTGTCGCGAGCCAATCCTTCACAGAGTGCTGACGGCGCCCCCCAAAGCGCCGCCCGCGACTTCCCACATCACGCGTTGGAGCACTATTGCAGCGATGTGCGCGTGGGCGGCCTGCCCTGCGCCCCGTTTAGCCCGCGTTCGTTAGTTCGCTCGGTTAAGGCTCGTCGCTCTAAAGGAGACGAGAGTGACTGGCATGCGTTACCGCATGCATTACCACACACAGGGCGTGTCTCAGGGTAAGTACCTGATAATCCGGACCGTCTAAGGGAGGAAGTGGCGCGCTGGGGAGGATTCGAACCCCCGACCCCTTGATTCGTAGTCAAGTACTCTATCCAACTGAGCTACCAGCGCGCGGGGTGAGGGCGATTTAACGGTCTCGCCGGGGCTTTGCAAGGGCGATTTGTTTATTCTGCCGCGGCGTCGAGTTCGACGACCACCTTGGGCAGATGGATCGTGAAGGTGGTGCCCTCGGGACCCGTTGTCTCCAGCATCAGGCGGCCACCGTGACCGCGGATCAGTTCCTGTGCGATCGCAAGGCCCAGCCCGAAGCCGCCCTTGCGTGTGCCGCCCTGGAACGGCTGGAACAGGTGGTCGCGCGCCTTTGCGGGCAGGCCCGGGCCCGTGTCGCGGATGCGGACGATCCAGTCTCGGTCGGTTTCTTCCGCCTGCACCGCGATCTCTCCCGCCTCGCCGCTTGCAACGATGGCCTGCCGGGCGTTGCGCAGCAGGTTGCCGATGACGCGGTACAGCTGTTCCGGGTCGGCTCGGATCGACAGGGTGGCCGGCACGTCTTCGGAGAAGCTGACATCGTGATCGCCGCAGGCAAGGCGTTCTGCCTCGACCACGTCGGCCACCAGATCGGCCAGCATCAGACGATCCAGCGCGGGCGGCGGTTCCTCGGCCTTGCCGAAGGCGAGCGTCGATTCGCACAGGTTCACCGCGCGCGAGATCGAGCTGACCAGTTTCGGCGCGGCGCGTTTCACCATCGGATCCTCGGACCGCTCGAGGCGGTCGCCGAACAGCTGCGCCGTGGTGAGGATGTTGCGCAGGTCGTGGCTGATCTTGGCCACCGCGCCGCCCAGTTGCGCCAGCCGGTCCTTCTGCCGCAGCGCGCCGCTGAGGTGCGTCTGCAACTCGGCCAGCGCCACCTCGGCGTCGCGCAGCTCTTTCACGCCCGCCGTCGGAACGATGATGCGACGCGCGTCTTCCGGCGCCTCGGCATAGCTTGTCATCGCCGCGACGACCCGTTTGATCGGGCGCACGATGAACCCGCGCACCGCAAGGAACAGCAACAGCGCGGTGACGGCCGAGATCACCGCTGACAAAGCAAGGATGCGTAAGCCATAGTCGACCATCTCGGCCCGCATCGGCGCGCTGTCCATCGTGACCTCGATCAGCTGGCCCGCTTCACGCACCGGGTCACCGATCACCCGGATCACGTCGTTGCCGCTGTGCAGGAGCCGCAGCATCGCGTCGCGGATCAGCTCTATCCCGGTCGGATCGCGCAGATCGAAAGTTGCCGCAACCGGGGCCGGGATCTCGGACGACAGGATCAGTTGCCGCGCCTCGTCCCGCCGCAGCACGACGTTGTAGACGCCCGCGTTCTCGAGAAGCTCGCGCTCCAGCCCGGCGTCGATCATGTCGTTCGCCAGAAGCGCAAGCGAGGCGATCTGCGCCTTTTCGAGACGCAGCTGCAGATAGTCCTCGCGGAACCGCGCCACCGAGGGGACGAAAATCATCACCTCCGCGAACATCACGAACACCGCCGTTAGGATCAGGAAGCGACCCGAAAGCGAATTAACAGCCATAAAAGACCTTTGCCCGTCAGGGCAGTAACCGTTGAACCAGCCCGACGACCCGCTTCACGGACGGGTTATCGAACAGCTTCGGGCTAAAATAGGCCCCCGCGGCCCGCTTGTTAAGTTCTGCGAGTGTCGGATAGGGCGCGACCATTGCGCTGACCGCACTCATTTTCAATCGGTTGGCGATCACAAGGGACCAGGTTGCAGCCAGATCGCCCGCTTCCGCACCGACCAGCGTGGCGCCCACGGGGCGGCCGCCGACGATCATGACCTTGACGAAACCGGTGGTCCGCCCGGTGGCGATGGCCCGGTCATTCTCGGCGTAGTCGGTGCGCACCACCTCTAGCCGCCCACCGTATTCGGTGCGGGCTTCGGCTTCGGTCAGCCCGACTTGTGCAAGCTCGGGGTCCGTATAGGTGGCCCGCGGCAGGTGCGCGTCCTTGGCCTTTGCGGGAAGGCCGAACAACAAGGCGCGGACCACGACGCCCGCGTGATAACCTGCGACGTGGGTGAACTGCTGCCGCCCCGCCGCGTCGCCCACCGCGTAAATGCGGCGGTTGGTGCTGCGCAGATTGTCCCCCACCACGACGCCGCCGTCGGTTTCAACGCCCGCCTTGTGCAGATCCAGCCTGTCGGTATTCACCTTGCGGCCCACCGCCACCAGCAGGTGAGATCCGGTAAACGCGCCCTGCCCCGTCTCGACAGTAATCCCGTCGCTGCCCCCCGACACCTTCTGTGCCTTCGCACCTTCGACGATTCGAACGCCTTCGGCGCGCAGCTTCTCCAGCACCAGCGCCGCCGCCTCGGGGTCGTCGCGACCAAGCGCGGTTTCGCCCTCTATCACCGTCACCTCGCACCCCAGCCGCCGATGCGCCTGAGCCATCTCGATCCCGATGGGACCGCCACCGATGATCAGCAGATGCGCGGGCTTCTCGCGCAGGCCAAACAGCGTCTCGTTGGTAAGATAGGGCACATCCTCGAGCCCCGGGATCGCCGGTACCATCGGCGAAGAACCGGTCGCGATGACGAACCGGCGGGCGCGGATTGCGTACGGACCGGCCTGCACCTCGCGGTCCGAGACGAACCGGCCCCACTCGCGGATCACCCGCACGCCGAGCCCCTCGAACCTCTCCTGGCTGTCGACCGGCGCGATGGTCTCGATGGTCTGGCGCACGTGCTCCATAGCGGCGGCATAGTCGACCTTGGGCGTCACGGGCGACACGCCAAGCGTTTCACCTGCCGTCATCGCATGGGCCTGCGCGGCGGCGGCGATCAGCGCCTTGGATGGGACGCAGCCGTAGTTCAGGCAGTCGCCGCCCATCTTGCCGCCTTCCAGTAGCACGACCTTCGCGCCCATCTGAACCGCCCCAGCCGCCACGCTCAGCCCGCCCGAGCCGGCGCCGATGACGCAGATGTCCGCCTTGATCGTCTCGGGCATCAGATCCCCTTTCTGCCGCGTATCGCCTTCAGCACCATCGGCAGCGCAGCAAGCGCGCAGAGGCCGAGGATGGGGAACAAGATATGTGGCTCGAACAGGATGCCCAGGTCTGGAGTCTCGCCGCGCTCGAACACCTCGCCAAGACCGGCGCCGACCGAGGTGAATACGACAGCCGCGGGCATGATCCCGAAGAACGTCGTGACGACATAGCGCCACGTCGGAACCTGCACGAAGGCGGGTACAAGATTGGCCACGAAGAAGGGCACCGCGGGGATCAGGCGGATCAGGAACAACATCGACCACTGGTTCTCGTCGATGCCGTCCTTGATGCGCTTTACCATGCCCTCGCTGCCTTCAAGTTTCGCCCCCAGCCGGTCGCCCAGCCCGCGACGCGCGGCAAGGAACAGCAGCGTCGCGCCGATGGTGGCCGAGACGATATTGAACACCGCGCCGGGAAAGACCCCGAACAGGAACCCGCCGGTCAGGGTCGAGATCGTGGCGCCCGGCAACGAGAAGGTCACGATCAGCGTGTAGAGCCCCATGAAGACGAGAACCGTCAGCAGGCAGTTCCGGTCGCGAAAGTCCAACAGCGCCTCGCGATTGTCGCGCAGCGCATCGAAGCTGAGGTATTCGCGCAGGGTGAATGCGCCCAGCATGGCAACGACGGCGATGACAACGATGGGCAGCTTGCGCAAGATCGCCTGCCCCCGTGTGCTGCCCGTTTCGACTGTCATGCCCGGTCGCTCCTTCGCCGCGTTTCGCTCAGAGAATGGCGTGGCGCGTGCGGTGGGAACAGGGCCCTCACGGGCGAGTGATGGCTATTGAGGCAAATGCCCGGTTTGTTACATGGAAAGCGGCCTGTTTCCGGGGTCGGGACCATGCGCCGCGACTTCCTTCGTGGAATTGAAACATTCCGCCTGAGGATTGGTTGACAGGGCGCACGGCTCCCCCTAAAGACCGGGCTTCGAATATGACGCGGCCCGCGAATCCTTTTGCGTGGCCGGCCAGACGGAGAGTTTCGCGATGAAGCGCACATTCCAACCCTCGAACCTGGTCCGCAAGCGGCGGCACGGCTTCCGCGCGCGCATGGCGACCAAAGCTGGCCGCAAGGTCCTGAACGCTCGCCGTGCCCGTGGCCGGAAGCGTCTGAGCGCCTGATCGCCCAGCCGCGCCCACTACCGGGGCAGAGGTTCCAATGACGACACCGCCGGCGGCCTCCGAGATCCGGAAGCCGCCGGCGGTGCCTTTTGGGCTGTCCGTTCTTCAGAACCGGCCCGATTTCCTGAAAGCCAACCGCGCGAAGCGGCAGGCGATGCCGGGCTTCGTCCTGCAGGCCCGCCGCCGCGATCCGTCAGAGCTGTCACAGACGCCTGTTCGGGTTGGCTACACCTGTTCCAAGAAGGTCGGCAACGCCGTGGCCCGCAACCGTGCCAAGCGTCGCCTGCGCGAGATCGCGCGGCTTGTGCTGCCGATCGAAGGACAGCCGGGCTGGGACTATGTCCTGATCGGTCGGGCCGGCGAAACCGCGCGCCGACCGTTCGACGTGCTGAAGGCGGACCTGCACACCGCCCTGTCCCGGATCCACGGCGCATGAGCCCCTTCGCCCGCATCGTGGCCTTGCCTGTCCATGCCTACCGGTTGCTGCTGTCGCCATGGATCGGCCATTCTTGCCGCTTCACGCCGACCTGCTCTGTCTACGCTCTGGAAGCGCTGGAAAAGCACGGAGCGATCAAGGGCGGATGGCTGGCGCTGCGCCGTATCGCCCGCTGCAACCCGTGGGGCGGTTCTGGCGTCGACAACGTGCCGGACTGACGGCGGCTTCGCCTAGTCCAGCCCCGCGATCACGGCACGCAGCGTGTCGATCCCGTCGCCCTTCTGGGACGAGGTGGTGATGATGCCCGGAAACGCCGCAGGGTGCTTTGCAAGACGCTGACGGACCTGCTCCAGCACCTTGTCCAGCTCGGCAGCCTTCACCTTGTCGGTCTTGGTCAGCACGACCTGAAAGGTCACCGCAGCGCGGTCGAGTTCCTTCATGATCTCTTCGTCCGGATCCTTCACGCCGTGGCGCGAGTCGACCAGCACGAAGGCGCGGCGCAGGCTTTGGCGACCGGTGAGATAGGCGCGCAGCAGGCGCTGCCACTTCTCGACCACCGGCAGAGGCGCCTTTGCGAAGCCGTAGCCGGGAAGGTCGACAAGGAACAGCCCGTCACCCACGGTGAAGAAGTTGATCTCTTGCGTGCGGCCCGGCGTGTTCGACGTCCGCGCCAGCGCCCGACGGCCCGTCAGCGCGTTGATCAGGGACGACTTGCCGACGTTCGACCGACCGGCAAAGCAGATCTCCATCCGGTCCGCCGGTGGCAGACCGTTCATCGCCACGACGCCCTTCAGAAAGTCGATCTCGCCCTGAAACAGCCGCGCGCCTTCGTTGCGCTCGGGGTCCGACACTTCGACCAGCGGGAAGACCGGTTCCATCACAGCACCTCTACCTTGTCGCCGACGGCGACCGCGCCGCCCTCGACCACCTCGGCCTGAACCGAGAAGTCGCGATGCCCGAACGTGTCGAGCGTTCCCAGCGTATCCGCATCGCGCGCGCCCGTCTCGGGATTCGCGGTCGTCGCCATACAGCGTTCCGTCCGTTCTCGGACACGCAGAACCGCTTCGCCGATCCGTATGTCGCGTCCGACCCAGTCGAATTCGGCCCAGGGTTCGGGTCCGTCGATCCAGATGTTGCCACGCCAGCGGTGAATCGACAGGTCCTGACCGATCCGTTGCTCGACCGCCGCGTGCGAGGCCGTATTGCAAAGCGTGATCGACGGGAAGTCAGCGTCCGTCATGCCCCGGCCCGGCACGCGGACGATACGCACCGGCATCGCACGCCCCTCGGGCATCAGCGGGCGCACCCAGTCAAGGAAAGCGTCTGCGTCCTGATCCGGCTGAAAGGTCAGGTCAGGCCGCTCGGGGTGCCGCAGCGTGACCGTGGTCGTCCCCTCGTCCACCGCTGCCGTGATCGCCGCCAGAGCGGGCGCCGAAGCGACGCGTGTGAACGCCGCGCAGCGGGACCATTCCGCGTTGGTGGCCTTAGACTGTTCGTGCGCCACCGCCCAGGCACGGTCCCACGACAGGCATTCGCCCTGCCGCAGGTCCGTCCGATCCAGTTGCTCGCGCCCGTGGCTCTTGATCGGGAAACGCCAGAGCCCCGAGACGCGTGCGGTCATTTCTTGGGCTTGCCCTTTCCGGCGGCCGCTTCGGCGGTTTTCTTCCGCTTGAAGCTTTTCTTGATGTTGCCGAAGACGTCAGGCCTGTGCCCGTGGCTGCGCATGATGATGTACTGCTGGGTGAACGTGATCGTGTTGTTCGTGATCCAGTACACCACAAGCCCGCTGGCGAAGCCGCCCAGCATGAACATGAACACCCACGGCATCCACGCGAAGATCATCTGCTGCGCCGGGTCGGTCGGCGCCGGATTCAGCTTTTGCTGCAGCCACATCGAGATGCCCAGCAACAGCGGCAGGATACCGATGAAGATCAGCGCCAGCGTCGTGCCCGGTTCGGGCGCGGCCCAGGGGAACGCTCCGAACAGGTTGAAGATCGAGGTCGGGTCCGGCGCGGACAGGTCGCGGAACGGGCCGAACCATGCGGCGTGCCGCAGTTCGATGGTGACGAAGATCACCTTGTAGAGCGAGAAGAAGATCGGGATCTGCAACAGGATCGGCAGACAGCCCGAGGCGGGGTTCACCTTGTTCTTCTTGTACAGCTCCATCATGCCTTGCTGCATCTTCTGGCGGTCGTCGCCGGCGCGTTCCTTCAGCTTCTCCATCTCGGGCTGAAGTTCCTTCATCTTCGCCATCGAGACGTAGGACTTGTAGGCCAGCGGGAAGAGGATCGCCTTGATCAGCAGGGTCAGGGCAAGGATCGACCAGCCCATGTTCCCGATCAGGCCGTTCAGGAAATGCAGCGCCCGGAAGATCGGCTTGGTGAGGAAGAAGAACCAGCCCCAGTCGATCGAGTCGACGAAGTTGCGGATGCCGAGGTTTTCTTCGTAATCGCGGATCGTCTCCCACTCTTTCGCACCTGCGAACAGCATGGTCGAGACCTCGCCGGTCGCGCCCGCCTCTACGGTGATCGCGGGCAGACGGCTTTCGACCTGGTAGATCTCGGCGTTCTGCACGTATTTCGCGACCGACTGGAAGGGCTGGCCCGGTTCCGGGATCAGCGTCGTCATCCAGTACTTGTCGGTAAACCCGATCCAGCCATCCTCGGCCACGTCGATGACCTCGGCCCGGGCCCCTTCGCGTTCGACGAAATCGAGGTCGGGAAGATCGGAATAGCCCAGCTCCTCAAGCGAGTTGTCGCTTTGGCGGACGACGCCTTCGTGCAGGATGAAGAAGCCGGCGGTGTCGGGTTCGCCATGGCGCGCGACGATGCCGTAGGGCGCAAGACGCAGCGCCGCATCCGTCGTGTTCTCGACGCTTTGGGTGACGGTGAACAGATAGTCCTCGTCGATGGTCAGCGTCCGGCGGAAGATCGCACCGTTGCCATTGTCCCACGCAAGGGTCACGGGATTGCCGGGTGACAGGGTCTCGCCGCTTTCGACGGTCCACTCGGTGTTGGCGCCGGGCACGTCGTCAAAGCCAAGGTCACCAGCCGGGGTCCAGCCGTACAGGGCGTAATAGGCGCCGTTGCCGCCGACGGGCGACAGCAGCGGAACCGTCGGGCTGTCGGGATCCAGCGTCTCGCGGTAGTCCTTCAGGCGCAGCGTGTCGATGCGGCCGCCAAGAAGCGAGATCGAGCCTTCGACACGCGGCGTGTCGATCGGCAGGCGCGCGATTTCCTGCGCCGGAGCCGGGGTTTCGCCCGCCGGTCCGGCCGGGCTTGCCGGGTCGCCAGCCGCAGTCGGCGGTGGAGCCGCAAGCTCGCCCTCGGTGGTTTCGATCACGTCCGTTTCCGGGTCGAGCGGAGGTTCTTCCGGCGGGAACAGCAGGAACCATCCCAGGATCACCGCGAAAGAAAGAGCCGTTGCCAGAATGAGGTTCTTGTTCTGGTCGTCCATGAACCGTATGCCAATTCGCTGAAGTCAGGTCAGCGCAGGTTCAACAATCCAAGGCCGGAAAGGTCAAGCGGAATCCCGGAAAGGTGACCGCTACGCTACGGTCGGATCGGGGCCATGTTCGCGGTCATCACGCCTCGCGCGCGATGCGCGGCTGGTCGGACAGGCGCTGCCGGTGGATGCGGATCCAGTCCAGCGTCTCGGCAAACGGCATCGGCCGCGCGATCGAAAAGCCCTGGACATAGTTGCAGCCAAGCTGCGCCAGCAGCGCGTGTTCCCCCACGGTTTCGACACCTTCGGCCAGCGTCTCGATCCCCAGACGTTCCGCCATTTCAAGGATCGCGGTCAGAAGCGACTGCTGGTCGCGGTCGGTGTCGATCCGGGTCACGAAGGACCGGTCGATCTTGATCCGCCCGACCGAGAAGCGTCGGATGTTCGCGATCGAGGCATGCCCGGTGCCGAAATCATCCAGGTCGATCTTGCATCCAAGTTCGTTCAGACGGGTCACGTTGCGGGTGATGCTATCGTTCTCTGACCGCGAGATGACCGTCTCCAGGATTTCCACGCACAGGCGGTCTGGCGACAGGTCGAAGCGGTCGAGTTCCCAGCGGATGCGGTCGCACAGGGTTGGGTCGGCCAGTTCCTCGTGGCTGAAATTCACAGCGACATTGGGCACATGCTCGCCCGCGGCGCCCCAGTCCCGCAGGGCCGTCATGCTGTGGTTCAGGATCACTTCTCCCAGTCGCTGGCTCAGACCCGACGCCGCGATGGCGGGCAGGAACGCGCCCGGAAGGATGACCCCGCGCTCGGGATGCTCCCACCGCGCCAAAGCCTCCATCCCCGCGATGTCGCCGGTGTCGGTGCTGATCTGCGGCTGGAACCACGGCCGGATCTGGCCAGCCTCCAGCGCGTCCGAGACCTCTTCGGCAAGGCCCGTCCGCTTCACCTTCTTGCGCGGCGACTGCGGCGCGAAGGCGCGGATCGCGCCGACGCCACTGGCCTGTGCGTCGCGCAAGGCCGTCTCTGCTGCGTCGAGGCAGGCGTCCGGCGTCCGTTCCGCCGCGCGGCGCGGCAGGCAGAACCCGATCGACGCGGACAGGAACAGGCGCATACCGCCGATGACGATGGGCGCGCCGATGGCCTGCTGCATCCGCGCGGCCACCTGTATCATCGCCTCAAGATCAAGCCGGCGCACGGGGGCCAAGGCGACGGCGAAGGTCGCGCCCTGCAGGCGGCAGGCTGTGTCGCCCTGACGCAACGTCGAGCCGATGCGTTCGGCAAGCTGCCCCAGCACCTGATCCGCCGCATCCGCGCCATAGGTGTTACGAAACGATTCGAACTCGTCGATTTCCAGCACCAGCGCGGCGGTGCGCGAATTGGCTTCGCCGTCCCGTTCGAAGGCGCGTTGAAGGGTTGCCAGAACGGCGGACTTCAGGGGCAGGCCGGTGATCGCGTCGCCATTCGCATCCGCCTGCACCGCGGCGCGCACCGGCACGAAAAGCCCGACAAGCCCCATCGCCGCCGGCACGAAGATCGCCATGAACAGCAACAACCCCTCGCCCCCGAACCAGTAGCCGCCAAGCGTCAGCGCCGGCACGAAGGCAAGGATCTGCGGCCCGACGAATGCCGTCCGGGCGCTCGTCAAAATCTGTTGCGTGAACTGGCTGAAAATACGCGGCATGGCCCGGTCCCCTTGGGCCGGGCGGCAGGGGGCCCGGCGGTCTGGGGCAGGTTAGGAAAGCGGCCTGTGCGTCAGGTTAAGAAAGCTTGGGAACTTCCGGCGCATTTTCATCGAATGCGCTAGGCTCCCGCATTAGCCCGGCGAAATCGAACAGGCCCGGGTCCAGCAGATGCGACGGCCGCGCATTCATCAGGGCGCGGAACATCTTTTGTCGGCGGCCCGGGTGGTTCTTCTCCCACTGGTCCAACAGCGCCTTGACCTGCATCCGTTGCAGCCCGTCCTGCGAGCCGCACAGATCGCAAGGGATGATCGGGTAATTCATCGCGCGCGCGAACTTCTCGCAATCGGCCTCGGCCACGTAGGCCAGCGGGCGATAGACGAACAGGTCGCCTTCCTCGTTCACCAGCTTCGGAGGCATCGTGGCCAGCCGCGAGCCGTGGAACAGGTTCATGAAGAAGGTCTCGAGAATATCGTCGCGATGGTGGCCCAGCACGACGGCGGAACAGCCTTCCTCGCGCGCGATGCGGTACAGGTTGCCACGGCGCAGACGGGAACACAAAGCGCAGTAGGTCCGGCCCTGAGGCACCTTGTCCATCACGATGGAATAGGTGTCCTGATACTCGATCCGGTGCGGCACACCCTTGGCCTGCAGGAACTCGGGCAGCACCGTCGCCGGGAAACCCGGCTGACCCTGATCAAGATTGCAGGCCAGGATATCGACCGGCAGCAGTCCACGCCACTGCAACTCGTGCAGCACCGCAAGCAGCGTATAGCTGTCCTTGCCGCCCGACAGACAAACCAGCCAGCGGGCGCCGCGCTCGATCATGCCGTATTTCTCGATGGCATCCCGCGTATCGCGCACGATCCGCTTGCGGAGTTTCTTGAACTCCGTGGTCGCGGGCGCGCCGGCAAAGAGCGGATGGATGTCGTCGGATTCGTCTAGCATGATGGCCGCTCTCCTAGCTTGCGCGGGGTGCAAAGGCAATCTCGGCAGGGCTTGAGCCGCCTCCGGATCACGCTTAACAGGGACGACAACGAGGGAGACAGCATGAAAACCCGCCAGATGAACCCCGACTGGATCGTGACCGCACGCACCCTGAACACGGCGCTGCCCTACCTGCAGCGCTATTCCGGCGCGACGGTCGTCATCAAGTTCGGCGGCAACGCCATGGGCGATCAGGCGGCGATGGCAAGCTTTGCCCGCGATATCGTGCTGCTTCAACAGGTTGGCGTGCGCCCGGTCGTGGTGCACGGCGGCGGCCCGATGATCAACGACATGCTGAAGCGGCTGGATATCCAAAGCGAATTCGTCCGCGGCAAGCGCGTCACCGACGAGGCCACCGTCGAGGTGGTCGAGATGGTGCTGTCCGGCCGGGTCAACAAGCGGATCGTGCAGGCGATCAACGATGAAGGCGGCCGTGCGGTCGGCCTGTCGGGCAAGGACGCCAACATGATGGTCTGCGATCCTGCCGACGCGTCGCTGGGCTTCGTGGGCGAGCCGGTCGAGGTCGACCCGACCCTGATCCGCCAGCTACATTCGTCGAACATCATTCCCGTGGTCGCGCCCATCGGCACCGGCCGCGCGGGCGAGACCTACAACGTCAACGGCGACACCGCCGCCGGCGCGATCGCCGGTGGGCTGAAGGCCGACCGGCTGCTGCTGCTGACCGACGTCGCCGGCGTGAAGGACGGCGAGGGCAACGTCCTGACCCAGCTGACCGCCGCCGAGGTGCGCCAGCTGACCGACGACGGCGTTATCGCCGGCGGCATGATCCCCAAGACCGAGACCGCCCTGGCCGCAATGGCGGCGGGCGTGCGTGGCGTGGTGATCCTTGACGGACGCGCGCCCAATGCCTGCCTGCTGGAACTGTTCACCGAGCATGGCGCGGGCACCCTCATCCGCGGCTGACGGGCTCGCCCTGCCGGGCGATCTGGCCGGGCGGCTTGCGGCGGCCTGCCTCGAGGTGTTCGGCGCCTTCCACCCGGAACCGGATGACGACGCGCCCGAGGGGACGGGGACGATCCTGCTGCTTGGCCCGCGCGAGCCGGGCTTCTGGCCCCATGCAAGCACCGAGCCCGAGTTCGCGGACGGCCGTGCGGATCCGATGGACCGCTGGTCGACGCGCGTGATCGGGGACATCGCGGTCGCGACCGGGGCGACGGCCCTGTTCCCCTTCGGCGGCCCGCCATGGCGCCCGTTCATCCGCTGGGCCGAGCGCAGCGGGCGGGCATGGCCATCCCCGGTGCAGCTTCTGGTCCACGACCGGGCCGGGCTGATGGTGTCCTACCGTGGCGCGCTGGCCCTGCGCCAGCGCCTGCCGCTGCCGCCCACCCCGCAACGGCCCTGCAACACCTGCCAGGGCCAGCCTTGCGCGACCGCCTGCCCGGTTGGCGCGCTGACCCCGGCTGGCTACGATCTTGAGGCATGCCATCGATTCCTCGACGGGCCGGACGGCAGGGATTGCATGGACAACGGATGCGCGGTGCGACGCGCCTGCCCGGTGTCCGCGCGATACGGACGTCTGCCGGGCCAGTCGGGGTTCCACATGAGAGCCTTTCACGGATGACCCTGCGCCTGATCCTGACCCGCCATGCCAAGTCAAGCTGGGACGACCCCGAGCTGTCGGACCATGCCCGCACCCTCAACAAACGCGGCAAACGCGCCGCAGAGGCGGTCGGCGGCTGGCTGGCCGAAAAGGGCTATCTTCCCGATCTCGTGCTGTCGTCGGACGCGATCCGCACACAGGAAACGTGGGAGCGGATGAAAGGCCACCTGCCGCCGCCGGGCCGGATCGAGTGGACACCGGCCCTGTACCTCGCCGGCCCCGGCGCGATCCTGAAGGCGCTGCGCGGTGCAAAGGGCGCCCGCAACGTCCTGCTACTGGCCCACAATCCCGGCATCTCGCAATTCGCCTCGGCCATCGTGGCGATCCCGCCCCAGCACAAGCGGTTCCACGACTACCCGACCTGCGCGACGCTCGTGGCCGACTTCGATGCCGACGGGTGGAACGAACTGGCGCCCGGCATGGGAAGCGTGGTGGATTTCACCGCGCCCGCCGATCTGGAAGGCTAAGACGTCCGGCGGACGGATGGCCCTCGACACGGCCGCCGTTGGGGGCTTTGCCCCCGGCCCTGCGGGCCTCCCCCAGGATATTTGCGGACCAAAGAAGGCGGCGCGGGCGCGCCAAAAGAAAAAGGCCCCCGGCAATGCCGGAGGCCCTGAATGTCATGCCCGCCGCGCTCAGTGGCCGAGGATCTGGCTGAGGAACAGCTTGGTCCGGTCGGACTGCGGGTTGTTGAAGAACTCCTTGGGCTCGTTCTGTTCGACGATCTGGCCCTGGTCCATGAAGATCACCCGGTTCGCCACCGCCTGCGCGAAGCCCATCTCGTGCGTGACGCAGAGCATGGTCATGCCCTCTTCCGCGAGCTCGATCATGGTGTCGAGAACCTCTTTGATCATCTCGGGGTCCAGCGCCGAGGTCGGTTCGTCGAACAGCATGATCCGCGGCTTCATGCACAGCGACCGCGCGATGGCGACCCGCTGCTGCTGGCCGCCCGACAGCTGGCCGGGGTACTTGTTGGCCTGGTCGGGGATCTTCACCTTTTCCAGGTAGTGCATCGCCGTCTCTTCGGCTTCCTTCTTGGGGATCTTGCGAACCCAGATCGGCGCCAGCGTGCAGTTTTCCAGGATCGTGAGGTGCGGGAACAGGTTGAAGTGCTGGAAGCACATCCCGACCTCGGACCGAATCTTGTCGATGTTCTTCAGGTCCGACGTCAGCTCGGTCCCGTCCACCACGATCTGCCCCGCCTGGTGTTCCTCCAGACGGTTGATGCAGCGGATCAGGGTCGACTTGCCCGAACCGGAGGGTCCGCAGATCACGATCCGCTCGCCCCGGTAGACGGTCAGGTTGATGTCCCGCAGAACGTGGAACGTGCCGTACCACTTATTCATGTCGGTGATCTGGATCGCGACCTCGTCCGAGACCTTCATGTGGCTCTTGTCGACCGCGCGGTCCATGACGGGTTCGTTGTGAATTTCGGTCATAGAGAGGTCTCCTTACCGGTGGTCCGTCTTGAGCCGGCGCTCGAGATACATCGAGTAGCGCGACATCGAGAAACAGAAGATGAAGAACAGGAAGGCGATGAAGGCGAACAGCTCCCAGTAGATGCCGTTCCACGCCGAGTCAGAGCGGATCGAGTTCGACAGCCCGAGCGGGTCGAGCAGGCCGATGATCGACACCAGCGTGGTGTCCTTGAACACCCCGATGAAGGTCGACACGATCCCCGGGATCGAGATCTTCAGCGCTTGCGGCATGATGATCAGCCGCTGCGACTGCCAGTAGTCGAGACCAAGACTGTCGGCGCCTTCGTATTGGCCCTTGGGAAGCGCGGCCAGGCCGCCGCGGATCACCTCGGCCATGTAGGCCGCGGCGAACAGCGTCACCATGATCATCACCCGCAGGATGATGTCGAAGTTGGTGCCCGGCGGCATGAAGATGTTCAGCAGCGTCGAGGCCACGAACAGCAGGGTGATCAGCGGCACGCCCCGGATGAACTCGATGAAGCCCACGCAGATCGCCTTGACGATCAGCAGGTCCGACTGGCGGCCCAGCGCCAGCACGATCCCGATGGGAAGCGAGCAGCCGATGGCGACGACGCCGATCAGGATCGACAGCATGAAGCCGCCGAAGTTGCGCGAGGCGACGGGTTCAAGCCCGATGTTCATCGCCTGGCCCAGTTCGCCCGAAAGCGGACCCACGATGAACAGCCACCAGATCAGCGCCGCGACGACCGCCACGATCAGTCCCGCCAGCGATCCGATGCGCGACGCAAGGAACTGCGCGCCGAAGAACAGGATCGCAAAGCCGATGGCGACGCAGATCGGCCCCCAGATGGTGCCGCCCCACATCAGCCACGGCATCACGAAGGGATAAGCCGCCGTGACCCACAGAAGCTTGTTGGGCGCCCACGGGAACAGCACCGGCGCAACGGCCACCAGCAGCAGGACGAAGGCAAGGATCGGGCGCCAGTACAGCTCGGACGGATAGAACCCGAACAGCAGCTGCAGCCAACGCTCGTTGATTACCGCCCAGCAGGCGTGGCCGTGGGTCTCGCCCCACGTGGCCTGCATGATCTCGCGGCATTCGTTCAGCGAATCCGCGGTCCAGACCGACTGGAACACCCAGGGCAGAACCCCGGCCAGCACATAGGCGATGAACGCCAGCGAGATGATCGTCAGAACCGTGTTGACCGGCCCCGAGAACAGGTTCGCCCGCGCCCAGCCGATGGCGCCGACGGACGACGCCGGCGGCTCTTGCTGGGGCAGCATGCTGTCGCGGACGAAACGGATGGTTTCTTCATGCGTATCGCTCATGTCACCGCTCCACCAGCTTCACACGGTTGTTGTACCAGTTCATCACGCCCGAGATGAGCAGCGAGATGACAAGGTAGACGAGCATCAGAAGCAGCACGCATTCCAGCTCGCGACCCGTCTGGTTCATCGTGATCCCGCCCAGCGTACCGGTGATGTCCATGTAGCCCACGGCAATCGCCAGCGACGAGTTCTTGGTCAGGTTCAGGTAGTTCGAGATCAGCGGCGGGATGATGACCCGCAGCGCCTGCGGCAGGATCACCAGCCGCATCGTCTTGCCCGGACGCAGGCCAAGGGCGTTCGCCGCCTCGGTCTGGCCGCGCGAGATGGCAAGGATGCCGCCCCGGACGATCTCGGCGATGAAGGCCGCGGTATAGAGCGACAGCGCCAGCCACAGGGCGATCAGCGAGTTCCGCAGGTGCGTACCGCCGCCGAAGTTGAAGCCGCGCAGTTCCGGGTATCCAAGGTGGAAGCCCAGCAGCGCCAGCACGATCACCATCGGTACGATCAGGATGCCCAGGTTGATGTGCCACGTCTTCGGCCGGACGCCTGTCGATTCCTGGATGCGGTTGGCGCGGGCCGACATCGTGCGCATTCCGAAGATGCTGGCAATCAGCACCGCAAGGATGACGATCAGGTCCAGCGAGACGTCGAACCTCAGCGGCGAGTTTCCGAACAGGTGGAAGTTGCCCAGCGAGCGCGAGAACAGCGGTTCGGGGACATAGACGCCGCGGTTCGTGATCGCGACGGTGTCGAACAGCTTCATCGTCGCTTCGGGCTCGTCACCCCGGAACGCGCTTGGCGCCGGAAGGCTTTCGATCAGCACCGCCATCGCCAGCACGATCCACAGCAGGACCGGAACGTTGCGGAACATCTCGACGTAGACGGTCATGATGCGCGCGACCAGCCAGTTGTTGGACAGGCGCAGGACACCCACGAGGACACCGACGATGGTCGCCGTGATACAGCCGAGGAACGCGACCAGAAGCGTGTTCAGCAACCCGACAAACGCCGCACGAAGGTGCGAGTCCTGGTTGTTGTACTCGACAAGAATCTGGTTGATGTCATACCCGGCGGGCTCGGCAAAGAAGCCGAACTCGATCGGTTTCCCGAGCGTGTTCAGGTTGGCGAGCGTGTTGTTGATGAGCCAGGCGGCGAGCAGCATGAAGCCGATCATCGCGACAACCTGGATCGTCAGAGAACGATACCGGGTGTCATAGATCAGCATGCTCAGCCTGAACGACTCCCGTGGTGGGTCCGTCAAGGTCGTCATGAAATTCCCCTGTTTGCCCCGCGGCCTCTCCTCCCGACGCCGTTATCGGCGTTCCTGGAACTGCGGGTGCGGCTTATTCTTGTTGTTATATGGCAGAAGGGCGCGGTTTGACCCGCGCCCTTCGCCGTGTCCGTGTTACCGGAACGGCGGTGCGTAGAGCAGGCCGCCGTTGGTCCACTGAGCGTTCAGGCCGCGGGCCAGACCGATCGGGGTGGACTCACCGATGTTCTTCTCGAAGATCTCGCCGTAGTTGCCGGCGACGCCCAGAGCCTTCACGGCCCAGTCGGCGTCGAGGCCCAGCATCTCGCCGAGGTTGCCCTCGGTGCCGAGCAGACGGTTGATCTCGGGGTTGTCGGTGGCGGCCGAAGCCATGTCCGACAGGTTGGCCGAGGTCACGCCGTATTCTTCGGCGGCGATCAGCGCGTTCAGCGTCCAGCGGACGATGTCGCCCCACTCGTCGTCACCGTGGCGCACCAGCGGGCCCAGCGGCTCTTTCGAGATGATTTCCGGCAGAATCACGTGATCGGCCGGGGTCTCGAAGGTGGCGCGGGTCGCGGCGAGGCCAGAAGCGTCGGTGGTGTACACGTCGCAGGCACCGGCAAGGTACTGCTGCTGGGCTTCGGCGTTGGTTTCGATCGGAACCGGCTCGTAGCTCATGTTGTTCACACGGAAGAAGTCCGCGAGGTTGAGCTCGGTGGTGGTGCCGGTCTGGATGCAGACGGTGGCTCCATCAAGTTCCTTGGCCGAGGTCACGCCCAGCTCTTTCGGAATCATGAAGCCCTGACCGTCGTAGTAGTTCACGCCGACGAAGGTGAACTTGAGGTCCACGTCGCGCGAGAAGGTCCAGGTGGTGTTCCGGGCCAGCATGTCGATTTCACCCGACGCAAGCGCGGTGAAACGGGTCTTGCCGGTGGTCGGAACGAATTCAACGGCAGTCGGGTCGCCCAGCACGGCGGCAGCAACGGCACGGCAGACGGCGACGTCGAAGCCCTGCCATTCCCCGTTGGCGTCGGGCGCAGCGAAACCGGGCACACCGGTCGCCACGCCGCAGTTCAGCGTGCCGCGGGCCTTGACGTCGTCAACCGTTGCGGCCGAGGCCACGCCAGCAGCCATGCCGGCGACGGTTAGTGCGCCAAGAAATACGGATTTTTTCATGTTTACCTCTTCCTGAGTTACCGCCCTTCCCGTCGGGCGTTTCTCCCGGCCCTTTGGCCGGATTGAGATCATGTGAAGGCAGAGAACCCCCCTCAACGCGAGGGAGTGTGGTCGAGAATTGACTGGAAGGTCAAGGCTGCTGTGGACGAAAGAAAGGGGTCAACAGCCTGATTTTTCGTCAGGCGCAGTTTTTAATGGCACTCGCCGGACAACAGGTGAAAGAACCTGTGCGCCCTGAGAAAATCGGTGCGCTTTGCCGCTGCGAGTTCGGCTGCCTCCTCGTCGACACCCCACTGTTCTTCCTGAAAAGTCTCGTCCACGCGCGATCTTTTCCACAGCTCTTCCACCGCAAGCAGATCGCGAGTCGCGGCCAGCCCGATCAGCAGCGAACCCGATATGGACACGAGATCGTGGAAGCCTGTCAGTTCGAACGGGGTCATGCGGTGAACCTCGGCCGACAAAGCCGAAAGCGCGGCGTCGGGTTGGGGCTGGTGCATCACGCCTTCGACGGGAATCAGCCGCGCCCCGTAGGTCTCGGCGGCCCATTCGATCAACGGATCCCACGCTTCGGCCTGCCGCTGCACCAGACCCTCGGGTGCGCCGGCACGGTAGCAGGTCAGGTCGCTGTCGCCGTAGGCCGCCAACATCTCGGCGACCTCGAAGCGCTGGGGCGTGACCTTCTCGATGGCCGAGTTGGCGGCGCGCGTGAACGGCATGGTCAGCGGCGCGATCACCTCGCCCTGAGCGGCCCACTCGGCGGCGATCTCCTCGGCCAGCGCACGGCTGGGCACCGCGAGATCGGATTTGCCGGGGGTCTTCACGGGCCGGTCGTCCAGCTTCACGCCGTATCCACCGTCACGCGGCTCGACGGTCACCTGTTTCCAGAAACGGCGGGCTTTCCATTCCGTCATGCGGGTTCTCCAAGCAGGGCCCCGATAGCGCCGGGCAGGTCCTCGACCCGGTGCACGAGGGCGTCCGCCGCCAGCCGGTCGGCGGCATGCGCGCCCCAGGTCACACCGAGGGACCGGACGCCAGCGGCGCGGGCCATCTCCATGTCATAGCTCGTGTCGCCGATCATCACCGCATCGCCCGCTTCCGCCCCCGCATCGGAAAGGCAAGCCGCGATCATCGCGGGATGCGGTTTCGACGGGTGTTCGTCGGCGGTCTGGGTCGAGATGAACAGTCCGGTCAGACCGTGCCCCTCGATCAGCGCATCCAGCCCGCGCCGCGACTTGCCGGTGGCAATCGCAAGCAGGGTCCAAGGGTCGGCAGCAAGGTCGTCCAGAACGGCGCGGATGCCGGGAAACAGCGGGCTCATCTCGGCGGCGCCCATCGTCAGGCGGATGTCGCGATAGGCTTCGCGGTAAGCGCGGCCTATGGCGGCGCAGGTTCCCTCGTCGAGACCGGGCGACAGGCGCGACACGGCGATCTCGACCGACAGGCCAATCACGGCGCGCACATCGGCGGGCGCGGGCTGCGGCAAACCGTGCGCGGCAAACGCCTGCGCCATCGCCGTGACGATGTGCTGCTCTCCTTCGACCAGAGTCCCGTCCACGTCGAAGATCACCAGTTTCAGCCGGTCGTTCACTTCACCTGCTCGAACGGATCGTCGGCGGCAAGATCCTCTGTCCAGCCGAGCGTCTCCCAGCTTTGCGCCATGTGCTCGGGCAGCGGCGCGGTCACCGTGACGGCTTTCCGCGTCACCGGGTGCTCGAAGGTCATCGACCGCGCGTGCAGGTGCAGCTTCTTCGAGATAATGCCGCCAAGTTGCGCGCCCCAGCCGTCGCCAAGGTTCTCCTGCCCCGACCCGCCGTACTTGCCGTCACCGATGATCGGGTGGCCGATCGCGGCCATGTGGGCGCGAAGCTGGTGGGTCCGGCCGGTGATCGGCTCGAGCGCGACCCAGCTTGCACGGCTGGCGACGCGGTAGAGCGTGGCATACAGCGTGTCCGCCCGTTTCGCGCCCGGCGTCTTGTCGATGTCGCGCGGGTGAACCACGTGCATCTTCTCCCCCTCGCCGCCCTTGCCGTGCCCGCCGGCCTTCACAAGCCCATAGCGAACCTCGCCCAGATACGGCGTCGGAACACCGGCGACGAGCGCCCAGTAGATCTTGCGCGTCAGCTTGTGACGGATCGCGGCGGTCAGCCCCTGAGCAACCGCATGGGTGCGCGCCAGCAGCAGGACGCCCGAGGTGTCCTTGTCCAGCCGGTGCACCAGCCGGGGCTTTTCGTCATAACCGAACCGCAGCGCCTCGGACAGTCCGTCGACATGGCGCGTCTGCTTGCTGCCGCCCTGCGTGGGCAGACCCGGCGGCTTGTTGATCGCGATGATGTAGTCGTCGCGCCAGAGCACGCAGGACCGGATCATCTCGGCATCCTTGTCCGACATCTTCGGCTGTGCCGGCAGCGTCGGCTCTTCTCCCGGTTCGGGCAGCGGCGGGACGCGGATCTGCATCCCCGGCCCGACGCGGGTCGAGGTCTTCACGCGCCCGCCGTCGACCCGGATCTCGCCCTTGCGGCACATCTTCTCGATGCGGCCCTGCGGGACATGCGGGAACTGGCGGCGGAACCAGCGGTCGAGCCGCTGTTCGCCCTCGTCGGGGCCGACGGTCAGTGTCTGAACGCCGCTCATGCCGCCACCCCGCGCGCCACGGCGAGACCCGCGAACAGCGCCCCCAGCGACAGAACCACCGAGGCGATCACGTAAAGCGCCGCCGTGCCCAGCGCGCCGCGCTCGTACAGTGTCACCGCGTCCAGCGAGAAGGCCGAGAAGGTGGTGAACCCGCCCAGGAGGCCGGTCATCAGAAGCGGCGCGAACCGGTTGGCGCTGAACTCTGCCAGCGCGACGACGATCACGCCCATCAGGAAGGACCCGACGACGTTGACGATCAGCGTGCCCCAAGGGAAACCCGGCCCGATGAGCCGGATCGCGGCGAGGCCGGTCAGGTATCGGCCGGACGCGCCGACCGCGCCTCCGAGGGCGACCATGGAAAGGGTGTGCAACATGCGCGGTCACTTGGAGGCTTGAAGGGGAAGAGTCAATCGTGGCCGCTTGTTTCATGGGGGGATTGGGGATCTGCCCCCGTCGCACCGGAGGTGCGCTCAGATATGAAGAAAGGGGGCTCTGCCCCCGTCGCTTAGCGACTCCCCCGAGGTATTTGGAAAGAGAAGAAGCGAAGATCGGCGGCTTACGTCAGGAGCGCGCGCCAACGATCGAGGATCAGACCGACGCCTTTTTCGCCGAGCTCCGCCGACGCGTCGCGGGCGCTTTGGGTGTACCAGGCGGTGTTCTCGTCCAGCCGGGCGGCGTCCACCACTTCCGGCGCGAGCGCCATCATCAAGGAGGTCTCGCCGATGCCCGCATGGTCGAACGGGTACTGTGCGGTCAGGCTTTCATCCATCAGCGGGTGCACCGAGATCCAGTTGAACGGGTCCGATCCGGCGTCGTGCTGTGCGTAGTAGTCCGCCATCTCGGCCTTGCCCCACCAACCCTCGCCGCGCTCGGCTTCGAGAAAGCGGAACAGCGCCTGCCGCGCGGCGAAGCGGAAGGCGAGATCGGTCGGCATGCCGGCGGCGAAGTTCTCGGTCTGGTGGTGCACGACGGCATGGATGTTACGGAAGCCGGTGCGCAGAAGGCCGGTGAACAGCGCCTCGGCGAAAGGCTTGAATTGGTCCGCATCCACATGGACGGTGCCGCTTTCCGGCCCGGCGACGGCGAGGCTGGCCGCGCCATAGGTGAAGGGCGGCAGGATCACGAGGTCGATTTCCCGCTCCAGCCGGTCGAAGACGCGGGTGACGGCAAGTGTGTCCATGCCGACGGCCATGTGCTCGCCGTGGTATTCGAGCACGCCGAGCGGCAGGATGACCGGCGTGTTCGCGGCGATGGCGGCGCGGATCTGGTGGGGCAGCATCAGTTCGTAGCGCATGGATCACTCCAGGTTGGTGTGCCGGGCGCGCATGGTCTCGGGCGTTTCGCCAAGGCGGGTGCGCAAATCGTTCACCATCAGTTCGAACAGCAGGAACATCGCGCCCTCGAAGACCGAACCCATCGGCAGGACGGCGCTGGCCCCTGCCCCGGTGTCGCGTGCCATGGTCTGCGCCGGGATCGCCAGCACCGCGTCGGCCAGCGCGGCCGAGGGTGTGGCGGGCTCTGCGGTGAGCAGCAGGACCTCGGCGTCCGCCTCGCGCGCCACCCGCATGAGCGCGGTGACGGTCGACAGCTCGCCCGGGCCGGCGGAGGCGAAGAACAGGTCGCCGGAGCCCACGGGCGGCGTCGCCATCTCGCCCTGCACATGCGCGTCCAGCCCGAGATGCGCGAGGCGCATCGCGAGCCCGCGCATCATCAGCCCCTCGCGCCCGCACCCATAGACCACGATGCGACCGGCAGCCGCGATGCGTGCGCAGGCGGTGTCCACCTGCGCCGGTTCGATGCCGGACAGCGCGGCGCCGAGTTCCGCCAGTGCGGTGTCGGCGCCCTTCATTCGCCCAGCTCCGACGCGATGTCCTTCGTCTGCTCGTAAAGCCTCAGGAACAGCGGATGGTGACGCGCGTAGATGTCATGCGTCTCGGGCGCGATGTCGCGGGCGACGGGGTTCCACCGGTCGATGTCATCCGGTTCGGCGCGGCCCACGGCGCAGGCCGCGAGGAAGGCGTCGCCATAGGACGCGCCCACGGTCTTGTCGCAGACCACCTGCGGCACACCGCCGATGTCAGAGGTCGCCTGAAGCCAGGTGGCGTTCTTCACCCCGCCGCCCACCGCCAGCACGCGGCTCGGCGCGGCCCCGGCCTCGCGGTAGGTGTCGAACACATGCGCGGTGCCGTGGGCGATGCCCTCGATCAGGGCGCGGTACATATCGCCGCGGGAGTGGGTCAGGTTCAGGCCGAAGAAAGCGCCCTTGGCCTGCGGGTCGTGGATCGGTGTCCGCTCGCCCGAGAAATAGGGCAGCATCAGCAGGCCGTTCGCGCCCGGCGGGCTTTCGGCGGCTTCGGCGGCGAGGGCTGGAAACGCCTCGGACCGCGGCAGTTCCCGCGCGAAGCGGTCGCGGAACCAGTGCGTCAGCGTGCCCGAGGTCGCAAGCCCCGCCATCGAGGCATGGCTGCCCGGGTAAAGCCAAGGCGCGTACCACAGGCGCGGGTCGGTGACGCGGTCCGCGGTAACCTCGATGATAAAGACGGTAGAGCCGTACATCATCATCATGTCACCGGGCGCGCGGACGCCGACGCTGACCGCCTCGGCTGCGGCGTCGATGGTGCCGGCGGTGACCGGCGTGCCCGGAGCAAGGCCCGTTTCAGCGGCAGCCGCCTCGGTCACATGCCCCGCGATCTCGGTCGACCACAGCAGGCGCGGCAGGCGGTCGAGCGGCAGGAAATCCGCCAGCGCGTCGGTCCAGTCGCAACGGGTCACATCGTAAAGGGGGCTGAAATTGGCGGCGGTGTAATGGTCGATGGTGTAGTCGCCGGTCAGCCGGAAGTTGAGGTAGCTGGTAGAGTTCAGCACCTTCGCGGTCTTCGCGAAGATCTCGGGCCGGTTGCGGGCGAGCCAGAGGATCTTCGGACCGACCGACTGCGAAGTCAGGGCATTGCCGCAGCGATCGAGGATCACCCTGGCGCCGATGCTGTCGGTCAGGTCCTCGATCTCGGCGCTGGCGCGGGTGTCGACGCCATAGAGCACGCCGTTCATCAGCGGCCGCCCTTCTTCGTCGACCGGCAGCATGCAGGGGCCGATGGCAGAGGTGGCGACGCAGGCGATGTCGGACGGGTCGATGCCAGAGCCGGCAAGCAACTCGCGGGTGATCGAGACGAAGTCGCCCCACCAGTCCTCGTCCGCCCGGTGTTCGGCCCATCCGGGACGCGGCACGATCATCTCGTGCGGGGCGGTGGCCTGTGCGACGATGGCCCCGGCGCCGTCCACAAGGACGCCCTTGGATTCGAAGGTGCCGATATCAACGCCGAGGGTATAGGTCATTCGGGCTCTCCGTCTCGCAGCAGCGGGAAGTCCGGCCCAATCCGCGCGACGGCGGCGGTCAGCAGCTGTGTAAGCTGTTCAAGGTCTGACAGATCGCACATTTCGAGACTGGAATGCGAATAGCGCATCGGGAAACCGACATCGATTGCGACAACGCCTTCGCCGACAAGCTGGATATAGGACAGGTCCGTCAGAACTCCGACCTGCGCCGAGCGTTGCAGGGGCAAACCTTCATCGGCGGCGGCATCTTCGAACAGGCGCACTGCCGAGGGGTGCGGGATGACTCCGTTCAGCGTGCCGCGCCCGTGGAAGGAATACAGCGAAATACCCGGCCCGCCACCAAGGGTCATTTCACCCCTGTCCGCCATCTCGGGCGTGTCGGTGGCAAGCATCAGGTCGATCTGGATCGCGATGTCGGGCTTCAGCGCCTGCCCCGCCACCTGCGCGCCGCGCAGGTTGAACTCTTCTTGCGTGGTAAAGACGACATGCACGGTCGGCCCACCTACGCGGTCCGCCAGCGCGCGGGCCAGTTCCAGAAGCACGGCGCATCCCGCCCGGTCATCGACCGAGGTCCCGGCGATACGCCCGTCCGCCATGGGCAGGACGTTGGGGCGGTAGACGACCGGGGTGCCGATACGGATGCCCGCCGCCTCGACCGCGGCCTTCGACCCGTGGCCGGTGTCGATCCGCAGGTCCGGGGCTTTCGCGACGGTGTACTTCTCGTCCGGTTGGGTGGCGTGGTGCGACTTGTTGTAGATAATGCCGGGCACGTCGCCCGCGCCGGTACACAGGATGACTGCTTGCGAGGCCAGCGCCCGCTCCGGCACTCCGCCAAGCCGCTCGACCCGGATCATGCCGTCATCCTCAACCTTGCGGACGATGAACCCCAGTTGGTCCATATGTGTAAAGATCATCACCGTGGGCGCGTCAAAACCGCCCTCGAATGTCGCAATAAGGTTGCCCAACCGGTCGGACCGGGTCTTCACACCCACCTTGGAAAGCCGGCCCGCGATGGCGCGGCGAACGCGGTCCTCGTGGCCGGACAGGCCCGGGATCAGCATCAGGTCGGTCAGGTCCCGCTCCAGACGGGTGCGCATGTCAGAGGACATCGATGGCCTCCCTTATCCGGTCCGCCGCTGCGTCGGCAGAGCATGTTGAGGTATCGACGCGAAGGCCGCGATCGCAGGGTTCATACGCCCGCGCCCGAACCGCGGCACGGGAGGGCGGCCCCGACAGGATCACCAGCACGCTCACCGTCCGCCCCGCGCGGCGCGTGCACGGTCCATGAAGTCCTTCGCGCGTTCGGGGTCGATGGGGTTCCACGTATCGCCGTCGATCTTCAGCGCGGACCCCACGACGCAGCCGTCGGCAGCACGCAGGATGTCGGCGACGGTGGCGTGCTTGACCCCGGTGTTCGCCATCACGGGGGTGTCGGGCAGAACCGCCTTCACCGCTTCCAGATCCTCGAACCGCGCCGCCTCGCCGGTGATCTGGCCCGAGACCAGCACCGCGTCGGGAACCGAGGAGAACACCGCCGACCGTGCCCGGTCCGGCAGGGACCGGCGGTCGAGACTGTCGGCGAATTCGGCCGAGACGTTGAACAGCATGGCAAGGTCGCGGCGGCCCAGCCGGTCGCGGTAGCGCATCGCGCGGCCCGCGTCCGGGGTCCACGGCCCCATGTCGCTGGCGTAGGTGCCGGTGAAGATCTCGCGCACGAAGGACGCGCCGGTGGCAGCGGCAAGCGCGATGCTGCTTTCGGGGTCCCACAGGACGTTTACGCCGAAGGGCACGGTGATTTCGTCGCGCAGCCGGCCGATCACATAGGCCATCGTCGCGGTCGAGGCGGTGTCGACGTCGAATTCGTAGGGCCGGTCGTTCTCGTTCCCGAACATGACGGCATCGAAGCCGGCGTCGTGCAGCGCTTTCAGGTCCGCGCGGGCGGCGGCGACAAGGCCGTCCAGCCCGGCGTCTTCGTCATGCAGGGGTGAACCGGGCAGCGCGCCAAGGTGCACCATCCCGATCACGGGTTTCGTATCGCCAAAAACGGCGGTGAACTTGCTCATGAATCCTCCCATCGGCGCGGACGCCTTCGGGAGCAACCTACGCAGGTTCACATGCGAAGGGAAAGGCCCCCGCGCGCAGATCCGCGTGGGTGGCGGGACACAGGGTCAGATCGCGACCTTGCGGCTTTCGTCGAGGTAGATTTCGCGCAGCCGTGCCGCGATCGGGCCCGGGGTGCCGGACCCAACGGCGACGCCATCGATCTCGACCACCGGCATTACGAAGGCCGAGGCCGAGGTGAAGAACGCCTCGTCCGCCGATTGGGCCTCTTCGATGGTGAAGCTGCGCTCTTCGACTTCCATCTGCGCCTCGCGCGCCAGCTTCAGAACGGCGGCGCGGGTGATGCCGTGCAGGATGTCGTTCGACAGTTCACGGGTAATGATCTTGCCGCCCTTCACGATGTAGGCGTTGTTCGAGGTGCCCTCGGTCACCTTGCCGTCTTCGACCATCCACGCGTCATCACAGCCGGCGGCCTTGGCCATCATCTTGCCCATCGACGGGTACAGCAGCTGCACCGTCTTGATGTCACGGCGGCCCCAGCGCACGTCCGGGACCGAGATGACCTTGATGCCGGTCTTCGCTGTCGGATTGTCCGCGAGGCCCGGCTTGTTCTGGGTAAACAGCACCAACGTCGAAGGCACATCGGCGGCGGGATAGGCGAAGTCACGGTCGCCGGGCGCGCCACGGGTGATCTGCAGATAGATCAGGCCCTCGACGATGCCGTTCTTCTCGACCAGCTGCCGATGGATTTCCAGCAACTCGTCGCGGGTCGCGGGGGCCTTCATCTCCAGTTCGTTCAGCGACCGTTCCAGCCGCTTGGCGTGACCGTCGAAGTCCACCAGCTTGCCGTCCAGAACGCTTGTCACCTCATAGACGCCGTCCGCGAAAAGGAACCCGCGATCAAAGACGGAGACCTTCGCCTCGGTCTCGGGCACGTACTCTCCATTGACATAGACGGTGCGGGTCATCGGCGGTCTCCTTAAGCTGCTTTGCCCTACATGCCGCGCCGCAGCGGCAAGGAAAAGGGGAAAACGCAGAAGGCTTCAGCCGCCGGACACATGCCGGGCCGCGGCTGCATTGGCAGAGGCAACGGCATCCGGTAGTGCCTCGCCATGCGCCAGTGCCGAGACAAGCGCGCCAATGAAGTGGTCGCCCGCGCCGTGGGCCGAGACGACCTTGACCGGCAGCGCCGGAACCGCGCCGTCCAGTTCTTTCGCGGCAAACGCGACACCCGCACCGCCTGCCGTGACGATTGCGACGGGAAAGCGGTCTGCCAGCATCCTCGCCGCGCGCCGCGCGTCTTCCAGCGTGCCGACCTGCGCGCCGCAGATCGCCTCGGCCTCGGGCTGGTTGACCACAAGGATGTCGACCAGCGCGGCAAGGTTTTCGCCCAGCGGGCGCATCGGCGCGGCGTTCAGGCAGACGCGCGCTCCGTTGCCACGGGCAGCCATCGCAGCGGCGACGTTGACCGCCTCGGGCACCTCGTTCTGCAACAGCAGGAACGCCGCGCCCTGCCAAAGCGCCGGGTCCGCCACGGCCTGCGGATCGATGGACAGGTTCGCGCCGGATACGATAGCCGCCGCGTAGTCGCCCGCGTCGTCCCCGATGGCGACGCTCATCCCCGAGCCGACCCCGGCAACGCGCGCGACATGCTTGGCAGAGACTCCTCCCGCCGCCAAACGGTCCAGCAGGAAGGGCGCAAAACCGTCGTCGCCGACAGCCGACACCATCTGGACGTTGCAGCCGTAACTGGCCAGCGCGACGGCCTGATTGCCGCCCTTGCCGCCGAACTTCGGCGTCCAGCTTCGGGCCGTCACCGTCTCACCGGCGCCGGGACGGTGCGGCGCGTCGACAAAGATGTCGTAATGCAGGCTGCCGACGACGACCGCGACGGTCATCGCCTATTCCCCGCCAAGAATCCGCTGCACCGCGCGCTGGCTGCGCGGTGAGTCCTGCGCCGCGATGGCCTCGTGCAGCGCATTGTCCCTGGCCACACGTTTCGCCATGCCGATCAGGCGTTCGGTCATCTCGATATTGGCGGCGCATTCCTCGACCGGGTCGATGCCGGACGCGTCGGGGAAGGTGTCGAAGTAGATCACCCCGTCGAAGCCGTCGCGCGCGATCTGCCACAGCAGTTCCAGCGTCGCCTGCGGGTGGACGGAGCCGACCATCAGGCCATCGTCCCGCTTGCCGTAGCCGTCGTTCAGGTGAACCCCCAGCAGACGCGACCGCCGCGCGATCAGCGTGGCGGCGAAGGCGGGCATCTCGTCGGCGTAAAGCACATGCGCGAAATCGAGGGTCACGCCAAGGTTCGGCAGCCCCACCTCGTCGATCGCCAGAAGCGTGGTCGCGACATCGGGCATCAGCGCATAAGACCGGGGTTCGTTGGGCTTGTACTCGATAGAGATCATGCACTCCGGCGCGTGGGCCGCGACCTCGCGGATGCCTGCGATCTCATCGTCCCACATGCGGGCGTAGTCGCCCTGAAAACTGTAGTCGAAGCCGTCCTGACCCAGCCACAGCGTCATCAGCGGTGCGCCCATCGCAAGCGCGGCGTCGATGCCGGCCTTGGTCTGGTCGATGGCCTCTTGCCGGACGGCGCGGTCGGGATGGGTAAAGGCGCCAAGCTTGAAAGCGGGGTTGGTGTAGTACCGCATCGCCAGCCCGTTCACGTCGAGCCCGCAATCGCGGATCGTCGCGGCCACCTCGGCGGGGTTGCCCGGTACATGGTCGGGATAGTTCAGGTCGACATGGGTCAGGCCCGGAACCTTGGCCGCCCGTTGCGCGCACATCAGGGCGGTCGGCTTTCCCTTGAGGTCAGGCCATTCCGCCTCTGCCCGCGCGGCAAAGGAATTCAGTCGCGTCGCGAACTTGGTCACCGGTCTCTCCTCCCCCGGCACCCGCCCTTTCGCAGGCGGGCGCCCCCCTGTTTCGTCCGCCCCGAAGGGTCCTCCCGGACGCTATGTCGTCAGATCTGACGCACGGCCCCTTTCGCCGCGCTGGTGGTCAGCGCCGCATAGGCCTTGAGCGCGGTCGTCACCTTGCGCTTGCGCGGCTTGGCGGGGGTCCAGCCCTTCGCCTCTTGCGCTTCGCGCCGCGCGGCAAGCGTCGCATCGTCCACGGCAAGGTTGATCGTCCGGTTCGGGATGTCGATCTCGATCAGATCGCCCTGCTCGACCAGCCCGATGGTGCCGCCCTCGGCCGCCTCGGGAGAGACGTGACCGATCGACAGCCCCGAGGACCCGCCCGAGAAGCGGCCGTCGGTCACAAGCGCGCAGGCTTTGCCAAGGCCCTTCGATTTCAGATAGCTGGTCGGGTACAGCATTTCCTGCATGCCGGGCCCGCCGCGTGGACCTTCGTAGCGGATCAGCACGACCTCGCCTTCCTTCACCTTGCCGGTGAGGATGCCGCTGACCGCGTCGTCCTGCGACTCGAAGATATGCGCCGGGCCGCTGAACTTCAGGATCGATTCATCGACGCCGGCCGTCTTCACGATGCAGCCGTCCTCGGCGAGGTTGCCGTACAGCACCGCAAGCCCGCCGTCCTGGCTGAAGGCGTGTTCCTTGGCGCGGATCACACCGCCTTCGCGGTCCAGATCGACCGTCTCGTAGCGGCGCGACTGGCTGAAGGCGACCTGCGTCGGCACACCGCCCGGAGCGGCGGCGAAGAATTCGTGGACCGAATTCGCCTTGGTCCGCTTCACGTCCCAGCGTTCCAGCGCGTCGGCCATGGTGCCGGAGTGGACGGTGTTCACCTTCGTATCCAGCAGGCCCGCGCGGTCCAGTTCGCCGAGGATCGCCATGATCCCGCCGGCGCGGTGGACGTCTTCCATATGCACGTCGTTCTTCGCGGGCGCGACCTTGCACAGGCAGGGCACCTTGCGCGACAGCCGGTCGATGTCGGCCATGGTAAAGTCGATCTCGCCCTCATGCGCGGCGGCCAAAAGGTGCAGCACCGTGTTGGTCGACCCGCCCATCGCGATGTCCAGCGACATCGCGTTCTCGAACGCCTCGAAGGTGGCGATGTTGCGCGGCAGGACGCTTGCGTCCTCGCCCTCGTAATAACGGCGGGCAAGGTCCACGATCAGGTGCCCGGCCTCGACGAACAGCCGCTTGCGGTCAGCGTGAGTCGCCAGCGTCGAGCCGTTCCCCGGCAGCGACAGCCCCAGCGCCTCGGTCAGGCAGTTCATCGAGTTCGCGGTGAACATGCCAGAGCACGAACCGCAGGTCGGGCACGCCGCCTGTTCGATCGCCTCGACCTGCTCGTCGGAATAGTTGTCATCGGCCGCGGCGACCATCGCATCCACGAGGTCCAGCGCATGTTCCTTGCCGTCCCACGTGACCTTGCCGGCCTCCATCGGGCCGCCGGACACGAACACCACCGGGATGTTCAGCCGCAGCGCGGCCATCAGCATGCCGGGGGTGATCTTGTCGCAGTTCGAGATGCAGACCATCGCGTCGGCACAGTGGGCGTTGACCATGTACTCGACCGAGTCGGCGATGATCTCGCGCGAGGGCAACGAGTACAGCATCCCGTCATGGCCCATCGCGATACCGTCATCGACGGCGATGGTGTTGAATTCCTTCGCGACACCGCCAGCGGCCTCGACCTCGCGCGCGACCATCTGGCCAAGGTCCTTCAGGTGCACGTGGCCGGGTACGAACTGCGTGAAGCTGTTCACGATGGCAATAATCGGCTTGCCGAAGTCTTCGTCCTTCATGCCGGTCGCACGCCAAAGGCCACGGGCCCCGGCCATGTTGCGGCCATGCGTAGTGGTGCGGGAACGGTAATACGGCATTGCTGATCCTCCGGGCTAGCGGAGACGGTTTAACGCAGGAAAAGGGCGAGCGCCATAAGCGGAGTCGCTGGAACAGCTTTCGATCGTTCCGACCGGTTCAGTGCACCAGAACGTAGTGCCCCGGCGCGGCCCCAAGCGACGCCGCCATTTCGGGCGGGGCCACCTTCTTGCCGTTGCTCTGCCGGTTCAGCCAGTCGGCCCAGGCCTCCCACCATGACCCCTCGACAGGCTCGTGATTCCGGAACCACGTATCGGGATCCATGTACCGCTTGCCCGGCGTCCGGTGACCCAAGCGATAGCGGCGCCCTTTGTGGCCCGGCTCGGACAGCACGCCGCCGTTATGGCCGCCCCCTGTCAGCGCGAAGGTCAGATCGTTGTTGGTGAACAGTGCCGCCTTGTAAACCGACCGCCACGGGGCGATGTGATCCCGCTCGGTCCCAAGCACGAAGAACGGGGCCGTGATGTCCTTCAGCGCGATCACCCGGCCTTCCACGTCGAAACGTCCGGCGGTCAGCCGGTTTTCCAGAAACAGGCCGCGCAGGTATTCGGAATGCATCCGGTAAGGCATGCGCGTGGCATCCTTGGCCCAGACCGCGATATCGAACTCGCGCTCGTCCTCGCCCATCAGATAGCGATGAACGTGCCGCGACCAGATCAGGTCGCGCGCCTTCAGGAACTGGAAGGTCTCGGCCATCTGCGCGCTGTCGAGATAGCCCTGCGACCACATGAGGTCTTCAAGGAAGCCGACCTGAGTCTCGTCCACGAACAGCATCAGTTCGCCGGCCTCGGTGAAATCGGTCTGCGCCGCGATCAGCGTGATCGAGGCGAAGCGGTCGTCCCCCTTCCCGGCCATCGCCGCAGCGGTGATGGCAAGGATCGTACCGCCAAGGCAGTACCCGCATGCGTGAACCTTCTGGTCGGGACAGATGCGGTTCACCTGCTCCAGCGCCTCCAGCACGCCGTGACGGCGATAGGCGTCCAGCCCCTTCTCGCGAAGCTCTGCCGTCGGGTTGACCCACGAGATGCAGAACACCGTGTGCCCCTGATCCAGCAGGAAGCGCACCATCGAGTTCTCCGGGCTGAGGTCGAGTATATAATATTTCATGATCCAAGCGGGCACGATCAGCACCGGCTCGGCATGCACCTTCTCGGTCGTGGGCCGGTATTGAATCAGTTCGAACAACTCGTTGCGATACACGACTTCTCCGGGCGTGCAGGCAATGGTCTCGCCCACGCGGAACGTCCCACTGGCCGACGGCTGGCCCGAGATCACCTCGGCCACGTCCTCGGCCATCAGTTGCGCCCCGTGTACGAGGTTCAGGCCCAGCGTTTCGATCGTGCGTTTCAGCGCGACGGGATTGGTGGCGATCGCATTGGACGGCGACATCGCGTCCAGCACCTGCCGGGTCAGGAACGCGATGCGATCGGCCGTGTGGCGGTTCAACCGGCCCGTGCCCTGCGCGGCCCGCGCCCAGAAGTCTTCCGCGGCGAGGAAGGACTGCTTCCAGAACCGGAACGGCAGGCGATCCCATTCGGGCGCGTCGAAGCGGTGGTCGCTGCGGTCGGGGACAAGGCCCCCTTCGGCGTCCAGCGCGCCCAGCCATGCGAGCCACTGGTCGCGCCAGAAGCGTTCGGCCAGTTCGGCGCCGAGACCGGGCGCGGTCGCTGCGTCCCGCATCCAGTCGATCCATGCAGAGCCTATGGAATAGGGCGAGGTTCCGGATGTCGACTGGGCGATACGCGAGCGGACCACGCGGTTGATGGCATGGTAGGCGGGCGCGATATCGTCCGCCAAGGGCATGTTGCCGGGGCGATCCGGCAGGGGCAGAAGCTTGTTCATGATTGGGCCTTTCCGGCGGGCCTGCGGCAGGTGGCGCAGGAAGCATTGTCGCCGCTGAATGTGACACGGACACGTAGCCCGCGCCTTGATCCAGGTCAGGACGCGCCCGGCCCCCGCAGGGCGCCAGGTGTCGCCCCACGCAAAGCGAAACGCCCCGCTCGTTTCCGGGCGGGGCGTTTCCTGTTTCAGATCAGTCCGTCGATCAGTCGCGGCTTTCCGGCGTTTCCACCAGACCGGCGTCGAAGTCGTCCTCGGACATGAAGTCCTGAACCGGGGCGGCCAGAGCTGCGGCGGCTTCCGCCTCGGCCCGTGCCTCTTCGATCACCTTGCTGTCGCGTTCCTGAGCGATGCGGCGGACCCGCTGGGTCGCGCCACCGGTACCGGCCGGGATCAGGCGGCCGACGATCACGTTCTCTTTCAGGCCGACCAGCTTGTCGCGCTTGCCCTGCACCGAAGCCTCGGTAAGGACGCGCGTGGTCTCCTGGAACGATGCCGCCGAGATGAACGACCGGGTCTGCAGCGAAGCCTTGGTGATCCCCAGAAGGATCGGCTCGCCCTGAGCGGGACGCCCGCCCTTGGCCGCGGCCTTCTCGTTGGCTTCGTCGAACTCGACCTTGTCGACGTGCTCGCCCTTGAGAAGCGTCGTGTCGCCAGAGTCGAGGATCTCCCACTTTTGCAGCATCTGGCGAACGATCACCTCGATGTGCTTGTCGTTGATCTTCACACCCTGCAGTCGATACACGTCCTGCACCTCGTCGATCATGTAATCGGCAAGCGCTTCGACACCCATGATCGACAGGATGTCATGCGGCGCAGGGTTGCCGTCCATGATGTAGTCGCCCTTCTGGACGAAGTCGCCTTCGACCACCGGGATGTGCTTGCCCTTGGGCACCATGTATTCGACGGGCTCCATCGACTCGTCCGCCGGCTCGATCGCGATGCGACGCTTGTTCTTGTAGTCGCGTCCGAACCGCACGTAGCCGTCGATCTCGGCGATGATCGCGTGGTCCTTTGGACGACGCGCCTCGAACAGTTCCGCCACCCGCGGCAGACCACCGGTGATGTCCTTGGTCTTGGCGCCCTCGCGCGGGATACGCGCGACAACGTCACCGGCCTGAACCTTCACACCGTCTTCGACCGACAGAATGGCGTCCACCGACATCGGATAGGTCACCGGGTTGCCCGCATCGTTGCGGACCGGCTCGCCATCCTCGCCCACGAGAATGATCTCGGGCTTCAGGTCGCTGCCTTTCGGCGCGGCACGCCAGTCGGACACGATCCGCTGGGTCATGCCGGTGGCCTCGTCGGTGTCCTCGCGGACCGACAGACCGGCAACCAGGTCGACGAAACGGACGGAACCGTCCTTCTCGGCGATGATCGGCAGGGTGTACGGGTCCCATTCGATCAGCTTGTCGCCACGCGCCACGGTCGCCCCATCCTCGGGGAAGACCTTGGTGCCGTAGCCCAGCTTGTGCGTTGCCCGCTCGACGCCGTTCTCGTCGACGATGGCCAGCGACATATTCCGGCCCACAACGATCTGCTCGCCCGAGGCGTTGGTCAGGATGTTGGGGTTGCGGAACTCGACCTTGCCCGAAGCCGAAGCCTCGAGGAAGGACTGCTGACCACCCTGCGCGATGCCGCCGATGTGGAACGTCCGCATCGTCAGCTGCGTGCCGGGTTCACCGATCGACTGAGCCGCGATGATGCCCACGGCTTCGCCCTGGTTCACCATCGTACCGCGTGCAAGGTCGCGACCGTAGCACATGGCGCAGACGCCTTCCTCGGCCTCGCAGGTCAGCGGGCTGCGGATGCGCATCGCGGCGATGCCGGCGGATTCCACCGCGTCGGCCTTACGCTCGTCGATCAGTTCGCCCTTGCCCACCAGAACCTCGTCGGTGCCGGGGTTCAGCACATCCTCTGCCGCAACGCGGCCCAGGATACGCTCTGCCAGCGACGCCACCACCTCGCCGTCGTTGACGGCGGCTTCGGCGGTGATCGAGTTCTCGGTGCCGCAGTCGTGCTGGCGCACGATGCAGTCCTGCGCCACGTCCACAAGACGACGGGTCAGGTAACCCGAGTTCGCTGTCTTGAGCGCGGTGTCGGCCAGACCCTTACGGGCGCCGTGGGTGGAGTTGAAGTACTCCAGCACGGTGAGGCCTTCCTTGAAGTTCGAGATGATCGGTGTCTCGATGATCTCGCCCGACGGCTTGGCCATCAGGCCGCGCATCCCGCCCAACTGCTTCATCTGAGCCGGCGAACCACGCGCACCGGAGTGCGACATCATGTAGACCGAGTTCGGCTCAAGCTCTGCGCCGGCATCGTCGTACCGAACCGCCGAGATCTCGCCCATCATCGCGTCGGCAACCTGGTCCGAACACTTCGACCAGGCGTCGACCACCTTGTTGTACTTTTCGCCCTGGGTGATCAGGCCGTCCATGTACTGCTGTTCGAACTCTTTCACCTGCTCGCGGACGCCGTTCACGATGCCCCACTTGGTGTCGGGGATCAGCATGTCGTCCTTGCCGAAAGAGATGCCGGCCTTGAAGGCTTCGCGGAAGCCGGTCGACATGATCTGGTCACAGAAGATGACCGACTCTTTCTGACCGCAGTAACGGTAGACGGTGTCGATGACCTGCTGCACTTCCTTCTTCCGCAGAAGACGGTTGACCAGCTCGAACGGAGCCTTGGCGTTCAGCGGCAGAAGCGCGCCGAGCTTCACACGGCCCGGTGTCGTCTCGAACCGCTGCCAGACTTCCTGACCTTCCTCGTCGATCTGCTTCACACGCGCAGTGATCTTGGCGTGCAGGTGGACCTCGCCGGAATCCAGCGCGTGCTGAACTTCGTCGGTGTCGGCGAAGATCATTCCCTCGCCCTTCATGCCTTCGCGCTGCATCGTGATGTAATACAGGCCAAGGATCATATCCTGCGACGGAACGATGATCGGCGCGCCGTTGGCGGGCGACAGAACGTTGTTCGTCGACATCATCAGCACGCGGGCTTCCAGCTGGGCTTCCAGCGAAAGCGGCACGTGGACGGCCATCTGGTCACCGTCGAAGTCAGCATTGAACGCCGAACACACAAGCGGGTGCAGCTGGATCGCCTTGCCTTCGATCAGCGTGGGTTCGAAGGCCTGGATGCCCAGACGGTGCAGCGTCGGCGCGCGGTTCAGAAGAACCGGGTGCTCGCGGATCACCTCGTCGAGAATGTCCCAGACTTCCGGGCGCTCTTTCTCGACCAGCTTCTTCGCCTGCTTCACGGTCGACGACAGACCCTTCGCTTCCAGCCGCGAATAGATGAACGGCTTGAACAGCTCGAGCGCCATCTTCTTCGGCAGGCCGCACTGGTGCAGCTTCAGCTCGGGGCCGGTCACGATGACCGAACGGCCCGAGAAGTCGACGCGCTTACCCAGAAGGTTCTGGCGGAAGCGGCCCTGCTTGCCTTTCAGCATGTCGGACAGCGACTTCAGCGGACGACGGTTCGCGCCGGTGATAACGCGGCCGCGACGGCCGTTGTCGAACAGGGCGTCGACGGATTCCTGAAGCATCCGCTTTTCGTTCCGGATGATGATGTCCGGCGCACGAAGCTCGATCAGACGCTTCAGGCGGTTGTTCCGGTTGATCACCCGGCGATACAGGTCGTTCAGGTCCGACGTCGCGAAGCGGCCGCCGTCCAGCGGAACCAGCGGACGCAGTTCCGGCGGAATGACCGGGATCACGGTCATGATCATCCACTCGGGACGGTTGCCCGACTCGAGAAAGTTCTCGACGATCTTCAGACGCTTGATGATCTTCTTCGGCTTCAGTTCGCCGGTGGCCTCGGCCAGATCCGCGCGCAGCTGTTCGGCCTCGGACTCGAGGTCGATGTTGGCCAGCATCTTGCGGATCGCCTCGGCGCCGATGTCGGCCTCGAAGGCGTCGCCGCCGTAAGCGTCGACCGCGTCGTTGAACTCTTCCTCGGACATCAGCTGGCCGTAGGTCAGGTCGGTCAGACCCGGTTCGATGACGACGTAGTTCTCGAAGTACAGGATCCGCTCGAGGTCACGCAGCGTCATGTCCAGCATGAGGCCGATCCGGGACGGAAGCGACTTCAGGAACCAGATGTGCGCAACCGGCGCGGCCAGTTCGATGTGGCCCATACGCTCGCGGCGGACTTTCTGCAGCGTGACTTCCACACCGCATTTCTCGCAGACGACGCCGCGATACTTCATCCGCTTGTACTTGCCGCACAGGCACTCGTAGTCCTTGATCGGCCCGAAGATACGGGCGCAGAACAGGCCGTCGCGCTCGGGCTTGAAGGTCCGGTAGTTGATCGTCTCGGGCTTCTTGATCTCACCGTAGGACCAAGAAAGGATCCGCTCGGGCGACGCCAGCGAGACCTTGATCTCGTCGAAGGTCTTCGGCGCCGCAAGCGGGTTGAACGGGTTGGTGGTCAGTTCCTGGTTCATCTCGAATTCCTAATCAGGGGCGTTGGGAGGGGGAAAGTGCGTGGAAGCCACGCACCCTACGGTTGGTAGGGTGCGCGCTGGTCGCGCACCTTTACTCTTCCCCCTCCGCATCCAGGAGTTCCATGTTCAGGCCGAGGCCGCGGACTTCCTTGACGAGCACGTTGAAGCTCTCGGGAACGCCCGCCTCGAAGTTGTCCTCGCCCTTGACGATGCTTTCGTAGACCTTGGTCCGGCCCGCCACGTCGTCCGACTTCACCGTCAGCATTTCCTGCAGGGTGTAGGCGGCGCCGTAAGCTTCCAGAGCCCAGACCTCCATCTCCCCGAAACGCTGACCGCCGAACTGCGCCTTACCGCCCAGCGGCTGCTGGGTAACAAGCGAGTACGGGCCGGTCGACCGCGCGTGGATCTTGTCGTCGACAAGGTGGTGCAGTTTCAGCAGGTACTTGATCCCCACCGTCACCGGCCGCGCGAATTTCTCGCCCGTCCGCCCGTCGAACAGATCCGACTGGCCGCTTTCGTTGAAGCCGGCCCGCTTGAGCGCGTCGTTGACGTCCGCTTCCTTGGCGCCGTCGAAGACCGGAGTCGCGATCGGAACACCACGGGTCACGTTGCCCGCCGCTTCCAGAAGCTGGTCGTCGTCCATGCCGGCGATGCCTTCTTCGTAGACATCGTCACCATAGGCGATCCGCATCGCTTCCTTGACCGGAGTCAGGTCGCCGTCCCGCTTGTAGGACCCCAGCGCGTCGTCGATCTGGATGCCCAGACCCCGTGCGGCCCAGCCCATGTGGGTCTCAAGGATCTGGCCGACGTTCATCCGCGACGGCACGCCGAGCGGGTTCAGAACGAAGTCGACCGGAGTACCATCCGCAAGGAAGGGCATGTCCTCGATCGGCACCACGCGCGAGATAACGCCCTTGTTGCCGTGACGGCCGGCCATCTTGTCGCCCGGCTGCAGCTTGCGCTTCACCGCGACGAAGACCTTGACCATCTTCATGACACCCGGCGGCAGGTCGTCGCCACGACGGACTTTCTCGACCTTGTCCTCGAAGCGTGCGTCCAGCGCCCGCTTCTGGGCCTCGAACTGCGCGTTCAGCGCCTCGACCATCTGGGCCTCGGCGTCGTCGCTCAGCGCAAGTTGCCACCACTGGCCGCGAGACAGCATCTCCAGCAGGTCCTCGGTGATTTCCGAGCCCGGCTTGACGCCTTTCGGACCCTTCACCGCGGTCTTGCCGAGGATCATGTCCTTCAGACGCGCGTAGATGTTGCGCTCGAGGATGTGCAGCTCGTCGTCGCGGTCGCGCGACAGGCGTTCCACCTCTTCCCGCTCGATCTGGAGGGCACGTTCGTCCTTCTCCACGCCGTGACGGTTGAACACGCGGACTTCCACGATCGTGCCGAAGTCGCCCGGCGGCAGCCGCAGCGAGGTGTCGCGCACGTCCGAAGCCTTTTCACCGAAGATGGCGCGCAGAAGCTTTTCTTCCGGCGTCATCGGGCTTTCGCCCTTCGGAGTGATCTTGCCGACAAGAATGTCGCCCGGTCCGACCTCGGCGCCGATGTAAACGATGCCAGCCTCGTCGAGGTTGCGCAGCGCTTCTTCACCGACGTTCGGGATGTCACGGGTGATCTCTTCCGGCCCAAGCTTGGTGTCACGGGCGGCGACTTCGAATTCCTCGATGTGGATCGAGGTGAAGACGTCGTCGCGCACGATACGCTCGGAGATCAGGATCGAGTCCTCGTAGTTGTAGCCGTTCCACGGCATGAACGCGACGACCACGTTCTTACCCAGAGCCAGTTCGCCAAGATCGGTCGACGGACCATCGGCCACGACCTCGCCCTTGCCGACCTTGTCACCCACCTTCACCAGCGGACGCTGGTTGATGCAGGTGTTCTGGTTCGAACGCTGGAACTTGCGCAGCCGGTAGATGTCGACGCCCGGATCGCCCGGCTCCAGGTCTTCGGTCGCGCGGATAACGATCCGCTGCGCGTCGACCTGGTCGATGATCCCGCCCCGGCGTGCCTGGATCGCGGCGCCCGAGTCGATGGCGACCTTGCCCTCGATCCCGGTCCCCACGAAGGGCGCGTCGGCCTGCAGCAGAGGCACGGCCTGCCGCTGCATGTTCGAGCCCATCAGAGCGCGGTTGGCGTCGTCGTTTTCCAGGAACGGAATAAGCGACGCCGCGACCGACACCAGCTGTTTCGGCGACACGTCGATCAGGTCGACGGCCTCGTTCGGCGCAAGCGTGTATTCACCCGACTGGCGGGTGTTGACCATCTCGTTCACGAACTTGCCGTTGTCGTCCAGCGTCGCGTTGGCCTGCGCCACGGTGTGACGCATTTCCTCGGTCGCGGACATGTAGTGCACTTCGTCCGTGACCTGGCCTTCCTTGACCACGCGGTACGGGGTCTCGATGAAACCGTACTTGTTCACGCGGGCGAACGTGGCGAGCGAGTTGATCAGGCCGATGTTCGGACCTTCCGGCGTCTCGATCGGGCACATCCGGCCATAGTGGGTCGGGTGAACGTCGCGCACCTCGAAGCCTGCACGTTCGCGGGTCAGACCGCCCGGGCCAAGCGCCGACAGGCGACGCTTGTGCGTCACTTCGGACAGCGGGTTGGTCTGGTCCATGAACTGCGACAGCTGCGACGAGCCGAAGAACTCGCGCACGGCGGCGGCGGCCGGTTTCGCGTTGATCAGGTCCTGCGGCATGACGGTGTCGATCTCGACCGACGACATGCGTTCCTTGATCGCGCGTTCCATCCGCAGCAGACCGACGCGGTACTGGTTCTCCATCAGTTCGCCGACCGAGCGCACCCGGCGGTTGCCGAGGTGGTCGATGTCGTCGATCTCGCCACGGCCGTCCCGCAGGTCGACCAGCGCCTTCACACAGGCGACGATGTCTTCCTTGCGCAGCGTCCGCTGCGTGTCCGGCGCGTCCAGAGCCAGGCGCATGTTCATCTTCACGCGGCCCACGGCCGAAAGGTCGTAGCGCTCGCTGTCGAAGAACAGGGTATCGAACAGGGCCGACGCAGCCTCGACGGTGGGCGGCTCGCCCGGGCGCATGACCCGGTAGATGTCCATCAGCGCCGTGCCGCGGTCCATGTTCTTGTCCTGCGCCATGGTGTTGCGCATGTACGGACCGACGTTGACGTTATCGATGTCCAGAACCGGGATCTCGGTGACGCCCGCGTCGACCAGCTCTTTCAGCGTGCCGCCGGTGACTTCACCTTCCTTGTCGGTTTCCCACGTCAGCTCGTCGCCGGCTTCGACATAGATCGCGCCGGTTTCCTCGTTGATCATGTCCTTCGCGGCGTATTTGCCCACGATCTGCTCGAACGGAACCATCAGATCGGTGATCTGGCCCTCGTCGATGATCTTCTTGACCGCACGCGGGGTGATCTTCTTGCCAGCCTCGGCAAACACCTCGCCGGTGGCCGCGTCGACCAGGTCGAACGGCGGGCGGGTGCCGCGAACGCGCTCGGGGAAGAACTTGGTTTTCCAGCCGCGGTTCTTCTCAAGCCGGTAGGTGACCGTGTTGTAGTAGGCGTCCATGATCGCCTCCTGGTCCAGCCCGAGGGCGTACAGGAGGGTGGTCACCGGAAGCTTCCGGCGACGGTCGATGCGCGCGAACACGATGTCCTTGGCGTCGAACTCGAAGTCCAGCCAGGAGCCGCGGTAGGGAATGATGCGGCAGGCGAACAGCAGCTTGCCCGAGGCGTGGGTCTTGCCCTTGTCGTGGTCGAAGAACACGCCCGGCGAACGGTGCATCTGGGAAACGATGACGCGCTCGGTGCCGTTCACGATGAACGTGCCGTTCGGGGTCATCAGGGGCATGTCGCCCATGAAGACGTCTTGTTCCTTGATGTCCTTCACCGACTTCGCGCCGGTGTCTTCATCGACATCGAACACGATGAGGCGAAGCGTAACCTTCAGCGGTGCGCTGTAGGTCATGTCACGCTGCATGCACTCGTCGACGTCGTATTTCGGCTTCTCGAGTTCGTACTTCACGAACTCCAGAACGGCGGTCTCGTTGAAGTCCTTGATCGGAAAGACCGAACGGAACACGCCGTTGATGCCTTCGTCCAGCGCGGGCTCGACCGCGTCGCCGGATTTCAGGAACAGCTCATAGCTGGATTTCTGAACCTCGATGAGGTTCGGCATCTCCAGGACTTCCCGGATCTTGCCATAATATTTACGGAGACGCTTCTGGCCAAGGTAGCTGGACGCCATAAGGGAATACACCTCTCATCTTCGCAAACGCATCGCCGTCGGGGCTACGGCAATGCGCCCTTGGGTCAGGTGGGACCGATCTATCCCTGGCAGCCGTCCCACCGGCTGCCGCCCGATCGGTTTCCGCACCTTAGGAAGGGCTCTGGGCTGCAAAGCCCTTCCTGAGACGCGGATGGCTGGACCCGGGAATGCCCGGATCCAGCCGTGTTCGAACTTCTCATCCGTCCCGCATCGGGACGACGGAAATCACTTGAGCTCCACCTCGGCGCCAGCGGCCTCGAGCTTGCCTTTGATTTCCTCGGCTTCAGCTTTGGCAACGCCTTCTTTGACGGCTTTGCCACCGGCTTCGACCAGTTCCTTGGCTTCTTTGAGGCCCAGGCCGGTGATGGCGCGGACTTCTTTGATGACGTTGATTTTCGAAGCGCCAGCCGATTTCAGGATGACGTCGAATTCGGTCTTCTCTTCTTCGGCAGCGCCAGCGTCGCCACCGGCAGCCGGACCGGCCATCATGACAGCGCCGCCAGCAGCGGGCTCGATGCCGTATTCGTCTTTCAGGATGGTTTTCAGTTCCTGAGCCTCGAGCAGGGTCAGGCCCACGATCTCTTCGGCGAGTTTCTTCAGATCAGCCATTGTACTGTTTCCGTTTTCCTAGATGTGTTCCAACGCGAGAGGGTACAACCCCACGCGGGATATCCCGTTTGCCTTAGGCCGCTTCGGCCTTTTCCTCGATAGTCGAGAGGATGCTTGCGATGTTCGAAGCAGGTGCGCCAATGGCGCCGGCGATGTTCGAAGCGGGCGCGCCGATGCAGCCGACGATGGAAGCAATAAGCTCATCGCGCGACGGCATTTTCGACACGGCCTCGACACCGGCCCGGTCCAGAGCCGTCTCGCCCATAGCACCGCCAAGGATCTCAAACTTCTTGTTATCCTTGGCGAAGTCCTCGGCCACCTTGGCTGCTGCCACGGGGTCCTCGGAATAGGCGAGTACGGTCATGCCCGTCAGGTAATCAGCGATCGAAGCGTTCGGCTTACCTTCCAGGGCGATCTTGGCGAGCCTGTTCTTGGCAACACGCACGGCCCCGCCCGCATCACGCATGCGTGCGCGCAGGTCCTGCATCTCGGCAACCGTGAGACCCGCGTAGTGTGCAACCACCACGACGCCAGAGCTTTCGAAGATCTGGCCGAGTTCATCGACCACTTTCTCTTTCTGGGCTCTATCCACAGTTTTACTCCAAGTATGGAGGGCCTTGGCGACCCCCCGGCTCCTAGTTCACCGGGCGATGCCCGGCGTCGGGTCCTTACGGGTCCAGCCAATTCGCCCCGGAACGGCCCGACGAAGGTTCGGGGGCCATCCGAAGAATTCTTGGTCTCTTCCCGTCTCGGGCAGGAATTATGGCGTCGAAGGATTTCGGGCCACCCACCGTCTCGGACGAATCATCCGGGCACCCAAGAGACTCGGGCACCGGACAAGCGGTGTGTTTAGACGCTCGTGTAAAGATTGTGAAGACCCGAACGACAGAAAAATCCACGCGGACGCGAAACGCCGCGGGAGTGCCGGTCTCAGGCGATGTCCGGCAAGTGAACCAGGTAACCCATCACGGACGGCAGTTTGCGCGACCGGACCGCCCAAATCAAGAGCTTGCGTAAAAATCGGGCGGTTCTGTGACGTCGGGCGATCATCTGGCGGTGCAACCGTCCGCCCCGTATACTCTGGCAAACACCGCGCTACAGGATCAGTCAGCCCGCATGAGCCCCCGCACCGACCGCCGCGCAACCGGCAAGCCAAAGGGCCGCCCGACCTCTGTCGCCGATCTCCGCGCCCGCCTCGACCGCGCCCGCGCCACCGGCGCAGGCAAGGACGCCGAAGCCCGCGCCCGCCGGATGTTGGCTGCGTATCTCGACACCGCGGCGGCGCATGGCATGTCGCTGCCGCAGGCCGCCGGGGAACTGGCCCGCGGACAGGCGGCGGCTCGTCTGGGCGACGTCTCGCGCGATACGCTTATGCAGAACCCGCCCCGCGCCGTGACCGAGGCCGCCTGCGCCGAGGGCTGCGCCTTTTGCTGTATCCTGCAAGGCGGCGACGGCGGCACCATCACCGAAGCCGAGGCGATACGGCTGCACGACGCGCTCGCCCCGCTTGCCGGTCAGCCGGACGGTCGCGGCTGGCATCCGGCTGCCTGCCCGGCGCTCGACCCCGAGACCCGCGCCTGCCGCGCTTATGACGCGCGCCCGACGATCTGCCGGTCGTTCATTTCAACCGATGCCGAGGCCTGCCGGGTCAATGCCGAGGGAGGACAGGAAGCAGGCGCAGGACTGCTGGGCAGCCACCTTGACTATCTCGCCGTTCATGCACTGGCTCGCGACCTGCTGAAGGGGCTGGCCCGCGTTCCGACCTATGCCATGGCCCGCGTCGCCGAAGGCGCGGTCGAAGGCGAGGATCGCACGGCGACGCTGGACGCGGCGCGCCACAAGCCGCGCGCGCTGGAAGATGCCTGCCGGGATGCGGCCAAGGCCGGTGGCCGCTGACCACCGCCAAAAGCAGAAAGGGCGGACCCGAAGGCCCGCCCTTTCCGAATTCCAGTCGTGAAGCGCCTTACTCGGCGGCTTCGGCCGGTGCGTTGCCGGTGGCCGACAGCACGTCGATCGACACGCCCGGGCCCATGGTCGAGCTGATCGAGACCTTTTTCATATAGGTCCCTTTCGCGCCCGTCGGCTTCGCCTTGTTCACCGCGTCCACGAAAGCACGCACGTTCTGGGCCAGCTGATCGGCCGAGAACGAGGCTTTGCCGACACCGGCGTGCACGACGCCCGCTTTCTCGGCTTTGAACTGAACCTGACCGCCCTTGGCCGCCTCGACGGCTTCCTTGACGTCCATGGTCACGGTGCCGACCTTCGGGTTCGGCATCAGGTTGCGCGGGCCAAGCACCTTACCCAGACGGCCGACGATCGGCATCATGTCCGGGGTGGCGATGCAGCGGTCGAAGTCGATGGTGCCGCCCTGAATGGTTTCCATCAGGTCCTCGGCGCCAACGATGTCCGCGCCGGCTGCGGTGGCTTCATCAGCCTTCGCGCCACGGGCGAACACGGCGACGCGAACGGTCTTGCCGGTGCCGTTGGGCAGGGTCACGGTGCCACGAACCATCTGGTCGGCGTGACGCGGGTCGACGCCCAGGTTCATCGCGATCTCGACCGACTCGTCGAATTTCGACTTGGCGTTCGATTTCACCAGTTCGACAGCTTCCTCGACCGACAGGTTTTCCTTGCCGGCGAAGGCTTCGCGCGCGGCGCGGGTGCGTTTTCCGAGCTTTGCCATCTTACTTCACCTCGATGCCCATGGAGCGGGCGGAGCCCAGGATGATCTGCATCGCGGCGTCGATGTCATTCGCGTTCAGATCTTTCATCTTCGCTTCGGCGATCTCTTTCACCTGAGCGACAGACACCGAACCAACAGTCTCGCGGCCGGGGTTGTTGGCGGCGGACTTCAGCTTGGCAGCCTTCTTCAGATAGTAAGACGCGGGCGGCGTCTTGATGTCCATCGTGAAGGACTTGTCCTGGTAGTAGGTGATCACGGTCGGGCACGGCGCACCGGGCTCCATTTCCTGCGTCTTGGCGTTGAACGCCTTGCAGAATTCCATGATGTTGATGCCGCGCTGACCCAGCGCCGGGCCGACCGGCGGAGAGGGGTTCGCTTGACCGGCGGGCACCTGAAGCTTCATGGTGCCGGCTACTTTCTTGGCCATGTGCCAATTCCTTTTCTCAACACCCGCGAAACGCGTTCCGCAGGCTTCGGTTGATGTGGTCTGGTCCGGACATCGCGATGCCCTCGCCTCCCACACAGGGTGCCATCTTCCGACGACAGACGCGGCGCATACACCCGGGAAAGGGATTCTGCAAGCCCGGCGGCCCTGCAATCACGCCGCTTGCCACCAGTGTCCTGTGCCCCCTACGGTCCAGCGAAACAGATAACAGGATAAACGATGACGTTCGACTTTTCTCCGCTGCTGCCGGAAAGCACACCGGCGCCGGCAAAGCGCTGGTCCGGTTTTCCCGAGTTCAACTTCATCGGCGGCCACATCGACAACGCAACCGTTCCGGTGGACGACCTGCGCGCCGCAATGGACCGGGCGCTGTCGCGCGAGGGCGCGGACATCGCGACCTACAGCCTGCGCAGCGGCCCGCAGGGCTACCGGCCCCTGCGAGAGTACCTCGTGCAAAAACTGAAGCGCTACTCCGGCATCGACACCACGGCGGATGACATCCTGCTGACCTCTGGCTCGTTGCAGGCGATGGAACTGGTGAACAAGCTGCTGCTGGAACGCGGCGACACCGTCATCGTCGAGGAAACCAACTACGGCGGCACCTTCTCGAAGCTCCGTGCGATGGGAGTCGATATGATCCCCGTTCCGCTTGATGCAGAGGGGATGCGGATGGACGCGCTGGAGACGGTGCTGAACGATCTGGCGGCGAAAGGGATCCGGCCGAAGTACATCTTCACCATCGCGACCGTTCATAACCCCACCGGCACCATCCTGCCGCTCGACCGCCGCCACCGGATGCTAGAGTTGGCAAAGCAACACGGTGTGCCGATCTTCGAGGACGAGTGCTATTCCGATCTCGTCTGGGCGAATGAACGGCCGCCCGCGCTGCGGGCGTTGGACGATAGCGGCATGGTCATCCACATCGGCACCTTCTCGAAGACCGTCGGACCGGCCTTGCGCGTGGGCTACATCAACGCCGGCTGGCCGGTTTTGGGACGCCTCATTGCGCTGAAGACCGATGCCGGCTCGCCCGCGCTGGAACAGATGATGCTGGCCGAATACTGCCCCGACCACTTCGACGACCATGTACGCCGCTGCAATGCCGTGCTGGAGGGCAAGCTGGACGCGATGATCGACGCGGTGGACGAGTGTTTTGGAACGACGGTCGAATTCGCCAAGCCGCCCGGAGGGATTTTCCTGTGGCTGAAGCTGCCCGAGGGCGTCACGACACCGCAACTCGCGGCGGTCGCCGGGGCGAAGGGCGTCGCGGTGAACCCCGGGCCCGACTGGTCTTTGGAAGGCGATGCCGACCGCTGGATCCGGCTATGCTTCGCGAACCCGCCAATCGAGACGATCCGCAAGGGCGTCGCCCGGCTTGCCGAAATCTGTCGCGAGGAGTTCGGCGTGCCGGAGATCAGCGGCAACATCCGGCGCTGAGCGCCGGAAGCCAAAAGCCATGGCGGGCTCGCCCCGCCATTCGGCTCAGCCCTGCTTGGACACCTGGGTGTATTCCAGTTCGACCGGCGTCGCGCGGCCGAAGATTGACACCGACACCTTCAGGCGCTGGTTGTCGTCGTCCACTTCCTCGACCATGCCGTCGAAGCCCTCGAACGGACCATCGGTGACCGAGACCTTCTCGCCCACATCGAAATGGATCAGGGTGCGCGGCGCTTCCTGACCTTCTTCGACGCGGTTCAGGATGCCATTCACCTCGGCGTCGCGCATCGGCATCGGCTTGCCCTGCGGGCCAAGAAAGCCGGTCACGCGGTTGATTGAGGTGATCAGGTGATAGCCGGCGTTGGTCATCTCCATGCGCACCAGCACGTAGCCGGGCATGAAGCGCCGCTCGGCGGTGACCTTCTTGCCGCGCCGGATCTCGATGACCTCTTCGGTCGGAACCAGCACTTCCTCGATCTCGTCTTCGAGACCGGCGTCGGCGACGGCGTGCCGGATCTGTTCCGCCACCCGCTTCTCGAAGTTCGAGAGCACGCTCACCGAATACCAACGCTTGGCCATACCGTCGTCCGTCCTGATCTGCGCCCGAATTTTCGAGGAAAATTCGCGCCGTTTTCCCAATGATCCCCAAACACACTGAGGCGGGCCACTCGATTCGATGCTCGCCATGTCGGGGAAGTTCGGCCCCGATACAGTGCAATCCGGCGGAATTCAAGCCGATTGACCCACGGCTGTTGGCCAAAGCGCCACGACCGCAACTGGCGCCGCGTTAAAGAAACGGCATCCGGCCCGCTCTTCGGGGCCGGATGCCGACAAGAACTTTAAAGTCGCCGCTAGGCGCGAACGCAGCCGCGTTCGCGAAGCTTTTTCTCGATTGCGTCGAATTCACCCTTCGCCTGGCCAAGCGCCGGACCCTGGTCCGTACCTGCGGTCAATGCGAAGAGAGCCGGCCAGAACAGGATCATTCCGATTCCCATCGCGACCGCATCCTGATCGGCCTTTTGCTTCTGGGCCGCGGACAGCGTGTTCACGCGCGAGATGATGTCGGCACGTTCGGCAGCGAGTTGGTGGCAGGTCATACCGCTGTAGTTCATCGTCGAGACCGGAATCGCCTGGACCTGATTTGGTTGCTGGGCACAAGCGCCAAGCATCGAAACAACAGTCAAAGCAAGCAGGGCACGTTTCATAAGGATTTCCTCCGTTTAGGGAGGGTGTGATTAACAGGTTGAATATGTCCGCCATTGGGCGCCGAGACCCTCGCTAACCTAATGTGATGCAATGAACACGAGGGAGCGATCAGCGCTGACGACAATGATCAAGCGGCGAAATTATCTCGGTTAATCAGGTGCTTCGTACGCAGCCAAGAAAGGCGGAGCAAGCCATCGCCATGCGCGACGATGGACAATCCGCCACCACGACAGGCGCTGTCCAACGCCGCTCACTCGCCCGTCGCGCCCGCCCTAAGACGCCTTCGTCAGCTCGCTCTCTGATTTCAGGACTTCGTCGCCGTCGGACTGTTCGATCCGGTAGGCCGGGTTGTCCTCGTCAGCGTCGCGGGTCACCTCGGACCCCTGCGCCTTGATGGTGGTCTTGCGGGTATAGACCGTCTGGACGGTGCCGGTCCCGGTGCCATTGCCCCAGTTCCATTCTACCTTGTCACCTTCGCCGTACTTCGCCATTCGCTTTCCTCCAAAGATTTGGGGAAAGACCTAGGCAAAAGCGCGCCCACGGCAATGGCCGGACGGCGCTTGGGACAGGTTTCAGGAGGTTTCCGCCGCGGCGGAGAATGATCAGCCGACGTAGGTCAGCAGGATCTGCAGGCCGGACCGGATGATCCAGTCGACCAGGAAAAAGAACACGGCCGTCAGCGAGGCCATCACGAAGACCATCACGGTGGTCAGCAGCACTTCGCGGCGGGTCGGCCAGACGACCTTGGCGACTTCAGCACGGACCTGCTGAATGAACTGAAGCGGATTGGTACGGGTGGCCATCGTCATTCCTCTGGATCGGATCGGGCGGCAGATACGGGTTTTCGGCGCGCTTTTCAAGCGGCACCGGAGTCACTTCCAGTCGAAGAACCCCTCGCCCGCCCGCAACAACAGGGCTGCGGCCATTGCGCGGCCCATCTCGGGGCCGTCCTCGGCAGAGCCTTCAGCGGCGTCGGCCAGCGCTTCGGAGCCATCGGTGCGCAGGATCTCTCCCCGCAACCGCAGCCGCCCGCCGTCCAATTGCGCAAGCCCCGCAATCGGCGTTTCGCACGATCCGTCAAGCGCGGCGAGGAACGCGCGCTCGGCCGCCAGACGGGTGCCGGTGACCGCGTCGTGGATCGCTTCGAGCATCCCGGCCACGCGGCTGTCGTCGCCACGCCGTTCGATCCCGATTGCGCCCTGCGCGATGGCGGGCAGCATGTCATCGGGGTCGATGGGGCGGTGCGGCACATCAAGGTCCGGCATCCGGTTCAGTCCCGCCTTGGCAAGAAACGTCGCCTCGGCCACGCCATCGGCCAGCTTGCGCAGCCGGGTCTGCACGTTGCCCCGGAACTCGACAACCTTCAGGTCGGGCCGCCGGTTCAGAAGCTGCGCCTTCCGCCGCAGGCTGGACGTTCCGACAACCGCGCCTTCGGCCAGCTCCGCGATACCGCCCAACGTCGGCGAGATGAACGCGTCCCGCACATCCTCGCGCGGCAAATAGCAGTCCAGCACCAGACCGCCCGGCTGTTCGACGGGCATGTCCTTCATCGAATGCACCGCGATGTCGATGCCGCCGGACAAAAGCTGTTCCTCGATCTCTTTCGTGAACAGCCCCTTCCCGCCCAGCTCTTTCAGCGGTTTGTCCTTCGCGATCAGCGCCGCATCGTCGCCGGTGGTGCGGATCACCACGATGGCGAAAGCCTCGGACGGCAGGTCGAAGGCGGCGGCCAGACGGTCGCGCGTCTCGTGCGCCTGCGCCAGCGCCAGCGGCGAGCCGCGGGTGCCGATCTTGAGCGGGTCGTGGGGTGTGGGCATCGTCATGGCTTCCGCCATAACCGAACTGTGCGGGAAGGAAAACGGGGCGCGACATCGGCGCCGCGTCATGGCGGCGCGGAAGCTGCGAACCGCTTGACTCCGGACGCCGGGCGCTAGACCTGTCACCGGAACGAAAGGGAGACGGGAATGGCTTCGAAGACGATCCTCCGCGCGCTGGCGGGCGAGACGCAGGCGGTGCCGCCGGCGTGGCTGATGCGGCAGGCGGGACGCTACCTGCCCGAGTACCGCGCGACGCGGGCGCAGGCCGGGGATTTCCTGTCGCTGTGCTACAACCCCGAGCTTGCGGCAGAGGTCACGCTTCAGCCGATCCGCCGCTTCGGCTTCGACGCGGCCATCTTGTTTGCCGACATTCTTCTGGTGCCGCAGGCGCTTGGCGCCGACCTGTGGTTCGTCACCGGCGAAGGTCCACGCCTGTCGACCATCGACGCGCAGGCGCATTTCGACGTACTGAAACCGGCGGCTGCCGTGCATGACACGCTGTCGCCGATCTACGAAACCGTGCGCATCCTGTCGCGCGAGCTGCCGGCAGAGACGACCCTCATCGGCTTCGCTGGCGCGCCATGGACCGTGGCGACCTACATGATCGCCGGTCGCGGCACGCCCGATCAGGCTCCGGCGCACGCGCTGCGCACCGGGAACCCGGCGCTGTTCGACGCGCTGATGGAACGGATCACCGAGGCCACAATCGAATATCTCTCGGCACAGGTCGACGCAGGTGCGGAAGTCGTGAAACTGTTCGACAGCTGGGCCGGCTCCCTGCCCGCCGACGCTTTCCAGCAATACGCGGTCGCCCCGGCCCGCCGCATCATTGCAGAACTGAAGAAGCGCCATCCGGGTCTGCCCATCATTGCCTTCCCGCGCGAGGCAGGTCCGGCCTACGAAGGCTTCGCCAAGGCCACCGGCGCGGACTGCGTGGCGCTCGACAACTCGGTCGACGCCGAGTGGGCGGTAGCACATGTGCAGAAGGATGGCTGCGTACAGGGCAACCTTGACCCGAAGCTGATGGTGACGGGCGGTCAGAAGCTGATCGACGAGGCCAAGCGGATCAAGGCGGCGTTCGCCGGTGGGCCGCATATCTTCAACCTTGGGCACGGCATCACCCCCGACGCCGACCCCGAGAACGTGAACGTCCTGCTGGAAGCGATCCGCGGCTGACCATCGCCGCCGTGCTGTGACCCAGCGACAACCCTGCTAAGCCCTCGGGCCGCAAACAGGTGACTTTCCGCTAGGTCACCGTTTAGGCTTCTCCAAGGTCACACCGTGGGGGGAGCATCGGCATGGCGAAACCGATCCGCGAGATAACCATCGTCGGCGGGGGCACCGCTGGATGGATGGCGGCGATGCTGCTGCAGACCGGGCTGCAACAGGGCCGCAAGGTGAAGATCACCCTGATCGAGTCGCCCGATGTCGCCACCGTCGGCGTGGGCGAGGCCACGGTTCCCAACATGCCCCGCACGCTGCACCAGTGCGGCATCTCCGAGCGGGAGTTCTTCAAGACCTGCAATGCCTCGTTCAAGCTTGGTGTCGACTTCACTGACTGGAACCGGGACCGCAACGGCAAGCCGATATCCTACATAAACCCCTTTGCCCGTCCGCCTGCGATCGGAACGCAGCAACTGGGCGTCTACTACAGCGACCTTGGCGCGGGAGCGCTGGATTTCGTCCAGACCTTTTCGCCCACGGTCGACCTGATCAACGCCTGCCGCGCGCCGCGTATGTCGGGGGCGGGCGAGTTCGATCAGAAGATGAAGATCGGCTATGCCTACCATCTCGACGCCGGAAAGTTCGCCGGCCTGATGCAGAAGACCTGTGTCGCCGCAGGAGTGAATCACCTCCGCGACAACGTGCAGGACGTGGAACTGGATGAGCGCGGATACGTCGCGGCGCTGCATCTCGAGAAATCGGGCCGGCATCCGGTGGAACTGGTCATCGACTGCACCGGCTTCCGAGGCCTGATCATCAATCAGGCCCTAAAAGAGCCCTTCGTCAGCTATTCCCGCTACCTCGCCAACGACCGCGCCATGGCGGTGCAGATCCCGCATCTCGACAAGCAGAAGCTTGAGCCCGTCACTCGCTCGACGGCCTTGGGGGCCGGATGGTCTTGGCGCGTACCGCTCTATAACCGGATCGGCACCGGCTATGTCTTTTCCAGCGCGCACCGCACCGACGAAGAAGCGCGTGCCGAGTTTCTTGCCCACCTCGGTCCCGCCGGCAAGGACGCAGAGCCGCGGGTAATCCCGATGCGGATCGGGCGCAGCCGGCACGCCTGGGTAAAGAACTGCGTCGCGCTGGGGCTGTCCGGCGGCTTCATCGAGCCGCTTGAGTCGACGGCGATCCACATGATCGACATGGGCGTCCGGTGGCTGACCACCTATTTCCCCGACAGCGACTTCGCCCCGCCGCTGCGCGATCATTTCAACCGGCTGACCGACCGGATGTATGACGAGGTGCGGGATTTCATCATCCTCCACTATGCCCTCGGCAACCGCACCGACAGCCAGTATTGGATCGACGCCCGCGAAGAGCTGCAAGTCCCCGACCGCTTGGCCGAGCTGATCGAGACATGGCGCTATGCCCTGCCCGGCCCGCTGGACCTGCCCAGTTCGATCCTGTTCGACCACATCACCTATCAGGCCGTCTTGTTGGGCAAACGCGTCTACGAAACCGGATTCGCGCGCGGCAAGCTGGCGCGCGGGTCGCGGCTGGATGCGGACAAGTGGAAGACCTACCTCGGGCAGGTTCGGGGTCAGGTGAAACAGGCGGTCGGCGCAGCCTGCGATCATCGCAGCTATCTTGCCGAGATGCGGGGCGAGATCACCCCCGGCGGCGCCAAGCCAGCGCAGCCCGCGATGGGCGGCTTCGCGATGCCACAGGCGACGGTGCCCTTGCCCGGGACGCCGATGGCGCATCTGCCGAAAGCCCCGCCAGCGCCCGACACACTGGAAGACGAAGGCGCAAGCCTGCTTTAGACGGCTCTGCCTAGCGCCACTTGGCGAGGGGCGGCAGGCTCATCAGGACGGCGTCCGGGTCGTGACCGGTCGCCAGTCCGAACTTGGTGCCGCGGTCGTAGACAAGGTTGTACTCGGCATAAAGCCCGCGATGGACCAGCTGAGTCTCCTTGTCGGCTTCCGTCCACGGCGTGTTCCGACGGCGCTCGGTCACCGGCAGGAAGGCGGGCAGGAATGCCCGGCCGACATCCTGCGTGAAGGCAAAGTCCGCCTCCCAGTCGCCCGTGTTCCGGTCGTCATAGAAGATCCCGCCGACGCCCCGTGCCCGCTTGCGATGCGGGATATAGAAATACTCGTCCGCCCACGCCTTGAAACGGTCGTAAAGGTCATCCCCATGCGGATCGCAGCCGGCCTTCAACGCGGCATGAAAATCCACGGTGTCCTCGTCATACTCGATGCAGGGGTTCAGATCGGCACCGCCGCCAAACCACCACGCGTTCGGCGTCCAGAACATGCGCGTGTTCATGTGGACAGCGGGCGTGTGCGGGTTCTGCATATGCGCCACCAGGCTGATGCCGGACGCCCAGAACCGGGAATCCTCGGCAATGCCGGGGACACCACGCGCCGCCATCGACTTCTGGGCCGCCTCGCCCAGCGAGCCATAAACGGTCGAGACGTTGACGCCGACCTTCTCGAACACGCGACCGCCGCGCATGACGCTCATCAGACCACCGCCGGCATCCGCCTCGCCTTCAGCCGCACGGCGAGTCTCGGTGACCTCGAACCGCCCGGCGGGTGCGTCTGCGAAGGGGCCGGTGGTCTGGCTGTCTTCCAGCGCCTCGAAGGCACTTACGATCTGGTCGCGCAACTCGCGGAACCAGCCCGAAGCGCGGGACTTGCGGTCGTCGAACAAACCTTCGCTCTGGTCGGACATGGTGGTCTCCTTCGTCGCGTCGCCGGACAGATGCGCGCCCGCGCCGTCGGCGTCAACTGGCAGAAGGCGGGAGATAGCGTCGCATCCGGCCCTGCGACCGCACCGATGCCGCAAAAGAAAAACCCCGGCTCAGGGGCCGGGGTTTATCGAAATCGGTCGCGCCGGGATCAGCGCTTGTCGTCGTCCTCGTCATCGACATCGGGCTGGTCGTCGCCCGACGGCAGGTTGAAGAAGCTGTCGGCGTCCGGCAGATTTTCTTCCTTGTCGTCGTCGTCACCGCGAGGATCGTCCGACAGCGAGAACGTCTCGAGACCCGAGATCGCGGTCGGGATCTTCGGATCGGTATCCATCTCGAGGCTCTGCTCGGTCGACACCAGCTTGCGCCGTTCGTCGTCGGTCATAACCGCGTCCAGCTTCTTGGCAGCCTTGGCCACCGCGGCGTCCAGTTCCATCTGCTTGCAGAGGCCCAGCGCAACAGGGTCGATCGGCTGCATGTTCGCGATGTTCCAGTGCGTCCGCTCGCGGATCGACTGGATCGTCGGCTTGGTGGTGCCCACCAGCTTCGAGATCTGGCCGTCCGACAACTCGGGGTGGAATTTCACAAGCCACAGGATCGCGTTCGGCCGGTCCTGCCGCTTGGACAGCGGGGTGTAACGCGGACCGCGCCGCTTTTCCTCGCCGACGGCAGCCGGGTTGTGCTTCAGCTTCAGCTTGTACAGCACGTCCTTCTCGGCCTTGTCGATTTCTTCCTGAGTCAGCTGGTTGTTGGCGATCGGATCAAAGCCCTTCACGCCGGCCGCGACGTCACCGTCCGCGATGCCCTGAACCTCCAGCTCGTGCAGGCCGCAGAAGTCCGCGATCTGCTTGAAACTCAGCGTCGTGTTATCCACCAGCCAGACAGCGGTGGCTTTCGCCATGATCGGTTTCGCCATCATCGTGCGTCTCCTTCGACAAATACCTTCTTCGCCGTGAAAACGGCTGGTCCGGCTGGACCCTATCCTCGTTTTCGGGGAAGTTGGCGGCTCATATAGCCTCAAATTGCCCAAAGGAAAAGCCCCCATGCGCTGGATCGCAGCCTTGTTCCTGACCGCGAGCGCCGCCTTCGCCGAGGGCGAAACACCGGGCGATTTCGACTATTATGTGCTGTCTCTGTCATGGTCGCCGACGTGGTGCGCGCTGGAGGGCGACGCCTCTGGCAGCCCCCAATGCGATGATGGCAAAGGCTTCGGCTGGGTGCTGCACGGGCTGTGGCCGCAGTACGAAGACGGGTGGCCCAGCTATTGCCGGAACAACACCCGCAATCCGTCGCGGGCCGACACCGCGGCGATGGCCGATATCATGGGCAGCTCTGGTTCGGCTTGGCACCAGTGGAAGAAACACGGGCGCTGCGCCGGGCTGAGTTCCGACGACTATTTCACGCTTGCGCGGCTGGCCTACGACCGGATCAGGCGCCCCGAGGTACTGCGCCGGCTGGACAAGGCCGTCACGGTTCCCGCCTCGGTCATCGAAGAGGCCTTCCTGAAGGATAACCCGGAACTCGCGGCGGACGCGATCACCATCACCTGTCAGTCCGGACGCATCCAAGAAGCGCGGATCTGCCTTACCCGCGATCTGGAGTTCCGCGATTGTGGCCGGGATGTCCGGCGCGACTGTTCGATGACCGACGCGCTGCTGGACCCGATCGACTGACCCTCGTCAATAAGCGTCCCACTCGGGCGCGAAGTCGGGGTCGACGATGCGTTTCTTGCGATCCAGCCGGTCGATCTGGTCGATGTTCGCGTCCGACAATTCCAGGTCCTTTGCCGCAAGGTTCTCGGCAATGCGCTCTGGCTTCGACGATGTCGGGATCACGACGTATCCCTTGTACATCAGGTAGGCCAAAGCCACCTGCCCCTCGGTCGCGCCCAGTTCGTCGCCCAGCCCTTTCAGGATCGGGTCGCCCTTGATCTTGCCGCGCGCCAGCGGGGAATAGGCCGTCAGACCGATGCCCAGCGACCTGCAGTGCTGTACGATGGGGGTGTTCGCCAGATACGGCGACAGTTCGATCTGGTTCATGAAGATCCGCTCGGGGCCGCCAAGGATCTGCGCCGCTTCGTCGACCAGGACCTTGTTGAAGTTCGAAACCCCGATATGCCGGGCCAGCCCCTCGTCCTGCGCCTGCGCCAGCGGTTTCAGATAATCCTCCATCGCCATGTCATTCGACGGCCAATGCAGGTACAACAGGTCCACCTGATCCACTTTCAGGCGGCCAAGGCTTTGCTCGGCGGCCTTGCGGACTTCGCCGTACTTGGACGCGGGAATTTTGGTGGTGATCCAAAGCCGTTCGCGCGGGATGCCGCTTGCAGCGACGGCGTTACCAACTTCTGTCTCGTTATCGTAAGCGTCGGCCGTATCGATGTGCCGATAGCCGGCTTCCAATGCAGCAGTCACAAGCTTCTCGCCCTCGCCACCCGTTTGTGTCCAGGTGCCGAAGCCGATCTGCGGAATCTCAGTAAGCAATTTAATACCTTTCCGTTCTCGTATTGGAGAAACGGGCAAGGCGGCAAAAAGTTCAGCCCCATAGGTCCGAACTGCTGCTTTTTAGCTATTTTCGCCCCTAGGGGGCGAATTTCGTTTTAGACTTGCACCAATTGCGTGCATTTTGCGGTCGTTTGCGCCCGCTAGTCGACAACCTGAAGAACGATCTTCCCAATATGCTCGGAGCTTTCCATGCGCGCATGAGCCTTGGCGGCGTCGGCAAGCGGAAATGTCGAATCCATCACGGGCGCGACGCGCCCCGCCTCCAGCAGCGGCCAGACATGCGCCCGCAACCCGTCCGCGATCTTGGCCTTCGACGCGTCGCTTTGCGGCCGCAAGGTCGAGCCGGTCACGGTCAGCCGCCGCGCCATGATCTGCGCGAAGTTCAGTTCGACTTTCGGGCCGGACAGAAAGGCGATCTGAACCAACCGGCCGTCGTCCGCCAGCGCGCGCACGTTGCGCGGAATATAGTCGCCGCCGACCATGTCGAGGATTAGGTGCGCTCCGCCTTCGGCTTTCAGCACCTCGACGAAATCCTCGTCGCGGTAGTTGATGGTGCGCTCGGCCCCCAGTTTCGCACAGGCGGCGCATTTCTCGGCGCTGCCGGCGGTCGCGAAGACGCGCGCGCCGAAATGCGCGGCAAGCTGGATCGCCGTGGTGCCAATGCCCGACGAGCCGCCATGCACGAGGAACCGCTCGCCCGCCGCAAGTCCGCCCCGCATGAACACGTTGGTCCACACTGTGAAAAACGTCTCTGGCAGGCAGGCGGCGGCGGCCATGTCCAGCACCTTGGGTACGGGCAGGGCGTGATCGGCCGACGTCACCACGTACTCGGCATACCCGCCCCCCGGCAGCAGTGCGCAGACCGCGTCGCCCTCTTTCCAAGCCGTGACGCCCGGGCCAACCGCCGCGACGGTTCCGCTTGCTTCGAGCCCCGGCAGGTCCGACGCCCCCGGAGGCGGCGGATAGCTGCCCGCGCGTTGCAGGGCGTCGGGCCGGTTCACACCGGCATAGGCCACCCGGATGAGGATCTGTCCGTGACCCGGCACGGGGATCGGCCGTTGCGTTGGTCGCAGGACATCCGGTCCGCCGGGCTCGGCAATCTCGATCGCGGTCATCATGTCGGTCATTGTCGGCTTATCCTTCGCCGCGCACGTGTCCGGGAAGGTCGGACGCGTCGCGGTGCTGCGGCGCCTTCACCTTCGACATCAGCCAGTTCGGTCCCACCATCAGGCCGTTCAGAACCGGGTTCTTCCGGACTTGCGCCTTTACCTTTTCGATCCGCATCACGTCTTCGATCCGCCGGTCGAGGAAAGACCATGTCTCGGCCCGCCCCTCGCTGTCATCGCCAAGCCAGAACAACACGGTCGAGCCATAGACCCCGGCCAGCGTCGCGCGTTTGGTGTACCAGTTGATGTCGTCGGACGGGTCCCCAAGCGCGGTCCAGATCGCGTCGCAGGTCTCCCAGATCAGGCGCGCGCCCTCCGGCGCGTTCTGCGGCAGCGCGAAGAAGGCAGAGCCGCGGCGCACCGCCTCGCGGTCGTCGATCGCTTCGATCCGGGCGCGCACCGCGAAGGTGATCCGCTCGCGGATCTTCATCTCGGCAAGGTCGGCGCGGTCAAGGCGGTCCAGCATCGCGGCGTCGCCGCGTTTGTGAAAAGCCACCGCCATATCCAGCGCGCCACGGGGTGCGATGGCGCGCGCCTCGGCTGTCGTAAGGCCAAGATCGGCCGCGGCAGCGCGGAAGCTGGCCTCGGACCAGCCGTCGAACGCCACGTGCGGAAGGATCGCGTCCAGAAGCTGCGAACGGTCCGCAGCAACAGCACCGCGCCCCGTCGTTTCACTGCCATTTTCGGTGGATGGATCGGTCATCGGCTCCTCCGTCTTCGCCCGCGTTATCGCCGGCCGCCTATAGGTGGACAAGCTAGCTTGCCTTTGCTATACGGCCACTTCCTGCAATTTCCGCAACCCTAACTTAGAAAGGTGGTGACAACCACATGCAGGTCAGCGTTCGCGACAACAATGTCGATCAGGCCCTTCGGGCTCTGAAAAAGAAGCTGCAGCGTGAGGGCGTCTTCCGCGAGATGAAGCTTCGGCAACATTTCGAGAAGCCCTCCGAGAAGCGCGCACGCGAGAAGGCCGAGGCCATCCGCCGCGCCCGCAAACTCGCACGCAAAAAAGCCCAGCGCGAAGGTCTTCTCTAAGACTGACGAGGCTTGGCCGGCGGGGCGACCCGCCGCTCAGACGACCCCCGTGGCATTGCCCGGGGGTTTGTCATTTCTGGGGTCGCGTTTGCCGAAACGCACTGCTGCCGCCGGGTGACGATTATCACCACGACGGCAGTTTTGTCTGCGGCTTTCGGAGTTGGACAACCACTGGCCCGATCTTTTGCGAGCGGTTCGGCGGACACCACCGCCCTTCATGTCGCGTTCGGACGGCTTTTGAAGCCAACGCGGTTCGCGACCGCATCAGAAGCATGTCCGGTCAGGCGGACTTGCGCGCGCTGTCCCAGGCAAGTTGCTCGTCCTCGGCCCCGTGCTCGTCCCCGAAGCGGAAGGCCGCAACCGCGCCGGACAGCCCTTCGGCGCCGGCGTTCATCGAGCCGACCGCAGCCGTCGTTTCCTCGAACATTGCCGCGTTCTGCTGGGTCACCTTGTCCAGTTCGTTCGCAGCGCTGGTGATCTCTGCAAGGCTTCCGGACTGGGCGCGGGTTTCTGTCGCGATGCGACCGATACGCTCGGCGGTTTCACGCACGGCGGTCACGATCCCTTCAAGCGCCTCGCCGGTCCGGCCGACCAGTTGCACGCCTTCCTGAACCTGCTGTCCGCTGGACGAGATAAGCTGGCTGATCTCGCGCGCCGCCTCTGACGACCGCTGCGCAAGCGCCCGCACCTCGGAGGCGACGACGGCAAAGCCGCGACCGGCGTCTCCGGCGCGCGCCGCCTCGACCCCCGCGTTCAGGGCCAGAAGGTTGGTCTGGAAGGCGATGTCGTCGATGACATTGGTGATCCTTGCGATCTTGCCCGAGGACGATTCGATCAGGCTCATCGCGGCCACCGTCCGTTCGACGATCTCGCCACCGGCGCTGGCCTTGTCCTGTGCTTCGCCAGCATAGGAAGAGGCGTCTTCCGCCATAGACGCGGCTTCGTCCACCGAGGTGGTCAGCGCGGTCAGCGCCGCTGCGGTTTCCTGTAGGGTCGCGGCCTGACGTTCGGTGCGGATCGACAGCTCTTCCGAAGAACTGTTGATCTGCGATGCGTCGTTGCGGATGCGATCGGTGTATTCGGCCACGTCGCGCAGGGCTTCCGACAACTGTGCCAGCGCTTCGTTGAAATCGACCCGCAGCGGTTCGTATTCCTCTGCGAAGGCGGCATTGATGCGTGTGTTCAGGTCGCCGGTCGACAGCCCCCGCAAGGCGATCTTCAGCGCCTCCAGAACCTGCGCCAGCTGCTCCGTCATCTTGCGGCGCGATTCAGCCTCGCGTTCCTCGGCCTCGCGCATCCGCTGTTGTGCTGCATCCGCCTCGGCCTGTTGCGCGCGAACCGTCGCCGTCGCCGCCTCTGCCTTCGATTGCGCGGCCTCTGCCTCTGCGCGGTCGGCTTCGGCATCGGCCTGCGCCGCGCGCGCCTGGGCAAGCGCTTCGTCGGTCGCAAGCTTTGCCTCTTCCAGCGCGGCGTTGCGGGCCTGGCTTTCGGCATCCATTTTCAGGCGGATCCGCACGGCGATCACCAAGGCGGCGGTTTCAACCAGCACGACCGCGCCATGAAACAGCGACCGTTCGATATTGGCGAAGATGTCCGAAGACGGATAGACCAGCGACGGAAGCAGGATGCTGAGCGAGACATGGTGCAGCACGATCGTGGCGGCGCCGAAGATGATCGCGCGGACCCCGACAAGCGCCACCATCGCCGCGAGAACCGCGAAGAAGGACATATGCGCATCCAGCTGCCAGGGGTGGCCGGCGAAAGCCGCGGTCAGCCCGATGGCCTGACCGACCATGCTTTGCCCGACCGCGATGCGACCGAAACGCCCGCCGGTGCGCATGCCGACCTGGCCCAGCGCCGCGAAAGCGGCCGAGATGCCGACCGCCACCCAGCTTTGCGAGCCCGTCAACAGGACCACCAAAGCCACCGTAGGCACGCCGGCCCAGGCGCACATCATCAGACGCCGGGTTGCGACGTCGCGGCTTCTGTCCAGTTCGCTTTGCTCTGTATTCATACCTCAGCCCACTCCACAAATCGCGGCAAGTGCAGTGCCGTCCGTCACCCACCAGGCGCCTTCGTCACGAACCCGGCGCACGAAATCAGAGGTCGCGGCATGCCCGGCCCCGTCGGCCACCGTGGCGAAGACCGCCAACGGCGCGCGCACCGGACCGACAAGCCGCCCACCGGCCCCGTCGACGACGCTGGCGGCGTCCAGCCAAGGCGGGACGATCACCAGCATCGGCGAGTCCGTGCGGGGCGTGCCGCCGACAACGGCGGCGACCGGTCCAGACAGGACGGCAAGCAGGGGAAAGGCGAATAGGATCAGACGCACCACGGCACCTCGTTCAGGTTGGGCCGGGTATAGGAGACAAATGTTTAAGTCGGTCTGAACATGCACGCACAAAAAAGGGCGGCCGAGACGGACCGCCCTGTATGTCGCCCAGGTCGTGTCAGGACCTGAGCCAGTCCCGCGCGGCAGCGTGGTCTTCGGCTTCGAAATAGCGCGCATCCTTGCCCAGAACGCGTTTACCAAGCCCCACCGCCATCTTTTGCCAGCCGGCATCGCCGACGATGGCGGCCTTTTCCAGCATCGGTGCGTGGTCACGAACCAGCTTGAAATGCTCGCCCAGCGCGCCGAACCCCTGCCAGCCATCAAAGTCGCGGATGTCCAGCAGCAGGCGGAAGCGATCGTTCGCGCGGATGAAGGCGTTCAACCGCTCGACCTCGGCATCGTAAACAGCGCTGTCGAGCTTCCCGAGCAACTGGATTTCCAGCACCCCGTCGCCAAGGTCGGTCTGATGGATCGCGCCCAGCGACTCGGTCAGCCAGCGCTTCGCTTCGTCCACCTGTCCGGGATGGAACACCATGACCGGGCACGGCAGGATCACCGCGAACGCCTTGATCGCGCGCGCCACGCCCTTGGAGCCGGTCACGACCGCGATCCGGTCGAAGCCGCGCCAGTGCTTCAGCCCGGTGCGCGCATCGTCCCACAGCGCCCCAAGCGTGAAGTCGCCGGCGTTCGACTCCATTTCCATCAGCAACCGCAGACGCGCGTCGCCCTCGGTCGCCGCATCGATCGCGGGCATAAGCACATCGCGGTAGTCGGCGTCCGTCACACTGCCCGAGACGTACACATGAAGCATGTCGTCGCGGTGCGTTTCCTTCAGTTCCATCATGACAGGTCCCTCCGAATAACTCCCTGCCAGCATATAGGCACGGGGCAGACCTGCTCACAGGAGACCCGGTAAAATGTCACACAGGCAGGGCAGTCGTCTGGAACACCGTGCGCAGCGAAAAGGACGAGTGCATCTGCGCGACCCCGGGCAACCGTGCCAGATAGCGCCGGTGGATCCGCGCGAAATCGTCGGTGTCCTCGGCGGACAGCTTCAGAAGATAGTCGGCCGTACCCGCCATCAGGTGACATTCCAGCAGATCCGGAATCCGCGCCACCTCGCGCTCGAACGCATCCAGCACCTCTTCCGCCTGCCCGGACAGCGTGATCTCGACGAACACGGTGGTCGGCCGGTTCAGCTTGCGCGGATCGAGCAAAGCCACGTAACGCGCGATCACCCCTTCGGTCTCTAGCCGCTGCACCCGGCGGTGACAGGCCGAGGGCGACAGGTTAACCGCTTCCGACAGCTCTGCGTTCGAGATGCGACCACGCTTCTGAAGCGTCCGCAGGATTCGGCGATCGGTGTCGTCCAGCTCGGTCATGTCGCAGATTCCTCCCGCCTTTGCGCCACTTTGCCGCAGGATCTACGCCAAGACAGAAGGTTTGGCACGAAAATTCCGAAGAGTTTGCGCCGCGCCCCCGACATGCTGGATCAAAGCGAGGAGGATACCCATGAAGATCGGTTGCCCGAAGGAAATCAAGCCGCAGGAATTTCGCGTCGGCGTGACGCCCAACGCCGCCAACGAAGCGGTGATGCACGGTCACGCGGTGCTGGTCGAGACCGGCGCGGGCGTCGGGTCCGGCTTCACCGACGAGGATTACATCGCGGCTGGCGCGACCATCGCCGGCTCTGCGGCCGAAGTCTTCGCGGCGGCGGACATGATCGTGAAGGTCAAGGAACCGCAGGCGGCAGAGCGCAAGATGCTGCGCGAAGGTCAGATCCTCTTCACCTACCTCCACCTCGCCCCGGACCCGGAGCAGACGGCGGACTTGCTGGCGTCGGGCGCGACCTGCATCGCCTATGAAACTGTGACCGATGCGGCGGGCGGGCTTCCCCTGCTTGCACCGATGTCAGAAGTCGCAGGCAAACTCGCGCCGCAGGTCGGAGCGTGGACGTTGCAGAAGGCGAATGGCGGGCGCGGCGTGCTGCTGGGGGGCGTCCCCGGCGTCGGTCCGGCACAGGTCGTGGTCATCGGTGGCGGTGTCGTCGGCACCAACGCCGCGCGCGTCGCTGCCGGGATGGGCGCCGAAGTGACGGTGCTTGACCGCTCGCTGCCGCGGATGCGCTATCTCGACGACGTGTTCGGCGGGCAGTTCCGCACCCGCTATGCCTCTGCCGCGAACACCGCCGACTTGGTCGCGCAAGCGGACATGGTGATCGGCGCCGTGCTGATCCCCGGCGCGGCCGCGCCAAAGCTGGTGTCGCGCGCGCAGTTGTCGACGATGAAACCCGGCGCCGCCATCGTCGATGTCGCCATCGATCAGGGCGGCTGTTTCGAGACCTCGAAGGCCACCACTCACGAGGACCCCATCTACGAGGTCGATGGCATCATGCACTATTGCGTGGCGAACATGCCGGGCGCGGTCGCGCGGACATCGACCATCGCGCTGGGGAACGCGACGATGCCGTTCCTTCTGGCGCTGGCTGACAAGGGATGGCGGAAAGCCTGCGAGGACGATCCGCACCTACTGGAAGGGCTGAACGTCCACGCGGGCAAGCTGACCAGTTACCCGGTCGGCAAGGCGCTTGGGATCGACGTTCTATCCCCGTCGCTGGCGCTCAAGGCCTAGCGGGTCAGTTCGGCGCTGAGGGTCCAGCCGGTCACGCCGGATTCGTGCTCGACCATGACCCAAGGCCCGTCCTTTTCGATCACGGCGACCCAGTCGCCGCGTTCCATCCCGCGCAAGACGGCGAAGTCGTCGCCGGGGCCAGAGCGCAGGTCCAGCTTGCCCTCGGACGGCCACACGACCGAGGTATAGCGGGCGGCGGATGGACCCGTGGGCGCGGGCGGGGCCGACACCGGCGCGACCGCTGTCACCAGCGGGTCGGTCGTCGGGCGCGGTACGGGGACGGGCTGCGGTGCCGGCGTCGGGACAACGGCAACCGCCGGCTCGACCGGCAAGGCAACGGGAGCCCCAAGCAGCGCGTTCTGCACCCAGCCCTTCGCCCCCGAGGGCAGGCGGACCAGCGTCCAACCGGAAACGTGCTCGATCGTCGCGATCACCGATCCGCCCCGGGCGTAGGTCACCGCGCCATCCATCGTCTGTACCCGCGTGCCCGCCGGCGCGGTAGCGACTACCTCGTACAGCATGTCGGGACCGGCCCTGAGACCCGCCGCGCCACCCAGCGTCGCCTGCCCGCCCTGAACCGCCGCCGGAGCGAACCCGGCAGCAACGCAGGCTGCGAGAGGTAGAAGTGCCTTGGCGATCATTATCAAGTCCTCCGTCAACAAATACGTGTCTTCAAATCGGACGGCAGTCGCCTGCCTGCCCAAGCGACGGCCCGTAAAAGCGAACCGATGCGAAGCGCCCGAAAATCATGGCCCTCCACCGGTAATGATTCGGCCGCGATGAAATCGTTCAGCGCATATTAGCATGGCATTCGGTTTTTCCCGCCATGCCGGGAAGCGGCCCGCCGACGCGCGCGCGGCGGGCCATCCATTTCCGGATCAGGCCGGCTTTTTCAACGAGTCGCGAATTTCCAGCAACACGTCCAGTTCGGTCGGCCCCGCGGGCGCGGCCTCGGCGGGTTCATCCTCGTTCCGCACCGCCATGTCGCGGACCTTGTTCACGTAGCGAACAAGCATGAACACGACGAAAGCAATGATCAGGAAGTTGATGATCGCCATGATGAAGGCGCCATAGGCGAAGACCGCCGCACCGGCCTCGCGCGCTGCGTCAAGCGAGGCATATTCGCCGTCGCCGCTGAGCACGAGGAAGTTGTTGGTGAAATCGAACCCTCCAAGGAACAGGCCGATGATCGGATTGATCAGGTCGTTCACCATGGAATTGACGATCGCGGTGAAAGCCGCGCCGATGATAATGCCGACGGCCATGTCCATGACATTGCCCTTGGCGATGAATGCCTTGAATTCGTTGAGCATAATCTGTCCCTTCGCTCGCACCTTGCGCGGTCAGATTACGGGAATCGAAAGAAAGTTTAATTACTTTCTGAACAAAGCTCTCGGATTATGGGGATTGTCGCCGACCAGACGCATTTGCGCCGCCCCCGAAGCCGGGCCTTTCGGCCTCTCCGGAGACGGCGACTTGCGAGTGCCTTGCACCAAGCGCGCCCTAAACGCCCTCGCGCGCTAGCGCGTCAGCACCTCCAGTTGCTCGCCATTGAGACAGTAGCCCGGCGCCCTCCGGGCCCCCGCCTCGTTCTCGACGAGCCACAGGATACAGTCATCGGACCGCGTACAGGACCGGCATGTCGTCACCATGTCCCGCAGTCGCTCGCCACCCAGTCGTCCCTCGATCTGGTCGGCGCTGGTTCCCAGTACCCGCGACATACCCTGCATCAGGCAGGCCGTGTCGGCGTCTTCCATCCGATTGCTCATGACAGTGACCTCCGGCATTCCCCAACCTGTCTGATAAGTTGAAGAATAGACCCAAATGCCGCGCCCCGCTTTGATCAGGATCAAGCCGCTAGAGGGTTGCCGCCACCTGACGCACGATAGCGATCCGGTCCGCATTGGGCGGGTGCGTTCCCAGGAAGACATTGCCCGGATCGTCAATACGCTGGAAATACGCGGCCCCCACCAGCGGATCGTACCCGGCCCGTGAAGAGATCACGGTTCCCATCGCGTCCGCCTCAAGCTCGAACGTCTTGGCGAAACTGCGGACGCCAAGCTCTGCGCCGATGGACTGCACCGCGATCAGGTCGTCGCCCTCTACACCGGACATCTCTGCAAGAATCGCGGCCAGAACGGCCCCGCGCGCCGCGCTTTCGCGCGCTTTCGGGATGTGGCCGAGGATGTGATGCGCCGCCTCGTGACCAAGCACGAAGGCGATCTCGTCGTCGTTCTGCATCTCTGCCAGCAGCGACGCGGTGAAAATGATGACGGCCTCGCCATTCGGCCCTTCGGTTTGGAACGCGTTCGGCGCGACGGTCGGATCAGAATCCATCAGGACGACGAAGTCGCAATTCCGCACGATGCGCTCGGCCCGGCAGACCTGCTCGGCGACCGGCACGGTCCGGTCGACCACGGCGGCAAGGTTGGTCCCCGCGCCCGCCGGCGACAGGGTTCCGGGGCCGGTGGACGTCTCGGTCGGGACAAGGATCTCGCCACAAGCGGCAAGGCACAGAAACAGCGGCAGGAAAAGGAAACGGGGCATGGAACACTCTGTTGACGGCAGCGCCAGCATAGTGGCCGCAGCGGCAGACGCCAGCGGCCCCTCGATCACGATCCGCGCACCGCATTCCACCGCCGAATGGCCCTGTGCAAAGCGCAGACGCACGGCTAGGGTCGGGGCATGTTTACCATCGAACACGATTTCGACGCGACGGTCGTCACGCTTGTCGACGAAGGCAGCGTCCACCTTCAGGAAGACGTCATCGTCAACGCTTTCGAGGACTGCGTCACAGTCGAACAGCTGGACCCGCACACGGACAGGCTTCAGAAGATCACCCTGTCGATGGCGCAGCTGCGCGACCTGTCAGCCGCGCTGAACCTTCCCGAAGGCGTCTACCGCCTGCGCCGGAACGAGGACTGACAGCCCCCCCGGCGACGCCTTGTCAGTAACGCTTGGGCTTGCTTTTCCAGCTGTCCAGCCACTTGCGGAAGCGCCCGCGCCGTTCGTCGATCTGCGCATCGGCCGCATCCCAAGCCTCTCCGGCGCGCTCCATCGCCGGGTCGACCGAGCGTTCGCGGAACTGCCGCCACATCGCGCGGATGAACAGCCACGCCACGCCGACGAATACGAAGAAGAATACGTTGAACCACGGGAACGGGCTGTCGTCGGGGCTGTCGATCGGACGGATCGCGATGGCGTTCGGATAGATCGTGAAGAACCGGTTCCGCCAGCCGTATTGCGTGATGACCACCCACTGAGGATCGGCCGCCGTCGACTGAAGGTTCGACGCCTCGGCCTGAAGATCGGAACTGTCGAACTTGAAGTACGGCGGCCAGATCCAGCCGGTGTCCTCGTTGCGGTAGACCATCACCCCGTAGCTGTCGCGCGGGATGAACCCGAACAGCCACGTCTTGCGCTTGTAGGTGTTGATCAGACGCAGGTCGCGCGTCTCGCCCTCGACGTTTCCGCTGTCGGACTGGGCATAGAACATCCGGTTGAAGGACGAGAAATCCATCCGGATCACTTCGGTCCCGGTGATCCGCGCGACGTCGTGGCGCGGCAGCACGTAGCCCAGCGTGCCGAACACCAGCACGAACGCCACGATGCGGAAGAACCATTTCACATAGACCATGCGTCTCGCCTCAATTCCAGTTCGTCAGGATCAGGACCGCGATCACCATCGCGGCGGGGATGATGTAAACCAGCAGGATCAGCTTCGGCCGGATCGAGGAATGGTAGTCCTGCATCCCTTCCTCGACATAGCGCGCGCGCGCCTCGGGGTCACCGCCTTCGGGATTGTCCGCCTCCCAAGCCTTTTCCAGCTTCTCGCGCCGGACGGAACGAGAGTACAGCCAGACCAGCCCATATACGATGCTGAGCCCGATGAACCCGAAAACGACAAGTCGGACAAGGTTCATGGCTCAGTTCCTCCGCACCGCGCCCCAGGGGCCCACGACGTCCACAAGATCCCGGCGGCTGTTCCAGGGCCCGCCGCGCGCGGGCTCCGGCTCGGCCGGCGGCTCTTCCATGCTTGGCTCGTGACCGAACAGCGCCGCCCGCGCACCCGCCTTGTCGACCTGATACTCGGCGGCAAGGAACTCGGCCACGAATTCCCGCTTCGCATCGCTCCAGCCACGGTAAAGCGTGTAAAACAGCTCTTTGTGGCAGATGAACAGCTGCCGGACGTCCAGCGGCGTCAGCTCTGCCAGAAGCTGGTTCACAAGGTCGCGCTGCGGCCCGGCGGCGGCACGAAGCGTGTAGAAATACGCGGGATGATCGCTGGCGATCCGGGGCCAGTCGCCGCCACCCTCGGCCCATCGCAACAGCGCGTGCAGACCGTGGTAGGCCTCGGGCAACGCGGTTCCCAACTGCCGCGCCAGCATCCGCAGGTCGCGCCGCGTCGCACCCGTCAGATCGTGCCCAAGGGTCGAGGCCACGTCCACAAGGATGAAATCCATCTTCTGCCGAAGGATCGCCGCCGCATCCACGCCGCGCGCCTTGACGATCGGCTCGGCCAGCCCGTTCAACTCTAGGAACTTGGCGATCCGGTTCGGCTCGTTCATGCCCAGCACGAACTTGATGGGCAGGTCCCCCACGGCAGCGACACCGCCCGAGGCGATGGCCGCCGGATGCTCGACCCCGCGGAACACGTAAAGCGCGCCGAAATGCGCCGTCCAGAAATCCGGCACGTCCTCGGTGAACACTGTCAGGTCCACCGGATTGCGCGTCACGTCGCCGGTCTGTTTGGCAAGGCCGATCATCTCGGCGATCAGAACATCGTCCCACCACGCGTCGTCGTCGCCCCGGAAATGCTCGATCTTCTCCTGCAACTTGCGCGCGTTCTTCACGTCGCCAGCGGTGGTATCCGCCTCGACCACGATGCGGCTGATGTCGAACAGCCGCTGCGGCGTGCCCATGTCGAGAACCGAGTTCATCAACTCACCCGCCACCGCGTCCCGCGTCGTCAGCGCGAACAGCTTCGTTTCGTTCTGCTCGATGAAGTCCCGAAGGATCGTGCGAGAGAACGAGAACTTCGCGTTCAGCAGCGGCGCTGACTTCTGTTCCGTGGTCAGCAGGATGAACTGCCGATTGCAGCCGTTGGGGTTCAGGTACAGGTCGTCGTCCAGCTCGTCGCCGATCTCGGGGGAATAGCCAGAGATGTCGATGTGGAAGTCGTTCAGAGCGGAGGTTTTCCCCGTCAGGTGCTTCAACGCCCGGCGGTAACGCTCGACCAGCGCGGGCGAGGAGACCTCGACGAGGTTGCCGAACATCAGGCCCTTTTCGATAAGGCGTCTCATCCCCGTCCCTCCTGCACCCTGTCCCGGCCCTTCCGTTTCTCGACCACCTGCGCCAGACCCAGCCACGTCAGCAGCAGAACCGGCACCCAAGCCACCGCCGCCGTTCCCGACAGCCTAAGAAAGAACCACCCCGTCGCCAACGGCGCGGCGCGCAGGGCCGTGCCCACGCCGACGCCGCCCAGCGCGTAGATCGCGGCAAATACCGCGCCGCCCGCCAGCAGGACCATCCCCGCCGACGCCCATATGCCGACCGCGACCTCCCAGTGCTTGCGGGTGCCCCTCGGCACCATCAGCAACGGCACGATGACCGCCAGCGCGGCCAGAAGGACCAGCGGAAGCGCGGTGTTGAAGAAAGTGATCGGCGCGGTGTGCATCATGTCTTCCGCCCCGAGATCCACGCCACGACCAGCGCGGCCACCACAAGGACAGCAGCCGCCGTTCCGGCGACGCGCAGCCAGACCATCGCCGTCATGTCCATCATCACGCCGCCGACCTCGCCCATCTGTCCGGCAAAGCCGGTCAGCCGCAGCGCCAGCACCAGAACGAAGGCGAACAGCCCGAAAGCGGTGCCTCCCGCCAGCGCCAGCACGACGATCCCGGTGCCGCCGGCACCCCGCGCCTGCGCGAGGCGCGCGCTGAACAGCGCGCCCGCAAGCACGAAGCCCAGCAGCATCAGGATCATCAACAGGCCCATGGGCTCAGCCTTTCCCCTCGGCATAGCGGCGTCGGGCTTCCTCTTGCCGGCCAAAGTCGCGGACCATCGCCTCGATGGCGACCTCGTCGGACTTGTCGGCATAGCGGAATTCGCTGTCGGCGTAGCGGTTCACCTCCTGGATCACCATCTCGACGGTTATCGGCTGCCGCATGTCTTCCAGCATCTTCAGCTTCTCGTCATAGGGCCTGAAGAGGAACAGCTCCGGATCTTCCATCCATTCGTCGGGCAGTTCGAAATCCATCGCGCGCACCTTCACGGCGTCGGTGATGTTCTTGATCGCCCGGCCGGTAAAGCGCTCGTCCGCCTCCTGAATGCCCTTCAGGTAGGTGCCGATCTTCGCAATGGTGTCGAGCGCCCCCAGCTTCGCCTCGGTCGCCTCCCACACCCGCATCAGCCCGTCCTCGTGCGGCCGCCCGTGCTGTTCGAACGACCGCGCGACGGCCTTCTTGATCTCTTGCGCCGCGTAAAGCTCGTGCTCCCCCAGCGGAATATCGTGCCGCTTGCCCAGAAGCATCGCGAGGATGTCGATATAGTCGTCCCGGGTCTGGGGGCCGTCGACAAGGAACCGCGCGCCGGCCCGCTGCCGCAAAGCGTCGTCCACGTTCTCGGGATAGTTCGAGAACATCCCGAAGGTGCAGTTCCCCCGCACCACGGTATTGGCCCCCGCGAATGCCTCCATCAGCACCGCCGTCACCTCTTGCTGACCGGCAGAAGACTGGCGGTCGCCGCGCTTGCCCGCGATCTGGTCGATGTCGTCGACGGTGCCGAAGCCGATCACGTTCGGGTCCAGCACGTTGTCGATGAACGCCTTCGCGTTCTGGCCCGATTTGCCCTGATAGCTGTCGATGTTGTCGATGCCGAAGTTCTGATAGCGGAACGGATAGCCCGCGTTCAGGCAGTACTCGTTGATCAGCCCCGCCATCATCTGGATCAGGGTGGTCTTGCCGGTACCCGGCTTGCCGTCGCCCATGAAGGTGAAGATGAACCCGCCCATCTCGGCGAAGGGGTTCAGCTTGCGCTCGAAATCGTAGGCCATCAGCATCTTTGAAAGCTTCATCGCCTGATACTTGGCGATGTGGTTGCCGACGACCTCGTTCGGCTTCTTGAACTGCATCGTCAGCGTGGTGCCCTTGGCCTTCCGCGCCGGGCTGAAACCCTGGATGGTGAAATCGTCCGCCTCGACCCGCCAGCTTGCCCCGGTGAAGGTGCCCAGCCGCGGCGCGGTCTGCGCGCGAAGGCTGACCTTCTCCATCAGCGTCTCGGCGAAAGCCAGCACGACCGCCACGATTTTCGCCTCGCCATCAGCGAAGCGTTCGAGATCCTGATCCAGCTCCCACAAGGCGCCGTGCAGCGCCAACTGCGCGTTGTCGGTCAGCATCTCGTCGATGCCGCCCAGTTCCACAGTCGCTTCCGACGCGGACGAGGCCAGCAGGAAAGCGACCCCGTTGGCGAAGGTATAAAGAACCGCCAGCGCTTCCGCCTGAAGCAGTTCTGCGAACTCGGCGGATTGCGCCTGCGGCAGACGGCCTTCCAGGTTTTCCTTCTTTAGCGCCTTCAGACCGGTTGCGTCGGAAAACCCTTCGCCCACAGCCAGCGCGATGGCGATGGCGCGGCGCAGCGACTGCATCACGGTCGCCTGCACCGGCGACACCAGCGCGTCACCGCCGTCCGAGGTCTCGATCCGCTCCAGCAGGCGCACCCCTTCGGGCCGCGCCGTCGAGCGCGTGACCAGACCGGGCGTGGTCGAGCGGAACCGCCGCCGCGTGCCGATCCCGCTGGACCGCTCCGCCTGCGGCTTCTCGCCCGGCTTGGCGATCCGCGGCGTGTGGTCGAACCCCTCCAGCATCGCCACGGCGGCATCGTAATGCGCGCGGATCTCCTCCTCGCGCAGTTCCATCTGGTCGCCCGAAACGCTCATCTCGAAATCCGATCTTCTTTGGTCTTCAAATATCCTGGGGGAGTCGCCGCAGGCGACGGGGGCAAAGCCCCCTTTTCCGGCACCGGCGGCGCACAATATGCCCGCGCCCAGTTCACCGGTAGCTCACGACCTGCCCGCTGCGCGACACCACGAACTTGCGCACGTCGCGGAACCCGGGCGGGTTCTTCTCGGCCAGCACCTGGAAGGGCCGCGCAGGCATGATGATCGAGCGTTCGGTCGCGGTGGCGCCGGTGTCGACACCGCGGCCCGCGAACGGGTCCAACGCGAAGATCTCGCGTTCCACCGTGCCGAACCAGCCCGACCGTTCCCGCTCTACCCGCTCGCTTTCCAGACGCTCTTCGGTCCAGGCCAAGGCCCAGTCCTGACCCTCGGGGGCGCGGGCTTCTTCCAGCACGTCGTGGATCGGCCCGGTCTGCAAGGTGTAGGCGGCCGAGTACATCGGCCCGATGTGAAACCGCCGCAGCCGCTTCGGGTGCAGGTCGTCAAAATCGCGGTCGAACCCCTGCGCGATGGTCAAAAGCTTCAAACCGTTAAGCGACTGCGCCATCAGGTGCGCCTGCGCCTCGGGCCAGCGGCGGTCGTCCACCGGCAGACCGCGCGCGCCGCTGTCCTCGACCTCCAGCAAATAGATCGCCGGAAGATTGACCTGGCTGTCGTAGACCGCCCAGTGCAGCAGATAGCGCCGCCGCTGCGGGCTCAGGTCGCCCAGCCATTGCGCCTGCGGATCGTTCTGCGCCCAGAAAAGCCCGTCCCGCTCCAGCGCTTCGTAGTACAGGCGCTGCGACATCGCGAACTGCAGCTTCGTCGGGATCGTCAGATCGCCCACGATCTGCCGGATCATCTCGTCCTTCAGCTTCGCGGTGCTCATGGTCCCGGCAAGATGCCGCGCCGCCTGCTGGGCGTCATTCGCCATGGTCAGCAATTCACGGAACACCGGAAAGCCGCTTTCGGTCCGGTCGATTGCGATCGAGCCGAAGAACGTGCCGGTGTCTCGGCCCGTCATCAGGTACTTCAGGCTCAGCGCCTCGAAGGTCGCCGCGATGGCGCGGACGTAGCCGCCCAGCACCTTCACGTCGAGCTTCGACAGCCCGCGCTCCTGCTCCATCACCGCGGCGACACGGGCCAGGTGGCCGGTGATCGCCTCGAACTTCTGGAAATAGCGCCGGGCCGCGAAAGTATCGGTCAGCCCGGCGTGGTCGCGGGTAAGGTCTTCCTTGATCGTGTCAGACATGCGGGGCCTGCGTCATGGCCGTGCAGCCGTTCCGGGGTCCGTCGGGGCGCATCACGCCCCGTACAGGTTCTTGTCGTGCTTTTCGACGATGGCGGCGAACCGGCGGGCAAAGCGTTCGTCGGCCTTGGCCTTCTGTTCCAGCACCTTCCGGGCGAAGACCATGTGATCTTCGTGCGCTTCCATCATGTCGGCCATCCGCTGGTTCGTCGCGGTGCCGATGGCGGCCATCGCGGCTTGCGCTTCCTTGTCGGTCTCGACCCCGATCTCGTTGATCCGGTGCGCGACGTCCTGCTGCTGCGCGGTCTTCAGCGACTTGGTCAGCGCGTCGTACAGCACGACCCGCTGCTTGGTGTCCGTCTGCAGCTTGTTGATCAGCACCATCTGCGTCGCCGCCTGGTTCTGTAGCGAGTCGACCCAGGTCTTGCCCTTCTCGATGTAGCGTTCCAGCGTCTGGCTTTTTGCCAGCTTCACCTGCTCTTGCTGCACCATCTCGTTGTACTTGGCGTTCAGCGCAGCAAGATCGCCTTCCAGCTTGGTCCGCGCCGCAGCGTCCTGTTCCACCGAGATCTTGTTTTCCATCTCGATGATCTTCGGATCCATCGCCGTGATCTCGGCCCGCAGCGCCTCGAGTTCGCTGACGACCGCCTCGCGCTCGTCCAGCGTGCCCGTCAGGTTGGTCTCGACCCGACCCTTGTGGTCGTTCAGCACGTCCAGTTGGTTTTCCAGCAGCTTCACGATGGTGTCGGACTTGCCGATCAGGTCCTGAAGCTTGTCGTCGATGTTGGCGGTGCGAATGCGTTCCTGCCGCAGCGAGTCCGACTTGCCCTTGGAAAAGAAGCCGACGAAGCTTTCCCAGCCCGTCTTGTTCCGCATCTGATCGAAGTCCTGACTGAACCCGGCGGTCACATCGTCGAGACCCATGATCAGCTCGGCGATGTTGGCGTTCATCAGCTCGGTGTGGGAATGGACGTCGTCCAGCGTCGCGTTCTCGATGTCGATCGAGATATCGTCGCCCGACTTGGCCTTGGCCCCCATCGTCTCGACCCGGCTGGTCAGTTCGGAAATCTTGGCCTGAGCCTCGGCCACCTCGGCCTGGCTTTTGCGCACTTGGGCATCGAAATCGCTCATCGCTCTCCTCGCAACGGAATATCTGTCATCTATTACGGGGTGTTTACCCCGCTTTGTGTATCAGGTCATCCCGTTTCGTCCCGGTTTCAAGAGGGCACAAGGGTCGGGATTTCCCGACCCTTGACAGGAAGCTGTGACAGAAATCAGGCACTTGGCGCAGGAAAGCGCAGTTTTTGAAGGACGTTCAGCCGACGATATTGAACCCCGGTCCGTATGGATAGCCGGTGATGTTTTCCGCGCCGTCCTCGGTCACGACCAGAATGTCATGTTCCCGATACCCCCCGGCGCCGGGCTTGCCGTGGGGAATGGTCAACATCGGTTCCATCGACACGACCATGCCCGGTTCAAGCACGGTGTCGATATCCTCGCGCAGTTCCAGCCCCGCTTCGCGTCCGTAGTAATGCGACAGGATGCCGAAGGAATGCCCGTAGCCGAAGCTGCGATACTGAAGCAGGTCGCGCTCGGCGAAGTAGTCGTTGACCTGCGCCGTGATGCCCGAGCAGGTGGCCCCCGGCTTGATCAGCGATATCCCCAGTTCATGCGCGCCGACGTTGGCGTTCCAGTACCCCATCGAGGCTTCGTCGGCCTCGCCCACGAACAGCGTCCGCTCCAGCGCCGTGTAGTAGCCCGAGATCATCGGGAAGGTGTTCAGCGACAGGATATCTCCGCGCTTCAGCTTGCGGGCGGTGACCGGGTTGTGCGCGCCGTCCGTGTTCAGCCCTGACTGGAACCAGACCCACGTGTCGCGATACTCGGCATCGGGATAGCGCTTGGCGATTTCCAGCTCCATCGCGTCACGCCCCGCCATGGCCACGTCGATCTCGCGCGTGCCCTCGTGGATCGCCTCGCGGATGGCATAGCCGCCGACGTCGGCCACGGCGGCACCTGCGCGGATCAGATCGATCTCGGCGGGCGATTTCATCATCCGCTGCCGCATTGTGGCCGGGGCGATGTCGGTCACCTTGGACGGCGACAGGAACGCGGTCATGGCCGTCTGCGCCGCCAGCGTCATGTGATCGCCCTCGACGCCGATGTGCCGCCCCTCGCCCGCAACGCTGCGGATGGCGCGCCAGTAATTGTCCCGCGCCCAGTCGGTGTAGGTGATGTTGTCACCATGACACCGCCGCCACGGCTGCCCCGCGTCGATGCCCGCCGAGATGGTGACGGACTCGGTCGCGGTCACGACCAGCCCGTAAGGGCGCCCGAAACTGCAGTACAGGAAGCCCGAATAGTAGGCGATGTTCTGCATCGAAGTCAGCACGGCCACGTCGACGCCCGCCTCGGTCATGGCGGCCCGCAGACCGGCCAATCGCGCGTCGTATTCCTCTGACGAGAAGGGCAGCGGCACCTTTTCGCCGCCATTGTGAAAACGGAAGAATTCCGGACGTTCGGTCATCGTTTACGATCTCCTGAACACACCCCGACTGCACCGCCGGGGAGTCATTGGGTTCCCGGCGTACAGGACAATGCGTTGGAAGATCGCCGGAGACGCCATCTCCGGGACGGAATATTTCTGCACCCGCGAAGGCGTTTCGGCAAGCCCCTTGCGCAGGCCCGCCGCCCGCCCCACTCTGCCCGGCAGGGACAAGGGAGGAAATTCATGCGGCTGGACGGCAAGACGGCCATCGTCACCGGTGGCGGCTCGGGCTTTGGCGCGGGCATCGTGCGGAAATTCGCGGCGGAAGGCGCGCGGGTGCTGGTTGCGGACATCAACACCACCGCCGCCGAAACGATGGCGTCCGAAGTGGGCGGCATCGCCTGCACGGTCGACGTGTCGGACGGGGCAAGCGTCGCGGCCATGGCGAAGGCGGCGCTGGACGCTTTGGGGCAAGTCGATATCCTTGTGAACAACGCTGGCATCACGCACCTGCCAACGCCGATGGAAGACGTGCCCGAAGACCTGTTCGACCGCGTACTTGCGGTGAATGCCAAGTCTGTCTACCTCACCGCGCGCGAATTGGTTCCGCACATGAAGTCCCGCGGGACCGGCGCGATCGTGAACCTTGCATCGACCGCCGGGCTGTCGCCGCGCCCGAACCTGAGCTGGTACAACGCATCGAAGGGCTGGATGATCACGGCGACCAAGTCGATGGCCGTGGAACTCGCGCCATCCGGCGTGCGGGTCAACGCGCTTTGCCCCGTGGCGGGCGAGACGCCGCTGCTAAAGAGCTTCATGGGAGAGGACACGCCCGAGATGCGCGCGAAGTTCCTGTCCACGATCCCGATCGGCCGCTTCTCGACCCCCGAGGATATGGGCAACGCTGCCTGCTACCTTTGCTCGGACGAGGCGTCGATGGTTACCGGCGTCGCGATGGAAGTCGACGGCGGACGGTGCATCTGATCGGTGGCGCAGGGTTCCCTCTGCTTCGGAATGCGCATACTCCATAAGCCGCAAGCTGCGGAGATACCTGCATGAAATCCGGCCCCCTGAACCTGATCACCGATGTCGAGGGCCTGCTGGTCGGCAATGCCGAGGACCACGGGATCAAGACCGGGACCACCGTTCTGACCGGTGAACAACCGTTCACCGCAGCGGTTCACGTGATGGGCGGCGCGCCGGGAACGCGGGAAACCGATCTGTTGGCGCCGGACAGGATGGTGCAACAGGTTCACGCGCTGGTGCTGTCCGGCGGTTCGGCCCTTGGGCTGGCGTCGGCCTCAGGCGTCGCGGACGCATTGCGCGCTCAGGGCAAGGGTCTGGACGTTGCCGGGCAGATCGTTCCCATCGTACCCGCCGCCATCGTGTTCGACCTCGTCAACGGCGGCGACAAGAACTGGCCAGAGAATCCCTACCCCGCGCTTGGTCGCAATGCCCTGAGCGTGGCCGCACGCGACTTCGGGCTTGGCACGGTCGGTGCGGGTACCGGAGCCACTACGGCGGGGTTCAAGGGAGGGCTGGGGTCCGCCTCGCTGGTCCTGCCCTCTGGCCATACCGTCGGCGCCTTGGTCGTCGTGAATGCGCTGGGGCGGGCGACCGTGGATGGCGGCCCGCACTTCTGGGCCGCCCCGTTCGAGTTAGAGGCCGAGTTCGGCGGGCTGGGACCGGCTTCGGCCTATGACCCCCTGCCCTTCGCCACGAAGCACCAGCTTCGCAACGCCGCCACGACCATCGCCATCGTCGCCACCGACGCCGCACTCGATCAGGCACAGGCAACGCGGGTGGCGACTGCGGCGCACGACGGCATGGCACGCGCCCTTGTGCCAAGCCACACGCCCGCGGACGGCGATCTTGTCTTTGCCGCGGCCACCGGCGCGCGTCCGGTCAACGACCCGGTGGGCGACGTGCTGACCATCGGACATGCGGCCGCGCTGTGCCTGTCGCGCGCCATCGCACGGGGCGTCTACAGCGCCACCTCCGCGCCCGGTGATCCGTTCCCGACGTGGAAAGACACCTTCGGCTGACACTTCAACAGTCGTTGAGATAACTCCATCACGCCCCGATGACGGCGCGCGTCAACGCGCTGTCCTTCTTCGCCAGCCCCTCGATCACGTCGAAGTGGTGGCGGCCCTCGTCGATATACAACGCGCTGCCCGGCCATGCGTCCGCCAGCCACCGCGCCTGATCCAGAAATGCAGGACGCTCTGCCCCACCGACCCAGATGACCGTTTCGGTGTCCCGTAACTGGTGGATCAGCGCCGGGCTTTCCGCCGCCGCCTCGTCGGGCCGCAAACGCAGGTCCTCGTTCATCTCGGTCTGCATCAAGGGCCGCAGGTCGGACAGAGGCGAAATCGGCACCACCCGCTCCAGCCGCCGCGCGACCTCTTGCGGCAGCGCCACGTCGCGGCAGCGCATCCGCGCCGACAGGTGGCCGCCAGCCGAGTGGCCGGTGACCACGATCGGTCCGTCAACCCGCGCCGCCGCCGTGGCGACCGCTGTCGCGACCTCGACCGTGATCTCGGATATCCACGCATCGGGCGCCAGCGTGTAGGACGGCATCGCCACCGACCACCCATGCGCGACCGGACCGGCGGCAAGATGAGACCAAAGCGTCCGGTCGAACCGACGCCAGTACCCGCCGTGCACGAAGACGACCAGGCCTTTGGGTTTCTCCTCGGGGTGGAACAGGTCGAACACCTGCCGCGTCCCCGGCCCATAGCTGATGTCGCACTCGGACCTTTCGTCCATCGACTCGCGGAAGGCATGCGCCAGCGCCGTCCAGCGCGGCGGGTATTGAGCGGACCCCGGAATATAGGCCCCGTTCTCGTAAGCGTCGGTAAGGTTCATGCTCTTGCCCCTGTTATTCTCTGCACTCTATAGCCTTGGGAAAGCGTCACGCTACCCGGACTTGCGAAAGGAGTTCCCAATGCTCGATTCCACCACCGATCTCCCCGGCCTGCTAAAAGATCCCTCGCTGCTGACCGGCAAAGCGTATGTCGCGGGCGACTGGGTCGACGCCGATGACGGCAAGACCTTCGCCGTGACAAACCCGGCGCGCGGCGACGTGCTGATCGAGGTCGCGGACCTGTCCCGCGCCGAGACGGCCCGAGCGATCGCAGCGGCCGAAACGGCGCAGAAAGAATGGGCGAAGCGGACCGCGAAGGACCGCTCGAACCTGATGCGCGCCTGGTTCGACCTGATGGTCGAAAACGCGGACGATCTTGCCACGATCCTGACCGCCGAGCAGGGCAAGCCGCTGGCCGAGGCGAAGGGCGAAATCCTGTACGGCGCCTCGTTCATCGAATGGTTCGCCGAGGAAGCCCGCCGCGTCTATGGCGAGACGATCCCCGGTCACCAGCCTGACAAGCGGCTGACGGTTATCAAGCAGCCTATCGGCGTCTGCGCCGCGATCACGCCGTGGAACTTCCCGAACGCGATGATCACCCGCAAGGTCGGTCCGGCACTGGCCGCCGGCTGCGCCATGGTCGTCCGCCCGCCCTCGCAGACGCCTCTTTCCGCGCTGGCGCTGGCGGTGCTGGCGGAACGCGCCGGACTGCCGAAAGGCATCCTGTCGGTGATCCCGTCCGACGCGGCATCGGATATCGGCAAGGAGTTCTGCGAAAACCCCGTAGTGCGCAAACTGTCCTTCACCGGTTCGACCGAGGTGGGGCGCATCCTGCTGAAACAGGCCGCCGATCAGGTGATGAAATGCTCGATGGAGTTGGGTGGCAACGCGCCCTTCATCGTGTTCGACGACGCCGACATCGACGCGGCGGTTGAAGGCGCGATGATGTGCAAGTTCCGCAACAACGGCCAGACCTGCGTCTGCGCCAACCGGATCTACGTGCAGGACGACATTTACGACAAGTTCGCCGAACGGCTGGTGGAGGCGCTTGAAAAGCGCAAGACCGGCGACGGGCTGAAAGACGGCACCGATTTCGGCCCGCTGATCGACGAGAAAGCCGTCGAGAAAATCCGCGAGCATATCGTCGACGCATCGGAAAAAGGCGCGCGGGTCATCTATGGCGGTGCGCCGCACGATGCGGGCCCCCTGTTTTACGAGCCCACCGTCATCACCGGCGCCGACAACTCGATGAAATTCGCGACCGAAGAAACCTTCGGCCCTCTCGCACCCCTGTTCCGGTTCAAGGACGAGGACGAGGTGATCGAGATGGCGAACGACACGATCTTCGGGCTGGCGTCCTACTTCTACGCCCGCGATCTAAAGCGGGTCTACAAGGTGGCCGAGGCGCTGGAATACGGCATCGTCGGCGTGAACACCGGCATCATCTCGACCGAGGTCGCCCCCTTCGGCGGCGTCAAGCAGTCGGGACTGGGCCGCGAAGGCTCGAGCCACGGCATCGAGGATTATCTCGAGATGAAGTACATCTGCATGAGCGTCTGACCCGACGCTCGGAAAAGCGGCTTAGTGCAGCCGCTTTTCCGGCTCTGCCCCGCTGGCGCGCACACGACCCGAAAGCCGTTGCAGGCGCGACGTGAACCGGCGGTGCTGGTGGTCGAGTTCGACGATCTTCGCCATCCGGTCCAGCATCGTCTGCGCCCGGTCGAGTTCGTCCTGCGCCTGCACCGGCTGGTTGCGATCCAGCATCACCCGCGCCTTCAAAAGCGCGACCTCTGTCCGCAGCACAAGGTTGGCCCGCTGCGTCTCGCCGATGGCGCGGCCAAGCACTTCGCCGGTCACCGCGATCTGCTCGGCGTCCAGTTCCTGCACCGGCCAGCGGCGCGGGCGTTTCACATAGTTGATCCGATAGGTTTCGTCCGCCGGCACCAGAGCATTCACCGCGTCGATGTCGGCGCGCAGACGCTCGACCATGGCCTCCTGCACCTCGACCGAGGGGAAATGCCGATCCGGCGTCACCTCGGGCAGCCGGTCTGCCAGCGCCTCGCCCAGCGCCGCGGCGCCGCCCCGCACCTTGCTGTTGAGAGATCGCAAAAGCGCCAGCTCGCCCCGTGTCATCGCCCGGTTCACCACTCCGCGGCCGGGATCGGTGAAGGTGCCGGGTTTCAACCCGAGAAACCGCGCCATCTCTCCGCGCAGGCCGTCCCGGTGGCGGTCGTAGTTCAGCACGGTCCACTCGACGCCGGGAAGGCCCAGATCGTTTTCCAGCAACTGCCGCGCCAGCGCCGGCTGCCGGAACCGCCGGAACCCCTCGGCAGGATCAAAGGTCGCGCCCCGGCGGCGGATTTCCTGCTGATACATCGCCTCTGCGTGGGCAACGGGATCGCGGATGAACATCAGGATCTTCACCGAGCCGATTTCGTTCTGGGTGCAGATCCGACGCAGCCGGGATCGGAAGGCGGCCTCTTGCAGCAGACCGCACAAGCCGACGTGGCTGAACAGAACCTTGTCCGCCTCGAAACGGTGACCCGTCTCTGGAATCTTCGCAAGCCGCATGCCGTTACCAACGACAGCGCCTTCTTCGGCGCCGGGGTATTCGATGCCGGAGGCTTCGAGAACGGCGGTCGACCGGGCAAGAACAGACTGCAGGAATCCCGATCCTGTCCGCTCCTGTCCGATGTGCAGAAACAATTGCCGCATGCGCACTCCCTGTCCGGCCACCCTAGCCCGAGATTGCACGAAGCCAAATAAGTTTGTCAGGTCGGCTATCCCTGACCTTTCTGGTCTTCTCCGACGCCGCTTGGTCGTTGAGACGGCGTCCCGGAGTTGCTAGGTCTCGGGGACAAGATCGTTTCCGGGACACCCTGTCATGCGCCAGCCCCCCACCGCACCGCATGCCGAGCGCGATGACGCCGGCTTTTCGCTGCTTGAACTGATGGTGGTCGTGGTGATCCTGTCGATCCTCGCACTGGTTATCGTGCCGCGCGTCATCAACCGGCCGGATCAAGCCCGCGTCGTGCGGGTGCAGACAGACCTTGCGGCGCTGGAAAGCGCGATCAACCTCTATAAGCTGGACAACTTTCGCTATCCCACGACGGAACAGGGGCTGGATGCCTTGGTGACGCGGCCCGCCGGGGAACCGGCCCCCGCGAACTGGGCCGAGGGCGGCTATATCGAACGTCTGCCGAAAGACCCTTGGGGCAACGACTATCAATATCTGTCGCCCGGCGTGCATGGAGAGTTCGACATCTTCACCTTCGGGGCCGACGGGGCGCAGGGCGGCGAAGGTGCCGACGCGGACATCGGGACATGGAACCGCGAATGACCCGTGACGACCGGGGCTTCACCCTGGTCGAACTGGTCGTCGTGGTGGCGATCCTGTCCGTCCTGACGTTGTCCGTCGTCCTTGGCGTGAACCGCCCCGGACTGGCCCGGTCGCAGGACTGGAGCCGCTTCGCCACCCTGCACGACAGCCTGCGCGAACAAGCGGTGCTGGGCCGGCAGGTCCTTGGTCTGGAACTGAACGCGACGGGGTTTCGCCGGATGCGCCGGATTGACGGGGTGTGGCAGGCCGAGGGAGGCGGCGGCGACTGGCAAGACCCGGTGCGGATCGAACGGCCCTTCGATCCGGGGGCGGTCGTGACATTCCTGCCGGACGGCCGCAGCACACCGGTCACGGTGCGTTTCGGTGTCTCGGACGGCGCGCGCACCTGCAAGGGCGACGGATGGAGGGCGGTGGAATGCGGCTGAACCCTTCTGGCCAAGACGCCGGTCTCAGCCTGATCGAGGTGGTGATCGCCGTTCTCATCCTCGCGATAGGCGTCGCGGCGGGCTTTCGCGGTCTCGGACAGGCCACGCGGGTGATCGGGGAAGAAACGCCCCGGCTTATGGCGCGGCACGCCGCCCTCAACCGGGCGGAGGAGTTGCAGCTTCTGGGCATGGCCGCCGGTCGCGCTTTGCCGGACGTCGTGAACATGGGGCCTTGGGACTGGCGGATCGAGGTGACAGAGGCCGCGACGGCCGGCGGCTTCGTAGAGGCCACGGTCACCGCCCGGTCGGAGGGTCTGCCGGGTGCATCGGTGGTGACCTATGTCCAGCCAGAGGCGACGGAATGACCGGACGCGACAGGGGCCTGACGCTGCTGGAACTGGTTGTCGTGATGGCGATCTTCGCGGTCATCGCCCTGATCGGCGCGCAGGTCATCGCGCAGGCCGTCCGCAGCGACGCGCGCCTGACCGAAACCAGCGAGGCAAGCGCAGAGGTCGCCTATGGCCTTGCCCTGTTGAGCAACGACCTCGGCGCTGCGGTTGCCCTGCCGTTCTATCCGCCCGGCAACCTTGCGCTGCCCGCGTTCGACGCGCCCGCGCGGCAGGCACGGTTCTCTCTCAGCCTCGGCGGCCAGCCCGGCTTTGATGGAGCAGGGCCGGGTCAGGCGCGCGTGACATGGTCGCTGAACCCGGTGACCGGCGTCGTGACACGACAGCACTGGCCCGCGCTGATCCCCGGCGACACCCGGCTGGCCGGTCCAGAGGTAACCGTGTTCGAGAGCATCACCGCGCTGACGGTCGAGGGGTATGACGCCGCAGACGGCTGGACGGTCGGCTATCCGAAGCCGGACGAGGACACCGACGCGCTGCCCGATGCCATCCGGGTCACGCTGGAACACGCGACGCTCGGCCCGCTCGCCACGGTGGTGACCCTGCGATGAGGAACGACCGCGGCATGGTCCTGCTGAACGCACTGATCGTCGTGCTCGTGCTGGCCTCGGTCTCTGCCGCGCTTCTCACCCGGTCCGGTGCGGCGATGATGCGGGCCGCGTCGGTGCAGGACGCCGAGCAACTGGATCACCACCTGGATGCTGCCGAAAGCCTTGTGCGGCTGCTGCTTGCCGACACGGGACGGAATGGGCAGATCGTCCACACCCGGCAGGACTGGGCCGCCGGGGATCATCTGTACCGGATCGGCGACGGCCAAGTGCGCATCCGCATCACCGACCTTCAGGGCCGGATGAACGTCAACTGGCTAGCCGGTGCAGAGGACGCGTTGGTCGAAGGCGCGTTCGCAGAGTTGTTCCGGCGGATCGACCTGCCGCTGGCGCTTCTGGACGAGATCCGCGACTACCTTGCGCCCGGCGGTCCCCGCAGCCTGCCGGTCTACCTGCGCCGCAGCTTTCCCGTTCAGCCAAGGGGCGGCGCCGCATCCACCATCGAAGACCTGCGGCTGGTCAACGGGTTTGACGCCACCGCCTTCGCGACCTTGTCCGACAATGCGGCAGCACTGCCGTGGGACACGCGGGTCAACGTCAACACCGCGCCGGCGGCGGTCCTCGAAGCCTTGCTGGCGCCCTTCCCCGCCGAGGTCCGGACAGAGTTCCTGCGGCCCGACAGGGAAGGCCCTGTCGAACACATGAAGGAACTGCGCGACCTGGCCATCGCCGTGCTCGAGACCGAGGATCTGTCCGGCCTGCCGCTGGACCGGATGACCGTCTCGAGCAGCTGGTTCGCCGCAGACATCCATGCCGAGCACGAAGGCCGCGTCGCGTCGCGGCGGGTGATCCTGCACCGCGAACGGCTGGACGACGTTCGGCCAAGTGTCGTGTACCGCTGGGCGCTGCCCGATTGATGCCGCCGCGCCTTGCGCCCATAGTGCGAACTGCGGCCCACGGTCCGCACTTGCAGGTAGACGGAGAACGCGCGTGAAACGGGGACCGGGACAGCCCGTGCTGTGGCGACTGGACGATGGCGAGGCGCCGCGTGGCCCGCATATCGCCTTGGTGCCCGGCACCGACGCTCCGCTGCTGCCCGTGGACCTTCCCGCAACGCTGAAAGGCATAGCCCGCGAACGCGTCGGGCGCAGGATGCTGGCCGAGGCGCTGGGGCTTCCTGCGGAAACGGTCGAAATCCGGCCGTGCCTGCGTGCCAGCGCACAATGGGACCGCGCCATCGTCGCGGACGCCGGGCAGCTTGCGGACTGGCGGACCCGGCTGATGCCCGGCTGCACCGGGATGCTGCCCGATTATGCCGCCCTTCCCTGCTATTCCGGCGTCTGGACCGTGGAAGTCAGCAACGGCATCGTCCGTGCGCGGCTGGGTGAAACGGACGGGTTCACCGCAGAACCGGAGCTTGCCGCCCTGCTGCTGGCCGAGGCCGAGCGCCCCGAGGCCATCCTCCGGCTTGGCGAAGCCGATGGCGCGGTGGACTCGGCACTCGCGGAACGCGGTGTGCCGGTCCACGCCGACACGGCATCGCTGGAGAACACGGACGCCGGCAAGCCGCTGAACTGGGCGCATGCGACGGCTGGCCTCGACCTCATGACGCCGCCCCACGCGGGCTTCGACCGCATCAGCGCCCGGCTTCGCAGCTGGGCCGCTCCGGCGATCGCCGCGGGCCTTGCGCTGGCGGTGTGGCTTGGCGGGGTCGCGTGGCAGACACACGATCTCGACGCCCGCGCCCGCAATGCGCAGGGCGACACGCTGGCCATGGTACGCGCACATTTCGTTCCCGCCGGCCCGATCCTCGACGTGCGCGCGCAAGTCGACCGCGCCCTTGCGGACGCCGCCGCGCCGGATGCCCAGGAACCCGACGCGCTGGTGCTGTTCCAGACCGCCGCCCCGTGGCTGACGGGCGAAGGTATCGAGCTTCAGTCGATTACGTGGCAGACCGAAACCGGGCTGATCGCCTCTGTGGTGCTGGCTGACTTCGCGGCGCTTGAACGGGTGGTCGCCGACCTGCAGTCCGCCGGCTTCGACGTCGAACAGCAGGACACGGGCGTGCGTCCCGGTGGCGGCGTCTCGGCCCGTCTTCATCTGGCGGCTGCGGGAGCGTGACGATGGACCGCCTGAGCTATCGCCTTTCGCAGCTGTCGGACAGGGAACGCATCCTTCTCGCGCTGCTGGCCGCCGTGATCGTACCGCTGGCGCTGCTGTTCCTCGTTGCCGTGCCGCTTCTCGACGCCCGCGCGGACGCCCGCAGCGCGGTGACCCAAGCCGAAGACCTGCGCGATTGGGTCGCCGCCCGCGTCGCCGATCTTCCGCCAACGGGACTGGAAGAAACGGCGGCGCAGGACACCCCGCCTCCCATGGGGCTGAGCACGCTGGAGCAAAGTCTTGTCGCCGTAGGTCTGCGCGAAAGCGTTACCGAGCTTGCCAACCGCGAGAGCGGCAGGCTGGAGATTGCCTTCGGCCCCGTGCCCTTCACCGATCTCATCGGTTGGCTGGCGCAGGTCGCGCCATCCTGGGGATACGACGTCGCGGCCTTCCGGATCGAGCGTGACGAACCGGGGCTGGCCCGCGCCTCGCTTGTGCTCGAGCCGTCGCAATGAGGGTGCTTGTCCTGATCCTTGTGTTCCTTGGCGGGGCGCTGGTCGCCCTTGCATGGCAGGGACGGATGCAGCACCTGCGGTCGGTGACCGACTTGCCGGGCTGGACGGATGCGGTCACGCCGGACTCCACCGTCCGCAAAGGCAGCGCCATTTTGCCAGACGGGCTGCCCTTTGCCGGAATGACGGTGAGCTGGACCGCGCAATTGCCGAATGCGTCCGGCTGGCAATGGAACGTGCGTCTTCGCGGCGACGGCGTGGACTCGGTCGGACGTGTGTCGGTCCCGTTCTGGCCCACCTCGATGCGGGTCCGGATCAGCGATGGCAGCGGCCCGGTCTCGGCACTGGTGCCCGGCGTGACCGGCGACATCACCGGCGCGCAGGGCGTGCTCTACGTCACCGGCTTGAACGAAGCCCCCGTAGTCACCGGGGATGTCACGGCCGAAGTTGTCGGGGCGAACGTCGCCGGCACCGGCTTTGGCAGCGGCCCCCTGCACGCGACGCTGGACCGGGAAGGCAACTGGACCGCAGACCTGGCACTGTCCGATGGAGCCGCGCCGGTAGAGGCCGACGCGCGTGGAACTCTGACCGAGACCTTGTTCACCTACAGCCTGCGCGTCGCCGAAAGCGAAGACCTGCCGCCCGAGATCGTGTCGGCGCTCGACCGTATCGGACGCCCGGACGGTGCGGGCTGGATCATCGAGGGATCGGCGGCCACACGCTGAGCGGGAATGGCGCGACGGCTCAAACGGTGATAGACATGAAATCGCCGGTTTCCTAATGCATTGGCGGACATCGGAGCTATTTCAACAATGACCGTCCTGTCGAACATCGCGCAATACGCCTCTGTCGCCGCTCTGGGAGTCGCGGCGGGCAGCGTCGCGCTGACGGCAACAACTCCGGACCGTGATGCCTTCGTGCCGCCCGAACCTGCGGGCGTTCCGGTCGTATTGGCGGCCGCCCCGGCGCTGTCGCCACAGTGGCCCGATGTGTTCGGGACGGTGCCGCCCGCACCGGAACCCGCCCCCGAGCCCGAACCGGTGGCAGCCCCAGAACCCGCGCCAGAGCCCCAGCCCGAGCCCGAACCGGAAATCCGCTACGATTACATCCTCGCCGGGATCGTCGCTGGCGACCGCGAGGGCTGGGCGCTGGTTTCGGCCGGTGGCCTGCAGCAACTGATCCGCGTCGGCGACGAACTGGAAGGCGGCGAGGTCGTCGAGAAGATCGACAATGACGGCGTCTGGATCACGTGGCGCGGCCTGCCGCAACTGATCCCCGTCACACGCACCGACAGCAGCCTGTTCATGACCACCGTCTCCGAGGAACCGGCGCCGCCGCCGGAAACGCTCGGCGAAGTGGACGTGACGATGGAGCGGATGGATCGGCGTTTTCTTCAGCGTACGTTCGAGGCCGCAGGGCGTCTTGTCCTGACTGATGAAGACGACGGATCCAGCGCGCTGGATGTGGTCTGGATACGACAGGGCGAGCTTTATGAGCGCATCGGGCTGCGAACCGGCGATAAAATCTTGCGCATCAACGGGTCCATGGTGGAGAATCCAGACCTGCTGGCACACCTGCCAGACGCCATAACGCAAGGCGGGACCATCGACCTAGAGATCCTTCGCGATGGAACCCGCCAGATCATAAAGGTCAACCTTGGGCAAGGTTAGCAGAGCAGTCCTTGTCGCCCTCGCGCTGATTTGCGCAACGCTTACGACCGCACGTGCCCAGATCGCTCTCGACCTTCGGGACGCCGATCTGCGTAGCTTCGTCGAGATCGTGGCAGAGGCGACCAACAGGAATTTCACCCTGGACGCACGCGTGCAGGGGACCGTGACCGTGATCGCGCCGGGGACGGTGAACTCCGCCGCGCTGTACGAAGTCTTCCTCAACGTGCTGGAACTGAACCGTCTGACCATCATCGAGGGTCAGCAGGTTGACCGCATCGTGCCGCTGGACCTCGCCCGCGAACTGGCGCCGGGAGAACGTGTCAGGACGGCGGGCGGCGCCTTCGAGACACGCGTGTTCGCGATCCGCAACATCCCGCTTCCGCAGGTGGTCGAGGTGATCCGCCCCCTTCTGCCGGCCGAGGCGGTGGTGTCCACCATCGACCAGTCAAGCCTTCTGGTAATCTCCGACCGGCGCGAGAACATCGAACGGATCGCGCGCCTGATCGACCAGTTGGACCGGCCAGCGGCGCAAACGATCGAAACCATCCGGCTCAGCCATTCGATCGCGACCGAGATCCTTGCCACCCTGCAATCGCTGGACATCGTTCCGCCCGGCGGCAGCCTGTCGGCGGACCAGCGGTCCAACGCCATCGTGGTGTCGGGCAACGACGAGTTCCGCAGCCGTATCCGGCAGGTCGTCACTCAACTCGACACCCCGCAGCGCAGCGTCTCGACCGCCGTGGTCAGCCTGAACTACGCCGACGCGGTCGAGCTTGAATCGGTCATCGCCCGATCCGTCCTTGCCGGTGGGCAGGACCAGCCGGGCGAGGTGACCATCGTCGCCGAACCGCAAACCAACTCGCTGCTGATCACCGCGCCGGCGGACCGCATCGGCACCATCACCGCCGCCATCCGCCGTCTGGACCAGCGCCCCAGCCAGGTGCTTGTCGAGGCCGTCATCTTCGAGCTTTCGGTGCAGACCCTGTCGGACCTGTCCGCCCAGTTCGGGGTTCTTCTGAACAACGCCCTGTTCGGCGGCGCCGAGTTCTCGATCGGCGGCCGCCCCTCGCTGACCTCGCTGGTCTCGGCCGCAATCGACGGCAACGCCATCAGCCCCGGTCAGGGCGGTACGCTGGGTTATGGCAAGCAGAACGGCGACGACGGCTTCCTTGGGTTCATCACCGCGCTCACGGGGTCCACCTCTGCGCGGTTGCTGTCGACGCCCTCGGTTCTGACCCTGAACAACACCGAAGCCGAGATCGTCGTGGCCCAGTCGGTGCCCTTCGTCACCGGCAGCTATTCCACCGTCGGCGACAGCGCCCTGCCCGACGCGCCGTTCCAGACCATCGAACGCGAGGACGTCGGCCTGACCCTGCGCGTCACCCCGCAGATCACCGGTGACGCCACCGTGCGGATGTCGATCGAGCAGGAGGTGTCGAACCTCACGAACTCGACCTCGGCCGCGGGCGGCGAAATCACCTCGAAACGGACGCTGAACACCAACGTGCTGGTCGGAGACGGTCGTGTCATCATGCTGGGCGGCCTGCTGGAGAACGGCTCTGGCGCCGAGAACCAGGGTGTGCCGGGCCTGAAGGACCTGCCGCTGTTCGGCAACCTGTTCCGCGGGCGGTCCGTGAACCGCGACCAGCGGGTGCTGCTGCTTCTGCTGCGCCCCCGCGTGGTGCACAATGACGAGGACGCGCATCGCCTGACGGCGGAGCTGGCGCTGGACGCTCGCCGCGCCTCGGATGCGATCAAGCCGAACCCGGACGATCAGTACCCGAACCTGCCGCCGTCCAGCTTCCCGTTCGACGGCGCCAACCTGAACCAACCGTTCGACGCGGGCTTCATCGACCCCTACGCCCGCACGCGCACCTTCCCGCCGCTACCGTCGCGGCTGGAATTCAGCACGCCCTGAGCTTCTTTGGTCTGAAAATATCCCCGCCGGAGGCATCAGAATTTTCGCGAAAATTCTGTTCCCCCTCGCCTAGCCCGCTTCGCTTGCGGTAGATTTCCGTCATGGCCGATCTGCCCTTCGTCTTTGCCCGCGACCAGCAGCTTGTTCTGCAAGGAGACCGTCTTGTGTGCGGCCCCGGCGCCACCGCGTTCGGCCTGCGCGAGGTGCGGCGGCGGATGCGCCGTCCGCTGCGGATCGAAAAGGTGGAGGCCGCCTCTTTCGACGCGGTTCTGAACGCCCACTACCGCCAGGGCGCAGAGGACGGCGAGGCAGACCTGTCCTTCGACCTCGAAACCCGCAACGGCCCCGGTATGCGCGACCTTCTGGAAGACGCGACCGAAGCGCCTGTGATCGAACTGGTGAACCAGCTTCTGCGCCGCACCGTGCGCGCGACGGCTTCGGACCTTCACGTCGAACCGCACGAGGGCGGGTTGCGCGCGCGCGTTCGGGTGGACGGGATGTTGCGCACCGTGATGGACCGCGACGACGTGCCGGTGAAGCGTGTCGTGTCGCGGCTCAAGGTGATGGCCGGGCTCGACACCGCCGAGACGCGGCTGCCGCAGGACGGGCGCATCGGGCTGCGCTATGGCGGGCGGGACATCGACGTGCGGATCTCGACCCTGCCCGGGCAGTTCGGCGAGCGGGTCGTCTTGCGGATGCTGGACCGTCATTCCGGCCTGCTTCCGCTGGACGCGCTGGGGCTGAAGCCCGCGCAGGAAGCGGTGCTGCGGCGGCTGGCGGACCGGCCCGACGGCATCGTGCTTGCGACCGGTCCCACCGGGTCCGGCAAGACCACGACGCTGTATTCCCTGCTGCAACTCGCGGACCATGGCCGGCGCAACATCGTCACGGTCGAGGACCCGATCGAGTATCACCTGCCCGGCATCAGCCAGACCCAGACCAACGCCGAGATCGGCATGACCTTCGCCGCCGGGCTGCGGGCCACGCTGCGGCAGGACCCGGACGTGATCCTTGTGGGCGAAATCCGCGATGGCGAGACGGCGCAGGTCGCGGCGCAGGCGTCGCTGACCGGGCACCTCGTGTTTTCATCGCTGCATGCGAACAACTCGGTTGCCGCGGTGACCCGGTTGCGTGACCTCGGGCTCGACAACTACCTGATCGCCGCGACGCTGCGCGGTATTCTTGCGCAGCGCCTTCTGCGGAAGCTGTGCACCTGCGCGACCTCTGAACCTGCCGGCCCCGAGGACGGCGCACTGTTCCGCGCCGCCGGGATCGATGCCCCGGCCGAACTGCATCACGCAAACGGATGCGACGCCTGTGGCGGCACCGGCTATGCCGGGCGGCAGGGCGTGTTCGAGATCGTCGAGGTAGACGAGACGCTGTCGGCGCGGATCGGCGAGAATGCCAGCGAACTGGAGTTGCGGAAGATGGCGGTTGCGAAGGATGGCACGCTTCTGGCGCAGGGCCTCGCACTGGCTGCCGAAGGCCGCACCAGTCTCGCCGAAGTGCGCCGCGTGCTGGGCGACCTCTAGTGCAGCCCTTCGCCTACGTCGCCTATACCGCGAAGGGCCAGCGCCGGACGGGTACGCTGGTTGCGGAATCCGAGCGGGCAGCGATCGACGCGTTGAAGGCGCAGGGTCTGATGGCCTCGGAGATCGAGGCGCGCGCCGGGGCGAAACGGGACGGTCCGGCGCGGCGCGGGGGAAAACTCGACGCCGACGAACGCGCGCTCTTCACGCGGCAGATGGCGGTGTTGCTGGCCGCCGACCTGCCGATCGAGAACGCGTTGGACGCGGTGATCGAAAGCGATGGATCGAAGTCGATGCAGGCCTTCGCCGCCGGGCTGAAAGCTGCAACACTCGAAGGCTATCCGCTATCCGACGCCATCGACAGCAGCCGTGCCGGGTTCGCACCCTACTACGCATCCAGCCTTCGAGCCGGAGAGGGCTCGGGGGAACTCGCGGCGGTATTCGGCGGGTTGGCCGACTATCTGGAAGCGCAGGGCGCGAACCGCGCAGAGATCGCGACGGCGCTGGTCTATCCCGGTTTCGTGGCGGCCGTGTCGCTGGTGGTCTGCGCGATCCTCGTCACCACCGTCGCCCCGGAACTGGTCGGCATGTTCGAGGTCACGGGCCAGCCCCTGCCCGGCATCACCCGCACCGTTCTGGGCGTCTCCGGCTGGATCGAGGCGCATTGGCTGGCGCTGTGCCTCGGGCTGATTGCCGCCGTCCTCGGGGTCGTGGTGACATGGCGCACACCGGCAGGGCGCGACCGGATGCGGCGCGCGGGACTTAGGATCCCCGTGTTCGGCCGGCTCAAGCGGATGACCATCGCGGCGCAGTATCTTCGCACGATGGCTGTCGTGCTGGGCAGCCGTCAGACCGCGCTGAACGCCGCCACCGGCGCGGCAGAGGTGGTCGACGTCTCGACCCACCGGGCCGAGGCCGATGCGGTCGTGACGGCTGTCCGGCAGGGCGAAAGCCTTGGCATGGCGCTCAAGCGGTTCCCGATCCTGCCGCCGGTGGCGTTGCAGCTGATCCGCGTGGGAGAGGACTCGGCACGGCTCGCCCCGATGGCGGAACGCGCCGCCGTGCTGGTCGAAACATGGCTCGCGAATGACCGCAAACGGCTCGCGGCGATACTCGACCCGGTCCTGATGATGCTGGTCGGCGGCTTCGTCCTGATCGTCGTACTGGCGGTCCTGCTGCCGATCTTCGATCTTCAATCGGCGGTAATGCAGTAGCGTCAGAGCCCGTGGCCTCGGCTGTACGCGTTCACTTTTGCAGGCTCCCACCCCTCCAGCGCACCGGGCGCAGGCGCGAAGACTTCGATCAGCAGCGGATGGCAGGCGGCGGCGTCGCTGGAATGCTCGGCGGAACAGTCGCCGCCGGGACAGGCCGACAGCGCGCCCAGCAGGTCGATCTCGGCGAAGAATTCGAGGTAGTCGCCGGGACGCACCGGGCTGGCCTTCATGAAATACTGCCCGGTGTCCGGCGTGAAACCGGTGCACATGAAGACGTTCAGAACATCATGCACGTACATCTCGGCCTCGCGCACCGGCATCCCGGTTTCGGCGGCCAAGGCGCGGGACAGGTTGGAATGGCAGCAGTGGTGATACTCGCCGCCCGTCAACAGGCGATGCGTATAAGGATCGCAGCGCGTTCCGATTACGTCATGCACCCGCCCGCCATGCGGGTCGGTTCCGTACCACCCCAGCGTATCCTCGACGACGGTCGCCATCGGTCGCAGGTAGGGAAGACTGCTCCATAACCGGTCACCGGTGGTGACATGGGTTCCGTGCAGCGCGCGGGTTTTGCCCGAGAAGAACCGCTCTGTCAGGTCATCGGCGGCCCACAGGTTCAGGTCCCCGACCTGTGGCCCCTCGATAGAAGTGATACGGAAGAAGTGGCCAGCCGGCACGCGGAAGGTCGCGGCGTCGCGCGGAGCGGCCTGCGTTTCAAACACCTTCTCGGCGCTGGCACGGACACGGGTGTACAGCGTTAGGTCCGGCTCAGGCAGCGTGTCGTCGGGATACGCCACAACAGGCGGGATGGCGCGACGCGCCTCGGCGTCGGCGGGCGGAGTGCCGGGTGTGTCGGTCATCAGAGTCCCCTTCCATTCGCGGGGCGGCTGATACGCCGCCACCGCGTGGTCGGGACCGATGTAGGACGATCCGCCCCGGCGCGTAAAGCACCGGGCGGACGCGGGAACCGTCAGCCGTCCGAGCGCGCCGTCAGCAAGGCGATCCGGGCATCGACAAGCTCGGTCCGGATCCGGTTGATCCGGCGGGCGCGCTTCTCGGTCGTTTCGCAGTCGCGCATCGCGGCGCGTTCGCGCTGAAGCCGGTTCAGCTCCAGTTCCAGTTCATCCATCGTGCAGAAGGCGTAAATTGCCTGCCACTGGCTGCGGATGGTGTCCCCGTCGAAGCCCGATTTTGCCTTGGTGCCTCTGCCAATTGAAATCATCGACGTGCGGCGCGGCATGATCCGAAACGCGCGGGAGTTCTCTCGAATTGCAATCATCACATTCACCGTGTTTTTTGTTCTGCTCTTTTTTGCCAACTAGCCACGGCTTCCGATTCCGGCAAAGTCACAAAAACCTTACCCCCCGGCAACAGGCCGGAATCCGGCCGAAGACCGGCGCGGCTCCGCCGATCCTGTGGCAAGGTTGTAACAATGCGGTCAGTCGCCTGCGATCAGCCGGCGCGCGCCGACCTCAGGCAGTTGCGTGGCGACTGGCCCTCGGGCGGAACGGTTCGCGCACCACAGGCGACGCAATGCCAGTCCCCAGCAGGCTTGTCCTGCCGCCAGCGGCAGTCGCGCGTCAGCGTCGTATGGGTCCGTTTCCACCAGAGGTAGGCGACCACTCCGATGGCGAGGAAGACGAATAGGATCACGGGACCACCGGTTGAAGGCCGCAATGGCGGCGTCAGAACGAAAAGGGCCGCCCCGTTTCCCCGGCGCGGCCCATTCACTTCGGTTCAGATAGCTCAGACGATCCGGTTGACCATCATGCGCTTGATCTCGGCAATCGCTGCGGCCGGGTTCAGACCCTTCGGACAGGTCTTGGCGCAGTTCATGATCGTGTGGCAGCGGTACAGCTTGAACGGATCCTCAAGGTCGTCCAGACGCTCGCCCGTCGCTTCGTCACGGCTGTCGATGATCCAGCGGTACGCGTGCAGCAGAGCCGCCGGGCCAAGGTAGCGGTCGGAGTTCCACCAGTAGGAGGGGCACGACGTCGAGCACGAGGCGCACATGACGCACTCGTACAGACCGTCAAGCTTCTTGCGGTCCTCGATGGACTGCTTCCACTCTTTCTGCGGGCGGTTTGTCTTGGTTTCCAGCCACGGCATGATGCTGGCATGCTGCGCGTAGAAGTGCGTCAGGTCCGGGATCAGGTCCTTGACCACCGACATGTGCGGCAGCGGGTAGATCTTCACCACCGGGGTCTTGATGTCCTCCATCCCGTAGATGCAGGCCAGTGTGTTGATGCCGTCGATGTTCATCGCGCAGGACCCGCAGATGCCTTCGCGGCAGGAACGGCGGAAGGTCAGCGTCGGGTCGATCTCGTTCTTGATCTTGATCAGCGCGTCCAGAACCATCGGGCCGCACTTGTCCATGTCGAGGAAGTACGTGTCCACACGCGGGTTCTCACCGTCATCCGGGTTCCAGCGATAGATCTTGAACTCGCGGACGTTCGTAGCGCCCTCGGGCTTCGGCCAGGTCTTGCCGGTGCGGATGCGGGAGTTCTTGGGGAGGGTCAGTTGAACCATCAGATGTCTCCGTTTCGGGCCGCTGGGTCAGGCGGGCGGGTTTAGTGGCATGCCACGCCCTTCGACCTTGAAGGCATAGCTCCAGATCTCGGCTGCGACATGCGGCGGGTTTTTACGGGTGAAATCGCGGAAGATCGTTTCCTCGAACCGGACTTCCCCCAGCCAGCCGGCGTCCTTGGGCAGGGCGACGGGGCGGATGCCGTGCTGAAAGCACCAGGCAGCAAGACGAACGTCCACGAACTTCTGGCTTCCAGCCATGAAGTCATGCGGCGGGAAATCGGCGCCGCGCAGGATGGCGGCATTGGTGGCGACCTGATCCACGACGACCGGCGCGTTCAGTTGCTCGTAGAAGCGGTAGGGCTTGCGATAGTCGGCGATGCGGTCGTCGGAGTAGCGCAGCCGCTTCAGCAGCTTCTTCGGGCTCAGAGAGAATTCGGGCTTGGTGTAAAGCGAGGCATGATAGCCGCCCATGAACTTTCCCGACCCCAATGCGTCGAACCGTTCGATCGTTTTTGACACGAAATCGGCGGGATAGATCAGATCGTCATCGATCAGAAACACATACTCGGCGCCGGACACGTCGGGATAGAATTTCCCGACGTCCTTGGTGTCGTAGTCCGGGATGATCTGTTCGACGTTCGCGATACCGCTCAGCTCGGGCAGCGTGTCGTCGTACTGGTTCAGCACGACGTTCAGCCGATCGACCTGCGGCGCGATGGCCTGCACGACCGGCAGCAGCGCATCGCGGCGCGGCGGATAGGTGGCGAGGTTGGCGACGATCATGACAGCCTCCGCCGCTCGAAGAGTTTGAACGCGGCAAAGCTCGTGGCCCGCGTTTCCTGGCTGGGCGCCGCCGGATAGGGCTGGTCCCATGCGCCGGCTTCGCGGAAGTCAGGTGCATTCGCTGCCACCCAGTCGGAATAACGGCGGTGCCGGACGTGGGCGTTTCCGGTATCGACCATATCGACGTCGGAGGCATAGACCAGAACGAACCGATCCGACGCAGCGAAGAGGCGCGTCATGTAAGCCTCGAATACGTCGTCCTCGACGAGGTGATAGATCACGTCGAGCGACATCGCCAAATCATAGCGACCAGCCTCTGCCACATCCTCCGCCACGGTCAGGAACCGCCATCCGGGACGGTCCGCGAACCGTGCGCGGGCGGCTTCCACCACCTGCGGCACCAGATCGACGCCGGTGTAGTCCGCGAAGTCGAACATCGACGCCTGATTACCGTCGCCCGAGCCAAACTCAATGACAGCGCCAATGCCGTTGTCACGAACGAAATCGTTGATAAAGCCGGCCTTGTACTCCGCCAGCCGTCCGTAGCTGCCGGAACCAAAGGTGCGCCCGTCGCCGTATCGCTGAACCCAATAGTCACCGGACCCGGTGAAGGGACGCTTCCGTTTCTTCGAGAACAGCCATTTCATGGCAGCACCGGACCGCGCATCGCCGTTGCCTGCCGGACGAACCGGCAGGACCGGGGGGAGTCCCCTGTGGCTATGCGATGACCGGCTGGCATCAGCTGCTCAGAACGTCCGCGCTTTCGGCGCGATCTTCTTCAGGCTGATGCCGCCTTCGTCCTCGGTCGACAGCGGGTCGGTGATGACCGGACGATAGGTCAGGTCCACCTTGTTGCCGTCGACGCGGCTGACGGTGTGGACGCGCCACTTGTCGTCGTCGCGGTTCGGGAAGTCCTCGTGCGCGTGGGCGCCACGGCTCTCCTGCCGCGCCTCGGCTCCGACGATGGTCGCCAGCGCATTGGGCATGAGGTTGGTCAGTTCCAGCGTTTCCATCAGGTCCGAGTTCCAGACCAGCGACCGGTCGGTGACCTTCAGGTCGTCCAGCTTGGCCGCGATGGCGGTCATCTTCTCGACGCCCTCTTTCAACGACTCGCTGGCGCGGAACACGGCGGCGTCGGCCTGCATCGTGCGCTGCATCTCGTCACGCAGATCGGCCGTCGGCGTGCCGCCGCTGGCGTTGCGCACCGCGTCGAACCGGTCGAAGGCCTTGTCGATGGCAGCCTTCGGCGCAGCCGGGACGGCGGTGTCGGCGTCGACCACCTTGCCGGCGCGGATCGCGGCGGCACGGCCGAAGACCACAAGGTCGATCAGCGAGTTCGAACCCAGCCGGTTCGCACCGTGAACAGAGGCACAGCCAGCCTCGCCCACGGCCATCAGGCCCGGAACGATCGCGGTCGGATCCTCGGCGGTCGGGTTGAGCACCTCGCCCCAATAGTTCGTGGGAACGCCGCCCATGTTGTAGTGCACGGTCGGCAGAACCGGGATCGGTTCCTTGGTCACGTCGACACCGGCGAAGATCTTCGCCGATTCCGAGATGCCCGGCAGACGTTCGGCCAGCGCCTCGGCCGGCAGGTGCGACAGGTTCAGGTGGATGTGGTCGCCATGTTCGCCCACACCGCGACCCTCGCGAATTTCCATCGTCATCGAACGGCTGACGTAGTCGCGCGGCGCGAGGTCCTTGTACTGGGGCGCATAGCGCTCCATGAACCGCTCGCCTTCCGAGTTGGTCAGATAGCCGCCCTCACCGCGGGCGCCCTCGGTAATCAGGCAGCCCGAACCGTAAATGCCGGTCGGGTGGAACTGCACGAATTCCATGTCCTGCAGCGCAAGGCCCGCACGGGCCACCATGCCGCCGCCGTCACCTGTGCAGGTGTGCGCCGAGGTGGCCGAGAAGTAGGCCCGGCCATAGCCGCCGGTGGCCAGCACCACGGTCTTGGCATTGAACACGTGCATCGTGCCGTCGTCGAGTTTCCATGCGAGGACCCCGCGACAGGCGCCATCCTCGGACATCAGAAGGTCGATGGCGAAATATTCGATGTAGAACTCGGCCTGCTGCTTCAGCGACTGGCCGTACAGCGTGTGCAGGATCGCGTGACCGGTCCGGTCGGCCGCGGCGCAGGTCCGCTGCACCGGGGGGCCTTCGCCGAACTCGGTGGTGTGGCCGCCGAACGGGCGCTGGTAGATCTTGCCTTCCTCGGTCCGCGAGAACGGAACGCCGTAGTGTTCCAGCTCGTAGACAGCCTTCGGCGCCTCGCGCGCAAGATATTCCATCGCATCGGTGTCGCCCAGCCAGTCCGACCCTTTCACGGTGTCGTACATGTGCCATTGCCAGCTGTCCGGCCCCATGTTGCCAAGCGAGGCGGCGATGCCACCCTGTGCGGCAACGGTGTGGGACCGGGTCGGGAACACCTTGGTGACGCAGGCGGTGCGCAGGCCCTGTTCGGCCATGCCCAGCGTCGCGCGCAGACCGGAGCCACCGGCCCCGATCACCACGACGTCATAATCATGCGTCTCGTAGTCGTAAGCGGCCATGGGAGGCTCCTTAAAGTGCGATCTTGGCCAGCGCGAAGAGACCGGCGGCCATGAGGAAGTAGGAAACTGTGATCACACCGATCACCAGCAGCTTGCGCGTGGTGCCGTGGGTGTAATCCTCGACCATCATCGTGAAGCCGCTGACGAAGTGGCGCAGGCCGACGACGATCACGAGACCGGTGATGATGGCAGGGAACGGGCGGCCGAAGGTCGCGACGACTTCTTCATAACTGCCGCCAAGGGCGCGGCCGAAAATGAAGATGAAGATCGGCACCAGCAGGGCCAGCCCCGCACCGGAAACCGTCATATACCAGTGGTGCTCGGTCCCGTGGTGGGCGGCGCCCTTGCCCTCGGCGCGCTTGCGGGCGGTCAGATAACGCATGAACGCCTCCGTCAGACGATGATGATGGTCAGCAGGGTCAGCACGACCGAGCCGATGATGCAGGCCCAGCCCAGCTTCTCCGCCGTCTCGACCTCGAGCCCACGGCCCGCGTCGAACAGGAAGTGCCGCAGCCCGGCAAGATAGTGGTACCACATGCCCAGCGCGGAAAGGGTGAACACGAGATCACCGAACCACGATGTCATGAAGCGGTTGACCGGTTCGAAATATTCGGGCCCCGACGCGATGGCGACCAGCCACCAGACGATCAGAAACGCGGCGACGATCAGGGCGTTGCCGGTGATCCGGGTCAGCAGCGAACTGACCGACGTTATCTGGAGGCGGTAATACTGCCCCAGCATGAATGGAGAGAGAGGCCGTTCCACGGGTTTGTCTGGCATGTCGGCTCCTTTGCGTGGCGGTGGCTGCCCTTCCCATAACGTATGTTTTCAGGGCAAGTCACGTGGGAATGCTGCAATGGCACGGTGGAAAATTGCCGCATTTTCCGAATTTCCGCGCGTTGTGATCACAGAAATCAAGCGTGTGATCACAGTTTCGGCGCTAACGGTCGCAGTTCCGCGAATCCCGCCGGGCAAGCAGCCTCAGCGGTTCGGCGCAAGGTCGTGCAGATAGCGCGCGAACTCGGTGCACATGATGATCTCGCGGGTTTTGCCGTCATAGAAGGCATTGGCGGTGCCGCATTCCTCGACCCGAACCAGAACACGCTTCGGCAGCGACATCTCGGCGTTCATCTCGTCGATCATCTGTTCCAGCGCATTCGCGGTAAAGCGCCCGTATTCGTCGACGCGGTGGTCCGCAAGGAAGCGGATCGAACTGCCCGGCCCGTTCTCGTAAAGCCGCTTGATCACTTCGCCCCAGCTTTCCCGAGCCTGCTCGTATTCGTCGCGGCAGGTCGCCTGTCGCGGTTCGGGCAACTCGAGGTCCCGCGCGACATTGCGGCGCAGGTCCGGCTTGGCGCCATAAAACAGGCAGACGAAGGTATAATAGCGCTGAAGGTCGGGTCCATGCACGTCCCAGTAGGCGGGCTCGACACCGCCGCTGTTCTTCGCCTCGCCAAGAAAGCCTGTGGCGGTGTGATACGCCATCTCGACCGCCACATCGTTGTCGAACAACGCGTCGATCAGGAACACCGAAAGCACATCGGCGGCGTCTTCTTCCTGTCCGAAGATCGGCAGCTTCATCACGTCGATCAGGGCGTGCCCCAGTTCGTGATAAAAGATCGCGCGCAGGTTGGCGTCGAGGTAGTCGTGACGTTCCTGCCGCAACCGGGCGGCATTGGCAGGAAGCGCGACGCTAAGGGCAATGAGCAAGGCAATGACTTGTTTCATGCCGCGGATTAAGGCCCCGTGCGCGATTCCGGTCAAGACCCTCGAACGGTCTTCGGTTCGCACAAGCGTGCCTGTGGCTGGAAGGCCTTTCCGGCTGGCCATCGGTGACATGCCCGACCCTGCCAGCCGCCTTAAACCGGCATCAATGCCCAGTAATCGAGGTCCAGCAAGACCTCGGGCAGGTACTTCCCATCGTCGCCCTTCAGCACGAACGGCGCACCCGTGGTGGCCACCAACCGCAGCCGGATCGCACCGACGCCGGGCGCCGGGGTCTCCGCCTTATCCAGCACCTCGGACCATGCGCGAACGGTGTCTCCGGCGAAACAGGGGTTCGCATGCGCTCCGCCGTTCAGACCGACGATCAACTGCGCGTTGGCCAACCCGTTGAACGACAGCGCCCGCGCCATCGAGATCACGTGGCCACCGTAGATCAGCCGCTTGCCGTCCGGGCGGTAAGTGGCGTCGAAATGGACCTTGGCCGTGTTCTGCCACAGGCGGGTCGCCATCATGTGCTCGGCTTCCTCGATGGTGACGCCATCGACATGGTCGATGGTCTCTCCCACCTCGTAGTCGCCCCAGCGGTGCGGCTCTCCGGCCAGACCGAAATCGTAGCCGCTGAAATCCAGCCCGTCCGGGATCACCAGCGCCGATGGATCGACGGCCTTCGCAAGGTCCGGGATCACCGTTTCGGGCGCAGGCGCCGACAGGTTGCCCTTCCGCACCATGACCCAGCGTACGTATTCCAGCACCGGTTCGTCGTTCTGGTTCAGGCCCCGCGTACGCACCCAGACCACCCCGGATTTGCCGTTGGAGTTCTCCTTGACGCCGATCACCTCGGACTCGGACCGCAGGGTGTCGCCCGGCCAGACCGGTTTCAGCCAGCGGCCCTCGGCATAACCAAGGTTCGCGACCGCGTTCAGCGACACGTCCGGCACCGTCTTGCCGAACACCACGTGGAAGGCGGCAAGGTCGTCCAGCGGCGAGGCCGGCAGCCCGCAGGCGCGGGCAAAAGCGTCGGACGACGCCAGCGCGTGCCGCGCCGGGTAGAGCGCATGATACAAGGCGCGCTCGCCCAAGGTCACCGTGCGCGGCACGGCGTGACGGATCACTTGTCCGGGTTGGTAATCCTCGAAGAATCGGCCTGCCGCTGTCTTCGACATCACAATTGCCCAAGCTTCATGTCGGGGTCGTAGTCGACGCCATCCACGTCCTTGGTGACCGCTTGCGCGCAACGCATCTTGCCGGTCTCGGCATCGAACGCATAAGCGGGCGAGCCGTGCAGTTCCCATCCTTTGGACAGGGCCAGCGTCACCTTGTGGCAAAAGGCCGAGGTGTCTTCCTCGGTCAGCAGTCGATAGGCTTTCATGTCACTCTCACATAGGGAACGGAGGATAGCCGAGCCACGTGTGGATCGCCGCGATCACCGCGAAAACCACGAGGGTGATGACCCCCAGACGCACGTCGCCAGACATGCTGCCGCCCTGCCAGGGGGTCCAGATCGGCTCTGCCCGGTTGATCACGACCATCTCGACGATGGCCCATATGCCCAGCAGCCCGAACAGCAGAACCGACGACAGGTCGCCGTTGACCAGCAGGTGCGCGACGGACCATGTCAGCATGCCCATCAGCATCGGGTGGCGCAGCTTCGACCGCAGGCGGCTTTTGGAATTGCCCACGCCGAACAGCGCCACGGCGATCAGCATCAGCAGGTTGTTCAGGTGCCGCCCCCACGAGGGCGGTTCATAGACCGGAACCCACTCGCTCCAGCGGAAGCCCAACACCATGAGGACCAGCGAGACCAGCAGCGCCAGCGCGATCACGCCTTTCGACGCATCGCCCATCTGTTCGGCCATTGCCGTGCGCTGCGCCGGGGCCATGCGCTTGAACAGGTGGGCGGCCCACCACAGGAAGATACCCAGAAGCAGAAGGATCATTGCGCCAACTCCAGTGCGGCGATCGCCGCCGCGCGGGCCAGCGTGGCGCGGGCCGTGGCGACGTGCAGGTTCTCGACGATCCGGCCATCCAGCACGGCGACGCCCTGCCCGTCCGCCTCTGCGGTCTCGAAGGCTTCGATCTGCCGGCGGGCAAGGTCGACTTCATCCTCGGACGGCGCGAAGGCGGCGTTCGCGATGGCAAGCTGCGCCGGGTGGATCAGCGTCTTGCCGTCAAAGCCCATGTCGCGGCCCTGTTCGCATTCCGCGCGCAGGCCGTCTTCGTCCTTGAAGGCATTGTAGACGCCGTCGACGCAGGTCACGCCATGCGCCCGCGCGGCAAGCAGGGCGATTAGCAGGCTGGTGATCAGCGGCAGACGGTCGGCGCGGAACCGGCAGTTCAGTTCCTTGGCAAGGTCGTTGGTGCCCATCACCATGCCTTTCAGGCGCGGATGGGCGGCGATTTCCTCGGCGTGCAGAATGCCCGCGGGCGTCTCGATCATCGCCCAAAGGTCGATGCCGGGCGCAAGTTCTGCCACCGCGTCCAGATCGGCGGCAGAGCCGACCTTGGGCAGAAGGATCGCATCCGGCTTCGCCTTCGCGGCCATCGCGACGTCATCGGCGCCCCAATCGGTATCCAGCCCGTTGACCCGCACGATTTTGGCCCGCGCGCCATAACCTCCGGCGGCAAGCGCGGCGGCGAGGGTCTCGCGGGCGTTCGCCTTCTCATCGGCGGCAACGGCGTCTTCGAGATCGAAGATGATCGCGTCGGCGGCAAGCGTGCGCGCCTTGTCCAGCGCACGGTCCTTCGAGCCGGGAATATACAGGACGGAACGATAGGGTTTCGTGGTTTCCGTCATGATTCTCGCTCTCCTCTAGCTACGCCCGGAAAACGATCACGACCCGCAGCGTGTGGCAAGGTTTGTTTTGCCGCAGCGCAGAATAGCGATAGTTTTCAAAAACTTGCGATTTTGACGCGTTTGACGGCCGAGCCGTTAACCATTTTTTGGCCAGTTCGCAGCACCTTGAGGTCACGCCACTCGTCAGGGGAAGGGCCGTGCAGACGGTCTCCGGCAGAACGCGGAAGCGACGGCTGGCATGTTTTGGTTCGAAGGTGCGACCGCCCGCCGCTTGGCAGGCAAGGACGGATGCGCCTGACAGAAAAAGGGAAAGACAAATGAAACACTCGTTTCTCGCCCTCTCTCTTGGTGTCGGTGCCTGTGTCCTTGTTGCGGGTCAGGCGTTCGGCCAGGGCCGCAATTGCGCGGATCGCGAAACCGTCGTCGACCGCCTTGCCGAAGGCTATGGCGAAAGCCGGCAGTCGATGGGCATGGGCGCCAACAACTCGGTGGTCGAGGTTTTCGCATCCACCGAAACCGGCACCTGGACCATCACGGTCACCATGCCGAACGGCCTGACCTGCCTTGTCGCCTCTGGCCAGTCCTTCGAACGGCTGGACGAAGAACTGACACCGGCCGGCATCCGGCTGTGAGCCTCGGGCGGGGCGCGGGATCAGCTCAGCGCGTCCCAGATCAGCTTTAGCCCCGCGCAGGTCAGGAAAACATAGGTCAGGGCGAAGAACAGTCGCCCCGACACTCGCCGGTGCATCCACACGCCCAGCCAGACCCCGGCGAAGGCCAGCGGCGCCAGCAGCAGGTCCGCCAGCAAGGTTTGGCGCGTGAAGATCCCGAGGCCCGCGTAGGGCGGGAACTTCAAAAGGTTCACCAGCCAGAACACAAGGACGGTCGTGGCCTGAAACTCTGTTTTGCTGAGCGGGCGCGACAGCAGGTAGACCGCCGCCGGCGGCCCGCCCGCGTGACTGACGAAACTGGTGAAACCCGCGACAATCCCGGCGACGATGCCCGCCCGGTCAGACAGCGGCCGCACCGTCCGCAGCAGACCCAGCGCGCCGGCGCCTCGGAACGCCACGAAGCCCAGCGACACCGCCCCGATCAGCAGGCGGATCACATCGGCATCGGCAACGCTCCACAATGCGACGCCAAGCGCGACACCCGGCACCGACCCGATCAGCAATGCCCGCGCCGAGGGCCAGTGCCATTGGCGCCAGAACGGGCGTAGCGCGCCGATGTCCATCAGCATCAGCAGCGGAAGCATCAGGCCCAGAGCCTGCCCCGGCTCCAGAATCAGCGCCAGAAGCGGCGTCGCGGCGAAGGCCGCACCCGACCCGAACCCGCCCTTGGAAACCCCTGCGAACAGCACTGCGGGCACCGCGACGGCGAAGAACACAGGATCCAGTTCCATTTTCTTCCCTCGGCCCAATTCTTCTTACGCAGCGGACACTTGTAACGGTTCGACGCAGTTTGTACCCCATCGCATACCGTGCGTCACGATTCGCACGCCCGCCCTGCGCGCCTTGCGCCGCAGCAAGGGAAGGACTAGGCATCGCGTGGAAAATCAACTGGACCGGAGACAGGATCAAATGGCCAGACCGAAAATTGCCCTGATCGGGGCGGGACAGATCGGTGGTACGCTCGCTCATCTGGCGGCAATGAAGGAACTGGGCGACGTCGTCCTGTTCGACATCGCCGAGGGCGTCCCGGAAGGCAAGGCGCTGGACATCGCGGAATCCGGCCCCTCGGAAGGCTTCGACGCCGCGCTGAAGGGCACGCAGGACTACGCCGACATCGCCGGCGCCGACGTCTGCATCGTGACCGCCGGTGTGCCGCGCAAGCCGGGCATGAGCCGCGACGACCTGCTGGGCATCAACCTCAAGGTCATGAAGTCGGTCGGTGAAGGCATCAAGACGCACGCTCCGGATGCGTTCGTGATTTGCATCACCAACCCGCTCGACGCGATGGTCTGGGCGCTGCAGCAGTTCTCGGGCCTGCCCGCGAACAAGGTCTGCGGCATGGCCGGCGTGCTGGACTCGGCCCGCTTCCGCCACTTCCTGTCGCTGGAATTCGGCGTGTCGATGAAAGACGTCACCGCCTTCGTTCTCGGCGGCCACGGCGACACCATGGTTCCCTCGGTCCGCTATTCGACCGTCGGCGGCATCCCCCTTCCCGACCTCGTGGAAATGGGCTGGACCACCCAAGACAAACTGGACGCGATCCTGCAGCGCACCCGTGACGGCGGCGCCGAGATCGTCGGCCTTCTGAAGACGGGTTCGGCCTTCTACGCCCCGGCCACCAGCGCCATCGAAATGGCCGAGGCCTACCTGAAGGACCAGAAGCGCCTGCTGCCCTGCGCCGCCTACTGCGACGGCGAACTGGGCGTGAAGGGCATGTACGTGGGCGTGCCCACGATCATCGGCGCCGGCGGTGTCGAGAAGGTCGTGGACATCAAGCTCAACAAGGAAGAGCAGACGATGTTCGACAAATCGGTCGACGCCGTCAAAGGTCTGGTCGAGGCCTGCAAAGGCATCGACGACAGCCTGTCCTGAGAACAGGAGGTGTCCGGGCGCCGCTGACCGGCGGCACCCGGATACCCAACGAAGGATCCGGAAGATGTCTTCCAGCCGATCCCTTGCAAACGCCGCCAAGCGCAGCCTGCGCATGGCGGCGTTTTGCGTTGCAGCACTGGCATCGCCCGCCGCCGCGCAGGGCGACGGCGAATGTCTGATCCTGCTGCACGGTCTAGGTCGCTCTGACGTGTCCCTGACGGTAACGGAAGAAATGCTGGAGGCCGCGGATTTCTACGTCGTGAACCGCGGCTATCCCTCGCGCGACGGCGACATCCGGGATCTTCTGGACTATGTCGAACGCGCCATCGAAGACTGCGGCGACCGGCCGATCAACTTCATCACGCACTCGATGGGCGGCATCATCCTGCGGGCGTATCTTGCGATCAAAGACCTGCCGGCCTTCCACCGCGCCGTCATGCTGGCGCCCCCCAACCAAGGCTCGGAAGTGGTCGACAAGATGCTTGGACAGAAACTGTTCGAGTATCTGACCGGCCCTGCCGGAAGCCAGCTGGGCACCGAAGGCATCGTCAATCTTCTGCCGCCCGTCGACTTCGATCTCGGCGTGATCGCCGGCAACGTCTCGGTCAACCCGGTGTTCTCGCCGATGATCCCGGGGCCGGACGATGGCACCGTCTCGGTCGAAAGCACCAAGGTCGAAGGCATGGCCGATCACATCGTGCTGCCGACGACCCACACCTTCATGATGAACAATCCGCTGGTCATCGCGCAGGCGATCATCTTCATTCGGACCGGCGCGTTCGACCACGACCTGACGTGGCCCGAGCTGATGCGGCGCATCGCCCGGCACGTTCAGGACGAAGATCGCTAGTCCCGCCTCAGCGCCTCAAGCCCGCGGCGAATGCGGTCGGCGTAGTCCTCGGGAAAGGTCCAGAACGGCGCACCGGCTTCGGCCACATGAGGGTCCAGCCCCCGCGCCTCGGGCGACAGATCCAAGGCAAGCGTCAGGATCAGGTCATTGCTGACCCACTGATTGTCGTACCAGTAGGTGTGCGAGGTCCGCGCGACATCCGGCATGCTACGCGGGGTGATCTGCACCACCTGCAGTTCGTGGGACAGGGCAGCCTCCAGCGCGAACTGCGTGTCTTCTTCGCTTAGCTTGCGCACGTCGGGCCGCCCCGCACGGGACTCGCCCGTCATGATGTTCGCCAGCCGCAGCGCGCTGTCGGCGAGGTTCAGGAATGTCGTGACCCTGTCGGCCAGCGGCGCATAAAGGCGAAGCTCTTCGACGAACAGCCGCAAAGAGGCGTCGGGCGCGATATGTACGACCTCGCCCAACCGGTCCGCGCCCTCCGGGTCTTCCTCGGCCAGAAGCGCAAGGCCGCTGCTGGCCACCGTCCCGCCGGAGCTGTACGAGAACAGGTCGATTTTCTCGGCCACTGTATTGTCCGCAAGCAGCGAGATCAGCCGAGCCAGATGAGGGGCGCTGGCAGACGCGCGTTTGATGTCGCGAAGATAGAACAGGAAGTTCTCGGCGGTGGGCCATGTGAACAGCACCACCACCGCGGCATCGCCGGAATAGTGCTGTAGCTGCGAGGCATGGCCGGCCGCGCGTTCCAGCGTGGTATTCGCGCCGTGAACGAAGATCAGGATGTTCTTCGTCTGCCGCACCTGCATCGCGGCATCGATGGCTGCGAACCATTCTCGCGCTGCCGCATCCGGATCACCGCTATCGGGCAGCACCGCTTTTTCGTTCAAAGCCTCAAGATGCAGGTAGGGCCGCGCGTCCCCTTCCGCTTGCGTCGTCCATGCGCGGATCTGCTCAAGCGTCGTGGTCTCGTCTCCGATCCGCAGGGTTGCGGACCCGGCCCGCAGGGTCCGGTCCGGCGCGATCGTGTAGGTCTGGGCCTCCCCCAGGCCGATCGGAAAGCGGTTGGTCGCGTAGAAGATGTCGATGCGGCCATCCAGAGCCTGCTCGGGCAAGGTGGCAAGGATCGTCTCGCCTTCGTACTCGTAGACCAAAGGCGGCGTCATCAGCCGGACCGGCGGGTGCACGAACATGTAGAAGGCGCCGACAGCGCCGCCGACCAGAAGGACCGCCGCGAAGATCCACTTGAACATGCCGGCCTGCTTCCCGTGTGGCTGACTGTGCACGTCACGGGATAGAACGCGCAGCCCGGCCCGGTCAACGCACGGCGCGCAATCGCCTTCGGTGTGCTATGCTGGACGCGTTTCTAGAGACGGACAACGGATTGGACAGCCCCATGTTTCGCATCATCCTGGCATTCCTCGCGATTTCCGCCCTGCCCGCCGCCGCGCAGGTGACCGAGATCACCGACCGGCTGCGCGACGAGGGATTTGCGCCCACCGAAAGCTATCTTGCCGCACTGCCCGACCCTGACGCCACCGAACGCTTCGCGCTTGGCTCGGTGCGGTTCCTGCGCGCGATCGAGGTGACGTTGCAGACCCGCTGGCGCATGGGGTTCAACGCCGCGCGCACCGAGCTGCCCGTTCTGCGTCTTCCGGTTCCGCCCAACCCCTCGCCCGAACCGTTCGAGCCGGAAGCCGTCCGCGCACTGTTCGCGCAGGTGGCCCTGGACATGGAGGCGGCCCGCGCACCGCTTCTGACCATCGGAGACGACGATGAGGTCTCGCTGCCGATCCGGCTGGGCGAGTTGTGGTTCGACATCAACATGAACGGCACCCGCGACGAGGGCGAGGGTCTGGTCAACGTCGCCGGACGCGCGCTGACCGGTCGTGGCATGGACGAAGATCGCATCCCACCGCTGGTGTTCGATACTTCCGACGCCGCGTGGCTGGCCGCCTATACGCATCTGCTGGCCGCGTTCTCAGAACTGGTCATGGCCTTCGATCCGACAGAACAGATCAGGCGGATCGGCGAGGCGTCGGCGCAGATGGATGCGCTGGCGGCGGACACCCCCTATGTCAACGCGATGGATATGCAGTTCGGCCAGCAGGTCGATCGCATCGCCTCGGTCTACCTGTCGCTTCGCCAGCAACCGGACGCTGCGCACACCCGCGCCGCGCGCGAGCACTTGCTGGGAATGATCGCCCAGAACCGCGTGTTCTGGACCCGCGTCGCCGCCGAGACCGACAACAATGGCGAGTGGGTTCCGAACGATCTGCAGCAGCAGGGTCTCGGGCTGGAGGTTCCCGCCGGCACCGGAGCCCGCTGGCTGGCTGTGCTGGACGATGCCGAGAAGATGCTGAACGGCGAGTTGCTTATCCCCTACTGGCGGCTTCGTCAGGGCGCCGGTCTGAACCTGAAGACCATGTTCGAGGATCCGGTACCGGTCGATATCGCCGAATGGGTTCACGGTGTGGGGCTGATGCGCTATGCCGAGGAAGGCCCCCGCCTGAGCCGTGACAACTGGCTGGATTTCTCGCGGCTGGCACGCGGCGACACCGTGATGTTCGTCGTGTTTCTGAACTGATCACGCTAACGGAGCGCGATTGATTCTCCCAACGCCGTAAGGATATGCGGGTTTGTGATCACACGTTTTCCGCGTGTGATCACAAAAACGGAAAAATGGCGGACGTTCGCGCAATCAGGTTTAAAACCTGTTTAAGCCGGCATGTATATCGTGCCATTGAAGGTGCGACTTCACGATCCCCGACTTCACGAGCGAGGAAAAGCTTCATGAACATCCACGAATACCAGGCGAAGGCGCTGCTGCGCGAATACGGCTGCCCCGTTTCGGACGGCCGCGTCGTCCTGAACGCCGCCGACGCCAAGACCGCTGCGGGCGAACTGGACGGTCCGCTCTGGGTGGTCAAGGCGCAGATCCACGCCGGCGGCCGCGGCAAGGGCTCTTTCAAAGAGGCCGAGGCCGGCGAAAAGGGCGGCGTCCGCCTTGCGAAGTCGGTCGAAGAAGCGGCTGACGAAGCCAAGAAGATGCTGGGCAAGACGCTGGTCACGCACCAGACCGGCCCGGCCGGCAAGCAGGTCAACCGCATCTACATCGAAGACGGCTCGGACATCGAGCGCGAACTGTACCTCGCGCTGCTGGTTGACCGCCAGACCAGCCGCATCTCGTTCGTCTGCTCGACCGAGGGCGGGATGGACATCGAAGAGGTCGCCGCCTCGACCCCCGAGAAAATCCTGTCGTTCAGCGTCGACCCGGCCACCGGCTACCAGCCGTTCCACGGCCGCCGCGTCGCGTTCTCGCTGGGTCTGGAAGGCGCTGCGATGAAGCAGTGCGTCAAGCTGATGGGTCAGCTCTACAAGGCCTTCGTCGAGAAGGACATGGAGATGCTGGAAATCAACCCGCTGATCCTGATGCCGGGCGGCAACCTGAAGGTGCTCGACGCCAAGCTGGGTTTCGACGGCAACGCCATGTACCGGCAGGGCGACGTCGCCAACCTGCGCGACGAGACCGAAGAGGACCCCAAGGAACTGGCGGCCTCGAAGTACGACCTGAACTACATCGCGCTCGACGGCGAGATCGGCTGCATGGTGAACGGCGCCGGTCTGGCGATGGCCACCATGGACATCATCAAGCTGTACGGCGCAGAGCCCGCGAACTTCCTCGACGTCGGCGGCGGCGCCACGAAAGAGAAAGTGACCGAAGCGTTCAAAATCATCACCTCGGATGAGAACGTGAAGGGCATCCTCGTGAACATCTTCGGCGGCATCATGCGCTGCGACGTCATCGCCGAGGGCGTGATCGCCGCGGTGAAGGAAGTCGGCCTGCAGGTTCCGCTGGTGGTGCGTCTCGAAGGCACCAACGTCGAGAAGGGCAAGGAGATCATCGCGAACTCCGGCCTGAACGTGATCGCGGCGGACGACCTGAAGGACGGCGCCGAGAAGATCGTGAAGGCGGTCAAGGGCTGACCGTGATCGGGGTCGGCTTTCATAAGCTTCATGGCGTCGCCGCGGAACCCGCGGCGGCCCTGGCGTGTTCTTCGTCAAACGGAGTGCACTGCCATGACATTGAAGATGCCGACCCTGCCCAAGACAATCTCGGTTTCCGAGCCCGCAACGAAGCGCCTGTTGCCGCTGGCAATCGGCGCGGGGCTGCTGGCCGCGGGGGCCTTTCTGTGGCGCACCAAGCCGCAGGCGCTGAATATCCCGGACCCGATGCCGATGGACGACTCGAAGCAGTCGAACGCGCTGCAACGGGCGGTCCGGAAATCGCGGGACGGGGTAAGCCTTGTCGCGCCGGACAATCTTGGCGTTTCGGTGGGGCGGTCGATGGTGATCGCGGGCACCGCGCTGATGGTTACGCGTCTGCTGGACGAACTGTCCGGGCCGCATCGCTAGGCGTCGCGCTGCTGGCGGTGGCCGCAACCGGCGCCGCCGCGCAGGGCAAGTCCGGCCAATCCGGCGCAACGCCCGCCGCCGAACCCACGTCGGCGGAACTGATGCGCATGGCAAGCGAGATCTGCCTGCGCAATTATCGCTCGTCGTCAGAAATCCCGGCCGCTCTTGAAGAGGCTGGGTTCACGCTGGTTCCCGGCATGGACGAAGGCGTCAGCGAATTGACTGGCCCCCGCATTTTCGGCTGGGTCGCTCCGAACGAGAATTACTGTTCTTTCCAGGCGCAGGACGTGTCGCTGGACGACACGATGGCCATGGGCCGCAGCCTCGCCGACACCCTATTTCCCGGCATGGTTCAGGAAGGCCACCCCGAACGCGGGCTGGCGTCTCCCTGTGACGGCCTTTCGATTTTTGCACCACAATCGCTGATCTGGGTCCACTACTCTGCCGCCGGAAACTCCGGCGAATGCAATGTGGACGGCACCAGCGCAATTCTTCTGAGCATGTAGGGATTTTCGATGATGCGTCTTGCCGTTTCCGCACTGATCACATCGCTGGCGCTTGCCGGCCCCGCCGTTCCGCAAAGCTTCGAGCAGGCGGTCAAGGACAACATGCGCCTCGGTCTTCGGCTGTGCCTGCTGGACGCGCCGAACTTCGAAGCCTGGGCGCAGGCGTTCCGCGACGCCGGGTACGCCGAGCAGGTCGAACGCAGTTCCGAGAACAGCGATACGACCCACACGTTCACCGCGCCCGCCGAGACGGCGAGCATCGAACTCTACTATGGCGAGATGCCGGATTACTGTTCGCCCTCGACCACCCACATGGGTGTGGCGGGTGCGAACGCGATCCTCGATGAAGTCGTGCCGGCACGGTACCCCGGCTACGTCCGCTTCGTCACCACCGGTCCGGTCGATCCGGCCACCGGTCAGCCGGCCGAATGCGTCCGGTACGAAGACCCAACCAATCCGATCGGTCATGTCGTGGGCGTAGGCACGCTCGACGGCTCGGCCGGCTGCGTCGCAAACGGCACCAGCCGTTTCTACAGTTCTTACCGCGTGTAAAGGAAAAAGGGACAGACATGGCAGTCCTCGTAGACGAAAACACCAAGGTCATCTGTCAGGGCTTCACCGGCTCGCAGGGGACCTTCCACTCGGAACAGGCGATCGCCTACGGCACCAAGATGGTCGGCGGCGTGACCCCCGGAAAGGGCGGCCAGACGCACCTTGACCTGCCGGTGTTCAATTCCTGCCACGAGGCGGTGCATCAGACCGGCGCGAACGCGACCGTGATCTACGTTCCGCCCCCCTTCGCGGCCGACTCGATCCTTGAAGCGATCGACGCCGAGATCCCGCTGATCGTCTGCATCACCGAAGGCATCCCGGTGCTGGACATGATGAAGGTGAAGCGCGCGCTGGTGAACTCCAGCTCGACCCTGATCGGCCCGAACTGTCCCGGTGTCATCACGCCGGACGCCTGCAAGATCGGCATCATGCCGGGTCACATCCACCGCCGCGGTTCCGTCGGCGTCGTGTCCCGCTCGGGCACCCTGACCTACGAAGCCGTGAAGCAGACCTCGGACGTCGGCCTTGGCCAGTCCACCTGCGTCGGCATCGGCGGCGACCCGATCAAGGGGACCGAGCATATCGACGTGCTGGAATGGTTCCTTGCCGATGACGAGACCGAGTCGATCATCATGATCGGCGAGATCGGCGGCACCGCCGAAGAGGAAGCCGCGCAGTTCCTTGCCGACGAAAAGAAGAAGGGCCGCTGGAAGCCGACCGCTGGCTTCATCGCTGGCCGCACCGCACCTCCGGGCCGCCGCATGGGCCATGCCGGCGCCATCGTTTCGGGCGGTCAGGGCGACGCGGAATCGAAGATCGAGGCGATGAAATCCGCCGGGATCGTCGTTGCCGACAGCCCCGCGCAGCTCGGCGAAGCCGTGCTGAAGGCGATCGGCTGACGCCGATGCCCGGCCATGCGCCATATCGCGTTGCCAGCGCGGCGGTCCTCAGGGGCCGCCGCGTTACGGCATTCTGCGCGGCGCTTGCGCTGGGACTTCCTTTCGCGGCAAATGCCGCTTCCCCGGTCGAGGCGTTGTCGCCCTGCCTGATGGCCCGTGACGGGATCGAAACCGCCGTGACGGGCTTCGAGGCGCAGGGCTGGACCGTTGTGACCGAGGGCGAGGATTACGACCGTGCGCTGAACGCGACGGCCGAGGTTACGCTGGCCCTCAATATGTTCGCCTCTGAATTCTCGGACGAGGCAGAGGTGCAGGCGTACCTGGACGAAGCCCACGTCCTCGCAGAACGACTGCGCGGAACGACTGCGCTGGTGAACGGCGACCGCAACCTGCTGATCTCGGCAAGCGGCCCCGACGGCCCGAATGTGGTTCAGTGCAGTCTGGTCGCGACGGCCCTGCCGGATTTCGAAGACGCGCTTCCCGCCGAACCGGTCGAAGTCGGGCCCAGCCGAATGGCTTATGGGTTCGCGCGCAACAAGTCCGCGATCCGCCCGGCCGGGGTGGCCGAGGTCGCGGTGATCGGCGTGCGCATGTTCTACCCGACCCTGACCGACACGACGCCGCTTGGCGGCGCCTCGGTGCAGCTGTTCGTCCGGTACGAGGAGGCACCATGAGCTTCATCGACGCCATCAAGACCTGCTTTCGCAAATACGCGACGTTCTCGGGCCGCGCCCGCCGGCCCGAATACTGGTGGTTCGCGCTGTTCCTGTTCATTGGCAGCGTCGTCCTTGGCTTCATCGACGGCGCGCTGTTCGGCACGGTTGAAGTCGAACGCGCCCCGGGCGTCTACGATGTCGAGGTGCGGTCGGTTCTGGGCCGGATCTTCTCGCTGGCAACCCTGATCCCTGCGCTGGCCGTCGGTTGGCGCCGGATGCACGACACGGGCCGATCCGGGCTGTACCTGCTGTATCCGTTGATCGTGATGGTCGGCATCACCACCTTCCTCGGGTTCGTCTATGGCTTCGGCCCGGTCCTGAGCGGCAACATCGGCGTGCTGCTGGGCAATGGCATCGGGCTGGTGCTGCTTTTCGCGATCTTCGTCCTGATCATTTCTCCGCTGCTGGTGCTGTGGTGGCTGACCCGCCCGACCCAGCCGCATGAAAACGAGTGGGGCCCGGTGCCCCCGAAGGGGGCGCGATGACCTTCGCCGCCTCACAATTCCGGCACGTCCGCCACGACAGCCGGTGCGGTTTCCTTAACCGCCGTTACGTTAACGACCTACATGCAACGCTAGAAACTCCTGAACCCCTGGGTGAGTCCCGATGACCGAACAAAGCCCCAACGACCAGTTCCACGCCTCCAGCTTCCTGCAGGGGCATAACGCGGATTACATCGAGCAGCTCTATGCCCGCTACGCCGACAACCCGGCTTCGGTGGACGAGTCCTGGGCCGAGTTCTTCCGCCAGATGGGCGACGACCGGCAGGACGTCAAAGAAGAGGCCGCGGGCCCCAGCTGGCTGCGCGCCGACTGGCCGCCGGTGCCGAACGACGAACTGACCTCTGCGCTGGATGGCCAGTGGGCAAAAGAAGAGATGAAGGACGCCGGCAAGAAGATTGCCGCCAAGGCCGAAGAGAAGGGCGTCAAGGTTTCGGACGATCAGGTCAAGCGCGCCGTTCTGGACAGCCTCCGCGCCCTGATGCTGATCCGCGCCTACCGGATCCGCGGCCACCTTGTCGCCGACCTCGACCCGCTGGGCATGCGCGAGCAAACGCCGCACCCGGAACTCGATCCGAAGTCCTACGGTTTCACCGAAGCCGACTATGACCGCCCGATTTTCCTCGACAACGTGCTAGGTCTCGAATTCGGTTCGCTGCGCGAGATCCTCGATATCGTGAAACGCACTTACTGCGGCACCTTCGCGCTGCAGTACATGCACATCTCGAACCCGCAGGAAGCCGCGTGGCTGAAAGAGCGGATCGAAGGGCTGGGCAAGGAAATCCAGTTCACCCGCGAAGGCCGCCGCGCCATCCTGAACAAGCTGGTCGAGGCCGAGGGCTTCGAGAAATTCCTGCACGTGAAGTACATGGGCACCAAGCGCTTCGGCCTCGACGGCGGCGAAGCCCTGATCCCAGCGATGGAACAGATCATCAAGCGGGGCGGCAACCTTGGCGTCAAAGAGATCGTCGTCGGCATGCCCCACCGTGGCCGCCTGTCGGTTCTCGCGAACGTCATGCAGAAGCCCTACAAGGCGATCTTCAACGAATTCCAGGGCGGCAGCTTCAAGCCCGAGGATGTCGACGGTTCGGGCGACGTGAAATACCACCTTGGCGCCTCGTCGGACCGCGAGTTCGACGGCAACAAGGTTCACCTGTCGCTGACCGCCAACCCCTCGCACCTCGAGGCGGTGAACCCGGTCGTGATCGGCAAGGCCCGCGCCAAGCAGGACCAGTTGAACGACAGCGACCGTACCGCGGTTCTGCCGATCCTGCTGCACGGCGACGCGGCCTTTGCGGGTCAGGGCGTCGTGGCGGAATGTTTCGGCCTGTCGGGCCTGCGCGGCCACCGCACCGGCGGCACCATCCACATCGTCGTGAACAACCAGATCGGCTTTACCACCGCGCCGCACTTCTCGCGCTCGTCCCCCTATCCGACGGACATCGCCCTGATGGTCGAGGCGCCGATCTTCCACGTGAACGGTGACGACCCCGAGGCCGTGGTCCACGCCGCCAAGGTGGCGACCGAATTCCGGCAGAAGTTCCACAAGGATGTCGTCATCGACATCTTCTGCTACCGCCGCTTCGGTCACAACGAGGGCGACGAGCCCATGTTCACCAACCCGGTGATGTACAAGAAGATCAAGGGTCACAAGACGACCCTGTCGCTGTATACCGACCGTCTGGTGAAGGACGGCCTGATCCCCGAGGGCGAGATCGAGGACATGAAGGCCGCATTCCAGGCTCACCTCAACGAAGAGTTCGAGGCCGGCAAGGAATACCGCCCGAACAAGGCCGACTGGCTGGACGGCCGCTGGTCGCACCTCGACCGCGAGGGCGAGAAATACCAGCGTGGCGAAACCGCGATCAATCCCGAGACGATGAAGCAGATCGGCGAGGCGCTGACCTCGGTTCCGGACGGCTATCCGCTGCACAAGACCGTCTCGCGCCTGCTGGAATCGAAGCAGGAAATGTTCGCGACCGGCAAGGGCTTTGACTGGGCCACGGCCGAGGCGCTGGCCTTCGGCTCGCTTCTGACCGAAGGCTACCCGGTCCGGCTTGCCGGCCAGGACTCGGCGCGCGGCACCTTCTCGCAGCGCCATTCGGCCATCGTCAGCCAGGACAGCGAAGACCGTTACTACCCGCTGAACCACATCCGCGAAGGTCAGGCACAGTACGAGGTTATCGACTCGATGCTGTCGGAATACGCGGTGCTGGGCTTCGAGTACGGCTACTCGCTGGCCGAACCCAACGCGCTGGTGATGTGGGAAGCCCAGTTCGGCGACTTCGCCAACGGCGCCCAGATCATGTTCGACCAGTTCATCTCGTCGGGCGAGCGCAAGTGGCTGCGGATGTCCGGTCTGGTCATGCTGCTGCCGCACGGCTTCGAGGGTCAGGGCCCCGAACACTCGTCTGCCCGTCTCGAACGCTTCCTGCAGATGTGCGCCGAGGACAACTGGATCGTCGCCAACTGCTCGACCCCGGCGAACTATTTCCACATCCTGCGCCGCCAGCTGCACCGGTCCTACCGCAAGCCGCTGGTGCTGATGACGCCGAAGTCGCTGCTGCGCCACAAGATGGCGATCTCGGCGACCGCCGACTTCACCGAAGGCAGCTTCCACCGCGTCCTTTGGGACGATGCGGAGCGCGGCAACTCGGACCTGAAGCTGGCCGCGGACGACAAGATCAAGCGGGTCGTGATGTGTTCGGGCAAGGTCTACTACGACCTGCTTGAAAAGCGCGACGCCGAAGGTTTGGACGACGTCTACCTGATGCGGATCGAACAGTTCTATCCCTTCCCGGCGCTGTCGCTGGTGAAGGAACTGGAGCGGTTCAAGAACGCCGAGATGATCTGGTGCCAGGAAGAGCCGAAGAACCAGGGCGCCTGGACCTTCATCGAACCCAACATCGAGTGGGTGCTGTCGCGTATCGGCGCGACCAACCACCGCCCGATCTATGCCGGCCGGCACGCCTCGGCGTCGCCTGCCACCGGTCTCGCATCGCAACACAAGGCTGAACAGCAGGCGCTGATCAACGCCGCGCTTGGAATCGAAGGATAAGAGTAGACACCATGAGCACCGAAGTCCGCGTGCCCACCCTGGGCGAAAGCGTCACCGAAGCCACCGTCGCGACCTGGTTCAAGAAACCGGGCGACAGCGTGGCGGTCGACGAAATGCTGTGCGAGCTGGAAACCGACAAGGTGACGGTCGAGGTTCCCTCGCCCGCCGCCGGCACCCTTGGCGAGATCGTCGCAGCCGAGGGTGAGACGGTGGGTGTCGACGCCCTGCTGGCCACCATCTCGGAAGGCGCGTCCGCGTCGGGCGGCTCTGCCGCCAAGGTCGAGCAGGACGCCGAGTATGTCGAAGAGGTCAAGTCCGCCGCCGCCCCCGCCGCATCCGGCGGCGAAAGCGTCGACGTCATGGTCCCCACGCTGGGCGAAAGCGTGACCGAGGCCACCGTCGCGACGTGGTTCAAGAAGGTCGGCGACAGCGTCAGCCAGGACGAGATGCTGTGCGAGCTGGAAACCGACAAGGTGTCGGTCGAGGTTCCCGCGCCCGCCTCTGGTACGCTGACCGAGATCCTGAAGAACGAAGGTGACACCGTCGAGGCCGGCGGCCAGCTGGCCGTGCTCTCGTCGGGTTCCGGCGCCGCCGCGCCGGCCGCCGCCGCCAAGGCCGACGCACCCGCCGCCGCCCCTGCCGCATCAAGTGGCAAGGATGTCGAAGATGCGCCGTCCGCGAAAAAGCTGATGGCCGAAAAGGGTCTGTCGCCCGACCAGGTGACCGGCACCGGCAAGGACGGCCGCATCATGAAGGAAGACGTGCTGAAGGCCGCCTCGGCGCCCAAGGCCGCGCCCGCCCCGGCCGCGAAGCCCGCGCCGCGCGCTCCGTCGACCGCCGCCGATGCCGACCGCGAAGAGCGGGTCAAGATGACCCGCCTGCGCCAGACCATCGCGCGCCGCCTGAAGGACGCCCAGAACACCGCCGCCATGCTGACCACCTATAACGAGGTCGACATGGGCGCGGTCATGGACCTGCGGTCGGAATACAAGGACCTGTTCGAGAAGAAGCACGGTGTGAAGCTTGGCTTCATGTCCTTCTTCACCAAGGCCTGCATCCACGCCCTGAAAGAGGTTCCGGACGTCAACGCCGAGATCGACGGCACCGACATCGTGTACAAGAACTTCGTTCACATGGGCGTCGCCGTGGGCACGCCGACCGGCCTCGTGGTGCCGGTTGTGCGCGACGCCGACCAGATGTCCTTCGCCGAGATCGAGAAGAAGATCGCCGAGCTTGGCGTGAAGGCCCGCGACGGCAAGCTGTCGATGGCCGACATGCAGGGCGGCACCTTCACCCTGTCGAACGGCGGCGTCTATGGCTCGCTGATGTCCTCGCCGATCCTGAACCCGCCGCAGTCGGGTATCCTCGGGATGCACAAGATCCAGCAGCGCCCGATGGTGGTGGATGGCCAGATCGTCGCCCGCCCGATGATGTATCTTGCGCTGTCCTACGACCACCGGATCGTCGACGGCAAAGGCGCGGTGACCTTCCTTGTGCGCGTCAAGGAAGCGCTCGAGGATCCGCGCCGCCTGCTGATGGACCTGTAAGCACCGCACGCATCGGCCTGCCCCTGTTTTCGGGGGCGGGCCGTTCCCGCCACCGCAGCCAGCACGAGGAACCGCGCCATGCAGATGCTCTGCCGCATCGCCTTCGAGGACTTCGACCGCTGGAAATCGGCCTTCGACGACGACGCCGAACGCCGCGGTCAGGCGGGGCTGACGGTGCTGCAGATCTGGCGCGAAACGGGCACCACGGATACCGCCTGGGTTTTGTTCGGTGTGAATGACCCGAAAAAGGCCCGCGCCTATGCCGACGGTCTGCGCACCGACCTGATGGAGGGACGCGCAGGCGTCACCACCAGCGAAACCCACATGCTGGACACCCTCTGATCCATGACGATTGAACTCAAGGTCCTTCTTCTCGCCGCCATCTGGCACATGCTGCAGCTGGTGTTCTACGCCGTGCCCGCCAATCTGGAACTGGGCACCGGCAAGACGCTGTCGCCGCGCGATCCGCACCGGCTGAAGAAGCCGCTGATGGAACAGGTCAGCGTGCCCACCGGCCGCCTTGCCCGCGCCTACAACAACCATAACGAGGCGCTGCTGCTGTTCGCCATCGCGACCATCGCGATCACACTGGCCGGCGCGTCCTCGGGCTATACCGCCACTCTGGCGTGGATCTACCTCGCCGCCCGCATCGCCTATGTCCCCGCCTACGCGCTTGGCTGGGTGCCGTGGCGCTCTGTCATCTTCGGCCTCGGGTGGGTTGCCACCGGCCTTCTGTTGCTGGCTGCGCTTCTCGCACCTTCTTCTGTCTGAAAATATCCCGGGGGGCCGCGCGGCACGCGCGGCGGGGGCAGAGCCCCCTCCCCGGCCTAGGAAAGGAAAACGAACATGGCACAATACGACGTCATCGTCATCGGCGCGGGCCCCGGCGGCTACGTCGCCGCCATCCGCTGCGCCCAGCTGGGTCTCAAGACCGCCTGCGTCGAGGGCCGCGAAACCCTTGGCGGCACCTGTCTGAACGTCGGCTGTATCCCCTCTAAGGCGCTGCTGCACGCCAGCCACCAGCTGCACGAAGCGGAAGAGAACTTCGCCAAGATGGGCCTGAAGGGCAAATCCCCCTCGGTCGATTGGAAACAGATGCTGTCCTACAAGGACGACGTGATCGGCCAGAACACCAAGGGCATTGAATTCCTGTTCAAGAAGAACAAGATCGACTGGCTCAAGGGCTGGGGTTCGATCCCCGAGGCCGGCAAGGTCAAGGTCGGCGACGAGGTCCACGAAGCGAAGAACATCATCATCGCCTCGGGATCCGAGGCCAGCTCGCTGCCGGGCGTCGAGGTCGACGAAAAGGTTGTCGTGACCTCCACCGGTGCGCTTGAACTGGGCAAGATCCCGAAGAAACTCGTGGTGATCGGCGCCGGCGTCATCGGCCTTGAACTGGGCTCGGTCTACAAGCGCCTCGGCGCCGAGGTGACGGTGATCGAATTCCTCGACAACATCACCCCCGGCATGGACGCCGAGGTGTCCAAGACCTTCCAGCGCACCCTGAAAAAGCAGGGGCTGGAATTCGTCATGGGCGCCGCCGTGCAGAAGGTCGAGGCCACCAAGACCAAGGCCAAGGTGACCTACAAGCTGAAGAAGGACGACAGCGAGGCGACGGTCGAGGCCGACACCGTGCTGGTCGCCACCGGCCGCCGTCCCTATGTCGACGGTCTGGGGCTCGAAGCGCTTGGCGTCGAGATGACCGAGCGCGGCCAGATCAAGACCGACGGCCACTTCGCCACCAGCGTGAAGGGCGTCTACGCCATCGGTGACTGCATCGTTGGCCCGATGCTGGCCCACAAGGCCGAGGACGAGGGCTTCGCCGCCGCCGAGATCATCGCCGGTCAGGCGGGCCACGTGAACTATGACGTGATCCCCTCGGTCGTCTACACCTGGCCCGAAGTCGCCGCCGTGGGCGCCACCGAAGAAGCTCTCAAGCAGGAGGGCCGTGCCTACAAGGTCGGCAAGTTCCCCTTCATGGGCAACGGCCGCGCCAAGGCCAACTTCGCGGCGGACGGTTTCGTGAAGATCCTTGCCGACAAGGACACCGACCGCGTTCTTGGCTGCCACATCATCGGCCCCGGCGCCGGCGACCTGATCCACGAGATCTGCGTTGCGATGGAATTCGGCGCCGCCGCAGAGGATGTCGCCCGCACCTGCCACGCGCACCCGACCTACTCGGAAGCCGTGCGCGAGGCGGCGCTCGCCTGCGGCGACGGCCCGATCCACGTCTGACGTGGCCCGGGTCGTCAAGGCCTGGACCAAAAGCTACGATCCGGCCCTGCACGTCAGGGCCGGCGATCCCCTCACCCTCGGCCCGCTGGATGACGAGTATCCCGGCTGGCGCTGGTGCACCGATGCGAATGGCTTGGGCGGCTGGCTGCCCGTTGCCGTGGTCGACGCGGTGGTCATCGGTACCGAGGGCGGCAAGGGCCGCGCCATCGACGATTTCGATACAACCGAGCTGACCGTGGCCGCGGGCGACACCCTGACGATCACCGCCCGCCGCCTTGGCTGGTCCTTCTGCCGCACCCCGGACGGCGCGGCGGGATGGGTCCCCGACGACTGCCTTTCCGACTCCTGAAACTGCCCGGAACATGGACTCGCCATGAGAACAAAACGTGAATATACTTCACGCCATGTCCTTCGCCGAACTCGACGCCACCTCCAACTTCACCTTCCTCACCGGCGGCTCGCACCCCGAGGAATACATGGCGCGCGCCGCCATTCTGGGGATCGAGGCGGTGGCCATCGCCGACGTCAACTCGGTGGCGGGAATCGTCCGCGCCCATACCCAGACGAAAGAGATCGCGCGCGAGGTCCGGCTGCGGCAGGCCGTCGACCCAATCGGCCCGCCGAAGCCCGCGCACCTGCCCGATCCGCCCTCGGCGCCGATCTTTCATGTCCCCCGGCTGGTCCCGGCGGCCCGCATCGTCCTGACCGACGGCTTCACCGTCACCTGCCTGCCGCGCGACCGCGCCGCATGGGCCCGGCTCAGCCGGATGATCTCGGCGGGCCGCCTGCGCGCGCCGAAGGGGGAATGCGACCTGCGGTTCGAGGACCTGCTTGAATGGGGAGAGGGGCAGGAGATGTTGCTGCACCCCGCCGGGCACGCGCCGGGCGACTGGCGCGCCCGCGCCGAACGGCTGTCGAACCGCTTCCCCGGTCAGGTCACCCTGCTGATGGCCCTCCATTACGACGGACAGGACAGCGCCCGCTTCGCCCGCCTCGCCGCCCTGGCGACGGATCTCGGCCTGCCCGCCGCCGCCTCTGCCGCGCCCGTGATGCACCACGGCGCGCGGCGCAAGCTGACCGACGTTCTGACCGCGATCCGCGAGGGGGTGCGCGTCGACCAGCTGGGCCGCGCCGCGCTGGCCAATTCCGAACAGCGGCTGCGCAGCGAACCCGAGATGCTGCGCCTGTTCGAGGGCCACGAAGACGCCGTCTCCCGCACTTCCGAGATCGCCGCGCGCTGTGCCTTCGATCTCGACCAGTTACGCTATGAATACCCGTCCGAGATCGCCGGGAACGAGACCCCCTCCGACCGCCTGTCCCGCCTCGCCCACGCCGGGCTGGAGCGCCGCTATCCCGCAGGTGCGCCGCAGAAGGTGCGCGACCTTCTGGCCCATGAACTCGCCCTGATCGCCAAACTGAAATACGAACCCTACTTCCTGACGGTTCACGACGTCGTGGCCTTCGCCCGGTCACGCGACATCCTCTGTCAGGGCCGCGGCTCGGCGGCGAACTCGGTGGTCTGCTACTGTCTCGGCGTGACCTCGGTCTCGCCCGAGATCGGGACGATGGTCTTCGAGCGTTTCGTGTCCGAAGCCCGCGACGAGCCGCCCGACATCGACGTCGATTTCGAACACGAGCGCCGCGAAGAGGTGATCCAGCACATCTACGACCGCTACGGCCGCCACCGCGCCGGGCTCTGCGCCACGGTGATCCACTATCGCGGCAAGCGCGCCATCCGCGAGGTCGGCCGCGCCATGGGCCTGACCGAGGACACCATCGGCGCGCTCAGCTCGCAACTTTGGGGTTTCTTCTCGGCCGACGCGGTCGAAGAGAAACGGTTCCGCGAGATCGGCCTCGACCCCGCCGACCGCCACCTGCAGCAAACCATGGCGCTGATCCACGAGGTGATCGGCTTTCCCCGCCACCTGTCCCAGCACGTCGGCGGCTTCATCATGACCGAGGGACGGCTGGACGAGCTTTGCCCGGTCGAGAACGCGACGATGGAGGACCGCACGGTGATCCCGTGGGACAAGGACGACATCGACGCCCTGGGAATCCTCAAGGTCGACGTCCTGGCGCTGGGAATGCTGACCTGCATCCGCAAGGCCTTCGACCTGATCCGCGAACACCACGGCATCGACTACGACCTCGCCAGCCTGCCGCCCGAAGATCCCGGGGTCTATGACATGCTGTGCAAGGCCGACAGTCTGGGCGTGTTCCAGGTGGAAAGCCGCGCGCAGATGAACTTTCTGCCCCGGATGCGGCCACGCTGCTTCTACGACCTGGTGATCGAGGTGGCGATCATCCGCCCCGGCCCGATCCAGGGCGACATGGTGCATCCTTACCTGCGGCGGCGGAATGGCGAGGAACAGGTCACCTTCCCGTCGGACGAACTGGGCAAGGTGCTGGGCAAGACGCTGGGGGTGCCGCTGTTCCAGGAACAGGCGATGCAGATCGCGATCACCGGCGCCGGTTTCACCCCGGACGAGGCCGACCGCCTGCGCCGCTCGCTTGCCACCTTCAAGAAGCACGGCAACGTCAGCGAATTCCGCGCCCGCTTTCTGAACGGCATGCGTGACAACGGGTACGAGAGCGACTTCGCCGAGCGCTGCTTCTCGCAGATCGAGGGGTTCGGCTCGTACGGGTTCCCTGAAAGCCACGCCGCCAGCTTCGCGCTGCTGGTCTACGCCTCGGCCTGGCTCAAGCATCACCACCCGGCGGTCTTCGCCTGCGCCCTGCTGAACGCCCAGCCGATGGGCTTCTACGCCCCCGCCCAGATCATCCGCGACGCCCGCGAACACGGGGTCGAAGTCCGCCCCGTCGATATCAACCGCAGCTTCTGGGACAACGCGCTGGAACGCACCGACGAAGGCGATCTGGCGCTGCGGCTGGGCTTCCGGCAGATCCGGGCGCTGCCCGAAGAAGACGCCCAGTGGCTGATCGCCACCCGCCGCAACGGCTATCGCGCGGTCGAGGATGTCTGGCGCCGCGCCGGCCTTGCCTCGAAACACCTGCGGACACTGGCAGAGGCGGACGCCTTCGCCGGTCTGAAAATCCCCCGCCGTCAGGCGCTCTGGGCCGCCCGCGCCCTGCCCGACAGCGGCGAACTGCCCCTGTTCAAGGGCGATCTCGACGGCGAGGGCATCCGTGAACCCGCGGTGGCGCTCCCCGCGATGACGCTGGGCGAAGAGGTGGTCGAGGACTACGTCTCGTTCCGTCTGACCCTGCGCGCGCACCCCCTGTCGCTGCTGCGCGAACGGCTGACCCCGAAAGACGCCCCGCCGCCCCCGCCGCAGCCGACCCCGCAAACCGCCGCGGCGAACATGCGAAGCCACCCGCGAAACGTCCGCCACTTCGCGTGACGCGTGCGCGGAGCAGGAACCTTCTTGCCTCCGGCGGGGATATTTTAGGACCAAAGAAGAAAGGTTTCATTAACCTCGCTGGCCCATTCTGAACTCGCGGTACAGGCGGGGACGCCGATGGCCGTGACCGAAGAAGGCGCCCTGTCCTGCCCAAGGGACGGGGCGCTGACCTTCAGCTTCTTTGGTCTTCAAATATCCCCGCCGGAGGCTCCCGCACTCACAGCCCGCGCGGCGCCGGACGTCAGCGCAGGCGCTTCAGGATCTCAAGCGAGGCGTAGCCGTCCGGCACCATCCCGACCGAGGACTGGAACGCCTTGACCGCGGCGATGGTGTTCGGGCCGATGATGCCGTCGACACCGTCCGGGTCGAAGCCCGCGGACAGCAGCCGGCGCTGCATTTCCTGCTTTTCGTCGAAGGACAGCGCACGATCCTCGCGCGGCCAGCCAGCGCGCAGGGCGCCCGCCCCGGCAATACGGTCGGACAGGTGGCCCACGCCGATCACGTAGGCGTCGGCGGTGTTGTATTTCTCGATCACGTGGAAGTTGTCGTAGATCACGAAGGCCGCGCCGCGATGACCCGCCGGCAGCAGCACCGAGGTCGGTCCGTTATCCGGCAGTTCGTTGCCGGCCGTGTCCCGCACGCCCAGCCCGTTCCAGTAGGCCGCGGGCTTCTTCACACGTTCGCTGGTTTCGGCATAGTCGAAGTCCTCGGGCAGCACGACCTCGATCCCCCAGGGCTGGCCCTTGGTCCAGCCGTGATGGCGCAGGTAGGCCGCGGTCGAGGCCAGCGCGTCCGCAGGATCGTCGCCCCAGATGTCGCGTTTGCCGTCGCCGGTGAAATCCACCGCGTGCGCAAGATACGAGCCCGGCATGAACTGGGTGTGTCCCATCGCGCCGGCCCAGCTGCCGACCATGTGACCCGCATCGGTGTCGCCGGACTGGATGATCTTCAGCGCCGCGATCAGTTGTTCCTCGAAGAACGCCGCGCGTCGCCCGTCATAGGCCAAGGATGCCATCGCCGCGACGATGGGCGTATCGCCCTTGAAGGTGCCGAACGCCGTCTCCAGCCCCCAGATCGCCGCGACGACTTCGGCTTCGACGCCATAGCGCGCTTCGATCTCGGCCAGCAGATCACGGTTGCTGTCCAGCGCCGCGCGGCCGTTCTTGACCCGAAGATCCGACACGGCGGTGTCGAGGTATTCCCAGATCTGCTTTGTAAACTCGGCCTGCGTGCGGTCGCGCATCACCACTTTCGACTGGAACGAGATCCCGTTCATCGCCGCATCGTAGACATCGGCGCGGATGCCTTCGGCCAGCGCGCGGGCGCGGAACTGCTGGATCCATGTCGGGAAGGCCAGGTCGGGGTCCGGGCTGTTGGTGGCCGTCACAACGTCGCTCCCGGGCCCGAGTTCGGGCCTGAGTTCGGGCACGGGAGAACTGTCCACGGCGGGCTCGGCCAGCGCGAGGGGCGCCCAGGCCAGCCCGGCCAGAAGGGCGGCAAAGCGGCGAAATTGCATTCCACGTCCTTTCGGTCCTCTCCCGCGCGAATACTACCCAAAGGGTTGATGAAACGGAACCAAGCGCCACACCATGAGCGGGAGGCCGCTAGCGCCTTGTCCGCTTTACCTTGCGCGCGGCCTTTTCTTTTCTGAACCCCGATTTCACTGCCTTGGACCGGCGCGGCCCTGCGGATTTGCCGCCTCGCGACGGCCCCTTGGGCATCGCCTTGCCGCGCAGTTCCAGCAGTTCCAGCATCAGCCCGCCGGTCACCGGCTCGGCCTCGGTCAGGCGAACGGTCACCTCGTCGCCGACGCTGATCACCAGCCCGGTGTCCGAGCCCATCAGCGTCTGCGACTGGCCGTCATAGTGGAAGAACTCGCGCCCCATGGTGCGCACCGGGATCAGACCGTCGGCGCCGGTCTCGTCCAGCCGCACGAAGGCGCCGAACCGCTGGATGCCCGAGATCCGGCCGGCGAACTCGTTGCCGACGCGGTCGGCAAGGTAGGCGGCAAGATAGCGGTCGTTGGTGTCGCGTTCGGCGGCCATCGATCGGCGCTCGGTGTCGCTGATATGCTGGGCGGTCGCTTCCAGCGTCTCGATATCCTGCTCGCTGAGACCGTCCTTTCCCCAGCCGTGACCAGAGATCAGGGCCCGGTGCACCAGCAGGTCGGCATAGCGGCGGATCGGCGAGGTGAAGTGGGCGTAGGATTTCAGCGCCAGCCCGAAGTGGCCGAAGTTCTCGGGGAAGTAATAGGCCTGCTGCATCGACCGCAGCGTCGACATGTTGATCAACTCGTCGAACTCGGTGCCTTCGGCCTGCCCCAGCAGCGAGTTCAGGTGGCGCGTGTGCAGCACCTGCCCCTTGGCAAGATTGAAGCCCGAGGCCTGCGCCACCTCGCGCAGGGCGTCCAGCCGCGTCGGGTCCGGTTCCTCGTGTACCCGGTACAGAAGCGGCCGCTTGCGGGCGAACAGCTCTTCCGCCGCCGCCACGTTGGCGAGGATCATGAATTCTTCGATCAGCTTGTGCGCATCCAGCCGATCCTTGAACGCGACCGAGGCGACCTTGCCATCCTCGGACAGCTCGATCCGGCGTTCCGGCAGGTCAAGGTCCAGCGGCTGGCGCCGCGCGCGGGCCTGCCGGGCGCAGTTGTAAGCGGCAAACAGCGGATGGATGATGTCGTCCATCAGCGGCGCGCATTTGTCGTTCGGGCTGCCGTCCTGCGCTTCCTGCACCTCGCGATAGTTCAGCGAGGCGACGGATTTCATCAGGCCACGGGTAAAGCGGTGACGGATCTTGTCGCCTTCCGCGTTCAGCGTCATCTCGACGGCGATACAGGCGCGGGGCACGCCCTCGTGCAGCGAACACAGGTCGCCGGACAGCCGGTCGGGCAGCATCGGCACGACCCGGTCCGGGAAATAGGTCGAGTTGCCGCGCTTGCGCGCCTCGCGGTCCAGCGCCGACCCCGGCGTGACGTAGGCCGCGACGTCGGCGATGGCGACCCAGACGCGGAACCCGCCGGGGTTCTTCGGATCGTCGTCGGGGCGGGCATAGCAGGCGTCGTCGTGATCGCGGGCGTCGGCGGGGTCGATGGTGACCAGCGGCAGCTCGCGCAGGTCCTCGCGCTTGCCCAGACCCGCGGGTTTCACCCGGTCGGCCTCGGCCATCACCTCGTCGGGGAAATCGTCGGGGATGCCGTGTTGGTGGATCGCGATCAGCGACACCGCGCGCGGTTCGGTCGGGTCCCCCAGACGCGAGACGATGCGCGCCTGCGGCAGTCCCATGCGGGCCTTCGGACCGGCGCCTTCGGCCTCGACCAGTTCGCCGTCTTTCGCGCCATGGGTCGCGCCGGGGCCGACACGCCATTCCTTGTCGACACCCTTGTCGATCGGGATGATGCGGCCACCCTCGGCCCCCTTGCGGAAGATCCCGAGAATGCGTCGCGGATTGGTGCCGATCTTGCGGATCAGCCGCGCTTCATAGGCGTGGCTGTCCTCGTTCACCTCGGTCAGTCGGCCAAGGATCCGGTCGCCGCCGCCCATTGCCGGATCGGAGGACCGGGGGATGACCAACACCTTCGGCTGTGGTCCCTCGCCCTGCCATTCCAGCGGCTTCGCGAAGAGGTCGCCATCGGCGTCGGGCGGCAGCACCTCCAGCACCGAGACGGGCGGCAGCTTGTCCGGGTCGCGGTAGGTCTTGCGCCGCTTTTCAAGATGCCCTTCGGCCTCCAGCTCTTTCAGCATCCGCTTCAGGTCGATGCGGGACTGGCCCTTGATCCCGAAGGCGCGGGCGATGTCGCGCTTCGCGGTCTGGGTCGGGTTCTCCGAGATCCAGTCGAGGATCTGCTGCTTTGTAGGAAGGCTGCTCATGGCGTCAGCGGTAGCACGGACGCAGGGCAACGTCATTCGGAAAGGCTAGCGCCGGAGGTCCGCCGCCGTGTCCACGTCGGACAAGGTATCGGCCAGCGCGATCCGCCGGTCCGGCAGCGTTGCAAGGCTGTCGGCAAGGGCGTGGCGCGTGGACCAGCGGACGCCTTTGAACAAAGTCGCCGGGGCCGCGCCGGGGTGTTTCAGCCCGACCAGCCAGAACCCGCCGTCGGTCGCCGGGCCGAACACCGCGTCATGGCCGCCAAGCGCCGTGAATGCGCGCGCGATGTGCTTTTCGGTAAGGTCGGGAATGTCGCCTCCGACAAGCAGAACCGGCCCGGCCCGCGCGGTGCGCAGAAGGCGCCCCATCCGGACCCCGAGATCGCCGTGGCCCTGCGCAACGCGCCGCAGGTGCGGGGGCCACGCGCGGCTTGTCAGCGCCGTATCCGGCGCAACGGCGAGGACCAGCCGCCAGCGCGGATCGTCCAGCCCTCGCAGCAGCCGGGCGGATTGGTGGCGCACCCACCACGCGGCGGGCACCATGCCGATCTCGCGGCCCAGCCGTGTCTTCACGCGGCCCGGCCTTGGGTCCTTCAGCATGACGACCAGCGTGGGCCCCGACCGCGGCGGGACAGGCGTCAAGCGAAGTAGCCCTCGAGGATCTTCCGGTAAATCCGTTTCAGCTGCTCGATCTGCTCGACCGGCACTTGTTCATCCACCTTGTGCATCGTCTTGCCGACCAGCCCGAATTCCACCACCGGGCAGTGGTTCTTCACGAACCGCGCATCCGAAGTGCCGCCCGAAGTCGACAGTTCCGGCGCTACGCCGGTTTCCGCCTCGACGACCTTGCCGATCAGGTCCGACAATTCGCCCGGCGGGGTCAGGAAGCTTTCGCCCGAGATCTTCACCGACATCTCGAAGGACACGCCGGTCTCGGTCGCGACCTGATCCGCCATCGCGCTCAGCCAGTCGGTCAGACCCGCGCCGCTGTGGGTGTCGTTGAACCGGATGTTGACCATCGCGCTGCAACTGGACGGGATCACGTTAGAGGCCGGGTTGCCCGTGTCGATCGAGGTCACCGCCAGCGTCGAGGCATCGAAGTGGTCGGTGCCTTCGTCCAGCACATGGCTGGCCAGGCGGTCGCAGAGGCGCGCCATCGCGTGAACCGGGTTCTTGGCGCGGTGCGGATAGGCCGAATGCCCCTGCACCCCCTGCGCCACGAACCGCGCATTCATTGACCCGCGCCGCCCGATCTTCATCATCTCGCCCATCGTCTCGGGACAGGTCGGCTCTCCGACAAGGCAGGCCGACATGCGTTCGCCCTGCTCTGCCATCCAGTCCAGCAGCGCGGTGGTGCCGTCGACGGCGTCGCCTTCCTCGTCGCCGGTGATCGCCAGCACGACAGCGCCGTTCTCCGGTGGCGTCTCACGTACGAAATCCACCGCTGCCGCCGCAAAAGCGGCGACGCCGGATTTCATGTCCGTGGCGCCCCGCCCCCACAGGATTCCGTCCTCGATTGCGCCGCCGAACGGATCGCGCGTCCACGCACCGGCATCGCCCACCGGAACAACGTCGGTATGACCGTTGAAACCGAAGGTCTTCACGTTGCCCTTGGCGCCCCAGCGGGCAAACAGGTTCGAGACGCCGCCCCGGTCGACACGGGTGCAGGTGAACCCGGCCCCGGACAGCAATTCCTCCAGCAAAACCAGCGCGCCGCCCTCCTCGGGCGTCACCGAGGGACAGCGGATCAGGCGGGCGGTCAGGTCGACGGGATCGACGGACTGGGACATCGGCAGGCTCCTTGTTGCACCGCCTTGCTAGCCCCGCTCTGCGCGCTCTGCAATCACACGCGATAGTTGCGTAACTTGTGGCGATTCCGAAACAATCATGCTTCAGAAAACTGCTCTGCATCGAATTATCTAGGCAATACGCCCCCTTATCCAGCACACTACCCTCAAACAAGAGGCAGGCAGGCCGCACAAAGACGGCCGCGAGCAGACGAACACACAATCGCAAACGGCGCGCTTTCCGAGGGGTATAGCGTTCCGGATTGGCCGTTTCGTCGCCTGACCTCACGAGGCAGGAGACGAGACACCATGGTCAACGCAACGCGTTTGCCAGTGGACACGGGTGCGTCCGCGAATGAAATGGCCGATGCCATCTTCGGCGACGGGGTGACCGTCGTCGATGCGTCTTACAGCGGCGACAGCCGGTCGTCGGGCATCTACTCCAACGGCGACAGCGTTGCCGGCGACGTGACGCCGGGCGACACCGGGGTGATCCTGTCCACCGGCCGGGCCGACCAGTTCACCAACCGGAACGGCCAGGCGAACCAGGACACGAACCAGTCGACCAACACCAGCGGCATCAACAACGACAGCGACTTCAATGACCTCGTGGGCTCGAACACCTACGACGCTTCGTTCCTGACCGTCGATTTCATCCCGACCGGCGATACGCTGACGATGCAGTTCGTCTTCTCGTCCGAGGAATATCCGGAATACACCGGCTCGATCTACAACGACGCGGTGGGGGTCTGGATCAACGGCGCACCGGCCTCGCTTGAAGTCGGCAACGGCAACACCAGCGTCGGCAACGTCAACCACACCAACAACATCAACCTCTACAACAACAACACCTCGGACGACTTCAACACCGAGATGGACGGCTTCACCGTCACCATGACCCTGACGATGCAGGTGGTGCCGGGAGAGGTGAACACGATCCGCATCGGCATCGCGGACGTGATGGACTCGAGCTACGACTCGAACATCCTGATCGCGGGCGACAGCGTGCAGACGGTGCTGATCGCCAACGAGGACTCGGTCCGCATCGATCCCGGCGAGGCGAAAACGCTGGACGTGCTGAGCAACGACTATTCCTCGACCGGCGGGGTGATCACGGTCACCCACATCAACAACGTCGCGGTCTCGGCCGGCGATACGGTGACGCTGCCGAATGGGCAGGAAGTGACGCTGAACGCGGACGGGACCTTCACCATCTCCGTGGATTCGGACGAAGAGGTCGCGAACTTCACCTACTCCGTCGAGGACGGGCTGGGCCACACCGACACCGGTTTCGTCACCGTGTCGACGGTGCCCTGCTTTGTCACCGGCACCATGATCCGCACTCCAAATGGCGAGGTCCCGGTCGAACGTCTGCGCGTCGGCGATCTGGTCGAGACACAGGACAACGGCCCGCAACCGCTGCGCTGGATCGGCCGTCGCGTGACAGAGGCCGCGGGCGATTTCGCCCCGATCCACATTGACGCCAACACCTTCGGCGATCACCGACCGCTGCGGGTGTCGCCGCAGCACCGCGTCCTGATCCGGGACGTGCTGTCGGAACTCCTGTTCGGAGAGCCCGAAGTGCTGGTCGCCGCCAAGCACCTTGTGAACGGCCGCTCGGTCCGGCAGGTCGTAGGCGGCACGGTGGAATACGTCCACCTGCTGTTCGACGCGCACGAAGTGGTTTTCTCCGAGGGGCTGCCGACCGAAAGCTTCCTGCCCGGCCCGCAGACGACAGCGCTGTTCGAGGCCGAGATCCTTGACGAGATCTGCACGCTGTTCCCCGAACTCGACCCCCGCACCGGCGACGGCTATGGCCCGGCGGCGCGGCGGACCCTGAAGGAATACGAGGGCCGTGTGCTGGCCAGAGGCGTGTTGGCCTCGGGCAAGCTTGCCGCATGACATCTGCGCCTCTGTTCAGGATGCCCCGCCGATGAGCTGGCTGGCGATCAGCGACGGCCGCTCGTGCCTGCGCCGCCCCTCGAACGCCGCGCCGGAACTGGTGGCGAAAGGGACGCTGGTGCTAGAGGCGCAGACCCATGGCGACCGCGACGACCCGGTGAACCTGCTGAAGATGGAGCGCAGCGACGGCTGGCACAGGAGGCTGCGCGTGTCGCTGTCGTCCGAGGGCAAGGTCACGCTTGAGCACAGGCAGGGACAGACCGCGATATCCGCCAGCGTTCACGCGCCGCGCCTGATGGCGAACGACACGTTGCGGCTGATCTACAGCTGGGACGCCCCGGACCGGACCGGCACGCTGACCGCCGAGAACGTCGACAGCGCCGCCGCGCAGCAGACCCGGGTCGCGCGCCCCAACCCGATGCCCACGAGCGACCTTCGCCTGTTGGCCGAGACCGGCGCCGACCGCCGCCTTGACCCGCGCGTGTCGATGCTTGCCGCCTCGAACCGGGTCGAACCCATCGGCCCCATGCCCGGCTTCGCCGCCGGTACTTTCGTCGAGACCGCCGCAGGCACCCGCCCGATCGAGACGATCCGGCCCGGCGATCTTGTCGTGACCGCAGGCCGGGGGCTGCAACCGGTTCGCCACATCGTCTCGCGCGAGGTCCCGGCACTGGGACAGTACCGCCCCGTCCGCCTGCGCGCGCCGTTCCTTGGGCTGCGCACCGACCTTTGCGTTGCGCCGCATCACCGGGTGATGATCGACGGCTCGGACGCCGAGTACCTGTTCGGCACGGATGTCGTGCTGGTCGAGGCGCGCCACCTGCAACCGATGGCTGCCGCCGCGCACGAGACCGCCCGCGCGCCGGTGGTGCGGTATCACCAGCTGGTGTTGGACATGCACGATTGCCTGTACACCGGCGGCGCATGGTCCGAGAGCCTGTATATCGGCCGCCTTGCCCGCCGCCCCGCACGGCTGGCGAGTTCGGTGCTGGCCGGCGTCGCGCCGGATCGCCTGCCGGTGCATCCCGAAATCGCCGGCCCGTTGCTGAAGCCCTACGAGGCGATGGTGCTGGTGTCGAACCTCTGCGCCTGACGGCCCGGACGATGGGGGCGCTGCCCCCGCGCCTGCGGCGCTCCCCCGAGGTATTTCGGAAGAGAAGAAGCCCCGACGGGACTACTCCGCAGCGACCTCGCGGGGTTCGGCAAGCTCGACGATGTCGAACATGATGCGGGTGAGTTCGAAGTCCTTCGGCGTGTAGACGCGGGCCACACCCATTGCGCGCAAGCGCTCGGCGTCGTCCTCGGGAATGATGCCCCCGACGACGACGGGCACATGGCCGAGACCGGCGGCGCGCAGGCGGTCGGTGACGTCTTCGATCAGCGGCAGGTGGCTGCCCGACAGGATCGACAGGCCCAGAACGTGCGGCGTCTCGTCCGCGACGGCATCGACGATCTCGGCAGGCGTAAGGCGGATGCCTTCGTAGCGGAACTCCATGCCACAGTCGCGGGCGCGGGCGGCGATCTGCTCGGCGCCGTTCGAGTGGCCGTCGAGACCCGGCTTGGCGACCAGCAGTTTCAGGCGGCGCCCGAGGCGGGTCGAGACGGCGTCGACGGCGGCGCGAATGTCGTCCAGTCCCTCGGTCCGGTTCGAGGGCGCGGCGGACACGCCGGTGGGGCCGCGATAATGGCCAAAGGCGTGACGGATGACCTCTCCCCATTCGCCGGTTGTCGCGCCCGCCTTTGCGGCGGCGATGGACGGCGGCATGATGTTGGCGCCTTCGGCGGCGGCGCGGCGCAGATCGGCGAGGGCGGCTTGGACGGCGTCCTCGTCGCGGGCGTCGCGCCAGTCGGCGAGACGGGCGATCTGGTCGGCCTCGGCCTTGGGGTCGGCGGTCAGGATCGCTTCGCCCGCCGTCAGCGGCGAGGGTTCGGCGGTCGTGTAGCGGTTCACGCCGATCACGGCGGTTTCACCGCTTTCGATCCGCGCGATGCGGGCGGCGTTCGCTTCGACCAACTGGCGTTTCATGTGGTCGATGGCTTCCATCGCGCCGCCCATGCCGTCGATCTGCGCAAGCTCGGCGCGGGCGCCGTCCTTCAGCGCTTCGACCTTGGCGGTCACGGCGGGGTTGCCGTCGAACAGGTCGCCGTATTCCAGAAGGTCCGTTTCAAAGGCAAGGATCTGCTGCATCCGCAGCGACCACTGCTGGTCCCACGGGCGCGGCAAACCCAGCGCCTCGTTCCACGCCGGAAGCTGCACGGCGCGGGCGCGGGCGTTCTTCGACAGGGTCACCGCAAGCATTTCCAGCAGGATGCGGTAAACGTTGTTCTCCGGCTGCTGCTCGGTCAGGCCTAGCGAGTTGACCTGCACGCCATAACGGAAGCGTCGGTATTTCGGGTCCTCGACGCCGTAGCGGTCGGCGGTGATCTCGTCCCACAACTCGACGAAGGCGCGCATCTTGCACATCTCGGTCACGAAGCGGATGCCGGCGTTCACGAAGAACGAGATACGTCCGACCATCTCGGGGAAGTCCTCGGGTGCGACCTTGCCCTGCAGGTCGTCGAGAACCGCGATGGCGGTGGCCAGCGCGAAGGCCAGTTCCTGTTCCGGCGTCGCGCCGGCCTCTTGCAGGTGATAGGAACAGACGTTCATCGGGTTCCACTTGGGCAGATGCTCGCGTGTCCACGCGGCGACGTCGGTGATCATCCGCAGGCTCGGCTTCGGCGGGCAGATATAGGTACCGCGGCTCAGGTATTCCTTGACGAGATCGTTCTGCACCGTCCCCTGCAGCGCAGAGATATCCGCGCCCTGCTCCTCCGCCACGGCGATATGCAGCGCCAGCAGCCACGGAGCGGTGGCGTTGATCGTCATCGAGGTGTTCATGCGTTCCAGCGGGATCTGGTCGAACAGCGCGCGCATGTCTCCCAGATGCGAGACCGGCACGCCGACCTTGCCGACTTCGCCGCGGGCAAGCACGTGGTCACTGTCGTAACCCGTCTGCGTCGGCAGGTCGAAGGCCACCGAAAGCCCGGTCTGCCCGCGTTCGAGGTTCGCGCGGTACAGCGCGTTCGACGCGACAGCCGTGGAATGCCCCGCATAGGTGCGGAACAGCCAGGGGCGGTCTTTCTGCGGTTCGGTCATCACGGCCTCACTCGAATCTACGACGCAATAAAATTGCTTTCCAGAGTTGATATGTGGAACAATCACACCTTGTCAATCCGCTGCAATGCGGCAATTCCGGGCAATCACGCCGACCGCGCACATCCCTCGGGCAGCTTTCGGCACACCGTAGCCGAATAGAAACGCCCGCCCCGGCGATGCGGAACGGGCGCTGTACATGGATTGCGCGTCGGCGCCAGGCGCCTATGGCACGCTTTCTTCTTCCTCTTCGCTCACCGAAGAGACCTGCCGCGCGATATACAACTGGTCGCCCATCAGCTCCATCAGGTCGAACTGTTCCTCGACGAAGTCGATGTGCTCTTCCTCGTCCTTCAGGATCCGCATGAACAGTTCGAAGCTGCCGAGGTCGCCGGCCTCCTGGCATTCGCGGGCGGCCTTGTCGTAGTACTCGCGCGCTTCCAGTTCCATCTTCTGCTGCGTCTCGAAGATGTGGCGCACGTTCTTCGGCTGTTCGATCTTGTCGAGCGTATGGACGTCGGCCTTGCCCTCGAGAAACAGGATCCGCGTGAGGAAGGCGTTGGCATGGCCACGCTCTTCGTCGATTTCCTCGCGCATCCGCTTGGCGAGGCGGTCGATGCCCCAGTCGTCAAGCGCACGTTCCTGGTAGATGTAGGTGTTGACCGTCGTAAGCTCCATCGTCAGCGCGCGCTGGAGGTGCTTCAGCGATACTTTCTGGCCTTTCATGTCGGGGTTCCCCTCTTGCTCTTGTATTCCACTCGGTCTGACAACGCGCGCGTCCGTCCATCGTTCCGGCGGTCGTCGGGAAAGGATGTCGCAGGGCGCGAATCGATGTAGAGGGGCGGGATGTTCCGATCCGTCGAAATCCCGCTGTGGCTGCTGATCCTGATCCTGCTGTTCGCGGCGGTGACGTTTCTCAGCCACTTCCTGTTCCCCTCGGTCCGCTGGTTCTTCCGGCGGCGGATGGAGCGGGCTGTGGCGGAACTGAACAAACGGCTCGAGCGGCCGATCCAGCCGTTCAAGCTGGCGCGGCGGCACGACACCATCCAGCGGCTGATCTACGACCGCGAGGTGCTGGCCGCCGTCACCGAACACGCGGCCGAGGAAGGCATTCCCGAGAACGTCGCGATGGAGCGGGCGCGGCGCTATGCGCGCGAGATCGTGCCGTCCTTCTCGGCGGCTGTTTACTATCGCTTCGCCACCCGCGCCGCCCGTTGGCTGAGCCGCAAGCTGTACGATGTGCGCGTCGACAAACGCAGCCGCGCCGCACTGGAGCGGGTCGATCCGGACGCGACGGTGATCTTCGTGATGAATCACCGGTCCAACATGGACTATGTGCTGATCACCTACCTCGTCGCCGAGAACTCTGCCCTGTCCTATGCGGTGGGCGAATGGGCACGGGTCTGGCCGCTATCGTGGCTGATCAAGTCGATGGGCGCCTACTTCATCCGTCGCAAGTCGCGCAACGCGCTGTATCGGCGGGTGCTGGCGCGCTACGTCCAGATGGCGACCGAGGCAGGCGTGACGCAGGCGTTCTTTCCCGAGGGCGGGCTGTCGTTGGATGGCCGGATCGGGCCGCCGAAGCTGGGCCTCTTGAGTTACGTGCTGGCGGATTTCGACCCGGAACAGGGGCGCGACGTGGTCTTCGTGCCGGTGGCGCTGAACTATGACCGCGTGATCGAGGACCGCGTGCTGACCGAGGCGGCGGCGCTGGGACAGCGGCGGTTCCGGGCCTCTATCGCGCAGTCTTTGTGGTTCCCCATCCGCTATGCGTGGCGTCGCTGGCGCGGGCGCGCTGTGCGGTTCGGGCAGGTCGGCGTCCGGTTCGGCGCGCCGATGTCGATGCGGCGCTACATGCAGGCGCACCCCGGCGCGCGCGTGGACGCGGTGGGCCGCGAGCTGCGCGCCCGCGTGCGCGCGGTGCTTCCGGTGCTGTGCGTCCCGCTTGTCGCCTATGTCGTGTCCCGCGCGGGCGGCACGATCAGCCGGAAGGATCTGACGTCGCAGACGGCCATGCTGCTGGCGCAGCTTCCGAACCCGTTGATGGACCGCGACGCCGATGCGGTGGTTTCGACCGGCCTTGCCGGCCTTTGTTCGCGCCGCATCCTGCGAGAGTCCGGGGAATTCGTGCTTTCTGTCGCGGAAAACACAGCACTTCTAGACTATTACGCCAATTCGGTGGCCTGCGTTTTCGACCGGAGCGATGTTTTGGCCTCCTCCCACGCGGAATCCTCTGAGACATAAAATTACAAAATATAGCATTCAGGGATTGCAAAGTTACTTTCTCGCCTCTATCCGATAGGGAGGCAGCGCGATTCTGCGCTGCCGCATGGATCGGCAAGGAGACCCGACGATGGCCCTGGACAGCACCCCGGCCCCAGCCGGATACGACGCGCCGCAGAAAGACCTCTACGAGGTCGGCGAGATGCCCCCGATGGGCCACGTGCCCAAGCAGATGTATGCGTGGGCAATCCGCCGCGAGCGGCATGGCGAACCCGAACAGTCGATGCAGGTCGAGGTGGTGGATACACCCACGCTCGACAGCCACGAGGTGCTGGTTCTGGTGATGGCCGCCGGCGTCAACTACAACGGCGTCTGGGCCGGGCTGGGCATTCCGATTTCGCCCTTCGACGTTCACGGCGCCGAGTATCATATCGCGGGCTCGGATGCCTCGGGCATCGTCTGGGCCGTCGGCGACAAGGTGAAGCGCTGGAAGGTCGGGGACGAGGTCGTCATCCACTGCAACCAGGACGACGGCGACGATGAAGAGTGCAACGGCGGCGATCCGATGTTCTCTGCGTCGCAGCGGATCTGGGGCTACGAGACGCCGGACGGCAGCTTTGCCCAGTTCACCCGGGTTCAGGCGCAGCAGCTGATGCCGCGTCCGAAGCACCTGACCTGGGAGGAAAGCGCCTGCTATACGCTGACGCTGGCCACGGCCTACCGGATGCTGTTCGGCCACCACCCGCACGAGCTTAAGCCGGGCCAGAACGTTCTGGTCTGGGGCGCGTCGGGCGGTCTTGGCAGCTTCGCGATCCAGCTGATCAACACGGCCGGCGCGAACGCGATCGGCGTCATCTCGGACGAGGACAAGCGCGAGTTCGTCATGGGGCTGGGGGCCAAAGGGGTCATCAACCGCAACGATTTCGACTGCTGGGGCCAACTGCCCGAGGTGAACACCGAAGAGTACAAGCGCTGGTTCGGCGAAGTCCGCAAGTTCGGCAAGGCGATCTGGGACATCACCGGCAAGGGTGTGAACGTCGACATGGTGTTCGAACATCCCGGACAGGCGACCTTCCCCGTCTCGACCTTCGTCGTGAAGAAAGGCGGCATGGTCGTCATCTGCGCCGGCACCACCGGCTATAACCTGACGATGGACGCCCGTTACATCTGGATGCACCAGAAGCGCATTCAGGGTTCGCACTTCGCGCATCTCAAGCAGGCCGCGGCGGCGAACAAGCTGATGGTCGAGCGGCGCATCGACCCGTGCATGTCCGAAGTCTTCCCGTGGGCGGAGATCCCGGCCGCCCACACCAAGATGCGGCGCAACCAGCACCTGCCCGGCAATATGGCGGTTCTGGTGCAGGCCCCGACGACGGGTCTGCGGACGCTGGAGGATGTGCTGGACGCCGGCACCCCGAGCTAGGTCCCGCGCCACTCTGACCAAAGCGCCGGCGGAACCCCGAGTTCCGCCGGCGTTTGTCTTTTCGGTTCCCGCATCGCGGCGGTTCAAGGACTTGCGGCCCGCCTCCTCCCCATTTTCGGGGAGTACCAAAACGCGAATGGATGGACCTATGCTAAGCCATGTATGCTCAGTCTCAGGCTTCTTCTTAAGCTTCCGTTAACCTTTCCTGTGGAGAGTTTGCTGTGGCAAATGACTGGATACTCGACGTACTCGCGGACCTGAGGGCCTTTGCCGACAAGAACGGGCTCTCGAAAACGGCCGAACAGCTGAGCGATGCAACGCTCGTTGCCGCCGTAGAGCTTGCGTCGTCGCAGGGGAGGCAGCCGGAGAAGCCGGCGCATCATGAAAGGACGGCTGGACTCGTTTATTGATCGCCTGCAGGGCACCCGCGACTTCGACGAGTTGCAGCGGCACCTGAAGGGATTGCGTGACACCTTCGACATCGAACACGTCACATATCATTCGGTAAACAGCACCGGCCACCAATACGCCTCCACCACCTATTCGACCGACTGGTCGCATCAGTATTTCGGCGAGGACTACGCCCGTATCGATCCTGTCGTGCAGGGCTGCTTCCGCCGCTTCCATCCGGTCGACTGGCGGCAACTGGACTGGTCCGGCAAACCCGCGCGCGACTTCATGGGCGAAGCGCGGGCCGCCGGGGTGGGGACCCACGGCTTTTCCGTCCCGATTCGAGGGCCCTCTGGGCAGTTCGCCCTGTTTACCATTTCCGACGCGCGCCGGGATGCAGAGTGGGAACGCTATACCGCCGAACACACCCGCGACCTGATCCTTGCGGCGCATTACGTGAACCAGAAAGCGCTGGAGCTGGAACGCGGCTCGGACGAGACGAAGGTGCAAAACCTCAGCCCGCGCGAGATCGACGTCTGCACCCTTCTGGCCATGGGTCAAAGCCGCGCGCAGGCCGCCGAACAGCTGGGGATCAGCGAACACACGCTGCGGGTCTACGTCGAAAGCGCCCGCTTCAAGCTGGGCGCGTCGAACACGATCCACGCGGTCGCCAAGGCGCTGTCGATGGGACTGCTGGTGATCTGATCCTCCGACATGCGCACCCTCGGTTAGCGAGGGGTTAACGGCGCAAAAGCAGCCTGACGGGCAGTTTTCCTGCTCAGAGGCAATCCATGCTCCGTTACATCTATGGCGAGGACCTGTCCCGTTTCCCCCTGCTGCGCGACAGCATGTTCAAGGATCGCGCGACGCAATTCCGCGACCGGCTGGGCTGGTCGGTCGAGGTCGGTTCCGACGGGCAGGAGCGCGACGGGTACGACGCGATGAACCCGATCTACGCGATCTGGGAGCGGCCAGACGGCAGCCATGGCGGGTCGATGCGGTTTCTTCCGACGGTGGCCGAAACGATGGTCAACGACCACTTCCGCCACCTGTCCGGCGCCGAGATACGGACGCCGCTGATCTGGGAATGCACCCGCTTCTGCCTTGCGCCCGACGCCGAGCCGCGCATCTCGTCCGCTCTGATGCTGGCGGCGCTGGAGGTGGGGCTGAACTTTCACCTGACCGATCTTGTCGGCGTGTTCGACGCGCGCATGATCCGGGTCTACCGGCGGCTTGGCTGGGAACCCACCGTCCTCGGGTCCGAAGGCGCCGGGCGCGGCGCGATCAGCGTCGGGCTTTGGGCCTGCACCCGCGACGTGCGGCAGGTTCTGCTGGAAAAGGCCGGAATTTCCGCCGCGTTCAGCCAGGCCTGGTTCGATCAGTCGTTCGGTTTGAAGACGGCTCCACTGGCGGCGACCGGCTGAACCGACCCCTCCTCGACACGGCATCCGGATCATCGCGGCGCCCGCTTCTTTGGTCCGGAAATATCCCCGCCGGAGGCGGAAAACTCTTTCCCGCCGAGGCAGCGAAATCCGATTCCCTCCCCCCGCGGGTTGGCATAGGGTCTGCGCATGGCGCTGCCCGCAGTTCAGTTCTCCGACGATCAGGCCGAGGCCTTCGACAGCGTCACCGAAATGCTTCGGGGCGCGGGTGTGGATCTCGTGGAGGGAACACTCACGCCGATGGCCGAAGGTCGCGAAAGCATCGCGGCGGTGATCGGCAAGGCCGGCTCCGGCAAGACCATGTTGCTGGCGCAACTGACCGACGCCTTGCAGGAAGCGGGCGTCGAGATCGTTTCCGGCGACTGGGAAGGCAAGCGCCGCAAGGACCGGCGGACGCTGGCGATCCTTGCGCCGACGAACAAGGCGGCAAGCGTTCTGCGCAATCGCGGCGTTCCGGCGACGACGATCCACCGCATCCTTTACACCCCGGTCTACGACCCCGAGTACGAGAAGATCGCCGAGTGGCTGGCAGGGTCCGGCGACCGGCCGGTGATCGAGGGGCTGACCGACATCGCGCTGGACCGGGCGCGGGCGTTTTTCGAGACCAACAAGTCGATCCCCGGCGCACTGGCGGCGGCGGGGCTGCGCGGCTCGGACTTCATCCGTGGCTGGAAGCGGCGCGACGATCCGCTGGACGTGGGCTTCGTCGACGAAGCCTCGATGTTGGACGACCGGCTGTATGACGACCTGAAAGAGATCTTCCCGACGCTTCTGCTGTTCGGCGACCCGGCGCAGCTTGCTCCGGTGGGTCAGTCGGGCGAGATGGTGTTCGACCGCTTCGAGGGCAAACGCCGGCTGGAACTCAGCCGCATCCACCGGCAGGCCGAGGGCAACCCGATCCTCGACCTTGCCCATGCGCTTGCGGACGACAGCCTTGGCTTTCAGGATTTCGAGCGGATGGTCGAAGACGCCGCGCGGAAGGACGACCGCGTCGTGGTCACGCCGCGCGTCGAATCCAGCCTTATGGCGCGCTCGCCGGTGCTGGTCTGGCGCAACAAGACACGCGTCCGGCTGATCACCGCGTTTCGCGCAGCCTACGACGCGCCGGGCGATGCCCTGCTGCCGGGCGAGCCGCTGATCTGCGACGGGATCGAACTGCCGCTGAAGCACCGCAAGAAACGCATCGACCTCGAAGCGCGCGGCCTGATCAAGGGCGCGCAGGTTGTGTTCCTTGGGCCGGGGCGCAAGCCGGGCTTTTCCCGACTGCACGTCATGGGCGCGGAGGATCCGCAGATCTCTGCCGCCTCGATCATCAAGATCGAAATGCCGGACGAGGAAGAGCCGTTCATCCCTTCGGCCGCACGAATGGGCGCGGCGTTCCTGCACGGGGCGGCGGTGACGATCCACAAGGCGCAGGGCAGCCAGTGGCCCGAGGTGCAGGTCTTTGCACCCGATCTCTGGGCCGCAGCGCAGGCGGGGCGGATCGAGGCCGGCATCCCGCTGTGGAAGCGGCTGGCCTATGTCGCGATCACCCGCGCGCAAGAACGGTTGTACTGGGTCACACGCTATCGGCTGGCACGGCCGACCGAGCCGCTGTCGACCGAGGATCTCAGGGCGCCCGCGGCGGCGCTTGAACTGGAAAGGGAGGAAGAGACATGACGGGAACGATCCTGATCACCGGCGCGAGTTCCGGCATCGGACAGGCAACGGCGGAATTCTTCGCCGACAAGGGCTGGACCGTCGGCGCGCTGGCGCGCCGCGCCGAACCGCTAGAGGAAATGGCGGCGAAGAACGATCTGATCGTGCCGCTGCCCGCTGACGTCGGCGACCCGGAGGCGGTCGAAAAGGCGTTCGCCACCTTCGTCGACAAGGCCGGGCGGCTGGATGTGCTGTTCAACAACGCGGGCATGTTCGGGGTCGCGGAACTGATCGACGACGTGCCGCTGGATGTCTGGAACAACGTGGTGAACGTGAACCTTCACGGCATGTTCCTGTGCGCCCGCGCCGCGTTCGGCCAGATGCGCAAGCAGGACCCGCGCGGCGGACGGATCATCAACAACGGCTCGATCTCGGCCCATGTGCCGCGCCCGAACTCGGTCTGCTACACCACCACCAAGCACGCGATCACCGGCATGACCAAGGCGCTTAGCCTCGACGGTCGTGACCTCGACATTGGTTGCGGGCAGATCGACATCGGCAACGCGCGGACCCCGATGGTGGCGGCACAGCACGAACGCGCCCGGGCGGCGGGGACCAAGCCCGATGCGTCGATGGATGTGTCCAACGTGACCGAGGCGCTGTGGTTCATGGCAACGCGCGACCTAGAGGCCAACGTGCAGTTCATGACCGTCATGGCGCGCGAAATGCCCTTCATCGGGCGCGGCTGACGCGACCCGCTTCCTGATCGTCCGGCCCCAATCGCGCCGGGCGATCAGCTTGTCTGGCCCGATTTCTCGATCTGCGACCGCAGTTCCTCGGCCTCGGTGCGGGCGTCGCGCAGGCCGTCCATCGCGGCAGACAGTTCCGCCTCGGTCTGGTGCAGCGTGTTCGTGAGCTCCTGCTCGCGCTGCTGGTAGTAGGCCACCGCCTGATCCCGCTGTTCCTCGGCCTCGTGAAGCTGCTGGGCAAGCTTGTCGAGTTCACCCATCTCCGAGCCCTTCACCCGCACGAAGCGGTGGATCAGCCAGTGCGCGAACCAGCCCAGCACGAAGGCCACGAACAGGATGACGGCCGTAAGAGCGATGAATTCGGTGCGGTTCATTCAGTGTCTTCCTATTCGGAGATGTCCTCGGGCCGCCGCACGGGCGGGGTCGTAGGCATGTCGGGGTCCACGGGAGAGGGCACGATTTCGATCTCTGCGTCATCCGACGCGGCTTCGGCGTCCGCTTCGGCGTCCGTTTCTTCGGCAGCCGCCTCTTCCGCAGGCTCGTCGGTCGCAGGCTCGTCGGTCGTAGCCTCGGCGTCCACGTCGGACTCGGGTTCTTCTGTCGTGGTGTCCGCGTCAGACGCGGTCTCGTCGGACGCGGCGTCGTCGCCTTCGACGTCATCCGCCACCGCTTCGTCGGTTTCGGTCTCGTCCACGGCGGCCTCGTCTGCCGGCGTCTCTTCGTCCGGCGTTTCGGCTTCTGCTGTCTCGGCGTCCGGCGTCTCTTCCGTCTCCGCATCCGCAGCCTCGGCTTCGGGATCTTCCTCCGCCGTCGCCTCGGCAACTTCGTCCTCGCGCAGGCGCAGCGTGAATTCGATACGGCGGTTTTCTTCGCGGCCTTCTTCCGAGTCGTTGTCGGCGATTGGCTGTTCCTCGCCATAACCGCGTGCGGTCAAGTTCGCGGTCAGCACTCGGCGGGCCATCAGCGCTTCCAGCACCGCCTCTGCGCGGCGTTGGGACAGGCCAAGGTTCATCGCCTCGCGGCCCTGACTGTCCGTGTGGCCGCCGATTTCCATCGGAACGGCGGTGCAGTCCTCCATCACCTCGGCGATGCGGTCGACAGAGACGCGGGCGGAACTGTCGATCTCGGCAGAGCCGGGGGCGAAGGTGATCTTGCGTGCGGCGAGAATGGCGTTGATCGCGTCGACGCATTCCTCGGGCGTGGGCAGCGTGACCTCGGGTTCCTCGACCTCGTGATAGGTCACGTTGATCGTGATGTTCGCTGCCGCGCCAAGCTGATCGCCAAGGATGCGGGCGATTTCGGCACGGGCATCGGGATCGTCGGTGTCGCCACGGATGGTGATATTCTCGGGCTGCACGACCAGCGCGCCATTCGTCAGGTTCGAGAGCGCCTCGAGCCCCGAGAACACGCGACCGGACCAGCCCACCGGCAGATCCTCGGCCGTGCGCATGGTGCCCCGGACCTCGGCGGTCGAGAACCGGGCGCGAGCGAAGCTTTCGACCGCTTCGCGCAGGCGGGCATCATTCACGCGGCCACGCAATTGCAGCAGACCCTCGGGCGACAGCGTCGCGACGAATTCGGGGGCAAGCTCGCCCGCGTCCGCCCCCGCGCCGTCGATTTGCAGCGGGGCGGGCAGCACGGCGTTCAGGCTGAACACCTCGGGCAGCGCCGCTTCAAGTTCGCCGACGACGGTGTCGAAGGTTGTCTGGTCGGTGCCTACAGGGGCGGTCAGGCTGACATCCGCATCCGAGAACGACAGCGTTCCGCCACCAAGCCGCGCAACGGCGTCGATGCCGGCGGTCACGGCGTCGGGCCACCGGGGCGACGGCACACCAAGTCCCAGCGTACAGGTGGCCTTGCCCTGCAGACCCGCCGCCGCCGCGGCGGCAAGGATACGGGCGCGACCGTCCTCGGTATGGGCCGAGCACGCATCGAAACGGCCGCCTTCTTCGTCCATCAGGAACCGAAGGGTAAAGGGTGTGATGACCGGGCGCGGCGCGCTGATGTCCAGCGCCAGCGTCACGCCCGCCGGAAGATCCGCGTTCAGCGCATCCTGCAGCGCGCGCTTCTGCTCGGCGCTGTCGGAGATCGCGGTAATCTCGACCGAACCGGGCGACACCGAGATCTTCGAGCGCGGCAGACGCGCCAGCGCATCCAGCGAATAGGTCAGCGCGGGCCCCCAGCCATCCGGCACCGGATAGTCGGCGCTTTCCAGCAGGTCCGTCACCTCTCCGCGGCCCGCGATTTCCTGCAGCAGGTCCGATACGGCCTCGCGGTCCATTCCGTCAGGCACCAGACCGATCAGCGACACGCCCTCGTCGTTTCGCAGGATCTCGATCGAAAACTCGGGCGGTCGGATCGGTTCCGGCGAGGTCACTTCCATGCCGTCGATCACGCGCGTCGCGTCGACCACGTTTCCGGCCAGCGACAGCGCCTGAAACCGCGTCGCCTCGTCCGGCGCGGTGCCGGACAGCATGACCTGCAGGCCGTCGACCGAAACGGACGCCCAGTCGAGCCCGCCCTCAAGGAAGAGGGTGTCGATCTCGCGCTGAGAGGTTCGTTCGATGCGGCCCACCATCAGGGCGGCGGCGCTTACGGCAGCGGCTCCGGCGAGGGCGAAGGCTGCAATGGTGGCGATCAGTGATGACTGGCGCATGGACTGTTCGGGTGTCCGTTCCGTTGGTCTGCCGGGTCTAATAGGCAGATAGGCGAAAAGCTGCAATCATGCCAGCAGGGCGGCGGCGAGAAACAGCGCAGGGATCAGCCCTGCGTCGCGGTTAGAGCGGAACAGCATCAGGCAGGTGTCGCCGTCGTCGATGTCCAGCTTCCGAAGCTGCCGGACCATGTGCCAGCCCATCGCCCATGGCCCGCCCAGCGCGATCACCACCGCCAGCAGGTTGGCATCGGGCACCAGCGCAAGGATAACGGCGACCGCGAACAGCGCGACGGTCAGGACAAGGAAGACCTGAAGGTACGCAGAGGTTCGGGTGCCGAACAGGCGCGCGGTGGATTTCACACCGATCAGGGCGTCGTCCTCCTTGTCCTGATGGGCATAGATCGTGTCGTAAAACAGCGTCCACGCGATGCCGCCAAGGTACAGCGGGACCTGCGCCCAGTGGAAACCGCCGGTTACCGCCGTCCACGCCAGAAGCGCACCCCAGTTGAACGCAAGGCCAAGGAAAACCTGCGGCCACCATGTGAAGCGCTTTGCGAAGGGGTAGATGCAGACCAGCGCCAAAGACGCGACGCCCATCACGACCGCCTCGACCGGGAAGGTCAGAAGAATGGCGAAGGCGATCAGCGACTGGATCGCCATCCACGCGACGGCCTGCTTGACGGTGACCTGCCCGGATGGGATCGGGCGCGAGGCGGTGCGCGCGACCTTGCCGTCGAAGTTCCGGTCGGTGATGTCGTTCCACGTGCAGCCCGCTCCGCGCATCAGCACCGCCCCGATGCCGCAGCCCGCCATTACCCATGCCGCGTGCCACGAGAATCCGCCCTGCCACAGCGTGGCCAGCAGCGCCGACCACCAGCAGGGCAGCAGCAGCAGCCATGTCCCGATGGGCCGGTCCGCCCGCGACAGCCGCAGGTAGGGCCGCGTCCACGCCGGGGCGTGCCGGTCGACCCAGTTTCCCTTCACCGCGTCCGCGACGGTGCCGGTCGTGGTGTCTGGTGCTTCGCTCATCGCTCGCCTATCTGTGCGGTCATGGTCAGGCTCTATGTAGATCACCCGCTTAACCCGGGACAACCGGTCCCTCTGTCTCGTGACCAGTCGCACTACCTGTTCGGGGTGATGCGGATGAAGGAGGGTGACGATCTTCTCGTGTTCAACGGCCACGACGGCGAGTTCCGCTGCACGGTGTCTGCCGTTCACAAGAAGGAAGGAATCCTGACAGCCGTCGAACAGACCCGCCCGTTGCAGATGCCGCCGGACCTGTGGCTGCTGTTCGCGCCGATCAAGAAACAGCGCACCGATTTCATCGTCGAGAAGGCCGCCGAGATGGGCGCCGCCCGGATCATGCCGGTGCAGACCGACCACACCAATTCCGAGCGCATCCGGCAGGACCGTCTGCAGGCCCACGCGGTCGAGGCGGCCGAACAGTGCGGCGGCACCTACGTGCCCGAGGTCACCGACCTGCAAAAGCTCGACGCCGTGCTGGACGGATGGCCCGAAGACCGGCAGCTGGTGTTCTGCGACGAGGCCACCGTGGGTCTGCGCGAAGCGCTGTCCGGCGGCGCCGGGAAATGGGCGATCCTGATCGGTCCGGAAGGCGGGTTCTCGGAACGCGAGCGCGACCGGCTGAAGGCGCTGCCGTTCGTTCACACCATCAGCCTTGGCCCCCGCATCCTGCGCGCCGATACCGCCGCGGTCGCGGCGATCACGGTCTGGCAGCAGGTGCTGGGTGACTGGTGAACAAGCGGCGCAGAGCGTGCGAAATAAGGCCGGAATGGACTTTGCACGCGTTTTCCGCCAAATTCGCGCCGGGATTGCAGGATATGCTTTGCCGCACCCGTTGGTAGCTTGAAGGTGAACATGTCGTTCATCCGGCCCGAACTGAAGCAGAAATTCTGGCGCTGGCGCGAAGTGCTCGTCGGCGTCTTCATCGCCTGCTGCGGCACGCTTTGGGCGGTGACCGAAAGCGGCGTTCTGGCCGCCATCGGGACCTCGCTTGCCATCGTCGGGGCGTTGATCACTTTCGCGGGATTTCAGCGCACACGTTTCCGCGTGGGCAGCGACGGGCCCGGCGTCGTCACCGTCGACGAGCGGCAGGTAACTTACTACGGCCCATACGACGGCGGCTCGGTGTCCATCGACTCGCTGGTGCGGGTCGAGCTTGACCCGGCGGCGAAACCCCATGCTGTCTGGGTCCTGACCGATGCCACCGGACTGACGATCGCCATCCCGACACAGGCACGGAATGCCGAGATGCTGTTCGACGTGTTCTCGTCGCTAGAGGGCATCCGGACAGAGAACATGCTGTCGCAACTGCGCAGCAACCCGACCGAGCGGGTTCGCATATGGGACGCGGGACGTCGGCGGCTGCATTGACTTCGCGTTGAAAACGCCGCAGGTCTGCCTGCGTATCGAAGGCAAGACAAAGGCGCGCGCCCATGTCCATTCCCCAGTCGGGCGGCGGCCCCATCGAACGTCACGAGCAAATGGCCGAGTACCTCGCCGACGGGTGCAAACCCAAGGACGACTGGCGCATCGGGACCGAGCACGAGAAGTTCGGCTATTGCAAGGACACCCACAAGCCCCTGCCCTACGAGGGTGAGCGCTCGATCCGGGCGATCCTCGAAGGCTTGCGCGACCGCTACGGCTGGGCCGAGGTCAACGAGGGCGGCAACCTGATCGGCCTGACCAAGGAAGGCGCGAACGTCAGCCTTGAACCCGGCGGGGCGCTGGAATTGTCGGGCGCGCCGCTCGAGACGATCCACCAGACCTGCGACGAGGTGAACGAACACCTGCGCGAGGTGAAATCCATCGCCGACGAAATCGGCGTGGGCTTCATCGGTCTGGGTGCGGCGCCCGAGTGGATGCACGACGAGATGCCGCTGATGCCCAAGGGGCGGTACAAGCTGATGGACGCCTACCAAAGCACCGTGGGCACCACCGGCACGACGATGATGCGGCGGACCTGCACGGTGCAGGTGAACCTCGACTTCGGGTCCGAGGCGGACATGGTCCAGAAGATGCGCGTGGCCATCGCCTTGCAGCCCGTTGCCACCGCCCTGTTCGCGAACTCGCCCTTCTTCGAGGGCAAGCCGAACGGCATGAAATCCTATCGCAGCTGGGTCTGGCGCAACATGGACGCCGCGCGCACCGGCATGGTGCCCTTTGTGTTCGAGGACGGCTTCGGCTTCGAACGCTGGGTGCAATACGCGTTGGATGTGCCGATGTACTTCGTCTACCGCGACGGGAAATACATCGACGCGCTGGGCATGTCGTTCCGCGATTTCCTGAAGGGCGAACTGCCGGCGCTGCCGGGCGAGAAGCCCACGCTGTCGGACTGGGCCGACCACCTGACGACCCTGTTCCCCGAAGCGCGAGTGAAGAAATTCATCGAGATGCGCGGCGCCGACGGCGGCCCGTGGCGTCGCCTGTGCGCCCTGCCCGCCCTGTGGGTCGGCCTGACCTATGACCAGTCGGCGCTGGATGCGGCGTGGGATCTTGTCAAAGGCTGGGATGCCGAAACCCGGGAAGCGTGGCGCGTCGGCGCTGCCGATCATGGGCTCGACGCCGTCGTGGGCGGCCGGAAGATGCAGGACCTTGCCCGCGAGGTGGTGGACATCGCCCGCAGCGGCCTGAAGTCCCGTGCGCGCCCCGGTCTGGGCGGCATGGTGCAGGACGAACGCCACTTCCTGCATGCGCTGGAAGACAGCATCGAGAACGGCAAGGTGCCTGCGGACGAACTGCTGGAAAGATACGAAGGCGACTGGGGCGGCGACCTGTCGAAGATCTACGGCGAGTTTTCCTACTGACGCGACCCGCCTAGCGGAAGAAGCAGGTCGTCCCGGCCCAAAGCGTGTCGATCGGCGTGGCTGCGTCGTTGTCGGGCAACAGGCCGAAGATGCCGTCCGCCTCGAACTCTACGCCCAGAGTGGTGGGGCGGAACGGACCGTATCCGCCGTTTTCCAACTGCGCCCGCGTTACGCCTGCCGAAAGACCGTTCGCCAAGGAGATGCGCGGATCGTCGGTGGTCCAGCCAACGAAATTGCCGTTCTGAAACAGCAACGTGATCTCGGCGTACTGCACGATCTGCAATGGGCCCGCGCCGCATTCAGAATTGGTCACGCTGTTTGCAGGCGGCGCGCCCAGCACGCGGGTCACGGCGGTCAGCACGCCCTCCTGCGCCCGGCCGAAATCTATTCGCAGGGGATTGTCCGCGATGGCCAGCCCGTTCGCATCGGGCCGAAGCTGAGCGGTGCCGCCGCGTGTCGTGACCTCGGCCCCACCGCAGGCAGCCAGCACAAGGAGCGCGGCGGCGGCAAGGGCGCGGATCATCTACTTTGGGCTCCGCTTCGCAAGGATGCGCTGCAAGGTCCGGCGGTGCATGTTCAGCCGACGCGCGGTTTCCGAGACGTTGCGGTCGCACAGCTCGTAGACCCGCTGGATATGCTCCCAGCGCACACGGTCGGCGCTCATCGGGTTTTCCGGCGGCGGCGGAAGCTCGTCTCCGCGCGCCAGAAGCGCGTTGGTGATGTCGTTCGCGTCGGCAGGCTTGGACAGGTAGTCTGTCGCACCGATCTTGACCGCGGCAACGGCCGTGGCGATGGCGCCGTACCCGGTCAGGACCACGATGCGGCTGTCAGGGCGGCGTTCGCGCAGCACCTCGACCACATCCAGCCCGTTGCCATCCTCCAGCCGCAGATCCACCACCGCGTAGGCCGGGGGACGGGCCGTGGCGATGGCGCGTCCCGCCGCGACGGAACCGGCCATCTCGACCTCGAAGCCGCGTTTTTCCATCGCGCGGGCAAGGCGGCGCAGAAACGGTTCGTCGTCGTCAACCAGAAGGAGCGAACGGTCTTCCCCAAGCTCTGTCGCGTCCCGGTCTGGCATGTCGGCTCCCTTCCCTCGAATTCCGTCAGACGAATTTAATTAACTCTGTCGAAATGGTCAATTTGTCGCTGATGTTTCAATGAAGCAGATGCTCTGCTCGGCGATCTCGTCCGATGTCGCCTCGTGGCGGAAGTATGCGACGGTTCCATGACCGGGCAGCACGAGATAACTGAACGCGGAATGATCGACGAGGTAGAACTCGTCTTCGGTGTCGTGAAGCCGGAAATAGACGCGAAACGCGTCGGCCGCCGCCTTCACCTGCGCGGTCGATCCGGACAGGCCGATCATGTCGGGATGCATCCACTCTGCGTATTGCTGCATGACCTCTGGCGTATCGCGTCCGGGGTCCACGGTGATGAACACCGGCTGGAACGCGTGCCCTTCGGCCTGCACGATGTCCGTCACATCCGCATTTCGGGCGTTGTCGGTGGGGCATACGTCGGGGCAGTTGGTAAAGCCAAAGTACAACAGGCTGGGCCGGTCGATGAGATCGGCATCCGTCACCGTCGCGCCGGTGCCGTCGACAAGGGTGAAGGGCCCACCCAGCGCATCGGCCAGCCCCGGCCCGGACCCGGTGCGGCAATCCGCGAAGATGTCGTCCGCCCCGCCCCATGTGGCATAAAGCGTGCCGCCGGTCAGCGCCGCCGCCGCCGTCGCAGCCACGAGGGCATATGTCCCGGTCGATGCCATCCGTCGCGCTCCCGGCTGCGTTGATCTGCGCTCGCGGCGGGCTTAACAAGGATCGCAACCGTCATCCAGAGGCAGCCATGCCCGAAACACACCGCGGCCTGTTGGCGAATGAAATCCGCAACCGCTGGGTCCGCCTGCGGACGCTGGTCATGCTGCGTTGGTTCGCCATCGCCGGCCAGTTTACGGCGCTGACCGTCGGTCTGGCCTTCTTCGACCTGCACCTTGAGATAGGCTGGTGTTTCGTCGCCATCGGCGCGTCGGTGATCGCCAACCTGGTGATGAATTTCGCCTATCCCGAAAACAAGCGCCTGACCGAACGCGAAGTGCTGGCGATGCTGCTGTTCGATCTGGGCCAATTGGCGTTCCTGCTGTTTCTGACCGGTGGTCTGAACAACCCGTTCTCGCTGCTGGTTCTTGCGCCGGTGACGATCTCGGCGACCGCGTTGTCGCTGGGCGCGACAACCGCGCTGGGGGCGGTGGCCATCGTCATCGTGACGCTGGTGGGTCTGGTGCATATCCCGCTGCGCACCGCGGCGGGTGACTTGATCCAGATGCCGCAGACCCTGCAGTTCGGCACGTGGATCGCGGTCACCATCGGCATCGTCTTCATGGCCGTCTACGCGCGCCGGGTGACCAGCGAGATCCATTCGATGTCCGAGGCTCTGCTTGCGACCCAGATGGCGCTGGCGCGCGAGCAGAAGCTGACCGATCTGGGTGGCGTCGTGGCGGCGGCCGCGCATGAACTCGGCACGCCTCTGGCGACGATCAAGCTGGTGAGCCGCGAACTGATGGAAGAGCTGGAAGAGCATCCGGAACTGCGCGAGGATGCAGAGCTGATCGGCAGTCAGGCGGACCGGTGCCGCGACATCCTGCGCTCGATGGGGCGGGCCGGGAAGGACGATCTGCACATGCGCCACGCACCGCTGGGCGAGGTGATCCGCGAGGCTGCCGAGCCGCACCGCGAGCGGGGCAAGACGCTTGTGATCGACCTGGCGCCCGGCGAAGGCGGCGATCTGGCGCAGCCACAGGTCGCGCGGCGGCCCGAGGTGATCCACGGCCTGCGGAACCTGATCCAGAACGCGGTGGACTTTGCCGCGTCGACCGTCTGGATCGACGCTGTGTGGACCGACCGGATGGTCGAATTGCGCATCATCGACGACGGCCGCGGGTTCCCGCCGCACCTTCTGGGCCGGATCGGCGACCCTTTCGTCCGTAAGCGCAGGGCGGCGGAAGAAAGCGACGAGCGCCCGGGTTACGAAGGCATGGGGTTGGGGCTGTTCATCGCGAAGACGCTTCTGGAACGTTCTGGCGCCGAGCTGAATTTCTCGAACGGTCGCGATCCCCTGACGCCGCCCGGCGATCCGGGAACGCGGTCGGGCGCGATTGTCGAGGTCACGTGGCCCCGGGCGCGGATCGCGCCCGAGCGCGACGAACGCGGGCTGGGAGAGAACCAGCCTATTCAGGCCTGACGCGGATTAGCGCCCTTTGCATCCACGAGGGCTTATCGCGCTTAACGTCATATTAACCAATGGCTGGGTAATCCGGACAGCGGGACGGGTAACTTCTGGAATGCGCCAATGGAAATGGCGAGTCTTGCTCAGGCTGGTGTACTGGTATTCATAGCGTTCGTGACGGCCTTGGCGGCGTTGCTTGCATCAGGAAGCTTATTTTCCCGCAAGTCCGGTCGTGACCGGCGCGCCGTGGCAGAGGTCGCGTTCCTGTTCGACGGCGGGGCGTTGGTCGATGCCACGGCTGCCGGGCGACGGCTGCTTCAATATGCGACGTCGCGCGGAACGGACATGGCGCGGCTGGTCGCCTTTCTCGCGCCGCGGTTTCCCGACCTTCACGCCCGCGTTCAGTCGTGCGGTGAAAACGACCGGATGCTGCTTTTGTCCTCGGACAACCGTGCGCGGCTGCGGCTGGAATCCCGATCGGGCCGCCTGCGAATCGTGTTGGAAGACGTGCAGGACGACCAGTCCGAAACGATGGACCGGCACAGCCAGGCGGTTCTGTCCGCCGAACTCGATGCACATCGCGCCGTGTCCGAGAATACGCCGATCCCGATCTGGCGCCTTGACGCCGGCGGGCATGTGACATGGGCGAACGGTGCCTACTGGGCGCTGGCCGAACGCGCGGGGCTGTCCGACGCGGTTGCCCCCGGCGGCTTTCCGGTGCTGTTTCCCGGCGTGTCAGAGGTGACGCTGCCCGCGGGCGCCACCCACCGGCTGCAACTGGTCGTGCCCGATTGCGTGGATCCGCTGTATTTCGACGCTTCGGTCGCGCTGGTCGGGCGCGAACGCCTGCTGACCGCGATCCCCGCCGACGCCGTTGTCGGGGCGGAACGCAACCTGAGAGAATTCATTCAGACACTGACCCAGACCTTCGCGCATCTCAGCGTCGGGCTGGCCATCTTCGACCGGCGGCGCGAACTGACGCTGTTCAACCCCGCACTTGGCGACCTTTTGGGGCTGGAGGTCGAATTTCTCGTCGCCCGTCCGCCCCTGATGCGGTTCCTCGACCACCTGCGCGAACGCAACATGATGCCTGAACCGAAGGATTACAAAAGCTGGCGGCAGCGCATGACCGATCTGGAAAGCGCTGCCACAGACAGCGGCAAGTCAGAGACCTGGACCCTGCCGGACGGGCGCACGCTGCGGATCACCGGGCGCCCGCACCCGGACGGCGCCGTGGCCTTCCTGTTCGAGGATATCAGCTCGGAAATCCGCCTGAGCCGCGAATACCGGACCGAGCTTGAGACCGGCCACGCCGTGATCGACACGCTGGACGAAGCGATCGCCGTCTTCTCGGCGGACGGTCGGCTAGGCTTTGCGAACAGGGCCTACCGCCGTTTGTGGGCGGGCGAGACCGCGGCGCGGCGCGGCGTCCCGTTCCTGGAAGCTTCGCGGCAATGGCAGCAGCAATGCGCGCCCAGTCCGGTCTGGGGCGACGCACGGGACTTCGCGGCCGAAATGTCGGGGCGGTCGACATGGCACGCCGAGGTGCGGCTGGCGGACGGGCGGCCACTGGTCTGCCGGTTCGAACCCCTGCCCGGCGGCGGCACGATGGCGGGCTTCAGCGACCCGCCGGGGCAGTCGCTGCAACCGCGCGCCGTTGGTCGCAAAGCGCCCGCCAAACGCGCCTCGGCCGGCGCCTGATAGCGCACACGCACGTAGGCATTTCTGCCCCCGAACCGCCCCGCCCCATGCGAATCGCCTAAGTCCGGCAAACCGCAATCGGCCCCTCTGCCCTGCCTTGGTAACGCGGTTTTTGAACCGAATTCGCCGGTCACGCCCCGTCTGCGGCATGTTTGAACCGGTTGCACTCCTTTATTTTGCAGCGCCAATCCTATATCAGTCCGGAACCTTTTCCGGAGACGATCCATGACCGCGCCTTCTGCCCCGATTACGCAGGATGTCCTCACGATTCCGCGCCGCACCCCCGAGGGTGACGGCAAGCGGAACCTTGTCGGCCTGACGCGCGACCAGTTGCGCGACGTGCTGATCGAGACCGGCACGCCCGAGAAGCAGGCGAAAATGCGCGTCGGCCAGATCTGGCAGTGGATCTACCAGAAGGGCGTCCGCGACTTCGACGCGATGACCAACCTCGCGAAGGCGTACCGCGCCCAGCTGGAGGAACACTTCGTCATCGCCGTGCCCGAGGTCGTGCAGCGCCATGTCTCCGAAGACGGCACCCGCAAGTACCTTGTTCGCATCGCCGGCGGCCACGAGGTCGAGACGGTGTATATCCCCGAGGACGGCCGCGGCACTCTGTGCATTTCCAGTCAGGTCGGCTGTACGCTGACCTGCTCGTTCTGCCACACCGGGACGCAGAAGCTGGTGCGCAACCTGACTCCGGCCGAAATCGTCGGTCAGATCATGATCGCACGCGACGACCTTGGCGAATGGCCCGAAATCGGCCGCGCGCCGAAGGACGAAACGCGCCTGCTGTCGAACATCGTGCTGATGGGCATGGGCGAGCCGCTGTACAATTTCGAAGCGGTCCGCGACGCGATGAAGATCGCGATGGACGGCGAAGGCATCTCGTTGTCGCGCCGCCGCATCACCCTGTCGACCAGCGGCGTCGTCCCCGAGATCGCCCGCACCGCCGAAGAGATCGGCTGCATGCTGGCGGTCAGCTTCCACGCCACCACCGACGAGGTCCGCGACCGTCTGGTTCCGATCAACAAGCGCTGGAACATCGCCGAACTTCTAGAGGCGCTGAAGGCCTATCCGAAACTGTCGAACTCTGAACGCATCACCTTTGAATACGTGATGCTGAAGGACGTGAACGACACGGATGAAGACGCCCGGCGGCTGGTCAAGCTGATCCGCGGCATCCCCGCGAAGATCAACCTGATCCCGTTCAACGAATGGCCCGGCTCGCCCTACCAGCGCTCGGACTGGAAGCGGATCAAGGCTTTCGCCGACATCATTTACAAGGCCGGTTACGCCAGCCCGATCCGGACCCCGCGCGGCGAAGACATCATGGCCGCCTGCGGCCAGCTGAAGTCGGCGACCGAGCGCGCGCGCAAAAGCCGGGCGCAGATCGAGGCCGAAACCCGCGCGGGCTGACCCGGATGGATCGCCGCCACGCCCTGTCGCTGGTGGGCGGCTTTCTTCTGGTCCCACGGTCGGCGCTGTCCGCGACCTGCGCGCTTCCCACTGGCGGCGAGCAGGCGCTGGCCGATGTCACCAACCTGACAAACGCCTTCCGCAGCCAGCGCGGCCTGCCGTCTCTCGAACTGTCGTCACACCTGTTCGAAGCCGCACAGAACCAAGCCTGCCACATGGCCGCGACGGGCCGCATGTCGCACACCGGCACCGGCGGCTCGGGCGTCGGCGACCGCGCCACCGCCGCAGGCTATCGCTGGCGTTTCATCGCCGAGAACGTGGCCGAGGGCTATCCGGACGCCCACGCGGTCTTCGAAGGCTGGCGAACGTCGCCCGGCCACCGCGACAACATGCTGGCCCAGCAGGCGCGCGACCTTGGCCTTGGCGTCGCCGCGGGCGGCAGGCGGCTGTACTGGGCGATGGTTCTGGGCGCGCCGCTTTAGGCCTCCCAGGTGTCCATCGCCTCGACCGCGTCCTCGGCGCTTTCCACATAGCGGAACAGCTTCAGATCCTCGGGCGAAATCGTCCCGGCGTCGGCCAGGGCGTCCCAGTTCACGATCTTCTCCCAGAACTCGCGGCCGAACAGCAGGATCGGCACCGGATCCATCCGCTGGGTCTGGATCAGGCACAGCGTCTCGAACAACTCGTCGAGCGTGCCGAACCCGCCGGGGAAGATGCAGACCGCGCGGGCGCGCAGCAGGAAATGCATCTTGCGGATCGCGAAATAGTGGAAGTTGAAGCACAGCTCGGGCGTGACGTATTCGTTCGGCGCCTGCTCGTGCGGCAGCACGATGTTCAGCCCGATGGACACGCCGCCCGCCTCGGCCGCGCCGCGACTGCCGGCCTCCATCACGCCGGGGCCGCCCCCGGTGACGATCACGTTCTGCAAGTGGTTGCCGTCGCGCTGCCCGCGTTCGGTGACGATATGCGCGAACCGCCGCGCCTCTTCGTAGTATTTCGACAGCCCGGCCAGCGTCTCGGTCGCGGCCTGATCTTTCTTCGACGGCTCGGGCACGCGGGCACCGCCGAACAGCACGATGGTCGATTCCACCCCGTACTCGGTCAGCATCAATTCGGGCTTCAGAAGCTCCAGCTGCAACCGCACCGGCCGCAACTCGTCGCGGCACATGAAGTCGTCGTCGGTAAAGGCCAGCTGGTACGCGGGCGAACGGGTCTGCGGGGTGTCCGGTGTATTTCGCGACCGGACGATGTCCTCGTGCGCGTCGGGGAATCTGCGTTTCTTCTGATCCAGCATCTCGGCCATGTTTCCTCGTGTCATTGCACCGCCTTCGTCCTGCCTCTATAGCCTCTGCGCGACATAGACCAAACACGAGACCCCTCAACGGAGCGCCCGATGTCCAACGCCCAGCTTGAAACCGCCATCGAAGCCGCCTGGGAGGCGCGCGACACGATTACTCCCGCCACCACCGGCGAAACCCGCGAAGCGATCGAGGATACGCTGAACGCGCTCGACTCCGGCACGCTGCGCGTGGCCGAGAAGGCCGAGGGCGGCGACTGGGTCGTGAACCAGTGGGCCAAGAAGGCGGTACTGCTGGGCTTCCGCATCAAGGACATGGAAATGCAGGACGGCGGTCCGCAGTCCGGCGGCTGGTGGGACAAGGTCGACAGCAAGTTCAAAGGCTGGGGCGACAACCAGTGGAAGGCCGCGGGCTTCCGCGCCGTGCCGAACTGCGTGGTCCGCAAGTCCGCCTACATCGCGCCGGGTGTTGTGCTGATGCCCTCTTTCGTGAACCTCGGCGCCTATGTCGACAGCGGCACCATGGTCGACACCTGGGCCACGGTCGGCAGCTGCGCCCAGATCGGCAAGGGCGTCCACCTGTCCGGCGGCGTCGGCATCGGCGGCGTGCTGGAGCCGCTGCAGGCCGACCCGGTGATCATCGAGGACAACTGCTTCATCGGCGCCCGCTCCGAGGTGGTCGAGGGCGTGCGCGTCCGCGAGGGCGCGGTGCTGGGCATGGGCGTGTTCCTTGGCCAGTCGACCAAGATCGTCGACCGCGAAACTGGCGAAGTGATGTACGGCGAAGTGCCGCCCTACTCGGTCGTCGTCGCCGGTTCGATGCCATCGAAGAACGGCGTCAACCTGTACTGCGCCGTCATTGTGAAGCGGGTGGACGAAAAAACGCGGTCCAAAGTCGGCATCAACGAACTTCTGCGCGACTGAAACTGAATATCTTTCACCTGGCCGGGAACAAATCCCGGCCGGGCGTCGTTGCCCTTGCAACAGCCCGCCGCGGCGGGCCTTTCAAACAAGGGAGACGACCATGACCGGCATCGGCTGGCTTGCTGCCATCATCATCGGCGGCATCGCGGGATGGCTCGCGGAACAATTCATGAAATCCAATATGGGCATCCTGATGAACATCATCCTCGGGATCGTCGGCGCCGTCGTGCTGAACGCGATCCTGATGGCTGTGATGGGCGGCACGTTTGGCGGCTGGATCGGCCAGCTCGTCGTCGGCTTCATCGGCGCCTGCCTGCTGATCTGGGTGGCACGGATGGTCCGCCGGACCGCCTGACCCCAGTAGCTTCCCCCCGAAGCTTCCCGTAGAGTAACGAGTTCGCACGGCCCGCCCGCATATCGCGGCGGGCCGTTTTGCATTGGCCCGCACGGCGGCACTGGCGGCGATCTTCACCCGGTGCTACGACCGCGGCCATGGCAAAAGAAAAGAAACCCCAGCAGGTCTACACGCTGCTTGTCGAGGTCGGCCGCAAGGCCGAAGACGGCCTGCCCGACGGCGCGACGGGCGCGGCTCTGATGTGCTATGCCTCCGGCGTCGACGAAGCCGAAGCGGTGCGCGAGACGGTGGCGATCCTGAAACAGGCCGACCTGAACCCGCTCGACGTGACCGGCTACGGCACGCTTGAAGAACGGCTCGAGGACGGCCACGACATCTCGGACGAGGAACGCGAGTTGATGGCGCGCGCGCTGGCCGAGAACTCCGTGATCGTCGCGCAGATGACACCGTTCTTCGGGGACGACGCGTGACCGCGGTCTTCCTCGACCTGGACGGAACGCTTACCGACCCCAAGCCCGGCATCACCGCCGCCGTGATCCACGCCCTGACTCTGCTCGACCGCCCGGCACCCCCGGCGGACGAACTGACATGGGTCATCGGCCCGCCGCTTATCGACAGCTTCGCAAGAATGGGCGTGCCCGACCCGGCACAGGCACTGGCGCTTTACCGCGGGTACTTCTCGGATCGGGGCCTGTTCGAGAACACGGTCTACGACGGCATTCCCGATGCGCTCGACGCCATGCGCGCCGAGGGCCACCGCCTGTTCCTCGCCACCGCGAAACCGCATGTCTACGCCCGCCGGATCACCGCCCACTTCGGCCTCGACACCTACCTCGAGGCGCAATACGGCCCCGAACTCGACGGCACGATGAACGACAAGGCGGATCTTCTGGCGCACGCGCTGGCCCGGCAGAACATCTCCCCGTCCGACGCTGTCATGATCGGCGACCGCAGACAGGACATCGCCGCGGCAAGGGCCAACGCGATGCCCGCGATCGGTGTCACTTGGGGATACGGCGCGGCGAACGAACTCGACGATGCCGACACCCTCTGCCACGCGCCCGCAGACCTTCCCGCCGCGATCCGCGGCCTCTTCTGACCCCGGCTTCTTCTTTTCCGAAATACCTCGGGGGAGCGCCGAAGGCGCGGGGGCAGAGCCCCCTACATCGCCGAGATATGCGCCCCCGCCATGTCGCGCAGCACGCCGCGTTCCAGTTCCATCTCCTCGAAGCGCTCTTTCACGATGTCGCCGATCGACACGATGCCGACGATGGCGCCCTCTTCGATCACCGGCACATGGCGCACGCGCGCCTGCGTCATCCGCCGGGCGACCGCGGCGACGGTGTCGTCCCGCGCGCAGGTGACCGGCAGCGGGTCCATCACCTCGCCCGCCGTCATCTGCAGCGCACGCGGCCCGTGATCCACCACAGCGCCCAGGATGTGCCGCTCGGACAGAAGCCCGCACAGGTGCCGGCCATGCTCGCATACGACAAGCGCGCCGACGCCCTGCAGCTTCATGTGTGCGGCGCAGAATTCCAGCGGCTCGTCGGGGCCGACAGTGCGGATGTGGCTTTCCTTGCGGTCGATGATCTCGCTGACGAACATAGGCTATCCTCCCCTGAAAGGTTCGATTGCCCGTCGGGTCATGCCCCCCGCCGGAGCATCCTTGCATCGGCGGGCCATCTGAACGCAACATAACACAGAAACCGCCGCCCCGCGACGGCCATCGATGGCGCTACTGCGCGAGGCCCAGCGCTTGAAGATGCGCGACGCTGGCCTTTACCTTCGAGAAATCGTTGATCTCGACGATAAGATGCGGCCGCGCGTCCAGCCGGCCCAGCGCCGCGAAGACGGCGGCGAAGTCGATGGTCCCCTCGCCCAGCGCCCAGTGGCAGTCGCGGCTGCCGTCCGTGTCCTGCAGGTGCACGTGGGCAAGCCGCTCGCCCGCGGCGTCAATGAACCCGGCGGGGTCCGGCGCGTCGCAGGCGTGGTGCGCCCAGTTGGCATGGCCGGTATCGACCGACAGCCGCAGCGCCGGGCTGTCCGCCACCGCGATCACCGCCGCGCGTTCCGCCGGGTCGACGTCTTTGATGTTTTCCAGCACCATCGTCACGCCGATCCCTTCGGCCCGCTCTAGCGCCGGCGCAAGCGTAGCAAGGATCGCGTCCACCCGCCGCTCGCGGTCCTTCGGTTTGTGGCCGAGATTGGCGTGGTCCCACGGGTCGTAGGGAGAATGGATCACCATCTGCCCCGCCCCAAGTTTCTCGCAGGCGTCGAGACAGGCCAGCAGCCGCGCCTGCACCACGGGCCGAAATTCCTTGTCCGAGACATCGATCTCGAACCCCTTGAACGGTCCATGCACCCCCAGCCGGCCATTCCAGCCGTCCAGCTTGGCCTTGGTCTTGGCAATCAGCGTATCCGGCGCGCGCAGGATGTCGGTCATCGCGTATTCCGGCAGTTCCAGATCGCGGTCCTTTTCGATCAGCCATTCGCGATGACTGTCCAGCAACAGCGCCGTCAGCTGCGCCCCGACCACCGGAAGATCGCCCATGTCCGCCTCCTACCCGTCGAACCCGGACTTGAGGATCACCGGCACGATGATGTCTTCCTCGTCCGTCAGATGCCGCTCCAGCAGCTGTGCGAAACCGCCCAGTTCGGTATGGAACGCACCCGCCGCATCGCGCCGCGCGTCGCCCGTCTCGGCCGTCAGCAGGGCGTTCGCCTTGTCGGCGAAGCGGTTCAGCATCGGGTCGATCAACTGGTGGTCCGTCTCCAGCATATCGAACCCGCGCTCGATCCGCGCGTCGATACCGACAAGCTGCGGAAAATAGTGCATGTCCTCGATCTGGTGATGACCGTGCAGCTGGTTCAGGAAACTGCCGCCCAGCCGGGACAGCCGGCGCGCGTATTGGTCGAACTCGGCCTTCCCGTCGATGAAACCCTCGGTATCGGCGGTCATGCGGCGGGTCATTTCACGGAACATCATGTGCCGGTCCAGCCAGAAGCGGACAAGCTGGCCGAAGTTCTCGTGCCCCTCCCACACCTCGCGCGGATAGGCTTCCAGCAGCACGCGCAAAGCCTCGGGAAGCCCAGCGCGGGTATTCAGATCAAGTTCCGACATCGACAGGCTCCCTGGCTGCCCCCTGTCTCCCTGATGCCTCACCCAAGATCAACCTCCCCGGCGCACCGCGGTCGTTAACCTTTTGTTAACCAATTTGAACGGACCATGCGCGCGGGGGACAGATCGGAGGTGGGATGGGTATCCTGCGATTTGCACCGGTATTGCTGGTGCTGACCCCCCAATGCGCCGAGGCAGGCGCTTGGGCGCGCGGCGAAGGTCAGACCTTCGTGGCCCTGAGCTACAAACTCGAAGGCGATCCGGAAACGCTGGGCACGCCCGATTTCGAGACATCCGGCTACACGTCGCTTCTGGTGGAACGCGGGCTTGGTCCGCGCCTGACGTTCGGCCTTGATGCCGGGATTGACGACAGCGGCGACGCCACGGCCATCGCTTATGTCTCGCGCACCGTGGGGCCGGATGACGGACCCAACCGGTTTGCCCTGCACGCGGGCGGCGGCGCCTCGCGCCATGACGGCATGTCCGAGGCGCTGGCGTATCTTGGGGCGTCATGGGGCCGCGGGATCGAGACACGCTGGGGCAACGGCTGGGCCGCGGCGGACCCGATGCTGTACTACCGCACACAGTCCGGCGACGTGATCGTGAAGGCGGACGTGACCGTCGGGGTCTCTCCGACAGACAAGGCGAAGGTCTTCATCCAGCTTCAGGCGGGCCAATACCCCGACGCGGACGCCTACCTGCGCGTTGTCCCGTCAATGGCCTACAACATAGGCGAGGGGCGCGATCTCGAGATCGGCACGCCACTGGGCCTTGTCGGCGACGATGGTGTCGGACTGAAGCTTGGGGCGTGGCTGTCGTTCTGAAGGCTCAGCCGAAATCGGCCGCCACCTCGTACATCACCGGCTCGAAACTCTTGGACAGGGATCCGAACCGGCGGTTGCGTTCGCGCATCTCTTCGCTGCGCAGCATCGCCTGAAAATCCTCGCGCCGGCTCCACTGGCTGTAGTTCGCAATCCGGGTCTGTGCGTCGTTCACGTGCAGCCCGGCGGCGATGAAGCCGGGCTGTTTCGAGATGAAGCTGTCATAGGCCTCGGTGAGTGCTTCCAACAGGTCCTGGCAACTGCCGGGATTGACTTCGAACGTGGTGATGACGGTCTGCAGTGCCTGGCTTTTGGCGATCTTCACCATGGCTCGGTTCCTCCCGTTTTACCTAGCTACGGGATCACCTTAGCACATGAACGCAGCACTGCGCATGGCGCACGACACGCGCGGCGGTCGAGCCAAGGAAGAAGTCCTGCAGGCCGGGACGGTGCGACGCGATCACGATGAGATCGACGCCGTGACTGTCGGCGAAGTCGACGATGCTGCGACCGGCATGCCCTTCGATCACCTCGGTCGAGACGCGGGCGTCTTCCTTCAGTTCAGCCTTCATCCGGGTCACAAGGTTCTCGGCCCGTGTCTGCACGTGGTCTTCCGGCAGGTACTGTGCGGCGAAACCCGGCAGCGGTTCGTTGACGTGAAGCGCGGTGATCTTGCCGCCGTCGTCCATCAGCGCCGCGGCGACCGCAAGCGCCTCGTCGGGCGTGTGTTCGTGGTCCAGCGCCACGGGGATCAGGATGTGCTTGTACATGGAACTCCTCCGATCAGGTCCGGGGTCAAGAATACTGCCGCGCCGGCCCGGGAACCTTGATCCATGTCAGCCACTTCGCCGCTTGCGCCCGCCGCAGCGACAGACGCAAACTCCGGGACATGACCGATCCCATCCGCCCCACCGACGACGAAGCCCGCGCCCTTGCCCGCCGCCTTCTTGACGACGCACGTTTCGCAGCCCTCGCCGTGTCGCTGCCGGACACTGGCACCCCGATGGTGACCCGCATCGCGCTAGCCCGCGACGAACAAGGCGGCCCGATGACGCTGATCTCGTCGCTGTCGCAACACACCGCAGCGCTTCGGGCGTCGCCTGCGTGCTCGCTTCTTGTCGGCGAACCGGGCGAGCGCGGCGATCCCCTGACCCACCCGCGCTTGACGCTGCAATGCACCGCCGATTTCCTCCCCCGTCCCGGAGCGGCCCACGACCGCCTCCGCGCGCTGTATCTTGAACAGATCCCGAAGGCGAAGCTGTATATCGACTTCGGGGACTTCACCTTGGTTCGGCTGGTTGTGCAGGAGGGCTTTCTGAACGGCGGCTTCGGAAAGGCGTTCCGGCTGACGGCAGAGGACCTTGCCCTAGGATGACATCCGCCGGATGCCCTTCAAAGGCATCGGAAAGCCCGAGCCTTTGAAAGGCGATCGCTGCGGATGCTGGTCGGTGATGAAGGCGATGCACAGGCCCCAGAGATCGCCCAGTTGCGCTATCGCGCCCAAGGCATGCGCACCTGCCCGAAGGGGGCGGATCTAGATCGGCCGATCCGCCCGCACGGTGACAAAGACCGACCCGCGGCACGGCTCTGGCCATTTCAGGTTGATCAGGTTGTTGTCCGCCCCCGCGTTGATGTCGACGGTAGGCATCGCATAGATCTTCGTGTCGGACCCGTTCAGGATGTCTCCCTTCAGGATCACCGACGACACCGTGCGCGAGTTCCCCTCGAACGGCAGGAAGTCACCGACGTTCAGCGTCCACGTCGCCGCGTTCGACGCTTGATCGAATTCCAGCGTCACCGGATTCAGCGTCTGCTTGTCCACCGCGTTAAAGGTGTTGCCTTCGAAAATCACGTTCCGGGTCCGGAAATAGTCGAGATCCGCAATCGAGTTGTCGACGCGGTCGACACGCTCGATCTCGCCATTGAAGACGCGGAACGTGTTTCCGATCATCGACAGCCCTTGCACGAAATGGTCCGCGCCATGCGGGCGGATCAGCAGGAAGGACGTGTCGAATGAACAGTCGCTGGCCACGAAGATATTGCCGGTCACGGTCAGGCCACCGAACGAGAACTCTGACGCGAAATCCGGGTTGGCGTCGTGCTCGTTCGTCATCTCGATCCACGAGTTGTCGATGTAGTTCCCGGTGATGACCGAGTTCACGTTCGGATAGGTAAAGACGATGGCCGCCGTGCGCGGCGCTTCCGGCAAGCCGTCACCGCCGAAGGTGTGGTTGCCGACGATCAGGTGCCCGGTGCCATGCAGGACCGCCATACTGCGCAGACGCTGAAAGCGGTTGTCGCGGATCTTGGCGTCGTTGGCGTTCACGTTGAACCCGATGGACACGCGCGCCGTCGCGGCCAGCGACTGCTCGTCCGAATAGAACGAGCACCGGTCGATCTGAAGGTCCTGACAGCCCGACCCGATCGACGTGATGCCACGGTGTTTAGGCCGCGTGAAATGCACGTCCTTGAAGTGCATCACCTCGCCCAAGGGGGCGATCATCACCGCACTGGCGTGGCCGCCGCACTGGAACTCGACATCGGTCAGTGTCAGCCGCGACAGCTTGGTGAAACCCGAGAAATCCAGCACGTACCGGAACCGGGTAAAGGTGAAGGTCTGGCTTCCCGCTGCGTTGTACAGCGGCTGGCTAAGCTCGATCTGCTGCGCGCCCACATCCGTGGACCGCACGTAGACCTCGCGCCCGACGCCGTTGCCCTGCACCAGCGACCCGACCTCGATGCCGGCAATATTCGCGACCGCGGTCAGCCGGGTTGGGTTCGCGGTGGAATAGGTCGCCGAAGAGGTCACGACATCCGCGTCCCAGTCTGAGGAGGACAGGCAGTCGAACTGCCCATTGCGGATCACGCGGCGGCTTTCCCACGTGTCGCGGTTCGGAACGGCCGCATGCATGTCGATGGGCGCGTCCAGTTCGATGCGGCGCCCGCACAGGTCCAGCGACTCGTGATGGCCCGCGTTCAGCAGCGCCTGCCATGCCTTCTTGAACGCCAGCACTTCGTCCCCGAAGGCCGACAGATAGGCGTCATAGTCGAAACCGCGACGGAGGATCAGCATCACCTCCGTCGCGCAGGTCACCGTGCCTTCGAATTTCACGAAGTGGTCGAAGGTCACATTCGACGCCAAGCGGTAGGTTCCCTTGGGCACCAGCACCGTGCGCCCGGCCGCCGCGTCGTCGGCCGCCGCGAAGGCCGCGCTGTCGTCGGCCACGCCATCGCCCACCGCCCCGAAGTCGCGCACATCGACTACGCCGATCATTGCGCGCAGGAAGGCGCCCGTGACGTCCTCGATGACGATGTCGTCGATCCGCACCACGCCGCCATTGGCGCCCGTCAGGTCCAGCCCGAAATGCCCGTAGACCGGCTGCACACCCCACGCCATGTCGACGCCGCCCCGGCTACCGGTGCCCACGATGGCAGAAACCTCGACCACGTCGCCATAACCGGTCAGCGCCACCGACGCGCCGGTCTCGTCCAGTCCGCCGACATGCGTGTCGCTTCCGTCACCGGCCCAGCCCGCGATCCGTACCGAAGGCAGGTTGCCGCTGACCGCCTTCACCCGCGCGGAGATCCGCAGGTAACAGCCGGGCAGGATCGGCGTCTGGCCCATGAAGCGCAGCTTTTGTGTCGTCTCGGTCTTCACCAGTTCAAGGCAGCCGCCAAAATCCGCGTCAGCCGGAACGAAGGCGGCATTGGCCGCTCCGTCATAAGTCGCCGACCCGGCCGTGCCATTCCCGCTCGACCAGACATCCAGCCCGTCGATGAAGGGTGTGGGCATCAGCACCAGACCGTCGGTAATCACCTTGTTCATCAAGTACCCCTTTCCAAGTCCATCCGGCTCGCACCCCGACGCGCACGCCAAACCGCGAACGGGCCGCAGGGCCCGCGACATATCGCTCTGTCGGGAAGATCCGGGCCGATGCGCCCGAAGCGGAAGGGGAGGTATCACGCGCCTGCTGAAGGGCGTGTTAAGCATCCGAGCGGATGGGACGTGGCCCTAGGCCGCCACGTCCGGGGCGGGCAGCAGGAACACACCGTCGATAAGCCACCCCTCGGCGCCCTCGATCATGTGGTATTCCAAAGCGTGGACCGCGCCTTGCGCGTCGGTGATCAGGACGCGCTGCACCAGTTGCCCGTCGCGGTCTTCCAGCGGAAGGTAGCGCACGTCGCCGGGCCGCCAGACCATCGGATAGCCCTGCTGCACCATCATCCCGAACATCTCGGGTGTGCGGAAGATGCGTTGAATGTTGGGCGACGCGAAGCTGAACGCCTCGTCCACATCATCCGCCTTGAACGCCTCGAACTGCTGGTCGATGACGCCCCGTATCTCGGCGTCCTGTGCGTGTGCCGTGGCGGCAAATGCAAGAAAAATGGCCGCAACTATGTATTTCATGGTCGAACCTCCTTCATATCTGAAGATACGAACCTGTTAGCCGTTCGGTTTCATCTCGGGCCGGAACCCTGTCCGCATTCTCTACGTTCATTCGCCATGCCCTATGCCTTCACCTCCTTCGACGACACGGTCCAGCAAGGTTTGCGCCGGATCGCCCGAACCCAGCTGACCAGCGCCCTGAACGGTCTCGACCATGCCGATGACCTGCACCTTGCGATCCACGACGCACGCAAGGTCTGCAAGAAACTGCGCGGCCTGATCCGGCTGGTCCGCCCCGTCTTCCCCGAATACGCGAAGGAAAACGCCGCCCTGCGCGACGCCGCCCGGCTGGTGTCGGGTTTCCGGGACAGTACCGCGATGATCGAGACCTACGACAGGCTCGACGCAAGCCCGCACCACGACCACGATCGAGACGTTGCGACCGCGCTGCGTGAAGAGTTGGAAGCCCGTCGCGCGGCCGAGGAAGAAGACGAAACGGTTCAGGACAAGCTGAAGGCCTTCCGCAAGGCGCTGTCTGACATCCGAGACCGGGCCGAAAAGTGGAAACTGGGCAAGGACGGCTTTGCCGCCTTCGACGACGGCCTGACGGACAACGTCAAACGGGCCCGAAAAGCGATGAGAACCGCGCGAAAGACCCGGACGGTCGAGGACTTTCACATCTGGCGCAAGTTCGTGAAATACCACTGGTACCACGCGACCCTGCTGCACAACGTCTGGCCAAGGAAGTTCGAGGCGCACATCGAGGCCGCGAAGGACCTTGGCGACCTGCTTGGCCAGCACCACGACCTGTCGAACTTCCACATCCTTCTTCAGGACCCCGACATGCCCGGCGCGGCACGCCACGCGCTCTACCCGCCCGCACGGGACGAGATGCAACGGCTGGAGAAGGAAGCCCTCGACCTCGGCGCGTTGCTCTTGGCGGAAAAGCCGAAGGCGCTGTCCAAGCGCTGGCAGGCGTGGTGGGCGCTCTGGCGAAAGGCCTGAAGGCCCTCGCTCATGAAAGCAGCGCGAATAATGCAGAAATTCGCAGCGCACCGGGCGTCAATGCAACGCCCGGCGCCTGTGGTTGGCGCTTAACCCGCCTGTAGCTCGCCGTTCAGCCCGGCATCGATCAGCGCGATGCTCTCTTCGACGCCGTACAGCGCGATGAAGCCGCCGAAGCGCGGCCCCTGGCTGGCGCCCAGAAGAACCTCGTACAGCGCCTTGAACCAGTCGCGCAGCGGCTCGAAGTCATGCGCCTTGCCGACGGCGAAGACCATCGACTGAAGCTCTTCCGGGTCCAGCCCGCCATCCCATGCCTTCAGCCGGTCGCGCAGATCCTCCAGCGCGGCCCGCTCCTGGTCGGTCGGAGCGCGGAACACCTTCGTCGGTTTCACGAAGTCGTTGTAGTACCGCACCGCATGCCCCGCCGCCGCGTCGAGGTCCGGATGCGTCTGGGGCGACGCGTCCGGCGCGTAGCGGCGGATGAAGCCCCACATCTGGTCCTTGTCCTCGGCGTGGCTCACGCTGGCAAGGTTCAGCAGCATCCCGAACGGCACCACCATCTTCGACTCCGGCACAACGCCGTTGTGGATGTGGTAGACCGGGTTCGCCAGTTTCTGCGTCGCATCCTGTTCCGGATAGGCCCGCAGTTGCTGGTGATATTCGTCCACGGCGCGCGGGATCACGTCGAAGAACAGCCGCTTCGCCGTCTTCGGCTTCTGGTACATGAAGTACGACAGGCTCTCGGTCGAAGCATAGGTCAGCCATTCGTCGATCGAGATACCGTTGCCCGACGACTTCGAGATCTTCTGACCCTTGTCGTCCAGGAACAGCTCGTACGTGAAGTGCTCCGGCGCCGGCGCGCCAAGGATGCGGCAGATCGAGTCATAGATCGGCGTGTTGGTCGAGTGGTCCTTGCCGTACATCTCGAAATCGACGCCCAGCGCGGCCCAGCGCGCGCCGAAGTCCGGCTTCCACTGCAACTTCACCTGACCGCCGGTCACCGGCAGCGTCCATTCGCGGCCCGTGTCGTCGTCGAAGGTGATCGTGCCCTCTTTCGCATCCACGTTCTTCAGCGGCACGTACATGACGCGGCCGGTCTCGGGGTGGATCGGCAGGAAGATCGAATAGGTCTGCTGCCGCTCTTCGCGAAGCGACTTCAGCATCACTTTCATGATGTCGTCGTACTTCTCGCAGGCCCGCAGCAGCGTCTCGTCGAACTGGCCCGACTTGTAGAACTCGGTCGCCGAATAGAATTCGTACTCGAACCCGAAGGTATCGAGGAACCGGCGCAGCATCGCGTTGTTGTGGTGCCCGAAGCTTTCGAATTCTTCGAACGGATCATAGACGCTGGTCAGCGGCCGCTGCAGGTCTTCCCGCAGCCGGTCCTGGTTCGGGACGTTGCCCGGCACCTTCCGCATCCCGTCCATGTCGTCCGAAAAACAGATCAGCCGCGTCGGGATGTCCGAGATCAGCTCGAACGCCCGCCGGATCATCGTGGTGCGCAGCACCTCGCCGAAGGTCCCGATATGCGGCAGGCCCGACGGACCATAGCCAGTTTCGAACAGCACATAGCCCTTCTCCGGCGGTGCCTTCTCGTAACGTTTCAGCACCCGGCGCGCTTCTTCGAAGGGCCAGGCCTTGGACGTCATCGCGGCTTCGCGCAGATCGGACATGTCTTTCTCTCGATTCGATGATGCGGGGCATCCTGCCCCAGGGACGCCACTCCCTATTGCCCGGACCGTTCCGCGTCAATATTTACGCGGTTGAAGTCCGTTATCGAAGGATTGCCCGGTGCCCGACAATCAGCCCACCCTGTCGCCGCAAGACAGCCTCGTCGCGGTGATGATCGCGATCTCCGCATCCGACCAGAACATCCGCACCGCGGAACTCGTCTCGATCGAGTCGATCCTCGACCACATGCCGGTCTTCGCGGATTACGACAAGGACCGGCTGAAACGCGTCTCGACCACCGTGTTCGACCTGTTCAGCGAAGAGGACGGGCTCGACGCGCTGTTCGGCCTAATCCGCGAGAACCTGCCCGAGAAGCTGTGGGAAACCGCCTATGCGCTGGCCTGCGACGTCGCGGCCTCGGACGGCCTTCTGGGCGAGTCCGAACTCCGCTTCCTCGCCGAGATCCGCTACGAACTGCGCATCGACCGCCTGCACGCCGCCGCCATAGAACGCGGCGCCCGCGCCCGGCACATGCAGCTCTGACACCGAACCCGGCTTCTTCTCTTTCGAAATACCTCGGGGGAGTCGCGGCACGCGACGGGGGCAGAGCCCCCGGCGACGCTATTTCCGAAAGGTGATGCCGGCGGTCCGCGCGGGCGTCAGACCATCGGCCCTCAGCCCATCCGCTCCGACGCGTAAGAGCCCGGGGAAGCCGGGAAGACCACCGTCTTGTTTCCGTTCAGGAACACCCGGCGATGGATATGCGCGTGGATCGCGCGGGCCAGCACCTGGCTTTCCACGTCGCGGCCCAGCGAGACATAGTCCGACGGCGACTGCGCGTGGGTCACGCGTACCGTGTCCTGCTCGATGATCGGCCCCTCGTCGAGATCGGCGGTCACATAGTGCGACGTTGCCCCGATCAGCTTGACGCCCCGCTCGAACGCCTGCTTGTAGGGGTTGGCGCCCTTGAACGACGGCAGGAACGAGTGGTGGATGTTGATGATCCGGCCCGACATCTTCTGGCACATTTCGTCCGACAGGATCTGCATGTAACGCGCCAGCACGACCAGCTCGGCGCCGGTGTCCTCGACCACGTCCATGATCCGCTTTTCGGCCTCGGGCTTGTTCTCTTTCGTGACCTTGATGCAGTGGAACGGGATGTCGTGGTTCACCACCAGTTTCTGATAGTCCATGTGGTTCGAGATCACCGCCACGATCTCGATCGGCAACGCACCGATCCGCCAGCGGTACAGCAGGTCGTTCAGGCAATGCCCGAAGCGCGAAACCATGATGACGACCTTCATCTTCGCGCCCTCGTCATGGAACGCGAAGTCCATGTCGAATGCCTTGGCGGTCTCGGCGAAGCCCGCTTCCAGGTCTTCCAGTTCGGTACCGGTTTCGGACACCATGCTGACGCGCATGAAGAAGTTGCCCGTCTCGAAATCGTCGAACTGCGAGCTGTCGGTGATGTTGCAGCCCTTCTCGGACAGATAGGCAGAGATCGCCGCGACGATGCCACGGGTCGTCGGGCAGGTGACGGTCAGAGTGAATTTCGACATTCCGGCTCTCCTGTCGGGTCGGGCCTCGCGGGCCATTCTTGTATTTGGATGGGGTCTCAGGCCGTCAGGCCGTCGGGCTCCGGCAGACCGTTCGCACGGCAGCAGGCGGTCAGCGTGTTGGCCAGAAGGCAGGCGATGGTCATCGGACCGACACCGCCGGGCACCGGCGTGATCGCGCCCGCGACGTCCACGGCGCTTGCGAAATCCACGTCGCCCACCAGCCGGGTCTTGCCCTCGCCGCGTTCCGGCGCGTCGATCCGGTTGATGCCCACGTCGATGACGGCGGCGCCCGGCTTGATCCAGTCGCCCTTCACCATCTGCGGACGCCCCACGGCGGCCACAAGGATGTCCGCCCCGCGGCAGACCTCGGGAAGGTTTTTGGTCCGCGAATGCGCGATGGTCACGGTGCAGCTGTCGCGCAGCAGAAGCTGCGCCAGCGGCTTGCCCACAAGGTTCGAGCGGCCAACCACGACGGCGTTCAGTCCCGACAGGCTGCCAAGCTGGTCGCGCAGCAGCATCAGACAGCCCAGCGGCGTGCAGGACACCATCGCCTTCTGACCGCTCGCCAGCAGTCCGGCGTTGACCACATGCAGCCCGTCCACGTCCTTCGCCGGGTCGATGCGCGCCACGATATCGGTTTCGCTCAGGTGATCCGGCACCGGGAACTGCACAAGAATACCCTGAACCGCCGGGTCGGCGTTCAGCTTGTCGATCAGCGCGTACAGCTCGGCCTCGGACACGTCGGCGGGCAGCTTGTGCTCGAACGAGTTCATGCCGACCTCGATGGTCTGCTTGCCCTTGTTCCGCACGTAAACCTGGCTCGCCGGGTCTTCGCCCACCAGTACGACCGCCAGACCCGGCGTAATGCCGTGGTCCGCCTTCAGCGCGGCGACTCCCGCCGCCACCTTTTCCCGTACCGTGGCCGCAAAGGCCTTGCCGTCGATGATCGTCGCGGTCACGCCGCACCCTCCAGTCTCTGGGCTGCGGTGGCCAGCGCGTGCCAAAGCGATCCCGCCGCCGAGCGCATGCCGATGACCGCAAGCCGGTCCTCGCCCCGTCGGATAACGAAAACGCCCAGATGTTCAAGCACGGTTCGCGACGCCTTGCCGGGCCGAAGCGTCACCGGGTCCAGATTCACGAGCCGTTCCAGCAACGCGAGGATCGGTGCGTCGCCGGTGTCCGAGGCGATCTCGACCGCAACCCAGCCGTCCGTCTGCTCGGTTACCGAACATCCCGGCGCGTTTCGCAGGACTTCGGCTGCGAAATCCTCGCCCAGGTCTTCGGGGATCGGCCCCTCGATCATCCACTGGTCCGGCCCGGTCCAGAAGGCTGCGACGCCGACGCCCTCGACCCACTCGCCGGGCCCCGGCAGCACCAGTCCCATCGGCTCTGGCCGGTCCGCTCCACGCCGCAGCGCCAGCGACGCCAGCGCCAGCCGGTCGTTCTCGGTCAGGGTCAACGCGCCGAAGCTGGCCTGTTTCGCGGTCGTCCCGCCCAAGGCTGTGATGGGTTGAAGGTCAGTCACGCAGCCGCTCCCCGTCCGGATCGACGAAATGCGGGCTGACCACCTTCGTCTCGATATTCACCCCGGCCAGCGGGTTCGCCGCAATGACCACATCGCCCACCCGCGCGTCGCCGTCTTCCAGCAAGCCAAGCGAGATGTAGCTGCCAAGGTGCGGCGAGAAACAGCTGGACGTGACCCAGCCCTGATCGGTCGCGGTGCCTTGCTCGGCGCCCGGATCGAACAGGTGCGCGCCCGCTACGACCTGCTGACTGGGATCGACGGGCATCAGCCCCACAAGCCGCCGTCGGTCGGCAACCATTCCTTCGCGCCGCGACATGACCGCGCCGATCGAGTCCTTCTTCTCGGACACCATCCGCCCCAGTCCCAGCATCGCTGCGGTGGTCTGCCCGTTGATCTCGGCCGCCACCGCGTGCCCTTTCTCAATCCGCAGCACGGCCAGCGCCTCTGTCCCGTAGGGCGTCGCGCCAAGATCCTGCCCGCGCTCCATCAGCCGGGCCATCAGCGCGTTGCCATAGCGCGCAGGCACCGCGATCTCATAGGCCAACTCGCCCGAGAACGAGATCCGGAACAGCCGCGCGCGCAGCCCGCCGCAAACGGTTAGGTCACCGCAGGCCATGAAGGGAAACGCCTCGTTCGACAGATCGAAGTCGTCCACCAGCCGCGACAGCAATGTCCGCGCGTGCGGCCCCGCCACCGCGATCTGCGCCCACGCATCGGTGGTCGAGATGACCTGCACGTCCAGTTCCGCCCATAGGCATTGCCGGGCGAATTCCATGTTGCGGAACACAAGCCCCGCGTTGGCGGTCGTGGTGGTGACGACGAAATGATCCTCGGCCAGCCGAGCGCAGGTGCCGTCGTCATAGACGAAACCGTCTTCCCGCAGCATCAGGCCATAGCGCACGCGCCCCACCTTCAGCGTGCCCATCATGTTGGAATAGACCCGGTTCAGGAACTCGCCCGCGTCCGCGCCCTGCACGTCGATCTTGCCCAGCGTGGTGACGTCGCACAGCCCGACGCCGGACCGCACCGCCCGCGCCTCGCGGTCGACCGACTGGCGCCAGTGCGACTCTCCGTCCTTCGGGAAATACTGCGCCCGCATCCACTGGCCGACCTCTACGAACGTGGCGCCTTCGGCCTTGGCCCATTCGTGGGTCGGGGTCAGCCGCGTCGGTCGGAAACCCGGCCCGGTGTTGCCACCCCCCAGCACCGAAAGCGCGACCGGCGTATAGGGCGGACGGAAGATCGTCGTGCCCGTCTGCGGGATGCCCTTGCCGGTCAGTTCCGCCATCACGGCCAGCGCCGTGACGTTCGCCGTCTTGCCCTGATCCGTCGCCATGCCCAGCGTCGTCCACCGCTTCAGGTGCTCGACCGGGCGCATGTTTTCCTTGTGGGCCAGCGCGATGTCCTTGACCGTGACGTCGTTCTGGAAATCCACCCAGGCGCGCCCCCGGCCCGGAACGTGCCAGAAGGCCGTCTGCCTCAGGGGCGCGTCCTCGGCAACCGGCACAGCGGTTTCGGACGCGGCGATGCCCAGCGCATCCAGCGCCGCACGCGCCTGCGCCACGCCATCGTGAAGGGCCGCATGCGTCGATCCTTGACCGGCAGCGGCCCCCGCGACCGTCATGCCCGAAGGCAGATCGCCACCGGGCAGGAAGGCAAGATGATCCTCCGACCAGACCGGGCGACCGCGATGATGCGAGGCGAGGTTCACGTTCGGGTTCCACCCGCCCGAGACGCCCAACGCCGAGCATTCCAGCCACTCCGGCTGGCCATTGCGGGTCACTTCGATGGACCGCAGACCAAGCCGTCCGCGTGCGCCGGTCACTGTTGCACCTGCCATCACCTGATAGCCGCCCAGCCGCGGCGCATCCTCGCGCGGGTCTATGACGGCCAGAACCGGAACGCCCTTTGCAAGCAGGTCCACCGCCGTCCGGTGCCCGTCGTCGTTGTTAGTGAAGATCGCGACCCGCTCGCCGCGCGCGACCGGGCTGACCGCCCAGCGGTTCGCATAGGCCCGCATCGCGCCAGCCAGCATGATGCCGGGCCGGTCGTTGTTGCGGAACGGGACGTGCCGCTCGGTCGCGCCGCCGGCCAGCACGGTACGCTTCGCCGTGATCCGCCACAGCGTCTGCCGCACCCGGCCAGCGGGATCGGCAAGGTGATCCGACACCCGTTCCACCGCGCCGTAGATTCCATGATCGTAAGCACCGAACACGGTCGTCCGCGTCAGCACCCGCACGTTGGGCAGGCTGGCCAGTTCCGCCTCGACCATGCGCACCCAGTCCGGTGCGGGCGCGTCGTCCAGCAGATGGCTTTCGGCCAGCAGCCGCCCACCCAGCCTGAAATCCTCGTCCGCAAGCACCACCCGCGCACCGGCGTGGCCCGCCGTCAGCGCCGCCGAAAGGCCCGCCGCACCACCGCCGATCACCAAGAGGTCACAGTGAAGGAAGCCCTTGTCATAGGCATCCGGGTCGGGCTCCATCGACAGCCGCCCCAGCCCCGCAGCCCGACGGATCGCGGGTTCGTAGAGCTTCTCCCAGAAGGCTTTCGGCCACATGAAGGTCTTGTAGTAGAACCCCGCGGTCAGGAACGGCGCGAACAGGTCGTTGACGCCCAGAAGGTCGAAGCCCAGCGACGGGAACCGGTTCTGGCTGCGCGCCTCAAGCCCGTCAAACAGCTCGGCCACGGTCGCCCGCGTGTTCGGTTCCTGCCGCGGTCCGGTGCGCAACTCGACCAACGCGTTCGGCTCTTCCGACCCGGCGGACAAGACACCGCGCGGCCGGTGGTACTTGAAACTGCGTCCCATCAGTTTCACGCCATTCGCCAGCAGCGCCGAGGCAAGCGTATCGCCCGGATGCCCGACATAGCGCCGCCCGTCGAACGAGAAACTCAGCACGCGGTCGCGGTCGACCAGACCTCCGTCGAGACGGCTCATGCGCCGGCTCCCTTCACGTCGCGCGCCAGCTCGGCGCCGAGGATTTCGTGGGTGACGGTGTCGCGCGTGACGACCAGCCACGAGCGGTCGCCCTGCTCGTGATACCAAAGCTCGCGGTGAACGCCGGCGGGGTTGTCCCGCAGGAAGACGTAGTCACAGAACGCCGCCTCGCCCTCGGCGGGGTCGGGGCGGTTCAGCAGAGAAGCGTCGCCGAGATAGGTGAACTCCTGCGCGTCTCGCAGGCCCAGCAGCGGATGGGGGATCAGCATTCCGACGCCTCCCGCACACGCGACGCGGTACGATCTTCTGGAAGATCGTGCGTTTCAGAATTTTCTGGAAAATTCTGCATCCTCAACACCTTCCTCAATGCAGGTTCGGCTGCGCGCCGGCGCCGCGCTCGTCGATCACGTAGCCGCGCGCGAAGCGGTCCAGCCGCATCGCTTTCGCCGTCTCGTGCGGGCGACCGGTGGCCAGCAGATGAGCAAAACAGTACCCGGACGCGGGCGTCGCCTTGAAGCCGCCGTAACACCAGCCCGCGTTCAGATAGAGCCCCTCGATCCCGGTGGCGTCGATGATCGGCGAGCCGTCCATCGACATATCCATGATCCCGCCCCACGACCGCAGAAGCCGTGCGCGCCCGATCATCGGCATCAGGGCCATGCCGCCCTCGGCCACGTCCTCGACCGTCGGCAGGTTGCCGCGCTGCGCGTACGAGTTGTAGCCGTCGATGTCGCCACCAAAGACCAGACTGCCCTTGTCCGACTGACTGATATAAAAGTGCCCGGCACCGAAGGTGATGACCCCCGGGATCGTCGGCTTCAGACCCTCGGACACGAAGGCCTGCAGCACGTGGCTTTCGATCGGCAGCCGCATCCCGGCCATCGCCATCACCCGGCCCGAGTTGCCCGCCACCGCGACGCCGACCGTCTTCGCGCCGATGCGGCCGCGCGTGGTCTCGACGCCGGTAACGCGGCCGTTCTCGATTTCGAACCCCGTAACCTCGCAGTTCTGGATGATGTCGACGCCGGCCATGTCGGCCCCGCGCGCGTAGCCCCAGACCACCGCGTCGTGCCGAGCGGTGCCTGCGCGTTCCTGCATCAGACCGCCCTTGATCGGAAAACGGGGGTTGTCGAAGTTCAGGAATGGCGCGCGTTCGCGGACCTCGTCCGCCGTCAGCAACTGCGCGTCCGCGCCCGCCAGCAACATCGCGTTGCCACGGCGGCGGTACGTGTCGCGCTGGCCGTCCGTATGGATCAGGTTGATGATCCCCCGCTGGCTGACCATGGCGTTGAAGTTGAACTCTTGCTCAAGCCCTTCCCACAGCTTCATCGAAAGCTCGTAGAACGGCTCGTTGCCGGGCAGCAGATAGTTCGACCGGATGATCGTCGTATTCCGCCCGATGTTGCCGCCGCCGATCCAGCCCTTGTCCAGTACCGCGATCCGCGCCTTGCCGAAGGTCTTGGCAAGGTAATACGCCGTGGCCATCCCATGCCCGCCGCCGACGATGACGAAGTCATACTCTTTCTGAGGCTCCGGGTCGCGCCACAGCGGCTTCCAGCCACGGTGGCCCCGCAGAGCCTCGGCGAACAAACGCAATCCCGAATACCGCATCCGACTCTCCGCTGATCTCGCGCCGACCCTGACAGACCGCCCCGCGATGGGAAGTCACGTTCAGGACATTCCCGGCCGCAGGCGATGATGTACCGTCAGATGTCCAGCGTGTGCTCCCGTTCCCAGGCCGAGAAATGCGACACGAAGCTGTCCCATTCCTTGTGCTTCATCTTGGCATAGGCCGCCGAGAACTCGGACCCCATCGCCGAGGTAAAGCCCTCATCCGCCTCAAAGGCGCGGATCGCGTCCAGCAGGTTCAGCGGCAGCTTCACCGCGTCTTTCACCGTATGGCCCTCGGCGTACATGTCGATGTCGTACCGCTTGCCCGGATCGGCCTTCGTCTTCAGGCCAGACAGACCGGCGGCGATGATCGCGGCCTGCAGCAGATACGGGTTCGCCGCGCCGTCCGGCAGGCGAAGCTCGAACCGGCCCGGCCCCGGCACGCGCACCATGTGGGTGCGGTTGTTGCCGGTCCAGGTCACCGTGTTCGGAGCCCAGGTCGCGCCCGACAGGGTCACGGGCGCGTTCAGGCGCTTGTAGCTGTTCACGGTCGGATTGGTGATCGCCGCCATCCCGGTGGCATGGGCCATGATCCCGCCGAGGAAATTGCCGCCCTCCGCCGACAGCCCCACCTCGCCGACCTGCCCGCCCGCATCGCCGGCGAACGCATTGGTCTTGCCGTCGGTCGACCAGACCGAGATGTGGGCGTGACAGCCGTTGCCCGTCAGCCCCTCGATCGGCTTCGGCATGAAGGTGGCGCGCAGCCCGTGCTTCTCGGCCACCGATTTGACCATGAACTTGAAGAAGGAATGCCGGTCGGCCGTGACCAGCGCGTCGTCGAACTCCCAGTTCATCTCGAACTGGCCGTTCGCGTCTTCGTGGTCGTTCTGATAGGGGCCCCAGCCGAGATCCAGCATGTAGTCGCAGATCTCGGAGATGACGTCATAGCGCCGCATCACCGCCTGCTGATCGTAACAGGGCTTCGCGGCGGTGTCGGCGGGATCGCAGATCTTGTCGCCCTCGGGCGTCAGCAGGAAGAACTCTGCCTCGACCCCGGTCTTCACGCGCAGACCCATCTCGGCGGCCTCGGCCACCAGCCGGCGCAAAACGTTGCGCGGTGCCTGCGCGACCTCCTGCCCTTCCATCACGCAGTTGGCGGCGACCCACGCGACCTCGGGCTTCCACGGCAGCTGGATCACGGTGTCGGGGTCCGGCACCGCCAGCATGTCCGGATAGGCCGGGGTCATGTCGAGCCACGTCGCGAAGCCCGCGAACCCCGCGCCGTCCGCCTGCATGTCCGAGATCGCCGCCGCCGGCACCAGCTTGGCGCGCTGGCCACCGAACAGGTCGGTGTAGGAGATCATGAAGTACTTGACGTTGTTCTTCTTTGCGAAGGCGGCGAGGTCGGTCATCGTGGTCGGTCCCTGTTCGTTTTCTTTCTTTTGCATCGGGCCGTGGTTCCCGGCCCGGCCGGCCGGGGGCGCTGCCCCCGGACCCCCGGGATATTTTCGGACCAAAGAAGGGGCCGGTTCCCGGTGATATCTGGCTGCGGTCAGAACCCGGGCTTGCCCGGATACCAGTCAGTCCCCGCGAGCGGCACCTGCGCCATGGCGGCGGCTTCCATCGTCAGGGCGCAAAGATCCTCGGGTTCAAGGTTGTGGACATGGCTTTTGCCACAGGCGCGGGCGAGCGTCTGGCACTCCAGCGTCAGCACGTTGAGATAGTTGCGCAGGCGGCGGCCAGCCTCGACCGGGTTAAGCCGCGCCATCAGTTCGGGGTCCTGCGTCGTGATCCCCGCCGGATCGCGGCCCTCGTGCCAGTCGTCGTATGCGCCAGTGGTGGTGCCGAGCTTGCGATACTCGTCTTCCCACTTCGGGTCGTTGTCGCCCAGCGCCACAAGCGCTGCCGTTCCGATCGAGACGGCGTCGGCGCCCAGCGCCAGCGCCTTGGCCACGTCGGCCCCGGTACGGATACCGCCCGACACGACAAGCTGCACCTTGCGGTGCATGCCAAGGTCCTGCAGCGCCTTCACAGCCGGGCGGATGCATGCGAGCGTCGGCTGGCCCACGTGTTCGATGAACACGTCCTGCGTCGCGGCGGTGCCGCCCTGCATGCCGTCCAGTACGATGACGTCGGCCCCGGCCTTCACCGACAGCGCCACGTCGTAGTAGGGCCGCGCACCGCCGACCTTGATGTAGATCGGCTTTTCCCAGCCCGTGATCTCGCGCAGTTCGAGGATCTTGATCTCCAGATCGTCCGGCCCGGTCCAGTCCGGGTGACGGCAGGCGGACCGCTGGTCGATGCCCACCGGCAGGTCGCGCATGCCCGCGACGCGTTCGGTGATCTTCTGGCCCAGCAGCATGCCGCCGCCGCCGGGCTTGGCGCCCTGACCGACCACGACTTCGATGGCGTCGGCGCGGCGCAGATCGTCGGGGTTCATACCGTAGCGGCTGGGGAGATACTGGTAGACGAGCTTTTCGGAATGCCCGCGCTCTTCCTCGGTCATGCCGCCGTCGCCGGTGGTGGTCGAGGTGCCCGCCATCGTCGCGCCACGGCCCAGCGCTTCCTTGGCGGGGCCGGACAGCGAACCGAAGGACATGCCCGCGATGGTGATCGGGATCTTCAGTTCGATGGGCTTCTTCGCGAAGCGGGTGCCCAGCGTCACGCCGGTCTCGCATTTCTCGCGGTAGCCTTCGAGCGGATAGCGCGACATCGACGCGCCAAGAAACAGAAGGTCGTCGAAATGCGGAACCCGCCGTTTCGCGCCACCACCGCGAATGTCGTAGATGCCGGTTTGCGCGGCGCGGCGGATCTCGGAGTTGGTCTCGTTCGAGAAGGTCCAGGACTGGCGCGGTTCGGTCTGCGGAATGTCTTTCATCGGGCCGTCCTCAGTATTCGTCTGCGTGGTCGATGTTGAAGTTATACAGCTTGCGGGCCGAGCCGTAGCGTTTGAACTCTTCGGGCTTCGCGTCGGCGCCCGCGCGGTCCAGCAGGTCGGCGAGGATTTCCAGATGTTCGGGGCGCATCTCTTTCTCGATGCAGTCCGCGCCAAGGCTTTTGACCTCGCCGCGCACGAACAGCCGCGCCTCGTACAGGCTGTCGCCCAACGCGTCGCCCGCGTTGCCCAGCACGACAAGGTTGCCCTTCTGCGCCATGAAGGCGGACATGTGGCCGATGTTGCCGTGCACCACGATGTCGATGCCCTTCATCGAGATGCCGCAGCGCGAGGACGCGTTGCCCTTCACCACCAGAAGCCCGCCGTGCCCCGTGGCGCCGGCATATTGCGAGGCGTCGCCGTCAATGACCACCGTGCCCGACATCATGTTCTCGGCCACGCCGGGGCCCACCGAGCCCTCGACATGAACAGTCGCCTGCTTGTTCATCCCGGCGCAGTAATAGCCGGTCGAGCCTTTGACGGTGACCTCGATCGGCGCGTCCAGCCCGACCGCGACGGCGTGGCTGCCACGCGGGTTGACCAGTTGGAAGGCCGTCTCGTTGCCGGATGCGCCCTGCAGCGCAGAGTTGACCTCGCGCAGTTCCATCTCGGCCATGTCCAGCACCAGTGCGTCGGTTGCGGGTTTCGCCATTGCAGCAGCCTCCATGATCAACGCTCCCAGAAATAGACGGTTGCGGGTTCGGGTTCCCAGACGCGCGCGGTCTCGATGCCCGGCAGGTCCGCGAAGGCGCGGTATTCGGACCCGAAGGCCACGTAATCGTCGGTCTCGGCCATCACCGCAGGTTTGCAGGCGATCGGGTCACGGACAACGCCGAAGCCGTTCTTGGTGCCCATCACGAAGGTAAAGAACCCGTCGAGATCCTGCAGCGTGCCTTCCAGCGCCTCGCCAAGGCTGGCGCCGCCCGCGATGCGGGAAGAGATGTAGGCTGCGCCGACCTCGGTATCGTTTTCGGTCTTGGTCACGAAGCCCGCGCGCGCCAGCTCGCGGCGCAGGCGGTTGTGGTTCGACAACGAGCCGTTGTGCACAAGGCATTCGTCCGCCGCGGTCGAGAACGGGTGCGCGCCCAGCGTCGTCACCGCGCTTTCGGTCGCCATCCGGGTGTGGCCGATGCCGTGGCTGCCACCCATCGCGCGCAGGTCGAACCGCGCCGCGACGTCCTTGGGCAGGCCGATCTCCTTGTAGATCTCCATCGCCTCGCCGACGCCCATCACGCGCAGCCCGCGCTCTTCAAGAAAGGCGACAGCCTTGTCCTCGGACCCGGCAGGGATCGTCAGAACCGCATGGGTGTCGGACACCTTCACCGGGACAGCCGTGCCGAGGAGTTCGCCCAAGGCGATTTCAAGCCCGTCGAACGCCTCGGCCGGCGTGTCGGACTGAACCGTCACCTTCAGCCCGTCACCGGGGTCACCGTAAATCGCGATGCCGGCGGAATCCGGACCACGGTCGGTCATGGTGATCAGCATGTCGGTCAGCATCTCGCCCAGCTTGGGACGCAGCGCCTCGGACTTCAGAAAAAGGCCAACGATGCCACACATGGTCCTCTCCACTTCGTTACGCGGGCAATGCGCCCTTCGGATTTTCTTCTAGCCACCGGAGAATTTCTTTGCAAGAAACTTTCTTTCTCTCTTAGAAAGATCGACACCGAGATGAAAAGCGCCTTTGCCGACAGCGCAAAAGCCGCGCCGCCGGTGAGCCAAGCCAAGTTTTTGGGCGTTTTCCGGACGTCGCTTCAGGTTGCCTGCGGGTAGGTGATGATCGACAGGTACCGAGACGGAAGCTCCAGCAGAACCTCCGGGCCGTGCGGCGCGTCCGAATCGAACAGCAGCGCGTCGCCGGGCTCCAGCAGATACAGTTGGTCGCCGTGGCGATAGTCGATCTTGCCTTCCAGCATGTAGAGAAATTCGATGCCTTCGTGCTGGAACGCCGGAAACCGGTCGGCTTCGCTGTCCAGCGTGATCAGGTAGGGCTCGACCACCACGCCCGAGTTGTTCGATCCGATGTGGCCCAACAGATTGTACTGGTGCCCGGCCCGCGTGCCGGCCCTCTCGATCTCGACGCCCTGCCCCGCTTTCACGTGCATCGCGCCGCGCACCTCGTCGAAGCCAGAGAACAGCTGCACGAAGGGGACGCGCAGGGCATTGGCCAGCACCTGAAGCGTGTTCAGCGACGGAGAGATGTGGCCGTTCTCGATCTTCGACAAGGTGCCGACAGACAGTCCGGACGCCGCCGCAAGGTCCGAGCCGGTCATCCGCTGGCGTTTCCGAAGCTCGCGCACCTGCCGCCCGATCGCGACCTCGAGGTTCTTCTCCCGCACTTCCCGCGTGGCATGCGGATCCTGCGTCAGCTTCGTCTCGGATCTCTTGGTCGGCTTGTTCATCTGGCCGTGCTCTCCCTGACTCGCACTCGGCAAACTGACCGAGTTGTATGGTGTTCACCCCGTCCCCTCAAGCAGTCGATTTTCCTCTCACGAAAATTTACCCCTCAGGATTTTACTCTGATGTTCTGCGGATCGTACAATGGCGACAGGGTGACCGCGCAGGGCACACGCTTGGTCGCCACTTCCAGTTCGTAGGTTCCGCCCAGCACCCAGTCGCGGGTAACGCCGTCGGGATGCCGGACATAGCCCATCCCGATGGCTTTCCCCACGGTGTGCCCGAATCCGCCTGAGGACAGATAGCCGACGCGCTCGCCGTCGCGATAGATCGTTTCGCGGCCCAGCAGGATCACCTCCGGATCGGCGGTGAAGGTGGCGAGCATCTTCTTCACGCCGCCCGCCCGCTGCGCCTCGACCGCCGCCTTTCCGCGATACTCGGTGGACTTACGCGCGGCCCAGCCCAGCCCGGCCTCCAGCGGCGTGTGATCCGGCCCGATATCCGACCCCCACGCACGATAGCCCTTCTCCAGCCGCAAGGTCTCGATTGCGCGATAGCCGGCGTCGGTGACTTCGCCCGCGGCATGCAGAGCGTCATAGACCGACAGCGCGTATTCGGTCGGGATGTGCAGCTCCCACCCCAGTTCGCCGACGTAAGAGACCCGCAGCGCCCGGACCGGGGCGCCCGCGATGCCGATGGTCTGCACGGTACCAAAGGGGAAGGCGTCTTTCGAAACATCCGCCCGCGTCACCGCTTGCAGCACGTCGCGCGCCCTGGGTCCCATCAGCGACAGCACCGCGTAGGCAGAGGTCACGTCGACCAGCTGGGCGTTCATTCCCCGAGGGATGCCTTTCGAGATCCAGTCGAAATCCCGCGTGGCAAAGCCGGTGCCGGTGACGATGTAGTATTCGTCCAAAGCCATCCGGGCGCAGGTCAGGTCTGCCTCGATCCCGCCCTTGTCGTTCAGCATCTGGGTATAGGTCAGACCGCCCGGCGGGCCGCTGACGTCGTTGGCCGCAATCCAGCCCAGCGCCACCTCTGCGTCCGGCCCCTTCAGCACGTATTTCGCGAAGGACGACTGGTCGATCAGCACCACGCTCTCGCGGCAGGCCTTGTGCTCGGCCCCAACCGTAGCAAACCAGTTGGGGCGGCCATAGGTGTACTCGTCCTTGGCGCCCTCGGGGCCGTACCAGTTGGGGCGCTCCCACCCCAGCTTCTCTCCGAATACCGCGCCCCGCGACTTGAGCGTTGCATACAGGGGCGAGCGGCGGCAGGGGCGGCCGCTATCGTGTTCCTCGGACGGCCACGCCATCGTGTAGTGCTTGCCGTAGGCCTCGACCGTGCGGGTGCGGATCCAGTCTGTGTCGAAATGCGGCCGGCCGAAGCGGCGGATGTCGACGGGCCAAAGATCGAACGGCGCCTCGCCCTTCGCCACCCATTCCGCCAGTGCCATGCCGGCCCCGCCGCCCGAGGCGATGCCGAAAGCGTTGAACCCGGCGCCCACGAAGAACCCCGGCTGCTCCGGCGCTTCGCCCAGGATGAAGTTGCCGTCGGGCGTGAAACTCTCGGGCCCGTTGGTCAGGGTCTTGATCCCCGCCGTCTCCATCGCGGGAACGCGCCCCAGCGCCAGTTCCATGATCTGCTCGAAGTGATCGAAATCGGAATCGAGCAGGCTGAAGTGGAACCCCTCGGGAATGCCGTTCACCGCCCAAGGCTTCGGGTTCGGCTCGTAGCCTCCCATCACCAGCCCGCCGACCTCTTCCTTCCAGTAGGTCAGCCGGTCGGGATCGCGGAGCGTCGGCAGGTTCGGGGTGACGCCCTCGATCCGCTCGGTCACCATGTACTGGTGCTCCATCGAGACCAAAGGCACGTTCACGCCCACCGTCGCCGCGAAGGCGCGGGTCCACTGACCGCAGCAGGCGACGACTTTGGGGCAAGCGATGCGGCCCTTTTCGCTGACGACGCCGGTCACGACGCCGTTCTCGATCTCGACCGACTGCACCGCGCAATCCTCGACGATCAGCGCGCCCGCCATGCGCGCGCCCTTGGCAAGCGCAGCGGTGATGTCGGACGGGTTGGCCTGTCCGTCGGTCGGAAGGAAGGCCGCACCGACCACGTCCGAGACATCCATCAGCGGCCACAGGTCCTGCGCCTCTTTCGCGGTCAGCAGTTCCATCTCCAACCCGAAGGAATGCGCCGTGGTCGCCTGCCGCTTTACCTCGGTCCAGCGTTCGGCGTTGCACGCCAGCCGCAGCCCGCCGTTCCGCTTCCAGCCGGTAGCAAGACCCGTCTCTTCCTCCAGCCGGTCGTACAATTCGACCGAGTACCCCAGAAGCTGCGTGATGTTGGCCGAGGACCGCAACTGCCCCACCAATCCCGCTGCGTGAAAGGTCGACCCGCTGGTCAGCTTGGCCCGTTCCAGCAGCACGACCTCCACCCCCATCTTCGCAAGGTGGTAGGCGGTAGAGCACCCGATGATCCCGCCGCCGACAATGACGACCTCGGCACTGTCGGGAAGGCTCATCCGCGGCTCCAGTCGGCCAGCGCGGCCTCGTAACGGGTCATGTTTTCCTCCGTGTAGGCGGCATAGTCGAATTCAATGTCGGACGAGATTTCGGACACCATGCTCCACGTCGCTTCCCGCAGAAGCGAGGCGCATTTCATCGCGCGGTAACTGCGCATCAGCGCGGCGTCCGGCGGCGCACCGAAATAGGCGGCCAGCATCCCAACCTCGGCCTCTTCCGGCAGCCCCGCGTTGCTGGCCAGCCCGCCAAGGTCGAACAATGGCGAGTTGAAGCCGCCGTATTCCCAATCCACCAGCCACAACCGGTCCGCCCCGCGCAGGATATTTGCGGGCAGCAGGTCGTTGTGACCCAGCACCAGTTGGACCGGCCCGACGCCGTCTTCCAGCATCTCGGCCTGCGCCAGCAGGGCGTCCAGCCTCGGCGCATGGGTCGATCCATTCGCTTTCAGGAAGGCCGCGTAGGTGCGGATGACGTGGAACACCCAGAAGGTCAGGACCGGCCCGGTGATCTGTTTCGTGACCTCGCGGTGAACCCGTCCGACCAGCGCCACCGCCTCGGCCAGCGTCTGCGCATCGTGCAGGTCGGCTTCTTCCAGAGCCACCGACTCCACGTGGTCGAACACCATCACGCCGGGCTCGAAATGCCGCAGCGGAGGCGACACACCGGCGGCGGCGGCGGCCTCGGCGATGTGCCGTTCGTTCCACCGCATCACAAGGTGCTCGGGGATGTCTTCGCCCAGCCGCACGACGTATTTCCGCCCCGCGTCCTCGACCACCGCGTTCACGTTGGTGATGCCCCCGCCCAGCGCCGCGATCTCTCCGGGATCGGACCAGAAGGACAGCGCGCGGATGCGTGCCTCAAGCGCTTCGGGCATCGGGTCAGTAGCGGTCATGGGCCTCCCTGCACAGCCGGTCTTCCTTTCCTGCGACTGTCAGGGCGACTTGCGTGGGATGCAAATAGTTTTCGGCTGGATCACATTGAGCCAGAGTTTTCTGCCGATAATTCAGGCAGGTCCGGATACCAGCCCGCCGAAGACGTCAAGGAACCGGCCCGCCTGTTCGGCGCTCAGGCACAAGGGAGGACGGATCTTCAGCGTGTGGCCATACTTGCCCGCCGCACCCACCATGATGCCCCGGTCGCGAAGGTCGTTGATCAGCTGCGCCGCGCGCTCCGGGTCCGGTGTGTCACCGGCGACGATATCGACGCCAAGATACAGACCACAACCCCGCACCGCGCCGATGACAGGGCTCTCCATCTTGGACAGCCCCTCGATCAAAAGCCCACCGATCCCGGCTGCATGAGTGATCAGGTCTTCGTCCTCGATCACGTCCAGAACCGCGGACCCGGCAGCAGCGGCCACCGGGTTTCCGGCGAAGGTGTTGAAATAGCCGAAGGCATCGGCAAACCGCCGAAGCAGGTCCGCCTGCGCCACCATCGCTGCCATCGGGAACCCGTTCCCCATCGGCTTGCCCATGGTCAGGATATCAGGCGCGACCCGCGCCGCGCCCACGGCCCACAAGCCCCGCCCGGTCCGCCCGAACCCCGGCTGCACCTCGTCCGCGATGTACAGCCCGCCCGCCGAGTGCGTGACCTCTTCCGCCGCCGCCAACGCGGACCAGTCGTAAGCGAAGACACCGTCGGACGAGAAGATCGAGTCGCACAGGAAGGCCGCGAACCCGTGACCCTCGGCCTCCAGCGCGTCGATGGCCGCACGCAAAGCTGCCGCGAAACCGCCCGCGATGTCCTCGCCATAGGCGGGCCCCGGCGGCGGGATCAGCTTTACGAACTCCGGCACCGTGCCGCGCCGGTAGGATACCGGCGACACCTCGGTCACGGCGGCGGTGTTGCCGTGATAGGCGGCCTCGGTCACCACGACACCGCGCTTGCCCGTCTCAAGCCGCGCGATCCGCAGCGCCAGATCGTTCGCCTCGCTGCCCGAGCAGGTGTAGGCGATCCGCGCATCCGCCACCGGCACTGTCGCCAGCAACCGCTCGGAATAAGCCTCGGTCACTTCGCTGAGGTAACGCGAGTTGGTGTTCAGTTTCGCCACCTGTTCCTGCACGGCGGCGACCACGTGAGGGTGCGAATGTCCGACCGAAGGCACATTGTTGTAGAGGTCGAGATACACGGTCCCGTCCGCCGCCGTCATCTCGGCGCCTTGCGCGCTGACCATCTCGATGGGCCGTTCGAAAAACAGCGTCGACGCGGCTCCCATGTTTGCCATGCGCCGCGCCACCAGCGGGTCTTCCACCGCGCCGTGGAAGGCGTTCATGTCAAGGATGTCGCGCGCCTTGATGCTCATGCCGAAAGGTATCGCTCTGCCAGCATGACCGTCCCGTCAGTGAACCCGTCGCCGAACTCCTGCGCCGTCGGCGTCTCGGCGTGGCTTGCGATCCACGCGGTCAGTTGCAGGCGGCGCAGCATGACGAAGGTCGGCAGCATGGCCTCGTCCGCCGCGCCCAGCGGCGCCACTTCGCGATAGCCCTCCGCCCACGCGGCCATCAGGTCCGGGATCGCCGGCGCATCTTCCATGAAGCTGACGGCGGCGGCGAAATCGAAGCCGAACCAGCCGAAGCCACAGTCGTCGAAGTCGATGACCGTCAGCCCGCCGTCGCGGACCAGCAGGTTCGCAAGCCGCAGGTCGGCGTGGATCAGGCCGAACCGTTCGGGCCCGGTGCCCCAGTCCGTCAGCCGCGCGTCCAGCGCAGCGGCCAGACGGTCCAGAACCGCACGCCCCTCGGTCGTCAGCCCCAGTGCCGCCTGCCACGGCCCCCAGTGCGGCCGATCCCCTGCGACCGTATCGAAGGTCCACGTCTTGCGCACGAACCCGGCAGGCTTTTCCCAGCCTTTCACATGCCCGTGCAGACGCGCGCTGATACCGCCCAGCGTGCGGAAACCGGGGACAAGGTCATCCTCGGGCCGGGGCTCGATCCCGTCCGCGAAGGCGAATGCAACAACGTTTCGCACCTCGTCACCGTGGTCGAACGCCAGCACCCGCGCGCCGTCGCGCGTGGGCAGGATGGCGGGCGTCTCGACCACACCGGCGGTTCGCAGCGCCTCGATCCACGACAGTTCGGATCGGATCTCGTCCTCGGTGTGATACCCCGGACGGTGGACCCGGAAAATCGTCCTTCCCGCCAGTCCCTCCAGCAGATAGGTCGCGTTTTCCGAGATCGTCAGCAGCCGCAGATCGCCCGAAAGCCCCCATTCGGGCAGCAGACCCTCGACCCCAGCCGCCAACTCCGCCAGCACCGTTTCGCTGTAAACTCCGCCCATTCGCCCAACTTCCGTGCAGTTCCCCCGGCCCCTTGCATCAATAGCTGGGACCGTTCCTACCTCTCTCTTCCCCGCCGGAGCGCCGGACGCAAGCATCCGGGCAGATCATAACGAGGGACAGGAAAATGCTGACACCGATCACGGGACAGACCGCAATCGTCACAGGCGGCTCGAAAGGCATCGGGCGCGGGATTGCACGGGTTTTCGCCAGAGCGGGCGCAAAGGTCCTTATCGTTGGGCGCGACCTGTCCGCCGCCGAGGACGCCGCCGCCGAGATGACCGAGGCCGGCGGCACCGCGCTGGCGCACTCGGCGGACGTATCGGACTGGGCGGCGGTTCAGGGCATGGTCGCGGCCGCGACCGAGGCGTTCGGCGGCGTCGATATCCTGTGCGCCAACGCGGGCGCCTTTCCGCAGTCGAAGATGATCGACATGGAGGTCGACGAGTGGGATTCGGTGATGGCGACCAACCTGCGGTCGTCCTTCCTGTGCACCAAGGCCTGCATCCCGGCGTTCGAGGCCAAGGGCGGCGGCCGGATCATCCTGACCTCGTCGATCACGGGACCCTTCACCGGTTTTCCCGGCTGGACCCACTATGGCGCGTCGAAGTCGGGCCAGCTTGGGTTCCTGAAGACGGCGGCGATGGAACTGTCGCGCTACAACGTGACGATCAACGCGGTGCTGCCCGGCAACATCGCGACCGAGGGGCTGGCGGATCTGGGGCAGGACTATCTTGATACCATGGCCGCCTCGATCCCGCTGAAACGGCTGGGCGACCCCGAAGACATCGGCAACGCCGCGCTGTTCTTCGCGTCGAAGGAAGCGGGCTACATCACGGGCCAGACCATCGTGGTCGACGGCGGCCAGATCCTTCCGGAGTCGCTGGAAGCGATCGAGGAAATCTGACGAAACACGACACCCAACCCCAGCCGACTCCCCATTCCTCCCCCCTTCAGGGGGGAGGCAAGGAGGGGGGATCGCAGGAAGTGGGGGGATTGCAGGAGGGTGGATTACAGGCCGCAGGCGAAAGTCAGACGCGGAAGATCAAGCCCCGATCATCCGCCGGATCTTCGCGACCGCGCGGTCGAAGTCCTCGCCATAGCCCACCGGCTCGAAAAAGCGCCCGTTCTCGTCGAACAGCAGCACCATGGCCGAGTGGTCCATCGTATAATCGCCGCCTTCAAGCGGTACTTTCGCGGAATAGATCCGGAACGCTTTCTCGGCCTTCTTCACCTCTTCCGGTGATCCGGTCACGCCAACCGTTCCCGGCACCCAGCCGACATAGTCGCCCAGAACCTCGGCGGTATCGCGCTCCGGGTCTACGGTCACGAAGAACACCCGAAGTTCCTCGCCGTCCGCAGCCAGTTCGTCCTGCCAGCCGGCCACCTCGCCCAGCGTCGTCGGGCAGACCTCGGGGCAATGGGTGAAGCCGAAGAACACGGCGGTCGGCCCGCCCTTCAGGCTGTCTTCGGTAAACGGCTCGCCTTCGGTCGTGACCAGTTCGTAGTCGCCAATCCCCAGCCCGTCGCTGACGGTTGCGGTAATCTGCGGCGCCACAACGCGAAAGTAGAGGAAGGCCAGCAGCGCGATCGCTGCCAGCCCCCAGAGCACACCGATGAAAATCCGGTTTCGGCTCATCAGTTGGAGTCCTTCTGCATGTCACCATGGTTCATCTTGCCGTGGTCCATGTGCCCGTGGCCCGCACCCTTCGCATTCGGCGCGCCGACCAGCAGCGGCACAATGACCTCTCCGGCCTGTTCGAATTCCAGCGTCACCTCGACGGTCTCGCCCTCGACCAAAGCGTCCTTCAGACCCATGAACATCAGATGATAGCTGCCGGGCTTCAGTTCCACCGTCTCGCCCGCCGGAATCGGCAGACCGTCGGGCAGTTCCCGCATCTTCATCACATCGCCTTCCATCGCCATCTCGTGAATCTCGACCCGCTCCGAGACGTCGGCGCTGGCCGAGACCAGCCGGTCGTCACCGCCCTGATTGGCGATGGTCAGAAATCCGCCGCCGACCGGCGCGTTGGGAAGCGTCGCGCGCGAGAAACCGCCCGACAGCATTAGATCACCGGCAAGAACGGCTTCCATATCGCCGTGCGATTGCCCCGTGGCCGCCGTCGACAGCCCCATGGCTACCGAAACCGCGATAGCCGCCGCTTGTGCGGTACGGCCGGAAAAAAAGTGAAACTTGGTCATTCTTCGCTCCATGGATAGCGGTCGCGCATCTGCCACGCCGCCGAAAATCACCGCCCGCCAAAGCGCGGGCCTCGCTGAGGAAAGTCAGGCGAAGTGCGGTGGAGCGCGTGCGGTGCGGTCTGCACCGAACGTCTGCGGACCGTGGACAAGATCCCGGGCGCGAAAGACGAAGCTGTCATGCACGACACGCGTCTCGGCGGCAGCGAAGCCGGCCGCCTGCGCCTCGGGCAGCTTGTGGCAGAACGGACAGTCGTGACCGTGCGCATGGCCGTCGTCGCCGCCGCCCTCGCAGAGATCCGCAAGCGTCGCGCCCATCGAGAGCAGCGCCGCCTCGGCCATCATCGTCTCGCGGTCCGGGCCCATCTGCCGTGCGGACAGCGCGCCCGACACGACAAGCGCGACGGCAAGCAGAAGCCCGAACAGGGGGAAAAGACGGCGTCTCGACATGCCGCAATCTCTACAGCAGAGCACAGGCGAAGCGAAAGGGGGAGATTGTCACAGGCGCCCGCCCTTGTCCGGGGTGGCTGTTGTCCAACTGCACGGCTTGCTAGGCTGACCGGCACCACACCGGAGCCGCCAATGACCGCCACAACGCTGATCGCCATGCTCGATATGCTGGGCACGTTCGCCTTCGGGCTAAGCGGCGCAATGGTTGCCGTTCGCCGGAAACTGGACCTGTTCGGCATCCTCGTTCTGGCGGTCGCGACCGGGGTGGCGGGCGGGATGATCCGCGACGTGCTTCTGGGCGATACGCCCCCTGCCGCGCTGCGGACACTGACGCCACTTGGTATCGCGGGTGCGGCGGGGCTGTGCGTGTTCTTCTTCGGCCCGTGGATCAACCGCCTGACCCGGCCCGTGATGGTGCTGGACGCGATCGGGCTAGGCGTCTTCTGCGTCGCCGGATGCCACAAGGCGTTGGAGTTTGGCCTGACCATCCCCGGCGCCGCCTTGCTGGGCGTCATGACCGCCATCGGCGGCGGCATGCTGCGCGACATGATGGCGGCCGAAGTCCCGCGCGTCCTGCACGAAGAGGTCTATGCCGCCGCCGCGCTGGCCGGCGCCCTCGCCTATGCCGTCGCGGTGCATCTCGGCGTCCCCGGCATTATCGCTGCGGCCGGTGCCGTCCTGCTGGCGGTGCTTCTGCGGCTGGCAAGCGTTCGCTACGGCTGGCGGCTGCCGCGCGCCCCGTGGGGCTGACGCCGCTGCGATCATGTCGCGGCTTCGATCCCTGTACATCCGTGCCTGACCTCGCAAAGATACCGGCAGACGCAACACCGACGCGGGAACAGGCATGGAAACGGGTTCGCAGCCGATCCTGGTCGAAAGCTTCGCGGCCTTCACGCTTGGCATCATCGTGTATTTCATCGGCGCGCGCCTGACGCTTCGATTTCCCGTCCTGCAACGCTACAGCATCCCCGAGCCGGTCAGCGGCGGGTTGCTCTTTGCGCTGGCGACACTGGCCATTGCCATCACGACCGGACGCGAGATCGAGTTCGACCTCGAAGCCCGCGACCTGCTGCTGGTCTATTTCTTCACGACCGTCGGCCTGAACGCACGCTTCTCGCAACTGATCAGCGGGGGTCGCCTGCTGGGCATCCTCGTCGGACTGACCGTTCTGGCGATGGTGTTGCAAAACCTCGTCGGCGCAGTCGGGGCGCTGGCGTTCGGTTTGCCACCGCAGGCGGGGGTGCTGCTGGGCACTGCCTCGCTCATCGGTGGACATGGTACCGCGATCGCATGGGGGCCGACGCTGCAGACGGAATACGGGATCGACGGCGCGGCCGAGCTTGGCATCGCCGCAGCGACGCTTGGCCTGATCATGGCCAGCCTGCTTGGCGGCCCGATCGCGAAAATGCTGATCTCGCGCAACCAGCTTGTCGCCCCCCTGCATCCCGAGGAACACACGGCCACCGCCGCGACACCAGAGCCGGGAGCCGAGACAGGGATCACCCATGTCTCGATCATGCGCAGCCTTCTGTGGATTCACGGCGCAATCGCCCTTGGTTACGTCCTTCACGAAGCACTCGAGGCGACCTCGCTGAAACTGCCCCTGTTCGTGCCCTGTCTGCTAAGCGGGATCCTTCTGTCGAACCTTCTTCCGCTTCTGATGCCAGACCGGAACATCCGCCTGCGCGGCCCCGCGACCGACCTGATCTCGGAATTCAGCCTGTCCGTGTTCCTGTCGATGTCGCTGATGAGCATGCAGCTTTGGACCCTCGCCACCAGCGCGGGCGTGCTGACGGTCACTATGGCGCTTCAGGCGGTGACCACGACGGTCTTCGTGGCGCTTGTCGTGTTCCGCCTGATGGGCAGGGACTATGTCGCAGCGGTGCTGTCGTCGGGCTTTACCGGTTTCGCGCTTGGCGCGACGCCGACCGCCATCGCGAACATGACCGCCGTCACCCAGCGCTATGGCCCCGCGCCACTGGCCTTCATCCTGCTGCCGCTGGTGTCGGCCTTCCTCGTCGACCTCGCGAACGCGGTGATGATCCAGTGGTACCTGGCGATCTGGTAAGATCCGCAGGACAGGCCTTTGTCTCCGCCCACATCGCACCGGGCGTCTCGATGACCGCCCGTAGGTTGCCGCACGTCATACAGTAACCCCTCGCTCGGCGCAGGCAATGTGGTCGCTTTAGACCGCCCGAGCCGATATCAGTACTCACCCTTCGCCCGGCTCTTGCTCGGGTCGAAATGCGGGAACGGGACAACCCTTGCGGGCAGACGCTTCTGATGCCCGTCGAGCCGGCCGATCTCCAGCACCTCTCCCTCTGTGCCGTGCGGCGTGTTCACCCGCGCCAGCGCAATGACCTTCTTCAGGATCGGAGACCACACTGCCGAGGTGACCACCCCGACCTGAACCCGGCCCACCCGCACGCAATCGCCGTGCGACGGAACCTCGCGCCCCTCCAGTTCCAGCCCGACCAGCCGCCGTTGCGGGCTGGACTTGCGCGCCTCCAGCGCGGCGCGACCGACGAAGTCGTCCTCCTTGGACTTGAGCGGCACGGTGAAGCCGATGCCGGCCTCGAACGGATCGGTCTGGTCGTCGAACTCGTGGCCCGCAAAGGCCAGCCCCGCCTCGACGCGCAAAACGTCCAGCGCCGTCAGGCCCAGCGGCACCATTCCCTTCGGAGCGCCCGCAGCCCAGATCGCATCCCACACGGCGGGCGCGTCCTTCGGGTGGCAAAAGACCTCATAGCCCAGCTCGCCGGTATAGCCCGTCCGGCTGATCATCACCGGCACCCCGTCAAATCCGCCGATCCGGGCGATGGTGAAGCGGAACCAGCCCAGTTCCTCGACCGTCGGCCGGTCCGGCGGCGTCCAGAACACCTCGGCCAGAATCTCGCGGCTGAGCCGTCCCTGCACCGCGACGTTGCACAGCTGGTCGGTGGAGTTCCGGACATGCGCATTCAGTCCCAGCGCCTCGGCCTGTTCGCGCAGGAACAGACCGCTGTCGTCGGTGCCGCCAATCCAGCGGAAGGCGTGGTCGGACATGCGGAACACCGTGCCGTCGTCGATCATCCCGCCATGCTGCGCACAGACGGCGGTATAGACCACCTGCCCCACCGCAAGCTTGGCTATGTTCCGCGTCACGCAGGCCTGAAGCAGGGCTTCTGCATCGGGGCCCGTCACTTCGTACTTGCGCAGGGGCGAAAGATCCATGATCGCCGCTTTCTCGCGGCAGGCCCAGTATTCCTCCTGCCAGCCCGCGCGCGTGGTATTCGCCAGCCAATAGCCTTGGTACTCGCCAATATCCCGGGTGTGCTGGGCGAAACAGTCGTGGAACCCGGTTTCCTTGGTCATTTCCACATCGTCCTCCGGTCGCTTGCGCCACCCGATGGCCCGCTGGAAATTCTCTTCGGGCCGGTAGGTGCGCAGCTGGATATCGGTCGGGTTCCAGCCGTTGGCCGGATCTATGTCGTCGGGACAGGCGGTTGACACGCAGACGAGGTCAGTCAGCGCCCGCACCATCACGTAGTCGCCGGGCCGCGACCACGGTTCGTCGCCGACAATCCCGTGATCCGCGTCGATCATCGTGTTGAAGAAGAAGTTGATCGCAGGCCATCCCGCGCGGGGCCGGACACCGTAGGATGCAAGGCCCGTATTGATGTTGTCGGTGCAGTTGCGGTGCCCGAAATAGCCCATGTCCTCGTAGTAGCGCGAGGTGCAGGCCAGACCGAAGGTATCGTGCCGACCGACGGTGTCCTGCACGACCTCGACCAGAGGCTCGAAATCGACGTTCCAGAATTTCGAGTGCAGTCCCGGCATGGGATAGGCCGTGCCGGTCATCGTCCGGGTCGCGGTCGGGTCGATCTCGCGGTCGATGCCGGCGTCCAGCGCACGTTTCGAGAACGCCTGAAAGTCCGAGCACTCGCGCCCCTGCACGTCGAGGATCTGGATCCACGTCCCCGCCGGCACCTCGTAGACATAGGCATCGCCGGGCTGGATGTTGACGTCCAGCACCGGGTCCGCCAGCGGATCGGGGGGCGCGTGGCGGGTCCGCGCCTCGCCCGCATCGGCGCGGCGCAGGTACAGCAGGATATCGGTCGGCGTGTCATTTTCTGCTGGCGACATCGGACCGCCCGGCGCGGCGACGATCAGCAGACCATCGCCCGCCGCGATCCATGTCACGCTGTCGTTCGGCCGGCTTTCCGGCCCGAACGCCGCCACGCCCAGCGCCGCGCCCAGATCGAAACCCGCCCGCTCCAGCGCACGACGCACCAAGCGACCCGACTGGCTGTCCAGCGACAGGCGCAGCCCGTCCGGCACCCAGTCCGCCGCCTTGCCGATCAGCCCGGCATCGCAGCGACCGTCAGGGCGAAAGGCCACGACCTCAGCCCGTTGCCCGCCCTCGCGGTCGACCAACGTGATCTCGTCGCCTGCCCGGATCTCGACCGCGCGGCTGCCGCCACCCGGTACCGGAAGCCGCTCGACCCCCGGCGGAAGAACCGGCAGGCCGGGCGCGACGACGCCCGACCGCGCGAAAGGCGCTTCCAGCCCCATGCTACTCGCCCGGGACCGTTTCCGGCTCGGCCAGATAGCTTTCCAGCGAGTCGTCGAGCGCGTCCTTCCACGGCGTGTGATGCGGCGGCGCCATCGTGCCGGTCAGCGGCGAGACGTAGCCGTAGTTGCGGAAGTTCATGATCCCCTTCTTCTTGTGCTTCTTCCACTGGAAGAACGCCTCGTTCGCGCCGTCCACGTTGAACGAGGGGTAATCGGTCTCGGCGATCAGTTCCTTCACGTAGTCGCCCTGATAGACGATCGCACCGTAGTCGTCGGGCACCGCGTCCTCGTCATCCTGCCGTTTCTTCCAATCCGCTTCCATCGCGGCGGCGTCAGGCAGGGCGATCTTGCCCATGACGCAGTCCCGCACCCACCATGCCTGCGCGTCGAACATGTTGAAGGTGAACCACTGGTCCTGCATGCCGAGGTAGAACAGCTTGGGATTCTTGACCCAGACGACGCCCTTGTAAAGATCGCTTGCCGCCAGCCGGTTCGCCGTCTTCAGACGCAGCGAGTCGGGCAGGAACGGGAAGTGGTGCTTGTACCCGGTACACAGGATGATCGCGTCGACGTCCTTGCTGGTGCCGTCCTTGAAATACGCGGTCCTGCCTTCGACCTTCACCAGCGCCGGGACCTCTTGCCAGTTCTCCGGCCAGTCGTATCCCATCGGCGCCGTCCGGTGCGCGACGGTGATCGAGTTCGCGCCGTATTTCCAGCACTGGGACCCGATGTCCTCGGCCGAGTAGGAGGTGCCGAGGATCAGGATGTCCTTACCGGCGAACTCGCGCGCGTCGCGAAAGTCGTGGGCGTGCAGGACACGACCGTTGAAAGTCTCGAAGCCCGGATAATACGGCACGTTCGGAACCGAGAAGTGGCCGGTCGCGACGATCACGTGGTCGAAGGTCTCACGGGTCTCGGTGTCGGTTTCGCCGTCCCGCGCAACGACCGTAAACAGGCCGGTCGTCTCGTCAAAGGTCACGTCGCGCACGACGGTCGAGAACTTGATCCAGTCGCGGACCCCGGCGGCCTTCACCCGCCCCTCGATATAGTCGAACAGCACGGCGCGCGGCGGATAGCTGGCGATCGGCTTGCCGAAATGCTCGTCGAAGGAATAGTCGGCGAATTCCAGACCCTCTTTCGGACCGTTCGACCACAGATAGCGGTACATCGAGCCGTGGCAGGGATTGCCGTACTCGTCGACGCCGGTGCGCCAGTCGTACCGCCACAGACCGCCCCAATCTGCCTGCTTTTCATAGCAGACGATCTCGGGGATCTCCTCGCCCTTCATCTTCGCCGACTGGAAGGCTCTTAGCTGTGCAAGCCCGGACGGCCCCGCTCCGATCACGCATATCCGCATGGCAAAATATCCCTGTTGGCCCACGTTTTCCTCATGGTCGAAAATTTTCACTCTCAGGCAACAAAAATTCTTGCGGCGGCCAGTTTTGAGTGGGACTTTCAAGCCCAACACGGGATTGCTGCCCATTTGGCGGGCAGCCGCACAGTCGAGGGGCAGCTTGGCACATTTCGTTATCCTTCAACACGAGCCGACCGCGCATCTGGCGCTGTTCGCGCCAATGATCGCCGATGCCGGGCACCGGATGACGGTGGTGATGCTGGGCCAGGACGAACTGCCGCCGCTGGACGACGTCGATGCCCTGTGGATCCTCGGCGGCGCGATGGACGTGTTTCAGGAAGACATCCATCCGTGGCTGATCGACGAGAAACGCTTCATCCGCGAGGCTGTTCGGGACCGCGCGTTGCCCGCCTTCGGGATCTGTCTTGGCCATCAACTGATGGCAGAAGCACTTGGTGGAAGCTGTGCGCTTGGCGGCGCCGAGATCGGCGTGCTGGACGTGAAGGTCACCGCGCCCTCGCCGTTCCTCACTGACCTGCCGCCCGCGTTTCCGGTCCTGATCTGGCACGGGGTCGAGGTAACGTCCCTGCCGCCCGGCGCGACCTGCGTGGCGAAGTCCGATGATTGCGCCGTGCACGCCATCCAATACGGCCCCCGCGCGTTCTCGATGCAAAGCCATCCCGAGGTCGGCCCCGACGTCGTCGCCGACTGGGCCGCGATCCCCGCCGCCGCCATCGTGCTGGCCGAGAAACTGGGACCGGGCGGAGCCGAGCGCCTGACAGCCGATGTCGCCGACCGGATGCCCGAGTTGGAACGCAACGCCAGAACCCTGTTCGACAACTGGTGCCGGCAGGTCGGCATCGCCAGCGAGGTGCCCGCATGACCGAAGCGAAGATCTACGACGCGGGCGCCTTCGTCCTGCAATCCGGCCTGACCCTGCCCGACGCGAAAATCGCCTATGTCACCTATGGCGAACTGAACGCCGCGAAGGACAACGTCATCGTCTACCCCACCCGCTATGCCGGGACCCATAACGAACAGCCGCCGCTGATCGGCGAGGGCAAGGCGCTGGACCCGACCAAGTACTTCATCATCGTGCCGAACACGCTGGGCAACGGCGCGTCGTCTTCGCCCTCGAACACCCCCGCCCCGCTGGGCGGCCCGGACTTTCCGCTGGTGACGCACTACGACAATGTCATCCTGCAGGAACGCATGTTGAAGGACCTGTGGGGGATCGAGGAAATCCGTCTGGTCTGCGGCTGGTCGATGGGCGGCCAGCAGTCCTATCACTGGGCGGCGATCTTCCCGGACCGGGTGCGCGCCATGTCGTGCTTCTGCGGTCAGGCGATCACCGCGCCGCACACCCACGTCTTCCTTGAAGGCGTGAAATACGCGCTGATCACCGACCCCGCGTGGATGAACGGCTATTACAGGGAACAGCCGTGGCGCGGGTTCACGGCGCAGGGCCGGGTCTGGGCAGGCTGGGCGCTGTCGCAGGAATGGTATCGCCGGGAGATGTGGCGCGAGTTGGGGTTCTCGTCGCTGGAGGACTATCTGAAACGCGCGTGGGACGGAGCCTACTTCCCCCGAGACGCCAACGACATGCTGTCGCTGATCGCGACGTGGCAGGCCTGCGATATCTCGGACAACCCGATCTATGAAGGCGACCGCGCCGCCGCGCTGGGGTCGATCACCGCGAAAGCGATCATCATGCCGGGGCGCACCGACTTCTACTTCCCGCCCGAAGACAACGCCGCCGAGGTCGCGCAGATGCCCAACGCGGAACTGCGCGTGATCGAGTCGGTTTGGGGCCACTATGCAGGCGGCGGGCGCGCAGCCGAGGATACGGCCTTTGTCAACGCCGCGCTGAAAGAGCTTCTGGCGTGACCCACGACATCATCGTCATCGGTGCAGGCAGCGCCGGGTGCGCGCTGGCCGAGCGGCTGTCGCGCAACCCCGCCTGCAAGGTTCTGCTGCTCGAAGCGGGCCCGACGGACCGCCACCCGTTCCTGCAAATGCCCGCGGGCGTCGCAAAGGCCATCGCCCACCCCCGGTTCAACTGGCACTACGAGACGGTCCCGCAACACCACATGGACGGCCGCCGCCTGTATGTCCCGCGTGGCAAGGTGCTGGGCGGCTCGTCCGGCATCAACGCGATGGTCTATGTCGAGGGGCACCCCTCGGACTACGACGCATGGGAGGCCGCAGGCTGTACCGGCTGGGGATGGAACGCGGTCGAACCGGCGCTGGCGCAGGTGAAGGCAACGCTGGACCCGTCGATGCCCGACAGCGGGTCCGAAGCCTATGCGGCCTTCGTCGCGGCGGGCGGAGAGATGGGGTTCCCCATTTTCGACGACGTCGAGGGCCGCCAGTCGGGCTTCGGCATGTTCCGCCTGAACGTGAAAGACGGCAAACGGCGCAGCGCTGCGGCGGCTTATCTGGCGCTGGCCAAGGGCCGCGCTAACCTGACCATACGGACCGGCGCGCTGGTGCTTGGCCTCGCGGGCGTCGGCCGGGTGCGCGGCGTCCGCGTTGCAAACGGTCGCGATGAGGAAACGCTTCAGGCCGGACACGTCGTGCTGGCCGCGGGCGCGATCGGTACGCCGCAGATCCTGATGCTGTCCGGGATCGGTCCCGCCCACCATCTTGCCGAGCTGGGCATCGCGGTCCGGGCCGACCTGCCCGGCGTGGGCGAGAACCTTCACGATCACCTCGAGGTGAAGGTCAAACACCGTATGACCCGCCCTCTGTCGCTGTGGGACCACGCGAAGTTCCCGAACAACCTGATGGTCGGCGCGCAATGGCTGCTGACGAAACAGGGCGTCGGGCGGCAGCAAGGGCTGGAGGCCGGTGCGTTTCTGCGGCTGGACGGAACGGACGGCCCGCCCGATACGCAGTTGCATTTCATCAACGCGCTGGCCTTCGACGGCGCCACCGCCGACGACCGGGGGCACGGCTTCGCGATCGACTTGACCCAGCTTCAGCCCGAAAGCCGGGGGCGGCTGCGGCTTGCTTCGGCGGATCCGGCGGCGAAACCGCTGATCGACCCGAACTATCTTGCCGCCGAGGCGGATGTGAACGCGCTGCGCGAGGGGCTTCGATTTCTGCGCGAGCTTTGCCAGCAGCCTGCGCTGGCCACCATCGCGGGCGAGGAACTGCGGCCCGGACCGGCCAAGACGTCGGACGCCGATCTGGACGCGGTGGTGCGCGCCACGGCGGATTCGATCTATCATCCCGTCGGCACCGCCAAGATGGGCACCGATGGAATGGCGGTGGTGAACCCGGCCACGATGGCCGTGCACGGGGTCGAGGGCCTGTCGGTCGCCGACGCTTCGGTCATGCCGCGGATCGTCAGCGGCAACACCAATGCGCCTTCGGTCCTGATCGGCGCGATGGGGGGAGAGAAGATCGCCACCGCGCTGGGGGCCGGCTGATCCAGCAACCATTGGTGCGCACGCCGGAACCCGGATGTGCGCCGGTGCGTGTGGCGTTGGCGGGCAAGACGGGCAATCCTGCGGGCAGACTGGACCCCGGAAAGAAGTACCGATGCCGATGACCCGCCGTACCCTTCTCGCCTCTGCCGCCGCCACCGCCACCGCCCTGCCCGGCAGCCTTTCCGCCGCCGAAGACATGCTGCCGCTGTCCGCTCCGGTCAGTGTCCGCAAGGTCGGGCTTTGGGCAAAGGACGCCGAGACGATGGCCGACTGGTACGCCGCGCGCGTGGGCCTTCAGCGCATGGGCGGCGAGGGCAACGTGATCGCGATGGGCAACGGCCGCGACGTCCTGCTGGACATCACGGAAGACTCCGCACTGACCATCGCGCCCCCGACGCAGGCCGGTCTCTATCACACCGCGTTCCTTCTGCCGTCCCGCCGCGACCTCGCCCGTTGGGTGCTGTTCGCGATGCGCGAGCAGTTTCCCGTCGATGGCGTCGCCGATCACCTCGTCAGCGAGGCGATCTATCTGACCGACCCCGAAGGCAATGGCGTCGAGATCTACGCCGACCGTCCCGCCTCGGATTGGGTCTGGACCGACGGCAGCGTCGAGATGGCAAGCAAGGCGATCGACTTCGACTCGCTTCTGGCCGAAGCAGGCCCCGCGCCGATCCCGTGGGAGACCGCACCCGCCGGCACCGTGGTTGGCCACGTCCACCTGAAAGTCGGCGACGCCACGCTGGCCGGGGACTGGTGGCAGACGCAGATGGGCTTCGATGCGGTGCGTGCGCGGCAAGGCGCCGTGTTCCTGTCCACCGGCGGCTACCACCACCACATCGCGGTGAACCAATGGCAAAGTGCGGGCGCACCGATGCGGCCCGAGGGTTTCACCGGCCTCGCCTATGTCGACCTGCAAAGCCGCGCCCCGGTCGAGGCTGCGGTGTTCAGCGACGACTGGGGCACCGAGATCCGGCTGTCTGCGGTCTGACCCGAAGCGGTCAGTCCGGCATCTGGTCCGGTGGGCGGCGCACGAAGAACGCAGCCACGATCATCAGAAGCGAGATCGCCGCGCCGGTCACGAAGCCCGCGCGCAGGCCGGCTGCGGTGGCGGCGACCGTCTCGGCTCCGGCAGCCATTTCTGTTCCGATCCGTACCGACATGATCGACACGAACAGCGCGATGCCCGCCGCGCCCGCAACCTGCTGCACGGTGCCGATCACCGCGCTGCCGTGCGAGTAAAGGTCCTGCGGAAGCGAGCCCAGCGACGAGGTGAACAGCGGCGTGAACAGCAGCGCCAGCCCGACGCTTAGCACCACATGCGCGGCAAGGACCCAGACCATTGCCGTGTCGACGCCAAAGCTTGCCATGATCCAAAGGCCCGCGCTGACCAGCGTCGCGCCCGGAATCACCAGCTTGCGCGCACCGACCCGGTCGAAGGCGCGGCCGACACCCGGCGCCAGAAGTCCCATGATCAGGCCGCCCGGCAGCAAAAGAAGGCCCGCCGTCAAAGGCTCCATCCCCAATACGTTCTGCATGTAGATCGGCAGCAGGATGATCATCCCGAACAGCGCCATCATCGCGAAGCCCATCATGATCACCGAAACGGTGAAGACCTTCACCGCGAAGGTGTGCAGGTTCAGCAGCGCCCGGTCCCGCAGCTTCAACTGCCGCAAGATGAACACGACCAGCACCGCCCCGCCGACGAGCAGCGGCAGCCAGACCGGAACCGGTCCGCCGCCGCCGTGGCTTTCGCCGATGGTGGACAGGCCATAGACCAGCCCGCCGAACCCGAGGGCCGACAGCGGCACCGAGATCGCGTCGAGCGGCGCCTTCTTCGGCTCGGTCACGTTGACCAGCCGCGCCCAGCCCAGCGCCAGCGCGCCCAGTCCGATTGGCAGCACGAGGATGAACATCCAGCGCCAGTGCAGGTAGTGCAGAATGATGCCCGAGATCGTCGGCCCGATGGCCGGGGCGACCGAGATCACGATAGAGATGTTGCCCATCGTGCGGCCCCGGCTTTCCGGCGGCACAAGGTTCATGACCGTGGTCATCAGAAGCGGCATCATGATCGCGGTGCCCATCGCCTGAACCACGCGGCCAAGGATCAGCAGGCCAAGTCCGGGCGCCACGGCGCAGACCAGCGTGCCCGCGCTGAACAGGCTCATCGCGAGGGTGAACACGAACCGCGTGTGGAACCGTTGCAGCAGGAAGCCGGTGATCGGGATCACCACCGCCATCGTCAGGAGAAACGCGGTGGTCAGCCACTGTGCGGCGTTGGCGGTCACGTCGAGGTCGACCATCAGACGCGGCAGCGCGACCGACATGATCGTCTCGTTCAGGATCACGGTGAAGGCAGAGACCAGCAGAAGCGTGATCACCAGCCGGTTGCGCGCCGCGTGTTCCGGGGCCGAAGCGGCGCCGGTGGACGGGGCAGAGGACAAATCGGGCTGCATCGGGGGACTCGGTCACGGGAAAAGGGAACGGCCGGAACGATCCGGCCGCATAGCTGTGGGGTCGCCCGTTCATGGTCCGCGGTCAAGATGCCGCGTGCGCAAGGCCGGGTTGCGGCGGCCGGTGGCCGAAGCCGCATGTTCCCGTCCCCGCCCCCGGATCAGCGCAAGTCGAACGCGATTGGCAAGGTCACCGGGCCGGTGTTGCCGCTGTCGGCCAGCCACGTGGCCGGACCGTCCGCAACCGGCGTCTTCAGGCGTTGCGACAGCAGGCGATAGGCCACCGCCATATCGTTGCGCGCCACGATGTTGCCAAGGCAGTGATGGATGCCGCCGCCGAAGCCGTAGTTGCGCGCGCGTTTCGCCGTGATGTCGAAGGATGCGTCTTCCATCGCGGCGGGATCGGTCCCCGCGCTTTCGGAATAAAGATGCAGCACTGTCCCCTTGGCGACTGTGATCCCGCCATAGTCGAAGTCTTCGATGGCTTCCCGCGTCACCCACGTGATCGTCGGGCGCATCCGCATCACCTCGGTCGCCGCGGCCATGTCCAGCGACGGATCGGCGGCCAATGCGTCCCACTGCGCCGGGTGGTCCATGAACATCGACATGCCAAGCCCAAGCTGGTTGCGCGTGGTGTCGACACCCGCGAAGGCCAGCATAAGCGCGAGGTTCTTCAGTTCGGCATCCGACAGCCGGTCGCCGTCCGCGGTCGCCTGTACCATGGCCGACAGGATGTCGTCGCCGGGATTGGCCTGACGCTCGGCCAGCACCGCGTTCATGTAGTCGCCAAGTTCCTTCGTCGCCGCCTCGATCGCGTCGATCTCGGCCTTGTAGTTCACCCCCAGCGCCAGACCCATCGTCGCCGAGGTGCGCAGGATGAACGCGGCCTCGGTTTCGGGCAGGCCAAGGATCAGGCACAGCACCCGCGCCGCATAAGGGTCGGCGAACTCGGCCATGAAATCGCAACGGCCCTTGTCGATGAACGCGTCGGTCAGGTCGGTGGCGATGCGCTCGAACTCGGGCATCATCGTCTTCACGACCTTGGGAGAGAACGCCGGATTCACCAGCCGCCGCAGCCGCCAGTGATCGTCGCCCTCGGTCACGAGGATCGAGCTGTTCCACCAGTCCGCGAAGTACCCGCTGGGCACGCCGTTCAGCGCCGGCCAGTTGTGGCTGCCCTGGATCAGCGACTTGTGGGTCAGCAGTTCGCCCATCTCCTTGTGGCGCAGCACGGCAAGCCCATAGGGCGTCTTGGCGTACCACGAGGCATCCCGCGCCTTCCGCACCGGTTCGGACCGGAGCGAAAAGGCGGGGTTTGCCACGTCGAGGAAGGGGGCGTCTTCCAGCGCAAGTGTCACGGCAGGCACTCCATGTAGGTGTCCTTGTCCCAATCGGTGACTGTGGACATAAACCGCGCCCACTCGTCCGACTTGTACTCATGGTACAGGCGATACATCTCGCCCGGCAGGCCTTTCTGAACCACCTCGTCGTTGTCGAGATGCACCAGCGCCTCGCCCAGCGACATCGGCAGTTTCTTGACCTTCTTGCCCTGCGCCATCGCCTCGTAGATGTTCCGTTCCTCGGGCTTGCCGGGGTCGAGATCGTTGTCCAGACCGTCGTCCATCGCGGCCAGCAGGGCCGAGCCCATCAGGTACGGGTTCACCATCGAGTCGACCGAGCGGTATTCGAACCGGCCCGGAGCCGAAACGCGAAGGCCGGTGGTGCGGTTCTGGAAGCCCCAGTCGCTGAACACCGGCGCCCAGAAGCCCGTGTCCCAAAGACGGCGATAGCTGTTCACGGTCGACGCGCCGATTGCGGTCAGCGCCTGAAGGTGCGCCACGACGCCGCCGATCGCCTTCAGGCCGGTCTTGCCCGGCATTTGCGGGTCGTCGGTGTCGGGCATGAACGTGTTGTCGCCGCCCGAGACGTACATGTAGTTCTCGGCCATGCCCGGCAGGTTGTCCGGGTCGTTGCCGGTCTTGCGGAACACATCCTCGCCCGCCGTCCACAGCGACATGTTGTGGTGGCAGCCAGAGGCCGACACGCCCATGAACGGCTTCGTCATGAAACAGGCGAAAATATCGTTCTCGCGCGCCACCTGCGCGCACAGCTGCCGGTAGGTCGTCAGACGGTCGGCATTGCGCAGCACGTCGTCGAAGGTCCAGTTCAGCTCCAGCTGGCCCGGTGCGTCCTCGTGGTCGCCCTGGATCATGTCGAGGCCCATCTTCCGCGCGTAGCGGATCACCTGCATCGACACCGGGCGCAGCGCCTCGAATTGGTGGATGTGATAGCAGTAGGGCTTGGAATAGCCTTCCGACGGCTTGCCGTTCTCGTCGTACTTCAGCCACATCATCTCGGGCTCGGTGCCCATGCGCAGCTGAAGCCCGTGTTTCTCGGTGAACTCTTTATGCATCCGCCGCAGGTTACCGCGACAGTCGGCGGTCAGGAACGCGCCGGGATCGACCTTTTCCTCGCGGTTGCGGAACAGGGTGCAGAACATCCGGCCAATCTCGGGCGCCCACGGAAGCTGCATGAAGGTCTCGGGTTCGGGGATACCGACCAGTTCCGCCGCTTCGGGACCGTAGCCAAGGTAATCGCCGGCGCGGTTGGTGAACAGGTTGACGGTCGAGCCGTAAACAAGCTGGAAGCCCTTCTTCGCAACGCTCTCCCAATGGTCCGCCGGAATGCCCTTACCCATGATCTTGCCGGTAACCGACACGAACTGAAGATAGAGATACTCGATCCCCAGCGCGTCGATCTTCTCGCGCACCGCCTTGATCTTTTCCGCGCGTCCCTCTTCCTCGACGAAGCTTTCGATATCCATCTGGCCGTGGTCCCTGTTGTGATGTTCGTTGCTCAAGACAGAGCCAAGGGAATCGGCCTTGTCCACGAAAAACTAACACCCACAGGAAACATTTATTCTCTGCACGAGAATAGGGCGACAAATTGCACGCCGCGTTTCGCACTTCGCTCAAAAACCGGGCTGGGCTTCCCTTGCTTCGCCTGAAACCGGGCAAAACCCGCGAAAACCCACGATTCCGTGATTGCGCATTTTGGCTGACAGGAAACTTTCTTCACTCTCAGGGCCAGAGGGGCGCCTGCCCCTTTCACAAACAAGGTGCTGACAGGGAGTCAGAGACATGGAACAGGAACTCGCCCAGCTGGTCGAACGGGTGACCGCCCTTGAGGGCGGCGCCGGTTGGGCCGGTACGGTCAACTCGGAAATCTTCTATTGGTGGTGTACCGCGCTGATGATCACCATCCACGCGGGTTTTCTTGCCTACGAAATGGGGGCAAGCCGCGTGAAGAACGTGCTGGCATCGGGGATCAAGAACATCCTCGCCTTCGCGTTCATGGTGCCGACCTTCTACTTCTTCGGCTGGTACATCTATCTTGCGTTCTACAACGGGTTCATCCCGGCCGCCGACGGCGCCGCTGGCCTGCCGTGGGACCTGTCGATGGGTCCGAACCTTGCCGACAACGCCACCGGCATCTTCTGGGCAGCCTTCACGCTGTTCGCCGCTACGACCGCCTCGATCTTCTCGGGCGCGGTGATCGAGCGCATCCAGACCGCCGGCTTCCTGATCCTCGCGATCCTTCTGGGTTCGGTGGTCTGGATCCTTGGCGGTGCATGGGGCTGGCACCCGACGGGCTGGCTGACGGTGAAGTGGGGCTATCATGACGTGGGCGCCGCAGGCGTCGTACACATGGTCGCGGGCTTCTTCGCGCTTGGCGTGCTGATCAACCTCGGACCGCGTGTCGGCAAGTTCAACGCCGACGGCTCGGCCAACGTGATCAAGGCGCACAACATTCCGTTCACCATCACCGGCCTGATGCTGATCATCGTGGGCTTCTTCGGCTTCCTCGGCGGCTGTATCATCTACATCCCCGGCGAGCAGTGGCAGAACATCTACGGTCAGCCGACCACCCTTTCGGCCTTCGCCTTCAACACCCTGATGGGCATGGCTGGCGGCATCATCGGCGCGTGGATGAAAACCCGCGATCCGTTCTGGATGATGTCGGGCGCGCTGATCGGTATCTTCGCCGCGGCCTCTGGCCTCGACGTCTACTACCCGCCGGTCGCGTTCCTGCTGGGCACCTTCGGCGGCTTCGTCGTGCCGATGGTCGCTGTCCGTCTTGAGAAGATGGGGATCGACGACGCTGTCGGCGCCTTCCCGGTGCACGGCATCGGCGGCCTGATCGGTGTGGTCGCCTGCGGCATCTTCGCGGCAGGTTACCCGAACGTGGGCGAAGGCTATCCGCCGGTCACGCTGATCGGTCAGATCGTCGGCGCGGTCACGATGGCGCTTCTGGGCTTCATCCCGGGTTATGTCGCGTCGTTGATCCTGAAGATGTTCGGCCTGCTGCGCGTGCCGGATCACATCCAGGAAATCGGTCTCGACGTGGTCAAGGTGCCGGTCGAAGCTTACCCCGAGGGCTACATTCCCGGCCCCGTCACCACCATCGACCCCGGCGCAGCGCCGGCAGAGTAAAGGAGCAAACGCATGAACACCTCTCCGATCACCAGCTGGGACGGGGCCGAGGCGATCTTCACCTGGGCCGACAGCCCGACGATGATGGCGATTGCGCTGATCGGCGCGCTGGCCGTCACTGTGGGGGCGATTGTCTACGCCGCGTCGCACGACAAGCACGCCTACGCGAGCTACAAGCCGAAATAACACCGGCACACGAACACTTGCGGAGATCGGGCGGTCCTTCGGGGCCGCCCTTTCTTATCCGGCGTAGGGCTCGACCCTGTCGGCCGAGATCGCATAGCCAACTTCTGCCAGCTGGGTCGAGGTCGCTGCGGCGCCGAACATGCCCGTCACCGTCACCGGCTCGAACAGTCCGTCGGAGTCATATGGCCGGTCGGTCGTGGTCACGAGAACAAGCTGGTTCGCGGGGGGCGGCGGCACGTGGATGCAGGCCCCGACATAGGGCACCAGCATGAACACGGTCACGCCTGTGCCGTCGTAGTCCAGCGGCACGATGAAGCCTGACAACCTGACGGTCATGCCGTTCCAGTCGGTCCGCACGCCCGTAGCCGGAGGCTGCTGGGCGGCAAGATCCGCGGAATCATGCTGGACGACCCCGCTGAGTTCGCTTGTAAGCGTGGCGTCCCCTTCGGGCAGCAGGTCCTTCCATTCCAGTTCGACCACGTCTTCCGCCCGAAGCTGTCCAGGCACAAAGCCCAGCGCGGCAAGGCCGGCAAGCATCGCCCGTCGCGAGACGCCCGGCCGGCGCAGGTCAGTCGTTTGCATCCCTGAAGTCCTTTCAAGTCAAAGCGGCGCGGCGATCCCGCATCCGCTCAGGTTCTCACCATCATGCCATCCGCCAGCGAAAGCCGATAGGCCCGCAGCGCCGGCAAAAGGCTTGCCAGTCCCGCCGCCGCGACGACGCAAGCCAGCACCACGGCTTCCCGCAGCGACGGCGTCTCAATCGGCAGCCAAAGGCCGAAAGCCGCATCGACCCACGGACGCAGCAGGACCAGACCGCCGTACAGCAACACAATTCCAAGCACGGCGCCCACCAGCGCCATCAGCACCGCTTCCAGCACCAGAAGGCCAAGGATCGTGGCTGGACGCGCTCCCATCGCGCGCCAGATCGCCATCTCGCGCCGCCGCTCGTTGAGGCTTGAGAAGATCATCGCCATCATGCCCAGAAGCGCGGTCACGACGACCATGCCGGACACCCCGATCAAGGCCGTCTCGGCGATCCCCACGATCTGCCAAAGTTCCTGCAACGCGACGCCGGGCAGGATCGCCAGCAATGGTTCTTCCGGATATTCGTTGATCCAGCGCTGAAGCCCGAAGATCTGCAACCGCGACTCGACTCCCACCAAGGCCGCTGTGATCGCGGTCGGGGTCAGGTTCATCTGGCGGATGACCTCGACCGGCGTGGTCTGGCCCGGGATCTGCGCGCCGCTCTGCCAGTCGACATGGATCGCCTCGATTGCCTCCATGCTGACGATCACCGTGCGGTCCACAGGCGTGCCGGTCTTGCCGATGATGCCCGCCACGCGGAACGGTTGGTCGTCGTGTTCCGTGAACGAAGCCAGCCCGTGCGCCACGACAATCGGATCCCCCACCGAATACCCAAGCGTCGCCGCGACATCCGCACCGATCACGGCGTCGTAGAGATCCCCCAGCCCCTGCCCGTCGGAGAATTCCAGAGACCGCCCGCCGCGAAACCGGTAGCGGGTGAAGAACTCGTCCGTCGTCCCCATCACGCGGAACTGACGGTGACTGTCGCCCAGCGAGATCGGCACGATCCAGTCGACCTCGGGCCGGGCCGCGATGTCCTGATAGCTTTGCCACGTCACGTTGTTGGTCGCATTGCCGATCCGGAACACCGAGTACAGCAGCAGTTGCACCGACCCGGACCGCGCGCCAACGATCAGGTCGGTGCCCGAAATCGTATCGGCGAAGCTTGCCCGCGCGCCGGTGCGCACCTTTTCGACGCCAAGAAACAGCGCCACCGAAAGCGCGATGGCCAGCACCGTCATCCCGACGGTCAGCGCCCGCGCCAGTAGCGAACCGATGGCAAGGCGCAGGATCATGCGGCGGCCCTTTGCGTGGTCACGATATCCTCTAGCCGGATCACCCTGTCGAACCGGTCGCCCAGCCGTTCGTCATGGCTGACCATCAGCAGCGACGATCCGGCCTCTGCCGTACGGTCGAACAGCAGCCGCAGGAACGTGTCCTGCGTCGCCGCGTCCAAGGCCGAGGTGGGTTCATCCGCGACGATCAGCGGCGGCGCACCGATCAGCGCACGCGCCACAGCGACCCGCTGCTGCTGTCCGACGCTCAACCGTCCGGCGGGCAGGTGCGCCGCACCATCCGGCAGCCCAAGCGCCGCGCACAGACGCTCTGCCTCTGCAACGCCACCGGCACGCCGACGGCGGTTCGGAGCGAACCGCAAAGGCAGCATGATGTTGTCGGAAACGCGCGCGTAGGGCAGCAGGTTGAACTGCTGGAAGATCACCCCGATTTGTTCGGCCCTGAACCTGTCACGGCGCCCGGCGCTAAGCGACTTCAGGTCAGTCCCCCCGACTGAAACGACACCGCTGTCCGCAGTGACGATGCCGCAAACAAGCGACAACAGCGTGGATTTGCCCGACCCGCTGGCGCCGAGAAGCAGCACGCTTTCTCTTGGCGCAAGCGAAAAGGCCGGGCAGGACAGTCGGAACCCGCCCCGGCCGGGCCAGCCAAAGCTGACGTCGGTCAGAGCAAGCGCTGGGTCGGGCATGATCAGTTAAGCGTCATCTCTGGTGCGTCGCGCGAGACCTCGGCAGAACCGGCCCCCGCATCAGTGACATACTGCGCTTCGATCTCCTGCGCATTCTCGAATTGCGCGAAGAACGGGAATTCGATCGTGGTCAGTGCTTCGGGGTTGGCGCATTCGAAAGTGTAATGCGCGTGGAACGCGCTGTGGGTTGCGCCTTCCTCATGGTCGTGGTCCTCGCCCTCGGCGTGTTCCTCGTGCTCGTGGTCGTGGTCCTCGCCCTCGGCATGCTCTTCATGCTCGTGGTCGTGATCCTCGCCCTCGGCATGCTCTTCATGCTCGTGGTCGTGATCCTCGCCCTCGGCGTGCTCTTCATGCTCGTGGTCGTGGTCCTCTCCGTCGGCGTGCTCTTCGTGGTCGTGGTCATGTTCCTCGAGTTCGTATTCGGCTTCCGCTTCGACCACCTCGCATCCCGCGGCTTCGGGCAAAGTCACGACCGTCGCCGGGTCCGACAGACGCATCACCGATGTGTCCACCGCCATCGAGTCTGTCTCGTTAGACGGCGCATATTCGAAGCCGACGATATCCATACCCGGAGCCTCCAGCCGCATCTCGACCGTGCCGCCCTCGATCGCGATCTCCAGCGTGCTTACGCCGTGTACATGCGCGCTAAGCTCGCGGTGTTCCTGCGCCATAAGCGGCGTCGCGGCGACAGAGGCCATAAGAGCCAGGCTGGTGGTTTTCATGTCGATTCCCTTCTCGAATTCCCGGCGCATGTTATGTCATATCATCACAACGTCAATGTGAAGGCCGGGCTGGACGAGCAAGGCGGCCGCCAAATCGGCCTACGTCGCGGTCTTCGCCCATGCGCAACCGGCGTGGAGGCGCCGAACTTGGCCTTCTGACACACGGTCCGATCGGCACGAAATTACAGGCTTACCCGAAAACGACGAAGGGCCCGCAAGGGGCCCTTGATCTAATTGGTCGGAGTGGCAGGATTCGAACCTACGACCCCTGCCTCCCGAAGGCTGCTCTGCGCGAAATGTTCGCCGTATATTCGCGAAATATTCCCGATTTAGGCTGGTTTTTTGTTGTCCTCGCCACCAATAACCGGACCGAAACGGGACCAGTTACCGCATCCACAACGCCGCCGTGACGCTCGGGCAATCAGACTGGCGGGCCTGCGCGCCACCGAGCACCCCGCTTCGACCAATCTCATCCATTCCAACAAGGAACGAAGCATAAGCCCATCAGCCTCGGAGACGTCTGAGCTGCACCACGGAGTCTTTATGCAACCCACAGCGCGACCCCAATTATTGAATTGCATGGAGGAAGCAGCCCCCCGTCGTGCTACCTTTTGAGCCTTCGGAAATCAGACGCCCTGATAGCGGCTGACCCGAGACATAGAGAAGTTGCTAATCGGCCAATGCAGCGTCTCTTCGACGGGCGACGGAGATCCTTGCAGAGATCGCTGCAGGCGGTCTACTCCAATCCTGCCCTGAGAAGCTTCGCGTTCGATCGGAGCGAATCTTTTGTGAATTTCCGTTTCGATGCTTCTAGAGGAGAGATGCCCGTAGGTTCTGCTAACGGTGTCCGTATTCGCATGGCCCAGCTGTTTGGCCACGATTGCCAGCGGCGTGCCCGCCTGCACGAGCTGGCTTGCGTAGGTGTGCCTGAGGCCATGAAACACCAGCCCCGATGGCAAATCCGCTTTCTTGCAGGCCTCACGGAATAGGTGTTTGTGTCCGCCACGCCAAGCCGCGCCGTTTTCCATTCTGAAAACGAACTCATCCTCCGATTTCCCAGCGATCAGACTGAGATAGAAATCCATACCTTCTTCGGGCAGGATGACGTACCTGCCCCGGCCATTTTTCGATGGGCGGATGTAGATACCGAATACATGAGAGCCGACATCCTGGACGCGCATTCGCTGTAGTTCGGACACCCGGCAACCTGAATAGAGCGCGCCTCGAACGAGATCCCTCAGGTCCCCTCGACAGTTCGAGATGAGACTGCGGCACTGGTCGCGCGTCAGGAAGACCTGACGTGGCACATCCGCGCTCGGGATGCGGCGCAGGCATCGCCACGCTCGTTCTGAGTCCGTATCACCATTTTCCCAAGCCATTCGGAAAGCCAGTCGAAGGATTCCAATCAGGGTGTTCAACGTCTTTTTGCGCTTTCTTAGCGCCTCTGCATCCAAGTCCTCCAAGCTGATCCGAGGGCCGACTGGCTGGTTCCCGCGCTTCGGGGGTGTCTCGAGGATGTCTCGGCAAAACTCAGCGAATTGGCGGCCCGTGAACCCGTTGAGCGGCACATGGCCCAGGCGGGGAATGATATGGAAATTGATCAATGACAGGTTGGTTTCGAAGTGCGACCGCGTCGCCGCAATTCGCTTCCACTCAACATAGTCCTTCATCGCGTCGCCTATCGTGAAGGCTTCAACGCACTTCTTGTACCTGAGAGTTCGGTTCACGCCGACTGGCGTCGGTTTGGATGCGATGCGTTGAATGGCAGGATCTGCAAACCACGCATCGGCCAAGGCAACAGCTTCCGCATAGCCCACTCCGTCTCGAGATGGAGCACACGGCGCCAAGCGTCGCTGTCGGTAGCCCCCATAAGTCGTCCTGACGCGCGCGACCCAGAATGCATGGCCATTGGCTTTTCTATGGACGCCCAGGTGCCTGGAGTACTCAAGAACAATCCAATAGGGCGCCTGACGCGCCGGCAAGTCAGCGATTGTTGTCGGGGTCGTGAGGTCTGGCTTTGTCATAAGATTGCTCCTGGCACTTGGGGTACAGGAGCAATCTCCTCGCCTTTTCGGAAATCCCGAACCGAGCCATGTAATCCGCTAGCACCTCTTCCATTTTCACCTCGTTTTCAGTCACCCGACTCACCCTATGTGCGGTATCCTGAGCGGACTCTGAACGGAATTGGTTAACGTTTGGTTAATTCGCAGCCAGATGCTTTCGGACCGAGGGAGGATGCTTGTCATGAAAGCTATGTTCAACCGAGAAGAAGAACGCCTCGAAGTTTTGGCCCAACTAGCTGGCGCGCCCATGCCAACCCGAGCCGCGTTGATCGAGGAGTATCGCAAACGCTCCGAAGAGGCATATGCTCCTGAAACTCGCCGGTGCTACCACCAGATTGTGCGGGCGTTCTCCGCTTGGTGTGATGGTATGGGATATTCTCCAAAACCGCCAATCAGCCCTTCCGTCGTCGCTGAGTACGTCGACTGGTTAGGAGGGCAGATCCGCTCGACAACCATCGAGACGCGCTTGTGGGCAATTGCTGAGATGCATCGGGCGAGCTTTGAGGTCTCCCCATGCCGCCACCGTCTCGTTGAACTGGCTCTGAAATCAGTCAAAAGAAAATATGGTGCAGCCGTGCGACAGGCGCCGGCACTTGGCAAGAAGGAGGTTTGTGACGCCATCTCGCGGCTAAGCGATAGCCGCGCGGATCTTCGCAACAAAGCCTTGCTCTGGATATTGACCGACAGTTGGTGCCGCGCATCGGAAGTCGTCGCATTCAAGGTGAAGGATTTGCTTCGTCAGGACGACGGATCCAGCCTACTATATGTCACCCGATCAAAGACCGATCCCTATGGGGAAGGAGCCTACGCTTTCTTATCGGCGGAGGGCACGCGAGCCACGCTAAGATGGATAGAAGTGGTCGGCCTCAAACTCGACGACCCCATAATCACAAAATCGCAGGTAGGCGGTCGTCGAACGCCACTCAATCCGGCCACCGTCTCACGCATCATAAAGCAGTGCATTGGGCGCGATGATGTCTCTGCTCACAGTATGCGTGTTGGTGGGGTGCAAGATGCTTTTCGCATTGGGTGTGACCTTTCTTCCATCATGGTTGCGGGTCGATGGTCCTCACCGGAAATGCCGGCTCGCTATGCGCGTCGGATCCTCGCCAGTCAGTCGGCTGCAGCACAGGTATCGCGGGCTTTTGAACTAGAGCGCGCCACCGTACCCTAAGCCAAGCGCCAGCCCCGGCCGCCAACTACGATGCAGAATGTTCTTGAAGCGTTCGAAAGATCATTAACCTTTTGTTCATGGAACGTTACAAGATCACGCCTCGACTGCGCAAGTTACCCAGTGCAAATAGACGCCGCGCTCGACTCAGCAAACTTACATGCAGTAGATTTAAAATTGTTTAGTTAGATCGCGACCAGTCGTATTATATATTCTTATTAAATTGTTAAAGGAGATCACGTGTATAATCTTCAAAATGGCGACTTGATAGTATGCGTCGCGGTTGGATCTCAGTTTTCACGCCGCCGGGAGCATGGAGAATTGCACCTTATTGTGGAAGATTGCCACGGCCGGCTCCGGCGAGAAACGATCTTCCGGGGAAATCTAACAAACGAAGCCTTAGGGCTTTGCGAAATTGCATCGGCATATCAAGAAGTGCTGCTAAAAGCCTTAAGTCGGGTGCCATCGTCGAAGATCAAAGCCGTAAATCGTTGGAGCTAAGAGCAGGGTTCACCGGCGCCCCTTTCGCAGCATACGCCAAAGCACTCAATATGGGCCGGAAAGGACGACGATTAGGTGTTTCCTAGTGGGGCCGCGAAAGGACTGGAAGGGGCGGAGAGCGGGCTTTCGCTGCGTCATGGACGAACGGCAGCTTCGGCCGGCGGGAGTTGCTCGATACCCCTAACGCACAGGCAGCTTGCTTGAAGCCTTCATCTCTTTGAGTGACAGGTTGGAGCGAATACTGGTCACGCCAGGTAACCGTCGCAGCGTGCTGTCAACGAAGGCGCTGTAGTCGTCCAGATCGCGGGCGACCACGATCAACAGGAAATCGTCCGCGCCGGTGGTGTTGTGGCAGGCGAGGATGTTGGGTGTCACCTCGACAATACGTTGAAATTCGGCTGTGGCCGTCTGATCGTGCTCCGAGCAGCTCAGTTGAACGAAAGCCATGACCCCAAGCCCCAGCTTTCGCCGATTGAGCTGGGCTTGGTAGCCCTCGATGATGCCCGCCTCTTCCAGTTTCTTGAGCCGCCGCCAACACGGGGTTTCGCTCATGTTCAGGTGCTCAGCCAGTTTGGCGTTGGTCATGCGCCCGTCGCTTTGAAGCAGTTCGAGAATCTGAGCGTTGACTGTGTCGATGCCTGACATGGGAAGAGTCCTCTCATCATCTTTTCACGCGTAGGGGTTTCTGCCCAAAATAATTACACTGAAGGGCAGAATAGCAAGGTAATTTCATGTCCACTCGGTAGCTTCGTCTCAAACAGACCCCACAACCGAAAGATCCTGTCATGAAAGCTGTCCTGTTTGAGAAATTCCAAGAAGTCGCGACCGTCGCGGACCCGACACCCGAGCCGCATGGTGTGGTGCTCAAGGTCGAGGCCACCGGCGTCTGCCGCAGCGATTGGCACGGCTGGATGGGGCACGACAGCGACATCGACCTGCCGCATATCCCCGGCCATGAATTGGCGGGCGTAGTCGAGGCCGTCGGCAAGGATGTGAAGAACTGGAAGGTCGGCGATCGGGTCACCGTGCCATTCATTTGCGGCTGCGGATCGTGCAGCGAATGTCATGCAGGTCATCAGCAGGTGTGCCTGCATCAGGAACAACCCGGCTTCACGCATTGGGGCAGCTTCGCGGAATATGTGCCGATCCATCAGGCGGACCTGAACGTGGTCGCCTTGCCCGCAACCATGGAGTTCGCCACAGCCGCAAGTCTGGGCTGTCGGTTTGCCACGTCGTACCGGGCCGTGATCGACCAGGGCAAGGTGAGCGCGGGTCAGTGGGTCGTCGTGCATGGCTGCGGCGGCGTCGGCCTGTCGGCGGTGATGATCGCCAGCGCGGCTGGGGCGAATGTAATCGGGGTGGACCTTGATCCGGGCAAACTGGCGCTGGCCAAAGACCTTGGCGCGGTCGCGGCTATTGATGGCAAGGGTGACGTGGTCGAAGCCATCAAGGAAATCACCAAAGGCGGCGCGCATGTCTCGCTCGATGCGCTTGGGCATCCGGCGACGATGACCAACTCCATTCTCTGCCTGCGGCCACGGGGCAAACATATTCAGGTCGGCCTCATGCTGGGCGATCACGCGACCCCTGTGGTGCCGATGGCCAAGATTGTCGGCCAAGAGATCGAGCTGCTCGGCTCTCATGGTATGCAGGCGCATCGGTATGATGCGATGCTGGATATGGTCAAGAACGGCAAGCTCGACCCCGCGCGGCTGGTCGGCGACAAGATCAGCCTGGAGCAAGCGCCCGAGGCCCTGATGAACATGGACAAATTCCAGTCCATCGGCGCAACCGTGATCACGAGCTTCTGAGCCTTTGACAGCGCCGCATTCCTGCGCGGCGCACGAGCGCAACCGTAAACACCGGATACAGATTGGAAGGTCTGCCATGAGCACCCAGGAAGAAAACAAGCGTATCGTCAGGGCTTTTCTCGAGACCGTATTCAACCAGCACAAAGTCGACGAGGGCATGGATGCTTACGTCGGAGACACCTACACCCAGCACAATCCCGGCGTCGCCGATGGCGTCGAGGCGTTCAGGGAGAATTTCAAGAAGGCCTTCTCGGAGAACCCCGAGTCGCATTTCGACATCAAACGCATGTTCTGCGAAGGTGACCATGTGACCGTTCACGCCCATTGGACGCAGCACAAGAACGATCGCGGAACCGCGGTCATGGATATCTTCCGCCTCGAAAACGGCCGCATCGTCGAGCATTGGGACGTCATACAGCCCATTCCCGACGAAATGGCGCATGACAACACGATGTTCTGAGCCATGGGAAACGTAGCATTCATCGGCGGAGGCAACATGGCCTCGGCCATCATCGGAGGCATGATCGCCAGCGGTTGGGAGCCGTCCCGGATCACGGTCTTTGATCCGAACGCAGATAGGCGGAACCGGCTGGCAGCAGATCACGGCATTCACACGACAGACGACGTGGCCGATGCGGCCATCGCTGACATCATCGTGCTGGCCGTCAAACCTCAGGTCATTGCTGCAGTGGCCGAACAGATGGAAGCGGACCTGTCTGGTAAGCTGATCCTGAGCATTGCCGCCGGGGTAACGGTTGCTACACTCGAAGGTCTCTTCGGGCGGGCATCCCTTGTACGCACTATGCCCAACACGCCAGCCTTGCTCGGTCTCGGGGCGACGGGGCTTTACGCCAACGAGCACGCGTCCGAAGAACAGCGCGCAGTGGCGAAAGGCATCGTTGAGGCCTTCGGCGTTTGCGTCACGGTCGAGTGCGAAGAGCTTCTGGATGCCGTCACGGCCGTGTCGGGCAGCGGCCCCGCTTACTATTTCCTTATGATCGAGGAGATGATCCGTGCCGGAATCGCTCTTGGTTTGTCTCCTGAGGATGCCAAGGTGCTGACACTTCAGACGGCACTCGGCGCTGCCACCATGGCATCTCAAGGCGACGCACCAGAAGGCCTAAGGGGCCGAGTCACGTCCCCCAATGGGACCACCCACGCGGCCGTCGAGGCTTTGCAAGAGAACGGCTTCGGTGCGGTTATCGCAACGGCCATGACCGCCTGCCGCAACCGCGCCGTCGAATTAGGGCTGGGCTGACCCGGCCGCCCAGATTGCTATCGAACCTGAAAACCGCCATTCGCCGCGTGGGTTAGCAATGGCGGCTTTGGGCCGGTAGCGCTCTCGACAGACTATCGCTTTTCAGCGGTCAAACTCTTCGGAAGCCCCTCACTCCATTTCCGCAGCTCATCCAAGAAACCCAAGGCTGTTCGCCCGAAATCTGTAATCTCATAGACGACGGTAATCGGGGCGGTGTCGCAGACTTCACGCCTGACCAGCCCCTGCTCTTCGAGTTGCCGCAATCGTTCCGTGATCATCTTCTTCGATGCGCCGCCGATCATCCGGGCGAGGTCGTTGAAGCGCACCGGCCCATCCTTGACGTGCCAGAGGATGGAGCCAGTCCATTTCCCTCCGATGATCCGCATCCCGCGCTCGATGGCGCAGGGCTCGGTGCAGGCATTAGCCGCGCTCCGTCGGCCGGCACCGTCCACTTCGATCTTTGCATCCATCGTTTTAAGCTCCGCTGGTCCGCGCTGGATTAGGTTACAAAAAGTATACTGGTTGCTTTTACTTCCTACCATGGTCATCTCATCCCGGACCCCGCCGAAGTCAAGCGGGCGCAGCAACGGAAGAGACGATATGAGCAAGATCCACATCCTAAACGGCGCGCAGCCTTATGAATTTGCCCCCGGTAAACTCAACAAAACGCTCGCGGAGCGCGCCAAAGCTACATTTGAGGCGCAGGGTCACGAGGTTCGCCTGACCACGGTCGCGGCCGGATACGACGTGCAGGCCGAGGTGGACAGTCACCTCTGGGCGGACGTGGTCCTCCTGCAATTCCCGGTAAACTGGATGGGCGTGCCGTGGTCGTTCAAGAAATACATGGATGAGGTCTACACGGTCGGGATGGGCGGACAGCTCAGCAACGGCGACGGTCGCAGCGCTGCCGCACCGAAGGCCAACTACGGCATGGGCGGCAAGCTGGCAGGCACGCGTTACATGATCTCGGCCACGCTGAACGCCCCGGCTGAAGCCTTCGACGACCCGGCAGAGCCCTTCTTCGAGGGCATGTCGCTGGATGACCTCCTGCGTCCGGTCCACCTGAACGCCAAGTTCTTCGGCATGACGCCGCTGCCGACCTTCGGGGCCTTCGACGTGATGAAGAACCCCGACGTGGCCTCCGACCTTGCCCGGTTCGACGCCCATCTCGCAATGACCTTCGGGGAGCTCAGCAATGACGCGGCCTGATATCGTTCTCTACACCGCCAACACCATGAACGGCTGGAAGCCCCTGATCTTCCTGCACGAAGCGCAGATCGACTACGAACTGGTGCCGATTGATTTCGGCAAGAAGGAGCAGAAGGCGCCCGATTACCTGCTCCTGAATCCAAACGGGCGCATTCCGACCATCGTGGATCGCGGCGCGGGTGACTTCGCGGTTTTCGAGAGCGGCGCGATCCTGTGGTATCTTGCCGAGAAATACGATCGGTTCCTCAGCCACGACCCCAAGGAGCGCTCGGAGACGCTGCAATGGCTGATGTTCCAGATGGGCGGGATCGGCCCGATGATGGGCCAGGCGATGTTCTTCCAGCGGATCGCCAAGCCGAATGGCGACGAGGTGCCCTACGCCATCGACCGCTATGTGACCGAGAGCCGCCGCCTGCTGGAGGTGCTGGACGCGCGGCTTGCTGAGCGCGAGTGGCTGGTAGGTGATGCGATGTCCATCGCGGATATTGCGACCTACCCTTGGGCACGCAGCTATTTCTGGGCCACGGTGAGCGTTGACGGATTACCGAACCTGCAAGCGTGGTTCAACCGCATCGACGCCATGCCGCGGGTTCAAGAGGCGCTGCAACTGCCGGAGCCGCGACCGTCGGCGTTCGGTCAGGGCGACACAGAAGCGGCTGCCTCGGAGAACGCCGCCAGGTTCCGCTGAACACCTGACGCGATGTCACTGGGGTTGGTCTGGTCAGCGCGTCATATTTCCCTGAGAACGAAAGGCTCAGACCAATGTCAGCTCGTAGATACTGCGACGCAACATCCGATCCGTTTTGAAGGTCGGGAATGGGCCGGAAGCAGACTTTCGCGGGGCCAGTTTTGACCTGCCCGAGCTACGCCTTGCCGACAGACAGCAGCTGATCACCTCGAAGAGCCAAGGCCAAGACGGACACGGTGTCTCGGATACTGGGGGATCGCGCACTCAGCGAAAGGACACCCCAGCCTAGAACCCGAAGCAAACGTTTTCTCAACTGCGAACCAGAGAAGAAACGCACCACAGCACCTCTTGAAACTCCCCGTTTCACTCATGCTACATTCGCCCGATATCCCAGAAATGTAGGCTGCGCATGCAAACAGGTATCGCTTAGGGGCGGAGACAAAAGGGAGGTTCAGCAACAGACCAATCGCCGGTTCCACCTACCGCTAGATTTGACGAATATTTGACAGATCTACCCACGTCGATCGCAGTCAATAGCTCCGCCGCGTCTTCCAGCGGCTCCAGTTCGGGAGCGCAGTGGATCGGATCACTCGCACATCGTGTTAGGGTTAGTCCCACGACAACATCTCAGTTCGGTCACGCAAAACCAGAAGCAAGTTCGGCCACCTGCCTTGCGTACTTATCATTAGGCTCGCCACTCACTCGGACTGCAAGCAGCAGTTTCTAAATAGTGGTTTCTGATCGCGCGATTGCCAAACCGGCACACGTCGCGCTTTGGAATAGAGGGCGGGGAGACGACGTTAGCTACAATCCGTATCTCAGGCAGCAGGCGCGGATGGCTGGCAGGTTTGCGGTCTGCATGGTGGTCTCTCCGATCCGCCACGCCCGCTACATCATCGACACCATGCCGACGGTCGAGCACAAAAAACCTGCTGCGCCGCGTGTCGATTCTGCGGCTCGAGCCTGCCGCGCTCCCGCTTGGCCGCTTCGAGCCCTTTTCAAAACCCCGACAGGTCGAATCTTCCGCTCGCAGCTTCCTGTCTGTCACTGCATACTTCCTGGGCGCCTCATACTTCGCGATCCAGCATTCACCTCGGACAGCGCCGCCGACAGGTTCAATCGTGGAGCGTGTTCTTGTAGATTTTTCCATCCTTCATGATGAGGTCGAAGTTGCCTTCGGGATCGGCCACGAGGTTGATTTCTTCCAACGGGTTGCCATCGACAAGAATCAGATCCGCGTAGGCACCGGGCTCGAGCACGCCAAGCGGACCCTCTTGGTAGGGATGGCGCGGGCCTGCCAGCTCAAGAAGCTCGGCATTGGTTGAGGTCGCCATCTTCAGCACCTCGTAGGGCGTGTACCATTGCTGCAGCTTTGCGAGGAAAGCACCTTGTCGTTCGGCCAAAGCCGGATCGAACAGGATGTCAGTACCAAATGCGACCTTTACACCGACCTCCTTGGCAGTCTTGTAGGCAATGTCTGTGCCGTTGGTGACCGCGATCCACTTCGCCTGGCTGAAGGGATCGTCGAAGGTGAAACCGTCTTCGTCATCGAGTAGCGGCTGGATCGATAGCCACACGTCGTTGTCGCGCATCATCTCCATCGTCTCGCGGCTGACGAGAAACCCGTGCTCGACCGATTTCACGCCTGCCTCGATGGCGAGCCGAACCGCGTCGTCCGTGAAAAGATGTGAAGCGACATAGGTATTATAGGTGTCTGCGACTTCGACGAATGCCTTGAGTTCATCAAACGTGTATTGGCGTACATCGAGTGGGTCGTAGACCGAGGACACCCCGCCACCGCCGGAGATCTTGATCTGGGAGGCGCCCATGCGCATTACCTCTCGGGCGCGCTTGGTCACTTCCGGCACCCCGTCGGCCATTGCCATCAGCCCGACGCTGTACCAGTACCACTGTGAGTCCGCCGGGTTGGTGGGCACCGCTTGATAGGGGCGGTAATCGAAATGGCCGCCAGACTGCCCGATGGGAGGCCCGGAGGGGAGGATGCGCGGGCCGGGTATCTCGCCGGCGTCGATCATCTTCTTGGTTGCGAACGGGTTTCCGCCGACGTCGCGCACTGTAGTGAAGCCGCGCATTAATGTGGCCTCGGAGCCAATCGCACCGCGAATCGCGACCTCGAGAATGTCACCAGTGACGACGGTGCTTTGCGCGGCGCAGCAGTATGAGGTGTGCCAGTGGACATCAATAAGGCCCGGGATCATGGTGCGTCCGCCACCGTCGATCACCGTGCCACCGGCAACAACAAGCTCCTCAGTCGAAATCGCCGAGATGAGATTGCCGGTTACGACGACATTTGCGTTCTCGATAAGGGTCTCATTGACGCCGTCAAAGACGTTAACGTTGGTGATGAGGATCGAGGCCTGGTCTTGAGCCCAAGCAGGCGATGAAGCCAGAGCGCTCAACAAAGCTGCTATTGGCATACGAATTGTAAAGTGCATTGAAGCGCGTCCCCCCAGAAGCGTTCGAAGCGACAATAGCAATAAACTCACAACGCTACTCTGCTGCAGACCAACGATCCAAGCAACCCAATATCATGAACCCGACTTATGCGGACTTTGCACCGTGCGCCACACTTGCTCGGAGCTTGCGCGAACCACCCAAGGGCGGGCGCAAAGCGCCGCTTGCCGCTCAACCAGCGCGGGTCGAGTGAGGTACGATTTTGAACTGCGACTTCCTCTGCTTGACTTGATCTACCTCTAGCCGCGTCTGAAGAAGCGCAAGCGCTTCTGAGAGGGTCTCCGCCTCGCGACTAGACCGGTGGTAAACAGGATAGACTATTGTCCCTTTGGCGAGGGCGTAGGCATCCCCGGACAATCTCTTGAACGGCCAAACCAAGAACCGAAACAGAGCAAAGATGACCGTGATAACAAAGCCTGCAGCAAAGGCGACAATGACAAAGACCGCATTCCGCAGTTCGGGCAATGCTGTCGAAACGCCGTCGCTTTTGAGGGCGACAACTAAGTCCCAGCCGAACGACGGCATGCTTTGCAAAGTGAAGCTTGGCACTACGGCGAATCTACGATCCGCAGTTTCCTCGCTGGCGAGCGAGATCGCGTCAAAAGATCGGAGCTGCAGTTTGCTTTTGACGGCGTCGGGGATTGATTGGCCCGTAGTCGCCAACGTGTTGACGACAAATTCATTCCGTTGGTCCAGAACAGCGATTTGCAAGCCCATCTCGCCGGAAAGACGGCCAAGTAATGCTTCAACCCACGCAATACGAACGGAGTATACGAGGACACCTTCGATTTCGCCGTCTTCTCCCATAACTGGCATTGAGAAATTCACCAATTTGGCTGGCTCCGGGACCTCGGCGCTCGAGAAAGCAGATGTCTCAAACACGTTCCCAACGCCTTCTCCTGAAAGCCCTTCCCGAAAAAACCTCCTCCCGCTAAAGTCCCGACCTTCCCAGATCCGGCCCGATCCAGAGACCACGACGCCGGCGACATCGACGAAGCCTGCCCACTGAATACGCCCGCCTGCGGCCGGCACCGCATCCATAAAGTCGTCTAGCTCGGCTTTGGGGGCTCCTCCGATACTCTCGGCGACGGCGCGGATACTGTCCCACTCTCGCTCAAGCGAGGTGTTGAACTGAACGGAGAGCGCCCTCGCGCTCTGTAGAACAAGCTCGTTCTCCACCCTGTCTTCGAATTCTCTTGCCTTGGAGTGAACGGCCAAAGCGACCGAAACTGCCGTGATCACGATAAAGAAGACCAGCAATCCGAAGAAGGCGGCCTCGATGCGTGGGCTGTGGGCGCGCGCGAGTTGTGACATCGTCTACCTTTACTGTGGAGGAATTCAGCCTATAGCGAACAAGCGGAGCCTATTGTTCACCCATAGGGTGACCTAGATGCGGGGCGATTGTGGTCGGAATTGGGCAAGTGCCGTATTTCTGCTACGTCACCATAATTGGCGTCGGTTGCCTCAACTGTATGAGAGAAGGCCAGTCCACGCAGGCATGAATTGGAAACCGGGAGATAGAACCCAAAACCGAACTCATGGTTTCTGACCGCTAATTGGCCTAAGGCCATATATTGAAATGGTTAAGCCGAGAAATGAGACCGACTATCAAACCGAAGCTCCGACTTTGGACATCACGTTTTTCGGCTGGATGGGGCCGCAAGCTATAGGTGAACACGTTGAATATCGGAAGACTCACACAGCTTGCGCACTGGCTTGAGCGTGGCGCTCCGAATGCCGCATTTTGTATCGGCGTTTGGCGTACCACCGTCGCAGAAGCACTTGGACCTGACGGCGACCCTTGTGATACCCCGGCAATCAAGCGTCAATGCGTGCAGAAGGAACTCGGCGATCACGACATCTGTTGCTGCATAGCAGGAGCGACGGTTCAGATTTTTGATCCTGAGTTTCCTATTTTTCCATCTGACCTCTACCCCATGGTACTTGCACGGGCACTAGCGCTGCTTGGCCTAGAGGCCGTCGACAATGGCCCCCAATGGGATTGCGGGCACGAGCTGTTTGATCCAACCAACGCCCCTCACGATTGTACTCCCAAGGAAGCCGCGCTCGCAGTGCGGAGGCTTATCAGCGGCACCCCTCCTTGGCCGGGCATACAAATTGACGAAAGAGGCAGCCCGCATGAAACATAGAATGGGCCTTTTGGGCTAGGGCAGTCCGCTTCGGTGATGTTGCGGTGCCGCACCTGCAGTTACTTCAAATGGCAGGTAAGGGCCGGAAGCAGGCTTTCGCGGGGCCAGTTTTGACCTGCCCGAGCTACGCCTTGCCGACCGACAGCAGCTGATCACCTCGAAGCGCCAAGGCCAAGACGGACGCGCTGTCTCGGATACTGGGGGATCGCGCACTCAGCGAAAGGACACCCCAGCCTAGAACCCGAAGCAAACGTTTTCTCAACTGCGAACCAGAGAAGAAACGCACCACAGCACCTCTTGAAACTCCCCGTTTCACTCATGCTACATTCGCCCGATATCCCAGAAATGTAGGCTGCGCATGCGAACAGGTATCGCTTCTGGGCGGAGACAAGAGGGAGGCTCAGCGACAGATCAATCGCCGGTTCGACCTACCGCTAGATTTGCCGGATATTCGTGTTGCTGCAAGTTTCCCAACAGTACACCGTAGTGAATGGGACGCATCCGTACGTTTTCGCGGGAAAAGCCGCTATTGCATTGTGCTAAGGAGCAGCGAAACTGCTGGTCAATACGGCGCCAGTCGCTCGCGCATGTCGCGGAACTCGGCCAGCGCGCGCATCGTGCGACCGTCGTCGATGGTCGCCAGGTCCAGGATCACAGTGTTCGTCACGGTCATCGGTACGACCAGGCTCTGCGACTCGCCCGCCTCGCCACGGGACACCGCGATATGGCGGTCGGGGACAGGGTCCAGCGCGGCGCCCCGCTTGTCGGTCAGCGCTAGCGTCGTCGCGCCGCGCGCCGTTGCGACCTGCAAGATCCGCGCCGCCGCCGCCGGTACCTTGCGGAAATTGATAAGCCACAGCACGTCTTCACCGGTCATCCCTGCTACCTGTTCCAGCCACTGGTGCTGCATCAGCGACAGGTCGACCGCGTCATAGCCCGACCGCCGCAACCGCAGTGCCACCAGATGGCACAATGTGGCGGCGTGGCTTTGCCCGAACAGGAAGATCCGCCGGGCTTCCAGTAACGCCTCGGAAAAGCTGCGGATGTCGGCATCGGTCACGCTGGCGCGGAGGTGTTCCAGTGCGGTGATCTCGCTGTCCAGAACCGAGGCCAGAAGGCCACTGTCCCCCGCCTTGGCCAGCCGGGCGGCGATGCGGGCGGTGGGGTCCTCGAACTCGCCGTTGCCCTCGACCAGCCGCTGCTGAAGGAAGGCCCGGAAATCGGGGTAGCCTTTGAATCCCAGCCGCCGCGCCAGCCGCACCGCCGAGGCGGGATGCACCCCGGCGCGAAAGCTGACCTCTTTGCCGTTCTCCATCGCCGCGCGGATCGGGTCGCGGACCATCACGTCGAGGATGCGGGTATCCGCCTCCGTCAACTGGTCCGAGTGGCGGATGATGAGGTCGTCCAGGAACGTGGCGTCGTGGCTTTGCATCGGTAGGGATGGTCTCTTGAACGGGCCGCGCAGTCCAGCTCAGTATGGCGGCCCGGATTGGGAGGTCTCAGACACGCGCGCCGCTTTGCATGTCGAACAGGTGTGCGGCGGCTAAGTCGTATTCCAGCCAGATCCTGTCACCCGGGGCGGGCAGCTCCTGCGCGCGGTGGGCTATGGCCGACATGGCGCCCAACTGGGTCTGGCAGTGCAGCACCACCTCGGAGCCGGTCATCTCGGTCAGGGTCAGCCGGGCCTCGATTGACGCAGCGCCCGGTTTCTTGCGGTGTAGCCGCAGTGTGTCCGGCCTAAGCCCCACCTCGACCCCGCGTGGCCCGGTCCAGCCCGTGACCGCGTCGGATGTGACGAAGTTCATCTTTGGCGTGCCAAGGAAGGACGCAACGAAGCGGTTGGCGGGGCGGTCGTAGATGGCGGCCGGCGTGTCGAACTGCTGTAGGTGGCCGTCTTTCATCACCGCAATCCGGTCGGCAAGCGACAGCGCCTCTGTCTGGTCGTGGGTGACGAAGACGATGGTCGCGCCCAGTTGCTGGTGGATCGACTTGATCTCGGTACGCATCGCGTTGCGCAAAGCGTTGTCGAGGTTCGACAGCGGCTCGTCCATCAGGAAGGTCGAGGTGTCGCGTGCCATCGCTCGACCCATCGCCACCCGCTGCCGCTGACCGCCCGACAGCGCGCCGGGCTTGCGGTCGAGGAAAGGCGTCAGCTGCAGCGTCTCGGCCACCTCGCGGGCGCGGGCCTCGCGCTGCTTGCGGGGGATCTTTCGCAGCTCCAGCCCGAAAGCGATGTTTTCCAGCACCGACATGTGCGGATACAGCGCGTAGTTCTGGAAGATCATCGCGATGTTGCGATCCTGCGGAGGCAACTCGTTCGCGCGGCGGCCGTCGATAACGATCTCACCCTCTTCGCAGCGTTCCAGCCCGGCGATCAGGCGCAGCAAAGTGGACTTGCCGCAGCCCGAGGGACCGACGATTACGACGAACTCGCCGTCGCCGATGTCTAGGTCGACGCCATGCAGGACCCGAGGGCCGTTGGTATAGCTTTTTCGGATTTCTCGAAGGGTGATCGAGCTCATGCTGCCGTCTCCTTCTGGAACGCGTCACGGCGGGCGATGGCAAGGTTGGGGCGGTCGGTGGTGAACACCTTGGCGCCAAGGGCCAGGGCGTGGTCGATCTGCGCCGCGGTGTGGGCGGCCCAGCAGCCGAACTCCAGCCCCGCGCCTCGGATGTGATCGCGCAACGTTTCCGATGCGGTATCGACGTTCACGCCGATCTCGGGGATGCAATGCGCTTTCGCCAGTTCCGCCACGGCGTCGGGCCCAAGCTGCGTCAGGACCGGTGGGCTAACCAGCCACAACAGGGGTCTATCGGTGACATCGCGTAGCTCGTCCAGCGTGGGCACGAGGAACGAGGTGAAGCCGGTCTTCGCCAGCATCCCGCAGCGGTCGATCTCGGCCACGACGCGGTGGGCGAAATCAGCATAGGCCACGCCGCCAGGTCCCGGCTTGATCTCGCAGCGCAGGGTGACGTGGCTTTCGGCGTAGATCGCGCAAAGCTCGGCCAGTGAGATCGGGTGCTGCCCGCCGGAATAGTCGATGACGGCGGCGCGGACCTTTGCCTCGGTCAGGTCGCGGATCGCGCCTGTGGCGTCGGTGGTGCGGTCCAGCGTGGCGTCGTGGTGCACCATGATCGCGCCGTCGGCAGTGGGGTGGACGTCGAACTCGACCTCGTCCACTGGCATCGCTGCGGTGGTGCGGAAGCCATGCGGCGTGCTGTCGCCGAACTCCAGCGTGCCACCCCGGTGCGAGGCGATGCGGGTAACGGGGGAAAGGTCAGTCATTGCGATTTCTTCTTCTTGATATTCGGGGTGGGGGCGCTCATTTCACCGCCCCCATCGTGATGCCGCGCACGAGGTGACGTTCGACAAGGACGAAGCCCAGCAACACCGGCAGGATAGTGATGGTCGACGCCGCCATCACCAGCGGCCAGTCGATTACGTCCTCGCCCGGGTTTACTCGGTACAGCCGTGCCAGCCCGATCTGCAGGGTGTAAAGGTCGCTTTCGCTGATCGCGACGAGCGGCCAGATGTAGTTGTTCCATTCCGCGATGAACAATTGCAGCCCCATCGAGAAGATCGCCGGCTTCGAGATCGGCACGATCACCCGCCACAGAACCTTGAGCGGTGTCGCGCCGTCCATGTATGCCGCCTCGTCAAGTGCGCGGGGGATGCCGCGGATGTACTGGCGCAGGAAGAAGGCGGCGAAGCCCGACGAGATCGCGGGCAGGATCAGCCCTGCGTAGCTGTCCAGCAGCCCGGCGCGCGCCAGCGTTAGGTAGTTCGGGATCAGTGTGATGTGGCTGGGGATCATCAGCGTCGCCACCACCGCGCCGAACATCAGGTTGCCACCCCGGAACTCGAACCGGGCGAAGGCGAAGGCGGCCATCGTGGCGAACGCGATGCCCAACAACGTCACGATCCCCGACACGATCACCGAGTTCAGCAGGTAACGGGCGAAGTTGTATTGGCCCACCGCCACGTCGTAGTTGCGGAACGTGAACTCGACCCCGCCAGCGTAGTAGGCGTTCGAAGTCTGGAAGCTCATCCAGATGGAATACAGCACAGGCGACAGGAAGATCACGGCGGCCAACAGGGTCAGGCCGTTGATGATCCAAAGTGTGCGGGCGGACGTTTCACGAGTCATAGTGGACCCTCCGGCCGATCACGCGGGCCTTAAGAATGGCAAGCACAATCAGGAAGATGAACAGCAGCACGGCCAGCGCGGACCCGGTGCCGATGTCGAACAGGGTAAAGCCGACGCGGTACAGCATGTTGACGATCATGTCGGTGGCGCCGGCAGGCCCGCCGCGCGTCATCACGTCGACGATGGTGAACACCTGGAAGGCGTCGATCACCGAGATCACCAGAAGGAAATACGTGGTTGGCATCACCAGCGGGAAGGTCACCCGCCGGAACACGTGGAACCGGCGTCCGCCGTCCACCGCCGCCGCATCGTAGTATTCCATCGAGATGGCCTGAAGACCGGCGGTATAGATGATGACGTCATAGCCAAGCTGCTTCCACGTGTTCACGAAGATGATCACGTAGAGCGCCAGCTGCGGGTCCTGCATCCACGGCACCTTGTCGAAGCCCAGCATCTGCAGAAAGCCGTTGATCGCGCCGTAATCGGTCGAGAACACCCAAGAGAACACAACCGCGATCGACACGGTCGAGGTGACGGCGGGCAGGAAGATCGCGCCGCGCGTGATGCGGGACACCGGCGTCTCGCGGATCAGGAAGGACGCCACCGCCAGCGCCAGCGCCAACCGCAGCGGCACCGAGATCAGCGCGAAGACCGCGGTGACCTTCAGCGAGTTCCAGAAATCGCGCGAGGTCAGCAGCAGCCGGTAATTGTCGAGCCCCACCCAGGGCTTGGTCGGCGACATGAAATCCCACTCGCGGAACGATAGGTTCACGCTTTGCAGGATCGGGATGTAGGTGAAGACCGCCATGAAGCCCAGAAGCGGCAACACGAACAGGTATGGGGTCAGTTTGCGAAACATGTCGGGTATTGTGCCTTGGGCGCGGGTCCGTGGGATCGGACAGGCAAGGGGCCCCAAGGGCGGGGCCCCTCACCGGTGGCTCGGACGGGCTTACTGGCCCATGCGGCCGGCTTCGTTGCGGGTCCGGTCGGCGAAATCGGTCAGAACGTCCTCGACCTCGCGCTGACCCAGCGCCATCGCCTGCCACATGTCGTACTCGGTGGCGCGCATCCAGGTCACGACCGGCGGGCGCGGACGGCCACGGGCGACGTCCAGCTGCTCGATCGACACGCGGATGCCCGGCTCGTTCTCCAGCGTCTCGGCGGCCAGCGGCTGCTCGGCGGTGTTGCGGTTGATCGGCATGTAGCCGGTGCCCGCGAACCAGATTGCGTTCGACTCCGCCGACGCGGCGAAGCTGATGAACTGGTAGGCGGCATCCTGCACCTCGGCGTCCGCCGTCGACAGGATGCCGATCCCGGCCCCGCCGATCGGCGCCGCGCAGACCTTGTTGCAGGGCAGGGGCCGCACGACCAGATTGTCGCCCAGCGACGCCTTGGACTGGCGGTAGTTTCCGGTCGAGTTCAGCATGATCCCGACATTGCCGGCCAGGAACGCGTCACGGCCCGAGTTCTCTTCGGTGACGTTGTCGGCCGAGGCGACGCCGTGGTCATGCACCAGCGACGCCATCCACTCGTAGGCCTCGATGGTGTTCGGCGCGTCGATCAGGATCTCGCCGGAAACGCTGTCGATGAGGTCGCTGTCGTTGTCCATGATCAGGCCCCAGCGCGCGAACTGGCCCGGCGCCGCGATGCCGTAGATACCTTCGTCGCCCAGCTCGTTCTGGATCTGTTGCGCGGCGGCAAGGATCTCGTCGTAGGTCGTCAGCGGCGTGTCTTCCGATAGGCCAGCACGCTCGAAGATTTCCTTGTTGAAGTAGGTCACCGGGGTGGAGCTATTGAAGGGCACGATATAGTTTTTGCCTTCGTAGACCCCGACCTCGCGGGCGAAATCGAACAGTTCGTCCTTCAGCGGATCTGCTTCGAGATAGTCGGTCAGATCCATCAGCACGCCCCGGTCGGCGAACAGACCGTAGCGGGTGACTTCCATGATGACGGCGTCGGGTTCACGACCGGCGGGAATGGCGGCCTGTAGGCGGGCGACGATGTCGTTGTAGTTGCCGACATGTTCGGCTTCGATGGTGATGCCGGGGTTGGCCTCTTCGAAGTTGGCGATGATCTCGGCCAAAGCATCGCCGGACGAGCCGCCAAAGCTGTGCCAGAATTCGACGGTGACCTCCGCTGCTGCGAGAGAGGTCGAGCCAAGCAGGCCTGCAAAGCCCAGCCCGGCGATACGGGTAAGTTTCTTGTCCATGGGGACCACCTTTTTGCAATTCAGGTTGCACGTTTTTCCGGTGGCCGGGATAGACGCGGTATGTGACGGGAAACCGAACGATATATTAAGGTTTCTTGACGGTCTCCCTGTATCACAGCTCCCGCGAGGTCAGGGTTGGAGGTGCGCGGTGGGCTGTGATTGCAGCGAAGATGACCGCGAAATTCCAGTTCCTGCAATGAAACTTGCAGGTATCCATCGGCTGGTTTGCCCCGGCTTTTTTGCAGTCCCACAGTATCGTGCCGGCAGCGGTGCAGCATCGCAATTGCGTGACGGACGTCGGATATAGTGCGGAACCATACAAGTCGGATTGGGCGGCTAAGGTCAACTTTGCCTACAGAGCTGACCTGTGCTTGCCAGACCATACTCCACGATGGCGCCAATGGCGGGTTCGGGGAAGCTGTACTGCATCGTGGCCCAACTTGGCGAATGACGGCAACCGGCCGTAAGCGACCAAGTCTAGCAACCGTGATCCTTCCAATACCGATCCCAGCGCAACGCCCAGCCGCCATTTATCATCGCGCAGTTCACGTCTCCCGCTGTCGGTGAGCTGCACCATGAAGCCGTCCGGTTACCACCAGCGGAGCCATCCGACAGACACCTCAATGTCGCTCCGGAGACAAGAATATGTCCGTGATTACCCACGCCAACGGCAACGCCCAACAGAGCCACCAACGCATCTCTTGCATCTTCGCCGCCAGCCTGTGGACATGGATGACCGGGCGAACACGTGCCGTCTATCTCACGCGCTGCAACTCCGGCTAGGCGTACCCTCGGTCCTTCTTCACACCAGATCGGTCCGTCTCCGTCCCAGACATGCGTTGGGGTGCAATCAAAGGTCTGCCCTCTAGGAATTATTTTAACGTCGGCCCCCGCCGCTTTTAGAAATGCAGCCTGTAATGCCAATGCGAGGACGACTGCGGGTAAGATACATTGTCGGATGGCTGAACTCCTTGCTTACCGATTTCGTTATCCCAAATCTGCTAACCAAATTCGTGAGATCGCTTTCACCCCTCGAAATCGAATGCATGATCGAACGCCAGATGTGGCAACTGATCAAGCCTGAATAGCCAATGGCTGCCTTCGGGCGCGCTGCCGCCAAATGGTGCGCGTGTCGACTTCAGCGGATTGAGACACCGACTCCGCACCGCCGTCAGCGACGCAAATTGCTTCCACTATGCGCCGCCGGGAATTGCCTTGTCGGTAGCGTAATTTGACGAGGTAGCGCTTCCAAGTGTCGTTGAGATAAGGCGCGATTTCGTAGCCGTCATTTAGCTTCCACCTCGTTCGTCTCATCCCCGTAGACGGGTTTAAGAAGCCGCCCCGGTCGACTTCGCTCACCGCTTTGGGGATCCGGCACGAACGGCGCCCCGCAATGAACCAGGGGCGGAATGCACCCACGAGGGTCAGAGGTCGCTCCTATCTGGAGGCTACATTCCTCGAATATCTTTGAAATGTAGGCGGCGCTTGAGAACGCGCTTTCCTTAACATTGAAGCGCGACCCAGCGGTCGGCTAATCGGCGGCGCAGTCAGCAACTACATTTCACGAATATTCGGCATATCCACCTACGCCGCGCACACCAACATTAGCCCCGGCGCAGAGCTGAATTGCGAAGCGCGAGCTCCGCACCCCCCCTTCGCGCGCGAAATCAGTATATATATAAAAAACCTCCATCGACGCCGCCTCCTCCCATTAGGGTAATCTAAGTTTATATAGGAATCAATACATAAAGTATTAGATATACCTAAAAAATTATTCTCAAAATTGAAATGATATCAAATCTGAAAACATATCCCCTCAGACTACATTTGAGATATATTTCTGAAATGTATGTAGCAACGAAATGCACTGGATCGTACTGGCCAACTCTCCAACTGCACCCGGCAAGAAGTAGCTTTTTCGAAAATGAGTGAGCTGTCCCTCCCACATTATTCAGACCGATCGTGGATGTAACTGGGCGTCGTGGTTCTCATGTCAGGCGAGGGCAGCAACATCGAAAACGTGTGGGTTACGAACAAGCACCCTACTGCGTGTCAGGCCGGCTTGCCTGGCGGCCGCCGGCCTGACACGCAGTAGGTCGGCATCGATCAAGTTTGCCCTGGCCGCATCCTTGAGTGCAGAACCACGGCTTCCCACCAATGCTATCAGGCGCCAGCGAGGCATGCTCTCCAACGCAAGCCCTGCATCACGTCTCATCGTCTGGGTGTCCTCCCCCCTTGGATCAGAATCTGTCGCGCCGCAGCGTGGGGGTGAGGGTCGACGCCCAGATAACCCGATTTCCGCACCCCTCCCCGAATTTTGAAAGTTAGCAGTTCCTCTTCTGGGTCCCGGCAGGTATGAGCCGCCCGGATCAAAAAAAGGGCGTCATTCCAATTCCCGGCCGTTTCGCCCGCTGGATCATGAGTGCTGCCGGAAGCTCTCCGGCTTGAGCGACTAGCTATGCTGGCCTCCCAGAAGAGGGCCAATGCAAGGCCATTCACGGCGCGCCTCGCACCACCTACGTATCGCCACCGCTTCTGGCTCAAGCTGCCCTACCCCCCGGGCCTTCAGATGTGAGGCCCTGCAAGAAGGAGCGTTGCGCATGGCTCGTTTCGTTCCTGTCACGCCTCAGGATTGAACCAGGACCAAGTTAAGAAGCGCTGGGAGCCGTGTGATGCCAACGGCGCGGACAAGGACTTGGGACGTGAGGCAGAGCGATAGGTCCTAGGAGGCCATTCGCTATCCGACCTGCACTAGCCTCCTCAGGTGACAACGTTCACAGCGCCTCTCCACGCCCGTCAGAGAGCCCCTACACCGGACCGCACCTCAACAGACCTCGGAGTCGCGGCACGCATTCTAGCGCCCTTCCAGAGCCTCTTGGGCGCGCCCTCAGGATTCCACCTGATCTGGTTCCCAAGCGACACGCCCCCCCCGATACAGCGACACACGCACAACATCCGAAATACGAACCAAGGAAAGCCGGATCTAGTGCCTAGCCTGGAGCCGGCGATTTTGGCGCTGAGCCTTCAGGCCAGCGGCGTTTGGATGTATTGGATCCAGAAGGCATGGGGAGCCAGATCCGCGCCTGGCCGTAGCATCTCCACGAGGGCTCTACAGAGGCTTCAGGAACCAGGGAGGAAGGCCGCGTGGCTAGGAGCATTGTGTTCCTTGCCCGGGAAGAACTACCGCTACGCCTGACCCTTGACTAAACGCTTACAGCGGACGGGGGGCATCGCTCGGATTAACGGTCAGGGTGGCCATCGGCGCGTCGCCGTAGATTTCTGCAATATTGGGGGAATGTAGGGATGGTCTGCCCTCCCCGCTTTCAAAGCATGCCGACGCATATTGCCGGATAGAAGACCTCGGGAACTCGCCGAAAATTTTCCAAGCTCGGGCCGATACCATGGCCCCCTTGGCGGGTGACGCCAGTTATACCCACTTATCAGAATCCGTCAATAAAAATCTTCATTCATCGGAAAATTTTCTAAATCTAGATCTGACCACCCCGCCAACCGTCGCAGGCGCTGAGACAAAATTCAGAAGCCGCACGCCGGCCCGAAATGAAAACCAATCGCACTCAGGCTTGTCCTAGCCGCCAAACGTCGATGGTCTTGTTGTATGATATTGCGGCCATTTCCTTTGATATTCACGGCGCTCGTATCAGGATCGCGGCTAGGTTTTAGGCTGCCTTTAGGTTCGGGAGCTGATGTCGGAAGTGTTTGGTATGACCGACGACACAAGGGCCGTCTATGCCATGGTCAACAAGGTGAAGTACGCCGTGTCGAGTATGCGTCAGGATCACCGGGAGACGCTGCCGAAGGTGTTTGCCGAGCAGTTCAGCCGCGAGCTTGCGAAGGATGAATGGGCGAAGCTGCACAAAGGGCTGGCCCAGACCGATCTCGCGGTGCTGCTGGACACGATGTCGCCGGATGATATTCGGGCGATGCTGGCGGATGACAGCGTGCGGGCACAGGCGATCCGGGATGCGGAAGCAGAGCTGAGGGCAGCCGCTCCCCGGTCCTATGCCGAGTACGAGCGTCGTGCCTAGGAGCTTGCGCAGTTCATGGTGGATGGTCAGATCGACCCGAACAACATGAGCTTCAAGCGGAACGCCTATGCCATCGGCTACCTCCATGCCAATACGCGGGACGGGGAAGTCGATTCTGCCCGTGTGGCGATGATCGACAAGCTGACCACGCTCTATGCCCTCGACCGGGTGGATGATGGAACCAGGGCGACGCTGGCGGATCTGAGCCAGGAGGAAGTGGCCGGGGTGGATTTCCTGGTCCACTACCTGCGGGATCTCCGGAACAAGGAGCTGACACGCACGGACAGCGACCGTGGACGCATCAACGGGTACAAGGGGTTGTCCCCGCCGAGAAGGCGGAAGGGGCCTCTCTGGTCGTCCGGAGCGACTCTGAGCAGGTCCGGCTGGAGACCCTGGGCTATACGCGGGTCGGCAACTACGAGGGCAACGACATCGAAGGCGGGCGGATGGGCTATTACTACAGCTCGGTCGGTGGCAACTCGATGTTCAATCAGGGGGCCATGGAGACGGTCCAGACGTCGATGAACGGGGTCGATCCGAAGACCGGGCGCACGCTGAATGGCCGGGTCGCCGGGGTGATCACCGACAGCGACGAGGTCATCGCAATCCGGGATGCGATCTCCTCGGGGAACTACCGTCAGAACCGTCAGTCGGGCGAGGTGCTGATGCCGATCTACGATGAGGACTTCCAGGTCGTGGCCTATGAGCGGTCGATTGATCCAGCGAAGGCGATGATGCTCCGGCGCAATGAGCACCTGGGCGAGATGCTGGGGGCATGGGCAGGCCGTCAGACCGAAGAGCGTCTGGCGCAGAGCTACAACAACATGCTGATCGACCGGCTGAAGGAGGCCTGGGACAAGGGCGAGCGGGAGGGACGCGAAGGCGAATTCGTCGATCTCTCGGATGAGACCCTGAAAGACGAGGTGTTCAAGGACGCATGGGCGATCATCCCGCGCGAGACCAAGGACTACATTCGCCAAATATTCGGGGATGATGGGTTCATGGTCCGCAGGGACATGGTGCCGAACGCGGTGGGCTATCGGAGTGCGTCGGTGTCTGATGCCTGGGACGGGGCCAGCCGGATGAAGCAGGAGGTGCGTCAGGCGATTGCAGACACGGCCACTTTCCTCCTGGGTCGGAATGCCTATCGCTATCTGGTGACCGCTGAGAAGGCGTGGCAGACGGGTGTGTCGGTGGCGAAGCAGACCATCGTGATCCGGTCGTTCATCGTGCCTGCGTCGAACATCGCATCGAACGTGGTGCAGCTCGCGATGAACAAGTAGGGTTAGCCTTTAGGCCGTCTTTAGTCGGAAGGCGCCGATATCCCAAAGTTAGGTTTAAGGTTCCGCCCTTCCCGAAGTGCTACAGATTACGTGAGCCTCGGGCCATCACCAACTGCCCAATCTCAACGCCCAGACGAAAGCCTGCCCCCGAACGTGGCGAGAAGATTCACAATAGAGGGCGCTCGACCCCTTCACCGAAGCTTCACCGCCAGAGTTCCCAGAATGCTGTCATATTCGGCAGATAACTGCTGTCCGCGATCCACGTTGACAGTCTCCTGCGGACGGCCAGTATGTTAGGGGTGTCAGCCTCCGATCCAGTCGCGTTCACTGACTGCAATCGGAGCCCAACCGGGAGCTAGACTACCTTTGCCGCGCAAGAGAAAGATGGCTCGCCTTCACTGGAGGGAGCGCAACGATGGGAACTCGGTCTGGGAAATTCGCGATGGGTCGGTAAGGCTCTCCACGGGCACAGCGGACCGTCAGCAGGCGGAGACTGCGCTCGCAGAGTATCTCGAGCAGAAGTATCGCCCCACCGGTCCAACGAACTCGCAGGACCTGCCGATATCCACATGTCTCTCCCTCTATGGCGAGGAGCACGCGATTCACGTCTCCGATCCGGTGAGAATCGGACACGCGATAATCGCACTCGATAAATTCTGGGCGGACCGGCCAGTCTCGACAATCACCGGCAATACATGTCGGGAATATGCCAGAAATAGAGTGACAAAGCACGGAACCCGCGCCAGCGATGGGACGGTCCGGCGAGAGCTGAACGTGCTTCAGGCGGCGGTCAACCATTGCCATCGCGAGGGCTATCTCACAACGCCAGTGAAGGTCACCCTGCCACCCAAGCCGGAACCTAAGGAGCGATGGCTCACACGGCAGGAAGCGTCCTGGCTCCTGCGTGCAGCTCGCAGAAGCTCCGCGAGGGGCAACCACTTGGCCGATTTCATCCTGCACGGACTCTACACGGGATCTAGGAAAGCCACGATTCTGGGGATGCATTTCGATACGCCGTCTATCGTCGGAGGACATGTCGATACCGAGCAGGGCATCTTGTACCGCAAACCGCAGGGCAAACGAGAGACACTTAAACGCCAGCGACCAGCGCGCCTTCCTGCTCGGTATCTCGCATACCTCCGCATCCAAGCGAGGAACGGCCGCAAATACGTCGTCGAGGACTACAAAGGGCGCCGGGTAGGGAGCATCAAGAACTCTTGGTCCAGCGCGATCGTCCTAGCCCGAGAGCTTGCAGCGGCAAAGGGGATAGACATCGATCTCACCGGCGTCACGCCCCATACACTCAAACATACGGCAATCACATGGGCGCTCCAAAAAGGCGCGACCACATGGGACGCCGCAGGCTATTTTTCGACCTCGATCGATACCATCGAGCGTGTCTATGGCCATCACAGCCCGGATTTTCAGAAAACGGCCGTCGACGCGATGAACCGGAGATCCTGACGCCACAGGGGCTACCAATCGCACCAACGGGCTGCCGGTCGGATCGCGAGCTTGATGTCTGCGAACCTCGTCTCAATCGGAGCATAGAGAAGCCGCTGACGGGCCCGTACATGCACCGCCACCATCCACATTGTAGTTGTTTCTGGCGCAAACAGGACCGAAACGGGACCGCCACCCCACTTGGGGGGCGACGCGATTCAGCTAAGATACTGAAAAATTGGTCGGAGTGGCAGGATTCGAACCTACGACCCCTGCCTCCCGAAGACAGTGCTCTACCAGGCTGAGCTACACTCCGACCGTGGCGGGTGCAGTATCCCCTCGCCGCGGCATTTGCAATACCCCTTCTGCCACCTTTATTGCGCCCGCGCCGGTGTGCGGCGCGAGATACGTGCAAGGGCGGAAACGCGGGGGGTGGTGCCTGTCTCGGCGCGCGACTTCGTGCGCAGCACCGGGGTGACACGGGACATGCCGCCAAGGCTCTCGCGCAGCACGATGTAGACCCCGCTTGAGATAATGATTCCCGCGCCGATCCACGTCACCTTGTCGGGCACTTCATCGAAGAAAAGGCTGCCGTAGATCGCGGCCCAGATCATCTGGGAATAGTGCATCGGCGCGACGATGGCCGCGTCGCCGTTCTTGTAGGCCTGGATCATCAGCAGGCCGGCAATGAACGCCAGCGACGCCATAAGACCCACCAGCCCCAGATCGATCAGCGGCATCGGCGTGTAGACCAGGGGAAGCGCAAGCGCCATCACCACGAAGTTCGCCATCATCGGGTACAGCAGCAGCACCGCGCTGCGTTCATCCTGCCCGATCTTGCGGACGATGATCGACACCAGCGACCCGGTGAACGCCCCCACGACGGCGGCAAGGTGGCCCAGCGTGAACTCTGACGCGCCGGGGCGCAGGACCACGACGACACCGATCAGGCCCACGACGACAGCGGCCCAGCGGTGGCGGCCCACCGTTTCGCCAAGGATCGGAATCGACAGCACCGTGATCAGCAAGGGCTGCGCAAAGATGATCGCATAGACCTCGGCCATCGGCAGGGTCGCGAAGGCGTAGAACACGCACAGGCCGGTGATCACCGCGCATCCGGTGCGCAGTGCCGTCCACCACGGGTGTTTCGGGATCAGCGTGTCCGCCGTGCGGTCGCGCATAAGCATAAGCATGACCAGCGGAAAGCTTAGAAGCACGCTGTAAAAGATGATCTGAAAGGTCGACAGGGTCGCGCCCAGCGTCTTCACGACCACGTCGTGAGTCGAGAACAGACCGAAACCGGCGAGCGCGAAGAGCGCGCCCTTGATGTTGGATTTTGATGCTGACATTCGGCAAACCTAAGGTGGTTGCCGTCGACAATGTGTTAACCGGCGACAGCGTCAAGGCATGCCGCCGGTTTTGCACGATATTTCAGCCCGATTGACGGGCTTTCGATCACCGCGTCAAAGCGAGGCGTCGAGTTTCGCAACGATTGCGTCGCCCATTTCGGCGGTGGACACCGGCTGAACGCCGTCTTCGCCCAGCAGATCGGCGGTGCGCAGGCCGTCGGCCAGCACGGCGTTCACCGCTTCTTCCAGCCGGGTCGCCTCGTCGCCCTTGTCGAACGAGTACCGCAGCGCCATCGCGAACGACAGGATGCAGGCGATCGGGTTCGCCTTGCCGGTGCCCGCGATATCGGGCGCCGAGCCGTGGACCGGTTCGTACAGCGCTTTCGGGCGGCCATTCGCCATCGGCGCGCCAAGCGAGGCCGAGGGCAGCATGCCCAGCGAGCCGGTCAGCATCGCGGCAAGGTCCGACAGCAGGTCGCCGAACAGGTTGTCGGTGACGATCACGTCGAACTGCTTGGGCCAGCGGGTAAGCTGCATGGCGCCCGCGTCGGCGTACATGTGCGACAGCTCGACGTCCGGGTATTCGGCGTCGTGGATCTCCTGCACCACGTCGCGCCACAGCACGCCCGATTCCATCACGTTGGCCTTCTCCATCGAGCAGACCTTGTTGCCGCGCTTGCGGGCCAGTTCGAAAGCCGAACGGGCGACGCGGGCGATTTCGGATTCGGTGTAGCGCTGGGTGTTGATGCCGACGCGCTCGTTGCCTTCCTTGAACACGCCACGGGGCTCGCCGAAGTAGACGCCCGAGGTCAGCTCGCGGATGATCATGATGTCGAGGCCGGCGACCACATCCTTTTTCAGCGACGAGAAGTCGGCCAGCGCGTCGAAGCACTGCGCCGGGCGCAGGTTCGCGTACAAGTCCATCTCCTTGCGCAGGCGCAGCAGGCCGCGCTCGGGCTTCACGCTGAAATCGAGGGTGTCGTACTTGGGGCCGCCCACGGCGCCCAGCAGGACGGCGTCGACTTCCTGAGCCTTGGCCATGGTCTCGTCGGTCAGAGGCGTGCCGTGCGCGTCATAGGCGCAGCCGCCGACGAGGTCCTCGCTGACGTCGAAAGCCATGTCGCGCTTGGCGCCGAACCAGTCGATCACCTTGCGGACCTCGGCCATCACCTCGGGGCCGATGCCGTCGCCGGGCAGGATCAGAAGCGAGGGGTTGGACATGGACAAGTTCCCTTCCTTTGTGTCGTTCTCACGGGTCGGGCATCGCCTATCCCGGCCTTGCCGGGGGGTCAAGAAACCTTGGGGTTCCGCCGCGTTGCGGCAAGCCATATCGGCAGCGCATGACGGGATGGCGCGAACGTGTCTACTGCGGCCGGACCGGCGCGCCATATCGAGGGTGGGAGGCTTTGACGAAAGGAGGATGCGATGAACGGGAAGGTTCTGGTTCTAGGTGCATCCGGACGGTTCGGCAGACATGCCGAACAGGCCTTCAAGACCGCCGGATGGCAGGTCCGATGTTTTGACCGTGGCGGCGACCTTGTGCGCGCGGCGCGTGGTGCGGATGTCATCGTGAACGGGTGGAACCCGCCCTATGCGCGCTGGCAAGCCGAGCTTCCCGATCAGACCGAACAGATCATCGCAGCGGCCAAGCAGGCGCGCGCGACGGTTCTGGCGCCGGCGAACGTCTATGTCTACGGGCCGGGGTCGCCCCGCGTTCTGCGGGAAACGACCCCCCATACCGCGACCAATCCGCTCGCGCGCGCCCGGAAGGCCGCTGAGATGGCGCTGCGCAGCTCGGGCGTGCGTGTGATCCTGTTGCGGGCGGGAGACTTCCTTGACGACCGGGCTAGCGGCAACTGGTTCGACCGGGTGATGATCAAGGGGCTTTCGCGCGGGCGGCTGACCTATCCCGGTCCGCTTGACGCCGCGCACGCCTGGGCCTGGCTGCCCGACCTTGCCCGCGCCGCCGTACAACTGGCTGGGATGCGCCGGCGGCTGCGGCCGTTCGAAGAGGTTCTGTTTCCGGGCTACACGCTGACCGGAAAGGAACTGGCGGAAGAAGTCTCTGTCGCGCTCGACCGTCGTATCAGGGCGGGCCGGATGTCGTGGCTTCCATTGCGGGCCATGGCGCCGGTGTGGCCCTTTGCCCGCCACCTTGTCGAGATGCGGTATCTTTGGTCCATGCCGCACCAATTGGACGCGGAACGCTTCAACGAACTGCTTCCGGGCTTCCGACATACCGCGCCCGCGACAGCGCTAGCCTCAGCGCTACGGGTCGATATCGACCCACACAAGCCGGTGGCGCGGCAGGCCCTCGCCCTCGATCAGCGGGCGTAGCGGATCGTCGGCCGCGGGCCAGAACACGCCCGCGTCCAGCACGGTCAAAGCCCGATCCGGCAGAACGTAACTGACGCGAAGGTTGCCCGGTCCGGGGTCGTCCGACCAGTCGGCGGTGTCGAAAGCCGGATCGCCCCTGTGGTCGCCATTCGTGCCGCCCTGTCGGTCTGCGGCCTCTGTGCCTCCGGCACTACGGGGTCCTGGGTCGCGGAGACGCGCGTGCCCGATCAGGTTCGCGATCGCCGCGCCGCGCCCGTCACCATCTGACGGATCGAGGTTCGCATTGCCCAACACGATCACGGGATCGTCCGGCGCCGATCCCAGCCCGCCGTCCAGATAGACCGACCACAAGGCGACCTCGTCATGGTTCCGAAGGCCGTTCGCGTCTTCCGGCCCGTCAAACACCGGTGGCGTCGCCGCGAAGCAAAGCATGTGCAGCCGCCCGCCATCCGGCAGGATCACCGGGACATCCCAGTGGCCGGTGGACGACAACCGCTGGGCCGCCAAAGCCTCTGCCGATGGAAATGGTTGTCCGTCAACCTCGGGCAGCTTTGCGCCGGGCAGGTCCGCCCACAGCAACCCCGAGAAGTCGCGCACCCCGTCGGCATCCACCGGCAATCGAGACAACAGCACCATCGCGCCCTGCCCCGCGAACCAGCCGTAGCCCTGCGCGTCACGCGGCCCGCCGGTGCGGCCATCACCGTCCATGTCCAGCCCCGTGGCGAGCCCCGCGTTCGACGGCAGCGCAAAGAGGTGCGGATACGCCGCCCCGGCTTCCGCCAGCCGCGCCTCCAGCGCGCGGGCGGCGGCAAGGTCGAGATCCCAGTCGAAACCAGTGAGCAGCAGAATGTCTGGCGACACCTCGGCAATCACGGCGACGACCGCCGCGATGTCGGGGTCCTCCGCGGCAAGGATATCGCGCAGCAACAGCCCCGGCCCCCGGCGCTGCATCTCGACATGCCAAGTCGCCACGCGCAGGGGCTCTGCGGCGGCGGGGAGCAACGACAGGAATAGAAGGACTAGGCCGGCTGCATTTCGTCGCGCCCGGCGATGGCGCGCTTGCGCTCGATCAGGGCCGCGATCCGGCCCATTGCAAGGCCGCGCATCAGAAGGCTGGAGGGAAGGAAGGCCCATGCCGCAACGATCCATACCATCGACTGCGGATTCTCCAGCGTGACCTGACCGAACAGGTTCTCCGACGCTTTCAGTGCAGCCGGGATGAAGAATGGCATGGTAAATCCTACCACGATGTTAAAGCGCGCGTCGCGCTCCAGTCGTTGCACCACGTCGCCGCCCGAGGTCGGGTCGAAGGTGGGCAGGTTCACCCAGACATTGAAAGGGCCGCGATGCAGCGGCCAGTTTTTCACACGGACGAAGAAGTAGAAGATCGCGAGCGTCAGCATCGAGAAGAAGTAGCTGATCCCCGCCGCGGTCCGCACCCGGTCGACATGGGCAAGCGTCGTGTCCTCTGGCAGCAGCAGCACGATCTGACGCACCGGGCTGTAGGGGAAGTCTATCGCGGCGCCGATGCCGGTGCCGAAGTTGGTGATCATTTCGGTCAGTGCCGATGGCGCGGTTTCGCCGCGGATGACCACGGAAATCATGAACACAATCAGAAACAATGCGAGGAAACGCAGCCGATTGAACGGCGGAGCGTTTCGGAACTCGACAATGCCGGGGTAGACAGAGGCGTATTCGAAGATTGTCAGGGCCGCGGCGAAGATCGAGACGAGCGCCACGATCTGTGTCACGTCCGACGTCACTCCTGGCAACAGGAGGGACGGGGTTGCAATCAGCAACACCACAAGGACCGCGCGCACGATGGCGCCTGCAAGTCGCGAAATCACCGCTCTTTTCCCTCAAACTGGCCGGACGCGGTACGATGCCGCCCCCTTGTCCCAACTTGATCCCGCCTTTGATGGCGGGTTGCCTCAACTTTGCCCAATTTTTGCCTACTTTCAGTTTGGCCAGCAAGTCTCTGGAAAAGATAACAAAAAGATTCGGGCGTTTTCGTGGAACAAGTGGTGCGCTTCTGCATCAATTTAAAAGCAGAAGGCTGCCGCTTCGCGCGGTTCACACCACATGTAGTGGCGGGCAATTGTGGCAGCCCCAAGGACAAGTCTGAGACGTTTCTGCGACGAATGCCCGAAGTTTTGGCGTATTCGAGCGACCGGTCTCGTATTGCAGACGCGAGGGGCGTGCGATGACCTCTGTTGATCGGCTCGGGTGTCATACAAACCTCCCTGACGGGAATCAATCATAAGATGTATTGATCACATTTAACGCATCTTATCGGCGATTTTTAGCCCGAATTTGCTTAACGCGGCTCACGAAGCCGTTCGTGCCGCAACGTCTGGACTGCAAATCGGGAAGGTTCGTACAAGCGGCGCGGCATCCCGCGCTGTGTCCATCCGGGCGGTATGCCCGGGAAACCGGCCGCGCCCGAAGACGCGACCGGGAATATTCAGTCCGTCAGGCTCAGACCCACGGACGCTGTGCGTTCTGCGTCGCCTCGAAGCTGTCGATCGCCGCGGCCTTCTCCAGCGTCAGACCGATGTCGTCGAGACCGTTCAGCAGGCAGTGCTTCTTGAACGCGTCGACCTCGAACGGGATCACCTGACCGTCAGAGGTGGTGATCTCCTGCGCCTCGAGATCGATCGTCATCCGGGCGTTGGCGCCCTTCTCGGCGTCCTTCATCAGGATGTCGACCTGCTCTTGCGGAAGCGGGATCGGCAGGATGCCGTTTTTGAAGCAGTTGTTAAAGAAGATGTCGGCGAAGCTGGGCGCAATAACGCAGCGGATGCCGAAATCCTTGATCGCCCACGGCGCATGCTCGCGCGAGGACCCGCAGCCGAAGTTGTCGCCGCTGACGAGGATCTCGGCCTCGCGGTACTGCGGCTTGTTCAGCACGAAATCGGGGATCTCGTTGCCTTGGCGGTCAAAGCGCATCTCGTCGAAGAGGTTGGCGCCCAGACCCTCGCGCTTGATGGTCTTCAGGAACTGCTTGGGGATGATCATGTCGGTGTCGACATTGATCAGGTCGAGCGGCGCGGCGATGCCGGTCAGGGTGGTGAACTTGTCCATGTTCGTCTCCTTGAAACGGGCGATGGGGTGAAACCCCATCCTACGGGTGAAGGCAGGGCGGGGTTTCCCCCGCCGCGCCGTTTCAGCTCAGTTCGCGGATGTCGGTCAGGTGACCGGTGATCGCCGCTGCCGCCGCCATCGCGGGCGACATCAGGTGGGTGCGACCCTTATAGCCCTGACGGCCCTCGAAGTTGCGGTTCGAGGTCGAGGCGCAGCGCTCGCCCGGGGCCAGCTGGTCCGGGTTCATCGCAAGGCACATGGAACAGCCTGCCAGACGCCACTCGAAACCGGCGTCCTGGAAGATCTGGGCCAGACCCTCTTCCTCGGCCTGGGCACGGACAAGGCCCGAGCCCGGCACGACCATCGCGCGCAGACCGTCCTTGATCTTCTTGCCCTTCAGGATCTCTGCGGCAGCGCGCAGGTCCTCGATCCGGCCGTTGGTGCAGGACCCGATGAACACCGTGTCGATCTGGACGTCCGACAGCTTCTGGCCCGGGGTCAGCCCCATGTACTCCAGCGAGCGGCGGGCCGCTTCGACCTTGCCGCCCTTGAAGTCGTCCGGAGACGGCACCAGCGCGTCGATCGGCAGGACGTCTTCGGGCGAGGTGCCCCAGGTCACCACCGGGGCGATATCCTCGCCCTTGATGGTCACGACCTTGTCCCAATGCGCGTCATCGTCGGAATACAGCGTCTTCCACCATTCCATCGCGGCTTCCCACTGGCCGGCTTTCGGCGCGTGAGGACGGCCCCTGACGTATTCGAAGGTCTTCTCGTCCGGTGCGATCAGACCGGCGCGGGCGCCACCCTCGATCGCCATGTTGCAGACGGTCATCCGGCCTTCCATCGACAGGTCGCGGATCGCTTCGCCGCAATACTCGATCACATAGCCGGTGCCGCCGGCGGTGCCGGTATGGCCGATGACGGACAGGGTGATGTCCTTGGCGGTCACACCGGGGCGGAGCTTGCCGGTGATCTCGACCTTCATGTTCTTCGACTTCTTCTGGATCAGCGTCTGGGTGGCCAGAACGTGTTCCACCTCGGACGTGCCGATGCCATGCGCCAATGCACCGAAGGCGCCGTGGGTCGCGGTGTGGCTGTCACCGCAGACCACGGTCATGCCCGGCAGGGTCCAGCCGTTCTCGGGGCCCACGATATGCACGATGCCCTGACGGACGTCGGACACGGGATAGTAGTTGATCCCGAAATCCTTGGCGTTCTTGTCGAGCGCGGCAACCTGAACCGCCGAATCCTCGGTCATGTTCTTGGGGTCTTCGCGGCCGGCCGTGGTGGGCACGTTGTGGTCCGGCACGGCGATGGTCTTGTCCGGCGCGCGCACGGTGCGGCCCGTCATGCGCAGACCTTCGAAGGCCTGCGGGCTGGTCACCTCGTGAACCAGGTGGCGGTCGATATACAGCAGGCAGGTGCCGTCCTCGGCCTCGTCCACCAGGTGGGCGTCCCAGATCTTGTCATAGAGTGTCTTCGGAGTGGTCATTGGTTCCTCTCTCCGTGGATGTGTCTTCGTCTAGGTGCAGGTACGGGTCGGGGGCCGCCTCATAGGCGGGCGAGCACCGTCCGCGTGGCGCCGTGGAACCGTTCGCGCAGACGCACGCGGTCGCCGAGATCGAAAACCAAAGTCATGCGGCGGATTTATAGCGAGTCCAATTCGCAATCAAGTAGCGCGGCATTTGACCTTCAGGCGCGCCCGCCGCCGTCGCCCGCGATCAGGATGAACGGCTCGATCAGATCCCACCGGTTGCCCCACGGATCGCGGAACACGGCGACGCGGCCGTACTCCTCGTCGCGCGGCCGTTCCTCGAACGTGCCGCCCGCCGCTTCGATCCGCTCTGCGTCGCCGGCGAAATCGGTCGTCGTCAGAAAGAACCCGACGCGCCCGCCCGCCTGCCGCCCGATCGCGGCGCGCTGATCCTCGACTGCGCGCGCCAGCAGGATATCCGAGCCGCCGCCCTGTGGCCGCATGACCACCCAGCGCTTGCCGGGACCGCGCGGTTCATCCTGAACCAGACCGAAGCCCAGCGCATCGAAGAAGGCGATGCCCTCGTCGTAATCCGGCACAAGAACAGCGATGAGTGAAAGGCGCATGCGGAAAGTCTAACGCGCTTAAGCGCGCGGGCAAAGGGCGTGCGGTTCGACACGCTTCTGCCCGCCATGTCGCGCGCAACCCACGGAAAAACTTGCCGAAGCGCCGTAACCGCGCCAGTTTTCCATCAGGAGGACGCGATGGAACAGGAATTTCAAAGCTTCGTCACGATGCTTACCGAGCTGTGGACGATGCTGGTCGCACAATCGCGCAACCTGCTTTTGCCGTCCCGGCTGACACAAATCGCCATCCTGCTTGTCTGCGCCGTGGTCGCTTGGGGGCTGGGCCGCGCTACCTCGCCTCGGATGCGGGCATGGATGCGCGAGCTTGAAGGCTGGCCAAAGTGGCGCCTGCGGTTCCTGCTTCTGATCGAAAAGCGGTTGTGGCTGATCTACTTCATCCTGCTGTCGTGGCTCTCTGTCGCGGTGATGCGGATGATCACGACGTTCCCGTCCCGCCGCTATATCCTCGCCCTGATCGCCAGCATCGCGACGGCGTGGCTTATCGTGTCGCTGACCACCCGGCTTGTGCGCAACCCGCTTCTGCGGCGTTTCGTTTCTTGGGGGCTGTGGATCTGGGTGACGCTTTACTTCCTAGGATTGACCGACGAGGCGTCCGAGATCCTCGACGGGCTTGCCATCCAGTTCGGCGACTTCCGGCTTTCGGCTCTGGCAATCCTGAAAGCGCTGGTGGTCACGGCGCTGTTGTTCACGCTGGCGCGGATGCTGGCAGGCACGACCTCGGCCCGGATCCGGCGCAACGACGACATCTCGCCCTCGATGCAGGTCCTGCTGGTCAAGGTCGTCCAGATCGTCCTGTTCTCGGCCGCATTCTTTATCGGACTGAAGGCGGTGGGCTTCGACCTGACCGGGCTTGCGGTCCTGTCGGGCGCGGTCGGCGTCGGGCTTGGTTTTGGCCTGCAAAAGGTGGTGTCCAACCTCGTGTCCGGCGTGATCATCCTGCTGGACAAGTCGGTGAAGCCCGGCGACGTGATCTCGTTGGGCGAGACCTTCGGATGGATCACCGCGCTTGGGGCACGCTATGTTTCGATCACCACGCGGGACGGCAAGGAATACCTGATCCCGAACGAGGACCTGATCACCGGGCAGGTGGTGAACTGGTCGCACCAGAACGATTTCGTCCGGCTGGATATCTTCTTCGGCACCGCCTATGCCGACGACCCCCACGTGGTCCGCAAGGTCGCGATCGAAGCCGCGATGGGGGTCAACCGGGTGCTCAAAGACCGCCCGCCCGTCTGCCACATCGTCGGCTTCGGAGACAGCAGCGTCGATTACATCCTGCGTTTCTGGATCACCGACCCGACCGGCGGACTGACGAATATCAGGGGCAACGTCTATCTGGCGCTTTGGGACGCCTTCAAGGAACACGGCATCTCGATCCCCTTCCCGCAGCGCGAGGTGAAAGTTCTGGAAGGCAGCACGCTGGTTACGGCTCCGGCGCGCGCTTCGTCGGAAAGCGGTTTCGCAGGCGATTGAAGCGGCGCGCCCGTTCGCGCGGGTACCGCTCGTCGATCTCGGCGTTTATGGCAGCGCCCAGCAGGACCGAGAACGCCGAGATGAAAAACCACATCAGCAGCGCGATCACCGCGCCGATAGAGCCATAGACCTCGTTATAGCTGCCGAAGTTGCGCAGGTAGATCGTGAAGGCGGCAGAGGCCAGCGCCCATGCGGTCAGCGCAAGGATCGCCCCAAGCGACAGCCAGCGCGGGCGTCGGCCCCGGTGGTTCGGTGCATAGCGATACAAAAGTCCGATTGTGCCCAGCGCCACGCCGCCCGTCAGGGTCCATTGGGCCACCGTCAGGGTCGCTTCGGTAAACCGGCCCTGCGGGAAGATCGCCAGCACCACCGGCAGCACGACAATCGATGCCAGCGCCAGAAGCGCCACCAAGACCAGAAGCCCGGTCATCACCAGCGCCCATGCAAAGCCCCAGAAACCGGCGCGAGGGATGGTGCCGTAGGCCGTATTCAGCCCGCGCGTCAAAGCCGCCACCCCGGCCCGCGTCGACCACAACGCGACTGCGGTCGAGATCAGAGTGGCCCAGCCCAGCGTGCTGTTGTTCGCGATGATCAGCCGGTCCAGTTGTCCCGACAGCAGGGAATAGGCGTCGGGCGGCACGAAAGCCTTCAGCATCAGAAGCTGTTCTTCGACGACGTCGGGGTTCGCCAGAAAGCCCCAAAGCGCGATAACGGCGGCGACTGCCGGGAAGATCGCAAACATGGAATAGAAGGCGACACCCGCCGCGATCAGGTCGAGATTGCGCTCCGCGATCCCGTTCGCGACGCCTGCACCGACCTTCCACACCGGCTTGATGTACCGCATTACTGGCATGCGCCCCGACTACCATCCGCCGTCTTGGCGGGCTTGTTTGTTAACGCTGCGATACCTATTTGCCGCAATACCGTGCGATTTCCACCACGGTTTTCCGACCAAGGGCCGGAAAAGTTGAGATGGCGCCCGACCGGTGCTACCTTGGAACCATGCCCGGCGTCGGGGTTTTGACGGCGCGCAGCGAAGGAGGACGATGTCCTGTCTTACACGGCAACGACGGACGATGCACGGTCCGTTAGCGGTGCTCCGATGACCGACATTCCGGAGCAGATTTCAAGCGACATGCTGCTTGAAGGTATCCTTTCCTCACTCGAAGACGACAAGGCCGAGGACGTGGTCTCGATCGACTTGCACGGCAAGTCCGAGATGGCGGACTTCATGGTGATCGCCTCCGGGCGGTCGTCGCGTCAGGTCGCGTCGATCTCGGAAAAGCTGACCGAGCGTCTCAAGGAGAAGTTCGGTGTGGCCTGCAAGATCGAGGGCAAGGACGCCGGCGATTGGGTGCTGATCGACGCGGGCGATATCATCGTCCACGTGTTCCGCCCCGAGGTCCGCGAGTTCTACCAGCTCGAGAAGATGTGGATGAGCCCCGGCGAAGCGGTCGTCGCCAAGCTCTGATGCGTCTTTCCATTTGCGCCGTGGGCCGGCTTCGTACCGGCCCCGAGCGCGCGCTGGTCGATGACTATCTCACCCGGTTCGACCGGACCGGGCGCGCACTGGGTCTTGGCCCGGCAAGCGTGACCGAGGTGGAAGACCGGAAGGGCGGCGGCATGGCCGCCGAAGCCGAGCTTTTGCGCCGCGCGCTGCCGAAGGGCGGCAAGATCGCGGTGCTCGACGAGCGCGGCCGCGTGCTGACGTCCCCGAAATTCGCCGATCACCTCGCCCGCTGGCGCGACGAGGGTGTGCAGGATGCCGCCTTCGTCATCGGCGGCGCCGACGGGATTGACCCATCGCTTCGCGCAGAGGCCGACTTTGCCCTGAGCTTCGGAGCGATGGTCTGGCCGCACATGCTGGTTCGCGTGATGCTGACCGAACAGCTGTATCGCGCCGCCGCGATCCTCGCGAACAGCCCGTACCACCGCGCCTAGCGCCGGGAGGAGTGGGCTGGCCTAGGCTCCGACCGCGCCCGGCGTCTCGGTCTGGTCTGCCCGGTCTTCCGGCTGAGGCGCCAGCTTTGCGGTCAGGACGTGGTCGCGCCATGCGCCGGCGACCTTGAGATAGCGCTTGGCATAGCCTTCCCGCTCGAACTCCAGCCGCGCCAGAAGCGCGGCCGACCGCATGTTTTCGGGCAGGTAGTTCGCCATCACACGGTTGAGGCTCATCGCGCCGAACGCGTGATCCAGCACCGCCCGCAGCGCCTCGGACATCACGCCCTGCCCTTCCTGTTCCGCATCAATCGCATAGCCAAGGTGGCAGGCTTGAAATACGCCGCGCACGATATTCGACAGGTTCGCCGTGCCGACCACCTCTGGCCGGTCCCGGAACCGCAGCACCAACGGCAGGTAGCGGCCCGCGCGGATGTCGGGCGCGTAGGCCGTCAGGCGGTTGTGCCACGCCGTCTCGGAATAATAGCCCTCGGGCCGCGCAGGCTCCCATCTGGTCAGATGGTCCACATTCCGGGCGGAATAGCGGGCCAGCGCAGCCGCATCGGCCGGCGCCGCCCGCGTCAGGATCAGGCGTTTGGTTTCGATCGCGTGCATGGATTGTCCTCGAGTGGTGCCGCCTACCTAGACCGGCCCGGCCCGAAGTGCAGCCCGATCGCGCAATTTGTGACCGCGTTAGCGGATCACCGCGCGGTGACGCGCCGGCATCCGGGAAAAAGCGGTTCAAATTCCCCCCGTTCCGGGCGTAGAACCCCACAGGACAGGCAGGAGAACCGTCATGACCCATCCGAAACCCGTGGTTCTGTGCATTCTCGACGGCTGGGGCTATCGCGAGGATCGCGAGGCAAATGCCCCCGCGCTCGCCAATACGCCCACCTTCGACCGGTTGTGGTCCACCTGCCCGCACGCCTTCCTTGTGACCTACGGCCCCGACGTCGGTCTGCCGACGGGCCAGATGGGCAACTCGGAAGTCGGGCACACCAACATCGGCGCGGGACGCGTGGTTGCGATGGATCTTGGCCAGATCGATCTTGCCATCGAAGACGGCAGCTTCTTCGACAACGAAGCCATCGGCGCTTTCGCCGAGACGCTGAAGAAGTCCGGCGGGACTGCGCATCTCATGGGCCTGACCTCGCCCGGTGGCGTCCACGCCCATCAGGATCACATCGTCGCGGCGGCGAAGCTTTTGACCGACAAGGGCGTGCCGGTGATGGTCCACGTGATCACCGACGGGCGCGACGTGCCGCCCAAGTCCGCCCGCGAGCAGATCGCCAAGTTCACCGCCGATCTGCCGGACGGTGTGACCGTCGCCTCGGTCACCGGACGCTATTTCGCGATGGACCGCGACAACCGTTGGGACCGGGTCGGCAAGGCCTACAACGCGATGGTCAACGCCAAGGGCGAGACCGCCGGCAGCGCCGACGCCGCCATCGCCGCCGCCTACGAGCGGGGAGAGACCGACGAGTTCATCGCACCGACCGTCGTCGACGGGTTCGACGGCATCAAGGACGGCGACGGCATCTTCTTCATCAACTTCCGCGCCGACCGCGCCCGCGAGATCCTGCGCGCCATCGGCGAGCCGGGGTTCGACGCCTTCGAAACCGGCGACCGTCCGGACTATGCCGCCCTGCTGGGGATGGTCGAGTACTCGGACGGCCACAACGACTACATGACGACGGCCTACCCGAAGCGGAAGATCGTCAACACGCTGGGCGAATGGGTGTCGAAACAAGGCCTGACCCAGTTCCGCCTTGCCGAGACCGAGAAATATCCGCACGTCACGTTCTTCCTGAACGGCGGTGTCGAGACGCCCTACGACGGCGAGGACCGGTTCATGCCGAAATCGCCCAACGTCGCCACCTACGATATGCAGCCCGAGATGAGCGCGCCCGAGGTGTCGGACAAGTTCGTCGAAGCCATCGAGAAGGGCTATGACCTGATCGTCGTGAACTTCGCCAACCCCGACATGGTCGGCCACACCGGCGACCTCGACGCGGCGATCAAGGCCTGCGAGGCGGTGGATCATGGGCTTGGCCGCGCCATCGACGCGCTGGAAAAGGCCGGCGGCGCCATCGTCGTGACCGCCGACCACGGCAACTGCGAAACGATGGTCGATCCCGAAACCGGCGGGCCGCACACGGCGCATACGACGAACCTTGTGCCCGTCATCGTCTACGGCGGCCCCAACGGCGCCAGCTTGCGCGACGGACGGTTGTGCGATCTTGCGCCGACGGTGCTGGACCTGATGGGACAGCCGTTGCCCGACGAAATGACCGGCGTGAGCCTTCTCAAGAAATGAGGCTTCTGCGCCTTCTGCCGCTGCTTATCCTCTGGCCTGCGCTGGGTGCGGCGCAGCCGCTTGAGGATCTGGAGCTGGTCGCCCGCCGCGCCGCGGGCCAGCTTGAGGCGGCGCAGAACGCATTGGCCGCCGCCGAGCGCGCCGACGACCGCGTGCGCGCTTTGACCATGACGATCCGCGCCTACGAGAACGGGCTGATCGCTTTGCGCGAAGGTCTGCGCCGCGCCGCCATCCGCGAGAACGCGATGCGGCAGCAGTTCGAGGCGCAGCGCGAGAAGGTGATGCGCCTTGTCGGTGTCCTGCAGTCCATCGAGACCTCGCCGACACCGCTGCTGCTGTTGCACCCCTCCGGCCCCGTCGGAACCGCGCGCTCGGGGATGATGGTCAGTTCCGTCACGCCCGCGCTGCAACGCGAGGCGGAGGTGTTGCGCAAGCACCTTGAGGAAATCGCGCTGCTGCGGGCGTTGCAGGAAAGCGCCGCCGAAACGGTGCAGGAGGGGCTTGCCGGGGTGCAGGAGGCGCGGACCGCGCTTAGTCAGGCGATCCAGAACCGCGTCGACCTGCCCCAGCGCTTCCTGACCGATCCCGAGGCGCTGGCCCGGTTGATTGACAGCGCCGAGACCTTGCAGGGCTTTGCCTCTGGATTGACCGAGTTGGGCGACGAGGGTCCCGACCTTCCCGAGTTCGATCCCTCACGCGGCGGCCTGCCGCTGCCGGTTGCCGGATCGGTCCTGCGGCGCGCGAACGAGGCTGACGCGGCGGGCATCGTCCGGCCCGGCATCGTGGTCGCGACCGAGCCGCGCGCACTGGTCACGACCCCCTGGCCGGCAACGATCCGCTACCTCGGGCCCTTGCTGGACTACAAAAATGTGATGATCCTTGAGCCCGGAGGCGGCTATCTGCTTGTTCTGGCCGGGCTGGAAGAGGTGTATGGGGAACTGGGAGAGGTGCTGCCAGCCGGCGCTCCCGTGGGCCTCATGGGTGGAAATGCACCAGACGAAGCTGCGTTTGCCGCGGGCGCGCCGGAACTCGGTGGCGTAAACCGCACGGAAACGCTTTATATAGAGGCAAGGCAGGGCGACGACCCGATCAACCCGGGCCAGTGGTTCGCCATTGATTGAGAACACGAGGACCGTATGAAGAAATTCGTGATGGCAGCCGTGGCGGGGACCCTTGCGGGGGTTATCGCCACCACGCAGATCGCAGGACCCCTGCTGGCCCAGGAAGGCGAGCGCGACAATTCCGTCTATGAACAGCTCGACCTGTTCGGAGACATCTTCGAACGTATCCGCGCCCAGTATGTCGAGGAAGTCGACGAGGGCGAACTGATCGAAGCCGCGATCAACGGCATGCTGACGTCGCTTGACCCCCACTCCAGCTACCTGTCGCCCGACGACGCCGCCGACATGCGCGTGCAGACCCGGGGCGAGTTCGGCGGGCTGGGTATCGAGGTCACGCAGGAAGAGGGCTTCGTGAAAGTCGTGTCGCCGATCGACGACACACCCGCGGACGATGCCGGCATCGAGGCGGGTGATTTCATCACCCACGTCGATGGCGAGTCGGTCCTCGGCCTGACGCTGGACGAAGCGGTCGAGATGATGCGCGGCCCGGTCGGGTCCGAGATCATCATCACCGTCGTGCGCGAAGGCACCGAAGAACCCTTCGACGTCTCGATCATCCGTGACACCATCAAGCTGACCGCCGTCCGCACCCGCGTCGAGGGCAAGACGGTCGTCATGCGCGTCTCGACCTTCAACGACCAGACATACCCCAACCTCGAATCCGGCCTGATGGAAGCGGTCGAGGAACTGGGCGGCTTCGAGAACGTTGATGGCTTCGTCCTTGACCTTCGCAACAACCCGGGCGGCCTGCTGACGCAGGCGATCAAGGTCTCCGACGCGTTCCTGAACGCGGGCGAGATCGTGTCGACCCGTGGCCGCGATCCGCAGGACGGCGAGCGCTATAACGCCACGCCGGGCGATCTGGCCGAGGGCCTGCCGATGGTGGTGCTGATCAACGGCGGCTCTGCCTCTGCGTCCGAGATCGTCGCAGGCGCCCTGCAGGACCACCGCCGCGCCATCGTGGTCGGCACAAAGTCGTTCGGCAAGGGATCGGTCCAGACGGTCATGCCGCTGCGGGGCGACGGCGCGATGCGTCTGACCACCGCGCGCTACTACACGCCGTCCGGTCGCTCGATCCAGGCGCTTGGCGTGTCGCCCGACATCGTCGTGGCCCAGCCGCCAAGCCGTCCGGAAGAGGAGACCAGCGAAGAGGACACCGCACGTCCGCTGCGGTCCGAAGCCGACCTCCGCGGCGCGCTCGACAACGACTCGCTGACCGAGGACGAGCGCCGGCAGATCGAAGAGGAACAGGCCCGCGCCGAAGCGTCGGCCGAGCTACGCGAGGAAGACTTCCAGCTTAGCTACGCCATCGACCTGCTGCACGGCCTCGCCGCGATCGACGCCGCGCAATAAGCTCCGCCGTCTGTCGACAGCACCCCGAAAACCGACCCCGCCGGAGCGATCCGGCGGGGTTTTTCGTGGCCGTTCCAGGCCTCAGCTACCGCGCTGATCACAGCCGGCAGGCGGAAAGCGCTGTCACTCCGTTCGAGACGGCGGCGGCACAAGACGGGCGAAGCGGTCGAAAACGGCCCCGGCCGTGGTGATCCAGATGTCGTCGCGATGTGCAGCGATATGGGCGAGCGCCCGGCGCAGGTGGCGCAGGCGATAGGGCTGGCCAACGATGTAGGGGTGCAGCGCGATCCCCATCACCAGCGGCTGCCGCGCCGATTGCTCCAGCATCTCGTCGAAGTTGTCGATGATCATGTCCGCGAACTGCGCCGCCCCGTCCTTGCGCGCCACCACCGCCGGGATGTCGTTGACCTCTTGCGGATACGGAATCGCCAGAAGCGGGCCGTGATCCGTGCGCATCCAGACCGGCTGGTCGTCCATGCACCAGTTGAGCGTATAGCGATAGCCAGCCTCGGCCAGCAGGTCCGGCGTGACGCGGCTTTCCGCGATCCACGGGCTGAGCCATCCGCGCGGGGCGACCCCTTCAGCGTCGGTCAGCACCGCCGTCGCCTCGGCAATCAGCGCGCGCTCTGCGTCGGGATCAAGCACGCTCTGCCGCTCGCTGTTGGTGCGACCGTGGCCCGCGATCTCGTCACCGCGGGCGTGGTGTTCCGCCATCAACTCCGGCGCATAGCCGTACATCGCGCTGTTCGCGAGAACCGTCGCCGGCAGGTCGAGTTCGTCCAGCAGTTCCAGCATCCGCCACGCGCCGACCCGGTTGCCATAGTCGCGCCAGGCGTAGTTCAGCACATCGGGTTGCGGCCCTCCGGGAGCAAGTTCGGCCCCCAGACCTTCGCCGAACGCAAAATGCTCAAGGTTCAGCCCGACGTAGACCGCCAGCTTGCGGCCACCCGGCCAGTCGAAGGACTGACGCCGCGTGATCGGCGCATAGTCGTAGCGGTCATGTCCGGCAAGCGTCACAGCGGCGCCTCCGACAGACCGGCGCGGTCCAGCAGGATCTCGGCGCTGTCGTTCCAGACATCGGTCGAGACGATCTTGCCGTCACGCACGGTGAAGATGTCGATATAGCGGTTGCCGTCGAACGGGGTGCCGTCAGGCCATTCGCCGTACAGGTGGCCGGTGTTGAACACCAGAACATCGCCCGTCGCCGGATCAAGCGCCGCGTCGGTGCGCAGGAACCGCTTCTTGACCCACGCATAGCGCTTGGCGTTGAAGGCGGCGCTTCCGGCGGGACCGCCCAGCTTGCGCCCCCCGGTGAAGGTCATCTCGAAATCCGCAGACAGATAGGCGGCGGCGCCTTCGGGATCGGGTATCATGCTTCTCTCGAGATAGGCCTCGACGATCTGCCGCGCCTCGGCTGTCTTGTCCGTCATCCCGGATCTCCTTGTTCATGGTTCCGAACGGTCCTAAGCCCGTGTTCCGCCGGTACACAACCGTATCCCGGCGCTTTCACGCAGACACCCGCCGGACATCGAATTTTCGGCGAAATTTCGGGCGCTCAGACTTGCGTGATGTGCGCTTTTACTCGCAGCCCGGCTGCCCTAACTTGGGGTTGAAACGTTGCCGAGGCTGACATGACCCCCGAAGACAAGGCCCGCCTTCCCTATCGCCCCTGCGTGGGCGTCGTCCTTGCAAATCCGGCCGGCCTGCTGTTCGCGGGCGAGCGGATCGACACACCCGGCGCATGGCAGATGCCGCAGGGCGGAATCGACAAGGGCGAAGACCCCGAGGACGCCGCGCTGCGCGAATTGTGGGAAGAAACCGGCGTGACCCGCGACATGGTAGAGGTCGAGGCCGTCACGCCCGACTGGATCACCTATGACCTCCCGCCAGACCTTCTGGGCAAGGTCTGGAAAGGCAAGTACCGCGGCCAGAAACAGCTTTGGTACCTGCTGCGGTTCAACGGCGCCGATGATGGGATCAACATCCAGACCGAGCATCCCGAATTCTCGCGCTGGCAGTGGATGGGGCCGGACGATCTTGTCGCCTCCATCGTGCCGTTCAAACGCACCGTCTACGAGAAAGTCATCTCCACCTTCCGGAAGGAGTTGTGAAATGCCGAAAGCCCTGATCGCCGCTGCCCTGTCGCTTGCGGTTGCCGGCCCCGCGTCGGCCCTGTCCTGTCTCAAGCCGGACATCGTCGCCGCATTTTCTGACGCCGCCGCCGCGGACGAGGTATATGTCATCGTCTCGGGCCGCTTCTCGGACGGTCCCGGCCCCCGTGACGGCGGCACCACCGGCGGCGAGCCACGCAGTTACGAGGCGTTCTTTTCCGGCTGGACGATCTTCGCCAACGGCCCGGAAGAACGGATCAACGAGCCGGTCCGCGTCTTCGAGACCTGCACCGCGGAATGGTGCGCGGAATTGCCGATGGACACCGAAGTCCTGACCTTCCTGCAGCGCGACCCCGACGGCGGCAAGCCGACGCTTGTGCTGAACGCCTGCCAGGGCAACCTGTTTCCCGAGCCGACCGAGGCGATGATGGAAGCGATCACCACCTGCTTCGCCAAGGGCTGTACCGCAAGCTGAACCGAAGTGGATCGGGGGCTCTGCACCCCGGCCTTCGGCCTCCCCCCGGGATATTTTAGGACAGAAGAAGAAGCTGGGGCGTCAGGCGACCAGCATCCTGAGACCCTGCGTGACATCGGTCCGGACGGACAGCCGCAATCCCGGTTCGTCCCCTGCCCGGAGCGCGGCGACGATCAGCTTGTGTTGCTGCGGCACTTCGGTCCGTTGTAGCCGCCCGTATAGCTTTCGCATCGTGGGGCCGAGTTGCAGCCAGACGGTTTCCGCCATCGCCAGCATCGCCGGCGCCTGCGCGCGCAGGTAAAGGGTACGGTGAAACTCGAGATTGGTGCGGATGTAGGCCACCGCGTCGTGCTTCGCGACCGCCTCGGCGATCTGCCCGTTGATCGCGTTCAGCCGGTCGATCAGCGCGATATGCGCGCGCGGCAGGGCGCGGCTGGCGAGTTCCGTCTCGATCAGGGCCCGCAGCGCCGCGAGTTCCTCGATCCGCTCGTTCGACAGTTCGGGGGTCGAGACACGGCCCGATGACGACAGCATCAGCGCGCCTTCCGCCGCCAGCCGGCGCACCGCCTCGCGCGCCGGGGTCATCGACACGCCATAGTCCTTGCCGATTCCGCGCAGGGTCAGCGATGTCGCGGGGGCAAGCTCGCCATGCATGATCCGCGACCGGAGATGCCGGTAGACCCGTTCATGGGCCGATTGCGAGGTTTCGCCGGGGCGTGTCTGGATCAGCATGCGGGTATCGTGCGGCTCGGTGCGGGTGCGGTCAATCGCCGAAGCGGTAGCGGTGCAGGCGGTGACCCTGCGTCTTCAGCCATCGCCTCGGCGCTTCGTAGTCCGGACAGATGCGGGCGACCACGCGCCAGTAAGCGGGGGAGTGGTTCATCTCGACCAGATGCGCGACCTCGTGCGCCGCGACGTAGTCCAGTGCCTCGGGCGGCGCCATGGCGAGACGCCACGAAAAGTTGAGGTTGCCGGTGGCGGTACAGGACCCCCAGCGTGACCGCGTGTCACGCAGGGTCACGCGCCCGACCTTGCGGCCCGCCAAGGCGGCGTATCGGTCGACCGCTTCGGCCAATCGCGTCTTCGCATCCAATCTCAGCCACGCTTTGACCCGCGCCGCCGCCATCCCGGCGTTGTCCGGGACCAGCAGCGCGCCGTCCTGCAGGCTCACGCGCCGTACCTGGGCGCCCGTCACCGCCACCTCTTGCCCGCGCACCATCACGGTCGCGCCAAGACCCACATCGACCGGAGCGTGCTGCTTTGCCAAGTGGCCGCGAATCCAGCCGGATTTCTCGCGCGCGAAGTTCAGCGCCTCTGCCTCGTCCATGTAATGCGGCATCGACAGGGTGACCCGGCCATCCAGCGCCGAGACGCGCAAAGACACCCGTCGCGCCCGCGCCGAACGGCGCAGGGTGATTTCCACCGGGGGGTTGCCGGGAAGCACCGCCTGACCCATATCTCTGCCTCGATCTGCCTTTCGGCCAGAATAACGCGCGCCGCCCCCGGCTGACCATCGCAAAAAGGCCTTGCGCGCTTGGTCCGAAAAGGCTTTGACAGTGGCCCCCGGCTGTGGCAGGGGACCGCAATTCAACGACACGCTGCTACCGAGCTCTTGAGAGGAAACGCATGCCCAAGGAAGAATGGGGTACCAAGCGGGTTTGCCCGACGACAGGCAAACGCTTCTACGATCTGAACAGGACGCCGATCGTCAGCCCCTACACGGGCGAGGTCGTGAGCCTGGATACCGGCACCAAGTCCCGGACCTCGATCGCTGACAAGGCGGAGAAGGAAAAGGAAATGGAACTGGTCGACGACGATGATGTCGATCTGGATGACGACGACGATTCGTCGGATGTGGATATCGATGACGATATCCTCGACGACGACGATGACGACGATAATGTCTCGCTGGATGACATCGCCGACGTTTCCAACGAAGACGACGAAAACTGACGAATTTCCCCTTGCGCTGTCCGGCGCAAGGTCATAATACCCGCGAGCGGTCCGGCAAGGACCGCAGCACATGGGGCCATAGCTCAGTTGGGAGAGCGCTTGCATGGCATGCAAGAGGTCAGGGGTTCGACTCCCCTTGGCTCCACCAAATCCCCTTTGACAGTGCGGTGACGGGAACGGCTTTGGGCCGGGGACCGGGTTGGCATTCGCGGGCCTGCGCGGGCGTTGGAACGCCCGGCGGCGTGCTGCTTTCGGACGCCTGAGACTGACAGCCTCGAGTCGATGCGAACTGTCCGAACCGAAGTTTCCGGTCCGGACTCTCGAGGTCACGCCGCCTGTGCGACTTTGTCGGACACGGTGTCTTGCAAGACGCCGCCAAGCAAGGTGCCCCACTGATCGGCAAGCGCGGGGCGGGCGGGCTGGTGCGCCGGCAGTAGTTCTGCGGACATCTTTCCGCACATCTCCTGCATCGCCACGGTAAGCGCGGCGACACCCGTGCCCGCCATCGGGATCGCGCCGGATGCGACGTGGTCCGTCAGACCGTCCACACCCGAGACCAGCACCGGGCGTCCGGCGGCAAGCGCCTCTTGTGCGACAAGGCCGTAGGGCTCCCACCGGGACGGCATCACCACCGCGTCGCAGGCAGCGTAGGCTTGTGAGGGATCGGGCGCGAAGCCCTCGAACACGATACGGGGGTCGCCGGCGGCCTGTGCTTCCAGCCGGGTGCGTTCGGGTCCGTCGCCGAAGACCTTCAGCAAAAGCTCCGGGCCCTCCAGTGCGCGGAACGCCTGCACCAGCAGTTCAAAGCCCTTCTGACCGTCCAGACGCCCGATGGCGCCGAAGCAGCGGATCGGCCCCGACGGACGCGGTATCGCGCGAAAGCGGGACAGGTCGACCTGCGGCTGGATCACGGTCAATGCCTTTGGCCGGACAACATCGCGGGCGAGAAGCCACCTGCCCTGCGCGTGGCTAACCGCGACGACGCGGTCGAACAGGGCGTAGGCCGTCCGAAGCAGGGTGAAGAACCGACGGCGCGCCGTGACATTGGCGGCAACGAAACCGGCGGAATAGCTATGCTCGACATGGATCAGCGGCGTTCCGGTGTGGCGGGCGCGCAGCGCCATCAACCCCGGCAGACCGCGCCACGAGATCGCGAGATGCGAAACGATGACGTCCGCTGCGCCCCGCACGCTGGCCGGGCGGTTCCGGGGCACGACGACGATCTCGTGCCGGGCCAGCGCCGCCATCGCGGGATCGCTGGCAAGGAAGTCCAGATAGCGGGTCACGCCGCCGGGATTGGTGTCGTCGACGAGATGGGCGATGCGCAGCATGGTGTCTCTCCGGTCTTTGGCGGTCAGGTGCGGTGTGCGGATTTCAGGCGGGCGAGCAGCGCGGAGCCTGCGGCTTTCCCGAACATATTCAGCGCAAGGGACGCGCCGATCGTGGTCAGCGTTTTCACAGGTTCCGCCACAAGCGGACGGCGCGACGATGCAAGCGACGCGCGGACAAGGCGCACGGCTTCGGGGCCGTTGCCCATGCTGAAGGCGCGGCGGGCGAGGTAGCGAAGCTGATACGCGCGCGCGACTGGCGCATGGCGGGCGAAGAAGTCCGGCGCCAGCGGTTGCAGCTTCTCGACCACGCGATCCCACGCCGCGAGCTGCTTGTGGAGGCTGGCGGACAGCCCGCCGGGCGCGATGCGATAGCGGGTCAGTTGGCCGGGGACGCCCTCGATCTCCCAATCGGTCGTCAGGGCGAAGCGCAGCCAGCATTCGATGTCCTCGGACTGGCGGAACGTCTCGTCGAACCACCAGTCGCGCACGGTCTCTTGCGCCGGGCGCCAGCGGATCGCGTCCAGCGCGGCGCGGCGGAACACGGGGGCAGAGCCGTTGCCGACCGGGTTGCGCAGGAACACGTGCGCGGCGGTGACATTGCGCAGACGCGGGCGCATCGCGACCTTCAGGGGGCGGCTTTCCATGTCGATCAGGTCCGAGCCGGAATAGCTGAGGCCGACCTGCGGGTTCGCCTCCAGATGCGCGACATGCGCAGCCAGCTTGGTCGGCCGCCACAGGTCGTCCGCGTCGCAAAAGCCGATGAACTCTCCCCGCGCCGCGTCGATGCCAGAGTTGCGCGCGCCCGGCAGACCCCGGTTCGGTTGCTGGACGATGCGGATGCGGCGGTCGGCAAAGCTGCGGACCACGGCAACGGTGCGGTCGGTCGAGCCGTCGTCGACCACGACGATCTCGAAATCCGGGAACGTCTGGGCAAGCAGGCTGCGAAGCGTTTCGGGCAGCGTCTCGGCTGCGTTGAAGGCGGGGACGACGATGGAAGCCTTGGGCATGGAAAAGTCCTTTCAGGAAGCAAACAGGCGCTGGCGCAGACCGCGCGGCAGCACGGGCGCGGTGATCGCGCCGGCCAGCGTCAGCCCGCCGCGGCGGAGGTCGGACAGAAAGCCGCGCGGGCTGGTGTACAGGCCCGCGAGCGCCAGGCGCAGGGCTTCGAGCCCAGGGGCATCGACCCGCAGCGCGCGGCGCGAGAGATAGCGCAGGTGGATCGCCTCGGCCCGCGCGTCCGGCTGGTGGCCCAGCCCGGCGGCGGTGGCGAGGGCAGCGGCACGCCCGGCGCGCATCGCGGCAAGGTCCGAAGACAGGCCGGTCGGACTGGTGCGGTAGCAGACCTGCAGGCTGTCCACGCCGCGCAGCACCGCGCCGCCGCCGACAAGGCGGATCAGCCATTCAAGGTCTTCGTTGTGGACGATGCGATTGTCAAAGCCGCCGCTCGCAAGGAAGACGTGACGCAGGATCGACAGGTTCGACATTGTGCAGACCGGGTTCTCGGCCAGCAGCATCGGCACGGTGACGTCGCAATGCGGCACGGTGGATTGTGTACGGCCCGCGTCGCCGTCGAAGAAGACGATCCGCCCAAAGCTTGCGTCGGCGCCAGAGCGGATCGCACGCCCTGCCTCGGCCAGCTTGGTCGGCAGCCACAGGTCGTCCGCGTCGCAGAACGAAACGATCCCGCCCCGTGCCCGGCTGACCCCATGGTTCCGCGCGGCGCTTGGCCCCTTGCCGGGGTTACGCAGCAGGCGGAACCGCGCGTCGCGCGCGGCGAAGGCAGCCGCAAGTTCCGGCGTCGCGTCGGTCGAGCCGTCGTCGACCAGCAGGCACTCCCAGTCGCGGACCGTCTGCGCCTCAAGGCTGCGAACGGTCTCGGCGAGGGTCGCGGCGGCGTTGAAACAGGGGATGACGATAGAAAAACGGGGCATGTCAGGCGACCTTCGGCAAGGGGCGGCGGAACGGAGGGACAAGAGCGGGCAGCGCCGCGCCGACCTGCACCACGGTGGCAATCACGAGATAACCTATGGCGATGGCGGTCAGTCCGTGCGGGGCCAGCAGCGCGGTGTTCGCAACTAGTGCAACGGTCAGCAGAACGGTGACCCAGAACTCGACTTGCGGGCGCTCGTTGCTGCGCAGCCATTGCGCGGCGGCGGACCAGATGACCGAGGGGATCGCGGCGAGGCAGAGGATCGAGACGACCTCGGCGATGCCGTCCCACCCGTCCCCGAACAGCACCGGCACATAGTAGGGCGCGGCAAGCGCTTGCAGCACGACGACCGGGCCGATCAGCGCGACGCTCAGCATCAGCGCCTGACGCAGGGCGGCGGTGCGATCCTCGGCGCTGCACAGGTGCGGAAACAGGGCGACCGACAGCGCCTGCGAGAAAGAGGTGGCAAGGCCAAGACCGGCGTTGAAGGCCATGAAGTACAGACCCAGCGTTTCAGCCCCCAGCATGAGGCCGATCACCAGCTTGTCGGCCTGCAACCGCAGCGCCTTCACGACCTCGACCCCCAACACGGCCCAGCCGTAGCGGATGAAGGGCGCAAGGGGTGCGCGGGGGCCGGATGTCGGGGTCCAGGGATGCAGGCGGCGCATCGCGACCAGCCAGATCGGCGCGGCCAGCAGGCGCGGCAACACCAGCGCAAGGGGCGACGGGAAGACGACGGCCAGCAGGGCCGACAGCATGTTTGCGCCGACGACCTGCCCGCCCGCAATGGCGGCGGTCTGCTGCATCTTGCCCGCCCGCATCGCCAGCGCGCATTGCACCAGCCCGGCGGGCATGAACAGGTATTCGCCCGCAAGGATCGCGATCAGCGCGAACAGGCCGACATCGCCGCTGACGGCAAGGATCACACCGCCCACGGCAAGCTGCAGCGAGAACAGGCCAAGGCACCACGCCCAGAACAGCCGCCGCGCGGTGCGGCAGGTGGCGTCGAGGTCGGCGTCGGAGGCGGCAATGATCCGCTGTCCGACACCGTTCTCGGTCAGGGCCTTCAGGATGTCAGAGGCTGCCAGCGCGGCGGCGGCGACACCGATCGCGGCCACATCCATCGTCCGCGCGACTGCAACCACGACGATCAGCCGTGACGCCTTCGCTGCCACTTCGGACAAGCAATAGGCGAGCAGGTTCCGCGCGAAGGGGACACGTTCGAGAATGTGACGCATGACCGGGTTCCGTGAGTATGGCTGCCGCGCTGGCATTGATGTTGGTTTTACTGGACGCGCGGATGCCGGTCTCGGGCACCGGGGGACAGCGGGGCGGTGCGTTTGATATGCAACCTATCCGATTGGATTAGCGGCCGATCCCCGCGAAGGGATGGACCGGTGACTCTGCCCCGCGCTATTCAGGACCGAAGTTGTCGTAAATCGCCGGGGCGCGCGTGATGATTGCCCGCAGAGGCCACCTTGGACTAAGCGTCATGTCGCTGTTGATGGCTTCGGCCTGCGCGACGCCGCGGGACGCATCCAACATCGAGCCGGCCTCGGTCGGCGGCGCCTATCAGGCGCAGTACCGCGATATCGACACGACCCGCGACGCGGTTTCGACGGTTCTGGTCTCTCCGCAGATGAACGCGTCGAAATGCAAACCCTACGGCGGCGACTCCCCCACCGGCACCAAGGGCAGCTACGGTGGCTATCTGCCCGAAGCCCTGCGCGGCGAGGTCCTGTCGCGCGGCGATCTGGTGGAGCTTCTGCTGCCCGGCGACGACACCTTTTCCGGCGACTACGTCATCTCGCGCGATGGCACGCTGAAGCTGCCGTTCATCGCGCCGATCCCGGCGCAGGGGCGCACGACGCAACAGGTCATCAACGACGCCGTCTCGGCGCTGATCTCCGGCGGCTACTACACCACGACGCCTTCGGTCTCGCTTCTGGTGAAAGACTTCGCGCCGGTGCGCGTGGCCGTGTCCGGCGCGGTGTTCGAGCCGCAGACCGTCACCATCGGCGGCGTGCCCGGCGATCAGGTCGACACCCTGCGGCAGGCCGCGCTTGGCGCGTCGACCGAGACGCGGAACCTGACCGTCGCCCTGCGCAATGCCGGTGGCATCCGGCCCGACGCGGACCTGTCCGCCGTGCAACTGACGCGGAACGGTGTGACCTACACGCTGGACCTGCGCGCCGCGCTGAAAGGGTTTGGCTTCGACGACGTGCTGATGATCGGCGGAGACGAGTTGTTCGTACCGTCGCGCCATTGCTTTCAGGACGACCTGATGGTCCCCAGCCCGATCAGCCCGCCGGGCATCTCGCTGTACCTGTCGAACCTCACCGTGCCCGCCACAGGCAACGCGCCCTCGGCCATTGGACAGACCGTGCGCGAAGTGCCCTATGGTACCCGGTTCACACAGGCCGTGATCGACGCCAACTGCGTCGGCGGCGCGCGGGCCACCAGCGCCGACCGCTCGGCGGCGCTGTTCTCGCGCAACCCGATGACGGATGTGTCGGTGGTGATCGAACGCAAGGTCGAGGTGATGCGCCAGCGCGCGGACCGCGACGACTATGACCCCTACCTGCTGCCCGGCGACGCCATCGCCTGCTACGACAGCGGCGTCACCAACCTGTCCGAGATCGCGAAAGTCGTGGGTCTGGTCGGACTGGCGGTCGCGATCCCCTAGGGCTGTGCCGCGCGCCAGTCCTGCAGGGCCTCGCGGGTCTCTTCCCACAGCACGGCCAAGGCGGCCAGCCTTTCCGGCTCGACAGCCGTTTCGCGCTTGAGATCCGTCTCGACGGCGGCAAGCGCGCTGCGCAAAGCGGTAAAACCGAAAACGCCGCAGGTGCCCGCGCATTTGTGGACCACTTGCTGCAGATCGGTCGGGGCCAGCGTCGCCTCGGCGATGCGGTCAATGTCCCAGTTGATCTCGGCGACGCTGCGGTCGAGAAGCCCCGTGGACTTGCCACTTGCGAAGCGTGCAAGGTTCTCGGCGTCGAGCAGCGGGTCGTCCTTGGCTTCTGGCGCCACAGCCGCGACAGGCTCGGCCACCGGCGGCGCAGCGCCAGCAACCTCGGCCAGTGTCTGTTGCAGCACATTGCGGTCGAGCGGCTTGCTGACACAGTGGGGCATGCCCGCCTTCCGGAACTCTGCGATTTCCTCGGGAAGCGCGTGCGCGGTAACGGCGATGATCGGCGTCGCTGCCGACGGGCCTGTGCCCGACCGGATCGTCCGCGCCGCTTCCGGCCCGTCCATCACCGGCATCGAAACATCCATCAGGATGGCATCGAAGCGTCTGGCATTCGCCCATTCGACCCCGGCGCGCCCGTTGACGGCCTCGGTGACCGAGTGCCCGTCTGCTTCAAGGATTTCACGCGCCACCAGCCGGTTGATCTCGTTGTCCTCGACCAGCAGTATGTCCAGCGGCCGGATCGAAGGGGCGGGTTCGGCCTTGGTGCCGGTCTGCTCTGGCTCGGACAGGTCGACAGGCTCGAACGGCAGGCGCAGCCAGAACAGGCTCCCCTCCCCCGGCTCGCTTTCTACGCCGATTTCTCCACCCATCAGCTTGGCGAAGCGGCGCGCGATACCAAGGCCAAGGCCGGTGCCGCCGGCTTGCCGTGCATAAGATGAATCGAGCGTTTCGAAGTCGCGGAAAATGCGGTCCAGATCCTCTGACGCGATACCGACGCCGCTGTCGATGACGCGGAATTCCAGCTGCGGATCGGCGGTTCCGACGACCTCTGCCTCGATCTCGACCGTCCCTGAACGCGTGAACTTCACCGCGTTGCCCACAAGGTTCAAAAGCACCTGCCGCAATCGGCGCGGATCGCCCACCGCGCCCTCTGCCGGCGTGCCTTCCCACCGCCATTCCAGCACGTTCCCGTTCTTGGACGCCAACGGTGCGGTCGTCTCGATCACGCCATCCAGCAGGCGCGGCACCGAGTACGGCTTGCGGACGATGTCGATGCGCCCCGCCTCGTATTTCGCAAGATCGAGCACATCGTTCACCAGCGACAGCAGAAGTCGGCCCGAGAACTCCATCCGGCTCAGCAGTTCCTGCTGCCGGTCTGACACGTCCTGGTCCCGCATCAGCTGCATCGATCCCAGAAGCCCGTTCAGCGGCGTCCGCATCTCGTGGCTCATAACGGCAAGAAATTCCGCCTTTGCCCGCTCACCGGCAAGCGCGCGGTCGCGGGCTTCGGTCAGGTTGTTCTCGGCGGCGCGGCGGCGCGAGATGTCGCGCATGTACACGACGTGGACCTGCCGCCCGCTTGCGTCCTCGGCATGGTTTACGGCGACCTCGGCAGGAAACTCGCGGCCCCCACGCGTCTTGGCCGTCACCTCGAATTGCAACGCACCGGTGCCGTCGCGGCTGCCGTCATTCATGAACCGAAAATACGTATCCCGCGCCTTGCTTCGGGACCGTTCAGGCAGCACCAGTTCCGCCAGCCGTTCGCCCAAAGCCTCTTCGCGCGGAATCTCGAAGATCTCTTGGGCCGCCGGGTTGAATTCAAGGATCAGCCCGCGCGTGTTCGCCACGATGATCGCGTCCTGCGACGTCTCGACAATCGTGCGCATCCGCGCGGACGTGCGCCGCACCTCGTCCGAGCGGCGGATCGCAATCTGCGACAGCCGGAACATCGCGAGCGCGACAAGCACCAGACCGCCCAGCAGTGCCCCCAGCACGATAGCCAGCAGGATCAGCGTGCGGACCAGGTCCTCGCGCCGTGCATCCGAGACCTCGGCAAAAGCCGCCAGACCCGCAAGCGAGAAGCGCCGGACTTCGTCCGAAACCGCCTGCGCCCGCTCCGACAGATCCGGCAGCGCCGCGATCAGGGTCTTATCGTCGCCGTCGATCAGCGGGATCGCGTCTTGCAGGAACGCGCGGACGATTGCGCGGGGTTCATCGTAGGTCGGATCGCGGCGCAGCGCGCGGAACACGATGCCGTTCTCGATGGTGTCCATGCGGCTGTAGAAGATGTCGAACCGCCGCCGCACCTGGTCGACGCGTGTCGGATCGACCTGTGCCCGCTGCATCGCCAGTTCGAACCGCAGGAACTCCACGTCCGCCTGGGCAAGGCTCCATTGCAGGTTGTCGGAATTCGCGGTCGAGACCTCTTCGATCTCGCGCAGAAGCACCCACGCCATGAACGCGATCATGCCGATGCAGCACGCAAGCGCGAAGACCGTGGCGCCCCTCCGACGCCACGGCCTCCCCAACTGCTCTGTCGTGCCTGTCACTGCCACGTGGCGCTCCGAAACGGGTTGGCCATTCTGTATGGATTACTCCGCGACGACGATCCGGTCGAGTTGCCAGATGCTGCGCGAGTAGGTGACTTCGGTCTGATACTTTGCGTCGTCGTCGAAGGGGTAGACCACCCAAAGCGGGCCCTTGTCGCGGACCGACATCGCCTCGCCATTGTTCATGTAGGCAACGATGGCGCCCCCCTCGACCCAATCCTCGGCCGGAATCTCGACCGAGTAATCGTTGATCGCGGTAGCGTTCAGCATCGCGCTTTCGGCACCGACCGCTTCCATCAGCGCGCCGAGCGGAACGCCGGTGAAGGTCTGCTCGCCTTCGGTCCAGATGGTCGTGGTCTCGACGGTGACCGTCTCCATCGCCTCGAGCATCGCAAGGTCGAAGGTGGCGGTGTCGCCGTCGTTGGTGTTTGCAATCGCGCCCGAGACGGTGAGGATCACCTCTCCCTCGGGCGACGGCAGGTCCTGAGCGACCGCCGCAACCGGCAGAAGAACGGTCACAGCAAGGATCGCGCGGGTCAGAAAGGAAAGCATGGAAGTCCTCCTCGGGGGCTGGCTTGTGCACCATGTGTGCCACAAAACGCGTTGCGGCACACTTGGGCATCGGAAGTACGCCCCTATCCGTTCGGATAGGAGCCACGTGTCAGGCCACGCTGCGCAGGGGCACCGGAGCGGCTTGATGCAGCGCTGCGTCGACCTCTGCCCGCAGATCCGCGCGGTCCTGCGCGAAGGCGATGTTCGCCTGAAGAAACCCGGGGACCGAGCCGCAGTCGAACCGCTCACCCTCGAACCGGAAGCCCGAGACCGGCATCCGCCCGGCATCCGCCGTGATCGCATCGGTGAGCTGGATCTCGCCCCCAGCGCCCGGCGCAAGCGAGCGCAGCCGCTCGAAGACCACCGGATCGAGGATGTAGCGGCCCACCACGGCAAGCCGCGACGGCGCATCTTCCGGGGCGGGCTTCTCGACCAGCCCGCGCGCCCGCGCGACGCGGCCCTGCTGCGAGGACACGTCGAGGATGCCGTAGGACTTCACCGCCTGCGGCGCGACCTCCATCGCGGCGACAAGGTGGCCGCCCGAGCGGGCGTGCGCCTCGACCATCTGCGACAGGCACCCTTTCGGCGCGCTGATCACGTCGTCGGGCAGCAGCACCGCGAAGGGGCGGTTGCCGACAGCCTTGGCCGCAAGACCGACGGCATGGCCCAGACCCAGCGGAGCGTCCTGCCGGATGAAGCTGCGGCACCGGGGCGGCAGACAACCGTGGCGGATCGCGTTCAGCGGGCCGGTCTTGCCGGCCTGTTCCAGCCGCGCCTCCAGCTCGGGCGCCGGATCGAAGTGGCTTTCCAGCGCCGCCTTGCCTTCAGAGGTGATGAACACGAACTCTTCGATCCCGGCTTCGCGCGCCTCGTCGACGGCGTATTCGATCAGGGGCCGGTCCACCAAGGGAAGCATCTCTTTCGGAACCGACTTGGTCGCGGGCAGGAAGCGAGTGCCAAGTCCGGCGACGGGGAAAACGGCAACTTTCACATGGGTCATTTCAAATCTCCTTGAGTTGATGGTCAGTAGGCGCCGCGGCCGCCAAGAACGGCGCGGAAAGTCATGGTGATCAGAAGCAGGTCCAGCAGGACGGTGCGCGAGCGGGCATAGGCAAGGTCCATGTCGATCATCTTGTCGAACCCGATCTCGGCCCGCCCCGACACCTGCCAGACGCCGGTGAGGCCAGGCCGCACCGCAAGACGGCCCAAAGCGCGAGCCGGATAGGCCGCGACCTCTTCCGGCAGCGCCGGACGCGGGCCGACAATCGACATCTCGCCGCGCAGCACGTTCAGAATCTGCGGCAGTTCGTCGATCGAGAACCGGCGCAGCAGGCGCCCGACGCGGGTGACGCGCGGATCGTTGCGCGACTTGAAGCAAACGCCTTCGCGGTCCGACTGCGCCAGCAGCGCAGCGCGGCGCGCCTCGGCGTCGATCTGCATCGACCGGAACTTGAACATCGTGAACGGCGTGCCGTCCTTGCCAACACGCGTCTGGCGAAACAGCACCGGCCCACGGCTGTCGAGCTTGATCGCAAGAACCAGCAGCAGAAGCAGCGGCGCGAGCATCACCAGCGCGGAACCGGCGAAACCGAGGTCCAGCATCCGCCGCAGGATCATGTCGCGATCCGCCTTGCCTGCCGCCGCTTTCGCCGCGTGCGCCAGGAAGGTTGCGTTGCCGACGACGTAACGGCCCGCCATTCGGCGCGGCTCCATCGCCAGCCGCCAGATCCATTCGCACTTGGCCTTGCGCACGGCAAGCGGCGCGCGCGCAACGCGGCCCGCAAGGAAATCGAACAGCGCGCCGACGCCCAGGGTGATCCGGGCGTCCAGCCGGTGCGCGTTGCGCGCAAGCCAAAGATCCTGCTTCGGCACACCCATCGCGACCAGCAGGATGTCCGGCTGCGCCGCGTTGATCGCAGCGATCGCGGCGCGGTCGTTGGCCATGCCGCCGAACCCGTCGCGCGTGCCGACGACACGCAGACCCGGGATCTTCAGGCACAGGGTGTCGGCCGCAGCATCTGCGACGCCCGGCTGACCGCCCAGCAGAAACACGGTCAGACCCCGCGTCGCCGCCTGACGCAGCAGCGCCGGGGTGAAATCGGTGCCGTTCAGGTTCGCGACGAACCGGCGGCCCTGCATCTTGCCAGCGAGTTCCACGCCGATGCCGTCCGGCAGCACCATGTCCGCCGTCGCAAGCGCATCGTAGTAAGCGGCATCGCGGCGGGCGACATTCGCACAGTGCGCGTTCAGAAACGCCACGCGGCTGCGGCGTCCGGGAACCAGCAGTTCGTCTATGACGCTTTGCGCGTCGGCGGACACGACGTCGAGGCCGAACAGGTTGATCTTGTCGATCCCGCGGACGGGAGCGGACAGGGCGGAAGCGGTACGGCGGTCAGCGAAACCGGCAAGGGCGTGATGAGCGAAAGTCATGGGCGCAGTCCTTCAATTTGTCTGCCCCTGGCTTGCCCGACGCGCCCCTTTCACAGCAACGAAACGGCCGGACAGGTGACGCCCTCGGTCGTATTAACCATTGTTCTATCGAGGGAATCCGCTGCCCGACCGGCATGAAGACGATCCGCGCGGACAGCCAGCGGCTATCCGAACGGATGGGTGCGTTAACCGGTATTGCCCTTCATTCGCCGCAGTTACGTGGTGTAAGAATTGTCCGATTTCCGAAGTGATTTCGGATGCGGACAACCTGAAGATTATAAGTGCCGGGCTTTTCTGGTAGGACTTGCATCAGGGCGTCTGCACCATCGGTTGAGACGAGTTTGGAGGACCAATGCGCATACTCATCGCTGACGATCACGATCTGCTGCGCGATACCCTCGTGATGTTCTTCGATTCCGAGGACGGCATCGAAACGGACACCGCCACCAACCTCGAAGAGGCCGCCGGCAAGGTCGCCGCGACGCCCTATGACCTTGTGCTGCTGGACTACACGATGCCCGGCATGAACGGCCTGGGCGGTCTGGAACGGGTGCTTGGCATGGACGGCGGCCACCGTGTCGCGCTGATCTCGGGCACCGCAAGCCGCGAGGTCGCCGAGGCCGCGCTGGCCGCGGGCGCCGCCGGGTTCCTTCCCAAGACCCTGTCCGCCCGCTCGCTGGTCAACGCGATCCGGTTCATGGCGATGGGCGAGCAGTACGCTCCGCTCGATTTCATGCGCGCCGCCGAGGACGAACCCACGCACCCGCTGGCAGAAAAGCTGTCCCGGCGCGAACACGACGTTCTGAAGGGTTTGACCGAGGGCAAGTCGAACAAGGAAATCGCCCGCGACCTCGATATCCGGGAGCCGACGGTGAAGCTGCACGTCAAGACGCTGTACCGCAAGATCGGCGCCGCCAACCGGACACAGGCAGCGATGATCGCGAAGGACGAGGGTCTGTTCTGAACTATCCGTCCGGATAGGCCGACCTGCACCAATTCGACCAAAGGCGATCCGGCCGCGCAGAAGCTTCCGCGCGCGGTAGAAGATAGGACACGGGCAAGGAGATTTGCCCATGCCCAAGATTGCCCCAAAAGCCCTAAAAGTTCCCGCCCTCATGCGGCTGCCGCTGCGCCAGCTTTCCTTTGCCCGCCTGTTGCGCGGCGGACGGCTGGGCGACCTTGGCCGCCTGCCCCGATACGCCGGGATCTTCGCGGTTGGCGCGGCCTGCATCTGGGCTCCGATCTACGGCTACCTGTCGACGGCGCCGCTGAAGTACACCTCGTCGTTCTCGCTGATCCTGCCCGGCTCGGGCGCGTCGGCCTCGGTAAACCTCGACAGCATCGGGCAGGCGTCGTCCTTCGCGAACTCTCCCTTCGCCAGTTCGTCGGTCAGCCCGACAGAGACCTACAAGCGCCTGCTGGCTGCCGAACGCATCGTCGCCGCCGCGGCCGAGACCATGTCGATGCACCGGCGCGACTTCGGCCAGCCGCGCGTTGAACTGGTCGATCAGACCGGGCTGATCCACGTGTCCATCGTCGGTGGCGCCCCGGACGACGCCCGCGCGCGGGGCGAGGCGCTGCTGGCCACGTTCTTCGCTGAAATCGAGGCCCTGCGCACCGACGAGGCGACGACACGCGAGGCCAGCGCAAGCACCGCGATCGAGGAATACCGCAACTCTGTCCTCGCCACGCGCGAGGAGATTTCTCGCCTGCAACGCGAGAACGGCCTGATCTCGACCACCCAATACGAAGCGCTGGTCGCCGAGACCGACGCGCTGGCGCAGCGGGTCCGCGACCTTGGCGTGAAGCTGGAAGAACGCGCCAACGCCGTGCGGGCGCTGGAGACGTCGCTGGGCCTGACCCCGCGCCTTGCCGCAGCCGCGCTGCGTTTGCATGCCGACATCGAGTTCGCCGCACTGGTGAAGGAAATGTCCGAACGCGCCGCCGACCTGTCACAGGCCCGTTCGAAATACGGCGAGGCGCACCCCGAGGTGCTGACCGCTCGCGAGGGGCACGAAGCCGCCAGCGCAGAGGCGCATCGCCGCGCCGCCATGCTGACCGGGCTGACCGACACGGAACTGTCGGCGCTGGACCTGTCCCACGTCGGCAACCGCGCCGCGCTGCTAAGCGATCTTGTCACCTACGAGGCCCAGCGCGCCGGTCTGGCTGCAGAGCTTGAAGCTTTGACGGCCCGCCTTCAGACAGCCGAGGCCCGGCGCGTCGAACTGATCGAACCGGCCGCCCGGCTGGAGGATCTGCAACGCGACTTCGCCGTGGCCGAGGCCGTCTTCGCCTCTGCGATGGCGCGGACGCAGACCACCAAAACCGACCTTTATGCCTCGTACCCGCTGGTTCAGGTGCTGGAAGATCCAAGCCTGCCGGTCGACCCGACCTCGCCCAAGCGCAAGCTGGCCGTTGCCGCCGGGATCGCCGCCACGTTCTTTCTGTTGGTCGGCCTGACGCTGGGCTGGATCCGCCGCCCGCTGATCGACCGCCTGCTGACCAAGGGCGACGACGATCTTGTGATGGTCCCCGCCGAATGAGCCGCGCCGCCGACATCGCGCCGCAGAACCCGGCAGAGGCGCTGGTGCTGAAGACGCTGCGCCTGACCTGGCCCTTCTACTTCGTCGGCGCGCTGTACGTCGTAGGCCCGGTGCTGGCGTGGGTGCTGGGGGGATTGGCGGCGCTGTCGCTATACCTTGGCAAAGCGATCCGCCCCGATCTTCGCCCGCGCGGAACGATCCCGCCGGTCGTCTGGGCATGGATCGCCGGGATGGCGGTGATGCTGGTGGCGCTGTGGGTCGGGCACGTTGACTGGGGTTTGGGCCTGAAACAGACGATCAAGTCCTCGATCGGCTGGGCCAAGGGCTGGGCGCTGCTGGCGCTGTTCCCCTTCGTGGGCGCGGTGCTGCCGATCCGGCGCGAGATCCTTGTCCGCGGTCAGTGCATCATCGGGCTTTGGACGCTGGCGCTTTTGCCGATCCTCGTCGCCGCGCCCTATGCCGGGCTTCCCGAGAAGATCTTCACCTCGCCGCTGAAGGCGGTCGGAGGCCCGGGGCCCGAATACTTCTCGGTCTATTTCTTCACGTGGGACCCGGCCAGCTGGACGCCGCGCTGGCAGTTCTACGCGCCGTGGTCTCCCTTTGCCGCGCTGCTGGGCGTGGTGCAGGTCTGCTTCGCGCTGGAAGAGAAGAACATCCGCTGGCGCAGCATCGGACTTGCCGCAGGCGCCGCGATGATCCTGTTCTCGAAATCCCGCATGGGGCTGGTCGGACTGGTCGCCTGCACCGTCGGCCCCCGTCTGCTGCCGTTGATCCTGCGCGGCTGGGCGTGGAAGGCTCTGGCTGCCGCGACCGCGTCGCTTGCCGTGATCGGCGCGGCGTTGGCGCAGGCCGCGAAAGACGCGGTCGCCACCTTCAAGGGCGCACGGGCCGACAGCACCCGCGTCCGCGAGACGTTGCAGCGGATCGCGGGCGAGCGCTGGCGGAACGAGGCGTTCTGGTTCGGCCATGGCACCGTGCATCCCGGCCCGCATCTGGTGGAATACATGCCCATCGGCAGTCACCACACGTGGTGGGGGCTTTTGTTCGTGAAGGGTCTGGTGGGAATGCTGGCGCTGCTGGTGCCGCTGGTCTGGCAGACGCTGATCGCGCTGGTCGACGCCACGCGGTCGAAACGCGGGCACCTGCCTCTGGGCATCGTGATGACCATGATCCTTCTGTCCTTCGGCGAGAATATCGAGATCGAGGCTTACATGCTGTGGCCCGGATTGATGATCCTTGGCATCCACGCGGCAGAGGTCGCGCAGGACAGCCGACAGCGGACCGCGACCGGAAAGATGTTGCCTTGTGCGGCGAACTGAACAGACTTAGCGGCACCCTTAACCACACGATGGTGAACCCCATGCGTATTCCATACGCCCTGTGTGTCGCTCTTGCCCTGCCCGCCTTGCCGCTGGCCGCGCAGGAAGGTCCCTCTTTCGATTGCTCCAAGGCACAAAGCTCTGCCGAAGAGCTTGTCTGCGCCGACGCGGATCTTGCCGCGCTCGACCGGCTGATCGCCGAACGATACGCCGCTGCCCTTGAGGCCGCGCGCAATCTGGACTTCGGCGCCGAGGAGGCAGAGGCCAACCTGAAAGCCTACCAGCGCGGGTGGATCAAGGGCCGCGACGACTGCTGGAAGGCGGACGACCTGCGCGCCTGCGTCGAGTACGAATACCAACGGCGCGAGGCGGAGCTGGTGACGCAGTTCATCCTTGAAGAGCCGACCGGCACGACCTTCTGGCAATGTCAGGGAAACCCGGCGAACGAGGTCGTGACCATGTACTTCGACACGGCCCTGCCCAGCATCCGTTTCGAGCGCGGCGATTCGATCGACACCGGCATGTTGTCAGAGACCGCGTCCGGCTCTCGGTATGATGGCAGCTTCGGGCGGTATATCTGGATCAAGGGCGACGAGGCGACCTATCGCGAGCCCGATCCGGATGGCACGGAAATGACCTGTACCGTGGCGAACTAGGCTTCGCCCTGTTCAGACCTGCCGATCCATGCAAGCCTGCCATGGAAACATGGCAACGGAGGCAGGCATGAAGGTCGGTATCGTGGGTGCGGGCATGGTCGGGTCGGCGGCGGGCTATGCGCTGGCCCTGCGCGGCGGGGCAAGCGAAGTGGTCTTCGTCGACCTGAACGAAGCGCTCGCCGTGGCACAGGCCGAAGACGTCGCCCATGCCGTGCCGTTCGCCCATCCCTGTCAGGTCAGCGCCGGCGGATACGAGGCGCTTGAAGGCGCGGGGATCGTCATCCTGTCGGCGGGCGTGGCGCAGAAGCCGGGCGAAAGCCGGTTAAGCCTGCTGGCGCGCAACGCCGATGTCTTCGCCAAGGTGATCGAGGGCGTGCTGAAGGCAGCGCCCGACGCGATGCTGCTTGTCGCTTCGAACCCGGTGGACATCATGACCGAAGTCTCGCTGCGGATCTCCGGCCTTGACCCCGCGCGGGTGATCGGGTCGGGCACGATCCTCGACACCGCCCGGTTTCGCAGCTTGCTGGGGGGCCATCTAGGGATCGCCGCGCAGTCGGTGCATGCCTATGTGCTGGGAGAGCACGGCGACTCCGAGGTGCTGGCATGGCGGTCGGCGCGGGCGGGGTCCGAAACGGTCGACGGCTTCGCCACACAGGTCGGACGCCCGCTGACCGAAGCCGTGAAGGCAAAGATCGACGAGGGCGTTCGCCGCGCCGCCTACAAGATCATCGAGGGGAAGGGCGCCACGTGGTACGGCATCGGCGCGGGACTGGCGCGGATCGTTCAGGCGGTGCGCGACGACCAGCGGACGGTTCTGTCCGTCTCGATCGTCACGCCCGAGGTGCAGGGGGTCAAGGACGTGGCCCTGTCCCTGCCCCGCGTCGTCGGCGCGGCGGGCGTGCTTCACACGCTGATGCCCGCGCTGGAGTCCGGCGAGGCGGACGCCCTCCGCGCCTCTGCCGAGACGCTGAAGGAAACCGCCTCGCAGCTTAAGGGCTAGGCCGGGAACCGCGCCCGCGTCCGGTTCGCGAAAGCAACCAGCGACAGCATCACCGGCACCTCGACCAGTACGCCGACGACGGTGGCCAGCGCCGCGCCCGAGTTCAGGCCGAACAGGCTGATTGCGACCGCCACGGCGAGTTCGAAAAAGTTCGACGTTCCGATCAGGGCACAGGGCGCAGCGATGCGGTGTGGCACCTTCATCGCGAAGGCCGCGGCATAGGCCACTGCGAAGATCCCATAGCTTTGGATCAGGATCGGCACGGCGATCAGCACAATGACCATCGGGCGGTCGAGAATGACCTGCCCCTGCAAGCCGAACAGGATGACGACCGTCGCGATCAGCCCGATCACCGACCACGGTTTCACCTTATCCCGGAACGCCTCGATCCGCGCCTCGCTGCCCAGCCGACGCCGGGTCCAGATACCCGCCGCCAGCGGCAGCGCGACGAACAGGACCACCGACAGGATCAGCGTCGACCACGGAACCACAATGTCGGTGACGCCCAGCAGGAACGCGACGATCGGCGCGAAGGCCACGACCATCACGAGGTCGTTCACCGAGACCTGAAGCAAGGTATAGCCCTCGTCGCCCTTGGTCAGCTGGGACCAGACGAAGACCATCGCGGTACAGGGCGCGGCGCCCAGCAGGATCAGACCCGCGATGTATTGCTGCGCGTCTTCGGGCGCGATCCACGGGCGGAACACCACCTCGAAGAACAGAACGGCAAGCGCGGCCATGGTGAACGGCTTGATCAGCCAGTTGACCACCAGGGTGATCAGCAGACCTTTCGGCTGTCGCAACACGCCGTTCAGCGCGTTGGGCTCGACTCCGACCATCATCGGATAGACCATCGCCCAGATCAGGACGGCCACAACAAGATTGACGCTTGCGACCTCGGCCGCCGCGATGGCCTGTACGACGCCGGGCAGGGCCGCACCAAGGATGATGCCTGCGACGATCGCCAGAGCGATCCACAGGCTTAGATAACGTTCGAATATGCTCAAGCCGGGACTTCCTGTCTTTCTTCCGGGCGCAGCCGGCCCGAGGCCAGCGCGCTGAGGGCGACCATTACCGCCGCGGTGCCAAGGCACAAGGCCAGTCCGCCCAATTGATAGGTGAGGCCGGACAGGACAGTGCCGATCAACCGGCCGCCTGCGTTCGCCATGTAGTAGAACCCGACATCCATCGTGACCCGCTCGTCCCGTGTGAAGGCGAGGATCAGGTAGGAATGCAGGGAAGAGTTCACCGCGAAAATCGCGCCGAAGGCCAGAAGCCCGGCCACAAGCGTGGCCGTCAGCCACGGCGCCGGCCCCGGCGACATCATCACGGCAAGGGTCATCGCGGCGGGCACAACCGACAGCGCCCATGCCCAGCCGCGCGCCGCTTGGACCAACTCGCCCTCCGGTCGCGACTTGGCGCGCAGCAGCCGTGGCGCAGAGGCCTGCACGAAACCATATAGGATCACCCAGACCGCCATGAAGGTGCCGATCATGAAGAAGGCCGCTCGGTTGCCCTCTTCGCTGCCGTCCGACAGGACGGCGTAGAAGTAAATCGGAATACCCACGACGAACCAAACGTCCCGTGCCCCGAACAGGAACACCCGTGACGCCGACAGCCAGTTCACGTTCGCGGATTTCGAGAACACTTCCGAGAATTTCGCCCCCTTGCGTCCCTTGGGCAGGCCCGAGGGCATGGCGATCAGCACTGCGACAAGGATCGCCGCCAGCACCGCCGCCATTGCCAGCACCGACCAGACGAAGCCCGCCGTCGCCAGCAGCGCCGCCCCCAGCAGGAAGCCCAGCCCCTTCACAGCGTTCTTCGACCCGGTCAGCACCGCGACCCAGCGGAACAGCCCGCCACCCTCTTTCGGCGCTAGCAGTTTGACCGCCGATTTCGAGGACATCTTGGCGAGGTCCTTCGCCACGCCCGACGCCCCCTGCACCAGCATCACGAAGGCCACCGAGGCGCCGACCGTCCATGCCGGGTCGAGTTGCGACAGGGCCAGCAGCGCCAGCACCTGTACCCCGAGCCCGGCATAAAGCGTCGCGGTCAGACCGAACCGCGCCGCGATCCAGCCGGCAGAGAGGTTGGTGACCATCCCCGCGATCTCGTACAGGACGAACAGATAGGCCAGTTGCACCGGCGAGAAGCCCAGCGTGTGAAAGTGCAAAAGCACCAGCATCCGCAGCGCGCCGTCGGTAAGCATGAACGCCCAATAGGCCGCCGTCACCGCGACGTAGGCCGCAAGACCTTCCGGCTTGTCGGTCACAGGCTGTCCCCGACCATAAGGGCCACATCCACCAGCCGGTGAGCATAACCCATCTCGTTGTCGTACCACGCGTAGACCTTCACCTGCGTGCCGTTCACCACCATGGTCGACAGCGCATCGACGATCGAGGATCGCGCATCGTTCACGTAATCGGCCGAGACGAGCGGCCGTTCCTCGTATCCAAGGATGCCTTTCAACTCTCCTTCGGCGGCCTTGCTGAACAGCGCGTTGATCTCTTCGGCGGTCGTCTCGCGCTCGACCTCGAACACGCAGTCGGTGATGGACGCGTTCAACAGCGGCACCCGGATCGCATGACCGTTCAGCCGGCCCTTGAGTTCGGGATAGATCAGCGTGATCGCCGTGGCAGAGCCGGTCGTCGTCGGGATTAGCGAGTTCAGCGCCGACCGCGCGCGGCGCAGGTCCTTGGCGGGCCGGTCCACGATGGTCTGCGTATTGGTCACGTCGTGGATCGTGGTGATGGAACCGTGGCGGATGCCGATATTCTCGTGGATCACCTTTACCACCGGGGCAAGGCAATTGGTGGTGCAGCTTGCCGCGGTGACGATGCTATGCACCTCGGGATCGTAGACGTCGTTGTTCACGCCGTACACGATGTTCGCCGTCGGACCGTCCTTGACCGGGGCGGACACCACGACCTTCTTCACGCCCGCCGCGAAATACGGGGCGATCTTGGCCTCGGTCTTGAACACTCCGGTACAGTCGATGACCACGTCGACGCCATCCAGCGGCAGGTCCTCGATCTTCTTCTCGCAATGCACCGGAAGACGCGTGCCGTCGATGGTGATCGAGGTATCGTCGGATGCAAAGGCGGCGTCCCACCGACCGTGTACGGTGTCGAATTCCAGCAAGTGCGCATGCATCGCCGGATCACCGACCGCGTCGTTGATCCAGGCGATCTGCACACCCTTTTCCAGCAGCGGGCGCAGGGCGAGTTTGCCCATGCGGCCCAGTCCGTTCAGTGCATAGACGGTCACGCGGTCTCTCCTTCGCCCGCACGGGCGATGTCGTCGACGGCAGCCTGCAAAGAGATCCGGTCAAGCGACCCGATCGGCAAAGCAGTGAACGCGCGGATGCGGTTGCGCAGCGCGCCATAGGCGTGCTGGAACGCCAGGCTCTTCTCGGCATCCGTGCCTTCGACCTTGACCGGGTCGGGCGTGCTCCAGTGCGCGCTGATCGGCTGTCCGGCCCATGCCGGGCATTCCTCGTTCGCGGCGCGGTCGCAAACGGTGAACACGAAGTCAAGTTGCGGCGCCTCTTCGCCCGCGAACTCCTGAATGTTCTTCGACCGCAGCGGCGTGATGTCGTGGCCCTTCGATTCCAGCAGTTCAACGGCGAACGGGTTCAACTCGGACGTCGGTCGCGTGCCGGCCGAATAGGCGTTGAATTTGTCCCCGGCGGTTTCCCGCAGGATCGTCTCGGCAAAGATCGATCGGGCAGAGTTCCCGGTGCAGATGAACAGGACGTTGTATTTCTGGTCAGCGTTGGTCATTGCCTTCTCCATTTCGGCAGAACTGACAGGGGGGCAGAGGTCGGGGCGCCCGCGACAGCAATCAAGCATCAGGTTGCCGAACATGCCTTGCACGGACTTCATGTCGATCGCGTAACGCAACGAGGTCCCCAACCGGCTTTGCGCGACCAGACCGGCGCGCATCAGCGCGTTCAGGTAGGCCGACAACGTGCTGGCCTTCAGCTGAAGGACCTGCGCGATCTCGCCCGCCGGGACCTCGTCGGGATAACGCCGCATCAGCAACCGGAAGATCGCAAGGCGCTGCGGGTGACCAAGGGCGGTCAGCTGACTGGGAACATCTTTTTCCATATTTCGCGAATATCGGAAATACATTGATTCGAAAACCCTCGAAATGTGCGCGGTTCGAGCCGCAAAGGCCGGTGCAGCCCGCCAATCCGCCACTGAATTAAATCTAAATAGACTTAAATAAAACTTTAGGCTCTTTAGTTCCGCTACGGAAATCTACCAATAATTTACGTAACGTCGAAAACTTATTGACCTTAAGGAAAGGAAATCCCGCAAGATGCCAACTATTAATGGCGAAAGGATAAATTCTGTGTACTAATCCTGCGCACAAATGAAGCCAAATTGCACCAAAGCCGACCTTTGAGGATCATTTACTTTGAGACGCCACGTCAAACCTATTAGTTTAACGGGAATCTGACTATTTGAATAACACCGAACCGGCCGCGGTGAGCGACAAAAGCATGAGAATACGGCCGGAAGGGATGAAGATCGCCAGGGGAGACGGCCATGGCACGGCCCAAAAAACAAGACGCAATAGACATCAAAAGCAAAGCCATCGTTGAAGCCAGCGCGTTGCTGCGTGAAGCTCCAGACCGGCTATCACTATCTTCACTAGCTAAACGGATCGGATGCAGCGCTCCGGCGCTGTATGCACACTTCACTAACAAGGACGATCTCTTGAACCGCGTACGCGAGCGCGTTTTCACCGAGATGGTCGAAATGCGGCAAACCCACATCGACGAGGCAGCACTTTGCCCCGTCGAAGCGATCCGCCGGCGGGGGCACGGTGCGGTCGACTTCGCAATCGAGCACCCGGCCTTGTATAGGCTAATCTTCGCGCCGTCGCATGACGCCAGCGCGCACGAGATCAACCTGTGTGACGAATCCATCGGCCCGATCACGGATCGGGTGCGAACGGTGTTGTCCAACGGTTCGGCCAAGAACGCCGATGCGATCGCCCGGACCATCTGGTTCGCGACGCATGGCGCCATCATGATCGCGCTTGACGGTCAGCTGGAAGGTCCGGACCAAGCCCGTTGGGAACGCGCGCACGCGACGGTCGATACTGTCATCGACCTGTTCCTTCCGAGCCACTGAACTTGTCCGAGGCGGCCTACCCCCGGGTGGCCGCCTCGTACCACTCCACGATTTTCGCCCGCTCCTCCGGTTCCATGTAGGACACGTTGGCAGGCGGCATCGCGTGGGTCCGACCGGCCTGCAGGTAGATCATGCGCGCATAGCGGGCCACCTGCGTTTCGGTTTCCAGCTCCACACCTTTCGGCGGCCAGAGGATACCGTCGTAAAACGGCTCTGCCGCATGGCACATGCTGCACCGGCCCATGACGATGGCGTGGACCTCTTCGAACCCTTCGGCCTTGGCGAAGCGCAATGCGGCGCCCTTCAACTCCACCTCTTTCGCGTCCTCATCGGGAAGGAACTGCGGGCCGGTGGACAGCCACGCACAGGCGATGAACAGCAGCAGCGTGACGATCCATGTCCAATGCGGGTTGCCTTTCCGCGCGTGCAGAGAGTTGAAGTAGTGCCGGATGGTGACGCCCATCAGAAACACCAGCGCCGCGATGATCCAGTTCCACTGGGTCGCAAAGGCCAGCGGATAGTGGTTCGACAGCATCAGGAAGATGACCGGCAGCGTCAGATAGTTATTGTGGGTCGACCGCAGCTTGGCGATCTTGCCGTATTTCGGGTCGGGCTTGCGGCCCGCTTTCAGGTCCGCCACCACCACCCGCTGGTTCGGCATGATGATGAAGAACACGTTGGCCGTCATGATGGTCGCGGTGAACGCCCCAAGGTGCAGCATCATCGCGCGTCCGGTGAAGATCTGGTTATAGCCCCAGCCCATCACCACCAGCAAAACGAACAGCAACAGCATAAGGGTCGTCGGCCGCTCGCCCAGCTTGGACTTGCAAAGAGTGTCGTAGACCAGCCAGCCGATCGTCAGCGAGACGGCCGAGATCAGGATGCCCTGCCACACGGCAAGGTCCGCCTTCTCGGGGTCGATCAGGTACAGCTCCGCCCCCAGCCAGTAGACGAGGATCAGCATCGCCGCGCCGGAAAGCCATGTCGAATAGCTTTCCCATTTGAACCACGTCAGATGCTCGGGCATCGCCTCGGGCGCGACAAGGTATTTCTGGATGTGGTAGAAACCGCCGCCGTGGACCTGCCATTCCTCGCCATCGGCCATCCCCATGTCGCGGTCCCGCCGCAGGCCAAGGTCCAGCGCAATGAAGTAGAACGACGACCCGATCCACGCGACCGCAGTAATCACATGCGTCCAACGCACGGCGAATTCCAGCCATGCCTCTATCACCGCCCAGTCGTACATTCCGTTGTCCCCGTCTTGCCCGGGGTTCGCGTCCCCGTTGCTTGATATTCACACCGATACTCGCCCGAACCCGCCGCCGCAGGCAATCCACGCCGGCGTCGCAGCGCGCATTTTGCGGTCATCTGGTCACCGATTGGGCGAAGCCGGGCCGCCTAGCTGCCGCGGTAGGTGGAATAGCCATAGGGCGACAGCAGCAACGGCACGTGGTAATGCGCCTCGCCGTCGCTCATGCCGAAGCGGATCGGCACCTGATCCAGGAACAGGGGCTCGTCACCGCCCTGCCCCGTCTCGCGCAGGTAGTCGCCCGCGAAGAAGATCAACTCGTAGGTCCCGGTCTTGAACTTGCCCTCGGGCAGGATCGGCGCATCGGTGCGTCCGTCGTCGTTTGTCACCGCCTCGGCGATCTTGCGATGGCTGTTGCCGGACACCGAATACAGCAGGATACGGATCCCCTTCGCCGGCACGCCTTTCGCAGTGTCCAGAACATGTGTCGTCAGATATCCCATCGCAGTCTCCGGTCCGGTTTCGACTTGTGCGAAGAACCTGCCCAATCCAAAGGCAAAAGGACAGACAGCACGCGCCGAAAGCGTGTTCAATTGCCGCATAAATTTGCGTCCTCCCGGCAGATGGGCAAAAACCATGGGACCGAAACAACCGGAGACCGTGTCGTGAACCGCTACCCCAGAAACATGATCGGCCACGGACCTGACACTCCGCAGGCGAATTGGCCCGGCGGCGCCCGCGTCGCGGTGCAGTTCGTGCTGAATTACGAGGAAGGCGGCGAGAACTGCATCCTGCACGGCGACGCGGCGTCCGAGGGGTTCCTGTCCGACATCACCGGCGCGGCGATGTGGCAGGGACAGCGGCACTGGAACATGGAGTCGATCTACGAATACGGCGCGCGGGCCGGATTCTGGCGGCTGCATCGGCTGTTCACCGGCATGGACATCCCGCTGACGATCTACGGCGTCGCCTCTGCGCTGGCGCGTAGCCCCGAACAGGTCGCCGCGATGAAGTCCGCCGGGTGGGAGATCGCCAGCCACGGGCTGAAATGGGTCGAACACAAGGATATGCCCGAGGACGAGGAACGCGCCTCTATCGCCGAGGCGATCCGCCTGCACACCGAAGTCGTGGGCGAGCGCCCGCTGGGCTGGTACACCGGACGCTGCTCGGCCAACACGGTGCGTCTGGTGTCGGAAGAAGGCGGCTTCGCCTATGTCTCGGACACCTACGACGATGACCTGCCCTATTGGCTGGAGGTTGGTGACCGCGACCAGCTGATCATCCCGTACACGCTGGAAGCCAACGACATGCGCTTCGCCGTATCGCCCGGCTGGGTGACGGGTGAGGATTTCTTCATCTATCTGAAGGACGCTTTCGACACGCTTTACGAGGAAGGCGCCGAAAGCCCCAAGATGATGTCCGTCGGCCTGCATTGCCGCCTGATCGGCCGCCCCGGAAAGATCGCCGGGCTAAAGCGCTTTCTCGAGTACATCTCTGGGTTCGAGGGCGTTTGGACGCCCCGCCGCATCGACATCGCCCGCCACTGGGAAGCGACGCATCCGCCGAAGCGGGTCGAACGCCCCTCGCAAATGTCGAAAGACCGGTTTGTCGAGATGTTCGGCGGCATCTTCGAGCATTCGCCGTGGATCGCCGAACAGGCGTGGGACCTAGAGCTTGGCCCGGCACACGATACGCCGGTCGGCGTACACAGCGCGCTGGCCCGCGTGTTTCGCACCGCCCCGCCCGAAGCGCGGCTGGCGGTTCTGAACGCGCACCCGGACCTTGCGGGCAAACTGGCGGCGGCGAAACAGCTGACCGCCGACAGCACCAGTGAACAGGCCAGCGCCGGCCTTGACGCGCTGACCGATGACGAGCGGAATACCTTTACGAGTCTGAACTCCGAGTATACAGCCAAGCACGGATTTCCGTTCATCATCGCCGTGCGTGACAATGACAAGCCGGGCATCCTGGCCGCTTTCAAGCGCCGGATCGGCAACGACCGGGACACCGAGTTCGCCGAAGCCTGCAAACAGGTCGAACGCATCGCGGAATTGCGACTAAAGGAGCTGTTGGCGTGAGTTACGCCTTTCCGTCCGGCGGCTTGCCGGATCAATCAGCCAGTGCGGAAGGCACTGCCGTCTTCACGACCGCCTATGCGGTCCTGCCCGCGATCACCCATCGTGACATCGTGACCAGTTTCCTGCCCACGTGGCACAACCACCGTGCATGGATCTTCGCCCGACCGCTGTCCGGTTTCGCCGAGACCTTCGCGCAATACGCGGTCGAGATCCTGCCCGGCGGCGGCAGCGCCGACCCCGAGCCCGACCGCGACGCGCAAGCGGTTCTGTTCATCGCCCGCGGCAAGGCGCGACTGACGCTGGGCGCCGACAATCACGAACTGACCGAGGGCACTTTCGTCTACCTGCCCGCCGCCGCGCCGTGGCAGTTGTGGAACATCTACGACGAGCCCTGCGGCTTTCACTGGATCCGCAAGCGCTATGTCCACGCGCAGGGGCTGTCCGTCCCCGAGCCGTTGATCATCCACGAAGACGACGTGCCGGTTACCCCGATGCCTGAATGCGACGGCAGATGGGCGACGCAGCGGTTCCTCGATCCGCTGGACCTGTCTTACGATTTCCATGTGAACATCGTGACCTTCCAGCCCGGCGGCCGCATCCCCTTTGCCGAGACGCATGTGATGGAACACGGCCTTTACGTTCTACAGGGAACCGCGCGGTACCTGCTGAACAAGGACTGGGTCGAGGTCGGCCCCGGCGACTTCATGTGGCTTCGTGCGTTCTGCCCGCAGGCCTGCATCGCCACGGGCGACGAGCCGTTCCGCTATCTGCTGTACAAGGACGTCAACAGGCACCCGTCGCTGACGGCTCTGAAATGAGCCTGACAATTACCGCCCAGCCGCTGACCGCCTCGGCCTTCGCTTCGTTCGGCGATGTGCTGGAGGCGGCGGGCGAGCCGGACAAGATCATCAATCAGGGCCTGTGCGGACGGTTCCACGACCGAGCGCGGATGGATTTCGGCCCCGGCGGACGCGCCGGCATCTCGGTGTTTCAAGCCGAACTGCGCGACCTTCCCCTGACGCTCGACATGGTCGAACGCCACCCCGAGGGCAGTCAGGCGTTCCTGCCTCTGGACCGCGAGCCGTTCCTTGTGATCGTCGCCGAAGACGAAGACGGCAAGCCGGGTACTCCCCGCGCCTTCGTCACTGCACCGGGGCAAGGCGTTAACTATATGCGCAACTGTTGGCACGGTGTGCTTACGCCGGTGGCAGGCAACGGACTGTTTGCCGTCGTGGACCGCATCGGCGACACGCCCAACCTTGAAGAATTCTGGTTTGAAACGCCGTTCCGTGTAACGCTTCCGTGAACGGGCCCGGCAGAAGGCCCTCTTCCCCGCACACACGGAAAGGAACAGGGACATGGCCGAGGCCAGCATCGGAACCCCGGAACAACTGAAAGACCCGAACTATACGCCGCCGGTGTGGCAGGCGATCCCGCTGGGCATCCAGCACGTCATGGCGATGTTCATCGCCAACGTCACGCCCGCGATCATCGTCGCAGGGGCGGCGGGCTTCGGCTTTGGATCGAACTCGCCCGACTTTCCGGAACTGCTGTACCTGATCCAGATGTCGATGCTGTTCGCAGGCATCGCCACATTGTTGCAAACCGTGACGGTCGGGCCGGTCGGCGCGGCGCTGCCCATCGTGCAGGGCACCTCGTTCGCATTCATCCCGATCATGATCCCGCTGGTCGCCGGTAAGGGCGTCGATGCTCTGGCCGCGCTGTTCGGCGGCGTCATCATCGGCGGCCTGTTCCACGCCTGCATCGGCTTTTTCATCGGCAAGATCCGCTTTGCCCTGCCGCCACTGGTGACCGGGCTTGTGGTCACGATGATCGGCCTTGCGCTGGTACAGGTCGGCATCCAGTACGCCGCAGGCGGCGTGCCCGCCAAGGGAACCGAGGAATATGGCTCGCTACTGAATTGGTCGGCGGCGCTGGTGGTGATCTTCGTGACGCTGGGCTTCAAGTTCTTTGCCAAGGGAATGCTGGCGGTCTCGGCGGTGCTGATCGGCCTTCTGGTCGGCTATGTCTACGCGATCCTCGTCGGTATGCTTCCCACCTCGGCAATCGCTGGCTCGTGGAACAACGCCGCGGCCTTCGCCCTGCCCGAGCCGTTCAAATACGGCTTCGAGTTCTCGGCTGCCGCCGTTCTGGGATTCTGCCTGATGGCCTTCGTCTCGGCGGTCGAGACGGTGGGCGATGTGTCGGGCATCGTGAAGGGCGGCGCGGGACGCGAAGCCACCGACAAAGAGATCCAGGGCGCAACCTTCGCGGACGGTGTCGGAACGGCACTGGCCGGCCTGTTCGGCGGCTTCCCAAACACCTCGTTCAGCCAGAACGTCGGCCTGATCGCGATGACCGGCGTCATGAGCCGCCACGTGGTGACCTTCGGTGCCATCTTCCTGATCATCTGCGGGCTGGTGCCGAAGATCGGCGGCGTGATCCGCACGGTCCCGATCGAAGTGCTGGGCGGCGGCGTGATCGTCATGTTCGGGATGGTCGTAGCCTCGGGTATCTCGATGCTGTCCGACGTGCTTTGGGACCGCCGCAACATGGTGATCTTCGCGGTCGCCCTTTCGGTGGGCCTTGGCCTGCAACTGGAACCGGAGGCGGTGCAATACCTGCCTGACTGGCTGCGGGTTCTGATGGTCTCGGGCATCCTTCCCGCCGCGACCATCGCCATCGTCCTGAACCTCGTGCTGCCGGTGCCGTTGTCCGACGAGTCGACCGAAGAGGTCTCGGGCGGGTTATCCGGCCACGGCAAGGGCGCCATGCCCGGCGAGTGATGCAAAATCGCAAGGCAGCCATGCCTTGGCATGGCTGTCACGTTGCTGTCAGAGTACACGGCGATAAGGCGAAGCCGCAGCTTTGACAGGACGACAATGACCGATTTCTTCACCGCCCCCGGCCGGTTCCACCGTGGAAACCTGCACACACACTCCACCCTGTCCGACGGCGCGCTGGAGCCGAAGGAAGTCTGCCGCCGGTACCGCGACGAAGGCTATGACTTCATCTCGCTGACCGACCACTTTCTTGGCCGCTACGGCTGGCCCATCGCCGACACCGAGCCCTACCGCAAGCCGGACTTCACCACCATCCTCGGCGCCGAACTGCATTCGGGCGCGCAGGCGAATGGAGAGCTGTGGCACATCCTCGCCGTCGGCCTGCCCGCCGGGTTCGAGCCGCCCGCCACAAAGGATTTCTTCGTCACCGACGATCAGGAGACCGGCCCGCAGCTTGCCGCGCGCGCCGTCGCCGCCGGGGCCTATGTCTCGATCGCGCACCCGCAGTGGTCGGGGCTGACACTGGACGACGCCCGCTCGCTTGAAGCCGCGCATGCGGTCGAGACCTACAACCACGGCTGCGCGACGGGCGCCGACCGGCCGGACGGGTTCCACACGCTCGACCTGCTGCTGGCCGAGGGGCGCCGCCTGAACCTGATCGCAACCGACGACGCCCATTTCACCGAGCCGGATCACTTCGGCGGCTGGGTGATGGTGAAGGCAACCGAGAACGACCCCGACGCGCTGGTCGACGCGCTGAAAGCGGGGGCGTTCTACTCCAGCCAGGGACCGGAGCTGCGCAATATCGTGGTGACGGATGACGAGATCGTCGTGGAAAGCAGCGCGGTCGTATCGATGATCGTGCAGGCGCAGGGCAACACGGCGAAGGCGGTGCATGGGCTGTCGATGACCCGCTCGTCCCTGCCGCTGCACAAGTTCGCGGCTTCGCCGTGGGTCCGCGTCACCGTGATCGACGCGGCGGGCAAACGCGCTTGGTCGAACCCGATCTGGCTGGACTGACGCTTCAGTCCAGCCGGTCCAGAAGTTCCAGAACCGAGGGGCCCAGTGCATCGACGATGATCTGCACGCCCTCGGCATTCGGATGGATGCCGTCGGCCTGCATATACTGCGCGACCGGCCCCTCGCCTGCAGTCTCGATGATCGGTTGCAGAAAGTCGGGGCCAAGCACCGCATCGTATTCCTCGGCCAATTCGGGATAGATCGCGTCGAAATCGCGCTTGTAGTCGGGGCCATAGTTCGCTGGCGCGTCGATGCCGAAGATCAGCACTTCGACCCCTGCCGCCTGCGCCGCATCGAGGATGCCCGCAAGGTTCGCGCGCGCGACCTCGGGCTCTGTCCCGCGCAGCACGTCGTTGCCGCCCAGCGCCACGATCATCGCGTCCACGTCATCGCTTAACGTCCAGCCGATACGCGACAGGCCGCCCGCCGTCGTGTCACCCGAAACGCCCGCGTTGCGAAGTTCGACATCGGCGCCCTGCGCGTCCAGCCAGGCCTGCAACTGCGGCACGAAGCCCGCGTCTTTCTGCAGCCCGTAGCCTGCGGTCAGGCTGTCGCCCAAAGCGGCCACGACGGCAGGCTGCGCCGTGGCTGCACCGGTGCCGATGACGAACGCGACAGCAAGGTTGCGCAGCCACCGCCCGGACCCATATGCGATAGAGCGCAGCGAAAGGACCTTGCCGATGCCCGACCCCGTCGTCTCTTTGACCGACACCCGCCTGTCTCTGGCGGGGAACGCCGGACCGGTCGACATTCTGAAAGGCATCTCGCTGGACGTGGCGCGCGGTGAAACGCTGGGGCTGGTGGGTCCGTCGGGCAGCGGCAAGTCGTCTCTCCTCATGCTCATGGGCGGGCTCGAGCGCGCCACCGGCGGCAAGGTCGAGGTACTGGGCCAGGACCTGACGGCGATGAACGAGGACGCGCTGGCCCGGTTCCGTCGCAATCATATGGGGGTGGTGTTCCAGAGCTTCCACCTCATTCCGACGATGACCGCGCTGGAAAATGTCGCGACGCCGCTTGAGCTTGCCGGTGTTGCGGATGCCTTCGACCGTGCCGAGGCCGAGCTGCAGTCTGTCGGGCTGGGACCGCGAGCGGGGCATTATCCGTCGCAACTGTCGGGCGGCGAGCAGCAGCGCGTGGCGCTGGCCCGCGCCGCCGCGCCAAGGCCCGAGGTTCTGCTGGCGGACGAACCGACCGGCAACCTCGACGGGGTCAACGGCAGCGCGATCATGGATCTGCTGTTCGGATTGCGCGACCGGCACGGGTCGACGCTGATCCTTGTCACCCACGCGCCGGAACTGGCCTCGCGCTGCGACCGGGTCATCGAACTGGTGGACGGCCGTCTGGCCGCGGACGCACAGCGGGCCGCCGCCGAATGAGCGCCCGCATCGCCGCCCGCATCGCGCGGCGCGAGCTGCGCGGCGGTATCCGTGGCTTTCGCGTCTTCCTTGCCTGCCTCGCGCTTGGCGTCGCCGCCATCGCGGCGGTCGGCAGCGTGCGCACCTCGGTCGAACAGGGCCTCGCCCGAGATGCAGCGATCATTCTGGGCGGAGACGCCGAGATCCAGCTGACCTATCGCTTCGCCACCGAAGCAGAGCGGGCGTGGATGGAAAGCGTCTCGACGCAGGTGTCCGAGACGGTCGACTTCCGGTCGATGGCCGTGGTGCCAGAAGCCGACGACCGAAGCCTGACACAGATCCGGGGCGTCGATGGCGCTTATCCGATCTATGGCGAGGCCGTGCTGGACCCGGCGATGCCGCTGGAGACGGCGTTTGACGGGGCGGACGGGCTACCGGGTGCGGTGATGGACCCGGTCCTAATCGCGCGGCTGGGGCTGGAGCCCGGCGACAGGTTCCGGCTTGGCACCGGCGATTTCATTCTGATGGCGGCGCTGACGCGAGAGCCCGACACATCCGGGGGCGGTTTCACCCTTGGGCCGCGTACGTTGGTGCGCCTGTCCGATCTGGACAGCACCGGCCTGATACAGCCGGGCACGCTGTACGAAACCGAATACCGCCTTGCTCTGCCGCCGGGCTCGAACCTCGATGCGCTGCGTGCGCAGGCGGGCGAGGCGCTGGAAGGCGCCGGCCACCGCTGGAGCGACACCCGCAACGCCGCACAGGGAACGGCGGTGTTCATCGACCGGCTGGCAAGCTTCCTTGTCCTTGTGGGCCTTGCCGGACTGGCGGTCGGAGGCGTCGGAGTGGCGGCGGCGGTGCGGGCCTATCTGGATCGCAAGACATCCGTCATCGCCACGCTCAAGACGCTGGGCGCGGAGACCCGGACGATCTTTCTGGTCTACGCCTTCCAGATCGCGGCGCTGACAGCCTTGGGGCTGGTGATCGGCCTTGTCCTTGGCGCGGCGCTGCCGCTTGTCTTCCAGCCGCTGATCTCTGCTCAACTGCCGGTTCCCGCCGTGTTCGGCATCCATCCCGAACCGTTGTTGGAAGCCGCGCTGTACGGCATCCTCGCGGCTGCGCTGTTCACCCTGTGGCCGCTGGCGCGGACCGAACAGGTGCGCGCGGCGACCCTGTATCGCGACGGCGCGCAGGGCGGCGCCGGGTGGCCGCGCTGGCCCTATGTCGCGGCGACGGCTGTCCTGCTGCTCTTGCTGGTCGGATCGGCCTCTGCGCTGTCCGGCCTGCCATCCCTGACGATGTGGTCGGCGGCGGGCATCTTCGGCGCATTTCTTGTGCTGCTGGGCGTGGCAAGCCTGACCCGCCGCGCCGCACGGGCGGCCGGACGGTCGAGGGCGGTGCGGGGACGCTCGTCGCTGCGAATGGCGCTGGGAGCAGCGGGCGGACCGGGCAGCGAGGCCGGCTCGGTCGTCCTGTCGCTGGGCCTTGGCCTGACGGTGCTGGCCGCGGTGGGTCAGATCGACAGCAACCTGCGCGGCGCGATTGCACGGGACCTGCCGGAAGTCGCGCCCAGCTATTTCGTCGTCGACATCCAGACCGACCAGCTTCAGGACTTTCTAGACGCTGCCGAGAACGACCCCGAGGTCAGCCGTGTCGAGACCGCACCGATGCTGCGCGGCGTGATCACCGAGATCAACGGCCGCCCCTCGGAAGAGGTCGCAGGCGATCACTGGGTGGTCCGCGGCGACCGGGGCATCACCTATTCCGCCACGCCGCCGACCGGGGACGAGGTGACTGCCGGCGAATGGTGGCCCGAGGATTATTCCGGGACGCCGCAGGTCAGCTTCGCCGCGGAAGAGGCCGCCGAGATCGGGCTGCAACTCGGAGACACGATCACCCTCAACGTGCTGGGCCGGGACGTGACGGCCGAGGTCACCAGCTTCCGCGAAGTCGACTTCTCCAACGCCGGAATGGGCTTTGTCCTTTCGATGAACCCGGACGCCCTGCGCGGGGCGCCGCACAGCCACATCGCGACGATCTACGCCGCACGGGACGCAGAGGCGCGACTGCTGCGAGAGATTGGCGGAACGTGGCCGAACATCACCATGATCTCGGTCCGGAACGCCATCGCACGCGCGGCAGAGATCCTTGCGGGCATCGCGGCGGCCACCACCTATGGCGCGCTGGCGACGCTGCTGACCGGCTTCATCGTGCTGATCGGTGCGGCTGCGGCGGGCGAGCGGGCGCGGACCTACGAGGCGGCGATCCTCAAGACGCTGGGCGCGACGCGTGGCATGGTGTTGGCGAACTTCGCTTGGCGCAGCGCCGTGTTCGGGCTGGCCGCGGGGCTGGTCGCCATCGCGACCGGCGGGCTGGCCGGCTGGGCGGTGACCCGGTTCGTGATGGAGACCGACTTTGTGTTCGAGCCGGTCTCGGCAGTGCTGATCGTCGTGGGCGGCGTTGTCATCACCCTGCTCGCCGGCCTCGCATTTGCATGGCGGCCCCTTGCTGCGCGACCCGCGCGAGTGCTGCGGGCGCGCGAGTAGCGTCAGGCGCTTTGAAAGGCGAGCCGTTCGACAAGGTAGCGTTCCGACAGCGGCAGGCTCGCCGCGCCCAGCGCACGCGCGTCCGCCCCGATGCTGCCTTCGCGCACATCGGGCGTGGCAAGCCCCGCCATATTCCGCTTTTCCAGGTGGGTCGTCGTCGCTTCGACCAGCCGCCGCCGCATGTCCTGCGTGATCCAGCCGTCGATCATCACGGTTCCGAAGTCGATCACAGAGACCGCCGAGGCGATGGCATGCGCGATGCCGGCGGCGGCGTCTTCGATCCAGTCGGACAGAACGTCGGGCTGCATCTCAAGCTGCTCTGGCGTATCCCAAAGCTCGGATGTGTCCAGCCCGGCCGCGACCAACCGTTCCTCAAGCCCGCCAAGGCTTGCAACGTCGATCAACTGGCGATCCCGGCCGCCCGGCTCTTGCGCCGGGACCGGCATCGAGCCGACTGCACCCGCATTGCCGCCCGGCCCCGAGTAGAGACTTCCGTTCAGCACCACCCCGCCACCGATGAAATAACCGATGTAGAAGTGCAGGAAATCGACCGGCGTTTCGTCACGCCCGAAGACAAGCTCGGCGCCGCAGGCGGCGGTCGCGTCGTTCTGAACGAGCACGGGAATGTCGATGACCCGCGAAATGGACCGCCCGAGATCGGCATTCCGCCATGCTGCCATGTCCTCGTGCGGCGCGGACAGGTTGTCGGCCCAGTCCCAAAGGCTGAACGGCATGGCGATCCCCAGCCCCGCCACCCGGTCGCGGTCTCGGGGGGTCATCGCCGTTAGCATCCGCGTCAGGGCGTTGCGGGTGAAACGAACGGTCGCTTCCGGCATCGGGTAGTCGTGCGTTTGTCGCACCCTTGCACGGACTTTCCCAAGAAAATCCGTCAGCACCAGCTCTAGTGACCGGCGGCCGACCTTCAACCCGAAGAAGAACGCACCATCAGGCGCAAGCGACATCGGAATCGATGGCTGCCCGACCCGCCCGCGCACCGGTTCGCCGCGCATCAGAAGCTCGTCCGCTTCAAGCGCGCGCATGATGACCGAGACCGTCTGCGCCGAAAGCCCGGTTGCCCGGGCAATATCGGCCTTTGCCGTTGCGCCGTGACGTCGTATTAGTGATAGGACAAGACGCTCGTTATGTGCGCGCATGCCCGCTTGGTTCGACCCGCGGATGCCCGTGTCAGACGTACCGAGGATCGAGCTGGGATTTTCTTTAGGCATCGCCTCCTCCTCGAAGCCTTTTCAGTTTTCCCGCAATGCGTGAGTCTGTCAATAAATAAATCATGCGGACTTATTAATTGACAGAAAGGTGGCGAATCGCGCAGGATTGACGCAGCGGCCCGCTCTTCACGTGCCGCACAAGTTGCATTCTGCACCTTTGGGAGGAGATCATGAAGAAACTTGCTGCGGGCACTGCGCTCGCCCTTATCGCATGCGCCGGCGCTGCAAATGCCGCCAGCCACGAAACCATCAGCGCCTGCCTGATCACCAAGACCGACACCAACCCCTTCTTCGTGAAAATGAAGGAAGGCGCTCAGGCCAAGGCAGACGAACTGGGCATCGAGCTTAAAACCTTCGCCGGCAAGGTCGATGGCGACAACGAAACTCAGGTCGCCGCGATCGAAACCTGCATCGCCGATGGCGCCAAAGGCATCCTGATCACCGCGTCCAGCACCTCGGCCATCGTGCCGGTGGTCGAGCAGGCGCGTGAAGCGGGCATCCTCGTGATTGCGCTGGATACTCCGCTGGATCCGATCGATGCGGCGGACGCGACCTTTGCCACCGACAACTTCCTTGCCGGTGAACTGATCGGCAAATGGGCCGCCGCCAAGCTGGGCGACGCTGCCGCCGATGCCCGCATCGCGATGCTGGACCTCGACATCAGCCAGCCCACCGTCGGCGTGCTGCGTGACCAGGGCTTCCTGCAGGGCTTCGGCATCGACCTGGGCGACCCGAACAAGTGGGGCGACGAGGAAGACGACCGCATCGTCGGCAACGACGTGACCCAGGGCAACCAGGAAGGTGGCCGCCGCGCGATGGAGAACCTGCTGGCGCAGGATCCCGAGATCAACGTCGTCTACACCATCAACGAACCCGCCGCCGCCGGTGCCTATGAGGCGCTGAAGGCGATGGGCCGCGAGAACGACGTGCTGATCGTGTCGGTCGACGGCGGCTGCCCCGGCGTCCAGAACATCGCCGACGGGGTGATCGGCGCCACCTCGCAGCAATACCCGCTGCTGATGGCGTCGCTGGGCATCGAAGCGATCCACACCTTCGCGATGAGCGGCGAAAAGCCGGAGCCGACCGAAGGCAAGAACTTCTTCGACACCGGCGTCGCGCTGGTGACCGACGAGCCCGCTGACGGCGTCGAGTCGATCTCGGTCGAGGAAGGCATGGACCTCTGCTGGGGTTGATCCGTACGCGGACCTAGGCAGAGTATGAGATATGACGCGGGCGTCCGCGCCCGCGTCCCGGCCGGAATGGGAGGAATTCATGGCCAACGCAGATAACTACGAAGCCTCGACCAGAGGCGGCAGCGCAGACGCGCTGGCAGAGTTCGACGAACACGACCGGGGCCTGATCGGCCGCATCCACCACATCCTGCACCAGACACCGGCCATCGTGCCGCTGATCGTGCTGGTCGTGGCGGTCGTGATCTTCGGACTGCTCAACCCGAATTTCTGGCGTGTGTCCACGCTGTCGCTGATCTTCCAGCAGATCGGCATCGTCGGCATCCTTGGATGCGCGCAGGCCATCGTGATCCTGACGGCGGGCATCGACCTGTCGGTCGGTGCGATGGCGGTTCTCAGCTCTGTGCTGATGGGCCAGTTCGCCTTCCGCTATGGTATCCCGCCGACCTTCGCCATCGTCCTTGGACTGGTTTGCGGCGCCGCGATGGGCGCTATCAACGGCTGGCTGGTGTCCAAGATGCGGATTCCACCCTTCATCGTGACGCTGGGAACCTGGCAGATCTGGCTGGCGACCAACTATATCTATTCCGCGAACGAGACGATCCGTAGTCAGGACATCGAGGCCGAGGCCGCAGCGCTGCAATTCTGGGGCGAACGGTTCCAGCTGTTCGGCGCGCAGGTCACTTATGGCGTGGTCCTTCTGATCGTGCTGGTGCTGATCATGGCCTACGTCTTGCGACACACCGCATGGGGCAGACACGTCTACGCGGTGGGTGATGACCCAGAGGCCGCCGAGCTTGCCGGCGTGAACCGCGACCGGATGCTGATCCAGGTCTATGCGCTGGCCGGCCTGTTCTGCGCCCTTGCGGGATGGGTGATGATCGGTCGCTTCGGCTCGGTCTCGCCATCGGCCTCGACCGGCGTCTTGGGCAACATCCAGGCGATCACCGCTGTCGTGATCGGGGGCATCTCGCTGTTTGGCGGACGCGGCACGATCATCGGCATGTTCCTTGGCGCGCTGATCGTCGGCGTGTTCGAGATGGGCCTTCGCATGGCCGGTGCGGATGCACAGTGGACCTACCTGCTGATCGGCATCCTCATCATCGCCGCCGTCGCGGTGGACCAGTGGATCAGAAAGGTGTCGGCATGACGGAACCCATTCTTCAGGGCAAAGGCCTCGTCAAGCGCTATGGCCGTGTCACGGCGCTTGACCACTGCGACTTCGAACTGATGCCGGGCGAGATCCTTGCGGTGATCGGCGACAACGGTGCGGGCAAGTCGACGCTGATCAAGGCGCTGTCCGGCGCCGTGATCCCAGACGAGGGCGAGGTCTGGCTGGAAGGCAAGCGCGTGCACTTCCAGTCCCCGATCGACGCCCGCGAGAACGGGATCGAGACGGTCTACCAGACGCTTGCCATGTCCCCTGCCCTGTCGATCGCCGACAACATGTTCATGGGGCGCGAGTTGCGTAAGCCGGGCTTCATGGGCAAGTGGCTGCGCAAGCTGGACCGCCCGGCGATGGAGAAGTTCGCGCGCCAAAAGCTGTCGGACCTCGGGCTGATGACGATCCAGAACATCAACCAGGCGGTCGAGACGCTTTCGGGCGGTCAGCGGCAGGGCGTCGCGGTGGCTCGGGCGGCGGCGTTCGGATCCAAGGTCATCATCCTCGACGAGCCGACTGCGGCGCTGGGGGTAAAAGAGTCGCGGCGGGTGCTGGAACTGATCCTCGACGTGAAATCGCGGGGCATTCCGATCATCCTGATCAGCCACAACATGCCGCACGTGTTCGAGGTGGCGGACCGCATCCACATCCACCGGCTTGGCCGCCGGCTGACGGTTATCAATCCGGGCGACTATACCATGTCCGACGCCGTGGCGTTCATGACCGGCGCCAAGGAACCCGAGCGTGTCGCCGCCTGACGGAAGACCGCATTCCGGCAACGAAAAAGGGCCGCACCTTCGGGTGCGGCCCTTTCCGTATCGGATCGGCGCGGAACCTTAGTTCTGCGCGTAGAATTCGATGACCAGGTGCGGTTCCATCTGAACGGCGTAGGGAATGTCCGACAGACCCGGCGTACGCACGAAGGTCGCGGTCATTTTCGAGTGGTCCGCTTCGATGTAGTCCGGCACGTCACGCTCGGCCAGCTGCGAGGCTTCCAGAACGATGGCGAGCTGCTTCGACTTGTCGCGAACGGCGATGACGTCGCCTTCCTTGACGCGGTAGCTCGGGATGTTGACGCGCTGGCCGTTCACGGTCACGTGGCCGTGGTTCACGAACTGGCGGGCGGCAAAGATGGTCGGCACGAACTTGGCGCGGTACACGACGGCGTCCAGGCGGCGCTCCAGCAGACCGACAAGAAGCTCACCGGTGTCGCCCTTGCGGCGCTCGGCCTCGGCGAAGATGCGGCGGAACTGCTTTTCGGTCAGGTCGCCGTAGTGGCCCTTCAGCTTTTGCTTGGCGCGCAGCTGGGTGCCGAAGTCCGACATCTTGCCCTTGCGGCGCTGGCCGTGCTGGCCCGGGCCGTATTCGCGGCGGTTCACCGGCGACTTGGGACGGCCCCAGATGTTCTCGCCCATGCGGCGGTCGAGTTTGTACTTGGCAGCGGTGCGTTTGGTCACCTCTGATCTCCTTCTTTCGTGCGCCGCCTCGGGGCGGCTATGAAGGGCGTTGTCCTTTCCCTTGCGGGAGACAGGCATCCCCTTGCGGGGGCCACCAACACCAAATGAAAACCCCGGCCACTGAAGGCCGGGATGAAGGGCGCTTATACAGCCGCGATCCCCCGAGTCAATGCCCGGAAGGCTGTGTTTCTCAGGGCCGGCGTCCCATGCCGTAACGAAGGATTGCCGCCTCGGACGGTGTCAGCATCCGCCGGGCAAAGGCGCCATAGCGGCTGGGGTCGCGTTCGACGCCCGGCACGCGAAGTGCAAGGTCGCCGCGCAAAGCCTCGTCCATCGCGTCAAGGTCCATCGTCGCCGGGTGGAAGCTTTCCGATTCCAGCCCGTTGGCGAACAGGATCGAGTGATGATCCAGCAGCAGGTGCACATAAGTCACCTCGCGCAGACGCCGGTCGACCAGGACCGAGTGGTCGTTGACCAGATCCGCCGCCGCTACCAGCACCTCGGGCTCGTTGAACAGCGACTGCGCCAGCGCGCCCTTCACCAGCATTCGATGCTGCGGCGAGACCAGCAGGTCACCGTCCGGCACGTCCATCCCGATGGCGCCCGCCCGGATCCGCACCGGTCGCAGGTTCGGCATGGTGTACAGCCGCGCCCCGCTCATCCGGCGCCGCCCGATCCAGCGGATCGCCTGCGGGCCGTCGTCCTTGGTCAGCACCATATCGCCTTCGACCAGCTCCCGCACCGCAACCTGCCCCGAAGGCGTGGCGATGCGCGTGTCCGGGGTAAAACAGATCACCGACGGCTCCAGGTCGCCGGTCCGGTGCGGCGCCAGTTCCCCGCTGGCGACGTGAGTGACCCACAGCTCGCGGTCGCGCGGAGGCAGATCATCGTGGAACACGCACAGCGGTGCGCCCTCTGTCCGTTCGATCAGCGTCGCCACATAGCGCCGCAACCCGTCGGTTACCGCGAACCCCGAGCCGGTCACCGGCTCTTCCGGCACCGACACCGCTGCCGGTGCGCCCTTGGGTGCGTTCATTCCCGTCACGCGGACGACCGCGCGACTGGCGTGTTTGTGAAGGTTTGCCGTCTCTTCCGCTCCGAACAGGACCAGCACGTCGCGCGGTCCATCGACCCGCTCCGGCTCGCCATGCCACTGCCAGCTGGCACCGACGGCCAGCGAGGACAGCGGAGCTGCCGCAAGACCGTCAAGTTCGGTCTGCGTCCAAGAGATGACAAACGTGCCGCGAAAGCCCGTTTTCATGCCCGTATGCCTGCCAATTTTATTTTTTATTGGCAGCAGCTTCGCAAACCGGGGCCGTCCTGTGAAGGGACTTGAACGGTGCTAATTCAGAATCTGAAGTTGAGTCGCACAGAACCCACAATCTGGCTTTCTGTCTGCGCCTCGAATTCCTCGCTCAGCCACGTCACACCGTAGAAGATCGAGTTCCGCTCGCCCTGCCAGTGCATACCGGCGCGGACGCGCATCCGTGCGTCGGTAAGCTCATAGCCATCGTAGCCGGGAAGGTAGGCCGAGTTCTCGACATAGGCGATGTCCGCCCCGAGCACGCCCGAGAAGCCTTTGCCCTTGGTCTCTGTCGCACGGTACAGGTGCCCGGTGGTGACGTCACGCATGAAGAAATCGCGCTGGCCGACGTTGCCGAACAGCATATCGAAACCAAGCCGCGCATAGGTCTCGACACCAACCTGCGCCTCGAGGAAGGGGCGCAGCTTAAGCGACGGCGTGATCTGGAACGACTGACCGGCTTCCGCCAGCAGCGTCGGATAGATGTGGTTGGGAAGCTCGTTCGACAGGTCGGGCACCGGCGCGCCGAAGATCTTGTGAACCTCGGTCTGGAACCAGCCGACGCCGGTGACGGGCCCGACGACAACCAGATCGCCACCAAGGCTCATCTCCAGACCGTTGCGGTCGAAATGCGTGTGGACGCCGGCCGAGAAGACGCCGGCATAGCGGCGGTCATCCGGCGCGGGATTGGACAGGTTGGACGGCGCGATCGTTTCCGAGCGGAAGCGGAATTCCAGCATCTCGCCCATGCGGGTCGGGCGCTCGCCGACCCAGTGCGGGCCGATCACCTTGCTGACCACATAGGCGCCGGTGCGCCAGCGGTCCTGATTGTCGCCGAGAAAATCGTTGGTGAACAACCGGCCCCAGCCAATCGTTTCGCGTCCCTGCGCGGCCACGGTCTGCGGCAGCAGAATCAACGATACCAGAAGTACGGACAGGAACGCCTTAGCGGCAACTTTCATTCTCGGTCCCCAAAAAACCACGTGTCCCCCGACACTGGCCTTATAGGCACAGATTCCGGCGTCACATAGGCGCAGGCGGTCCATTTTCGGACACGTGGCAGGTTGGACACACGATATGGGCGCGCCCGGGCCGCAAAGGATTACAACGCCGGACCGGGACGCACTTTCGAGCCGTCCGTGAAACGCGACAGGCGGAAGCGCACAAGATCCTGTTTCGGCGGCTGGCCCATCATCATGTAGGCAAGAACCCTGCCGATTTCCGGGCCGATTCCGAAACCATGACCGCTGAGACCGGTGCCGATCCAAAGGCCTGGGATCGCTTCGCATCGGTCGATCACCGGCACAACGTCCGGCATCAGATCAATCATACCGGCCCAGACCGCGCGCAGCCCGATCTCGCCAAAGCCCGGAAACATCGCGCGGAACTTTTTGAGGAATTTCCGCTTTGCCGCTTCGCTGGGCGCAGGGTTCAACACCCGCATCCTCTCGAACGGGCTTTGTTCTTCGCCGGACCAAGACCGGGGCGTCCCCCATGCGTCGGGATAGTGCTGTGGGCCCATGGGGTGATAACGCGTGCCGAACGGGTGTTCTGCCAGCGTGTAGATATACTTGGGCAGGTTCCGGAACGCCTCGGGCCCGATGTAAAGGTCGTGGAACGCGCCCGCCGCGATGGTATAGCCGCCGTCCTGCCGCCGCCGGAACGCAACGCCGTTGTCGGCCACGCCGCCCGAATGGACCTCGGGCAGCCGGTTGGTGGCCGCCGCTGTCGCCCGAACGCTAAGCTGAGGGATGCGGACGCCGTGGTTCTGCAGGAAAAGGCTGGACCACGCGCCGCCGCACACAAGCACCTGTTCGGCGCGGATGCGGCCGCGTTCGGTGATGACCCCGGTCACGCGCCCGCCTTCTATGTCCAGCATCCGGGCGGCGCAATTCTCGGCGATGACGGCACCTTCCTGCGCCGCAAGCCGCGCCAGTGTCGGCACCGCTACCCACGGTTCGCCCCGCATGTCCGACGGCGTCCGCAGCGCCCCGTGATAGCGGCCCGCCATCTCGGGGATCATCTCGGCCACTTCGCTCCCTGACATCAGGTGCGTGTCGAGATCGTGGTCCTTCGCATAGGTCAGCCAGTCAGAGAACGACGCCATGTCCTTCTCCGACTCGGCAAGATAGGTGACGCCGCCCTCGACAAGGCCCAGCGCCTCGTTCGTCCGTCGCGAGAAATCCAGCCAGTGACGGCGCGCTTCGATCATCAGTGGCAATTCGTGCGGGTCGCGGCCCTGTTGCCGGATCCAGCCCCAGTTGCGCGACGACTGTTCGCAGGCCACCCGCCCCTTTTCGAGCACGACCACCTTGTGCCCCAGTTCCCGCAGGAACAGCGCGGCCGATATTCCGACGACACCCGCCCCGATGATCACCGCATCGGTCGCCTCCGGCAGCGGCCCGCCGTGCTCGATCTCCGAGGTTTCACCGATCGGGAAGGGTATCATGCGCGTGCTCCTTGGATTGGCGCGGCCCCGCGCCCGCACCTCTAGATCACGAACGCCATCTGGCGAAAAGGCGAAGCGCCGCGTCGCCTTGTCGTCCGGGCATCGTCACGGGTCGGTCGGCCCGATTGCCGGAAAGTTGCGGTTGCCTGCGCGGTGGTTCTTGGGGACACTCGCGAGGCTTGTTTCCGCTCTGGGTGGTGCGGATCATGCGACGAGTTGTGCCGGGCCGTTTTAAGCGTTGCCAAGCATGGGTTTGCAGTACCAGTCCCTGCCATGCAGGGCGTGTAGAATGTCGAATCCCGGTCAGCAGCCGGGCCTCTGCTTCTGCTTTCCAGACCGCGCCGAGGGGGCGCTGGATGAATGACAGAAACAAAGACCACCGCATCGGCGGCATTGTCCTCGTTTAGTGAAGGCCTGGTGCGGCGTCTGAAAGTCGGCTCCGCCCGTCTGTTCGCGCCGGTGGCCTTGCTGAACAGCCGCATATTTGCACGGATCTCTGGCCGCGCGGCCAAGGCGTCGCGGAAACAGGTCGTCCTGCGACTTAATACCGTTAGCCTGCCGCCACATTCCGGGGCAGACTTGCATCCGTATTCAAAGACACGGGGCCGCGCTTTTGCCCCGGCCTACATTCGGGGTGAATTGAAGTGACCCAGATGAACGAACGCTTCGACGCGGAAACGACGACCTTCAGCACCGACCGGAAGGTTCTGATCGTGGTCGAGAACCTGCCGGTCCCGCTGGACCGCCGGGTCTGGCTTGAGGCCACGACGCTGAAAGAGGCAGGCTACGAGGTGTCGGTGATCTGCCCGACCGGTCGCGGCTGGGACAAGCTGTACGAGGAAATCGACGGCATCCGCATCTGGCGCCATCCCATGCCGCCCGAGGCGCATTCCGGCGCCGTCGCCTATGCCCGCGAATACGGTGCCGCGATCTGGAACTGGTTCCGCCTTGCGTCGAAGGTGCGCCGCGAAGCCGGCTTCGACGTGATCCACGGCTGCAACCCGCCCGATCTGGTGTTCCTGCTGGCGTGGTGGCACCGTCTTCGCGGCGTGCGTTTCCTGTTCGACCACCACGATGTCTGCCCGGAGCTGTTCGAGGCGAAGTTCGGCAAGCGCGGGATGCTGTGGCGGCTTATGATGGTGCTGGAGCGCCTGACCTTCGCCACCGCCTCGGTCTCGATCGCCACCAACGGCAGCTTCCGCGACATCGCGATCCGGCGCGGCAAGATGAAGCCCGAGGACGTCTTCGTCGTCCGCTCTGCCCCGCAGATCGAAAAGTTCCGCCCCGGCCCCGGCAACCCCGACTACCGCAAGGGCGCGGGCACCGTGCTGGGCTATGTGGGCGTGATCGGTCAGCAGGAAGGGATGGATCTTCTGGTGGCCGCCGTCGACCATCTTGTGAACGAGATGGACCGCAAGGACATCCACTCGGTCATCGTGGGCTTCGGCCCGCATCTGGAAGAGGTCAAAGCCGACGTCGCCCGGCGCGGCCTGACCGAGCATTTCACCTTCACCGGCCCGCTGTACGGCGACGATCTGCTGGACGCGCTGAACGCGATCGACATCGGCGTCGCGCCCGACCCGAAGAACACGATGAACGACATCTCCACGATGAACAAAATCATGGAGTACATGACGCTGGAAAAACCGTCGGTGCAGTTCGATCTGACCGAAGGCAAGGTCTCTGCCGGCGACGCGGCGCTTTGTGCTGCGAACAACGATCCCGTGGACTTCGCCCGCAAGATCGCCGAGCTGATGGACGATCCGGAAAAGGGCAAGGCGATGGGCCAGACAGGCCGCCGCCGCGTGATGCGCGAACTCAGCTGGGCGCACTCGGTTCCGCCGCTGCTGGAAGCCTACGAACGGGTCTTCGTGAAGGCAGGGCATCCGGCAGCCGTGAAGGGCCTGACGAAAGTCGAGCAACCGGCGGAAGTCTGACCGACCCTGCGTGCCATGACGGATACGAACGCCCGGCCAGCGCCGGGCGTTTCGTTTATTCGGGGACGAACCGCGGCAGCCGCTGCAGGACTTCCGCCATCAACCGCTCCATCCGCACTTCGGCATCTGCCTCGGTCTCGTCCGGACCAATGACGGTGACGAACCGCACCAGCGCACCGTCACTGCGCCCGCGCTGGATGCTGTCCCGCACGACGCTGATCTTCGCCAGATAGTCGTTCGTCATCCGGCGGCCGCGCTGTTCGAACCAGTAGTAGACAAGCTGCTTTTGCAGCTCTTTCTGGATGATCGCGCGATTGACCGTAAACGTGCCGTAGGGCGTGCCGCTCATGTCGACCTGCCGCGGCTCGATCGCTGACACTTCCCAGCCACCGACCGGCAGACAGACCTCGGGCGAGTGGATGCCGGTGCCGTCCGTCTGCGACTGGTACCATGCGACGAAGAAGTTCACCGACTGCCCCTCGCCCGGCGCCATGTAGGTGCCGTTGAAATAGTCGTCCGCCGCCAGAACACCGGCCACCGCCGGATCAAGCTCTTGCGTGTAGCCCGACCAATCGCCCACCCGGCGCGGGAACAGCTGGAAAGGCTCGCGCTCGGGCACCATGCCCTCTGCCCTCGGCGTCAGAACCATCGCCGCGGACACGGCAAGGCTGAGAAGCGTCGCCACGATCAGGCCGCGCGACGCGGTGATGCCGAGGATGCGGGTCGCTTCGCCGCCAAACCCCGCGAAATCGAGGTCGATCGTCTCGGACAGCGACTTGGGGTTCGGCGTCAGCCGTTGCAGCAGGATCGCCATCAGGAACAGGATCGCGATGCAGCAGACGAAGATCACCCAGCCTTCGAAGACGTGCAGGAACCCTTCGGCCTGACCGATGCCGTAGCGGTCGACAAGTATGCCGATGATGCCGATCCGGACCGAGTTCATCAGCACCGTCAGGGGCGCCGCCGACAAAAGCAGCAGCGCCTTGTGCCACATCGGCCCGCGATACAGGATCGCGAACAGGTACGAGAACGACAGGATCGGGAACAGGTAGCGCAGCCCGGAACAGGCCTCGGCGACCTGAAGCTTGTAGACGCCAAGGTCGATCACGTTCCCTTCCAGGAACACGGGAATTCCGGCAGCCGAGACGAACCATACGCCGATCACCGACGACACCTGTTGCAGGAAGATCGACAGCTTCCAATAGATGAACTGCGGCAGCGGCAGCATGAACACAAGATGCACGACCGGCAGGAAATGGTGCTTGCCCTGCATCCAGCCCATGCACACCAGCATGACGCCACCGACCCAGACGATCAGACCGTAGGTCGCGATATCCGGGATCTGCACCAGGTTGCCCAGCACGCCGATCAGCAGTCCCGCCATCAGCACCAATATACCCGGCCGCCGGTTTACCGGTGATCCGTCGGGCGCTGCCGGGCGTGACCGAAGCTCGCGCAGGAACAGGTACATCGAGATCGCCGGGATCAGGGGCCCGTGGCTGTACTCGGCCGTCATCCACGCCTTGCCAAGCGAGACGAAGCCGATCCAGAACACCGGGATCGGCACCAGCACCAGAGCGATGAACCAGAGAAGACCGGAGACGTTGATCCGTTGCGACAGTGGCACAACGTGTTTGGTCGGTTCAGACAAGGACATTCGGCTTAATCCGGTGTTCTGCGGCAATGCGAGCCAAGTCTGTGGCAACGCCCTCGTTTCATGTCAAGCCAGCCGGCCCGGACGGTCATCACAATCGGGTTTTGGGTGTAATCCGGTGCTTTTCCGGCCCAGCCCACAAAGCAACAGGTAACCAATTCACCCTATCCCGCCCTGATAGTTCAAAGCGCAGTCAGCGCGGCTCGGATGACGAATTGGCCCCGCCCAGCCGCAATAGCCGTGCCCGCCATATCTGGATCAGCGACTTCAGCGAAGGCGAGTCCCGGTAAGAGCGGCGGAAGTACTCGACCGCATCGCGGGTTGCCGCGTTCTCGATACTTTGCCCGCCGATGATATAGTTCTGCCGGGCGCGGGCTTCGGGATATTTCGCGTACAGGTCCGCGTAGTCGGTCAGCAGCTTCTTCCGGAACGCGGTGTCCGCCACCTTGTCGGACGACACGCTGTTGGCGGTCCGGTAGATGACCACCAGCGGCTCTTCCACGAAGGCGAACTTCGCTTTTTGCGCCAGCCGGATGGCAAGTTCCCAATCCTCGTTGATCCGCAAGGACGTATCGAACCCGCCGACATCCTCGAACAGCGTACGTTCCGCCATCAGCGTCTGCGGCGTAGTCGGATTGGTGTGCAGCACCGCTTCCGAGATGTCGCCCTGCGCGGCGTCGCCGATGTCGAACACGCTAAGCCGGGGGATATAATAGCACTGCGCCGCCGAGTAATAGAGCGCCCCGCAATAGCTGGCCCGACAGTCGGGCGCGTCTTCCATCGCCTGAACCTGCATCGCAAGTTTCTCGGGGAACCACCGGTCGTCGCTGTCCTGAAACGCCACGTATCGCCCGCGTGCCAGTTCGATCCCCCGGTTCCGCGCACCGGCGGGGCCGAGGTTCGTGGTGTTGAGTTCCAGTCGCACCCGGGGGTCAGAGCAATACTCGCGCACCACTTCGACGGTGCGGTCCGTCGAGCAATCGTCGATGACGATCAGCTCAAAATCCTGCCGGGTCTGCGCAAGAACGCTGTCGATTGCGCGGCGGACAAGCACCTCGCGATTGTGCACCGGAAGCACGATGGAAACGGTCGGAGCATCCGTCATGACAGGCTCTTGATCCGTTTTCCGGCGGTGGGGGTCTTCCGGTTGGGCATTCGTCAGTCTCGTTCGAAGTAGGCGTGCTTGCCGGGGATGGTAATCCGGGCCTCCCGGACACATGCTTTGGCAAGCCGTTCAGTCATAGTGTCGACAGCGCCCCTCGCGTCGTACAGAGTCGCCATCCGGGCGCAGTCTTTATTGGAATTTGCGGCTGCATCATGTCGACAATACAGAAATTACCGCCCCTGTTGTTAATCGGCACGATAGCCTTTCAAGATCCCGGGCGCAGGACCGCGCATGACGCTACCTGCGATAGTTGGAATGCAAATCGCGGCTGAACCTCAGTCCGGCCGGCTTTTCCTCCTCTGGCTCTTGCTCGACCTCTTCCGACGAGTCCGGCTGTGTTTCGGTCATCCACATCCCGCAGCCCAGAAGCAGCATGAAGGTACAATAAGCCGAATTCCACAGGTGAACCGTGACGACGGACAGGCTGAGCGCCACGAAGGTCACGATATAGCTGACGCGACAGGCATTCACGAACGCGTCTTTCTGGCGGGTAAACGCGACGGTGACCATGACGCCGAAAACCGAGAGGATTAGCAGCACCATCGTCACCAGCCCCTGCCGGAACCCCATCGCCAGCCAGAAATTGTCGATGGACGTGGTCACGATGTAAAACGGAACCGGCCAGCTCCAGTTGAAGCCAAGCCCGAAGAACGGATGCGCCATGATTGCTTCAAGCGCCCAGCCGTTCACGTTCAGCCGGGTCCAGGCGGTGCCCGGGTTCAGCGCAAGGAAACCGATCGAAATCTCGGCCACGGTCCGGTTCGACAGCAATTCGACCGTGACGTAGGTCACGACAATCGCGATGCACAGCATCCACCACCGTCTGGGCACGTTTCTTAGGATGCGGTCGTAGGCGATCAGCACGATCTGAAGCCCGACCGCCACGAATGCGCCCGAGGACAGCGATGTGAACGTGGCCAGACCGACCAGCGAGCCACGGCGCAAAGACAGTTTCGGCGGTGAATGGCGCCGCGCCGCATAGATCGACATGGCGAAGCCAAAGGCACAGAACATACCGAACAGGATCGGGTGGTCGAATGTCACCTGCGCGCGGTCCAGACCAAGCCGCTGCTCGTGCGGCACGTTCGGTAGCACCGGAAACACCGTATCGAGAATCTTCAACAGGATCGGCTGCCGCGTGAGGTTCTCGAAAATCGCGAATGGAATCATCGCGATGATCGTCGTGCTCAGCACGCGGGCCGCCGTACTGAACTGGTCGGCGTTTCGTATGAACGCCCGGGCCAGCATGTACGGGCCGATGGTTTCGAGAAGGAAGATGCCAAGCGTCGGTATCGAAGAGCCGGTCGCAGCCAGCGCGACCGTCCCGTACAGCGAGAACAGGATGAACACGTAATCCACCCAGCGAAACCGGATCGGTTGTGCGGAAAGCTGGCGGATCACCGGAATGACCGCGAGAAGCAGGACGATCCGGTAGAAGGACAGCCGGATATCGCCCAGCTGGATCTGGATCGGGACGATGAAGGACACGATCAGCGCCGCCACCCAGACCGGGTTGGCGTTGGTAGCGGCACCCGTCGACGGGCGGTCGGACGCGCGCCGCCTGTCTCTCATGTCCGGGTTTGCCGTCATGCGGTTCATGCGATCCGAATCCCCTTTGGGCAACTTCACCGTCCTGTCTAAAGAACTGGCGGTGGGTACTCACGTCAATTCGGGCGGTCATAATTGAGAACCGCGCGCAAGGCGATGCCTACCGTATCGGCCACTCAAAGCCGACTCGGCTCTGACAACAATCCACGCCCGGACCGGTGCCCAACTGGCGGGTTTGGAAACAGTCAGCCAAGCCCGATGCGCCCACGGCCAGCCTTCGCCCCAAGATGGGTGGCGCTAAGGCGTTTGAGCCGGAACAATTTATTGCCAATCGTTCTGCGTTGCGGAAAGGTGCGCCGCATTGAAGCAAGAGAGTGACGGTAAGTTCTTGGCAAGGCTGGTTACACTGCTGCCAATGGCCTGTGACGGTGTCGGGCCAAGCTACACCTGTACCCGGCTGTTGCAGGGCATGGCCTCGCGCGGCCTGACAGGTCCCCTGTTCGTGAACCGCGCACGGGCTCAGCTTGAGGGGCTCGACTACCGCGCCTCGCTACCCGGGCCGCTTGCGGCCGCGCCTTATCGCGTCGTGTCCGACCGCGCCACGCGCCGGACCAACCGCCGTTACCTGTCCGAAATCCGGCAGGGGGATATTGCCTATCTTTGGCCCGCCGCACCGCTTCACGTGTATCAGAAGATCCACGACATGGGCCTTCCGATCATCGCCGAGGGCATCAACACGCGGATGGAACATGCCCGCGCGATCCTTGATGCCGTGTATTCGGCAGAAGGTCTGGAGCCGGCGCACGGCATCACTCAGGCCCGGATCGACGAAGAAAACGAAAAGCTGAAGCTGACCACCGCCATCTTCGCGCCGAGTTCGGGAGTCGAACGTTCGCTGGCGGGCGCGATAGATGAATCCCATATCCTGCCCGCCAGCTACGGGGTGGCGCTTGACCAACTTCGCCCTCCCCGGCGCGAGGTGCCAGAAGAAGGGCCGACCGTCCTGTTCGTCGGGTCCGGCAGCGTCCGGAAAGGTCTGCACCAGCTTTTGCGCGCGTGGGCCGTGGCGGGGATCAAGGGGCGGCTTCTTTTGGCTGGAACGATCGATCCGGTGATCCAGACGCTATGCGCGGATCAGTTGAACCGCGACGACGTGGAGACGCTGGGTTTCGTGACCGACGTGGAAACGCTGTACGAGAAAGCCGACGTCTTCGTGTTGCCGTCCTACGAGGAAGGCGACCCGCTGGTAACCTATGAGGCCGCCGCGCATGGCCTGCCGATCATCGCATCCGCCATGGGTGCGGGGCGGATCGGAGAAGAGAGCGGGTGCAACCTCGACGTGGACCCAGACCGGCCCGAGTCGATCGTTGAAGCGCTGCGCACGTTGACCTCCTCGCCCGACACCATGCGGGACTATGGCGCGCGCAGCGCGACTGCGGTCGAAGCCTACGGTTGGATGGACGTTGGTGCCAGAAGGGCGGACCAGTTGGTCCGCCACCTCGCCGACGCGCCCTAACGCGCGGCCAGCTCTTTCAGCCGCTCCTGCGCACCGTAGCGGGTGCCGATGTCGATCGGAGAGCCCTTTTTCGGCACGAAGTCGGTCCAGACCATGCCGTTCCTCTTCATCTCGAACAGGTTCCGGAAATAAACGGCGTGCGGTTCGACCGCATAGGTGAAGTTGTCCCCCACTACGGCGGTGCCCTCGTTGACCAGCGAGTTGCTGACGTTCCCATCCACGTACACGCCTTTGGATGTGTCGTTGACCCGGATGTTGCCGCCGCCGCCGTTCGGCCACGGAAGGACAGTGTTGTTCTTGATCTCAATGCCGCCCGGACTGTTCGCGACGATTATGGCGTTCGGAGTACCTGCCATTACCAGGTTCTCTTCGATCAGGATGTCCCGTCCCCCAACGGCGATCCCCTGCATCCACACACCGGCGTCACCCGTTGCCGGATTGTCGAAGATGAGGTTGCCGCGGATCACGATGCTGCTTGGCCAGTCGCGCGCGCTCGGCGTGGTATAGAACTGGATCGCGTCAGCGTGTGTGTATGACCCGTCCGCGTTGATGACTGGCGCGGCATCCGCCATCGTGTTGTTGGCGATCGTGCCGCTTCGCGTCTCGTCGACGATCGTCAGGTAGTCACCGTTGATGCCGCCCTCGACATGAAAGAAATTCCCCGACACTTCGAAGGCGAGAACGTTCTGAAGCATCAGCGTCGTTGCCATCTCGTTGTTCCGGAACTTGATGCTTTGCGATCCGATTGCCTCGGCCCATCCGGCGAGCCGGCTGTTGCGCACCTCGATCCCAGAGGCGTTGTGCAGCGTGAAACGATCATAGGTCAGGACGCCGTCCAGGATCACGTTCGCCCCGGTGATCTTCACAGCCCCGAACCGGGCTCCGCGGGGGTTCTCGGACTTGATTGTCACCGGTTTGCTGAACGTCTGACTGATCGTCAGCGGGCCATAGTCGCCGTCCGGAAGCACGATGGTCTCGCCACCTTTCGCAGAGGCCAGCGCCGCATTCAGCCGGGCCCGGTCATCGGCGGCAGCGCCGCTGACGGAAAGGACCAGATGACCGGCGCAGAACAGGAGCAAAAGCGCGATCCCCCGCCAACCGTGGCCGCCCCGGTTAATCCCGTTTGATTCGACTGTTGAATGCCGTACAACTTTATCGTGCAAATTGATCATCTGAATCTACTCACCCCACGTGACATTGTTGATGCCCGACGCACAATCAGGACGCTTCCGCCAACCATATGCCCGGACTCGCGCGAACCAACCCCCAGTATCTTAACATCTGCGAGATACTCGGTGTATTTCCGTTTCAACGGCGTGGGTCGGAGGGGGAGGAAAAGACCCCGACCGGCCTGCGCTCGTGCGGATGTTGTTCGAGTGTCACAGGATTTTTTTGACCGTCGATTTTCACACAATTGACCCAGAACAAGCGCATTCCGCTGACTAGTGAAACGTGGATGTCATTTCGTCATCCTTACGTAAACCGGAGAGTTTATTGATGAAGACCGCCATTCTCGCAGGGGGCAAGGGAACCCGGCTCGCAGAGGAAACAAGCGTCAGACCGAAGCCGATGGTCGAGATCGGCGGCAAGCCGATCCTCTGGCACATCATGATGATCTACTCCCACTATGGCTTCAACGATTTCGCCGTCGCGCTGGGGTATATGGGCGACTACATCAAGCGGTATTTCGTCGAGTACGGGACGCTGTCGGGCAACCTGACGGTGGACATGAACAACTCCGATCCGCTGAAGCGCCACGACAAGGAACACTCGCCGTGGAAGATCGACCTCGTGGAAACCGGGGACGAGACGCTGACCGGCGGCCGTGTGAAGCGTCTGAAGCCGTGGGTCGGCGAGGATACCTTCATGCTGACGTGGGGCGACGGGGTGTCGGACATCGATATCAAAAAGCTGATTGCCTACCACAAGAGCCACGGCAAGCTTGCCACGATCACCGCAGTGCGGCCGCAAGCGCGTTATGGTCACATGCGCTTTGACGGCGATCAGGTCGTCGCCTTCGAAGAAAAGCCGCAGACGGCCGAGGGCTGGATCAACGGCGCCTTTTTCGTGCTGGAACCGCAGGTCTTCGATTATATCGAAGGCGACATGGTGATGTTCGAGCATGCGCCGCTGGAGAACCTTGCGCGTGACGGTCAGCTGATGGCCTATCGCCACGAAGGCTTCTGGGCGGCGATGGACACGCTGCGCGACAAGCACACACTGCAAAAACTTTGGGACTCCGGGGATCGACCCTGGGCTGTTTGGGAAAAATGACGATGCGCGTACTCGTTACCGGCCACCGTGGCTATATCGGAACCGTACTTACCCCCATGCTTCTGGAGGCCGGCCATGACGTTGCCGGGATCGACAGCGATCTTTACGAGCGCTGCACCTTCGAGCCGGGCGGCGAAATGCCGGATATTCCGACGCTTCTGAAAGATGTGCGCGAGGTCACCCCGGCCGATCTTCTGGGCTTCGACGCTGTGCTGCACCTTGCGGCGCTGTCGAACGACCCGCTGGGCGATTTCCGCCCCGAAACGACCTATGACATCAACTTCGACGGCACCATGAACGTCGCCCGTGCCGCCAAGGCGGCCGGTGTCGAGCGTTTCGTGTTCTCGTCCTCCTGTTCCAACTACGGCGCGTCCGGCCCGGATTTCATCGACGAGAACGGCGCGTTCAACCCGGTGACGCCCTACGGCATCTCGAAGGTCCGGTCCGAGCAGGCGCTGGCCGAACTGGCCGACGACGGCTTCTGCCCGACCTTCCTGCGCTCGGCGACGGCCTATGGCGTCAGCCCGCGCATCCGTTTCGACCTCGTGCTGAACAACCTCGTGGCGTGGGCCGTGACCACCGGCAACATCCACATGAAATCGGACGGCACCCCGTGGCGGCCGATCACGCACATCGAGGACATCAGCCGCGCGTTCCTGTCGACCCTGTCGACCCCGGTCGAGAAGATCCGGAACGAGGCGTTCAACGTCGGCGTCACCGATCACAACTATCAGATCAAGGAACTGGCAGAGATCGTCGCCTCGGTCGTGCCCGGCTGCGAAGTGACCTTCGCGGACGATGCCGGCCCGGACAAGCGCAGCTACCGCGTGAACTGCGACAAGATCCAGCGCGTGATGCCGCAGTTCAAGCCGCAGTGGGACGCCCGCAAAGGCGCCGAGTCGCTGTATGAAGCCTACAAGGCCGTCGACCTGACGCTCGAGCAGTTCGAAGGCCCGCGCTACCAGCGCATCGGCCATATCAAGAAACTGATCGCCGACGGCATCATCGACGAGTCGCTGAAGCACACGCCGAAAGCGCTGGCCGAACGCGCCGCCTCTCCCGAGGCCGCCATCGCGCCCGGCTTTGAAGCGGACGCGGCAGAGGTGTGCTGCATCTCCTGCGGTCACAAGGGCCTGAACCCGATCCTCGATCTGGGTCTGATGCCCCGCTCGGACGGCCTGCTGGACCCCAGCATCCTTGATCGTCGCGAGTCGCTGGTGCCGCTGCGTCTTGGCTATTGCCCGGACTGCACCTTGGTGCAGCTTCTGGAAACGCGTCCCGCCGAAGAGATGTTCGGCGACGATTACCTGTACTTCTCGTCCTTCTCCGAGGACCTGCTGAAGCACAGCCGGGACAACGCGCTTGAACTGATCGAGATGCGTGGCCTCGGTGCCGACAGCCTTGTTGCCGAGATTGCCTCGAACGACGGCTATATGCTTCAGAACTTCAAGGAAAAAGGCGTTCCGGTTCTGGGTATCGACCCTGCGCTTCAGCCGGCCACCGCGGCAATGGAGAAGGGGATCGAGACGATCAACGACTTCTTCGGCACCCGCGTTGCCGGCGAGCTTGCCGCGCAGGGCCGCAAGGCCGACGTGATCATCGCCAACAACGTGGTCGCCCACGTCGCTGACCAGAACGATCTGGTCGCCGGCATGGCGACGCTGCTGGCCGATGACGGCGTGATCTCGGTCGAGTTCCCCTATGTCCGCGACCTGATCGACTTCATCGAGTTCGACACGATCTACCACGAGCACCTGTGCTACTTCTCGGTTGGCTCGGCGCAAACGCTGTTCGAACGCCACGGACTGTACCTGAACGACGTGCGCCGTCTGCCGATCCACGGCGGCTCGCTGCGGCTGTACTTCGGCAAGAAGAACGAGCCGTCCGAGGCCGTGACCAAGATCCTTGCGGAAGAGCACGAGCTTGGCCTTGACCGGTTCGACTACTACGCAAGCTTCGGCCAGCGGGTCCGCACCTTTCGCGACGACGCGCGCAAGCTGATCGCCGACCTCAAGGCCGACGGCAAGCGCATCGCGGCCTACGGCGCGGCGGCGAAGGGCACGATCATGCTGAACTTCCTTCAGCTGAACTCGCGCGCGATCGAGTACGCGGTGGACCGCAACGTCCACAAGCAGGGCAAGTACATGCCCGGCGTCCGCGTCCCGATCGACGACCCGGAAAAACTGAAGTCGGACAAGCCCGACTACGTGATGATCCTGCCGTGGAACTTCCGCGACGAGATCATCCGGCAGCAGCAGGACTTCCTTGCGCGCGGCGGCAAGTTCGTCGTTCCGATCCCCGACCTCGAGATCGTCTCGAACTGATGGGTGAAGAACTGCACAAATGCCCCGCCTGCGGGTCCGGATCCGTGGCCGAAATCTATCGGCTGGACGCGATCCCGGTGCAAAGCTGCATCCTTTTGGACAGTGAAGAGGAGGCGCGGAACTTCCCGCGCCGCCCTCTGGTCCTGAAGTTCTGCGACGACTGCGGCTTCGTCTTCAATTCCGTGTTCGAGCTGGAGCAGGTCGACTACGCCTCGACCACTGAGGAAAGCCAGCACTTCTCGGGCACGTTCAATCGCTTCGCGAAGGAACTCGCGTCGGAAGTCGCCTCGCTGTACGACCTGAAGGGCAAGAAGACGCTCGAGATCGGCTGCGGCAAGGGCGAGTTCCTGCAAGAGCTTGCAGAACAGACCGGCACGTTGGGGCTGGGCGTCGATCCGGGTTTCATCCCGGAACGTCTGCCGGGCGCGGACGGGCACGAGATCAAGTTCCAGCGCGAGTATTTCGACCCCGAGACCATCGCCGAGACGCCTGATTTCGTCGTCTGCCGCCACACGCTGGAACATATTCCGGCTGTGGGTCAGTTCATGGACGATATCGCCACCGCGATAGACGGGCGGACCGATGTCGGCATCTTCTTCGAAACCCCGGACGTGCGCCGGGTGCTGGATGAAGGCGCGTTCTGGGACATCTATTACGAGCATTGCTCGTACTTCACGCTGGGCAGCCACGCGCGCCTGTTCCGTCGCGCCGGGATGGACGTGACCAAGCTGTATCTGGCCTATGACGACCAGTACATCATCCAGTACGCCGAGCCGTCCACCGGCCGCCCGCCGCTGCCGGAAGAGGACGATCTGGACGCCGTGCGCGCCCTGGCGAAATCCTTCCCCGAGAAGGTCGCCGAGATCCGCGCCTACTGGACCGACTTCGTCCGGTCGCGCCATGCCGAGGGCAAGCGCGTCGCCATCTGGGGCGGTGGCTCGAAAGGCGTGTCGTTCCTGACCACCAACGGTCTGGGCGAGGAGGTGGCGCAGGTCATCGACATCAACCCGTTCAAGCAGGGCCGCTATCTGCCCGGCACCGGCCACCTAGTATCCGGCCCGGAAAGCCTGAAGGACACGCCGCCCGACACGGTGATCGTGATGAACCCGATCTACCTGAAGGAAATCGGCGCGGACCTCGCGAAGATGGGTCTGAACCCCGAACTGGTGGCCGTCTGATGAGCCTTGCGACGAACTGCCCGGTCAGCGGATCGACCGACCTGAAACCCGTGTTCAAGCTTGGCAACGTGCCGGTAATCTGCAACCAGCTGTGGCCCGACGCCGACGCGGCCCGCGCCGCGCCTGCGGGCGACGTGGATCTGGTCATCTGCCCCGAAACGGCGATGATCTGGAACGCCGCCTTCGAGCCCGAGCGCATGGTCTACGCGCCGGGCTATGAAAACGCGCTGCACTTCTCTCCCAAGTTTCAGGCCTTTGCCGAGGAACTCGCGAAAGGTCTGGTCGACCGGTTCGACCTGAAGGGCAAGCACGTGTTCGAGATCGGCTGTGGCGACGGTCACATGCTGGACCTGATGTCCAAGCACGGCGCCGCCACCGCGACCGGCTTCGACCCGTCGATGGAAGGCAAGGAAACGCCCTTCACCGCCCGCGACGGCGTCGAGATCGTGCCGGAGTACTTCCGGTCCGACCAGTTGGACCGCCCGTTCGACGCGATCCTGTGCCGTCACGTGCTGGAACACCTCGACACGCCGATGCCGCTTTTGCAGGACATCCGGCGCGCGATCGGCGACCGCGACGTTCCGGTCTACTTCGAGGTTCCGAACGCCGGCTGGATGCTGCGCGCGGTCTCGATGTGGGACGTGATCTATGAACACGTCGGCTACTGGACGGCCCCCGCGATGGAGGCCGCCTTCCGCCGCGCCGGGTTCACGCCCGTTTCGATCACCGAAGGCTATGACGGCCAGTTCCTGATGATCGAGGCCCGCCCGTCCGAGCCCGAGGCCGGCTGGGTATCGCCCGACGTGAACGGTGTCCTGCAGGACGCGGCCGCCTTCTCGGCTGCCTCGAACGGCCTGCTGGACGAATGGCGCGGCCGGCTGTCCAAGCTGGACGGCAAGGCGGTGATCTGGGGCGCCGGGTCGAAAGGCATCACCTTCGCCAACGCGCTTGGCGAGGCTGCCGCCCCGCTCGCCGCGCTGGTCGACCTGAACCCGCGCAAGCACGGGCTTTACGCTCCCGGCGTTGCCCTTCCGGTGGTTTCACCGGATGACCTGAAAGAACTGCGCCCCGACCTAATCCTGATCTCGAACGCGCTTTACGAGGCCGAGATCACCGAACAGGTCCGCGCGATGGGGCTGGACCCCGAATTTGCAGTGGTGGCCGGGTAAATGGCGCGCGTCTCGATAGGTCTGCCCGTCTGGAACGGCGAGGCGTTTCTGACGCAGGCGCTGGACTCGATCCGTGCACAGACCTTCGAGGACTTCGAACTGGTGATCGCGGACAACGCGTCCACCGATTCAACGCCCGACATCATTGCCGATTACGCCCGGCGCGACCCGCGAATCCGGGCGTTCCGGCACAAAGAGAACCTTGGGGCCGCCGGGAACTTCAACTTCGTGTTCCACAAAAGCACGGCCCCCTATTTCCGCTGGGCCGCCTATGACGACATGATCGCGCCCGGATACCTTGCGGCCTGCGTCAAGGCACTGGACGATGACGACGGCTCGGCGGCACTAGCGTTTCCGCAAACGCTGATGATCGACTGCAACGCCAAGCCGCTGCGGGTCTACGACGCCGTGACGCGGAAGTCGGATGAGTCCCCCTCGGCGCGGCTGGACGGGATGATCGGACCCGGCGACCACCTGAAATCCTATCTTCACATGTGTTTTCCGGTCTTCGGCCTGATGCGCCGCTCTGCACTGGAAGGCACGAGCCTGATTGCGAACATGCCGCGCTCGGATCACCTGCTTCTGGTCGAACTGTGCCTGAAAGGCCGGTTCATCGAGGTTCCGCAACCGCTGTTTCTGCGCCGCGAGCATGACTCCGGCTCGGTCATCTCTGCCGAAAAGGCGGCGACCTCGGGCGAAGACCTCGAAAAGCTGCTTGCCGCTTGGTTCGACCCGAACAAGAAGGGCCGGTTCCCGGCCACGGCAACGCGGCTTGGCCTTGGCTACTTCCGTGCCGCGGCCCGGACCCCGATGCCGTTGGGCGAAAAGCTCGCCTGCATGCGCATCGCCGGAGGTTGGCTTGCCCGGCACTGGCGCGTCATCGGCGGCGAGTGCAAGATCCTTCTGCGCGAACGCATGAAGCCCGCCTGATCAGGCGGACCGCCGGAACCGGGCCAACACGTTATCAAGCCCGCGCTTCTCGTCCGGCGACAGGCAGAACAAAATCCCCGTCAGGATATAGACCAGACCGCCGGCGATACCGCAGGCAAAGAACCCGCCCCACGTGTGGGTCAGTTCCAGAAGCTCGCTTGGCAGCCAGATAAGCAGCCCGCCGACCGACGGCGCCAGTCCCCGCACCAGAACCTTACGGAAGAAATCGCCGAAACTGGCCCCGGCCAGCCTCAGGCCAAGCGGCACGAAATAGAAGACATGCGCGGCAAGGTTGCCTCCGGACAGCACGGCCGCCGCGCCCAGCGCGCCCCAGTCGGTGTTCTTCAGCACAAGATACTGCAGGACAAGTACGGACAGGCTGGTAACGATGGCCCCTGTGAAGAACCCTTTGACGTGGCCGGTGGCAATCGCGACGCGGGACAGCAGGATATCGCTGTAAACGATGGGGAAGGCGGCGAAGAAAATACGCATCACCGCCGCCGTGTCGGGATAGCCCTCGCCCAGATACAGCGCGATGAAATCGTCCGCGTAGACAAACATCGGACAGGCAATCGCCATCGCGACCCAAAGGGCATAGCGCCCGCCCCTCAGATAGGTTCTGCCCAGCCGCGAGAAATCGCCGGTCGCGCTCATCGTGACCATCGTGGGCTGAACCGGCGCCAGCGCCACCGTCATCAGGCTGGCGATCCGGCGTTCGAACACGCTGCCGATGAAGTAGGTGGTGACGTGAACCGGAGTGGACAGAAGGTTCAGCAGGATCGGCGGCGCGCTTTGGTAGAACAGCATCGAGAAGGTGCCCAGCGAAGTCCACGCCCCGAAGCCCAGGACGGACCGCACCTTTTCCCATGTGAACCGGGACGGATGAATGCGGAACTCGGGCAGCATCCGCCGCGCCATGGTGATGATGACGGTTGCGTTCGCGATGCTGGCGGCCAGCGAGGCGACCGACACCCAGACCACGTTCGGCCCCAGCCCGAACAGAAGCGCGCCGGTCAGGATGATCTTGCCGATGTTGACCATCAACGTGACCACGTCACGCTGAAGGAACCGCTGACGCACTTCGAACGCGGTCGAGAACGGGCCGGCAAACAGCCCCACGCACAGTTCCAGCACGATCATCATCGTCATCAGCCGCGCTTCGACCAGCATGCTGTCCGGTACGGTGAGAAGGTGATCGATCTGAGATGCGACAACGAACCCGACCGCGGCGAATAGGCTGAGAAAACCGGCCAGCGCCAGCACGATCGAGGTATGCAGCACCGTGACATCGTCGCGCCGCCCCTCGGAATAGGCGACGATGATCTCGCGGCTGATCGCACTTGCGAAGAACGAGATGATCACTGGCCCCAGCATCATGATGACCATCAGAACCGGGTAAATCGCGAATTCGTCCGCCGGGATACGCGCCAGCAGGTACTGGTACAGCCAGAAAACAAAGAAGACGTTGATCAGCAGCGTGACCGCGCCGCTGGCCGAATTGATAAGTACGCGTACCTTGCTGGTCGAAGTAACTGACATGCCTGTCCTGTCTTGGTGCTCGGTGGCCGTTCTAACCGGCCTTCTTCCAGCGCATCCTGTAGCTTGCCGGGCGCAGAAGCGCGAGCGCCGGAACCAGCGGAAGCCGAAGCAGCCAGCGCCAGTAACCTGAACGCACCATGCGCGGCAGGTTTTGCAGATACAGCCGGTATGCGGTTCCGACCCGTCCGGCCGCGAAGGCGCCCAGCGCAGTATGCACGGCGCACTGCGCCAGCATCCGGTCTTTCAAGGCGCCCGCAGTCTTCGGGTCCGGATAGTAACCCGCCCGGTCCTGATCCAGCATGAACTCGAACCCACGAAGCACGGCGGGGAAAGAACCGGTCAGCCGTTCGCCTTCGCCTTGCACATGCGCGACCAAAGGTGCGCCCGATAGGACAAGGCAGGGTCCGGCATCCGCCGCCCGCATGAACAGATCGGTGTCCTCCGAACAGGTCACATCGCGGGTGAACCCGCCCAGACGCTCGAACACATCCCGCCGCACGATGACATTGCAGGACCCATAGCGCGTCGAGGGCACGGTCCGGACCGCCTCAAGGAAGCCCGCGGTTCGCACTTGCTCGGCCGCCCCGCCCGCTTCGCCAACCGGTTGGCCCTCGGCGATATCCACCGTTTGCAGGAACACAAGCGCCGGCGCTTCACCTTCTCGCAGCGCGTCGAGGCAGGTTTGCAGCGTTCCCGGAAGCCAGAAGTCGTCGCTGTCGAGGAAGGCAAGATAGTCTCCGCCCGCTTCCGCAGCGCCCCGGTTTCGCGCGGCGCCGGGGCCGCCGTTCTCTTGCACCACGACGCGACCGGCGGTCCCGTGGTGGATCTCGACCGCCTCGCGCGCGCGGGTCACGGTATCGTCGGTCGATCCGTCGTCGACGACGATCAGTTCATAGCTTCCGTCCGGCTTGCCACCGACGCTGGCCACGGCGCGCCCGATCGAACCGGCCCGGTTATACGCCGGGATCACCACTGAAACCGTGGGCTTCGGCAAGCTTTGCAAGTCCGTCATCGAAATCCGTCGGCTCCTTGATAGGGACGGTATGACGCCGGTTTGCCCCGGTGGAAAGACCCGCAAAGACCCAAGGCCGATCACCCCCGGATTTACCTAGGCAGCGCGTCCGGCATCGCAACAATAACCAAGCTGCCGGATCGGCGTTTCGCGATTGCCGGTTTCTCTCCGGAAACCGGCCCGGACGCCCGGCCGAACAAATCGCGTGACGCGGGGAGTTTCGACCACCGCAAAGCGCCAATCCAACGGTCGCGCGGGCGAATCGCAAGGGCGAGAAACGCAGGATTCCGGCTTTCAAGATTTCCGTTTGTTCATCTTGCCCTTTGAAAAGGCAGTTTTCAGCCTACCCAGCCCGCAAGATCCGCATCATAGGTCGTGGCAACAATCGGGCCTGTGGGTATCACCGGCGGAACCACGCCGACCGCTGTTTGGTTCCCATTGTTTCTCCGACCGGCGGGTTTCCGCCAAATATCTGGATTTCAAAGGAGTTTTCCGGAAATAAGCGAGTTTGCGCCGCACATTCGGGCCCGAATTGTCAAGGAATCGCCCCGATGTTAGGGCTTTGTAAATCACAGGGGCCTAAATACAGACAGAGGACAACCGAGGGCGCGTAGCCGGACAGAAAACAGTTGACGCAACGGTGACAGTGTAAATCGGCAGGAGAATAAAAACCACTCCTCCCTGCCTGGCAGTTGATCAGTAACCGCGGAATGCGCTTTTGGCGCATCACCAGTGGCAAAGCACTCGCTTTTGCCAGCGTGAACTCTTTTGGCTTGCGGCCGCTTAATAGGGCAAATCGGCGCAATGGCGACAATCAACGTATCCAACTCTTCTCAGCTTAGTGCTGCGCTAAACTCCGCAACTGGGGGCGATACGATCGTTCTTCAGAACGGAAACTATGGCGACCTGACGATCGACGAGAACTTCTCGTCCAACGTAACTATTCAAGCAGCCAACGATCTGGGTGCGTCTTTCGGCGTCATTAAGATCACCGGTTCCAACATCACCCTCGATGGCATCACCTCGACCGCCCGGTTCACCGTGGTCGGCGCGACGAACGTCGAAGTTACGAACAGCTACCTCGAAAGCTGGGTCGAAGCTTTGCAGGGTCAGAACGTCAGCTTCACCGACAACGAGATGAAGACGACGCTCTACATCAAAGAAGTGAACGGCTTCACTGTCACCGGAAACGAGATCGGGCGTGACGGCGGCGTCGACGGCGACCTTATGGTTGTCGCGGGCAATGCCACGAACGGTCTGATCGAGAACAACTTCCTGATGGATGCGTCGCCGACGCTGAATTCCGACGGCACGTATACCCACGCGGACGCAATCCAGTTCTACAACCAGTCCTCTGGCTGGCCCAGCGACATCGTCATTCGCGGCAACGTGATCTGGGACGACCCGAGCACTGGCGACCCCGGAATTTGGCTGCAGGGCATCGCTGTCGGCGGCACGAACATCCTGATCGAGGAAAACCTCGTGATGGCTGGCACGCCGAACGCGATCATCGTCGCCAACAGCTCTGGCGGCATCGAGATCCTGAACAACACGGTTCTGCCGTGGCCCGGCGGCGGCGGCGGCAACATCCGCGTCACCAACACCGCAAGCGGTGTGGTCGTCGACGGCAACGTCAGCAACTACCTGATCAACGACGGCAACGCGACGGTTCTGGACAACTACGTCTATTCGACCAACTCGTCGGCCGCCAACTACTACAAGAACATCCTGCAGGTCGAAAACGACGGCATGGACTGGACGGACTTCCTTCCGGTCGACGGCTCGGTGATCGACTTCGGAAACGGCTACGGTGCGACGACGCGCCTGACCGAACTGCTGAACGGCGACACCGGATCGAGCAGCGATGACGAACCCGACGATACGGTTGTCGAAGAACCGGTGGTGGAAGAACCCGTCGTCACGGAGCCGGAAGACGACACGACCGACGCGGAAGATCCCGATCTGTCCTGGGACTCGCTGACCGCCAGCTTCAAGCTGGAAGGTGATTACGAGTTCAGCGGCGGCAACCAGGCGATGGAGTTCGAGCACGAAGAAGGCCTGGAGCTTTCCTCGGCATCGATCTCGCTCACCTTCAATGCCGATACGGTCTCGGGTCAGCACGGCATCATCTCGAAAGATGCGTCGTACTTCGCAAACGGCGGCCACTTCACCGTCTACATCGACAACGGCTCGCTGGTCATCCGCTTCCAGGATGAAAGCACCAGCGAAGTCTTCACCGTCAGCGGCATTCAGGCGAATGTCGACTACGAACTGCAGATCGGTTTCGGTGACGGCACTGTCGTGGCGATGCTCGACGGGATCGTCGTCGGCGAAGCTGCTTTCGACATGAGCTGGGAGGACAACTCCGAGTTCCTGCAAATCGGTGCGAACGGCTGGTCCAGCTCGTCGGGCGGCTCCGGTTACTCGCAGGTCTTCGACGGTACGATCTCGGATATCGTCATCAGCAGCGGCAACAACCTGTCGGGTGACGGCGAAGACGCCATCGTCGGCACGATCAACGCCGACAGCCTGGGAGGAACCAACGGCGCCGATACCATCTACGGTGATGCCGGCAACGACACCATCGACGGCGGCAAGGGCAACGACAAGCTTGGCGGCGGCGACAACAACGACCACATCTCCGGTCGTTCGGGTGCCGACATCCTTGACGGCGGGGCCGGGAACGACTTCCTGTTCTCCGGTGTTGGCCGCGACATCATCCTTGGCGGCGACGGCAACGACTCGATCAAGGGCGGGAAAGGCTCTGACACCATGTCGGGCGGCTCTGGCGCGGATCAGTTCATCTTCAGCAAGGTGAACGAAAGCAAGGCCGCGAACCCGGACTTCATCCTGGACTTCACCGTCGGTGTCGATACGCTGGATGTGTCCGATCTGATCAGCGACACCCTCGATGTACGGCTTCTTGAGCGGTACAACGGCGACGGCCCGGCAATCCGCACGACCGAGAAGGACGGCAACACCGTTGTCCGCATCGACGTCGACGGCGACCGGTCGTCGGACATGCGGATCGTCCTTGCCGATGTGACCGGACTGACAGCGGACGACTTCCTGCTCTAAGGTCGTTCACCCGAAGCTATCAGGGCCGCGCAATCCAAACCGGATTGCGCGGCCCTTCTCGTTCCAAGCTTGCGGTCTTGTGGCACATCGCTGTGCCTGACCAACCAAGGAACTGCGCCCGATTGCAGTTGCGCCAAATAGTCCGGTGATTATCCCGCCGGACACGGCTGGTCCGCGCGATGCGCCTTCGACCTTCTGACCAGCAATATGGCCGCCTCCGGCGACGCTGCCATTGCACTGGGCATGCGCATCGGTCGATAGTCCGCCAAACAGTGCCGACGGAAAAGACAGCCCAACATGCCGGAAGACCAGCGCATCGCCGTAACGTTCGCCTCCGACAACGTCCTGGCCATGCCTTTGGGCGTCGCCATCGCATCGGTCCTTTCCACCCGCGACGCCGATACGCCCGTCGATGTGCACGTGCTGTCGTGCGGCATCTCGGAAGGGAACCGGACCAGGATCGCGTCTCAGTTCGACGGTCGCGCTGACCGGCTTGTTTGGCACGAGATCCAGGGCGAGGACATGCAGCTACTGCAAGACCTGTTCACCTCGTCCAATCGCCCCTATCCCCCCGCGGCATACGCGCGCCTTCTGATAGGTCGCATGCTGACGGAGGTCGACCGCGCGATCTATCTCGACACCGACATCATCGTTACGCGGGATCTGCAGGAGCTCTGGAACCTCCCCTTCGACGGGAACGTGCTGCTTGCGGTCCACGACCTGCCAAGCGACAGCAATCAGGTCGAACGGCTTCAGAACTCGCTGGGACAGGACGACGTCGTACGCTACGGCATCGATACCGCGGTCCCCTATTTCCAGTCCGGCGTTCTGGTCTTCGACCTCGCGGCGCTGCGCAAGTCCGGCGTGGATGAATTGATCGACTGCCTCAGGAAGTACCCCGACCTGACCTTCCCCGACCAAGACGCGCTGAACATCGTCTACCGGTCCCGGTTCAGGCTGATCGATCCGCGCTGGAACCAGATGGCCGCCGTCTACTGGGACGGCGCGGCCGAAAGCAGCCCCTACGATCGGGACCTGTTCGAGGCGCTGGTGTCGGATCCCTACATCATCCACTTCTCGGGCCGCCCGAAACCATGGGAGGACGGGTGCACCCACGCACTTGCCCACCGCTGGAACGAGGCGCGCGACGTGTCGGCGTGGCGTGGATGGAAGGACACGCCCCTGCGGCGCCTGTCCAACAAGGCGCAGCGCGTGCGGCGCGTCCTTAGCAAGAAGCTCAGACGGCTTCTGCCCTGATCGGCAGCCCGCGCCCGCCTTTCCAACGCTGCCGTCGAATCAAGTAACGGCACCCGCAAGGGACGGCAGATTCCTATTCGGAAACAATCAATACTTTCAGATCCACATTATACACGCGCCAAATCGATGTGCTGAGGAACTGGGCGCTGGGGCCGCAACTGATCGCAGGGCTCAGCCCTCCGGTTGAATACTCCGCCCCGAAGCAGAGCACACCAGTTGCGCAAGTCGCGTCGGCCACAGCCGCAATGCCAAGGCGGACAAGAATTTGCCAAGAACTGGCCGCATTTGGCAGGCGGCGCAGGCGCAGCCCCAACATCGTCCACGGCCCGGCGACCGTGTCCCCGCCGCCACGCCGCCGCCAAGGGGCACCCAGCGAAGACCCCGAATTGCAATCATATTTCCCGTTTCAGCGCGTGCCTGTCCAAAAGTACATGCTCCTTCGGCGGTCCTGCCTCTGTCCAAACACCCCGAAACTGAAGTATGTTTTTTCCGAGGCCAAATCGGTCTCGGGGTGGTATTCTGCCCGCAATGACAAGTCGTGACAGACGGCGATCGAGCGGTAGGTCCATTTTCAGCTACATGCGGCGGGGTGCCGCGGATCTTTGAGGGTTTCATGTCGAATTCCGACGATTTCAGCACGGGTGCGCTCGGGTCTAACTGGCGCTTTGAAGGCCCCTCTCAGGGCACGGTCGGCTTCGGGTCCGACGGCGACGAGGCTTACCTGACGCTCGGGACCCCCGACGGCACCTTCGACGCCTGGCAGACCAACACGACGGCGCGCGTCATGCAGGACGCCACCGACGAGGATTTCCAGATCGAAACGCGCTTCCTGACGACGCCTTCGGGAAGCTACCAGATGCAGGGCATCCTGATCGAACAGGACGCCGACAACTGGCTGCGCTTCGACACCTACTCTGTTGGCAACAAGCTGTACGCCTACGTCGGCAAGACGGTGAACGGCCAGACCTCGAAACTGCTCGAGGTCGTCGTGCCCGGTGGCAGCGCGCCCTACCTGCGCGTCACCCGCACCGGCGACGACTGGCTGTACCAGTACTCGACCGACGGCACCACGTGGACGACCGTCGGCACCGTGACCCATGAACTGACCGTGGATGCGGTCGGCCTGTTCTCGGGCAACCTTGGCCAATCCTCCGGCTACGAGGCGCAGGTCGACTATTTCGAGGTCGCCTCCGACCCGATCGTCGACGAGGACGGAACGATCACGACAGAGCCCCCGGCGAACCAGCTTCCCGTGGCGGGCGACGACGCGTTCCTTGTGGACACCGACGGCGCGCTTGTGCTGAGCGGTTCCGACGATCTGCTGGCGAACGACACGGACGGTGACGGCGATGCGCTGACCATCACCGGCATCACCCAGCCGTCGAACGGCACGCTGACCGACAACGGCGACGGCACGTACACCTACACGCCGACCGGCGGCTATTCCGGCACCGACAGCTTCACCTACACGGTGACCGATGGCACCGACACGGACACCGCGACGGTGACCCTGACCGTGTCCGAGCCGTCGACCAACACGCTTGTGTCGGACGACTTCAGCACCGGCACGCTTGGCGCCAACTGGCGGCTTGAAGGCCCCTCGCAGGGCACTGTCGGCTTCGGATCGGACGCGAACGACGCGTATCTGACCCTGTCCACGCCGGACGGCACCTTTGACGCTTGGCAGACCAATACCACCGCCCGCATCATGCAGGACGCCACCGACGAGGATTTCCAGATCGAGACGCGCTTCCTGTCGACACCGTCGGGAAGCTATCAGCTGCAGGGCATCCTGATCGAGCAGGATGACCAGAACTGGATGCGCTTCGACACGTTCTCGTCCGGGAACAAGCTGTACGCCTACATCGGCAAGACGGTGAACGGGTCGACCTCTGCGATGCTGCAGGTCGAGATAACCGGCGGCAGCGCGCCCTATCTGCGCGTAACCCGCACCGGCGACAGCTGGCTGTACCAGTACTCGACGGACGGCAGCAACTGGACCACTGTCGGCACCGTGACCCATGCGCTGACGGTCGACGCCGCCGGCCTGTTCTCCGGCAACCTTGCGCAATCTTCGGGTTTCGAGACGCGCGTCGACTATTTCGAAGTGTCCACCGATCCGCTGACCGACGAAGACGGCGGCTATGTCGCCGAGAACCAGGCGCCCGTCACGGCCGACGACGCTTTCGCGACCGAGACCGATACGGCGCTGGATTTCTCGACCGCCGATCTTTTGTCGAACGACAGCGATCCGGATGGCGACGCTGTGACCCTCGTGTCTGTTGGCACGCCCGCAAACGGTGTGCTTCTGGACAACGGCGACGGCACCTGGACCTATGCGCCCGATGCCGGGTTCGAGGGAAGCGACAGCTTCACCTACACCGTCACCGATGGCACCGTCACCGACACCGGGACGGTCACCGTCACGGTTCGCCCGCCGTCGGTCTTCGACGGCTTCTCTGACGACTTCTCGGCCTCGTCGCTGGATGACGGCTGGACCTTCAAGGGCATCACCGGGTCGGCCTCGCTTGCGACCACGGGCACGGACGCCATCGTGCTGATCGAGTCGCCCGCCGGCGTTGCCGTGTCTGCCTCGGACGTGATGACCACGCCGCGGCTGATGCAGGACGTCGCTGACGGCGATTTCCAGATCAGCGCCGGTTTCCTGAACGAGCCGCAGCAGATGTACCAGGAACACGGTCTGCTGGTGGTGCAGGACGAAAGCAACTGGATCCGCTTCGACCTTGCCTACACGCACCTCGGGCTGACCCTGATCGTTGGGCAGATCGTGGACGGGTCGACCACCTATCCGCTGTTCGACGGCAGCATCGCCGTCGGCCAGGTGGCGGACTTCCGGATCACCCGGACCGGCGACACCTTCGTCTTTGAGACAAGCGCAGATGGCGTCACCTGGGTGCAGAATTACACCCTGACCCGCGAAATGACGGTTACGGAAGTCGGCGCCTTCGCGGGCACCGCGCCCTACCAGAACAACCAGCCCCCGGGCTATACCGCGCAGCTCGACTATTTCGAGACCAGTGCCGACCCGATCTTGGACGAGGACGGATCCATCGCGACCAATCAGGCGCCGGTGGCCGTTGACGATGACTTCCAGACCGACCCGGACACCGCCTTGGTGCTGTCCGAGGATGACCTGCTTGGCAACGACAGCGATCCGAACGACGACGCGCTGACCGTCACCGGCGTGTCCCAGCCCTCGAACGGGACGCTGACCGACAACGGCGACGGGACCTGGACCTATACTCCGGACAGCGGCTATTCGGGCACCGACAGCTTCACCTACACCGTGACCGACGGCACCGAAACGGACACCGCGACGGTCACCGTGACCGTGGCAGAGCCGACGGTGAACCCGCTTGCCTCGGACGACTTCGCCTCTGGCACGCTGGGCGCGAACTGGCGGCTTGAAGGGCCGTCGCAGGGCACGGTTGGCTTCGGCAGCGACGAGACGGACTATTACCTGACGCTGGGCACCCCGGACGGCACCTTCGACGCGTGGCAGACCAACGGCACCGCGCGCATCATGCAGGACGCCGCTGACGAGGACTTCCAGATCGAGACGCACTTCCTGTCGACCCCGTCGGGAAGCTACCAGATGCAGGGTATCCTGATCGAACAGGACGCCCAGAACTGGATGCGGTTCGACACCTACTCTGCGGGCACCAAGCTGTTCGCCTACGTCGGCAAGACGGTAAACGGGCAAACCTCGAAACTGCTCGAGGTCGAGATCACCGGCGTCAGCGCGCCGTACCTGCGCGTGACCCGCACCGGCGATAGCTGGCTGTACCAGTATTCGACCGATGGCAGCACCTGGACCACCGTCGGCACGGTCAATCACGCGCTGACCGTCGACGCCGCCGGCCTTTTCTCGGGCAACCTTGGCCAGTCGTCGGGCTTCGAGGCGCAGGTCGACTATTTCGAGGTCTCGTCCGACCCCATCGTCGACGAGGACGGCACGCCGACCGAACCGCCTGCAAACCAGACACCCATCGCAGCCGACGACAACTTCACGGTCGAGGCCGACGGCTCGCTGGTGCTGGACGGCGCCACGGACTTGCTGACCAACGACTCCGATCCCGACGGTGACACCCTGACCATCACCGAAGTCGGCCAGCCCGGAAACGGGACGGTCGTCGACAACGAGGACGGCACGTGGACCTACACTCCGAACACCGGCTACACCGGCACGGACACGTTCACCTACACGATCAGTGACGGCGTCGACTCGGAGAACGCGACGGTGACGGTCACTGTAGAAGTGACAGAGCCGACCGAGAATCCGCTGGCGTCGGATGACTTCGCCTCTGGCACGCTGGGGTCGAACTGGCGGCTTGAAGGGCCGGCGGAAGGGACTGTCAGCTTCGGCAGCACCTCTACCGATGCCTATCTGGCGCTGTACACGCCGGACGGCACCTTCGACGCGTGGCAGACCAATACCACCGCCCGCGTTATGCAGGACGCCGCCGACGTGGATTTCCAGATCGAGACGCGCTTCCTGACGACGCCTTCGGGAAGCTACCAGATGCAAGGGATCCTGATCGAACAGGATGCTAGCAACTGGCTGCGCTTCGACACCTTCTCGTCCGGCAGCAAGCTGTACGCTTATGTCGGCAAAACCGTGAACGGGTCGACCTCTGCCCTGCTTCAGGTCGAGATCACGGGCGGCAGCGCGCCGTACCTGCGCGTCACGCGCACTGACGACAGCTGGCTGTACCAGTACTCGACGGACGGCAACAGCTGGACCACCATCGGCACCGTCACGCACGCGCTGACTGTCGATGCGGCTGGCCTGTTCTCGGGCAACCTGGCGCAGTCGTCGGGCTACGAGGCGCGCGTCGATTACTTCGAGGTGTCCACCGACCCGCTGACCGACGAGGACGGCACCTTCGTGCCGCAGAACGAGGGCCCGACCGCCGTCGCCGACAGCTTCGCGACGACGGAAGGCACGACGGTCACCTTCTCGGCGGACGACCTGCTGGCGAACGACAGCGACCCAGAGAACGACACCCTGTCCGTCACCTCGCTTGGCCAGCCGACCAACGGCGCGCTGATCGACAACGGAAACGGCACGTGGACCTACACCCCGAACTCCGGCTACAATGGTGTCGACACGTTCACCTACACCATCTCTGACGGTAACAAGTCGAGCGTCGGCAACGTCTCTGTCAGCACCTCCACCGTCAGCAGCGGCGGCCCGATCGACGTCTGGTACGGCGACACGCAGACCTTCGCGGCGCAGGGCGAAACGCAGGTCTGGATCAACATCCTTGGCAACGTGTCCGGGCAGATCTCGTCGCTGAGCTACTCGCTTAACGGCGGTGCGGCGCAGTACCTTGCCGTCGGTTCCGACACCCGCCGCCTGCAGGATACCGGCGACTTCAACGTCGAGATCGCCTATTCCGACCTGAATGGCTCGGCCACGGATGACGTCGTGACGATCACCGCCGTGATGACGAACGGCCAGACCTACTCGAAGAACGTCATCGTCGAGTATGAAGACGGCAATGTCTGGGATGCGAACTACAGCATCGACTGGTCGACCGTCAGCGACATCACCGACGTGGTGCAGGTTGTCGACGGCACCTGGGCGATCGACGCGAACGGGGTGACCCCGGTCGACCTTGGCTATGACCGCCTGCTGACGCTGGGCGACATCAGCTGGGACAACTACGAGGTCTCGCTGCAGGTCACGCCCTACGATCTGACGAACGTCGACCCGCGCGGCCGCGACGGCGGCGGGTTCGCCCTTGGCATGCTGTGGAACGGTCACACCGACACGCCCATCGCCAACGCCCAGCCCCATGTCGGCTGGGAACCCGGCGCGGCGTTCTTCTTCCACGACGAGAACGGAGACGGCAGCGGCGTGATCAAGCTTCACCCGTCGCTGAACTTCTTCAACACGCTGGGCACGCAGGCGATCACGATCAACGCGAACACCACCTACAACATCGACATGCGGGTTGAGATGGTGGGGCTGTACGACCGTCTTTACAGCATCAAGATCTGGGAAGCCGGCACCGCCGAGCCTCAGGACTGGACGCTGCAAGGTGTGCAGACCTTCAGCATCGACCAGGCTCCGGCAACGGGCAGCCTGTACCTGAACGCGCACTATAACGATCTGTCCTTCGGCGACATCACCGTCACCGAGATCACCGGCCGCGACATCGTTCAGGGCACCGACGGTGACGACGTGCAGGTGGCTGTAACCAACGGTTCCACCGATCCGGGCATCGGCGAAATCGACGTCTTCGTCGGCGCGGGCGGGGCGGACACCTTCGTGTTCGGCGACGTCTACGGCACCTACTACGACGACAACAACGCGTCGGCGACGGGGACCGAGGACTATGGCTTCGTCTGGGACTTCACCGCGGGCACCGACAAGGTCCAGCTGTGGGGCGACGCGTCGGACTACACCCTGACCGAGAACGCCTCGGGCCTGCCGGAAGGCACCGCGATCTGGCTAAGCCTCGACGGGCAAGAGGACGAACTGATCGGCGTGCTCAACGACACCTACGGCCTGTCGCTCGGCAGCGACAGCTTCATCTTCACCGACTCGGGCATGTTCGTCTGATCGGCCACGCAATCAACAAAGGCCGGAGCGCGGTTTGCGCTTCGGCCTTTTTCATTTCCGGAATTGCGGGAACAGGCTTGGAATGAACCGTTCGTCAGTACCCGGTGCCGCGCAGCACCACGGCGACGGTCCGTCCAAGGATCGACAGATCGCCGCGCAGCGAGAGACCTGCGTGATACTCGCGGTCATACCGCGCTCGGTCGGCGAAGGACGTCTCGTTCCGGTCAGACACCTGCCAAGACCCGGTGATGCCCGGGCGCAGGATGTAATAGGCGCGGCCCGTGTACATCGGTTTCTGATGCACCATCATCGGCCGGGGACCGACCAGCGACATATCCCCCCGCAGCACGTTCCAAAGCTGCGGCAGCTCGTCCAGCGAGGTCTTGCGCAGGAAACGTCCAAGCGACGTGATCCTCGGGTCGTCCTTCAGCTTTTGCGTCCGCTCCCATTCGCGTCGCGCATCGGGATTGGCGGCAAGATGCGCCGTCAGCAATTCATCGGCGTTCGGCACCATCGTCCGGATCTTCACCATCCGGAACGCATGCCCCGCGCGACCGACCCGCAGTTGGCCGTAGAACGGAGATTTCCCGTCCAGAGCGACAAGCAGCGCCATGATCACGACAAGCGGCACGGTGAAGGGCAACGTCACCAGAACGGCGGCTATGTCGAACACGCGCTTGAACAGACGCTCGTAGGGTCTTTTCCGGGGCCTCGGTCCATAGTACCGACCGACCCGGTTGCGCGTGCCATATGGGGCAGAGGTCGGCACGCCTTCCAAGGGAAACGTCATAAAATCACCCCAAGCCAGGATTAGTCAGTTCTGCGACATGAATTCTATCGATGGCCGGGATATGTCAGAGGTTAATGTACAGGGTCAACCATTTGTGGCGGAACGAGGGCAGCAACTCGCCGTGATGCAACTTAGCGTTGTTAGATACAATGAATACTGCACTCTTAACACGAAAAATCGGCCTTTACATTCGAATTGATGAAACTGACGTCGAGTAGAAAGCGCACATGACTTTGGCACCCGAGAATTCGGCGACCCCAGATATTGTCGGCACATCTAGGCTGACTGTGGTCATTCCGCACCTCAACGGGTTCGACGCGCTGGCCCGGTGCCTGGGCTCTCTGGATGCCGATCGCCATCGCTTCGGAAAGCCGATTTCCGTCATCGTGGTGGACAACGGATCGACGCGTTTGCCCGCTGCGGAATGCGCCCGATATCCCTTCGTCCGGCTGGTCGAGGAACGCGAACCCGGCCCCGGACCGGCCCGAAGCCACGGCGCCCGACTGGCGGATACGCCCCTGCTTGCCTTCATCGACGCAGACTGTATCGCGCAGCCCGGTTGGCTGTCGGCGATCCTCGCGCATTTCGATGCGCATCCGGACACCGCCGTCATCGGCGGCGACGTCCGCATCGCTCGGGTGGACCCTGCCCGCCCCACGTCGATCGAGGCCTACGAAAGCGCCTACGGCTACCGCATGAAACTTTACGTCGAGCGCGACCACTACACCGCGACGTGCAACATGGCCGTCCGGCGCGAGGCATTCCTGAAGGTCGGTGACTTCGCCGGCATCCAGTTGGCGGAAGACCTCGACTGGGGACGCCGCGCGACGGCGATGGGCTATCGCATCGACTATGTCCCCGAGATGCTGATCGAGACACCGGCGCGGGCGACCTTCGCGGAACTGGCGCGCAAGTGGGACCGACACATCGGCCACGACTTTTCCGAGGTCCGGTCCGGCAAGGATCACCTGCGGTGGATCGCACGCGCACTTGCCGTTGCCGCTTCGCCGCTGGCAGAGACGGCGCGGATCATGCGCTCGGACCGGCTTGGCGGCCCGAACGAGCGATGGCTCGCATTGACCTGTGTGACCCGCATCCGGCTATATCGCTGCCGAAAGATGCTGGCGCTTCTCGCAGGGTTCGGTCGCAGCAGCGCTGCCGCCTGGCGAAACGAAGGATGATGGTATGACACTCGACGCAACCGACCTGCCCACCGCCAACGGCACGGCGCCCGGCCAGACCGTCGACCCGACAGTCTCGATCATCGTCATCAGCTACAACACCCGCGAGATGACGCTGGAATGCCTGCGGTCGGTCGTGGCCGAGACGCGGACCCCCTACGAGGTGATCGTGCTGGACAACGCATCGTCCGACGGCTCTGCCGAGGCCATCGCCGCCGAATTCCCCGACATGATGCTGATGGCCGAGACCGACAACCACGGCTTCGCCAAGGGCAACAACATCGCGATCCGTCACGCCCGCGGCGAATACGTCCTTCTGCTGAACCCGGACACCATCGTTCTGGACGGCGCGATCGACCGGCTGATGGACTTCGCCAAAGCGCATCCCGATGCCGGGATCTGGGGCGGTCGAACGCTGTACGGGGACCGCAGCCTGAATCCGACAAGCTGCTATCGCAAGATGTCCCTGTGGAACGTCACAAGCCAGACGCTGGGCCTCAGCAGCCTGTTCCGGCAAAGCCCGATCTTCAACTCCGAGCGCTACGGCGGCTGGCAACGCGACAGCGAGCGCGAGGTGGATATCGTCACCGGGTGCTTTCTGCTGATCAAGCGCGCGTTCTGGGACGAACTCGACGGCTTCGATACGACCTACGTCATGTATGGCGAAGAGACCGATCTGTGCCTGCGGGCCCGCGCGCTGGGAGCACGCCCGCGCATGACGCCCGAGGCCACCATCGTTCACTATGCCGGCGCATCCGAAAAGGTCCGGTCCGACAAGATGGTACGCCTGCTGCGCGCGAAGGTGCTTCTGATCAAGCGTCACTTCCCGGCGTGGAAGCGCCCGCTTGGTCTTGCCATGTTCCGCCTCTGGCCGTGGAGCCGCGCGTGGGGCACCCGCTTGCTGCGCACCGGCGGCGCGGACACATGGGCCGAGATCTGGGCCCGGCGCGACGAATGGAAGGACGGCTGGCCCGAGTGACGGGCCGGCCCCTGCCGACAATTTTTCCGCAGTTCTAGGCGAACTCCCGCTGCTTGCCGCAGCGGCGACGGACGGAATCCGCACAAATCCGGCAGCGCCCGATTCGACGCTCCTTGTTTCCGCTAAATTGACAAAATATCGAATTAGACAAATCGAACCGGATTTGGGAACAGCCGCGCATGGGGCTTTGGGAAATGAATCTTCGGACCGATTTTGACGATACGGCGATCACGCCGCACGAAATGCCCGAGAACATCAGGGGCACGCGCGACGCTATCTTCTTCCTCCTCCGTCAGCACGGCTGCATCGACGAGGAAACCCCGTCCGATGGACCCGGCCTGCCGACGCAAACCACGACACGGGACGCCGAGCCCCGCCCGGCGCATCCCCCAGTGCATCCCCCGGTTCCCGACGCGGCTCGCGTCCCGTCCCCGTCGGTTCATGTTCAGGAACATCCGACCCAGTATCGGTTCCGCCTTGGAAAGATCCGCATCCCCGCATCCGCGCCGCGATGCGAGGACCACCTGCCGATGGACGAGTTCTTGCCGCGTGACGACGAAGACGAGCCCGGCCATTTTCCCGGCACTCCGGATCGCTGGACCTTCGGCTGACCCGCAGACCGCACCGCCGTGCCGCAAAAGACTGACCTCGCACAGAGTTCTCTTGCCTTTCCCCACCGCTGGCGGCAGGCCAGAGACATGACCGATCCGGCAACGCACGATATCTCTGGCTCGACAGGAACCGCGTCCGACGCGTCCGGTCGCATCAGCCGGGTGCTGCTGGTCATCGCGGCTGTGTGCATCCTGATCGAACTGGTGCTGCAGGCCGCCGACATGAAGCTGTTCGGATCGCCGCTGTGGCGCAGCCGGGCCTACCAGTACGGCGCGTTCTGGCCCGGTCTGCTGCACGGCTGGCGCCCCAACTATGGCGCCCAGCCCTACGCGATGTTCCTGACCTACGCGATGCTGCACGGCGGCATCGGGCACCTTGTCGGCAATATGTTCACCCTGCTGGCGCTGGGAGAAACGGTCGTCCGTCGCGTCGGCCAGCGGGGGTTCCTGCTGATCTATTCGGTGGCCGCGCTTGGCGGCGCCGGTCTGTTCGGCCTTCTCGCCACCAGCCCGCGCCCGATGGTCGGCGCTTCGGGCGCACTGTTCGGCCTTGCGGGCGCGTTGGTCTATTGGAACTTCGTCACCCCAACCCACCGCGCCGGCCGGATGCGTCGCCTTGCGGGCGCCATCGGGTCGATGATCGTGCTGAACGCGTTGCTGTGGGTTCTGCTGGACGGGCTGCTGGCGTGGGAAACCCACCTTGGTGGCTTCATCGCAGGCTGGCTTGCCGCCATGGCGCTGGATCGTCTGGGCCGCAAAGAGCGATAAACGGGGCGCGCGTCACCCGCGCGCCGCCGGATTGTCAGTAATAGCCGTCTTCGTAGCCGTACGCACCGTTCACATATCGGCACTTGTTCAGCACGACCCCCGCGACATTCGTCAGTTCGGCCACTTGCCGCTCGGCCACGTCGATCTGCGTCATAGTGGTCTGCTCGGCCTCTGCCACGATGATCGCGGCGTCGATCCGGTTCAGGAACCCGAAGTTGTCGTCACTGGCCGACATCGGCGGCAGGTCGATCAGCATGAGATCGGGCTGATACTCGGCCTCGATCTCTTCCAGAACGCGGCGGGTCTGTTCGCTTTGCAGCGTCTCGGCGGACCGGTGCGACGTGCCGAAGCCAAGACCGAACGCAAGGTTCGGACCATGGCGCATGGCGACGTCCTTGAACGGCACCCGACCGGACAGGACGTCTTCCATCGGAATTTCGCCCTTCTGGCCAAGGATGCGGCCCAGACCGCTGCGACGCAGGTCAAAGTCCAGAACCACGGCGCGCGTACCCGTCTGCCGGCCAAGCCCGAAGGCAAGGTTGGCGCAGGTCGTCGTCTTGCCGCAGGCGCTGTGCGGCGAGGTGATCGCGATGCGGCGCCACCCGTTCGTCTGCGCCTGCTGCACAAGCCGCGTGCGCAGGATGTCGTAGGGCGTCGATTCCTTGCTGCTGCGGAACGTCATGATCCGGTTGCGCAGCATCAGCCGGCGCTGAAGCTTGATCTCGGGCAATGCCGCCCAAGCCTCGTCGACACCGGTCTTGTCCGGAGCGGGGCCACGCTGGGGGCGGGCCGGTCCGCGTGTGTCGCGCTGTTCGCGCGCTCGTTCGATCGCTGCCTGTAGACGTTCCATCAGACCGACTCTTTCGTTGTCACAAACATGCTACCACCTGACTCCAAGCCGGTTCATCACCTTTTCGGCCACAAGGTCGATCGGCAGATAGAACACGTGCACGGCATAGATCGCGGCGGGCACCCCGATCAGGATGCCGAGGATGATGAGAACCTTGAAACCGCGCTGGAAGAACAGCTGCCGGCGCGAGCGGACGTAGGGCACGGTCGCCAGAGGCGAGATGCCGAACCGCTTCACAAGGTCTTCGGGACGGCGGACCGAGCTGTTCAACAGCTCAAGCAGCACGATCAAGGCGATGCCCGCACCGATGCCCAGCAAACCGCCACCACCGGCGATCAGCGCACGGTTGGGCTTGGTCGGCGCATTCGGCGTGTTCGGCTGTTCGATAACCGAGATCCGCTGACCCCGCGACCGGCTTTCGATCATGTCACCCGTCTGGGCCTGAGACAGACGGTCCTCGGCCAGATTGTACTGGGTTTCGATGATCGAGTAGGTGCGCTCCAGTTCGTCGAGCGAGATAGACACTTCCGGCGTCCGCTCGATCGTCTCGTTCAGTGCTTCCAACTCGGTCAGGATAAGCGTCTTCTGCTCTTCCAGTCCCGCGATCTCGCCGTCGATTTCCGCGATCTGCAGGTCGAGGATCGTCGGCGGAGCAGCGTTGGGATCGGTCGGTTCATCGTCGATCTCGTCGATGCGCGCGGCGGCGGCTTCGGCGATTTCCACTTCCAGCCGTTCGATGCGGCGCTGAAGCAGGCGGACTTTCGGGTTCTGGTCCGAGAACACCAGCCGCGCCTCGGCCAGTTCGCCGCGCAGATCGCGCAGCTGCTGCTCGGCCAGGGTCGGCGGGTTCTGTTCCGGGTTCAGCTCGGTACGGCCGGTCGTTTCGTACAATTCGCGCAGGCGAAGGCGCTGGCGTTCCAGCCGCTCGATGTCGCGGTCGATGCCGGCGATACGCTCTTGGAAGTCGGCGCGCTTCGACATGCGGAATTCCAGCGTGTCAGGCAGCGCGTCGCTGTTTTGCTGTTTGAACGCAATGATCCGGGCGCTCTGCGCGCTCAGTTCGCCATCCAGCCGCTGCACTTCCTGCTGGAAGAACTCCAGCGTGTCACCGGCCCGGCCGCGGCGGAACTCTGCGTCGGCTTCCTGAATGATGTTCAGGTACTCGTTCAAAACGCCGGCAGCCTTGTTGGGATCGGCGGCCTCGAACGAAACGACCATCATCGTCGCGGCATCGCGGCCCGACTGGGTGTAGATCTGGGTACGCGCCCGCATGGCCCGCACGATCTCGTCCGGGTTCATCTGCTCGATATCGGGCAGCACTTCGAGCCGGCGCGAGATGTCCAGCAGGTTGGCGCGGGTCAGCAGACGCTGTTCGATGATCTGCAGCTGTTCCAGCGCGGGGGTCCGCACCGTCGACGCGGCCAGTTCATCGGGGATCTGCGGCGACTCCACGACCAGCCGCATCTGGCTGACGTAGGCCGGCGGCAGCGAAATGGCGACAGCCACGGCAACCGCCGTGATGACGGTGGCCAGCACCACGAACCAGGGGAGGCGTCGCAGGAAAATCGAGAAATAGAACTTCAGGTCATCCATCTCGGCCACCATTCTTCTTGAACTGGATCACTGGTTCCTCATCAACAGGCTCGGCATCACCGGGGACGGCACCGCCAAGAAAGACTCCGTCTGCCAGCACCTCGTCGACCGTGGTCGCATCGATGACAGGCACGTCGCCGCCCCAGGCGTAGAGAAGCGCGAATTCGCACAACTGGTTCACAAGACGCGGCACACCCCCCGTCGCTTCAAAGATCCGCTGGCAGGCGTCGTCGGTAAATTCCTCGCCCGTGCCACCAACCATCTGAAGCCGGTGCCGGATGTACTTCGGCACGGTCTCTGCGTCCATAGATTTCAGGTGGAAGCTGGCCGCGATGCGCTGGGTCAATTGCCGCATGTCCGGCGCTTGCACGATGTCGCGCAACTCGGGCTGGCCCACCAGCATCAGCTGGATCAGCACGTCCTTGTTCGAGTTGACGTTCGTCAGCATCCGCAGTTCTTCCAAGCCCTCGCGGGACAGGTTCTGCGCCTCGTCGATGATCAGCACCACGCGCCGACCCATCGCGTATTCTTCCAGAAGGAAATCCTGCAGGATCTGGAAGGTCTGCACGTAGCTGGTCGTGGGATCGTATTTCACGTCCAAGGCATGCAGAATCCACTGCAAAAGCTCGCCCCGGCCGCCCTGAGCGTTCGAGATCAGGCCAATGGTCACGTCGTCGCCGATCCGGGACAACAGCGCCTGAACCAGCGTCGTCTTGCCCGCGCCGACCTCGCCGGTGATCAGCGTGATCGGGGCGCTCGACATGATGCCGAATTCGAGGATCGCGAAGGCGCGCTTGTGCTGCTGAGACCAGTACAGAAACTCCGGGTCCGGAACGAGCGTGAACGGCCGTTCGCGGAACCCGTAGAAATCGACGTATAGTGCGTTGGATGACATGTCGGTCAGGCGCGCCCTAATTTCCTAAGAGAATTATCATTGTTTCCAATGGCGTAACGATCACGGGCACAGGCCGCGGACCGGAATGATGATATCGGGTGCCCTTCCGCCAGTATCGCGCCGACGACGCGATCAGGTTCTGTGGGGGCAAACTGTGTTAATTTCATGGCGTAGTACCGGCCTGCTCTTGGCCTGTCCGGCCACTTGTTTGACCGGCCTTTCCTATCGTTCCGGCTCGTTCCGTCAATAAAGACGACAAAACGCCGGGTCAGCACAAGGGTCACAGCGCAAAGTTGATTGCAGCGAAATTGTGGCGCGGCACCTGAAGCGCATCGAGCGGGTGAATGCAGCCGTGCCGAACCGCGTCAAAGTGGCCCGGGCGTGAACAATGTTGCGCGGTTTAGGGCAATGGAGGACCTGTTAGCTGCACTGCGGCATACATCTGCACTCAAAGCGGGCAGCACTTGCATAAGATCGCCCTATACGTGTATCGATGCCATCCTTGGGCCCGGGTGCCATATCTGTCACAAATTGTTGCTGTCGCCGCATCAACCCTGACGAAAGCCACCGCCCCGGTGCGAAGCCAGAAACGGTGAAACCGGCTCGAGCCGAATCAAAATCGGGTTCGGTTTCCGTTTCCTTCCCGGCAACGGCGACAGTCGGGGCTTCTCGCGGAGAATTGCCCGGTTCTCGGCGCTTGAGACCCCTGAATCGCAAGCCCCGCCCTTGTGAGGCCAATACCATCCGGCGTAGGTTCCGCCCGGCGTTCGGACACGGCTGCGAAAGCTGCCCGACCACGCCATTGGGGGTTTTCAGATTCCGGGTATGACATGTTTGCGCGTCTTTTTTTGATCCTTTCCCTGGCCCTGCTCGCAGCCTGCGATTCAGCGGAAGAACGGGCCGAGAAGCACTTTCAGGACGGTCTTGAGCTTTACGAAGCCGGGGACGTGGCCCGCGCCATCGTGGAAATGCGCAACGTCTTCCGCATCGACAGCACCCACCGCGAAGCACGCCTTCTGATGGCCCGGATCGAGCTGGAGCGTGACAACCCGCCTGGCGCTTATGGGCACTATCGCGCGCTTGTCGAACAATTCCCCGACGATTTCGAAGCCCAGCGCGCCGCCGCCGAGATCGCGGCCGAACTGAACGACTGGGATGCGGCGACGATGCATGCCACCGCGGCCGCCGGTCTGCTGGATGAAGGTCAGATCGATCCCGTGGTCCGCTCGGTCGAACTGGGCGCCGCCTATCGCACCGCCCGCGAGGCCAACGACCTGCCCGCGGCCCGCGCGATCGCGGAAGAGGCGGCAACGCTTCTAGAAGACAATCCCGAACTGCTGATGCTGCGCCGGATCCGCGTCGACGACCGTTTCTCCGCGCAGGACTGGGAAGGTGCCCTGACCGAGATCGACGGCGTCATTGCGGACACCCCGAACGACCGGTCCTTCTACCTGATGCGCCTGACCGCGCTGGATCAGCTTGGCCGAGACGACGAGATCGAGGCGCAACTGCGCGACATGGTCGACCGCTTCCCCGAAGACGACATGCGCCGCGTTCTAGTGACATGGTACATGGCGCAGGACCGCGCCGACGACGCCGAAGCCTATCTTCGCGAACAGATCGACCCCGAGAACCCGGACGCGATCGACCGCATGGTTCTGGTGACCTTCCTGACCCAGCTTCGCGGGGCCGAGACCGCACGCGCAGAGATTGACGCGATCCTGTCGTCCACTCCTGCCGACAGCCCCGATCGCGCGTTGTACCGCTCTGTCGCGGCCAGTCTCGATTTCGATCTCGGCAACCGCGACGCCGCGCTTACCGAGATGGAAGACATCATCGCCGGCTCCGAGCCGTCGGACCAGACCCGCCGCATCAAGATTACCTATGCCAAGATGCTGAACAGCACCGGCAACGCCGTTGGCGCCCGCGCGCTTGTCGAAGAGGTGCTGGAAGAAGACACCAGCAACGTCGAGGCGCTGAAGATGCGCGCCGACTGGATGATCAGCGACGACCGTCCGGACGAGGCGCTGGTCGAACTGCGCCGTGCGCTGGATCAGGCGCCGCGCGATTCCGAGGTTCTGACCCTTATGGCGCTGGCGCAGGAACGCCTTGGCAGCCACGAATTGTCCGGCGAGATGCTGGCGCTTGCGGTCGAGGCGTCGGGCGCCGCGCCCGAAGAAACGCTGCGCTACGCGACGTTCCTGGTGCAGGAAGACAGCCTTCTGCCCGCCGAGTCGGTGCTGATCGACGCGCTTCGCCTTCAGCCGGACAACATCCTGATCCTGTCCGCGCTTGGCAACGTCTACGTCCGGCTCGAGGACTGGGGGCGCACTCAGGGTGTGATCGACGCCCTCAAGCGCCTGGACAACGAAGAAGCCGCGCAGGTCCTTAACGAACTCACCGGACAATTGCTTGCCGGCCAGAACCGTCAGTCGGAACTGCAAAGCTTCCTTGAACAACTCGCCGGCGCACAGGGCAGCAACGGTCAGGCAATCGCCGCCGCCATCCGGCTTCGCGTCGCGCAGGGCGATCTTGACGGCGCGATGGAATACCTGAACGAGCGTCTTGCCGAAACACCCGACGATCCGGGGCTGCGCCTGATTTCGGCGGCCCTTCTTTCGCGCGAAGAGCGGTACGACGAAGCCCGCACCACGCTGCGCGACCTGCTGGAGGAATTCCCCGAAAACCAGCAGCTTTGGATGGCTCTGTACAACGTCAACCTTGCCGCCGGCGCGCCTGAAGAGGCCGAAACCGTGTTGCAGGAAGCGCTGGACGAGGTGCCCGACGGTGTCGTGCTGAAATTCACCAGCGCGGTCGAGGCCGAACGTCAGGGCGAGATCGAGGACGCCATCGCCGTGTACGAGGCGCTTTACGAGAACAACTCGGGATCGCTGGTCGTCGCCAACAACCTTGCCAGCCTGATTTCGTCCTACCGCGAGGACGACGAAAGCCTTCAGCGCGCCTATGCCATCGCACGCCGCCTTCGCGGTTCTGACGTGCCCGCCTTCCAGGACACCTACGGCTGGATCGCGGCCCGGCTGGGCAATCTGGACGAGGCGCTGGAATATCTCGAATCGTCCGCAGCCGGTCTGCCGGACGACGCGACCGCCCAGTACCACCTTGCCCGCACCTACGTGATGGCGGGCCGGGATTCGGATGCGCTGGAGGTCTATCGCCGGACGCTGGAGATTCTCGACACCAATCGCCGACAGCTGCCATTCCGCGAGGAAGTCGTGGCCGAGATTTCCCGTTTGGAGGAATCAGAATCGTCTGTCGACAACTGATCGCCGCAAAAACCGGCAAATCTGCCGCACCCCGCGGAAACCTTGCCTTGCCGGATTTTGTTCCCGATGCAAAAACTGCATAGTGCGTCCGAGAGGGCGGAGATACAAAGGTTTCCGATGTTTGCTAGATCTACATTCCACCGGGCTGCTGCTGCCGTTTTCGGCCTGCTGCTGCTCATCGCCGGTACCGCTGCCACGGCACAAGGCGACTATCGCATTCGTTCTGGGGACACGCTTCAGATCGAAGTCATCGAGGATCCCAGCCTGAACCGTTCGGTTCTTGTGCTGCCCGATGGCTCGATCAGCTTCCCCTTCGTCGGTTCCGTACGCGCTGGCGGGCTTGGCGTTGGTGACGTTCGCAATTCGCTGGCCGCTGGCCTGTCGCCGAACTTCGCAAGCCAGCCGACCGTCGTCGTCTCGGTCGCTTCCGTCGCCGAAGCAACGCCGCCGGCCTACACCGGCCCGGCCCGGACGCGGACGATCGACGTGTACATCACGGGCGAGGTCGCCAATGCAGGCCGCGTCGAGGTGAAGCCCGGCACGACCATCCTTCAGTTCATCGCCGAAGCAGGCGGTCTGACCCCGTTCGCTGCCGAATCGCGCATCCAGCTGCACCGGACCGACCGCAAGTCGGGCACAACCCGCGTGTATCTGTTCAGCTACTCCGGCAAAGGCAACGGCACCCGGATCAGCCCGGCCACGCGTCTCGCCCCTGGCGATGTCGTGATCGTGCCGTCCCGGCGCCTGTTCGAATAAGGACTTACCCATGCTTTGCAGGCGGCGGACCCGGCTGAGACTTACGGTCGCAGCGGCTGCGGTGCTATCCGCATCCGCCGCCGGTCTGCCGTTGATGGCGCAAGACAACGTCGGCGGGCCCGAATTCACGTTCGACCTGTCGACGACCGTCAGCGCCAGCGACAACTACGATCTCGAGGTCAATCCGGCGGGCGACACGATCCTGTCCGAGACGCGCCTTGGCTTCGGGTTCGAAAGCGTCGGCCGCACCCAGACCTTCCGGTTCAACTTCTCGGACAACTTCCGGTTCGGCGACGGACCGGGCGCGCCTGCGGAAGCCGGTTTCGAAGGTATCAACGCCGCGCTGTACTATGAAAAGCTGTGGGTGAACTCGCGCCTCGTGTTCGACGCCCGGCTTCGGACCATCGACCTTACTGCCGCGCTTGACGACGAAGACATCGAGAACCCGGCACTGGACCGCGGCACGCTGCAAACGACCAACATCAGCCTTGGCTTCCAGACCGGTCTTACAGGCCCCGTCGGCGCCGAGATCTTCCTGTCGGACGTTCGCCGCAACTACACCGACACCACGAACCCCGATCTGGTGGACAGCCGGACCCTGACCGGCGAGGCCGCCCTGCTGCTGCGTCCGGACACCGTCACCGAGTTCCGCCTTGGCTACGGCCAGTCGGAATACGACGCCGAGGACCCGCAGGGCACCCTGCGGACGACGCGTGAGCTGACTTTCGGCGCAATCCGCGAACTGGACACGATCACCGTGATCAGCGGCGAGATCGGCTGGAAAGAGATCGAGGAGGACTGGCGGAACGTCGCATTCGACCCAGAGGACGAACGCGGCCTGATCGCCTCGCTCTCCTACATGCGCGAACTGCCGTCGGGCGACTTCGGCATCGACCTGTCGCACGACGTGACCAACGCGGGTCAGCGCACCGACCTTTGGATCTCACGCGCCTACGATTACCCGCTTGGCACCTTCGGCGTCGCAGTCGGGGTCGCAAAGCCAGAGAACGGCGACTATGAACCGGTCGGCCGCGTCACCTATGACCGCGTGTTCAACGATCAGGCCTTCCGCCTGTCGCTGGCCTCTGAGATCGTCGTCACCTCTGACAGCGCGATCCAGCGGAACACCACCGCGAACGTCGGCTATGACTACCAGATCAGCAACGTCGACAGCGTCGGCTTCTCGGTCAGCTATGCCTGGATCGAAGGCATCGGCGGCGCACCCGTCACCGACAGCACCAGCGCCAGCGCGACCGCGGTCTACCGCCGCGACCTGACGGAGGACTGGTCGGTTGAAACGGGCTACACCTACCGGCTCCGCCGCGAGGAAGGCACCGACGAGGCCGAATCGAATACCCTGTTCCTGACGCTTCAGAGCAGCTTCAACTGGCGGCCGTAATCGCGCCGCCAGACCACGACTTCCCTAAAAAAATTACTCCAACCGGCAGTTTTCCGCGATTTGCCACATTTTGCGCAGATTCTCGCCGACATTGGAACGCGACAGTTATCTAGGCTGAACTCATTGGCGCTACCTGCGTTGGGTTCGCGCCGATAACCGTGGTACGTAGTTCGACACGAACGGGAAGGCAGACTGATAATGATCGTGGGAGCACTCATCGTCGGCTTGGGAACAGCCTTTGCCTCGCTCATCATGTCCGTGATCGGCGGCGCAGGCGTTCTTGCGGCACTCGGAGCCTACGCTCTCGGCGGTTGCGCCGGGACCATCGGCACCTGCATTGTCGCCCTACTGCTCCAACGCACCTTCTCCGACCGCCCCACCGGCGCCACCGAACAAACGGCCCGCGTCAACTTTTCCGGCTGACCGGACGGGTTCGCGTATTCCACGCACCAAATGTGACTTTGGTTCTAAGCCGTACGCGCGGCTGTTTCCTGACATCACCTAAATATGGCTGACGCTACCGGTGCATCTAAGCGGCGGCGCTCGTAAACCGTCTCGGCCCTCGCCGGCGTCGCGCGGTCCCAGCTCCCCCTACCCACACTTCGAATAGCCGCAGTTCATGCAGGTCATGCAGCCTTCGACCATGCGCATCTCGAAGGCGCCGCACGAGACGCAGGCCTTGCCCCGGTTGCCGTTCAGGTTGACCACGTCGGCCGTGGGGTCGGATTTCAGGCCAAGTCCCTCACCTTCGATGAAGCCGATCGAGATCAGGTGGCGTTCGATCACGCCGCCGATGGCCGCGAGGATCGAGGGGATGTACTTGCCCTGCATCCACGCCCCGCCGCGGGGGTCGAAGACCGCCTTCAGTTCCTCGACCACGAAAGACACGTCGCCGCCGCGCCGGAACACCGCCGAGATCATCCGGGTCAGCGCCACGGTCCACGCGAAATGTTCCATGTTCTTCGAGTTGATGAAGATCTCGAAGGGTCGTCTGTGGCCGTTCAGCACGATGTCGTTGATCGTCAGATAGATCGCGTGGTCGCTGTCGGGCCATTTCAGCTTGTAGGTCTGTCCTTCAAGCTGCTGGGGCCGGTCCAGCGGTTCGCTGATATAGACGACGTCGCCGTGCGGCGTCTGCGGCTCTGCGCCGGTCATGGACACGACTTCAGGGGCCGCCTTCGGCTTCTCCTCCGCGACCGTCAGCACCGACCCCGTCACCTCGTTCGGGCGGTAGGTGGTGCAGCCTTTGCAGCCGGTCTCGTAGGCTTCCATGTAGACGTCCTTGAACGCCTCGAAGCCGATGTCCTCCGGGCAGTTGATCGTCTTCGAGATCGACGAATCCACCCACTTCTGCGCCGCGGCCTGCATCTTCACGTGATCCATCGGCTGCAACGTCTGCGCGTTGACGAAATAGTCGGGCAGGTCCGCATCGCCGAAGGTCTCGCGCCACATCTGCACCGCGTAGTCGACGACCTCTTCCTCGGTCTTGGTCCCGTCCTTCTGCAGCACCTTGCGGGTGTAGGCATAGGCGAAGACAGGCTCGATCCCCGAGGACACGTTGCCGGCATACAGCGAGATCGTCCCGGTCGGCGCGATCGAGGTCAGCAGCGCATTGCGGATGCCGTGCGCGCGGATCGCGTCCTTCACGTCATCGTCCATATGCGTCAGCGACCCGCTCGCAAGGAACTTGTCCGCGTCGTACAGCGGGAAAGATCCCTTCTCTGCGGCGATCCGCGCCGACGCCAGATAGGCGGCGCGGGCGATGCGGTGCAGCCAGTGCTCGGTCTGACGCGCCGCCTCGTCCGAACCATAGCGCAGACCGGTCATCAGCAGCGCGTCGGCCAGCCCGGTGACGCCCAGTCCGATGCGGCGCTTGGCCTGTGCCTCGGCTTCCTGCTGCGGCAGGGGGAAGCGCGAGGCATCGACCACGTTGTCCATCATCCGCACCGCCGTCGCGACCAGATCCTCCAGTTCCGCCTCGTCGATGCCGGCGTCCTCGGTGAACGGCCCGGTCACCAGCCGAGCAAGGTTGATCGACCCCAGAAGGCAGGCGCCATAGGGCGGCAGGGGCTGCTCGCCACAGGGGTTCGTCGCCGCGATGGTCTCGCAGTAGGACAGGTTGTTCATCTGGTTGATGCGGTCGATGAAGATCACGCCCGGCTCGGCATAATCGTAGGTCGACCGCATGATGCGGTTCCACAGGTCACGCGCTTCGACCGTGTGATAGACCTTGTCGCCGAAGGTCAGCTCCCACGGGCCATCCGCCTTCACCGCTTCCATGAACGCGTCGGTGACCAGCACCGAGACGTTGAAATTCCGCAGCCGCGCGGCGTCGGATTTGGCGGTGATGAAATCCTCGATGTCCGGATGGTCGCAGCGCATCGTCGCCATCATGGCCCCACGGCGCGACCCGGCGGACATGATCGTGCGGCACATCGCGTCCCAGACGTCCATGAACGACAGCGGCCCCGAGGCGTCCGCGGCCACGCCCTTCACCCCCGCCCCCTTGGGCCGGATGGTCGAGAAGTCGTACCCGATCCCCCCGCCCTGCTGCATCGTCAGCGCGGCTTCCTTCAGACCGTCGAAGATGCCGGCCATCGTGTCCGGGATCGTGCCCATGACGAAGCAGTTGAACAGCGTCACGCTGCGGTCGGTGCCGGCCCCGGCCGTGATCCGCCCGGCGGGCAGAAAGCGGAAGTCCTCCAGCGCGCTGTAGAACCTGTCTTCCCACTTGCCCGGATCGGCCTCGACCGCAGCGGTCGCCCGCGCGATCCGACGCCACGTATCCTCGACGCTTTGATCGATCGGAGTGCCGTCCGCCTCTTTCAGACGGTATTTCATGTCCCAGATCTGTTCGGCAATCGGGGCAGCGAAGCGTGTCATGGGCTGATTCCTTTAGGGCAAGGAAGCCTGAATATAGCGGTTTTCCACAACCGGTTGAACCCCGCACGCTGTGGGCTACGATATGATGTGGTTAATGGGGAAGATTCTGTGGATAAGTACACACACCTCGTGAAGCTCTCCGTCGGCACCGAATCCGTCGAGGATCTTGAAGGCTGGCAGCGCAGCGGTCGCTCGGTCACGTCCGATGGCTTGCCCCGCCATGTCACGCGCATGTGGCCCAAGCGCGAGGCCGAGGTGCTGAACGGCGGGTCGATCTACTGGGTGATCAAGGGCGTCATCCTGTGCCGCCAGAAGATCCTGCGGCTGGACGAGGTGACGCGCGAGGACGGCATCCGCCGCTGCGCCATCGTGCTGGACCGCAAGGTACACCGCGTCGCGGCCACGCCCAAACGGCCGTTTCAGGGCTGGCGCTATCTCGCGCCGTCCGACGCGCCGCCGGATCTGACGGCGAGCCGGAAGAACGAAGACCCGCTGCCCGCCGCGCTAAGCGCGGCACTGGCAGAGATCGGAGTGCTGTAGGCGCGCCGCCCGAAAGCGGCGCATCCCGGATCAGAAGGCGCTTAGCACCGTCGAGGTGATCGCACTGTGGCGGCCGTTCTGGACCGCGCCGGCGGTGGAGTTCAGCGGCAGCTTCCCGCCCTTGCCGCCGATGGGCATGGTCAGCCCGAAGCGCACCGTGCTCATGTCACCGGTATAGCCGCCGTAGTCGATCTCGGACTGCGCCAGTTCGAGGCTGACGGTCAGGGGCAACTGGATCCTGTCGCCAAGGTAATAGCTGCCGCCGATACCCACGGTGTTGACGTCGACGCTGTCCCCCAGCGAACTGATGGTGGTGTGGCTGACGCTGCCGAACAGCCCGAACCCGTTGCCGAACTGGTAGGTGCTGGCGATCTCGAACAGGTCGGCATTCACGGTGACGCCCGAGTCCTCGATCGAGGTCCGCACAAGGTTGCCGGCAAAGGACAGGCGGTCGCTGGACAGGACGCCCACGCTGATGCCGTAGTCCTGGATATCGGTATCCGCGCCGATCTCGGGATCGGTGTCGGTGATGCCCCAGAACACCTCGGTCCGCCAGTTGGTGCCGACGTAGCCACCGGTCAGGCCGACCGAGGTGGCGTCGAGACTGGTGGTAAAGCCGGTGTCGTCCAGCGATGCGTACTCGACGTAGCCGCCGACCGCGTAGGGCACGGTCGCGAAGCGATAGCGCGGGGCGACGGCGAAGGACGTGACAGACGAACTGCCGGCCACGTCGTCCGACTCGAGGTTCGCATAGCCAAGGTCCAGCCCGACGCTCAGGCCGTTGGTGAACTTCACCCGCCCGCTGACATCGATCGAATAGGTGGTGACGCTTGTGTCCGTGTCAGAGAATTCGCCAAAGCCAAGACCAACGGTCGCCGCCGCCGTCCAGTCCTGTGCCTGCGCCGCCGTTACGGAAACCGAAGCCGCGACGCAAAGCGCCGCAACGTGTACCGGGTAAGTCATGAAACTGCTCGTTGCCGTTTTGTTATGTGCTTCACATAGCACTCAAAACGGCGGCGGAGAATGAGTTTCTCGGAACGGTTCAAGGCGTCTCCCGCACGTTGCAGCACAACCACAACGTGCGCCGCGCGCCAAAAGCGTCAGCCGTCCAGATCAAGCATCCGCATCATCGCCCGGTATGCGTCCCGCTCGCCGTCCGCCCAGTGGGCGTTGCGCGACTTGAACAGCGTGGCCTGACTGCGGTGCACCGGCTCGCCGCCAATGATCTTCAGGTGATTGGCCCGCAGCGTCTCGCCCGTAGAGGTGATGTCGGCAATCGCCTCTGCGGTCAGGTTCTTCACCGTCCCCTCGGTCGCGCCCTGACTGTCGACCAACAGATAGTCGGCGACCCCGTGCTCGCGCAGGAACTCGCGGACCATGCGGTGGTACTTGGTGGCGATCCGCATCCGGTGACCGTGCAGGCGGCGGAAGTTCGAGGCGACGGCGTCAAGATCGTCCAGCGTTTCGACATCCACCCAAGCCCGCGGCACCGCGATGATCAGGTCCGCGTGGCCGAACCCAAGCGGCGCCAGTTCTTTCACCGACTGGTCCCAGTGCGCCAGCTTCTCGCGCACAAGGTCGGTTCCGGTGACGCCAAGGTGGATGCGTCCGCGGTGCAGTTCGCGCGGGATCTCGCCCGCCGACAGCAGCACCAGTTCGACGCCCCCGACACCCTCGACCACGCCAGAGTACTCGCGCTCTGACCCGGCTTTCGACAGGGTCACGCCGCGCGAGCCGAACCAGTCGAAGGTCTTCTCCATCAGCCGTCCCTTGGACGGCACGCCCAGCTTCACGGTCATTGCCCCGCCTCCGCCAGTTGCAGCGCCAGCGACGGGCGCACCACGCCGCCCACGGCGGGGATCGCCGCGCCACCGCCCAGCGCGCGGGTCAGCGCGTCATAGCGCCCGCCCGTGGCCACCGGCGGCAGATCGGGCCGCGCCATCGACGACAGGCCGAAGACGAAACCGTCGTAATATTCCATCGAGGTCCGGCCATAGCCGCCCTCGAACTCCAGCGCCTCGACATCGACGCCGCGCTGCGCCATCGCGTCCAGCCGCGCCTCGACCTTCGCGACGGCGGGGGCGATGGCGGGCATGTCCACCGCAATGTCGCGCAGACGTTCCAACGCCATCGGCGCGCTTTCCCGCAAGGTGACGATCTGGTCCAGCAGGTCCGTCTCGGCCGCCGACAGGGGCGGCTCGGCGGCATCGGCGACCAGCACCTTTAGCCGCGCCTCGATCTCGTCCTGCGACCGCAGGCCGATCAGCGGACCTGCCTTGGCCAGCACATCGCGGCCCTCGGAAAACGCCTTCAGCAACTCCGCCCGGCCCGCAGGCTTCGCGGCGCGGCCCGAGTAGCGGTCGACCAGCGCCCGGAACCGGCGCGGCCGCCAGACGTGACGCAGCAAAGCCCCCTTGCGGAAATCGGGCGTCGACAGCCCCCGCACGGCGGCCAGCAGAATGCCGATGTCGCCGATCACGGCGCGCAGGTTCATATGCGCCATCGCCGCCGAGAACAAAGCGAACACCTCGGCATCCGCAGCCGCCGGATCGGCGCCGTCGAACAACTCGAACCCGACCTGATCGTATTCTGGCGGCCGGTCGCTATCGAGCTCCTGAATCCGGAACACCTTGCCCGCATAGGCATAGCGCGCGGGCGACGGACCGCCCTGCATGTGCATCTGCACCACCGGCACGGTGAAGTCCGGCCGCAGCATCATCTCGCCCGCCAGCGGGTCGTGGGTGACGTAGGCGCGGGCGCGGATGTCCTCGCCATACAGGTCCAGCAACGTCTCGGCGGGCTGCAAAACCGGCAGGTCCACCAATTGCCCGCCCGCCTGTTGGAACAGGTCGGTCAGCCGGGCGATCTCGGCGTCCAGCGCCAGATTGCCGCTCATCAGCCCAGCTTCTCTTGGACGTAGGCCAGAAGATTTCCGCGCGCGATCTCTTCCTGCGCGGGCTGTTCCTTCCATTCTTCGTGGCTTAGCCCTTCGGCCAGCTTCTTGCCCAGAACCAGATCCTTGACGGTCACGACGCCGCGCGCCTTCTCGTCCTCGCCTTCGATGATCGCCAGCGGGCAGTCGCGCTTGTCCGCATATTTCAGCTGATTGCCGAAGTTCTTGGGGTTGCCCAGATAGACCTCGGCCCGGATGCCCGCACCGCGCAATTCAGCGGCCATCTTCTGATAATCGCCCATGCGGTCGCGATCCATCACGGTGATCAGCACCGGCCCCTGCGAAGACCCGTCGACCCGGCCCTTAGCGCGCAGCGCGGCCAGCAGCCGGTCGACCCCAATCGAGATGCCCGTCGCCGGAACTTCCTGCCCGGTGAACCGCTTGACCAGATCGTCATAGCGCCCGCCCCCTGCAACCGAGCCGAACTGACGCGGGCGGCCCTTCTCGTCGAGGATCTCGAAGGTGAGTTCCGCCTCGAACACCGGTCCGGTGTAATAGCCAAGCCCGCGCACGACGGAGGGGTCGATGATGATCTGCTCCGGGCCAAGGCCCTGCCCGTCCAGCAGTTCGGCGATGATTTCCAGTTCCTGAACGCCACTCTCGCCGGTGGTTGACCCCTGAACCAGCCCCCGCAGCGCGGCGACGGTGGCCGGACCATCCTCGCGGCGGGCCGCCATGAAGCCCATGACGATCTCGGCCTGCTCGGGCCCAAGCCCCGCACCCTTGGTGAAATCGCCCGACTCGTCCTTGCGCCCCTCGCCCAGCAGCGCGCGCACGCCGTCCTCGCCCAGCCGGTCCAGCTTGTCGATGGCGCGCAGCACGATGCCGCGCTCGGTCACGAACTTGTCGGGATCGCTTGGGTCCAGCACGCCCGCGACTTCCATCACGCCGTTCAGGACCTTCCGGTTGTTCACCCGCACGATGTAGTCGCCGCGCGGAATGCCGACGGTCTCTAGCGCGTCGGCCAGCATCCCGCAGATCTCGGCATCCGCCGCGACGGTGGGCGCCCCCACGGTGTCCGCGTCGCACTGGTAGAACTGGCGGAACCGCCCCGGCCCCGGCTTCTCGTTGCGCCAGACCGGCCCCATCGCATAGCGGCGGTAAGGCGTCGGCAGATCGTTGCGGTGCTGCGCATAGACGCGGGCCAAGGGCGCCGTCAGGTCATAGCGCAGCGCCAGCCACGTCTTGTCGTCATCCTCCTGCCACGCGAACACGCCCTCGTTCGGGCGGTCGACGTCGGGAAGGAACTTGCCCAGCGCCTCGACCGTCTCGACCCCCGAGCTTTCCAGCGCGTCGAAGCCGTAGCGCCGGTAGACCTCGGCGATCCGGTTCAGCATCTCTTGCCGCTCGGTGACCTCATGGCCGAAATAGTCGCGGAATCCTTTGGGCGTCTCTGCCTTGGGGCGCGGCTGTTTCTTCTGCTTGGCCATGGTCGTATCCATCCGGTTGGGTTCGCGGCGCGGTCTAGCGGAAGGCCGCATTGGGGGCAAGGACGGCCGCGGCGGCTCGACATCGCCCCCGGTGCGGGAGTAAGGGAAACGCATGACGGATACGCGACTGGACGCCCTGGAGGAAAAGCTGTCCCACCTGCAACGGGTGACGGACGAACTGTCGGACGTGGTCGCAGGCCAGGCCCGCGAGATCGAGCGCCTTCAGCGCCGTGTCGGACTGCTGATGGAGCGCGAGGCGGAACGCGAAGCCGACGGCGAAGGCTCCATCGCACTGGCCGACCAGAAGCCGCCGCACTGGTAACGGGCCGGGCGCGGGGGCTCTGCCCCCGTCACCTTCGGTGACTCCCCCGAGGTATTGGACAAGAGAAGAAGCTCAGGCATCTTCCACCGTCACCACGCCGCCGAGCGATTTCAGCGCGCCCTTGATCTGCGGGTTGATGTGGAACCGGTCGCCCAGCGCGATCTCGACCTCGCCGGGCAGGTCGGGCGCCATCAGGCACAGCTGCACCGGCCCGCGCGCGCGGGTTTTGGCCTCTGCCGTCGCCTTTTCCAGCAGGGCCGCGACCGCCGCGACCGCCGCCGCCTCGTCGACGAAAACCTTCAGCCCCATGCCGCCCGCGCCCGCCGCGACCGCGTCCACCGGCTGTGCGCCACGGGCCAAGAGTTTCAGCTGATCCGATTCCATCGTCGCCTCGACCGTCAGCACCACGTTGTTGCCGGTCTCGAGATGTTCGCGCGCGGCTTCCAGCGTGTCCGAAAACACGGTGACCTCGTACAGCCCCGAGGGGTCGGAGAGCTGCACGAAGGCGAAGCGGTTGCCGCGCGCCGACTTGCGTTCCTGCCGTCCGGCCACCGCGCCCGCCAGCTTGGCGACCAGCGGCCCGCGCTCGGCCTTTGCCGCGACCTCTGCCAGTGTCATCACGCCCTGACGTTTCAGCGGACCCATGTAATCGTCCAGCGGATGACCCGACAGGTAGAAGCCGATCGCCTTGTGTTCCTCGGCCAGCCGCTCGTTCGGCAGCCAGTCGGTGACCGGCGACAGGCGCGGCTCGGGCAGGTCGTCACCGGCCTCGCCGAACAGCGACACCTGGTTCGAGTTCTTCTGCTCGTGCACCGCCGCCGAATAGGCGACCAGCCCGTCGAGCGACTCGAACACGCGCCGCCGGTTCGGGTCGAGCTGGTCGAAGGCGCCGGCCCGCGCCAGCATCTCCATCGGGCGCTTGCCGATCCGCTTGAGGTCGACGCGCCGCGCAACGTCGTAAAGGTTCACGAAGGGCTTCTCGCCCTTCCCGGGCGCTTCCGGATCGACGCGCCGCGCGTCGACGATCATCTGCATCGCATCCGAGCCGACGTTCTTCAGCGCGCCCAGACCGTAGACCACGCGGCCTTCCGATACGCTGAACGTCGCCAGCGAACGGTTCACGCAGGGCGGCACGATCTCGATGTCGAGGTTGCGGCGGACTTCCTCGGCATAGACCGCCAGTTTGTCGGTCAGGTGGATATCGCAGTTCATGACACCGGCCATGAACTCGACCGGGTGGTTCGCCTTGAGCCATGCCGTCTGATAGCTGACCACCGCGTAGGCGGCGGCGTGCGATTTGTTGAAACCGTAGTTGGCGAACTTCTCCAGCAGGTCGAAGACCTCGCTGGCCTTCTTCTTGTCGACGCCGTTGGCCGCCGCGCCCTTCTCGAACTTCGGCCGCTCGGCGTCCATCGCCTCTTTGATCTTCTTGCCCATCGCGCGGCGCAGCAGGTCGGCGCCGCCAAGCGAATAGCCCGCCATGACCTGCGCGATCTGCATCACCTGCTCCTGGTAGACGATGATGCCCTGCGTCTCGGCGAGGATGTGGTCGATCGACGGGTGGACCGAGGTGATCTCGCGCAGGCCGTTCTTGACCTCGCAATAGACCGGGATGTTTTCCATCGGGCCCGGCCGGTACAGCGCCACCAGGGCGACGATGTCCTCGATACAGGTGGGTTTCATGCGCCGCAGCGCGTCCATCATGCCCGAGCTTTCAACCTGGAACACGGCGACCGTCTTGGCGCTGGAATACAGGTCATACGTCTTCTTGTCGTCCAGCGGGATCGCGTTGATCTGGTTCTCGGCCCCCTCGAACGGCTCATAGATCGGCGACCCGTCCGGTCCGGTGTGCAGGTCGCGGCCCTGCCCGTGGATCAGGTCGATGGCGTTTTGGATCACCGTCAGCGTCTTCAGGCCGAGGAAGTCGAACTTCACCAGCCCCGCCTGTTCCACCCATTTCATGTTGAACTGCGTGGCCGGCATGTCGGACCGAGGGTCCTGGTACAGCGGCACAAGCGCATCCAGCGGCCGGTCGCCGATCACAACGCCCGCCGCGTGGGTCGAGGCGTTGCGCAACAGCCCCTCGATCTGCTGGCCGTAGGTCAGAAGCCGGTCCACGACCTCTTCCTCGCGCGCCGCCTCGCGCAGGCGCGGCTCGTCGATCAGCGCCTTCTCGATCGACACGGGCTTCACGCCCTCGACCGGGATCATCTTGGACAGCCGGTCCACCTGGCCATAGGGCAGTTGCAGCACCCGGCCGACGTCGCGCACGGCGGCTTTCGACAGCAACGCGCCGAAGGTGATGATCTGGCCCACCTTGTCGCGGCCGTATTTCTCTTGCACGTAGCGGATCGTCTCTTCCCGCCGGTCCATGCAGAAGTCGATGTCGAAGTCCGGCATCGAAACCCGTTCCGGGTTCAGGAAGCGTTCGAACAGCAACGAATACCGCAGCGGGTCGAGGTCGGTGATGGTCAGGGCGTACGCCACCAGCGAACCCGCGCCCGAGCCCCGGCCCGGGCCGATCGGAATGCCGTTGTCCTTCGACCATTTGATGAAGTCGGCAACGATCAGGAAGTAGCCGGGGAAACCCATGCCTTCGATGATGCCCAGTTCGAAATCCAGCCGCTCCTGGTATTCCTCGGGGGTGACCGCGTGCGGGATGACGGCGAGACGGGCCTGCAGACCTTCATTCGCCTGCCGCCGCAATTCCTCGACCTCGTCGTCGGCGAACTTCGGCAGGATCGGCGCGCGTTTCTCGGCCTTGTAGGCGCAGCGCCTGGCGATCTCGACGGTGTTCTCCAACGCTTCAGGCAAGTCTGCAAACAGCGCGGCCATTTCCTGTGGGGTCTTGAAATAGTGCTGCGGCGTCAGACGCCGGCGCGGGTCCTGCTGGTCGACATAGGCACCTTCCGAGATGCAGATCAGCGCATCGTGGGCCTCGTACATCGCGGCCTTCGGGAAATAGACATCGTTCGTGGCCACCAGCGGCAGGCCCATCGCATAGGCCATCTCGACATGGCCCCGTTCGGTCGCCCGCTCGGCCTCGGTCAGCGCGCCGTTCTCGCCGGGGTGCCGCTGAAGCTCGATGTACAGCCGGTCGCCGAACGCGCCCGACAGCTTCTTCACCAACGCCTCGGCCTTCGGCATCTGCCCGGCGGCGATCAACTGGCCCAGCGCGCCCTCGGGGCCACCGGTCAGGCAGATGACGCCCTCGGCATGGGTGCACAACTCCTCTACCGACACTTTCGGCAACTCGCCGTGGCTGTCGAGGTAAAGGCACGAGTTCAGCTTCATCAGGTTCATGTAGCCGGCTTCGTTCTGCGCCAGCAGAACCACCGCAGCGGGCGCGCGCGGCTTCTCGCCCGGCTGCACCGGGTCATAGTCCACGTCCACCTGACAGCCGATGATCGGCTGCACGCCCGAACCGCTCGCCATCACGGAAAATTCCAGCGCGCAGAACATGTTGTTGGTGTCGGTGACCGCCACCGCCGGCATCCCGGCACTGGCGCAGAGGCCGGACAGCTTCTTCACGGGGACGGCCCCTTCGAGAAGCGAATATTCGGTATGCAGACGAAGATGAACGAAGCTGGGGGACTGAGTCATGGCGCCACGCTACCCCACGACCGGCCGGTGTGGAATCCGCAAATCGCGTCCTTGCACCTTCTGATCGGCGTGACCCGACGCCCTTGCTTCTTCGGCCCTCAAATATCCCGGGGGAGCGCGCAAAGCGCGCGGGGGCAGCGCCCCCTTTCCACGCGGCGGACCAGCGCGATCGCGCCCATCCGCGCCGTGCTGAATTCCGCGCTCAGTGGTCGGTGTCGTAGCCGGTCACGCGGCCTTGGAAATACGCGCGATAGGTGCCGTCCTCGACATAACCGACCTCGCCTTCCGACGGGATGCGGCGGGTGCCGATCATGCGGTAGTTGCGGAAATAGCCGCGCCAGTCACACAACTTCACCCCGCCTCCGGGCTGAAGCGCCGGGCGGTCCTTGGCGAAGAACTCGACGATGTCGCCGGCCCCATCGAAGCGGAACCGAACCGAAACCGGCCCGCCCGTCGTAACTGTCGACGCCACGGCCCAGTCGTCGCCGTCCATCGCCCATGACACCGCGGGATTGCCGAGGATCGCGTCCGGCGCCCAAGGCAGTTCCGCCAGATAGCGCATCGCCTCACCGCGATCGACCTCGACGCCCTTCGCCTCGATGATCCGGATCAGCCCGACGATCTGCACCCGCAGACGCCCGACACCATTCACAAGGCTGTCCACCACGCGCACTTTCGTCGTGCCGCAGAACGGGCGCCAGCCTTCCCAGACGAAACCGGGCTCGCCCGTCACGATGGTCTGCCGGGCCTCGAGCCAGTACCACGGCCCTCCCGCCTCTCGCTGCAACTCGGCCAGTTGGGTCAGCCGGACCCGCACCGCGATGTCGTCTGCCGAGGCATCGCATCGCTGGGCGAATTCGCGCACGCGCGGCGGCAGGCGGTCGGCGACGGGCACCGGCGGGTTCCGTCCCAGCTTTGCCTCCAGCCCCGCGACGAACGCGCCGAAACGCGCCCGCGCGATCAGCAGCGCAAGGACAAGCGCCGCAGCGCAGATGCCGACAATCGTCAGGACTTCCATTCTGCCCGGTCTCTCCCGCTGACCCCGTGCCTGCATTCCGTGGCGCGCGGCCGGGTCCGAAACAAGGCTTGCCGCGCGCGTGGGCAACTTCTCGCGCAACCCGAGGTAATACAAGCCCGTCTCAGGCGCCGAACGGCGTCAGCCGCCGCCCATTTGCGCGGCAAACGCGCCGAATAACGTCATTTATCGCAGCCGCGCACCGGCTTTTTCCTGCGCAAGTGCTTGCCATTTGAGCATTCGGCGGCTTTGCTGGCCAATGCAATCAGGGGGCGCCCGGCTTTCCGCCGCATCGGGTCTGGCGCAACGCGGGGCAACGACCCTGCGCGAAGAGAAAGCGGCCATGGTACACGAATGGGCCAGCAGACGGGCCAGATCACGTTTCTCCTGAACGGAGACCCGGTCATTGCCAGTGACATCTCTCCGACCACGACACTTCTTGACTGGCTGCGCGAGGGGCGCGGCCTGAAGGGCACCAAGGAAGGCTGCAACGAGGGCGACTGCGGCGCCTGCACGGTGATGGTCACCGACGCCGAGGGCGCGCGAGCGGTGAACGCCTGTATCCTGTTCCTGCCGCAGCTTCACGGCAAGGCCATCCGTACGGTCGAGGGCATCGCCGGACCCGATGGCGCGCTGCATCCGGTACAGCAGGCGATGGTCGACCTGCACGGCAGCCAATGCGGCTTTTGCACGCCGGGCTTCGTCGTCTCGATGGCCTGCGCCCATCTGAACGGGCGCACCGATCACGACGACGTTCTTGCGGGCAACCTGTGCCGCTGCACCGGGTACGCCCCGATCGTCCGCGCCGCCGAGGCCGCGGCATCGGAACCGGTGCCGGGCTGGATGACCGAGGACCTGTCGAAGCTTGGCGCGCTGGCCGCGCCCGAGGGCGACGTGGCCCTGCCGAGATCCTCGGACGACCTGGCCGAATGGTACGCGGCGCATCCCGACGCGACCCTTGTGGGCGGTGCGACCGACGTGGGGCTGTGGGTCACGAAAGCGCTGCGCGACCTCAAGGAACTGGCGTTCCTGAACGGCGTGGCCGACCTGAAGTACGTGGACATCGGCGAAGACGCGGTGAAGATCGGCGCCGTCACCTCGCTGACCGACGTGGGCGCGGCGATGGCCGACGTGCATCCGTCCTTCGCCGAGATGATCCGCCGCTACGGCTCGACGCAGGTGCGCAACGCCGCGACCATCGGCGGCAACATCGCCAACGGCTCGCCCATCGGAGACAGCCCGCCCGCGCTGATCGCGCTGGGAGCCACGCTGCATCTGCGCAAGGGCGACGCCAGCCGCAGCCTGCCGCTGGAAGAGTTCTTCATCGAATATGGCAAGCAGAACCGCGCCAAGGGGGAATTCGTGGAAGCGGTCAGCTTCCCGCGCCAGCCCGACCGGCTGCGCTGTTACAAGCTTTCGAAACGGTTCGATCAGGATATTTCCGCCGTCTGCGGCTGTTTCAACATCACCGTCGAGGATGGCATGGTGACCGCCGCGCGCATCGCCTTCGGCGGCATGGCGGGAACGCCCAAACGCGCCGCCGCCGTCGAGGCCGCGATCACCGGCAAGCCGTGGACGCAGGAAACCGTCGATGCCGCCGCCGACGCATGGGCGCAGGACTATACCCCGTTGTCGGACATGCGGGCGTCCGCCGCCTATCGGCTGGAGACCGCGCGCAACATGCTGACGCGCTATTTCCTCGAAGACACCGGCGCGGGCGCCACCAGCGTTCTGGAGGTGTCGGCATGAGTGTCGCGAAACCGCTTCCGCACGACACCGCTCATCTGCACGTCACCGGCGCGGCGCGCTATGTCGACGACATCCCGGTTCCCGCGACCTGCCTGTCGCTGGCCTTCGGCCTTTCGGCCATCGCGCGGGGGCGCGTCCTGTCGATGGACCTGGAGCCCGTGCGCGCGTCCCCGGGCGTCGTCGCCGTTCTGACGGCAGAGGACATCCCCGGCGCGAACGATGTATCGCCCTCGATCCACGACGAACCGCTGCTGGCCGAAGGCGAGGTTTTCTACCTAGGGCAGGCGCTGTTCGCGGTGGTCGCCGAAACTCACCTTGCCGCCCGCAAGGCGGCGCGGTTGGCAAAGGTCGAGTACCAGGAACTGACGCCGGTCCTGACCGTCGATGACGCCATGGCCGCCGAGAGCTATTTCGAAGGCGGCCCGGTGACATGGGCCATCGGCGATGTCGAGACTGCCTTGTCCGGCGCGGCGCATACCATCGAGGGCACGCTTGAAATGGGCGGGCAAGAGCATTTCTACCTCGAGGGACAGGCCGCGCTGGCCCTGCCGCAGGAAGACGGCGACATGCTGGTGCACAGTTCGACCCAGCACCCGACCGAGATCCAGCACAAGGTGGCCGAAACGCTGAGCGTGCCGATGCACGCGGTCCGGGTCGAGACGCGCCGGATGGGCGGCGGGTTCGGCGGCAAGGAAAGCCAGGGCAACGCGCTGGCCTGCATCTGCGCCGTGGCAGCCGCCATGACGGGGCGACCCTGCAAGATGCGTTACGACCGCGACGACGACATGACGATCACCGGCAAGCGGCACGACTTCCGTATCGGCTATCGCGTGGGCTTCGACGACGAAGGCCGGATCGCCGGGGTGGATTTCACCCACTACGTCCGCTGCGGCTGGTCGATGGATCTGTCGCTGCCGGTGGCGGACCGGGCGATGCTGCACTCGGACAACGCGTATTTCCTGCCTGCCTGCCGGATCGTCAGCCACCGGCTGAAAACCAACACCCAGTCCGCCACCGCCTATCGCGGCTTCGGCGGACCGCAGGGGATGCTGGGGATCGAGCGGGTCGTGGATCACGTTGCGCACGCATTGGGCAAGGACCCGTTGGAGGTGCGCCGCGTCAACTATTATCGCGGGATGGCTGACGTCGACGGGGGCTCTGCCCCCGCGCCTGCGGCGCCCCCCCGGGATATTTCCGGACCAAAGAAGGAGCCGGAACTGGACGGGCCCGATGCGCATCGCGACATGGCGTCCCGAGGCTCGGCGGGCGCGGTGGACGAGGCGTCGGGCGGCGTGGCGCCGGACCCGGCCGGGGTGCAGGTCACGCCCTACCATATGCCGGTCGAGGATTTCATCCTGCACGAAATGACCGACGCACTGATCGAGTCCTCGGACTATCACGCGCGGCGCGCTGCGGTGGCGGAGTGGAATGCGAAGAACCCGGTGCTGAAGCGCGGCATCGCCTTCGCGCCGGTGAAATTCGGGATCTCGTTCACCCTGACGCACCTGAACCAGGCGGGCGCGCTGGTGCATGTCTACCAGGACGGCTCGATCCACATGAACCACGGCGGCACCGAGATGGGACAGGGGCTGTTCCAGAAGGTCGCGCAGGTGGCGGCGGCGCGGTTCGGCGTGCCGCTTGAGATGGTGAAGATCACCGCGACGGACACCGGCAAGGTGCCGAACACCTCGGCCACCGCTGCGTCGTCCGGGTCGGATCTGAACGGCATGGCCGTGAAGATTGCCTGCGACACGATCCGCGACAGGATGAAGGAGTTTCTGGCCGGCGAGCACCAGGCCGAGGCTGCGGACGTGCTGTTTTCCGACGGGCAGGTCACGGTGGGCGGCGCAAGCTACAGTTTCGCCGAGGCCGCGCAGAAGTGCTACGCCGGGCGGGTCGGTCTGTCGGCCACCGGCTTTTACAAGACACCGAAGGTCAACTGGGACCGGGCGCAGGGGCGTGGGCGACCGTTCTTCTATTTCGCATACGGAGCGGCGGTGACCGAGGTGGTGATCGACACGCTGACCGGCGAAAACCGTATCCTGCGCACCGACATCCTGCATGACGTCGGCGCCTCGCTGAACCCGGCGCTGGACGTGGGGCAGATCGAGGGCGGCTATGTTCAGGGCGCGGGCTGGCTGACGACCGAGGAACTGGTGTGGAACGACAAGGGCCGGCTGACCACGCATGCGCCCTCGACCTACAAGATCCCCGCCTGTTCCGACCGTCCCGACGTGTTCAACGTGGCGCTGTGGGACGGCGCGAACCGCGAAGAGTCGATCTATCGCTCGAAAGCGGTGGGAGAGCCGCCGTTCATGCTGGGCATCTCGGCGCTGATGGCCTTGTCGGACGCGGTGGCGTCCTGCGGCTCGGACTATCCGTCGCTTGACGCACCGGCCACGGCAGAGCGGGTGCTGGCCGCGGTGAACCGGGTGCGCGCATGAGCTTCGACCGCGCCGCCTTGTCCGATGCCATCGCCCGTCACGGGCGGGTCGCGCGCGTCGTGGTCGCCGGTGTCGAAGGCTCGACCCCGCGCGAGGCCGGCGCTGCGATGCTGGTCTGGGGCGACGGACAGTCGGGCACCATCGGCGGCGGCGCTTTGGAGTACGAGGCGGCGGCAGAGGCGCGGGCGGCGCTGACTGCGGAGCGGGACGCAGTCGCGCGCAAGCCGCTGGGACCGGCGCTGGGTCAGTGCTGCGGCGGAGCGGTGGTGCTGGTCTGCGAGTGCTGGGACGCGGCGCGGCTGGAAACCGTCGCGGGTGACTTCGTGCTTCGGCGGGTTGAGGGCAAGGCCGACGCACCGTTGCCGCTGAAGCGCGCGGCCGTGAAAGCGCGGAACGCGGGCGCGCCGGTCGAGACCATGTTCCGCGGCGGCTGGCTGCTGGAGCCGGTGGCCCGCGCGACACGGGCGATCTGGATCTACGGCGCGGGCCATGTCGGCCGCGCGCTGGTCGGCGTTCTGGCGCCGTTGCCGGACGTGGCGGTGACCTGGGTCGATACCGGGCCGGAGCGGTTCCCCGAGGATGTGCCCGAGGGCGTGACGGTGCTGCCTGCCGCGAACCCTGCCGACGCGGTGCGGCTGGCGCCTTCAGCGGCCGAGCACCTTGTGCTGACCTATTCTCACGCGCTGGATCTGGAGATCTGCCACCGCCTGCTGGGCCACGGCTTTCGTGCGGCGGGGCTGATCGGATCGGCGACCAAGTGGGCGCGGTTCCGGTCGCGGCTGGCAGCGCTGGGGCATGCGCCGGAGCAGATCGCGCGCATCCGCTGCCCGATCGGAAACCCGGCGCTGGGCAAACATCCGCAGGCGATCGCGGTCGGCGTGGCGGCAGAGTTCCTGACTGCCGGGCATTTGGCTGAAGAGACGCCCCAAGACAGGGAGGACACCGCGTGGCAGACCCGCTTCTGAAACTCGACGGCCTGACCAAGGCCTATCCCGGCGTGGTGGCGAATGACGGCGTGTCGTTCCAGATCATGCCCGGCGAGGTGCATGCCCTGCTGGGCGAGAACGGCGCGGGCAAGTCCACGCTGGTGAAGATGATTTACGGTCTGGTGAAGCCCGACGCCGGTAAGATGTCGATGCGCGGCGCGACCTACGAGCCCGCCACCCCGCATGCCGCCCGCGCCTCGGGCGTGGCGATGGTGTTCCAGCATTTCTCGCTGTTCGATGCGCTGAACGTCGCCGAGAACGTGGCGCTGGGGATGGAGAACCCGCCGAAGCCGCGCCAGCTGGCGCGCCGCATCCGCGAGGTGTCCGAGACCTACGGCCTGCCGCTGGACCCCGACCGCCTTGTCGGCGACCTGTCGGCGGGCGAGCGGCAGCGGGTCGAGATCATCCGCTGTCTGCTGCAGGACCCGAAGCTTCTGATCATGGACGAGCCGACCTCTGTGCTGACGCCGCAAGAGGTCGAGATCCTGTTCGAAACGCTGCGCAAGCTCCAGTCCGAGGGCACGTCGATCCTGTACATCAGCCACAAGCTGGAAGAGATCCGCGCGCTGTGCGACGGGGCGACGATCTTGCGGCTGGGTAAGGTGGTGGGCACCTGCGACCCCAAGGCGACCTCTGCCCGCGAGATGGCGGAGTTGATGGTCGGCACGGCGCTGCACACGCCCTCGCGCGAAGAGAAGGCGCCGGGCGAAGTCGTGCTGAAGATGACCGACCTGTCGGTGAAATCGGCGAACCCCTTCGGGACCTCGCTTAAGAACGTGAACCTGACCGTGCAGGCGGGCGAAGTCGTGGGCATCGGCGGTGTCGCGGGCAACGGGCAGGACGAGTTGCTGGCGGCTCTGTCGGGCGAGGCGCGCGTGGCCGATGCCGCGGTGACGCTGAACGGCCAGCCCATCGGCGCGCTTGGCCCCAACGCGCGGCGCAAGCTGGGATTGCTGGCGGCGCCCGAGGAACGGCTGGGCCACGCCGCGGCGCCGGATATGTCGCTGACCGAAAATGCCCTGCTGACCGGGGCGGTGCGCGAAGGACTGGTGTCGAACGGGTTCCTGAAATGGGCCGACGCGAAGAGCTTTGCCGAGACGATCATCGAGAAATTCGACGTCCGCACGCCGGGACCGGAAAACGCGGCGCGGTCGCTGTCGGGGGGCAACCTGCAGAAATTCGTGATCGGGCGCGAGATCCTTCAGCGGCCGGTCTGCCTTGTGGTGAACCAGCCGACATGGGGCGTCGACGCCAGCGCGGCGGCAGCGATCCGGCAGGCGCTGCTGGATCTTGCCGAGAACGGCGCGGCGCTGGTGGTGATCAGCCAGGACCTCGACGAGTTGATGGAAATCTCGGACCGGTTCGCGGCGCTGAACGAGGGACGCCTGTCCGAGCCGCGGCCCGCGAAAGGACTGACGGTGGACGAGATCGGCCTGATGATGGGCGGGGCGCATGACATGGAGGTGGCGCATGTGGATGGCTAGGACCACGCCGGGGGCTCTGCCCCCGGGCCCCCGGGATATTTCCGGACCAAAGAAGCAGGAGTGCCGCGGGTGATCCGGCTGGAGAAACGACCGCAGCCGTCGAAGGCGTGGAGCTATGCGACGCCCTTGCTGGCGGTTCTGCTTACCATGGTGGCGGGCGGCGCGCTGTTCGCGATCCTCGGGAAAGATCCGCTGCTGGCGATCCGCACGATCTTCTGGGAGCCGCTGTTCGGCGAGTTCGCATGGTACTATCGCGGGCAGCTGCTGATCAAGGCGGGGCCGCTGGTGCTGATCGCCATCGGCCTGTCGCTGGGGTTCCGGGCCGGGATCTGGAACATCGGCGCCGAGGGGCAGTACATCATGGGCGCGATCTTCGGCGCCGCTGTGGGGCTGGCCTTCTATCCGATGGAGGCGCGCTGGCTGATCTTCCCGCTGATGATCATCGCAGGGGCGTTCGGCGGCTTTGTCTGGGCGATGATCCCGGCGCTGCTGAAGACGAAGTTCAACACCAACGAGATCCTCGTGTCGCTGTTGCTGGTCTACGTGGCCGAACAATTCCTTGCCTCGATGGCGCTGGGGCTGTTGCGGAACCCCGAGGGGTCGGGCTTTCCGGGCAGCCGGAACCTGCAGCAGTATCCGGCGGCGGCGAATGGCGAACTGATCGCGGGGACCGGTCTGCACTGGGGCGGTGTCGCAGCGCTGATCGCGGTGATCCTCGCCTATATCCTGCTGAACCGGCACATGCTGGGCTTTCAGATCCGGGTGACCGGTGAAAGCCCGCGCGCGGCGCGCTTCGCGGGCGTCAAGCCGAACCTGCTGGTCGTGGTCTGCATGGGTATCTCGGGCGGACTGGCCGGGCTGGCGGGCCTGTTCGAGGTGGCGGGCCCCGCGGGGCAGATTTCGATCGACTTCAACTCGGGCTACGGGTTCACCGCGATCATCGTCGCGTTCCTCGGACGGCTGCATCCGGTCGGCATCCTGCTGGCCGGCCTGCTGCTGGCGCTGACCTACATTGGCGGCGAGGCGGCGCAGGCGAACCTCGGCCTGCCCGCGGCGGCGATCCAGGCGTTCCAGGGGATGCTGCTGTTCTTCCTGCTGGCGGTGGACGTGCTGACGAATTTCCGGGTGCGTATCGGCAAGGGAGAGATGGCGTGATGGGACGTGTCGGTTTGCATGTTGCCGTGGAAGGAGTCGTCTGATGGACCTGTCCACGATCAACCCCGCGATCCTTCTGGCCTCGCTGATGATCGCCTCTACCCCGATCCTGCTGGCCGCGATTGGCGAGTTGGTGGCCGAGAAGTCGGGTGTGCTGAACCTTGGGGTCGAGGGGATGATGATCACCGGTGCGATCTGCGGTTTCATCGCGGCGGTCGAAACGGGATCTCCGACGATGGGTTTCCTTGCGGCTGCGGTCGGGGGTGCGGTGCTGTCGATGACCTTCGGCATCCTGACGCAGTTCTTCCTGTCCAATCAGGTGGCGACGGGTCTCGCGCTGACGTTGTTCGGGCTGGGGCTGTCGTCATTGATGGGCCAAAGCTATGTCGGGCTGAAACCGCCGCCCGTGGGTGACATCAATTTCGGACCGCTGGCCGATATCCCCTTCCTAGGCCGCGTCCTGTTCCAGCATGACGCGATGGTTTACGTTTCGATCCTGATCGTCGCCGCTGTCTGGGCCTTCCTGAAATTCACCCGTGCCGGTCTGATCCTGCGCGCCGTCGGCGAAAGCCACGGAGCGGCGCACGCGCTTGGCTACAAGGTGGTCGCCGTGCGGCTGGCCGCCATCGCGTTCGGCGGCGCCTGCGCGGGGCTTGGCGGCGCTTACCTCAGCCTTGTCCGCGTGCCGCAATGGACCGAGGGCATGACCGCCGGCGCGGGCTGGATCGCGCTGGCGATCGTGGTGTTCGGCAGCTGGAAACCGTGGCGCGTCCTGATCGGTGCCTACCTCTTCGGCGGCGTCACCGTACTGCAGCTCAACCTGCAGGCCGCAGGCGTCGAGGTTCCGGTCGAATACTTGTCGATGTCGCCGTATCTGATAACGATTCTGGTGCTGGTCATCATGTCCTCGGGACGCGGCCGCGCGGCACTGAACGCGCCCGCTTCGCTGGGACGCACATTCCACGCCTCGAGCTAGGGGCCTAAACGGCGGGCCGCGAAAGGCCCGCAGACGACAGGGGAGAAATATCCATGAAACGCAGATCACTTCTGGCCGGCGGCGCCGCTGCCGCCACGCTGGGCCTTGTTCGGCCCGGCTTTGCCGCAAGCCACGCGCCGCTGAAGGTCGGCTTCATCTACGTCGGCCCGATCAACGACGGCGGCTGGACCCAGCACCACCACACCTCGGCGCTGAAGATGAAGGAACATTTCGGCGACGCCATCGAGCTGGTGTACCAGGAGAACGTTCCGGAAGGCGCCGACGCCGAACGCGCGATGACGCAAATGGCGCTGGGTGGCGCGAACATCATCTTCACCACCTCTTTCGGCTTCATGGACCCGACCGTGAACGTCGCCGCCAAGTTCCCGAACGTGAAGTTCGAGCACTGCACCGGCTACAAGACCGCCGACAACGTGGGCGTCTACTCGGCCCGCTTCTACGAGGGCCGCGCCGTGACCGGCTATCTTGCCGGCGCGATGACCAAGTCCAACAAGATCGGCTACATCGGCTCGTTCCCGATCCCGGAAGTCATCCGCGGCATCAACTCGTCCTTCATCCACGCCCGCAAGGCGAACCCCGAAGTCGAGATGAACGTGGTCTGGGTGTCGACCTGGTTCGACCCGGCGAAAGAAGCCGATGCCACGCAGGCGCTGCTTGATCAGGGCGTCGACGTGGTTCTGGCGCACACCGACTCGACCGCGCCGCTGGCGGTGCTGGAGAAGGCCGGCGCGCTTGGCTTCGGGCAGGCCGCCGACATGTACGAATACGCGCCCGAGCCGCGCATTTCGTCGATCATCGACAACTGGGCGCCCTACTACATCGAGCGCGTTCAGGCGGTCATGGACGAGGCATGGGAAAGCCAGAACAACTGGTGGGGCATCGGTGACGGCATGGTCGGCATCGGCGAGATCACCGGTCCGGTTCCCGCCGAGGTGAAGGCCGAAGCCGAGAAGATGCGCGACGACATCGCCGCCGGGTCCTATCACCCGTTCACCGGCCCGCTGAACAAGCAGGACGGATCGGCGTGGCTGGCCGAGGGCGAGGTTGCCGACGATGGCACGCTGGCCGGCATGAACTTCTACGTCGAGGGCATCGACGGCTCGATCCCGAGCTGATCCGATCCGGATCCGAGGTAGCGCGCCTCCGCGGGACACCGCGGGGGCGCATTTCGTTTCAGGGCATCGCCGTGGTCCGGATCAGAGCGTATCGGCCAAGGTGGCAAGGATGCCGGTCCAGCCCTTTTCGTGCCCATCGCGCGAGCCTTCGCTGGGGAACGTCTCGTGTACCAGCGTGACCTGCGTCCCGCCGTCCTTCGCATCGAAGGTCAGCGTCACAAGGCTGTCCGGTGCGGCGTGCGGCGAGTTCCATGTGAAGACCAGCTTCGAGGGCCGCGAGATTTCGCGGTATTCGCCCCAATGCGGGATCTCTCCCATCTCGTTGGTCATCACGATGTCATAGCGGCCGCCCACGCGCGGGTCGGTCGAGGCCGACGCAACCCCGGTTCCGGGGCCGGTCAGCATGAACTTGCGGATCATGTCCGGGTTCAGCCACGCGTCGAACACTCGTTCGGGCGCGGCGTTTACGAACTGGGTCACTTTCAGCGAAAGATCAGTCATCATCACTCACTTCCTCTTCAATAACTTGAGCCAGCCGCTCCCGCCGCATCTCCCATGTCGAGCGGAGTTGCCCGAACCAGTCGTCGATCAGCCTCAGCGGCGCCATTTCCGGCGCGATCAGATGTTCGCGCCACTCTGTCTTCCGGCTGACCAGCCCCGCCCGCTCCAGCGCCTTGATGTGCTTGGAGACGGAATTAAGGCTCATGTCGAAACGCGACGCCAGGTCGGTGACCCGCACCGGGCCCTCCTGCACGAGGATCGTCAGGATGCGCCTCCTGTTGGGGTCCGACGCCGCCTTCAGCACCTCTGTCAGCCGGTCTTCCTCTGCTCGTTCAACCATATGGGTGAATAACACGATTCGCAGGCATCAATCAACTCTCTGGGTGAATGACGGCAACTTGCCGCCCGAACGACACCGCGCTACGCCTTGCGACAAAGGGAGGACAACATGACCAGTCTTGCGACCAACGACGGCACATCGATCTCGAAATTCTGCTTCGGCACCATGCAGTTCGGCGGCAAGGCCGACGAGGCACAGTCGGGCGAGATGTTCGCCGCCTGCCGCGAGGCGGGCATCAACTTCTTCGACACCGCCTTTGGCTACACCGATGGCAAATCGGAACGTTACCTTGGCAAACTGGCCGCGTCCGAACGGGAAAGCCTGTTTCTCGCCACCAAATGCGCCCACCCCGCGCCGTCGACGCCCGCGAACATCACGGCGCAGTTCGAGGAGAGCATGGACCGGCTGAACATGGGCTATGTCGACCTGCTGTACCTGCACCGCTGGGACGACGGCACGCCGCTGGAAGACACGTTCGAGACGCTGGCGCAACTGGTCGACTCCGGCCGGGTCCGCCACATCGGCATCTCGAACTTCTCGGCATGGCAGACGATGAAGGCGCAGGCCGTCGCGCGCAGCTTCAGCCTGTCGATCGCTGCGCTTCAACCGATGTACAACCTCGTGAAGCGGCAGGCCGAGGTCGAGATCCTGCCGATGGCGCTGTCCGAAGGCTTCTCGGTTTTCCCCTACTCTCCGCTGGGCGGCGGGCTGCTGACCGGCAAGTACGGCAAGGGCGATGGCGGACGGCTGGTCGACGACCCGATGTACAAGGCGCGCTATGCGCAGGACTGGATGCACGACGCCGCCATCGCGCTGCAGGAGATGGCCGCCGATGTCGGCGTCTCGCCGATCACGCTGGCGGTGGCCTGGGTCGCGCGCAATCCGGGTATCACCGCGCCCATCATCTCGGGCCGCACGGTGGAACAGCTGCGCCCGTCGCTTGACGCCATGACCTTCGAGATGGACGAGGCGCTGTATGCCCAACTGGCGTCTCTGACGCCCACGCCCCCGCCGGCGACCGACCGGCTGGAAGAGGCGTAGTCCGGCCGCGGTCAGTCGCCGAGGTCGAGCGCCGGAAACTCGGCGGACACGCGGGCGCCGCCGCTGGGGCTTTCGCCGATGTCCATGCGGCCACCCATCGCTTCGGCGAGGCTGCGCATGATGGCAAGGCCAAGTCCGGCGCCGCCGGTGGCGCGATTGCGCGAGGGATCGCCACGGGTGAACGGCTCCAGCAACTCGGCACGGCGGGGTTCGGGGATGCCGGGGCCGTCGTCCTCGACCGTGACGCGCACCGTCGCGCCGTCTTGGCGTACCGACACCCGCGCCTGCCCTGCGTAGGAAAGCGCGTTGCCGATCCCGTTCGCCAGCCAGCGGCGCAGCGCCAGCGGATCGCCCAGCATCGCGGCCTTTCGGTCTCCGGCGAAAGAGACCTGCGCGCCCGTGCTGCGAAACCGTTCGACCTCGTCAGCGGCCAGCGCGCCGGGGCGCACCAGTTCCTCACCCACTTCGCCGGTTTCGGCCCGGCCCAGCAACAGCGCGTCGTCCAGCAGGCGGATCATGTCCGCGATCTCGGCCTCGGCCCGTGCCCGTTCGTCGCCGTCCGGGATCGAGTCCACCCGCAGCCGCAGACGCGTGGCGAAGGTGCGAACGTCGTGCGAGATACCCGCGAACAGCGTGCTGCGCGCGGCCATCGCGGCTTGCAGCCGGTGCTGCAACCGGTCGAACGCTCCGGCAAGCGCCCGCACCTCGGCCGAGGCGCGGCGGACATCGGGCAGATCGACAACCTGCCCCGGCGCCATTCGATCCGCCGCCTGCGCCAAGCGGGCCACGGGCCGCGCCTCGCGCAGAAGCAGCAGCAGAAGCCCCAGCGCGATGACGCTGCCGGCCAGACCGGCGACGAACCCGAACGGAAGCCCCGCCCGGTTCACGCCTGCGGCAGAGCGCGAAACGCTCAGGGTCCGCCCGTCGGTCAGCTGGATGTGAAAGATCGACCGGTGCGGCAGACCGGCGGCATAGCCGCGCCCGATCAGCCGCCCGATCGCGACGGCGGGAACCCAATCGGCCTCGACGGCGCGGGGGGCGAGTTCGGCCCTGTAGGCCTCCAGCGCCTCGGGCGGGAAAGGCCGCATGTCACGCTCGGGCGGGGTCTCTCCCAGACGAAGCCGAAGCCCCGGCGCGGACAGGCCCGCAAGCACGGCATCCTCGCCGTCACCGGCCGCCTCGACCGCCAGTACGACCGCGGCAAGGCGCGGCGGCGTCAGCCCCTCGTCCCCGCCACGGCCAAGGTAGACGGCCCCCGAGATCGCAAGCCACGCCAGCGACAGGGCCAGCAGAACCATCAGCACGGTCCGCCCGACGATCCCCGGCGCCTTCACAGCCGGGTCACCCGCGCGGTGAACAGGTAGCCGCCGTTCCGGATCGTGGCGATCAGACGCTCGGCCTGCCCGCCCGCGTCATCGCCCAGCTTGCGGCGCAGACGGGAGACAGCCATGTCAATCGACCGGTCGAAGACACCCGTTTCGCGGCCATGGACCCAGTCAAGAAGCTGGTCGCGCGACAGCACCCGGCCGGGCCGTTGCAGGAAGCAGACCAACAGGTCGAACTCGGCAGCGGTCAGGTCAACCGCCGCACCCGCCTGTTCCAGCCGTCGTGCATCGAGGTCGGCGACGAAGCCTCCGAACGCCAGCCGCCGTCGCGCCGCGCCATCGGCACCGTCCGCCGAGCGGCGCAGCAGCGCACGGATCCGGGCCAGCAGTTCACGCGGGTTGAACGGTTTTGACAGATAGTCGTCCGCCCCCATTTCCAGCCCGACAATCTTGTCGATGTCCTCTCCGCGCGCGGTCAGCATCAGGATCGCGATGCCACCGCCGGCGCGCAGGCGGCGACAGATCGACAGCCCGTCCTCTCCCGGTAGCATCAGATCGAGGATCACGAGGTCGGGCCGCGTCTTGGCCAGCGCCGCATCCATCGCGGCGGCGTCGGCGGCCTCGGCCACCTCGAACCCTTCGCCGCGCAGCATTCCTGCGACAAGGCGGCGGATCTCGGGATCATCCTCGACGATCAGTAAGGACTTCATCGCGTTCATGCGCCCACTCTGACGGGTCCGCCGCCACTGGCAAGCGGACACCGCACCGCAGTTACACTCCGTTACAAAGCCTTGCGTGACGGTGATACGGCAGTGGCATGGCGCGGCCATCTTCAGGGTCATCGGAGGCAACCCCGGACCTCCTGCAACCCTGAAAGGACACACGATGAAAACCCTGATCCTCGCCGCTCTCGCCACCGCCTCGCTTGCCGCCGCGCCCGCCTTTGCCGACAGCACCCGCGTCTGGACCGGCCCGAACGGGAAATCCTCGACCGCCACATCGACGCACAACTGCGACCCCAACGACCAGACCTGCAACCGCACCACCACCCGCGTCGGCCCGAACGGCTCCACCCAGACCAAGAACAACACGACCACCTGCGAGAACGGCGTCTGCACCCGCTCCACCGGCTTCGACAACTCGAACCGCGGCCGCACGGTCTCGGTCTCGCGGTAAACCGATGCAGATCCGCAAAATCCTGACGGTGACCGTGGCGCTTGCCACGATCACCACCGCCGCCGGGGCCGAGTCGATTTCGGGCACAAGCACGATCGAGACCCGGCGCGGCACGATCCAGCACAGCTTTGTCACCGAGATCGACAGCGCCACCGGAACCGCCGTTCGCAATGGAACGCTTGGGTTTCCGAACCAGTCGCTTGGCGTGTACCGCGTCACCGCCACCTGCGATGCGGGCCGGTCGAACTGCGTTCTGGAAGGCGGCGGTACCGGACCCATGGGAATCGGCTGGCGCGGAACCGGCACGCTGACGTTTGACGGTGACACCAGCCATCTGACGGCGACGCTGACCAGCGAGAAGGGCCGCGAAATCCGGATCGACCGCCGGATCGAGGCCAAGGGACTTCCCGAGATGGGCGCTTTGGGCCTGTTTCCCTGACACGACAGTTCCCCGTCGGGCGTCGTCCCGTTCACCCCGGACGCCCGGCACCCACGGCCGGCCCGCACCCCCAGTCGGGCCGGCCGTCCAGAGCTTTTCACCCACTCGGACGGCGCGCCTCACCCCGGGCGCGCCCATCAGCGTTGCAGCAACATCACCTGTCCGGATGCCCTTGGCCTCGTTGCTTGCCCGCAGACCATTTCTCCGTCACACCTTTGCGCGACGAATTTCCATCGGGGCGCCATCGCGTCCCGGCGAACCGGGAGCATTTCCATGAACGCGACCAGATTTTCGGTCCTGGCCCTTGCCGCCGCGCTTGCCGCGACATTGACCTCGGCGCCGGCGGCCTTCGCGGGCCAAGGCGCATCGACGACTTACCTGAACGTCCGATCCGGACCGGGCGCCGGCAACGCGGTCGTTGGCGGGCTGAACCCCGGCGACGTCGTCGAGATCCTGCGCTGCAACGCCGACGGCTGGTGCCAGATCGCCGGGGTCGGAATGGAAGGATGGGTCGCCTCGCGCTATCTGACCGCCGGGCCAGAGTACCCGGCCCTGAACCCCGGCTGCACCTGGTCGCTGGACGTCAACCTGCCGGAACCCCAGTTCCGCGCCACCTGCCCGCCGGGCGTCGAACCGCCCCCGCCGCCGCCGCCGCCGGGCGATCTGGCCTGCTTCTTCGCCGAACCGAGCTTTGGCGGCACCCGCACCTGCCTTGATGTCGGAGACTACGCGCAGCTTGATCCGGAACTGTCGGGCACCTTCAGCTCTGTCCAGATTTCGGGCGAGGCGCGGGTCCGCCTGTGCACCGAAGCCGACCTTGGCGGCACCTGCATGGATTGGCTGGAAAGCGCGCTGTCGCTGGACCCGCGACTGGACGACAAGTCGATGTCCGCCAAGGTCTACGTCGGCTATCTGCCGCCGCCGCCTCCGCCGCCGCCGGTGGTGCAGTCGGAAGGATCGGTCGAGCTGTCGCTGAACGGTCGCGTCGATCTCGATCAGGGCGACTCGGGCGCAGCCGGGGCCGATATCTGGTGGCGGCCGCAGGGCGGCGGCAGCCAGGTCATCGTTCCGGTGAACGGCGCGCAGATGTCGCTGGGGGACGGCGACGACCGTGGTCTGCACGACTGCCGGGCCGAACGTTTCGATGCGACGCCGATTGACGCGGCCTCGCTGACGGATGGCGCGGTTGTCTGCCTGAAGACGAACCTCGGGCGCGTCGCTCGGTTCTCGGTCGATACCGCCGACACGTCGACGCTGACGCTCGACTTCGTCACCTGGGCGGATCAGTAAGCGTCAGTGACGCGGCGCCTTGCCCGGATCGTCCGGGTGAGGCTCTACCCCCACCGGGTCCTTGTGGATCATCACATCCGTCTGCGGATAGGCCGCGATGATGTCCCGCCGAAGCGCCGCGCCGATTGCGTGGGCGGCATCCAGCGTCTGATCGCCGTCCAGCTCGATATGCAGGTTCACGAAGACAACGGACCCCGCGGTCCGGGTCTTCAGGTCGTGGTATCCGCGCACGCCGGGAAAGTTGCCCGCGATCTTCTCGATCCCCGCCACCATGTCCGGCTCTGCCGAGCGGTCCATCAGGGCATCCCATGCCCCCTTGCCGATGCGCGTCGCGCCAACCGCAAGCATCGCCGCCGCGCCCAGCGCAACAACGCTGTCGACCTGCCCCATGCCGAACCATTTCGAGGCCAGCAGAGCAAGGATCGCACCGATGCTGGGAATAAGGTCGCCGAGATAGTGCAGACTGTCCGCCGTCACCACGCGGTTGCCCGTTTTGCGGATCACCCAGCGTTGCCACGCCACCAGCGCGACAGTCAGAACGATGGACAGCACCATCACCGCCATGCCCCAGCCTTCCTGCTCGATCGGGCCCGGCGGCCCCGCGACCAGCCGGCTGATCGCGCCCCACGCGATCAGGGCGGCAGAGGCAAGGATCACTATCGACTGACCCAGCGCGGCAAGGTCCTCGGCAGAGCTGTGGCCGAAGGCGTGATCCTCGTCCGGCGGCCGCGCGGCATAGGCGATGGCGGCCAGCCCGCCAAGCGACACCATGAGATCCAACGCGCTGTCGGCGAGGCTTGCGGCAATGGCCAGCGAAGACGTCGCCCCCAGCGCCCAGAGCTTCGCAAGCACCAGAATGAACGCGACCGACGACGACAGAAGGCCGGCCGAGAGGTTCAGCTTGAGAGAGGTCTTGTCGGTCATCGCCGGGCTCGGATTCGGGAAGCGTGGGCCCCTGAATGTCAGAACCCGTCCGCCGCGCCAAGCTTCGATCCGCGCGGCCCCGGCGCCTAAAGCATCGCCTTGTCGCGAATACGGGCCCACGCCCGGCCCGCGAATTCCGGCTTTTCAGGCTCAAGGCACATCCGGTCGAGGTGCCAGTACAGGTATTTCTCGAACGGAAACTCCGCCATGGTCTCGCGCCCGTGCAGCAGCGCCTCGCGCAGCTCGTCCTCGGTCTTCGGTGTCAGGGTCGCATGCCAGAAATCGGACTTGCCGCAAGTCACCACGCATTTCTTCTGCATCAAAGCCTCGAACCCGGCGGACGAGTTCTGCGTCACCACAACGTTGCTGACGGCGGCAAGATCGTGAACCGACTCGTCCGTCACCACCACGTTGCGATGCGCCGCTGCAAGATCCTCCAGCCCGCGCCGCAGCATTCTTGGGGTATCCGGGTGCGGCTTCACATAGACCCGGCGCCCGCCCGCCGTGGTCGCGGCCACCCGGACCATCTGTTCGGTTGTCAGATAATGCAGGCGGTCGCCCTGCGTTTCGATAAGCTGGCAGAACACAACTGCGGCCGCGGGCTCTGGCAAGGCCGCGCCGCGCGGGGGCTGCGGTCGCTTCGACACGTTCTCGCGCAGCATGTAGCCGGTGACGCCGTTGAAGAAATACTCGGCCTTCTCGCCGTCCACCTCGTCGGTCGAGAAGCGCGCGAACCGTACAGAGGAATGCGCGCCGCAACCGACCTCGTCGAGATACCAGAAGCCCCAGACATGCCCCGGCGCGGCGTGCAGGCGGTTCGGCCCATAGCCCGGCTGGCCCCCGACCATGACATGCACGTGGTCCTGCCCCAGCAGCAGCTGAGACGTCGCCCCGCCTGCGCTGACCACCCGCGTGGTCAAGCCGCGCGTGGTCGCCTGCCGCATGAGCTTGGTGAAGAACGGATGCGTTCCCGACTCGATCGAGCGTGCCCAGTCACCCTCGGCGTGGATCACCAGCGCGTGCGGCCCGTCGGATCCAAGCCGCGTGTATCCAGCGGTGCGGAATGCCTCCACGGGCTATTCCCCGAGATCTTCGGAGTACACGCCCCACAGCGAGGCCGCCTCGACCCAGCCGCGATACCCGCCGGCGGAAATCCGGCACCAGCCCGCCGTGCATTCGTCCAGCCGCGCGACCACGCCCAGTTCAAGCTGGGCGTTCACCGGCGCCTTGGGATCGGGCTTCATCAGCAGTGGCAGCATGTCGCGCTCGACCAGCACCGTACGCGTGCCGGACAGCAGCGAATAATGCACCCAGCCGCCCGCGCCGTCTCGGTCGACGACCCGGCGCCAATGGCCGAATTCGGCGACCACCTGCAAGGGCATGTGGCGGCGCTTCAGCACCCAGTCGATCCGATGGCTCAGCGACGGCCCGCGCCGCACGTTGCCCTCGCTCGCCTTCAAAGAAACGAAACGCGGCATCGGCAGGTTCGTCACCGGCCCCCGCTCTTCCGCCGTTGCGGTCATCGCCGTGATGGCCAACGCGAACGTCAACGCAAAGGCCAACGCCATTGCGGTCACACCTGTTCTGATGCGTTTCATCGGTGCCCTACCCGAAACCATGTCCTGCTCGCGGGCGTTTGCCGCCCATTTCGCCGCGGGCCTTTATCGTTCAAGCGGTTGTGCCCTGCGACGGTTGCTGTAACTCTGATCGCAGCGCAGTTCAAAGGAAAGCACGGGAGACACGCCGATGGTCCGAGAGCGCCTGAGTGTTGTCGTTACGCGACGGTTGCCCGAGGTGGTGGAAACCCGGATGACCGAGTTGTTCAATGTCGAACTGCGCGACGATGACCGGCCCTTCACCCGCGAGGAATTGGCGGACGCCATGCGGCGCAGCGACGTGCTGGTGCCCACGATCACCGATATCATCGACCAGGCGCTGTTGGCGCAGGCGGGCGACAAGCTGAAGCTGATCGCCAACTTCGGCGCCGGGGTGGATCATATCGACGTCCAGACCGCCCGACAGCGCGGCATCCTCGTGTCCAACACGCCGGGGGTGCTGACCGAGGATACCGCCGACATGACGATGGCGCTGATTCTCGCCGTCACCCGCCGCATCCCGGAAGGGCTTGCGGTGATGCAGGCCGGCACCTGGGGCGGCTGGTCGCCGACAGCCTTCCTTGGCGGCCGCGTAGGTGGCCGGCGGCTGGGCATCCTTGGGATGGGCCGCATCGGGCAGGCGGTCGCGCGACGCGCGCGGGCCTTCGGGATGCAGATCCACTACCACAACCGCCGCCGCCTGCATGAGGACATCGAGGAAGAACTGGAAGCGACCTACTGGGACAGCCTCGACCAGATGGTCAGCCGGATGGACGTGATCTCGGTCAACTGCCCGCACACGCCCTCGACCTTCCACCTGATGAACGCGCGGCGGCTGAAGCTGATGAAACCCTCGGCCGTGATCGTGAATACCTCGCGCGGCGAGGTGATCGACGAGAACGCCCTGACCCGGATGCTGCGCGCCGGTGAACTGGCGGGCGCCGGGCTGGACGTGTTCCAACGCGGGGTCGAGGTGAACCCGCGCCTGCGCGAGCTGAACAACGTGGTGCTGCTGCCGCACATGGGCTCGGCGACGCGCGAAGGTCGGGCCGAGACCGGCGAGAAGGTGATCATCAACATCAAGACCTTCGCCGACGGACACCGGCCACCGGACCTTGTCCTGCCCTCGATGGTCTAAGGACCGCCCGAGGGCCAAGCACTCTGCAGGTCTGCGCGGCACGATCTTTCAGAGGATCGTGTCGCCGAACCTACCCGATGCACTGGACAGGCACCCGGTCCCGCGCCACTTTGGGGTCAGTGTTTCAGCAATTCCCGTTCGTCCCGATGCCTTTGCCCGCCCTCCTGATCGCCCCGGACCGCTGCTGATCCATGCTGCGGCGTCCCATCCTGCTGATGCTGCTTGTGCTCGCCGCCTGCTCGCGCCCGTTGGCGCCCGGCGAAAAGGCGCTGGCCGAGGATATGTTCGGCCCGACCATCGACACCTCGCGGATTCGCGTGACCGAAGGTCTGGGCCTGTCGCCGCTTTCGCCCGCAAAGCCCTTGCCGCCCGCAAGCGGCAAGATCGAGCTGCGTCCCGGCCTATGCGACCGCACCGCGCCGAACACCGGCCCGCCCGAGCCGCCGCCCGCCTTCGCCGTCTACAACCGCATTCACATGATGCCCGAGTTCTACCACGCCGAGGTCATGCCCGACTGGCCGCACCGTCTGCGTCTGCCCGAGGCAGTCGTGTTCGCCCATGAACTCGTCCACGTCTGGCAATGGCAGAACCGCGCGCGCACCGGCTATCGCCCCGCCCGCGCGGCGTTGGAAAGCGTGTTCAACCAGGACCCCTATTTTTACATCCCGGACGACGGCAGCGACCTGCTCGCCTACGGGTTCGAACAGCAGGCCGCGCTGTTCGAGGATTACATGTGCTATCTGATCTTCGATCCCGAAGCCCCGCGCCGGGCCGAGATCCGCAAGATCCTCGCCCCTTATTTCACGCTCGACCGGCTTGAGAAGGCGATGGGCCGTTGACGCTATAATTCCAGCCATGGAAGGCACCGTTGCGACATGCCGTGGGCCCATGTCGCTTTTCTTCCTCTATCGGTCGGCTCCCCCTGCCCTGCGCGCCTGAAATTCTGCAAATTGTGCCGGAATCACAGCGGAGCCCAGCCAGATGAAAACCCATGTCAAAGCCCTCGTCGTCGGCGGTGGCGCCGTCGGCGCCGGGATCGCCTATCACCTTGCCCGCGCTGGCTGGTCCGATGTCATGCTGCTGGAGCGCGACGAGCTGACGTCCGGCTCGACCTGGCATGCCGCGGGCCTGCTGCCGCTGTTCAACATGAGCTATGCGACCAGCCACATCCACGACTACTCGGTGAAGTTCTACAAGACGCTCGAGGAAGAGACCGGCCTGAACGCGGGTTTCTCGGTGGTGGGCAACCTGCGGATGGCGCAGTCGCAGGCCCGCATGGACGAGTACATGCTGTACGCCTCGACCGCCGAGACAGTGGGCGTGCCCTATGAATGGATGTCGCCCGCGCAGATCAAGGAACGGTGGCCGCTGGTTCACACCGACGACCTGCTGGGCGCGATCTACCACCCGACCGATGGCTACATTAACCCCGCGGACGTGACGCAGGCGATGGCCAAGGGCGCCCGGCAGCGCGGCGTGACGATCGAGCGCAAGTGGCAGGTCGATGGTTACGAATGGACCGGGTCCGAATGGAAGGTGTCGGTCACCAAGATGGTCGAGAAGGGCGGCAACCTTGTCCCGTCCGAAGAGACCGCAGTGATCACCGCCGAGCATGTCGTGACCGCCACCGGCAACCACGCGCAGCGCACCGCGAAGCTTCTGGGCATCAAGATCCCCGCGATCCCGGTCGAACACCAGTTCATCGTGACCGAACCCGACCCGGCGCTGGTCGAGTACCGCAAGACCTATGGCGAACACCCCGTGCTGCGGGATGCGGATGCCAAGTGGTACGTCCGCGAGGAACGCGGCGGCTGGATCCTTGGCCCCTACGAGGAAGGCGCGCCGGCGCGGTTCGAGTATGGCGTTCCGGACAGCTTCCGCGCCGACCTGTTCCCGCTGGACCTCGAACGGATCGAGGAAGAATACATGTCGATGATCCACCGGATTCCGACGACCGAACCGCTGGGTCTGAAGGACGATTTCAACGGCCCGATCTGCTATACCCCCGACGGCAACCCGCTGGTCGGCCCGGCGCCGGGGCTGCGCAACATGTGGCTGGCCGAGGGCTTTTCCTTTGGCATCACCGCCGCCGGCGGCACCGGCTATTACCTTGCCCAGATGATGGTCGAGGGCGAAGCCGAGATCGACATGGCCTCGCTGGATCCCAAGCGGTACGGCAGCTGGATCACCACCGAATACGCGGCGCGGAAGAACGAGGAGTGCTACGCCCACGTCTTCGTGCTGCACCACCCGGACGAGGAACGCGAAGCCTGCCGCCCGCTGCGCACTGGCCCCGCCTATGACCGGCAAAAGGCCGAGGGAGCCCAGTTCGGGCAGGTGAACGGGTTCGAGCGGCCGAACTACTATGGCCCGAAGGACGCGCCCGCCGGATTCGATCACGACGCGCGCAGCTTCCGCCGGGGCGGATGGTGGCAATACGCGAAGGACGAGGCGCAGGCGATCCGCGAGACGGCGGGCCTGATCGACGCCACCGCCTTCGCCAAGCACGTGATCACCGGTCCGGGCGCCGAGGCGTTCCTTGACTGGTTCACCACCAACAAGCTGCCGAAACCGGGCCGCATCAACCTGACCTACGCGCTGACCGAGGCGGGCACCACGCGGGCCGAATACACGATCATCCGTGAGACGCCAGAGCACTGGGTGCTGATCTCGTCCGGGGCGCAGCACGCCTATGACCGCGACTTCCTTCTGAAGGCGGTCGAGGACAAGGAACCCGAGTTCGGCCGCATCAATGTCGAGGACTGGACGACCCGTTACGGCGCCTTCGCGCTGGCCGGACCCAAGGCGCGCGACATCCTGAAAGAGATCATCAAGGACGCCGACCCCGACACCGCGCTGTCGAACAAGCGGTTCCCGTGGCTGTCGTGCCGCAACATCGAGCTGGGCATGTGTCCCGTTGTCGCCGTCCGCGTCGCCTATACCGGCGAGCTGGGCTGGGAGTTGCACCACCCGATCGAATTCCAGAACTACCTGTGGGACCTGCTGGTCGAGGCCGGCGCGAAGCACGGCATGAAGCTGGTCGGCGCGCGGGCGCAGAACTGGCTGCGGCAGGAAAAATCCTATCGCGCCTTCGGCAACGAACTGGGCCGCGACGCGACACCGCTGGAGGCCGGGCTGGACCGCTTCGTCGATCTGTCCAAGGACTTCCACGGCAAGCAGGCGATGACCGACAAGGGCATCCGGTCGAAATGCGTGACGGTGCTGATCGACGGCCCGGAAGACGCCGATCCGTGGGGCCGCGAGGCGCTGTACGACGGCGACACCAAGGTGGGTCGTCTGACGTCGGGCGGCTACTCGGTGGCTTTCGGCAAATCGGTCGGCATGGGCTATGTCCGCCCGGACCTCGCCGAGACCGGCCAGAAGCTGAAAGTGAAGATGTTCGACAAGCTGTGGGACGTAGAGGTGACCGAGGACAGCCCCTTCGATCCGAAGAACGAGCGCATCCGCATCGACGGATGACGCGCATCGGGCCCGCCGCCACCCCGGCGGGCCCGCTTTTCTTCAGGTCTTCGCGCGCTCGTACAGCGGATTGTCGTCGTACCGCCCCGCGAACATCTTGTCGGACCGGTAATCCAGCTTGCGCAGCCGCCGCGTCGCCTGCCCGGTGGCGCGCATCATCGCCTCGGTCTCATTCAGCGCATAAACCGCGTCTGCCGACACGTCGCCGAACCCTTGTTTCGCCAGTTGCTTCGCCATCGAGAACGCGGTGTGCCGGCTCATCGTCACCAGCGAGCAGTTTTCGAGGATCGACTCGTAGTCGTCCTGATACGAGCCGCGCAGTTGCGACAGGCTTTGCACCAGCAGCGCGGCGCGAATCCCATAGCCGCGCCCCAGCGTGATCGCAGAGGTCAGCGCCGGCATCTTTCCCAGCTGCGCCGCCTCGTCCACCAGCAGTAGCGTCGGCGTCTCCGGCTTGTTTTTTCTGCGCAGCATCCGCTGCAGCATCGCAGTCAGAAGGATGCGCACCAGCGACGCATGAGAGGCCAGCCGCTCGGGCGGGATCACAAGGTAGATCGTCAGCGGACGCCCCTCGGTCAGCATGCCCGGCTTCATGGAATCGCCACGGATGCAACGGCGCACGCCCTCGCCCGCCAGCATGCGAAGCTGTTGCGCCGCGGTCGCCTCGATCCCCGTGCGGGTCACATCGGCCAGCCGCAGGTAGGCGCCGATCTTCTGCTCGACGAAGGGATGCACGCCGGAATCCAGCAACCGCCAGAAATACTGCAACTGGTCGGGCATCGAGAACGCCTCGTACACCCCCGCCAGCGTCCGGTCTTCGGGATGGTATTCGTGCAACGCCTGCACGATCAGCGCCGCGATGATGTCTTGCCCGGACTCGTCCCAGAACGGGTCTTTCGGCATCGCGCCGCGCGCCATGTTCGAGAACAGGTGGGCGATGGAATAGGCGTCGTCGATCAACTCGGGGCTGCCGACCGACAGGTGTGCCAGCGGGTTGAACTGGCCGCGCCCATCCGAGACCTGCCGGAACGGGTCGATGATCAACACCTCGCCCAGCGAGCGGCGGTAGCGGGCCGTGACGTTGGCCAGTTCTCCCTTCACGTCGACCGCGATGATCGCGCCGGGATAGCTTAGCAGTTGCGGAATCGCGAAAGAGGCGGATTTGCCCGACCCGGTGGGGGCGACGACCAGCCAGTGCCCTTCGTTCTTCGGGTCGCGAACGGGGCTGGCGGCAGTCGGCTTCGACGTTTCGGGCGGTTCCGGCGGCTGCGAGGGGGTGGGAGCAAAGCCGAAAACGGTCTTTGGACTGGTGCGGTGAGGCCAGCCGAGCAGCAGGGACATGGACAGACTCCTGGACGGACTCCGGCTGTACCCGGGCGGGGACCCGAAGCCGAAGCAGGTTGGTGCAAAGCAGGTTTTGAGTGTCTGGCCAGAATGGTCAGAGGCACCGGGTCTGGCCAGAAATCTTTGCCCGCCCGTGTCGGATTTTGCGCTTGACCGGAACGACCCCCCGGATTCGGCTGGCAGAATTCCGGCGCCTGTTTTTCAGGCTAGCTCACGCGGGCCGGATTTTGCGCTGACATGGTGCGCGCCGCTCTCGTCAGGCGAGAATGTCCGGCATCTGGAACCCGCGCAGGAACTCTGCCGATTCCATCGCGCGCTTGCCGGGACGCTGGGCGCTCAGGATCTCCACCGCGCCCTCGCCGCAGGCGATCGTCATTCCGCCAAGCACCTGCCCGGGCGCACCCGACCCTTCAGCGACCCGCGACAGCAGCAGCTTCACACGCTCGCCACCCATCTCGCACCACGCGCCGGGGAAAGGCGACAAGCCCCTGATCTGCCTGTCGATTTCCACGGCGGGACGGGTCCAGTCGATCCGCGCCTCGGCCTTGTCGATCTTCTCGGCATAGGTCACGCCCGCGTCCGGCTGCACCTCTGGCGTCAGTGTATCAAGCTTGTCGAGCGTCGCGGTGATCAGCCGCGCACCCATTCTGGCAAGCCTGTCGTGCAGCGTCGCCGCGGTCTCGTCCGGCGCGATATCCAGCGCCTCGCGCAACAGCACCGGCCCGGTGTCGAGCCCCGCTTCCATCTGCATGATGCAAACGCCGGTCTGCGCATCGCCCGCCATGATCGCGCGCTGGATCGGCGCGGCCCCACGCCAGCGCGGCAAAAGCGAGGCGTGGATGTTCAGGCACCCGTACTTCGGAGCATCCAGCACCGGCTGCGGCAGGATCAGCCCATAAGCCACGACCACCGCGATGTCGGCATTCAGCGCCGCGAACTCTGCCTGCGCCTCGGCGTCGCGCAGCGTGCGGGGATGGCGCACCGGCAGGCCCAGCGCCTCGGCCCGCGCATGGACCGGGGTCGGCCTGTCCTTCTTCCCACGGCCCGCCGGGCGCGGCGGCTGACAATAGACACAGACGATCTCGTGCCCGGCATCCACCAAGGCGTTCAGCACCGTGACAGAAAAGTCCGGTGTTCCCATGAATACGATGCGCATCTGTCAGGCCCCTTCGGCGTCGCTTGGCGCACAGCACGCCCTGACAGAGGGGTGCCCGCCGCAGCAGTCTTCGATCAGGTATCCCATAAGCCCGCCAAGCGCATCAAAGTCCACCCGATAGATCACCTGCCGCGACACCCGTTCGGACGTGATAAGGCCCGCCTGCGCCAGCCCCGCCAGATGGAAGGACAGTCGCGAAGGTTGTGCGCCGACCTCGGCGCCGATCACACCGGCGGCGGCGCCGTCCTCTCCGACAGACACCAGGTACCGAAGCACCCGAAGACGGGTCGCATCGGACAGCGCCGCAAGGGCCTTGAGGGCTTGACTCTCTTCCATATCTCAACATTTCATGAATTATTGATTCATACAAGGAGGACCTTGGCATGAAGACCCTTTCCGAACTTGGCGATCTGCTGGACACGGCCCCGCGCAACGCGGCTGTCAGGTTTCGCGTCGATGCGACACAGCTTGGCGACGGCTATCACGTGACCGAACTGAAACTGGCGCAGATCAAGGGCATCGATTGCGGAGGCCGTCGCAACGATTGGCCGGAAACGCTGATGCAGGTTCTCGACGGTCAGGGTACCGCGCCACTTACAGCGCGAAAGCTCGCCGGCATCCTGCGCCAAAGCATCGAAGCGATCCCCGGGTTGGAAGCAGCGCCGCTGTCGGTCGAATGCGCACCGGGCAACATCGGGCTGTCGCGCTACACCATCGGGGCCGCCGACCTGGCGGCCGGGCAGGTGATGCTGTCACTTGAAGCCGAATATGCCTTGTGCAAGCCGTCAGCCACCGGGTGCTGCGCCCCGGCGAAAAGCGCCTGCTGCGCCTGACGGACGGCGAGGTCGGCGGCTACCGCAGCTTGGCGGCCTTCTTCAGCAGCATCTGACGCTTCAGCCCGCTGAGGTTGTCGAAATACATCCGCCCATTCAGATGGTCGATCTGATGCTGCACGCTCGTCGACCACAGATGAACAAGGTCGCGTTCCTCGGTCTCGCCCTGTTCGTTCAGGAAACGGACGGTCACCGCACGGGGCCGGGTGATCTTGGCCGAGATGCCGGGAAGGCAGGGGCTCGCTTCCTCATGGTCGCGCGGCTGGGCCGAGGCGTGCAGGATTTCCGGGTTCGCCATGCGGATCGCTTGCCCGCGCTCCTCCGAGGCGTCGACCACCGCCAATCGCAGCATCACGCCGATCTGCGGCGCGGCAAGGCCGACGCCGGGCATCGCTTCCATCGTGTCGACCATGTCGTCCCAGATGGCGCAGATCTCGTCGGTGATTTCCTCGACCGGCGCGGCGGCGGTGCGCAGGCGCTTGTCGGGCCACTTCAGGATCGGACGGGCGGTCATGCGGTCTCTCCCTGCGCGGCGCGGTCTTCGAGCGCGGCAAGCACCGTTTCGGCCTTTGCCCGCGCGTCCGTCTCCAGCACGTCCGGGATCAACCGGCCTTCCAGATGATCGAACTCGTGCTGCGCACAGATCGCTTCCATCCCCGTCAGCCGTTGTTCGATCACCGCGCCATCCAGACCGCGCCAGCGCATCGTGATTTCGGCGGGGCGCGTGACCTCGACCGGGACGTCAGGGATCGACAGGCAGCCTTCCTCGTGCATCGCTGTTTCCTCCGAGGCGTCGAGGATCTCGGGGTCGATCACCACCACGGGCGCGCGTTCGCCATCGTCCTTCCAGTGGCAATCCATCACGAACATCCGCAGCGAGACGCCGACCTGCGGCGCGGCCAGCCCTCGGCCCGGCGCGTCGTACATCGTCTCGGCCATGTCGGCGGCGAGCGTCCGGATCTCTTCGGTGATCTCCCCGACCGGCTGCGCCTTGCTGCGCAGCACCGGGTCGCCCCACAGGCGGATCGGCAGGCGGCTCACGCCCGCGCCCGCTCGCGTTTCAGCTTCTGCATCTTCCGCGTGATCATCTGGCGCTTCAACGGCTTGAGGTAGTCGATGAACAGCTTGCCGTCGAGGTGGTCGATCTCGTGCTGCACACAGGTCGCCCACAGCCCTTTGAAATGCTCTTCCTGCGCGGTCCCGTCCACGTCAAGCCAGGACACCTTCACCTCGGCGGGGCGTTCGACGTCGGCATATTGCTCGGGGATCGACAGGCAGCCTTCCTCGTAGACGCTGGTCGCGTCCGAGGACCACGTGACCTCGGGGTTGATCAGCACCAGCGGCCGAGGTTCGGCGCCTTCCTCTTTCACGCAGTCCATCGTGATCATCCGCACCATCTCGCCCACCTGCGGCGCGGCAAGGCCGATGCCGGGGGCGTCATACATGGTCTGCAGCATGTCATCGGCCAGCGTCCGGATGTCGGGCGTGATCTCCGCCACGGGCGGAACGACCTTTTTCAGGCGCGGGTCGGGGTGGATTAGGATGGTCCGGATCGTCATGCCGCTGATTTAGGGGATGCCTGCCATGCGTGCAATGTCCCTTGCAGCCGCAGTCACAAAGGCTAGCCTGCCCGCGAAAGAAAACGAAGGCACCAATCCCATGAATTTCGACGAGATCAAGCAGCGCGCTGGCACCTTCAGCGCCAAGTTCGACGTGATGGAGACCTTTGCAGGCGTCTCGCCCGAGGACGGCATCCCGATGTGGGTCGCGGACATGGACTTCAGCGCCGCGGACTGCGTTCTCGATGTTCTGCGCGAACAGGCAGAGCACGGGTATCTCGGCTATCCCGGCCCGGCGTCCCTGGTGTCCGAGGCGGTGGCGGGCTGGATGAAGACCGCCCACGGCTGGGACGTAAAGCCCGAATGGATCAGCTATACCCACGGCGTCGTCGCGGGCTTCGGCATGGCGCTAGAAGCGTTCTCGGACCCCGGCGACGATATCATCCTGTTCACCCCGGTCTATCATGCGTTCTTCAAGAAGGCCGCCGCCAAGCGCCGCGGCGTGCTGGAGTCGGAACTGGTGGTGAAGGACGGTCGGTACGAGATGGACCTGGCCGCGCTGGAAGGGAAACTGACGGGCCGCGAAAAGATCGCCGTCCTGTGTTCGCCCCACAACCCGGGCGGTCGCCTGTGGGATGCGGACGAGATCCGCGAACTTGCGGCATTCTGCGACAAGCACGACCTGCTGTTGTTGTCCGACGAGATCCACATGGACCTTGTCTTCCCGGGCGCAAAACACGTGCCCACAGCCGTCGCCGCGCCCGAAAGCGTGCCGCGTCTGGTGACAATCACCGCAGCGTCCAAGGGCTTCAACCTTGCGGGCGGCGAGACCGGGTTCATGATCGTGCCGGACGAGGCCCTGCGCGCAAAACTTGCCCCGGTTCAGTTGGAATACGGCGGCACGCCCAACCGTTTCGGCATGCTGATGACCCGCGCGGCCCTTACCGGCGGCGCCGAATGGAGCGAAGCGGTGCGCGCGTATCTTGCCGACAACTTCGCCCTGTGGCGCGACAGGATCGGCGCGCTGCCCGGCATCAAGGTGATGGACATGCAGTCGACCTATCTGTCGTGGGTGGATTTCACCGACACCGGCATGTCACCCGAAGAAACCGACCGGCGCATTCGGCAGGACGCCCGCATCGCGCAAAGCCCCGGCGCCGACTTCGGCACGGGGGGCGAGAACTTTCACCGGTTCAACCTTGCCATGCCCCGCCCGCGCCTGATCGAAGCGATCGAACGCCTGGAAAAAGCCTTCGGCGATCTTCAGTGATGACAGACCCGGCGGTCCCGGCGCTCAGGCGTCGGGGCTTGCCAGAAGGCCAGCGGGCGCATTCTCGTCCCGAACGAAATCCAGCGGTGCGCGGTCGACAGCGGCGGTGTTGCGCTTGAACTCATAGACCATCTCGCCGTCTTCCTCGCCACTGGCCACGATCAGGCACTGGTAAAGATGCACGCCGCCATTGTAGAGATCGACCAGCCCGCGCAGGTGCGGAGCGTTCTCGGCATCCAGTGCGAAACCGCCGTCCCAGAAGCGCAGCACGCGATAGACCTCGTCCCCGACCTGCACACGCAGGCGGCTTTTCTTGTTGAGGTCCGCCTTGCGGGCCGCTTGCAGCCCCTCAAGCACTTCTTTCGGCAGGTATTCGGTCATCGCAGCATCTCCCTTGCCGACAGGAATCGACGCTGGTTCGGATTCGGTCAAGTGAACTTTCGGAAAAACCGAAGAACTTCGTCGGGCGGTTCAACGGGCGGTTGCTCGCGGTCGCAGAACGTGCGGCCTATCCGGGTCATACAGCGCAGAATCGCGGAAATCGCGAGCCCGTGAAAGAGCCGGCCCCACAAGGATTAGCGCCGTTCTGGTTATCTTCTCGTCGCGAACCTTCTCGCGCAGATCGGACAACGTGCCCCGGATCAGTTTCTGGTCCGGCCAGCCGACGCGATAGGCCACGACCGCGGGACAATCCGCACCGTAATAGGGGATAAGTTGACGCTCGATCTCGCGCAGCGCACGCACGCCAAGGTGGATCGCCAGCGTCGCGCCGGTGCGCGCGAAATTCTCCAGCGTCTCGCCCTCGGGCATCGAGGTCGACTTCATCGACATCCGCGTCAGAACGATGGACTGCGCGATTTCCGGGATCGTCAGTTCCTGCCCCAGTGCCGCCGCGGCGGCAGCGTAGGCGGGAACACCGGGGACGATCTCGTAGGGAATGCCATCGGCTTCCAGCCGCCGGATCTGTTCGGCGATCGCGCCATACAGGGACGGGTCGCCAGAATGCACCCGCGCGACATCCTGCCCGCGCTCGTGCGCCGCGACGATCTCGGCATGGGTTTCGTCCAGCGTCATCGGTGCGGTGTCCATCACCCTAGCGTCGGACGGCGCGCGCGCGACCACCTCGGCAGGCACCAGAGAGCCCGCGTAAAGGCAGACCGGACACGCCTCGATCACCTTCGCGGCCTTGATCGTCAGCAGATCCGGATCGCCCGGGCCGGCTCCAACGAAGAACACGGTCATGTCAGGCCTCCCATCACCACAGGCGCAACAGGTCCCCTCCCCCGGGGGTGGGTTAGGGAGGGGGAGACATTAACAGAGGAGGAAACAGCGCTACGACACATCCGACAAATCCCCATCAATCTTCCGAGCATACCCGCGCGGCGTATACATCCGCGCGCCTTCGCCCGACTGCCACAGGCGCGACTGGGACGAGCCCACCAGCACCACGGTCAGCATGTCCACCTCGTCAACCTGCAGATCCTCCAGTCGGCGATAGCGCAGCTCTTCCTCCGGCCGCCCCAGCGACGACGCCAGCAACACCGGGCAATCCGCGGGCCGATGCTGCAACAGGGTGTCCCGCGCCAAGGCCAGCAGGTCCCGCCGCCGCTTGGACACCGGGTTGTAGAAGGCGATGACGAAGTCCCCCTCTGCCGCTGCCTTCACCCGCCGCAAGATATCCTCGCGCGGGGTCAGCAGGTCCGACAGCGAGATCGCACAGAAATCGTGGCCCAGCGGCGCCCCCGCCCGCGCCGCCGCGCCCTGCAGCGCCGACACGCCGGGGGCCGAGATCACCTCGACCCGCCGCGCCGCGTCGGACACGCCGTGGCTGTCGCGGTCCAGCAGTTCGAAGACCAGCGCCCCCATCGCGTAGATCCCGGCATCGCCCGAGCAGATCAGCGCCACGTCGCGCCCTTCCGCCGCGCGTTCCAGCGCGAAGCGGCAGCGCGCCTCCTCGCCGCCCAGCGGGAAGTCGTGGCGCGGCTTGCCCGCCGCCAGTGGACCCAGCAGGTCGATGTAGAGACCATAGCCGACCAGTTCGTCCGCCTCGGCCACCAGCCGCGACGCCTCGGGCGTGCGCCAGGCCGCCTGCCCCGGGCCGATGCCCACAAGCGACAGCCGCCCGCGCGTCCGGCCCTCGGGGGCGACCGGGTCCGGCGAAACGGTCAGCGCGGCGGTGCACATCGCCGACTTGCGTTTCGGATACCAGATCGCGGCCCCGGCATCGCCGCAGGCCAGCGCCGCGTTCTCGGCAACGCCATGGGTGCCGATCTCGGCAAAGACAACGTCGGATGGCGTTTCGCTGCGTGGCGTTTCCGCCTCCAGCTCCTCGGCAGAGAACAGGCGCAGCGGGACGCCCAGCCGCTTCGCCAGCGCCAGCACGGCGGGTTCGTCGGCCTTGATCCCAGCGGTCGCAACGGCCGCCAGCGCCCCCGGTGCAAGACTGGCCTCGGCCAAAAGCCCGTCCACCAGCGAAGCCAGTTCTTCCGGCGGGCAGTTGCGCGAAGCCCCGACGCCCAGCACCGCGCGCTGTGGGTGATAGACCAGCGTTTCGGGCGTCGCGGGTGCCACCGGCTCCATCGTGCAGACGATCTGAACCGCGTCGCCCTCGGGCAGGTCCGCAAGCCATGTCGCCCGCGCGGCCTCGTCGCCCGTCACGCGGGCCCCGCCCCCGGACAGCAGCGCCGCCATCGCGTCCTTCGCGGCCTCGGGGTTGGCCAGCACCCAGCCCTCGGGCGGCTCATCCAGCGCGACGCCCAGCACAACATCGCCAGCGGTCGTGACAGCAGCCGTGGCGTCCAGCGCTTCGGCGATTCGCCGTGCCAGCCGGTTCGCGCCGCGATGCCCGCCGAGCAGCGGCACCACCACCGCGCCATCGTCCGACACCGACAGCACCGGCGGCTCGGTCCGCTTGTCGGACAGCAGCGGCGCGACGGCGCGGATCAGGATGCCCGACGCGCAAACGCCGATCACGGGCGTTCCGGCGGCGAACAGGTCGCGGGCGTGGTCCAGCGCGTTGGGGAAGAAGGCATCGGCCTTCTCCACCCGGCCCTCGCGGCCATGGACCGGCGCGCCCAACGCATCGGCCACGCGATGCGCGGTAGCTTCGCCGGACCGGGACAGGGCAAGGATGACGGGAGTTACAGCCACGGATCGGCCCCCTTGGTCAGCAGGATCATCGAGAAATACGGCGCGTCTTCGGGGGCATCCGACAGCGGCAGCACCTTCTCGGCCGCCATGGTCGCGCGTTCCACATAGACGGCCTGATCGGTCAGCCCCAGCCGGTCCAGCACCGAACGGATGCGCGGCAGGTGGCGACCGACCTTAAGGATGGCAAGGCTTTCGGCCCCGGCGATCCGCGATTCCAGTTCGCCGTCGGGCAACGGCCCGGGCAGCACCGTCACGCGTTCGTTGCGGGCGGCCAGCGGCATTCCCGCGCGCGCGGCACAGGCGGTCAGCGAGGTGACGCCGGGCACGATCTCGACGGGGAAATCGCCCTTCAGACGCGCGTGAAGGTACATGAAGGAGCCATAGAAGAACGGGTCGCCCTCGCACAGGCAGACCACGCCGCGGCCCGCTTCCAGTTCGGCGCGGATCGCCAGCGCGCCGAGGTCATAGGCGGTCTGCGCCGGGGCGCGGTCGCGGGTCATGGGAATGGACATGACGATCTCGCGGGCGGTGTCCGGGATCAGGTCGGCTGCGATGGACCGGGCAAGGCTGTCGCCGCCAGCAAGCGAGGGGTAGGCGATGACCTCGGCCGTTTCGATCAACCGGGCGGCTTTTCGGGTGATCAGGTCGGGGTCGCCGGGGCCGAGGCCCACGCCGTAGAGGGTGGGTTTGGTCATTGGCGTCCCCCTCCCTGACCCTCCCCCCGGTGGGGGGAGGGGATTGCGGTGCGCTGCGTCATCGCTTGACGAGGCTCCATTGCGTGACCGGCATCAGCGGGCGCCAGCCGGTCAGGCTGCCGACCGGTTCGGCCCGGTTGACCTGCAGTTTCACCAGCTGCCCACCGTGCTCTTTGTGCAGCGCGATCAACTCGGCCTCCGACTCCAGCGTCACCGCGTTGGCGACCAGCCGGCCCAGCGGCTTCAGCGCCGCCCAAGCCGCCTGAAACACCGCGGACGACATACCGCCGCCGATGAAGATCGCGTCGGGCGCTTCCAGCCCGGTCAATGCCTCCGGCGCGTCTCCCGCGATCAGCTCCAGCCGGGGCGCGCCCAGCGCAAGCGCATTGGCCGCCGCCATCTCGCGCCGGTCGGCGCGGGGCTCGATGCCGATGGCGCGGGCATAGCGGGCCGCGCGCATCCATTCGACCGCGACCGAGCCGCAGCCCGTTCCGATGTCCCACAGCAGCGCCCCGCGCATCGGCATCAGCTTCGCCAGCGTCGCCGCACGGATTTCCTGCTTGGTCATGGTGCCATCGTGGCGGAACAGGTCGTCGGACAGGCCCGGCACGCGCGGCAGCAGGGCGGCATCGGGGGCGGCGATGCATTCGACCGCAAGCGTGTTGAACGCCGGGACCTGATGCGACCAGCTTTCGGCCACGCCATCGAACCGCTGTTCCCGTTCGCCGCCCATCGCGGCCAGCACCGTCATTTTCGACGCACCGAATCCGCGTTCAGCGAGGAAAGCCGCGATCCGGGCTGGGGTGTCCTCGCCCGTGGTCAGGATCAGCAGCCGCGCGTCGGGCTGGATGAAGGCGATCATCTGCTCGACCGGACGGCCATGGACCGTCAGCGTCTCGACATCCGCCAGCGACCAGCCCATCCGGGCGGCGGCCAGCTGGAAGGCCGACAACTGCGGGTGATAGGTGATCTCGGACGGGTCGATGGCGCGGCCGATGCGGGCGCCGACCGAGAACCACAACGGATCGCCGGTGACGAGGATCACCGCACGCCGCCCCTTCAGAGACCGGATCGTGTCGATCATCGCGTCGAACGGGCTGGGCCACGCGATGCGCTCGGCTTTCACCGCGCCGGACAGGTCGTGGTGCCGGTCTCCGCCGACGATAACGTCCGCCGCTTCGACCACGGCGCGGGTCGCAGGGGTCAGGCCGGCGAGACCGTCCTCTCCGATGCCAACGATATGAAGCCAGGGTGTCATGGGGTCTCCTCCGGCAGTCCGGCGGCAAGCGCGTTCACCGCCGCCGAGGCCATCGCGGAACCGCCGCGCCGGCCGCGCAGCGCGACGAAGTCGCAACCCCGCGGATTGGCGGCAAGCTCCGCCTTCGATTCAGCCGCACCGACGAAGCCCACCGGGAAGCCGAGGATGACCGCCGGTTTCGGCCAGCCCTCGTCCAGCCGTTCGAGAAGGTGGAACAGGGCGGTGGGCGCATTTCCGATCGCGACGACCGCACCGTCCAGCCGATCGCGCCACAATTCGACCGCCGCGGCAGAGCGGGTGGTGCCCAGGTCGCGCGCCAGCCCGTGGGTGCGGTGATCGTTCAGAGTGACGATCACCTCGTTCTCCACCGGCAGATTGCGCCGGATCACGCCCGCGCCAACCATCTCGCAATCGCAGATCACAGGCGCGCCCGCGCGCAGAGCGGTCTCTCCGGCCTCGAACGCGCCTTCCGAGAAAGCCAGACGATCCGCGATCTCGACCATGCCGCAGGAATGGATCACCCGCGTGACCAGCCGTGCCATCCCGGCGTCGAACCGGTCAAGCCGCGCCTCCCGCCGGACGGTGGCGAAGCTTTCCGCGTAGATCGCGGCGGGGTCCTTCAGGTAGGGGCGCATCTTCGGCGGCATCTTTCGTGGCAGCGCCGGACACCTCCGGCAGGGGTATTTTGGGTCAGAAGAAGCCCAACGTCACTTCCGCGTCGAACGCGCGCTTTCCGGGCCGTGCGGGTGGTCCGCGTGGGGATAGGGCGCGTGGTGGTGGTGGTCGTGCCCGTGATCATGGTCATGGTCATGATGGTGATGATGGCCGTGGCCGTGATCGTGGTGGTGATGGTCGTGGTGGTGGTGATGCGCTGCCATTTCCAGCCTGCACTCGCCGGTGCAGAACGTGTCGCACAACGTGCAGTCCGCCACGTTCGAGCCGGGCGCCGAGGCCCCCTGCCCTTCGACATGGTGGTGGTGGCTTTCCTGCACCGCGCCGACCTCGGCCTCGAACCCCAGCACCTGCACCCGGTACTTGCACAGCACGCAGGTGGGCGGCGGCATATCGGCGAAGGCGGGGTGCTTGCGGTCCTCGGGCTTGATGTGGCGATGCTCGCCATTTTCCAGCGCCAGCACCTGCTCGCGGTAGGCGCAGACACCGCAGTTCGGCACCGGCACGCCGCTGGCGATCTCGCGGACACGCTCGGCGAAGGTTTCCAGCACCTTTGGGTGGTCGTTCAGGTAGCCTGCCTTGACGAACTGGATCTCGGGATGCGCGGCCGCGACCTTGTCGGTGAAGCCATAGATCCGGTCGATCAGGATACCGGTGAACAGGAAGTACGGAAACACGATGACCCGTTTGTAGCCCAGCTTCGCCACGTGGGTCAGGCAGGGCTCGACCAGCGGGAATGTGACTCCGGAATAGCCGATCTCGCACCAGCCGAAGCCCATGCCCTCCCACAACATCCGGGCGATCTTGGCAACGTTGGCGTTGGCGTCCGGATCAGACGCGCCGCGACCGATCACCACAAGGCAGGTGTCGTGAAGCGAGACCTCGCCATGCTTGGCGTTGGCGCGATCGACGGCTTCCTGTACCCGCGCGCCGGCGGCGGCGATCATCTTGGGGTCGACGCCAAGCTCGCGGCCATAGGCCACGTCCAGCCCGTGCTTGGCGGCGTAGGTGTTCAGCACCGTCGGGATGTCGTTCTTCGCGTGCATGGCGGCGAACAGCATGCCGGGCACGGCGAGGATCCGGTCACAGCCCGCCTCGCGCAGACGGTCCAGCCCGTCGCGGATCACAGGGTTGGCGAATTCGAGATAGCCATAGTCGGTCAGCCAGTCGTCGGGCAGGTAGGCCGGAAGCTTCTGCGCCAGCACCGCGAATTCGTCGACGGCGGCTTGGCTGCGCGAGCCGTGACCGCAGATCATCACGCCGGTCTTGCCCATGGGGCTCAGGCCTCCTGCTGCGCGTCGTCCTCGGACGGGTCGGCGTCGTGCTCGGAGGTCTCCGCCTCCTTGTCCTTGCGGCCCTTCAGGATCGCCCAGCCCGCCACCGCGACGGCGGCGCCCAGCGCGGCGAGGCCGATCCAGTGGTTGTGGCCCGCGGCCTCGGCCAGATGGCCGGGATGCGCAAGAGCGGCACCGGGGAGGAGACTTGCTGCGATTGTCGGTGTGGTCTTCATCGTGCGTCTCTTTCCAATTGCGTGCCTGTTTCGGGCCGGAAAGGGACAGACCGGGCGCTATACGCCCCGGGCGACGACGCGAGCCCCGGTCCCCTGTTTGGGTCAACCTCATCCCGCACTCCAATCCGACCCGGTCCTCCGGGTTCGTCGCCGTCCGGTATAGGCGGCGGTCCGGCAGCCTGCAAACGGATTCGCCGCACAGAATTGGACGCCACGAAGCGATCTGTGCGCACACGCACCAGACTTGCGCCACAGAGGGCGTTTTCCCTCGCGGCAATCGGCTTAGGTTCTGCCGCGAACAGGATTGGAAGGAGGCTTCCCGATGGGCGAGCTAGTGAACGGCGTCTGGAAGGACAACTGGTACGACACGGAAAAGACGGGCGGCAAATTCGTCCGCACCACGACCAAGTTCCGCAACTGGGTCACCTCGGACGGCAGCGCTGGCCCCTCGGGCGACGGCGGCTTCAAGGCCGAACCGGGGCGGTATCACCTTTACGTCTCTTACGCCTGCCCATGGGCCCACCGGGCGCTGATCTTCCGGAAACTGAAAGGACTGGAAGACCTGATCGACGTGTCCGTCGTTCACCCCGACATGCTGGGCGACGGCTGGACGTTCAAGACCGACTTCGACGGCGCCACCGGCGACGGCCTGTTCGGCCTGCCTTTCATGCGCGACGTCTACATCCGGGCCGATCCCGAAGTATCCGGCCGCGTGACGGTGCCGGTGCTGTGGGACAAGCAGCAAAACACCATCGTGTCCAACGAGTCCGCCGAGATCATTCGCATGCTGAACTCGGCGTTCAACGATCTGACGGGCAATACCGACGACTACTGGCCCGAAGATCTGCGCGACGGCATCGAAGAGGTAAACGCGCGGATCTACGACACGGTGAACAACGGCGTATACAAATCGGGCTTCGCGACCTCGCAAGAGGCCTATGATGACGCGGTCCATGCCCTGTTCGACTCGCTCGACTGGCTGGAAGACCGGCTGTCGCGGAACCGCTATTTGATGGGAGATCGGGTGACCGAGGCAGATTGGCGTCTGGTGACGACGCTGTTCCGCTTCGACCTCGTCTATCACACGCACTTCAAGTGCAATCGCAACTTCCTGCGCGACTATCCGAACCTCTGGGGCTTCACCCGCGAACTGTACCAGTGGGAGACGCCGAACGGGCGGGTCGCCGACACGGTCCATTTCGACCACATCGTGCGGCACTACCACTACAGCCACGAGACGGTGAACCCGCACCGGATCCTGCCGATCAACCCGATCCTCGATTGGGAAGCGCCCCACGGTCGCGACGCCATCGGCACCTGATCCGCGGCCGCGCGTCAGCCGCCCTCGGCATGGGTCAAGGGCGGCGTCGCGACGCCATAATGCCCGACGACCGCCGCAAGGTCTGCGGGCGGGGTGGCGCTGGGAAGGAAAGCGCAGGCGTTCGGGATGTGGCGGAAGATCGAGCCATCGGTGAAAAACGATGTGTTCGTAACGAAGACCACCCGTGCCTCTGGCTGGCGATAGCTTGCGAAATCGGCGACGGCGAAGGCGCTGCCGCCCACAAGGATCAGGTCCAACACGATCACGTCCACGTCGTCGTTCTGAAGCACCTGAATAGCGGCATCCTCGGAATGCGCGGTGATAACCTCGGCCCCCTGCCGCCTGAGGTGAGAGGCCCAGACCTCGGCCAGCGCCGGCTCGCTTTCGACGATGAGAACGTGCATTCGGCCCTCCGGAAACGCCGGCAGGGCACTGCGTTTCAGCCGCAATCGCCTCTGCCATTGGTATCCAGAGTCCTACCAAAACCCTAACAGGTGGTTAACGGGTGTGCTGTCGGAATGTGCCCGGCGGCAACTTGCGCACCGGCGCGGGATCGGCTTCAACTCCGTCGACGAATACGGAGGCACGATGGCGACCTGGGTGACGATCTGCGAGACCTGCAAGCGCGAGGATTGGGACGAATCCGCGGGCCGTACGGACGGTGACCGGCTGGCGGCACTCGTCGAGGCTTTGCCCTGTCCCGATGGCGTTCGGGTGCGGCGGCATTCCTGCCTGATGGGCTGCGGCAAGGGCTGCAACGTGACCGTTCAGGCGAAGGACAAGCTTTGCTACACGCTGGGCGACTTCGCGCCTGACGATGAAAGTGCCGATGCGATCCTGACCTATGCCGCGCTGCACGCCGAAAGCGAGACGGGTCAGGTGCCCTATCGCCAGTGGCCGCAAGGGGTGAAGGGGCATTTCGTGACCCGCCACCCGCCGCTGCCGGAAGACTGATGCGGCTGCGCCCGGCATGACCCACGCCGTTCTGCTGGCCGCCGCGATGTTGCTGGACGCGCTGTTCGGCGAGCCGCGCTGGCTGTGGTCGCGGTTGCCGCACCCCGCCGTGCTGATGGGCCGCGCTGTGGGATGGGCCGACCGCCGGTTCAATGCGGGCGAGAACCGCCGACTGAAGGGGATTGTGACCCTTGTCTGCCTATGCGCCGGAGCGGGCGTGATTGGCTGGGCGATCTCTGCCCTCCCCCTTGGCCCGCTTTGGGAAGTGCTGATCGCCGCCATGCTTCTTGCCCAGCGCAGTCTTTGCGATCACGTCGCCGACGTCGCGCGCGAATTGCGCCAGTCTGTAGCCGCCGGACGCCGCGCCGTCGCCAAGATCGTCGGCCGGGACACGGCGGCGATGGACGGCCCCGCCATTGCCCGCGGCGCAATCGAAAGCGCGGCCGAGAACCTGTCGGATGGGGTCATCGCCCCGGCGTTCTGGTTCCTGATCGGGGGGCTGCCGGGGCTGATGATCTACAAGATGACCAACACCGCCGACAGCATGATTGGTTACCGCACACCAAGGCACGAGGCGTTCGGCTGGGCCGCCGCGCGGTTCGACGACCTTGTGAACCTGATCCCCGCACGTCTGACCGCGCTGCTGATCTGGGCGGTTCACGGCGCTCCCGCCAGTTGGCGCGACATGGCGCGCGACGCCCGTCTGCACCGTTCCCCGAACGCAGGCTGGCCCGAGGCCGCCATGGCCCCCGCACTGGACACCGCGCTGTCCGGTCCCCGCTCGTACGGGGGAGAGATGAGGGACTTTCCCTTCGTTCACCCGTCGGGCCGAAAGCACCCCGGCCCCGCCGAGATTGAGGCCGCTACTCGCGGCCTTTGGCGCACATGGGCCGCAGCCCTTGCCCTTGTTATCCTGTTCGCCGTTGCCTGAAGGCCGCCGGCTGTTACATTGCCGGCAAACAGGTGAGAGGACCCAATGCGTTTCGCAAAAATCGTTTCGATGGCCGCCCTTCTTGCGGTTTCAGCAGGTACTTTGAAAGCTGAGGAAACCCGCCAGCTTCATGTCGAATGCGGCGGCAGCTTCGGCGACTTCGTCAACCGCATGAAGGCGAAGGCCGAAGAGATGAGCTATCCGCCGGAAGTGACCACGCCGTTCTTCCGCTCTGCCAACTACTTGCAGCGCACCATCAATGCCGACCGCGCGCAGGGGATTTTCAACTCCGACTTCATCGACTTCTCGCGCCGTCTGATCGCCCAGTACCGGCTCGACCGGGGTCGGCAGGAGTCCCAGAAGAACGACGCGATCTTTTCGCGGATCGAGGCCGAACTGGGTGTGCCGCGCGGTATCTTGCTGTCGTTCTGGGCTTTCGAGACCGACTTCGGCGCGTTCACCGGCGATTTCAACACCATCGACACGCTGATGACGCTGTCGCACGACTGCCGCCGTCCGGAACTATTCCAGCCGCAGGTCTTCGGTGCGCTGGAGCTTTACGCCCGCGGCGATTTCCCGCTGGAAACCCAAGGCGCATGGGCCGGCGAAGTGGGGCAGGTCCAGATGCTGCCGCTCGACATCATGCACCGTGGTTATGACGGTGACGGCGACGGGCATGTCGACCTTGACCACTCGGTCGCCGACGCGCTGTTCTCCGGCGCGAACATGCTGCGCAGCTTCGGCTGGCGCCCGAACGAACCCTGGATGCAGGAAGTCGTCCTGCCGCCCGAAATGCCGTGGGAAGAAACCGGCGTGCAGCCAGAGCACTACCGCCCGATCGGCGAGTGGGAAGCCTGGGGCGTGGTGCCCCGCTCTGGCGCGTGGGAAGGGCCGTCTCTGGATGGCACGCTAATGATGCCTATGGGGCGCAAGGGCCCGGCCTTCATGATCTATCCGAACTACCAGGCGCTGTTCGAGTGGAACCAAAGCTATGTCTACGTCGCCACGGCAGCCTATTTCGCGACCCGTCTGATGGGTGCGCCGGTCTATGACCCCGGCAACGCCGATCCGCGCCTGTCCGACGGCGAGATGAAGGCGCTGCAACAGAAGCTGGCCGCGCTTGGGCATGACGTCGGAAAGATCGACGGCATCCTCGGTGCCGGGACCCGTGCCGCGGTACAGGCGGAACAGAAGCGGCTGGGCCTGCCTGCCGACGCATGGCCGACCCGAGAGCTGCTGAATCGGCTGTAGGAAGGATGCCGGGGCTTAACCACAAAACCAGTTAGAATTTTACACGACTTCTAGCAGTCGGTAGAAAGCACTCAACACACGAACGTTTTCGCTCTCTCTCCGAGAACGTCCCGAACCCGCGGCGCCAGAAGGTTCCGCGGGTTTCTTTTTGAAGGTCAGTAGCCCGCGAACCGGGCGCGCATTACCTGCTCTTCCTGCCCGATCCTGCGCCACAGCAAGATTGCGTACAGCGGCAGCCCCGCGACCAAAGTCGTCCAAGCCTGAAGCGCCAGCGCGAAGCCCAGAAGTTCCGGCAGGATGTTCAGGAAATAGTTCGGATGGCGAAGCTTCAGGAACACGGGGTTCGTCACCAGCGCATGATCGCGGGCGATGATCAGCTTCACCGTCCAGAACCGCCCAAGGGTCGCGATGACCCACCAAAGCGCACAGATCGACAGGACGTATAGCGCAACGCCAGACCACGTGACCGGCGATACAGGCTTTGCCCGCCAGACGCTTTCCGCAATCGCCGCGAGGTAGAACGCAATATGCGCTGCGGCGAGAGCCATGCTTGTTCTAGCGCCATACTCCACGGCACCGTCCGCCTTGAGGTGCTTTTCGTTGCGGATCGATACGGCAAGCGAAGCGAAACGCAGGGCAATCGCGGCGAGCACGAAGATAAGAACAGGAAGGGGCATAAGGTCGTCCTCCGCAGTCGGTTTGCTGAGCTTTCTGCGTGGCAGGCGTTTCATCCAGCGTGGGAGCCGCCGTTGTATTTACCAAGACAGCCCCACGACATTTACCGGTGCTTAAGCTCTGTGGTACAAGAGGGCATATCGAAAGGCGCTACCAAGCGTTCAGTCTCGTCACTGAAATTGCCCCCGCAGAGTTGCTGCTCTGCGGGGGCTCTCTTTCATGGTCCCATCAAAGCCGATCCAGAGCCGGACGATCGCGACGACCAGCGTCAGGAACGCAATCGCGACCATCCATTTGCGAAAGGCATTTTCGTTCAGTCCCATCACCTCCAATCCCCGCGAAGTATCGCGGTGAACCGGAGGTTAAGGGTCGGACACTCAAGAAAGGCTCAAGCGCGGCTCACTCAGGCAGGCGGTATAGCCGCACGGGCGGTTTCTCGGCCCGCCCGATCACCCGCTTCGCTTCGAGGTCCAGCTGCACCGCCTTCAGCCACCAGCCAGCCTTGTCTCCGCCGGGAAACAGGTCTTGCGACAGCTTCGGCAAAAGAGCGGCCTTTGCGTCGGGAACCTTCATCCCCGGCGCTTCGTCGGGAAGCACCGCCAGAAGCGCCGCGCGCATGTCTTCGAACTTTGCCCGGTCGACACGAGTGGTTTTGCCCGGCGTGTTGACGTTCTCGATCTCGATCTTGTCTTCGCTCAACGCGGCACCTCCTCCGTACGCGGTCAGGCGACCATCTGCTCTGCCTTTTTCAGGTCGACAGAGACCAGCTGCGACACCCCCTGTTCCTGCATCGTCACGCCGAACAGACGGTCCATCCGGGCCATCGTCACGGCGTGGTGCGTGATGCAAAGGAACCGTGTGGACGCGCGTCGCGTCATCTCGTCCAGCATGTCGCAGAACCGGGTCACGTTGGCGTCGTCCAACGGCGCGTCGACCTCGTCGAGCACGCAGATCGGCGCCGGGTTCGCAAGGAACACGCCGAAGATCAGCGCCAGCGCGGTCAGCGTCTGCTCGCCACCCGACAGCAGTGACAGGGTCGACAGCTTCTTGCCCGGCGGCTGGCACATGATCTCGAGCCCGGCTTCCAGCGGGTCGTCGGATTCCACGAGAACCAGCTTGGCCTCGCCACCGCCGAACAGGTGAGTGAACAGCATCGAGAAGTTCGAGTTCACCTGCTCGAAAGCCGTCAGCAGCCGTTCACGACCCTCTTTGTTCAGACTGGAAATCCCGGTCCGCAGCTTCGAGATCGCGGCTTCCAGATCGGCCTTTTCGGTGACCAGCGTGTCGTGCTCTTCCTGAACTTCCTTGGCGTCTTCCTCGGCCCGCAGGTTCACCGCACCCAGCGCGTCACGCTGCCGTTTCAGGCGGTTCACCTCGTGTTCGATACTCTCGGCCGAGGGCATCTGGTCCGGGTCGGTCTCCAGCTGCGCCAAAAGGGTCTGCGGCGTCAGTTCAAGCGCTTCCTCGATCCGGTCGGCGGCGGTCTGAACCGCCTCGCGCGCGGCCTCGGCGCGGGCTTCGGCGGCGGCGCGCGCCTCGCGGGCCTGACCGGCCTCGCGCTCGGCGTCGCGCTCGGCGGCGATGGTTTCGCGTTGCGTGGTCTCTGCTATCGCAAGCGCATCGGCCGCGGCGTTGCGGCGCTCCTCTGCCTCGGTGATGCCGTCTGTAAGCGTCTCTCGCTCGATGGATAGCTGCGCGGGGACTTCCTGCGCCTCTTCCAATTCGGCCTCTGAATCGGACTTCCGCGCCGCAAGTTCCGAGATCCGCGTATCCGCCGTCTCAAGACGCTTCTGCCAGCCCGCAATGTCCTTCTCGACGCTGCGCAGACGACCGGAGCGGGCCTCGCCCTCGCGCTTCAGTTCATCATGCGCGGCACGGCGGGACATCATCGTCATACGCGCGGCTTCGACGGTCATCTTGACGTCTTCGACCTGCGCGCGCGCGGCGTCGAGATCGCCCAGTTCGGCCATTCCGCGCTCTGCCTCGGACAGCGCCAGACGGGCACGGTTCGCCTCGTCCTCGTGCCGGGTCACCGCAAGCTGAGCCGTCTCAAGCTTGCCGTCCGCGATGTTGCGGTCGGCCTCGGCGCGGGACAGCGCGCGGTTCGCATCGGCAACGCGGCCATCCGCGGTGCGGCGGGCTTCGCGGGCGCGACGGTCGGCCTCGGTCAGGTCGCGAAGCTGGTTCTTCAGCATCTCGTGCGCGCGGGCGGCGCCGTCGGCGCGGGCGGTGGCCTGTTCCAGCGACTGCTTCAAATCCTCAAGCCGGTTCAGCTGCTGCAACCGCAGCGCGGCGGCAGAGGGCGCGTCCTCGGCACCGGCGCGGAAGCCGTCCCAGCGCCACAGATCGCCCTCGGTCGACACCAGCCGCTGCCCCGGCTTCAGGTCCGCCTGCAACCGCGCGCCGTCCTCGGGCGCGACCACGCCGACCTGTCCGACGCGGCGGGCCAGAACGGCGGGAACGGTGACGTAGTTCGACAGCGCCGCGACCCCGGCGGGCAATTCCTGCGGCGCCGGATAGCCGGGCAGATGCGCCCAGCCGGACACGCCTTCCGGCCCGATCTCGGGCGCGCGCAGATCGTCGGCGAGCGCCGCGCCCAGCGCTTTCTCGTAACCCGACTGCACCCGCAGCGCGTCGATGACACCGCCCTCGGACGTGTCGCGCTGCACCAGCTTCGACAGCGCGTTCGCCTCGGCGCGCAGGGCGCTGACTTCGCCATCGGCTTCGGACCATTCGGCGCGGGCGTCCGCCTCGCGCGATTGCGCTTCGGCGCGGGCGTCGTCGGCCTCGGTCAACAGCGTCTCGGCCTCTTCGGCCATCGCGGTGGCTTCTTCCAAAGCCTCCTGCGCCGCGGTGAAGGCTCCGTCAGACCCCTCAAGCGACTCGCGCGCGGCTTCGACCGCCTCGCGGGCGCGTTCGGCCTCGGTCTCGTTGCGGTCCAACGTCTTGCGCGTGTCATTCAGCAGGCGCTGTGCCGACTGGTGCCGGGCCGACAGGCGGGCAGCTTCCTCGGTCAGCGCCGACAGGGCGTCTTCACGCTCTTGCAGAACCCGAGCCGCGTCCTTCGCCGCCTCGGCGGCTTCCTCGACCGCGTCGTCATGCCCCTCGCCCGCGGCGACCAGTTCCTCCTGCTCCTCCTTCAGCAGCGAGATGGAGTCGCCCGCGTCGCGGTTCAGCGCCACTTCGCGTTCAAGGTCGCGGCCCAACTGCGCAATCCGCGCCGTCAGCGTTTCGATTGCCGCCTTCGCGCGCGCCTCCTGATCGGACAGCGCATCGCGCTGCACCAGAAGGCGTTGCAAGATCGCGGCGGCGATGGCTTCTTCCTCGCGCAGCGGCGGCAGCGCCTCGTCCGCCGTCTCGCGGGCCTGTGCCGCGGCCACGGCGGCGCGCTCGGCGGCGGCTGCAGCAGTGATCCGCTCGCGCAGGCCGGATTCGGCGGACAGTCGGGCCTCGTCGGCTTCGCGCCAGCGGCGATACAGCAGCATGCCTTCGGACTGCCGCAGCGCCGTCCCGATCTCGCGGTACCGCGCCGCCTGCCGCGCCTGACGCGCAAGCTGCGAGAGCTGGCCGGCAAGCTGTTCGATCACGTCATCGACGCGCAGCAGGTTCTGCTCGGCGCCGTTCAGCTTCAGTTCGGCCTCGTGCCGCCGCTGGTACAGCCCCCCGATACCGGCCGCATCCTCCAGCACCCGCCGGCGGTTCTTCGGCTTGGCGTTGATCAGTTCCGAGATCTGGCCCTGCCGCACCAGCGCGGGCGAATGCGCCCCCGTCGAGGCGTCAGCGAACATCATCTGCACATCGCGCGCGCGGGTGTCTTTCGAGTTCACCTTGTACGCCGAACCGGCGTCGCGGGTGATCCGGCGCGTGATCTCCAGCAGGTCGCTGTCGTTGAACCCGGCGGGCGCCAGCCGGTCCGAGTTATCGAGATGCAGCGACACTTCGGCAAAGTTCCGGGCGGGCCGGGTTGCCGCACCCGCGAAGATCACGTCTTCCATGCCACCGCCGCGCATCGCGGTCGGTCGGTTTTCCCCCATGACCCAACGCAGCGCCTCCAGCAGGTTCGACTTGCCGCAACCGTTCGGACCGACCACCCCTGTCAGCCCGTCCTGAATCATCAGGTCGGTCGGATCGACAAAGCTCTTGAAGCCGTTGAGACGGATTCGTGTGAAACGCAAGGAACTGCTGCCCGGTTGATTCTCGTTCCCGCCATTCTCCGGGGCGTGGCAGATGAGTCAACGCTGACGCGCTGCATGTGGCGGGAAAGGGCCCGTTATCCCCAAGATATTGAGAAATTGCCGCGCGCCCAACCGGCTTTAACGTCGAATTATATGCGACCGGATATCCCTTGGTGCGTAGCCGGGTGCGAAGGGTGATGCCACAGTATGCTTTGAATTTCTTCGAGATCTCCCAGATCTCGACAAGCAACGTCAGCGGGTTCAACGACAACGGCGGGTACCAGTTCGCGCTGGGGACCGATACCGTCACGCTGACCAACGGCGCCACCTTTCAGGAGGTGCTCGTCGAAGACACCACCAATACGTACTTCGACGACGATGCCGGGCTGGAACAGACGCTGGCGGCAGATTACACGCTCGACGGCGCGTTCCACACGGCCGGGACCATCATCGAATCCGAGTACGTGCTGAATGTCGAGGGTGCCGGGGGGCAGACCTATATCCTGCAATTCATCTCGCTCGCCAATGACGCGTTCACGATCCACGGCTTCGTCCCGCAGGGTCTGAAACCGCCCGACGGCGTGCCACTTACAGTGGTCGGCCGGTATGACGGGTCCTACGGGATCAACGCTTATAGCAGCATGTGGCCACCATGCTTCGGTCCGCGCAGCCGTATTCTGTTGGCGGATGGACGGTGGCGCGCGGCCGCACAGCTGAATGGCGGCGAACAGTTGCGCCTGTTCGATGGCGGGACGGCGCGGCTGGACTTTGTGCTGCGCAGCCCGGCCAATTCCGCGATGCGGCCCATACGGTTCCGGACCGACGCACTGGGCCCGGGGCGTCCCGCCCGCGGCTTGCTGCTAAGCGCCCAGCACCGCGTGTGGCTTCCCGACCTAGACGCGCTGGTTCCCGCCCGCGCGCTGACCGCATGGCCACGGATCGGCCCTGCGCCTGCTTCTGCGGCAGACCCGCTGATCCATCTCGTCACGCGTCGTCATGCGCTGGTCGTGGCCGAGGGTTTGGCCTGCGAAACCTTCTGGCCCGGCCCTCAGGCCATGGCCGGATTATCCCCCGCCTCGCGGCAGGCGGTACGGCGACTGATGGGCCCCGACCCGAAACCCGCCCGGCCCCTGCTGTCGATGCGGGATGCACGCCGTCTTCTCCACGATACGCCGCCTCGGGACACGCACACGGAACGCAATCCGCCTTGACGCCCCGTTCCCGCATGCGCAGAAAGGTTGCGTACGGTGCCCGCAGTCGTGCCAAGCACGCAGGGCCTAACTGGGAATTCGGAACGTGGTGACCCACATCGGGGCCCGAAGCCGAAGCCGCCCCCGCGACTGTAAGCGGCGAGCGTCCCGCCACGATGCCACTGGGTTTCCGTTCAATTCGGACCCGGGAAGGCGGCGAGACGCAGTGACCCGCGAAGCCAGGAGACCAGCCGTGCATGAAACCTGAAACTGTCGTCGGGGATGACGGCAAGAGGAGGAACGACATGAACGCGACTGCGACACAGACCAGCCAGACAGCCAGCGGTTCGGCCATCGGCGCTTTCATCGCCGCGCTGCTGATCGGCGGCGCAATCATCTTCGTGACCGGCCACGTCCAGGCGGAAACCCTGCATGACGCGGCTCACGACGTGCGCCACGCCACCGGCTTTCCCTGCCACTGATCCATGTACGGCAAGGTCTTCACCAGCGCGTTGTTCGCTGGGTTTGCAGCGGGGCTGATTGCCGCCGCGCTGCAACTGTATTTCGTCCAGCCGGTCCTGTTGCATGCAGAGCTTTACGAGGGCGGTGACCTGATCCACTTCGGGTCCGAAAGCACCGTCCCGGCCCATCAGGACGTGGGCGGCATCGACCTGATGCGCGACGGGCTGAGCGTGTTGTTCACCGTGCTGGTCTATACCGGCTATGCCTTCATCATGGTCGGCGCCATGGCGCTTGCTTCCGAACGCGGCCATTCGGTCGACGCGCGGCGCGGCATCCTGTGGGGGCTCGGCGGGTTCGTCGCGGTGCATTTTGCGCCGGCCTTCAGCCTGCCGCCGGAGCTGCCCGGTGTCGCCGCCGCCGACGTGGTGGCGCGTCAGATCTGGTGGTTCGGCACCGTTGCCGCCTCGGCCATCGCCGTCGCGTTGATTGCCTTCGGTCGCAACTGGGCCGCGTGGGGCGCCGCCGTCGTGTTGCTGCTGGCGCCGCATGTCATCGGCGCGCCACAGCCCGAGGTGTTCACCGGACCGGTGCCGCCAGAGCTTGGCGGCGAGTTCGCCGGCCGCGCACTGGGCGTCGGGCTGGCGGCCTGGGTCACGCTGGGCTGCTTTGCCGGTTTCTTCTGGCAACGAGAGACACAGGGCGCGCCGCAACCGGCCTGACCTCGTGAACACGCCGCGCTGCCCGGTTCCGACCGGGCGGCGCTTTTTCGTCAAGGATACGCGCCATGAAACCCCTGTTGATGCTTGTCATCGGCCTGTTCTTCGGCACCGGCGGCGGCTTTCTGTACGCTGCGTCGCAGGGCATTACCCTGGACGGCCACGACCACGGCGACCACACGGCGCACGACATGACCTCAAGCTCTATGTCGCACGACCACGATGCCCTGCTACCCGCCGGCGACCCGGCCCCGACCCTGACGCTGGACCTCGTTCCCGAAGGCGACTCTGCATGGAACCTTCACATCGTCACCGAGCATTTCCGCTTTGCCCCGGAAGACGTGAACGCGGTTCATACACCGGGTGAGGGCCACGCCCATATCTATGTCGACGGTGTGAAACTGAACCGGGTCTACGGGCCTTGGTATCACCTGTCCGGCCTGCCCGAGGATGCCCGGGAAATTCGCGTGACCCTGAACGCCAACAGCCACGAAACCCTGTCCGTGGACGGCAACCCCGTTGCGGCCACTGTGCAGCTGAGGCCCTAGGGCATGGCCGGGACACGCGCCACCAGGCAATGTCGCAACCGCCTCAGCGGCCGGGCGTCCGCGATCCAGCCCTTGGGTTCGACACGATATGCCGCCACGAACCTGGCGATATCATCGGCATCCGCCTCGCTCAGCCCGCCGAAGACATATGTCGCGCGCCCTTCGGCCTGCGCCGCCATTCCGGCCGACCTTGCACAGACCTGCAAGCAGCCGGCATGCACGACCTCGACGTCGTCCATCGTTTCCCTCAGCCGGGCGGCAAGCGCCTTGCCACCCTCGCAGCCTACACAGATCGTCAACCTGACCATCGGATCCCATTAACGGAGACCGCAATGCCCGCCAAGATCCCCGCCACCGTCGTTACCGGCTTTCTCGGGTCCGGCAAGACCACCCTGATCCGCCACATGCTGGCCAACGCCAACGGCCGCCGCATCGCGCTGATCATCAACGAGTTCGGCGACCTTGGCGTCGACGGCGATATCCTGAAAGGCTGCGGTGACGAGACCTGCACCGACGACGACGTGATGGAGCTGTCGAATGGCTGCATCTGCTGCACCGTGGCCGAGGATTTCGTGCCGACCCTCCAAAAGCTGCTGGACCGCGACACGCCCCCCGACCACATCGTGATCGAGACCTCGGGCCTCGCCTTGCCGCAGCCGCTGGTCCGCGCCTTCAACTGGCCCGAGATCTCCACCCGTGTCACCGTCGACGGCGTTGTCACCGTGGTCGATGGCAAGGCCGTGACCGAGGGCCGTTTCGCCCATGACGTCGCCGCCGTCGACCGTCAGCGTGCGATTGACGACAACCTCGACCACGAAACCCCGCTGTCGGAGCTGTTCGAGGACCAGATCGCCTGTGCCGACATGATCGTGGTGAACAAGACCGACCTGCTGGACACCGCCTCGGCCGAGGCGCTGGCGACGCGGCTGGGTTCCGATGCGCGCGCCGGGGTGCAGGTGGTGAAGACCTCGATGGGCGCGCTGCCGGTCGATGTCCTGCTGGGCCGTGGCCAGGCCGCCGAGACCGATATCTCTGCGCGGCACGAAGTTCACCATCACCACCATCATCATGATGACGACGAGGATGACGACCACCATCACGACCACGAACACGAGCACGGCCATGACGAATTCGACAGCTTCGTGGTGACCCGCCCGGAAATCACCGACCCCAAGGCCTTCGCCGAACAGGTGGCTCAGGTGATCCGCGCCCACGACATCCTGCGCCTCAAGGGCTTCGCCGCCGTCGCCGGCAAGCCGATGCGCCTGACGCTGCAGGCCGTGGGCCCCCGCGTCGATACCTACTTCGACCGCCCGCTTGCCGCCAGCGAGCCGCGCGAGACGAAGCTGGTGGTCATCGGCCAGGCCGGTCTGGACCGTGTCGCGATCGAAGCCGCGCTTCAGGAAACCACCCCGGCATGATCGCGGTCGAACCCGGCGACCCGCGCCACCCGCAGGCGCTCGCGTTGCTTCAGGCCAGCCACGCCCTGATGCAGGAGCTGTTCGAACCGGAGGAGAACCACTTTCTCTCGGTCGACCAGCTGTGCGGCGATGACATCCGCTTCTTCACCGCCCGCGATGGCGACGCCATCGTCGGTTGCGCCGCGCTGGCGCTGCGCGACGGCTATGGCGAGATCAAGTCGATGTTCGTTGCCGAAAGCGCGCGCGGCACCGGCGCCGCCGACGCCCTGATGCGAATGCTGGAGGACGAGGCCCGCGCCGCCGGTCTGCCGTGGCTGAAGCTCGAGACCGGCGATCTGCTGCACGCGGCCCACAAGCTTTACGCCCGCCACGGGTTCAAAACCTGCGGGCCGTTTGGCGGCTACGAAGCCAACAGCTCCAGTGTCTTCATGCAGAAGAAGCTGCCCTGACAGCGACCCACCGCCAAAACTCCCGCCCGGGGCCCCGCGCCCTGCGGCAAGCGCAAGGCCCGCCCGATGCACCTTCTCGCCGCCACCCCCGGCACCGTCGATGACAGCGAACCGGTCGACCTGAACCAGACCCCCGCCGACGTCGTCTTCCTGTCCGCCGCCGACACCGAGCTTGCGGCGCTGTCCGAAGCGCGCGGGTCGATGGCGGACGCCCCGACCCTGCGCCTTGCCAGCATCATGCACCTGCGCCACCCGATGTCGGTCGACCTGCATATCGAGGCCTGCGCAACGAAGTCCAGCCTTGTCATCGCCCGCGTCCTTGGCGGCATGGGCTACTGGCGCTACGGCGTGGAACAATACGCAGCCCACTGTCATGACGCAGGCGTTCCCCTTGCGCTGCTGCCCGGCGACGACCAACCCGACGCCGACCTGCGCCGCCTGTCCACCGTGTCCAACGCCGACTACGACGCGCTCTGGTCCTACCTCGTCGAAGGCGGGCCGGAGAACGCGGCCAACTTCCTCGCCCACACGAAACATATGCTGGACGGGTCCGATGCCCCGCCGCCCGCGAAACCGCTTCTGCGGGCGGGTCTCTACTGGCCCGGCGCCGGTCTGACCGACCTCGCCACCCTCAGCGACGCATGGCGACCCGACGCGCCCGTCGTGCCGATGATCTTCTACCGTGCACTGGTGCAGGGCGCCGGGCTGAACCCGATCAACCGGATGACGCGGTCCCTGCTGCGCGCCGGGCTGAATCCGATGCCGGTCTTCGTGGCGTCCCTGAAAGACCCGGTATCGGTCGCCACGCTGGAACACCTGTTCACCGAGGCCCCGCCCGACGTCATCCTGAACTGCACCGCCTTCGCCACCGGCACGCCGGAAGGCGGCGGCGCGGCCAACCCGCTTGCCGCACCCTTCGCCAACGCCGCGCCCGTGTTCCAGGTGGTCCTGTCCGCCATGACCGAGGAAGCGTGGGAAGACGGCCTGACCGGCCTGTCCGCCCGCGACATCGCGATGAACGTGGCTCTGCCCGAGGTCGATGGCCGCATCCTGTCCCGCGCCGTGTCCTTCAAGGGAGAGGCGTTCTTCGACGACGCCACCGAATGCCCCATCGCCACCTACCGCGCCCGCGGTGACCGGATCGACTTCGTGGCGCGGCTCGCCGCCAACTGGGCGACGCTCCGACGCACCCCCGAAGCGCAGCGCAAAACCGCCCTTGTCCTTGCCAACTACCCCAACAAGGACGGCCGCCTTGCCAACGGCGTCGGCCTCGACACCCCCGCCGGCACCGTCCATGTGCTGAACCTGCTTGCCGACGCCGGATACGACCTTGACGGCATCCCTGCCGACAGCGACGCGCTGATGCGCCGCCTGATGGACGGCCCTACCAACTGGCTCACCGACCGCGCCCACCGCGATGGGGGCGAGATCCTGCCGCTGGAAACCTATCTGGACCACTACAAGCAGCTTCCGTGGGAGGTGCGCAGCCGGATCGAAAGCCGTTGGGGCAAACCGGAAGACGACCGCTTCTTCTCTTCCCAAATACCTGCCGCGCAGCGAGCCGCCGAAGGCGGCTTTCACCTTTCGATCCACCGGTTCGGCAACGTGGTGATAGGCCTTCAGCCCGCGCGCGGCTACAACATCGACCCGACCGAAACCTACCATTCGCCGGACCTCGTCCCGCCACACAACTACCTCGCCTTCTACATCTGGCTGCGCGATCACTGGGGCGCGCAGGCCATCGTGCACATGGGCAAGCACGGCAACCTCGAATGGCTGCCCGGCAAGGCGCTGGCGCTGTCGGACCAGTGCCTGCCCGAGGCGGTGCTTGGCCCGGTGCCGCATATCTACCCGTTCATCGTCAACGACCCCGGCGAGGGCACCCAGGCCAAGCGCCGCGCGCAGGCGGTGATCGTCAACCACCTGACCCCGCCGCTGACCCGCGCCGAGACCTACGGGCCGCTGAAGGACCTTGAAGCGCTCGTCGACGAATATTTCGAAGCCGCCGGCGTCGACCCCCGCCGCATCGCGCATCTGCGGCGCGAGATCCTGTCGCTGACCTCGGCCACCGGGATCGACAGCGATGCGGGGATGACCGGCGATGACGAAGAGACCGACCTTGCGAAACTCGACGCCTACCTGTGCGAGCTGAAAGAGGCGCAGATCCGCGACGGGCTGCATATCTTCGGGCAGTCGCCGACCGGGCAGCAGGAACGCGATCTGGCCATCGCTCTGGCGCGCACGCCGCGGGGTGACGGAAAAGGCACAGACGCGTCTTTGCTGCGCGCGTTGTCGTCGGATCTCGGCTTGACCGTGGATCCGCTCGATTGCGACATGGCGGCCCCGGTCGCCGAAACTCCAAAGGCGCTGGTTCGGCTGTCACCGGACCCTTGGCGCACGAACGGCGATACGGTGGAGCGTCTGGAACTGCTCGCCCAGACGCTCCTGCGGGAGGAGGGACAGGACGCCGGACCGCAGGCACCGGGACCGGCCTCGGCCCTTGTTCTTGAGGAAATCGAAACCCGCCTGCGCCCCGCCCTCGCCGCGTGCGGCGACGCAGAGGGTCAGGCGCTGCTGACCGCATTGTCCGGGAGGTTCGTTGCCCCCGGTCCATCCGGCGCGCCGACGCGCGGGCGGCCCGACGTGCTGCCGACGGGGCGCAATTTCTTCTCGGTCGACAGCCGCGCGGTGCCGACGCAGGCCGCCTGGGCGCTGGGATGGAAATCCGCGAACCTGCTGATCGACCGCCACCTTCAGGACAACGGCGACTGGCCGCGCGCCATGCTTGTGACCGCGTGGGGCACTGCGAACATGCGCACCGGCGGCGACGACATCGCCCAAGGTCTCGCGCTGATGGGCGTAAAGCCCACGTGGGACGCCGCCAGCCGCCGCGTCACGGGGTACGAGATCATCCCGCACACCGCCCTTGGCCGCCCCCGGGTCGACGTCACCCTGCGCGTTTCGGGCTTCTTCCGCGACGCCTTCCCGCACCAGATCGCGCTGTTCGACAAGGCGGCCCGCGCGGTCATGGCGCTGGACGAACCCGACGACATGAACCCCGCCGCCGCCCGCGCCCGGACCGAGGGCGCCGGTGGGCAGCACCGCGTCTTCGGTTCGAAACCGGGGGCTTATGGCGCGGGACTGCAGGCGCTGATCGACGAACGGATCTGGAACGACACCGCCGATCTGGCCGAGGCCTACCTGACATGGGGCAGCTACGCCTACGGCGAGGGCGCCGAGGGCACGCCTGCCCGCGATGCGCTGGAAAAGCGGCTGGGTCAGGCCGAGGCCATCGTCCAGAACCAGGACAACCGCGAACACGACCTGCTGGACAGCGACGATTATTACCAGTTCGAGGGCGGCGCGGCAGCTGCCGTGCAGCACCTTCAGGGACAGGCGCGTCCGGTCTATCACAACGACCATTCCCGCCCGGAACGTCCGGTGATCCGCACGCTGGACGAAGAAATCGGCCGCGTCGTGCGCTCGCGTGTCGTGAACCCGAAGTGGATCGAGGGCGTCAAGCGCCATGGCTACAAAGGCGCGTTCGAGATCGCGGCGACGGTCGATTACCTTTTCGCCTTCGCCGCCACCACCGGCGCGGTGCGCGACCATCACTTCGACCTCGTGCATGCGGCATTCCTTGAGGACGAGGCGACCCGGGACTTCATCGCGGACCACAACGCGCCCGCGCTGCGCGAGATTGCCGACCGGTTGCAGGAGGCAATGGATCGTGGTCTGTGGACCCCCCGGTCCAACTCGGCCCGTGGACTGCTGGAAAGGTTGCGCCAATGAGCCTTGAGATCCGGAACACCACCGCTGCAAGGACCGAGACCGCCACGCGCGTCGAAAACCTGCTCGACGCGGATTCCGATGCGAAAGGCCTGCCCTTCGTGATCGACAACATGGCGTTCGAAGCTTGGGACGGCGACGTGTTCCTCGGCGGGATTACCGCCCGGATGACGCAGGGCTGGGCCTATGTCACCCTGCTTGCGGTGTCCGAGGCCGCCCGCGGCCGTGGCATCGGGCAGCAACTGATCGGGCGCATCGAGGCAGAAGTGCGCGATCGCGGCGCCACCGGCATCTGGCTGGACACCTACTCGTTTCAGGCGCCCGACTTCTATCGCAAGCTTGGCTTCGAGGAATTCGGGTCTCTGGATGACACGCCCACCGGGCACAGCCGCCACTTCTTCCGCAAACGGCTCGACTGACCGCCGCGCCCCCCGTGGCACGGCAGTTTGACGCAGATCAATGTAACGCGGCCCGGGCTTCCTATATTCACATTCATGAATATGAATATGGAGGCTCCAATGGCCATCTCGTCACACCGTCCGGCGGACATCTATTCGCCGCTCTACTTCCTCGCCGCGCTGGGTGCGGGCGGGCTTGCCGTCACCTTTTTCATGTACCTGATGTTCTGGGTGCCGCATCCCGGTCGTCCGGTCCCGATCTTCGAGGACATCGCCGCCGCCTTTTCCACCGGCGGTCCGACCACCCAGGGCATGATCGTGATCGCCATGGCCGGGATCGCCGTCTTCGCCGTGCTGCACTTCAAATCGCTGATCTGGAACCTGCGCCAGTATGCCGCGCTGCGTAAGACGGAAGCCTTCGCCAAGCTGAAGAACTCGAACGCCGAAACCCAGCTTCTTGCCATGCCGCTGGCGCTGGCGATGGGCGTCAACGCGGGTTTCATCCTTGGGCTGGTCTTCGTGCCGGGGCTGTGGGGGATCGTCGAGTATCTCTTCCCCTTCGCCATGATCGCCTTCCTCGCCATCGGCGTCATTGCGCTGCGGATGATCGGAGATTTCCTTGGCCGCGTGCTCGCCAAGGGCGGCCTGTTCGACATGACCGCGCACAATAGCTTTGCGCAGTTGCTGCCCGCCTTCTCTCTGACCATGGTCGCCGTCGGTTTCGCCGCGCCCGCCGCAATGAGCACGACCCCGCTGGTTCAGGGCATCAGCCTGATCGGCTCGACCTTCTTCGGGATGGCCGGCATCGTTTATGCGATCGTCGCCGCGATCACCGGCTTCAACGCGATGCTGCACTATGGCACCGCCCGCGAATCCGGCCCGACGCTGATGATCATCGTGCCGCTGCTGACCGTTCTGGGCATCATGTTCCTGCGGCAGGACCACGGTCTGCACGTTTCGTTCGACGGCCACACCACGCCCGCCGACACGCTGGTCTTTTTGACCCGGATGCTGGCGGTGCAGGTCGTCTTCCTGCTGCTGGGGCTCGCGGTCATGAAACGTCAGGGCTATCTGTCGGCCTTCGTCTTCGGCACCGAGGCGTCTCCCGGCTCTTACGCGCTGGTCTGCCCCGGCGTCGCGATGAGCGTCATGCTGCACTTCTGGATCAACAAGGGCCTCGTCGCCAATGGTCTCGTCGCCAAGTTCTCGGCCGGGTACTGGGGGCTGACCGCCATCGCGCTGGCCTTCCAGCTTGCGATGATCTGGCTGGTGTTCCGCCTGAACCGGCGGCACTTCGGCCAGCCGCGCGGCGGCGTCGCCTTGCCGGCGGAATAGCGCAAACCCCTCTTTAGGCTTGAAGAACGTTAAAATCGGGTGTCCTCTGTCTGGTATGGCAGAGGGCACCCCATTCCGTGCGGCGGACCCCTACGACTGGCACGCGATTCTGATGCTGATCCAGTACGAGTTCGCCTATATGCAGGGCCGGATCGATCCGCCCTCGTCGATGCACGGCCTGACCGAGGCTTTGATCGCCGAACAGGCACGGCTGGGCGAGGTCTGGGTAATCGAGGACAACAACCGCCCCGTGGCCTGCGCCTTCCTCACGGCGAAGCCCAGCGCGATGTATATCGGCAAGCTGGCCGTCGCCGCCTCGCACCGGGGGCGGGGGCTGGCGCGCAAGCTTGTCGCGGTGGCCGAAACCCGCGCCCGGGAACTGGCGCTGCCCGTCCTGATGCTGCAGACCCGCGTCGAACTGACGGAAAACCACGCCACTTTCAACGCATTGGGGTTTGCCATCACCGGCACCACGTCCCATGAAGGGTTTGACCGCCCGACAAGCATCACCATGGAACGAGAAGTACCGGCGCAATGACGGAAGAGACCCAGACCGACGGAACCCCCGGCGACGATGGCCGCCACGCCGCCAAGATGGCGAAGAAGAAGGCCGCCCGCGACAAGATCATGTCGACCAAGACCGAAGAGAAGGGTCTGATCGTCGTCCACACCGGCAAGGGCAAGGGCAAGTCGACCGCCGCCTTCGGAATGATCTTCCGCTGTATCGCCCACGGCATGCCGTGCGCCGTGGTGCAGTTCATCAAGGGCGGCATGTCCACCGGCGAGCGCGACCTGATCGAAAGCCGATTCTCGGACGTCTGCCAGTTCCACACCATGGGCGAGGGCTTTACCTGGGAAACGCAGGACCGGTCCCGCGATATCGAGATGGCGCAGGCCGCGTGGGCCAAGGCGAAAGAACTGATCCGCGATCCGGCGAACCGGATGGTGCTGCTGGACGAGATCAACATCGCGCTGCGGTACGACTACATCGACATCGCCGAGGTCGTGGCGTTCCTTCAGACCGAAAAACCAGAGATGACCCATGTCGTCCTGACCGGCCGCAATGCCAAGGACGAGCTGATCGAGATCGCCGATCTCGTCACCGAGATGGAGCTGGTCAAGCACCCGTTCCGGTCCGGCATCAAGGCGCAGATCGGTGTCGAGTTCTAGCGCATCGCGCTATTCTCGGGTACCGGTAACCCGACCCAGCGCCGGGCTGTTCCGGCGGCGAGGCAGATCCAAAACCCCGAACCGTGCGTAACCCCTATGATGGTGCCGGTAAAATACCGGGCCGGGCGGCGTCTGCGCGGTCCACGATATGAAACGGAGAACCACATGCCTCATAGTCCGCTCACACGCACTACACTGACCCGGGCCGCCCTTGGCGTTGCCCTTGCCTTGGTCGCCAGCGCCGCCGCAGCCCATACCGGCGAAGGCGTGACCGGCGGCTTCCTGTCGGGCTTCACGCATCCGATCCTCGGCTGGGACCACGTGATCGCCATGGTCGCCGTTGGCCTGTGGGGCGCCTTCCTCGGCGCGCCCGCGATCTGGCTTCTGCCGATCGTCTTCCCGCTGGTCATGGCCTTCGGCGGCGCGCTTGGCGTCATGGGCATTCCGATCCCGGCGGTCGAGACCGGTATCGCGCTGTCCGGCGTCGTGCTTGGCCTGCTGATCGCCTTCGCCGTGAAGGCCGAGCTGTGGATCGCCGCAGTGATCGTCGCCATCTTCGCGATCTTCCATGGCCACGCGCACGGCACCGAGCTGCCCGAAGCCGCCAACCCCTTCGCCTACGCGGTGGGCTTCGTGATCGGCACCGGGCTTTTGCACCTGTGCGGCATCGCGCTGGGCCTGCTGACGAAACTGCCGTGGGGCACCTACGCGATCCGCGCGGCCGGCGTGGTCATCGCGGCCATCGGTGGAGCCTTCCTCGCCGGCATCGCATGAGGCGCATCGCGCCACTTCTGATCCTGTTCGCGCTGCGCCCCGACCCGGGCGCGGCGCATGCGTTCGAGGGCGGGTCCGGCATCTACGACCAGTTCACGCAAGGCGTGGCCGTGGCGCTTACGGCGCCGTCCATCGTTCTGTGCCTGCTGCCGTTGGGGATACTCGTCGGCGGGTGGCGCAGCGACGGGATGCTCGCGGTGTGGCCGTGGTTGCTTGCCGGACAGGCGGCGGGCCTTTTCCTTGCACCCCTGATGCCGCCGGAAATAACCGCCGCCGCACTGGCGCTCGGCCTTGTCACCGGCGCGCTCGCGGCCCTGAAGCCGGACCCGCCATCACCGGTTCCGCAGGGTTTCGCCGCGCTGACAGGGCTGCTCGCCACGATGTCCAGCTTCGAGGGCCACGCCCTGTTCGAGCTGCCGCTGGGCGTCCACGCCGGACTGATCTTCGGCGCAAACGTCGCCGTCGCCGCGCCAGCCGCGCTCGTCGCTTCCACGCTCGAACGCTGGCCCCGCGACTGGCTGAGCATCGGCTGGCGCGTCGCGGCAAGCTGGCTCGCCGCGATTTGCGCATTGGTGCTGGCCTTCGAGATGCGGCCCTTGCTTACCTGACGCCTTACGCCATCGCGGCGGCGCGGACCTCGCTGACGGTCTGGCCGGTGGTCAGCATCTCGGGGTCCAGCTTCAGTTCGATCACCGCCAAGGTGCCCGATGCGATTGCGGCCTCAAGCGCGGCCGGAAACTCTGCGTCGCTCTCCACCGTCACGCCAAACCCGCCATAGGCCCGAGCCAGGGCGGCGAAGTCGGGGCTGTGGCATTCGGTCCCCGAGACGCGGCCGGGATAGGTCTTTTCCTGATGCATCCGAATTGTGCCGTACTTGCCGTTGTTCGCGACCACCACGATGGGCTTCGCGCCGTACTGCATCGCGGTCGACATTTCGTTCAGCGTCATCTGGAAACAGCCGTCGCCCGCCATGCAGATCACGACGCGGTCCGGGTACTGCAACGAGGCCGCGACCGCCGCCGGAAAGCCGTAGCCCATCGAACCCGAAGTCGGCGCGACCTGCGTTGGATAGCTGCGGAAGCGATAGTAGCGATGCAGGAACGCGGCATAGTTCCCCGCCCCGTTGGTCACCATCGCGTCGTCCGGCAGGTTGTTCGACATCCAGTGCAGCGCCTGTTCCAGCTTCACCGCGCCGGGCGTCTCTTTCGGGGTCTGCCATGCCTCGTAGTCGGCGCGAGCGGCGGCGGTCCAGTCGGCCCAGTCCCCGGCCTTGGGTGCCTGCGCCAGCTTGGCTACGACATCGGCGGTCTGTGCCGTCACCGCCAGATCGCAGCGATAGACCGAGCCCGGAGTGTCCGGGTCGGGATGCACATGCGCGATCGGCGGCACCGGACCCGCCGGATCCCACAGCTCATACCCTTGCGTGACGCAGTCGCCGATCCGGCTGCCCAGCACCAGAAGCGCGTCAGCCTCGCGCGCGCGCGCCAGCAGCTTGGGGTTCGCCCCAACGCCAAGGTCGCCCGCGTAGACGGGCGAGCGGTTGTCGATGAAGTCCTGCCGACGGAAGGCCACGGTAACCGGCACGCCCTGCGCCTCGCCGAAGGTCCGAAGATCGCGGGCGGCCTGCTCTGACCAGCCCGGGCCACCGGCGATCACCAGCGGCTTCTTCGCCTTGCCGAGGAAATCCAGCAGCGCCTGCACCTGCGCGTCCGACACGCCCGCCGAGGGCGTCGCGGTCGGCGGCAGGTCGGGAACTTCCGCCGTCGAGGACAGCATGTCCTCGGGCAGCGCCAGCACCACCGGGCCGGGGCGGCCCGACATCGCGACATGGAAGGCGCGGTTGATGTATTCGGGGATGCGCTCGACCTGGTCGATCTCGGTCACCCACTTGGCAACCGTGCCGAACATCGCGCGATAATCGACTTCCTGAAAGGCGCCACGGTCGCGGTGGTTCCGCGCGATCTGGCCGACGAACAGGATCATCGGCGTCGAGTCCTGCTGTGCCACGTGAACACCTGCCGAGGCATTCGTTGCTCCCGGCCCGCGCGTCACGAAAGCGATGCCGGGCCGTCCCGTCATCTTGCCCATCGCATCGGCCATCATTGCCGCGCCGCCCTCGTGACGGCAGACGATGTTCTGAATTCCGCTTTCGTACAGCCCATCGAGCGCGGCTAGAAAGCTCTCGCCCGGCACCGAGAACACGCGGCTCACGCCATGCGCCGCCAGCGCATCCGTAAGTATCCGTCCGCCGTGTCTGATCTCCTGCCCCATGTCGTCCTCCTGTCCTCGGTTGGCGCCACCATTTCACCGGCCTGCCGGAACGGCAAGCAGTTGCCCCGCGCCGGGCGCGCCTTATCATCCGCTTCATAACCCCGGCCCGGACAGGAACCCTTCATGGCGGACTACAAGCTACTTGGCATCTCGGGCGCGCTGCGCGCCGGCTCGACCAACCGCAAGCTTCTGGCAGAGGCGTTTCGCCTGTTCGGCGCGGCGGACGTGACCATCGCCGACCTGCGTCTGCCGCTTTACGACGGCGACCTCGAAGAGGCCGAAGGCGTGCCTGCCGCCGCGCAGACCCTGTCGGACCAGATCGCCGGGGCGGACGGCGTCGTGATCTCCAGCCCGGAATACAACCGTGCCGTGACCGGGGTGATCAAGAACGCGCTCGACTGGGTCAGCCGCACCAAGGGCGGGCCGTGGGCGAACAAGCCGGTCGCGGTGATGTCCGCCAACGATGGCCGCGCCGGGGGCGAGGTCGGACAGTACATGCTGCGCCACGCGCTGACGCCGTTCCGCCCGCGCATCGTGCCGGGACCGTTCATCGCGGTGGCGGACTCGTCGAACGCCTTCGACGACGATGGCCGGCTGGTGTCCGACCGCTACGCGAAATCGGTCGAGACGCTGATGCAGGCACTCAAATCGGAGATCGACATGCTGCGAGGGAACCCGCAGGCCTGATCGCGCGTTCGTGAGGTGGGCGCGCATCGGCGTGCCTTTCCCCACGGGCTCGAAAGGCACCGAAGGCATGACGACCAAGGCCGGGTCCGGCCCCGCTTCCCTTATCCGCGAAATCGTTGCAGTCGCCGCGTTCGGCGCGCTGTTCCTTGCCGGGAACCATAGCGGCAACGAACGCTCTCCCGCCGGGTTCTCGCCGCTGGTTCTCGACTGGCCCGTCGCTTTGGGCGGCGCGGCCTATGCGGGCCCCGCCACGACCGAAACGCGCGCGTCTCGGCTGGCCGTCCACCCGCTGTCCGTCCGGGCGGGCACGGTCGAGGCTCTGACCCGCTAAAGTATCTGCTTCAGCAGCAGCACCGTCGCCGCAAGTCCCGCCAACGTCAGCGCGTAGGGCCGGATGCTGGCCCGCGCCACCCGTCGCGCAATCGGGCGCGAGGCGCGGATCGCGACCAGCGAAACCGGCAGCAGAGTCACCGCCAGAACGACGTGAGGCCAGCGCACAAGCCCCGCCACGGCAAGCGAGGCGATGGACACCACCATGCCCCACGCAAAAAAGGTATTCTGCATCGCCGCCGACCGGCGCTGTTCTTCGTGCTGATACAACAGCGCCATCGGCGGCGCGCCCACCGCCGTCAGCGTTCCCATCAGCCCCGCAACGACTCCGGCCGGGAACAGCGTGGCGGGCCGGATCTCGACCCGCACACCCAGAAGCGACAGGGCGATCCCGAGATAAACGACCAGAGCCACGACCGCCGAGAAGGCCGCCGCGTCGGGCAGCGCCAGCGCGATCAGGGTCGCGAGCACCGCGCCCACCGCGCGGCCCGCGAAACCTGCGGGCAATTCGTCCCGCGCGACCGCGCCCCGGTCGAAGGCGGTCGCGCCGAGCCCTACCGCCGTACCAAGCAGCAACAGGGCGGCGGGCAGGAATTCCGGCGCCACCAGCGCGATGATCGGAGCAGCGACCATGCCAAAGCCCTGCCCGGTCAGCCGTTGCAGGAAGGTGCCGCAAAACACGGCGAAGGCGCAGACCAGCCAAGCCCCAAGGCCCAGCGCCGCAACCTCAGCCACGCACGGAGATTTCGATCAGGTTGCCGTCCGGGTCACGCACGTAGACCGAGGTCAAAGGCCCGGTCGCGCCGGTCCGTGCCACGGGGCCGTCGACAAGCGGAATGCGGTGTCGGTCGAAATGCTCGACCCAGGTTTCAAGCTGCACTTCGGTCAGGAAACACAGGTCAGCCGTCCCCGGCGCGGCCTTGATTGCACGCGGCTCGAACTCGGCTCCGGCCTGATGCAAATTGATCTTCTGTTCGCCGAACGAAAGCGCCATGCGCTCGCCGCCTTCGGCGTCGTGGAACGGCGCCGGCATCATGCCCAGCACGTCCCGATAGAATGTGACCGTCCGGTCGATGTCCTCGACGGTCAGAACAAGATGGTCGAGCGCTATAACTGACAATTGTCAAATTCCTTCCATGCCATGTAGGTTTTCACCGACATGCACGAGAGCATCGGCAGAACCCAGACCTTCATGTGCGGCCTCGACCCGGCCCGCGCGACCGCGCTGCATCTTGCGCTCGGTCGTCCCGGCGCGCCGCCGGGACTGGGCGACCCGATGCCCGCCTTCTGGCACCAGATTTATTTCTGGGACCCTCAAAGTCCAGCAGCACTTGGCCGCGACGGGCACCCGGCGACCGGCCCCGGGCTGATCCCGAACCTTGGTCTGCCGATGCGGATGTGGGCCGGAGGGCAGCTTTTGTTCCACTCGGCACCGGTGCTTGGGCACCCGGCCGAGAAGACCAGCACCGTCGAGCGCGCCGAGGTGAAAGAGGGGCGGACCGGGCGGCTGGGTTTCGTCACCCTGCGGCATGACATCGTTCAGGACGGCAGGCTGTGCATCACCGAGCGGCAGGACCTTGTCTATCGCGACCCGCCCGACCAGCGCGCGAACGTGGCGCCACCTAAAGCCGAGGGGCGCGAATTTCTTGCTCTCGAACAGCGCTTCGACCCTGTGCTTCTGTTCCGCTATTCCGCCCTGACGCTGAACGGGCACCGCATCCACTACGACGCGGACTATGCCCGGGACGTCGAGGGCTATTCCGGGCTGGTGGTGCACGGGCCGCTCTTGGCCCAATGCGCCCTGTCGATGGCCGAGGATCTGCTGGGCCCGCTCAGCGCCTTCAGCTTCCGCGCCCGGTCGCCGGTCACGGTCGACGAAGCCGTGTATTTCTGCCTGACGGGCGAGCGGAAGATGCTGGTGCGCACGGCGGAAGGGCGGCTTTGCATGGACATCGAGTTCACGCGCGTGAACTGGCACATCCCGCTGGATCTGGGCGCCGAGGCTTAGAGACTGTCCTCGACCCGGAATCCCTCGGGGATCGTATCGCGTCCTTCCAGCACCAGATCGGCCATGACCTCGCCCACCTTGGGCGCCATGCCGAAACCGATCTTGAAGCCGCCGTTGGCGATGAAATGCCCCTCGCGATCCGGCCACGCCCCGAGCATGGGCGCGCGACTGCGCGCGCGTGGACGAACGCCGGCCCACCGGAACGTCTCGGGTGCGTCGCGCAGGGGCGGAAACACGGCCCGCGCCTTCTCGATCAGCGCGTCGCATTGGTCGTCCGTCGACTCGGGATCGTCGAAGTCCCGCTCGCTGGTCGACCCGACTGCAACCGTGCCGTTGTGATGCGGCACGATGTGAAGGCCGTCCGCGAAGATCTGCGGCCGGTCGGCGGCATCGAGTTTGAACTCGACGGCCTGCCCCTTCACGCCGGTTCCCACGCTACGGCCCAGCGCCTGCGACAGTTCGGCCAGACCCTCGTAGCCGGTGGCCCAGACGACTTTGCCCCGCGCGGGCATCGGATCGTAGGACAGCCGCGCACCATGCGCGTTGTAGGCGGCCCACCACAGGCTGGCGCAGGCGCCGCGCGGGCTGGCGCGGGCGGTCAGGCTGTCCCAGACGTACAGGCCGGTGGGGCTTTCGGGCCGCCAGTCCCCCGCCTCGGCGGCGTCGATCACCCGCCATTCCGCCGCGTCGCCCCAAAGCTCGGCCGCCGTGACTTCGCGCTGGCGGGCCAGTTCCACCGCACGGTCGTCGGCCAGCGGCTGCACCCGGCCAAGCCGGGCATAGCCGGAAGACACGTTCGATTCCGCCTCGACCCGAGCCCAGAAGGCCGGCTGCATCAGAAGGCTTTCAAGCTGGAACTGCTTCTTCGGGTTCCAGTTCTCGGGCACGTGCGGCGCAAGCGCGCCGACGATGCCGCCCGAGGAACCGGCGGCAAGGCAGCGCGTCTCGATCACCTGCACTTTCGCGCCACGACGGGCGCAGGCATAGGCCACCGAGACGCCGAAGATCCCGGCCCCCATCACGGTCACGTCCGCCATTGCCATTGCCCGTTCCCTTCCGCATTGTCGCGCCGAATCCGCTAGGCCCTTCAAATGCAGACCCCCGATCCATCCGCAACCCTTTGGCGCGACGGCGCGGTGCCCGTGTCGGCCCGGTTCGACGATCCGTACTATTCGCTGGATAACGGACTGGCAGAGACGCGCCATGTCTTTCTGGACGGCAACGACCTTCCGGCGCGGTTCCGCGAAGGGTTCCACATCGCCGAACTGGGGTTCGGCACCGGACTGAACATGCTGACCGCGCTTCAGGCGTGGCGCGCGTCGGGCGCCACCGGCCCGCTGCGCTTTACCAGCTTCGAGGCGTTCCCCCTGCCCGCCGCCGACCTGTCGCGCGCGCTGGCCTCTTTTCCGGAACTGGGCGAACTCGCAGCGCCGCTGGTGACGGCTTGGGAGCGTGGCGAGACCGTGATCGAGACCGGCGGCCTGCGCGCCGAGGTCGTCATCGGCGACGCGCGCGAAACGCTTTCGGCATGGAACGGCGCGGCGGACGCGTGGTTTCTGGATGGCTTCTCGCCCGCAAAGAACCCCGAACTGTGGGAAGCGCCGCTGCTGGAACAGGTCGCGCGCCACACCGCGCCCGGCGGAACCGCCGCGACCTATACCGCCGCGGGCTTCGTCCGGCGCAACCTTGCCGACGCGGGCTTTGCCGTCGAACGCCGCCCCGGGTTCGGACGCAAGCGTCACATGACCGTGGCGCGGCTGGCATGAGCGTGCAGAACACCAAGCTCGGCATCTGGCTGATGGTGCTGACGACCTTCATCTTCGCGGTGCAGGACGGCATCTCGCGCCACCTTGCCGACAACTACAACGTCTTCATGGTGGTGATGATCCGCTACTGGTTCTTCGCGGCCTTCGTGATGACCGTCGCCTCGCGCAATGCCGGCGGACTGCGCAAAGCCGCCGCCACGACGCAACCGGTGGTGCAGGTGTTCCGGGGCATCCTGCTGGCGGGCGAGGTCTGCGTGATGGTGCTGGCCTTCACCCTGCTGGGCCTGGTCGAAAGCCACGCGATCTTCGCCTGCTACCCGCTGTTGATCGCGGCGCTGTCGGGGCCGGTGCTGGGCGAGAAAGTCGGCTGGCGCCGCTGGGCCGCGGTCGGCGCGGGCTTTGTCGGAATGCTGATCATCCTGAAGCCCGGCCTGCGGGTGTTCGAGCCGCAGGCGCTGGTCGCGCTTTGCTCGGCCGCGATGTTCGCGCTGTACGGGCTGCTGACCCGCTACGTGGCCCGCAAGGACAGCGCCGCGACCTCGTTCTTCTGGACCGGCGTCGCGGGCGCGGTGCTGATGAGCTTCGTCGGCATCTGGTTCTGGGAGCCGATGACCGGCGGCGACTGGGTCTGGATGGCGATCCTGTGCGTCACCGGCGCTGCGGGGCACTGGACGCTGATCCGGGTCTACGAGGTGGCCGAGGCGTCCTCGGTCCAGCCTTTCGCGTATTTCCAGCTGGTCTTCGCCTCGACGATGGGGGTGCTGGTGTTCGGAGAGGCCATCGAGCCGTCCACCGCCCTTGGCGCTGCGGTGATCGTCGGCGCCGGTCTGTTCGCACTGTGGCGAGAACATCAGTCGAAGAAGCGGCAGGACCGGGCCGTGGCGCGGTAACAAGCGCGCCCGGCTGGTCTGGTCCGGTCAGGCCGGGGCCGGGTTGGTGCCCTGTTTGTAGGGCGTCCAGTCTTCGATCTCGGGATAGAACCGCCTGCGCCAGTCGCGGACTTTCGGGTTCATCACGCGGCGCCACACCGGCGGGACCATCGCGACCATCGCCATCACCGGATAGCCGAAAGGCAGCTGCGGCGCTTCCTCCTCGGTATAGGTCTGCAACAGCGGAAAGCGGCGCGACGGTTTGTAGTGGTGGTCAGAGTGCCGTTGCAGGTTGATCAGCAGCCAGTTCGACGCCTTGTGCGACGCGTTCCACGAATGGCGGGGCAGCACGTGCTCGTATTTACCGCCGCCAAGGTGTTTCCGCGTCAGCCCGTAGTGTTCGACGTAGTTGGTCAGTTCCAGCTGCCAGATCGCCGAGATCGCCTGCATCAGGAAAAGGCCCAGCCCCGCCAGGCCGCCAATCGCAACCGCCAGCGCCAGCGCCGCCAGTTGCAGGACGGCATAGCGCCAGAACGGGTTCGAGCGGTGCAGCGGCCCAAGTCCCTTGCGGGCGAGCATCCGTTTCTCGGCCCGCCATGCAGAGCCGGGGCACTCGGCCAGCACCCGAAAAAAGAAGCGGTGGAAACCCTCGTTGTACTTTGCCGTCACCGCGTCCGCCGGGGTGCCCACATGGCGGTGATGGACCAGCAGGTGCTCGGTTCGGAAATGGCTGTACAGCACCGTCGCCAGAAGCAGGTCGCCCAGCCAGCGCTCGACGCGGTTCTTCTGGTGCAACAACTCGTGGGCATAGACGATCCCGACGGTGCCCGAGATGATGCCCACGTCGAAGAACAGCACCAGCTTCTCCCACGTGGCAAGGTGGCCGGTGTGGGTGGCGTACCAGATCGCCCCGTAGATCACGCAGGCCTGGATCGGGAACCAGATCATCGTGATCAGCCGATACCAGAACAGCTGGCTCTCGTCGGTTTCGGTGTCGGGGTTTTCCTCGTTCAGCCCGATGACCGCGTCAAGGACACCGTACAGCCACCACGTCCCCAGCGGCGGCAGGATCAGCGCCCAGCCGCCCTGCGTCGCCGCGACGGCGATCAGGGGGACAAGCGCCAGCGACAGCCAGAACGGCAGCGCGCTGCGTAGGTCGCCGATGGTGCGGGCAGAGGACATGCCGGGTGGCTCCGGGGTCGGGTTCCCGTGGAGCATATCCGGGGTGTAATTGGGGGGCAATCGGGGGGTGCTTCGGTGGTGGCCCCCTCCTGTCCTCCCCCCTGTTTGGGGGGAGGGAGTGCTTGGTTGGCCTACCCCGAGCCGCGAGTGTGCGGTGCGGTGCGGTGTGGCGGGCTCAGTCCAGCGCCGTGACGGCGAGGTCGTGGGCCTTGCGCATGACCGTAGGCAGCGCAGCGGGGCGGAACTCGGCACGGGGAACAAACGCGCCCCGGTCGGCGCGAATGCCTTCGGGCACCTCGGCCACGCGCAGGGCAAGCCGAAGGTGAAAATGTGTGAACGTGTGCCGCACCTCGGCGCCGACATCGCGCCATTTGGCGTCAAGCGGCGGAGCCTCGGCAGGATCGTCGTTCCACTCGCTGCCGGGCCAGCCCAGCATGCCGCCCAGCAGGCCCCGATCCGGCCGCCGCTCCAGCAGCCACGCCCCGTCCGTGCGGCGCGCAAGATAGGCATAGCCCAGCCGCGTCGGCTTGGCCTTCTTCGGGGACTTGCGCGGCAGCGTGGCCTGCATCCCCTCGGCGCGGGCGGCGCAGGGCTCGATCCACGGGCAGATACCGCAGGCGGGCGACTTGGGCGTGCAGACCGTCGCACCAAGATCCATCACCGCCTGCGCATAGTCGCCGGGCCGGTCGCTGGGCGTCAGCCTGGCCGTCAGTTCCGTCAGTTCCGGCTTCGCGGCGGGCAGCGGCGTTTCGACGAGGTGCAGCCGCGCCATCACCCGCTCGACGTTGCCATCGACCACGGCAGCCGGTTCGTCGAAGGCGATCGCGGCGATGGCCGAGGCGGTGTACGGCCCGATGCCCGGCAGCGTCAGCAGCCCTTCGCGCGTGCCGGGAAAACGGCCACCATGCTCGGACGCAACCGCGCGGGCGCATTTCAGCAGGTTCCGCGCGCGGGCGTAATAGCCAAGCCCGGCCCATTCCGCCATCACGTCGCCGTCCTCGGCGGCGGCCAGCGCCTGAACCGTGGGCCAGCGCGCCATGAAGCGGTGGAAATAATCCCTCACCGCGGCGACGGTGGTCTGTTGAAGCATGACCTCGGACATCCAGACCGCATAGGGATCGGGCCGAACGCCCTCGCGCCGCTCGGCCGGGCCGACACGCCACGGCATCACGCGGGCATGCCGGTCGTACCAATCCAGCAGGACACGGCTGAGCTGTTCGTCACGCAATCTTTATGGCTCCCCGGCAGGCTTTCGGCTGGCGTCACGCATGGCGCGCCCGTTAGGATAGCGCCGTGACCGAGGAGTGCCAGAGATGACCACAGGACCGTCCGGAAAGGCGCCCCGCCGCAAGCGCGGGTTCGAGCGCGCCTCGGGCCTGTTGTCGACGCGCATCCGCGAGGTCGGCGAGAAACGCGGCTTTGCCGTGTCGCGTGTGCTGACCCACTGGGCCGAAATCGTGGGCGCGGATGTCGCCGCGATCTGCCGTCCGGTCAACGTAAGCTATGGCCGCGGCGGGTTTGGCGCGACGCTTACCGTTCTGACCACCGGCGCGCAGGCCCCGATGCTGGAAATGCAGAAAGACCAGATCCGCGAGCGGGTGAACGCCTGCTATGGCTATTCAGCGATCTCGCGGCTGAAGATCACACAAACGGCGCCGACCGGCTTTGCCGAGGGACAGGCGGCTTTCGCCCCTGCCCCCGCAAAGCCAAAGCCCGAACCCGCCCCCGAACTTCGCCAGCGCGCCGCAGAGGCAAGCGCCAGCGTCGCCGACGATTCCCTGCGCCGCGCGCTTGAAGCGCTTGGCGCCAATGTACTCTCCCGACAGAAAGACTGACCGAGGACCCTGATGAACAAGATCCTTCCCTTCGCCGCCGCCCTCGTGCTGGCCGCCGGCGCCACCGTATTCTGGCCCACCGGCAATTCCAGTTCCGAACTGACCGCCTTTGGCGCGGCGCAGGCGCAAGAGGGCGAGGTCGACACCTCGATCGTGACCGAGATGGCGCTTGGCGATCCCGATGCGCCGGTCACGGTGATCGAGTACGCCTCGGCCACCTGCCCGCACTGCAAGAACTTCCACCTGACCGTGCTGGACCAGTTGAAAGAGAACTACATCGACACCGGCAAGGTCCGCTTCATCTACCGCGAAGTGTATTTCGACCGCTTCGGCCTGTGGGCCGGGATGCTGGCACGTTGCGGCGCGCCGCGCGGTGCCGATGCCGATCCGGCACAGCTTGAGGCGTCGCAGAAGCGCTACTTCGCGATCATGGACATGGTGTTCGAGCAGCAGTCCGACTGGCTGAACGCCGACACGCCCGCGGGCATCGCGGACAACCTGTCGAAGATCGGCCGCACCGCAGGTCTGTCGGCCGACATGGTCGACGAATGCCTGCAGGACGCCGAGATGGCGCAGGCCATGGTGACGCTGTACGAGCAGAACCGCGAGGCGGACGACATCTCTTCGACGCCGTCGTTCATCATCGACGGGCAGAAGTACTCGAACATGAACTACGACGACTTCGCCGCGGCGCTGGACGAGAAGCTGCCGGCGGAATGATCCGGCGATGACGGCACCACTGGACGGCCTTCGGGTCGTCGAACTCGCCCGTATCCTGGCCGGCCCCTGGGCCGGCCAATGCCTGTCCGACCTTGGCGCGGAAGTCATCAAGGTCGAAAGCCCCGAAGGCGACGATACCCGCCGCTGGGGCCCGCCCTTCGTCGAGCGCGACGGCGACCGGACGGCCAGTTACTTCCATGGCTGCAACCGGGGCAAACAGTCGATTGCCGTCGATTTCCGTACCCCCGAGGGTCAGGAAACCGTGCGCGCCCTGGTGGCCGACGCCGACGTGGTGATCGAGAACTTCAAGGTCGGCGGGCTGGTGAAATACGGTCTGGACTATGCCAGCCTGTCCGCACTGAACCCCGGGTTGATCTATTGCTCGATCACCGGTTTCGGGCAGGACGGTCCTTATGCCCATCGCGCCGGCTATGACTATATCATCCAAGGCATGTCCGGACTGATGTCGATCACCGGCGAACCCGACGGCCAGCCGCAAAAGACCGGCGTCGCGATCACCGATGTGTTCACCGGCATGTACGCCGCGACCGCGATCCTCGCCGCCGTTCACCAACGGCACGCGACCGGCAAGGGTCAGTGGATCGACATGGCGCTGATGGACGTGGCGACGGCGGTCACCGCGAACCAGGCGATGAACTACCTGACCACGGGCATCGCGCCTGTGCGGTTGGGGAACGCGCATCCGAACCTCGTCCCCTATCAGGTGTTCGACTGCTCGGACGGCTTCATCATCATCGCGGTCGGCAACGACTCGCAATACGTCCGGTTCTGCGAGTTGCTGGGGGTCACGAACCTCGCGGGCGCCCCCTACGCCACGAACGCGGGCCGCGTGGAGAACCGCGACGTGCTGGTGCCTTTGCTGATGGCAGAGACGGCGAAGTGGACGAAGGCCGATCTGCTGGCAGGGTGCGAGGCGAAAGGCATCCCCGCCGGGCCGATCAACGACATGGCCGAGGTCTTCGCCGATCCGCAGGTGCAGGCGCGCGGACTTGAGATGTCGCTGGACGGCGTGCCCTCGGTGCGCCCACCGTTCCGGTTCTCCGACGCCGAGGCGAAGCTGGATGCGCCCTCGCCGAAGCTCGACCAGCACGGCAGCGCGATCCGGGCCTCGCTGAAAAAGGGCTGACGCCTATTCGTCGCCCCGGCTGATCTTGCCACCACCGACCGGCGCGGCGACCCCGGTCGTGCCGGGCGCGCTGGTGGGCATACCGCGCGCGACGCGGGCGGCGAGATAGGCGAACGCCTGCGCCTCCAGCATGTCGCCATCCAGCCCTGCGGCCTCGACCGGTTCCACCGGGCAGGGCAACGCCTTGGCCAGCCCTGCCATCATCGCGCCGTTGTACCGTCCGCCACCGGCGATCAGCAGTTGCGACGGCGGCGAGGGGCAATGCTCCATCCCCCGCGCGACCGCCGCAACCGTGCAGGCCACCAGCGTCGCTGCGGCATCGGCGTCGGACAGGTCCGCGACAGCGCCCGCGAGGTCAGGGAAGTCGTTCCGGTCCAGCGATTTCGGCGGCATCCGCAAGAAATAGCGATGTTCGAGGAACCGAGCCACGACGCCCTCGTCCACCGTACCGGAAGCCGACAAGGCGCCGTCCTCGTCGCGATCCAGCCCGCGCCGGGCCTGCATCAGGTCGTTCAGCGGAGCATTGGCGGGGCCGGTATCGAAGGCAAGACAGGCGCCCGGCACATCGGGGCCGGGCTGCGCCGGGTCGACCCACGTCACGTTGCCCACGCCCCCGAGGTTCAGGAACGCCAGCGGCTCGCGCGCGCCGATGTGGCGGGCGCAGGCGAAGTGATAGAACGGCGCCAGCGGCGCGCCCTCGCCGCCCATCTCGACATCGGTGGACCGGAAGTCCCAAACGACGGTCTTGCCCAGCACCTCGGCCAGCAGCGCGCCGTTCCCGGCCTGATGCGTGCCGCGCCCGCGCGGGTCGTGCGCCAGCGTCTGGCCGTGGAAAGCGATCAACTCGGCCTGCGGAAACTGCGCCATCAGTTCGGCATGCGCCGTCTCGACCACCTCGGCCGCCGCCTCGACCTCGGGGGTGCCGGGCCACATCCCCAGCGCGGCGCGCAGGACGGCGCGCTCGGCGTCGGAATAGGCGCGATATCGGCTCTCGCCGAACGCCTTCACCCGCTGCCCGTCGGTCAGGACCATCGCCGCATCCACGCCGTCAAGCGAGGTGCCCGACATCGTGCCAAGCACCCAGACCGGAGCGGTGATCTTCATGCCTTCCCCTTTGCCCCCTTGGCGCGTACAAGTGCGCCGCACATGAAACACTGGACCGAAACGCAATGACCTACCACCCGAAATCCGATTTCCTGGGTGTGATCATCGAGCGGGGTTTCCTCGCCGATTGCACCGATCTTCAAAGCCTCGACGAGGCCCTGATCTCGGGTACGGTCCCCGCTTATATCGGCTATGACGCCACCGCGCAGTCGCTGCACGTAGGTCACCTGCTGAACATCATGCTGCTGCGCTGGTTCCAGAAATGCGGCCACAAGCCGATCACCCTGATGGGCGGCGGCACCACGAAGGTCGGCGACCCGTCCTTCCGGTCGGACGAGCGCCCGCTGCTGACGCCCGAGGCGATCGACGACAACATCGCCAGCATGAAGCAGGTGTTCGCCAAGTACCTCGACTATGGCGATGCCGACAGCGACGCGCTGATGCTGAACAACGCCGAGTGGCTTGATGATCTGAACTACCTCGAGTTCCTGCGCGACATCGGGCGGCATTTCTCGGTCAACCGGATGCTGTCTTTCGAGTCGGTGAAATCGCGCCTCGACCGCGAGCAATCGCTGTCGTTCCTCGAATTCAACTACATGATCCTGCAGGCCTACGACTTTCTTGAGCTGAACCGCCGGTATGGCTGCCTGCTACAGATGGGCGGCTCGGACCAGTGGGGCAACATCGTCAACGGCATCGACCTGACCCGCCGCGTGCTGGATCACGAGATCTACGGCCTGACGACTCCGCTGCTGACCACCTCGGACGGGCGCAAGATGGGCAAAAGCCAGGGCGGCGCTATGTGGCTGAACGCCGACATGCTGTCACCCTATGAATTCTGGCAGTTCTGGCGCAACACCACCGATGCCGACGTTGGCCGGTTCATGAAGCTTTATACCGAGATCCCGGTGGACGAATGCGACCGGCTGGCCGCGCTTGGCGGGTCCGAGATCAACGACGCTAAGATCGTGCTGGCGAACGCTGTGACGACCCTGTGCCACGGGGCCGAGGCCGCCGCCGCCGCCGAGGCGACCGCGCGCGAGGTGTTCGAGAAGGGCGGCGTGGGCGACGACCTTCCGACGCTTGCGCTGACCGCCGAAGAGGTCGGGGACGGCATCTCGATCGTGCAACTGATCGTCAAGTCGGGCCTCGCGAAGTCGGGCAAGGAAGCCAAGCGCCTGATCGCCGACAACGGCGCACGCATCGACGATGCACCGCTGACCGACGCCGGGCTGATGCTGGATGCAACCGCGCTGGCCTCTCCGGTGAAGCTGTCGGCGGGCAAGAAACGGCACGCGCTGGTGAAACTGGGCGGCTGACCGCCCGTTCGGTTTCTGACCAACAAGCCATCCCGAACAGAAAAAATCCCCGCCGACACAAGGTCGGCGGGGTCAGTCGTGCCGTGGCGGTGGGCCACAGGCACCGGCGGTAGTTCGTGTATTCTGTTGTTCGGATAACCTTGCGGGTCAGCGCATCTCGGACCGGATCTGCTGGCGCAGCACGTCGATGGGGACGACCTGCCCTTCGCGGCGGAAGTTCCAGTAGGTCCAGCCGTTGCACGAAGGCGCACCTTCCAAAGCCGCCCCGACCTGATGGATGCTGCCCGACGCCTCGGCCGAGACCAGCGTGCCGTCGGCGCGCACCTTGGCCGTCTTGCCGTTCTGGCTGACCAGCACCTCTCCCGGACGCAGCATGCCGCGCTCGACCAGCTGGCCGAAGGGAACACGCGGTTCGGCGCGTTTGGCGCGGCTGACTTCCAGCGCGGTAGAGTCGTACTTGCGGACCTTCTCCAGCCGCTTCGTCGCGACCTCGCGATAGGCGGCCTCGCGTTCGATGCCGATGAACTCGCGGCCCAGCATCTTGGCGACGGCGCCGGTGGTGCCGGTTCCGAAGAACGGATCAAGCACCACGTCGCCCGGATTGGTCGTGCCGACCAGCACCCGGTGCAGCAGGCTTTCCGGCTTTTGCGTCGGATGCGCCTTGTCGCCACTGTCGTTCTTCAGGCGCTCGTGTCCGGTACAGATCGGCAGCACCCAGTCCGAGCGCATCTGGATGCCCTCGTTCAGCGACTTCAGCGCCTCGTAGTTGAAAGTGTATTTGCTGGCCTCTTCCTTCGACGCCCAGATCAGCGTCTCGTGGGCGTTGGTCAGACGTTTGCCGCGGAAGTTCGGCATCGGGTTCGACTTGCGCCAAACCACGTCGTTCAGGATCCAGAAGCCCTGGTTCTGAAGCTCGGCACCCAGACGGAACACGTTGTGGTAGGAGCCGATGACCCAGATCGCGCCGTTCGGCTTCAGCAGCCGCTTGGCGGCGGCAAGCCAGTCACGTGTGAACTTGTCGTAGACGGCAAAGCTGGAGAACTGGTCCCACTCGTCATCGACCGCGTCCACACGAGAGTTGTCGGGGCGGTGCAGCTCTGACTTGAGCTGCAGGTTATAGGGCGGATCCGCAAAGATCAGGTCCACCGACGCCTCGGGCAAAGACCGCATCACCTCGATGCAATCGCCCGCAATTATCTGGTTAAGCGGCAACTCCACGGCTGCCCCCTTCATCGTTTTGACCATTGCTGCCTCTGTCCCCGCGCCTTGTCCACGACGCTGAATGTTGTTGTGGACAAGTCTGAGTCAAAGGCGAATCGCGGTCAAATTCTTTATTGAATCAGGGGGTTACAGAAATCTCTTGATACAAGATATTGTGGACAGGTCGGAAACTACGCCTATGGTGTGGGGTCACGCCCAGATTTCGGAGCGCAGCGATGTGTTCTTTCGTCGGGTAGCCCGCGTTGCGCTCCCAGCCGTATCCGGGGTGCTGTTGCGCCAAATCCCACATGACACGATCTCGACAAACTTTTGCCACAATCGAAGCCGCTGAAATCGAAAGAGATTTGCAGTCGCCTTTCACGATTGCCTCTGCCGGACAGGTCAGGCCCTTCGGCACGAATTTCCCGTCCACAAGCGCAAGATCCGTGGCGCGACTCAGCCCCTCGGCAGCGCGCACCATGGCCAGTTGCGAGGCATGGAAGATGTTCAGCGCATCGATCTCCTCGACCGAGGCATGCGCGATGCTCACATCGGCACACTCTTCCAGCTCGGCGGCAAGCCGGGTCCGCACTTTCTCAGACAGTTGCTTGGAATCAGTCAGGCCGTCGGGGATGCGCGCGGGGTCCAGCCGCACGGCGGCGGCGGTCACGGGCCCGGCCAGCGGGCCGCGGCCCACCTCGTCGATACCACAGATAAAGACGGCGCCACGGGCAAGTGCGGCCTCTTCGCGGGAGAAATCTGGAATGGCGCGGGGCATGTCCCCATCAAACCCATCGGGCGGCGGCAAACAAGGGCCCAGCCCCCCGCAAAAGGAAAGAGCGGGCGCCCCGCAAAGGCACCCGCTCTCCCTTCATGATCCGGAAGGGGCTCCGGACCACTCTGCTCGATGGTTATTGCTGTTGATCAGTAGCCGGCGCGATTGGCGCACTGCCAGTCGACCCAACGGTTGCCACCGCGGCCATGGATGCAGTGCGACGGCACGCGGACGACGTTGTTGCGCTGGTGCGGCGGATTGTGGCGCTGCGGCGGGTTGTTGTAGCGCGGCGGCGTGTAGCGCTGCGGCGGGGTGTTGCGGGTCACGGTGGACCGGTTCTTGGTGCCTTCGCCAATCAGGTGGCCCAGCGCGAACAGCGTACCCACGCCAAGGATAAGGCGGGTGGTTTCGCCGCGGTCCAAAGCGCTGGCGGGCGACACGGTGGCAGCGGTCAGTGCGAGGCTGGCGGCGAGGGCGGTGGCGATAATCTTCTTGGTCATCGGACAGTCCTTTCTGGTGTTTGCGGTACCGAATGCGTTCGGCAGTCCCGCGGACAACACCACCTCGCCACGACCCGTTCCGGTCAGGCAATATCGGCTCCCGGTTATGCGATGACAGCGCCTTTCCGCCACCGTGTTATCCGATGACAAAGACCGGAAACCCCTGCGGATATTGAATAACCAGCCGGGTCTGGGCAAAGATCAGCCTATGAAACAGCACACCGTCATACTTGCCTTCGCACTGGCCTTGATCGGCACCGCCGCCTCGGCGGCCTGTACGGTCGAGTACAAGGCGAAGAAGGGCAGCCAATACGTTCACTCGCGCATGTCGGTCCCCGACAATGCCTGCAACGTCGGCGCAGCCACGCCCATCGTCGAGAGCGCCCTGGCCAGCCAGGGCATGCAACTCTTGGCTATAGTCAAGGTTACACCGGGCGGGTAAATTCGCTCTATGAACCGTTCAGACAACGGGCAGGACATCGCAACCACCCGGCGCTCCGGCGGCCGGGTGGTCGCCTTCGGGCTTGCCGCCATCGTGGGCATCCTTGCGATCGCCGCGGTGCTTCTCTTCATGAACCTGCCGACCGCGACCGCCTTCGTGGATCGCGTCGACCGCATTTTTCTTGAATACGATCTGACCTCGCCCGATTCGAGCGCCGAGACCACGCTTCTGGGCATCCTCGCCGAAAGCGGCGCCGCCTTCTCCGAGGTGTTGGCGAGCTACCGGGTGATCATGTTCGTGCTGCTGGTCTTCGCCGCCGCGCTGCTGATCGCAGCGCTGGTGTTTCTTGTGACCATCGCCACCCTCAACCGGCGCATTGCCCAGTTCGAACGCTCGGGTCTTCAGGTATCATCGATGGTGATCAGCCGCGACGAGAACAAGGTCTATCTCAATGATAACCTCGAGTTCACCCTGACCGGCGCCGCCATCGAAACGCTCGCGGTGCTGGCCGAGGCCCGGATGGACGAGGACGTGCTGACGGGCGCCGAGATCGAGGCGATGATCTCGGGCCGCGACGCCGCCGACTGCGACGAGGCGTCCGGCGCCACGCGGATCAAGCGGCTGCGGGATTCGCTGGGCAACCAGATGGTCAGCGAGATGCTGGTGAAGAACATCGCCCGCAAGGGCTACATGCTGGCGATCGACCGCAAGGTCATCCGCATGATTTGATCCGCTGCGACCTGTCCGGGCTTGCCGCAGCGTTGCACCGCGCCGCGGGCTGGGATAATCGGGTCGGAACGCAGGCAAGAGGGGTCGGCATGCACCGAGCTTTGAAAACACTGGCATTCCTTGTGGCGGCGCTTGTCCTCGCGGGCTGTGACCCGCGCAGCGACCTCGACGAGAAGCCGGTCGATCTAGGCGCCTTCAAGCTTGGCCATAATCTCGTGGTTGCCCGCAAACCCTCGATCGGTCCGGGCTCCATCGAAGTGACCGAGGCGGAATGGCAGGCGGCCATCGAGGGCGCGGTCGACGACCGGTTCGGCCGGTACCAGGGCGACCGCCTGTACCACCTTGGCATGAGCGTCGACGCCTACTTCCTGACCTCGCTCGACGCCGGCGTACCGCTGGTGCCGTCGCTGAAATCGGTCCTGCTGATGACCGTGACGCTGTGGGACGACCAGCTAGCCCGCAAGCTGAACGAGGAAGCCCACGAAATCAGCGTGATCTCGGCCTACAACGGTGCCGGCGCCTTCCCGACGAAAGAGCGTCTGCTCGAGATCCTGTCGGCTCAGGCCGCCAAGCAGATCGAAACCTGGATGGAAGAGAACCCCGACTGGTTCCGCCCGCCCTACGAATAAGGCGGCCCGCCCGCCTTTCCACCGAAGATGCGCTTGATTTTCCGCTGTCCAGCCAATAAGTCAGCGCGCGTACTGGACCGGGGCATGGTGCCCCCTTTGACTACGAGGCGCCCTGAGGATGGCTAAGGAAAAGTTTGAACGTAACAAACCGCACGTCAACATCGGCACGATTGGCCACGTTGACCATGGCAAGACGACGCTGACGGCGGCCATCACGAAGTACTTCGGTGACTTCCGTGCGTATGACCAGATCGACGGCGCGCCGGAAGAGAAGGCCCGCGGCATCACGATCTCGACCGCTCACGTGGAATACGAGACCGAGAACCGTCACTACGCACACGTCGACTGCCCCGGCCACGCCGACTACGTGAAGAACATGATCACCGGTGCCGCCCAGATGGACGGCGCGATCCTGGTCGTGAACGCCGCTGACGGCCCGATGCCGCAGACGCGCGAGCACATCCTGCTGGCCCGTCAGGTCGGCGTTCCGGCGCTGGTCGTGTTCCTGAACAAGGTCGACCAGGTGGACGACGAGGAACTGCTCGAGCTGGTCGAGATGGAAGTTCGCGAACTGCTGAGCTCGTACGAGTTCCCGGGCGACGACATTCCGATCATCGCGGGTTCGGCTCTGGCCGCCATGAACGGCGACAACCCGGAGATCGGTGAAGAGAAGATCAAGGAACTTCTCGCCGCCGTCGATGAGTACATCCCGACCCCCGAGCGTGCTGTGGACCAGCCGTTCCTGATGCCGATCGAAGACGTGTTCTCGATCTCGGGCCGCGGTACCGTTGTGACCGGCCGTGTCGAGCGTGGCGTGGTGAACGTGGGCGACGAACTGGAAATCGTCGGCATCAAGGACACCAAGAAGACGACCTGCACCGGCGTGGAAATGTTCCGCAAGCTGCTGGATCGCGGTGAAGCCGGCGACAACATCGGCGCGCTGCTGCGCGGTATCGACCGTGAAGGCGTCGAGCGTGGCCAGGTTCTCTGCAAGCCGGGTTCGGTGAAGCCGCACACGAAGTTCAAGGCCGAGGCCTACATCCTCACCAAAGAGGAAGGTGGCCGTCACACCCCGTTCTTCGCGAACTACCGTCCGCAGTTCTACTTCCGGACCACGGACGTGACCGGCACCGTGACCCTGGCCGACGGCACCGAGATGGTGATGCCGGGCGACAACGTGTCGTTCACGGTTGAACTGATCGCGCCGATCGCGATGGAAAACGGCCTGCGCTTCGCCATCCGTGAAGGCGGCCGCACCGTCGGCGCCGGCGTCGTGTCGGAAATCATCGAGTAA
>NZ_JBNAGE010000005.1:0-279859 GCF_049801035.1 Psychromarinibacter sp. S121
AAGGTCACCGCGATCTCGTATTCCTCGCCCGCGACGATGCCGGCGTGGTTGATGTAGACCTCGGACGACCCGTCCTGGAACCGCGCGCGCAGCGTGGTGCCGTCAAGGAACAGCGCGAAGTGGTTGCCGCCGCCGACGTAGCCCGAGGCGTCCTTGGTGAACAGGCCCTGCGCGCCGTTGGTGTCCGCCGCGATGAACGAGAAGGCGATGGTGCCCTCGGGCAGTTCGTAGATGGCGCTGTGCGGGATCTCCAGAACGCCGCCCGCAGTGCCGTTGAACTCGGTGGCGCCCGCGGCGGAATAGACCGGGTCCGGCACGCCGCTGACGGTGACCGTGACCGTCGCCGTGTCGGTGCCGCCGGTGCCGTCCTCGACCGCGTAGGTGAAGGTGTCGGTGCCGAAGAACCCCGCGTCGGGCGTGTAGGTGATGGTGCCGTTCGCGTTGACCACCGCCGCGCCGTTGCTGGGCGCCGCGCCGATGCCGGTCACCGTCACCGGATCGCCGTCGGCGTCGTCGTCGTTGGCCAGCACGTCGATCACCACCGGCACGTCGCGGCTGGTCGCCGCCGTGTCGTCCGCCGCGACCGGGTCGTCGGCCTCGGGGTCGACGGTGATCGTCACCGTCGCGGTGTCGGTGCCGCCAAGGCCATCGCTGACCAGGTAGACGAAGCTGTCGGTGCCGTTGAAGTCGGTGTCCGGCGTGTAGGTGAACGAGCCGTCGCCGTTCAGCTCCAGCGTCCCGTCGGTCACGTCGGTGACGACGCTCGCGGACAGCGGATCCCCGTTGCCGTCGGTGTCGTTCGCCAGCACGCCCGCCGCCGCCACGGTCAGCACGCCGTCTTCGGCGATGAAATAGTCGTCGGCCACCGCCTCGGGCTCGACATTGGCCTCGGTCAGCACGCTGACCTCTACCGTCGCGGTCGCCGTCAGGTCGCCGTCGCTGATCGTGTAGGTAAAGCTGTCGTCGCCCGCGGTCCCGGTCGAGGTGTAGGTGACGGTGCCGTCGCCGTTGTTCACCACCGTGCCGAGCGCGCCATCGGTGACGATGGTCACGGTCAGCGCGTCGGGGCCGTCGAGGTCGCTGTCGTTGCCCAGCACGTCGATCACGACGGCTTCGCCCATGACCACCACGTTCTCGAGGTCGTCCTCGGCGACCGGCCCGTCGTTGACCGGCGCCACGGTGACGTCGACCACCGAGGTCACGACGCCGCCGACGCCGTCCTCGACGGTCACGGTGAAGCTGTCGGCGCCGTTGAAGTCGGCGTCCGGGGTGTAGGTGATGGTTCCCGTGCCATTGTCGTAGACGGCGGTGCCGTTGGCGGGCTGGGTTGCGACGCCGGTGATCGACAGCGGGTCGCCGTCCGGGTCGGTGTCGTTCAGCAGCAGGTCGGCCACGTCGATGACCAGCGGCGTGTCCTCGTCGGTGGTCACGGCGTCGCCCGTCGGGGTCGGCGCGCTGTTGGTGGCGCTGGACGATCCCGCCAGCGTCGCGATGTCGGTGGACGACAGCGCCGCGTCATAGATCTGCCGGTCGGCGATCACGCCCTCGAAGGGCGCGTCGAACCCGGTCTGACCGCTGGCGCTGCCCCAGCCGCGCCCGCCCCACTGGATCACCTCGACGTTCTGGGTCCAGTCCATCACCAGCGGGCTGCTGCCCACCATGACGCCATCGACCCACAGCGCCGAACCGCCGGCCCCGAAGGTCACCGCGATCTCGTATTCCTCGCCCGCGACGATGCCGGCGTGGTTGATGTAGACCTCGGACGACCCGTCCTGGAACCGCGCGCGCAGCGTGGTGCCGTCAAGGAACAGCGCGAAGTGGTTGCCGCCGCCGACGTAGCCCGAGGCGTCCTTGGTGAACAGGCCCTGCGCGCCGTTGGTGTCCGCCGCGATGAACGAGAAGGCGATGGTGCCCTCGGGCAGTTCGTAGATGGCGCTGTGCGGGATCTCCAGAACGCCGCCCGCAGTGCCGTTGAACTCGGTGGCGCCCGCGGCGGAATAGACCGGGTCCGGCACGCCGCTGACGGTGACCGTGACCGTCGCCGTGTCGGTGCCGCCGGTGCCGTCCTCGACCGCGTAGGTGAAGGTGTCGGTGCCGAAGAACCCCGCGTCGGGCGTGTAGGTGATGGTGCCGTTCGCGTTGACCACCGCCGCGCCGTTGCTGGGCGCCGCGCCGATGCCGGTCACCGTCACCGGATCGCCGTCGGCGTCGTCGTCGTTGGCCAGCACGTCGATCACCACCGGCACGTCGCGGCTGGTCGCCGCCGTGTCGTCCGCCGCGACCGGGTCGTCGGCCTCGGGGTCGACGGTGATCGTCACCGTCGCGGTGTCGGTGCCGCCGAGGCCGTCGCTGACCTGGTAGACGAAGCTGTCGGTGCCGTTGAAGTCGGCGTCCGGGGTGTAGGTGAACGAGCCGTCGCCGTTCAGCACCAGCGTCCCGTCGGTCACGTCGGTGACGACGCTCGCCGACAGCGGATCGCCGTTGCCGTCGGTGTCGTTCGCCAGCACGCCCGCCGCCGCCACGGTCAGCACGCCGTCTTCGGCGATGGAATAGTCGTCGGCCACCGCCTCGGGCGCGACATTGGCCTCGGTCAGCACGCTGACCTCCACCGTCGCGGTCGCCGTCAGGTCGCCGTCGCTGATCGTGTAGGTAAAGCTGTCGTCGCCCGCGGTCCCGGTCGAGGTGTAGGTGACGGTGCCGTCACCGTTGTTCACCACCGTGCCAAGCGCGCCATCGGTGACGATGGTCACGGTCAGCGCGTCGGGGCCGTCGAGGTCGCTGTCGTTGCCCAGCACGTCGATCACGACGGCTTCGCCCATGACGACCACGTTCTCGAGGTCGTCCTCGGCGACCGGCGCGTCGTTGACCGGCGCCACGGTGACGTCGACCACCGAGGTCACGACGCCGCCGACGCCGTCCTCGACGGTCACGGTAAAGCTGTCGGCGCCGTTGAAGTCGGCGTCCGGGGTGTAGGTGATCGTGCCCGTGCCATTGTCGTAGACGGCGGTGCCGTTGGTGGGTTGGGTTGCGACGCCGGTGATCGACAGCGGGTCGCCGTCCGGGTCGGTGTCGTTCAGCAGCAGGTCGGCCACGTCGATGACCAGCGGCGTGTCCTCGTCGGTGGTCACGGCGTCACCCGTCGGGGTCGGCGCGCTGTTGGTGGCGCTGGACGATCCCGCCAGCGTCGCGATGTCGGTGGATGACAGTGCCGCATCATAGATCTGCCGATCGGCGATCACGCCCTCGAAGGGCGCGTCGAACCCGGTCTGGCCGCTGGCGCTGCCCCAGCCGCGCCCGCCCCACTGGATCACCTCGACGTTCTGGGTCCAGTCCATCACCAGCGGGCTGCTGCCCACCATGACGCCATCGACCCACAGCGCCGAACCGCCAGCCCCAAAGGTCACCGCGATCTCATATTCTTCGCCCGCGACGATGCCCGGGTAATCAATGAAGACTTCTGTCGCGCCGTCCTGAAAGCGGGCCCGAAGGGTGTTGCCTTCGAGGTAAAGCGCGAAGTGGTTGCCGCCGCCCGCGTAGCCAGAAGCGTCCTTTGTGAACAGGCCCTGCGCGCCGTTCGTGTCGTCCGCAATGAAGGAGAAGGCGATCGTGCCTTCCGAGATCTCATAGGCCGCGGTGTGCCCAAGCTCCTGAACGCCGGAGGCGGCGCCATTGAACTCTGCCACGCCGGGCGCGGAATATACCAATTCAGTCATCTGCTACCCCAAGATCTCAAGCTATCCGAAACAAGGACAATTGCCGTTCAGCGCGCCCGGTGCGCGGGAAAATGATTGCATCCGCAGCCTGCGCCGCCGGAATGCAGGTCAAACGCCGAATGACACCGCACATCACGCGCAGCGCCGCACTCGACGATCGCCGAATAGATTTGTACAAAACGAACCCACACCCACAATAAAGCCGATCAAAAACCGGCCGCCCCAGGAAGTACTTCACTTCTCGCCGAGCATTTTCCTCAAGAAATTCGGGGCAATCAAGACCAGTTCAAAGCAACGTGATTGACCAGCGAAGGGCTACTTTTCTACCTACGCTTGAATTATCGGACCTGAAGTCGGAATGGACGCACCGACGCTAAATCACAGGGCCCGAAAAACCGCCGCATTCCAGCAAGGTGGACTCGGAAAACCCTTAACATGTGATTTTCCACAGGGTCACCTCAGGATAAATTTCCCCTTAAAGTAGTATCTGACACCCTAAATCAGCGGTCATTCTTCCGACTAGCGAGGCAACAATATGCCGATACCAGCAGGATTGGTCGGAGACCGAAACCAATAGGCGCTTAATTATTGGGCGAGCCCTTCCAAACCACGTCAATGCGCCATTTTCGCGCCGGGCGGCGCGGGCAGCGGGCAGCGGGCAGCCGGAGAATCTCTCCGCGCCCCAAACGCTGCCACCTTGGGTCATCCCTTAGATATTCTCGGGCGTGACGATCTCGAACGGTACCGTGCGCTGCAGCGTCGGCCCGGTCGTCCCGCGCTGACTGACGTCGATCATCGTCTGAATCAGCGTCTGCGAGGTCTCTTCCAGCGGGTGACAGAGGGCGGCGGTCACAAGCCCCTCGGTCAGCCCCTTCCGGGTCTCGGGGCCGATGTCGCGGCAGATCACCCGGATTTGCCGCCGACGCTCTTCCGGCACCTCGCGCAGCGCCCGCAACACGCCCGATATGCCGCCGCCGACGATCAGGATGCCTTTCACGTCGTCATGCTTCGCGATCAGTTCGCGCACCATTGTGTAGGCCTGCGCGCTGTCCTCATGGGTCGGTTCGCTTTCGCCGACGATCAGCCCCGGCGCGTGCTCGCGGATGTACGAGCGGAAGGCGGCGTCGGCGACGTCCTGACACTGGTAGCGGTGGTTGCCAATGAAGACCGCGATGCGCCCGTCGTCGCGCGCCATCTGCGAGATGAAGAAGGCGGCGGTACGTCCCAGTTTCCAGTTGTCGGTTCCGACGAAGGCCGCCCGCTCGGGCGCGGACTGGTCGGTGATATAGGTCACGACGCTGGTGCCCTCGTCGTGCAACTCGCGGATCGCCTGCCCGATCAGCGGGTGGTCCGCGGCGATCAGGGCCACCGCGTCGCATTCCTTGCCAAGCGCCCGCAGGCGGCCGGCGATGTTCGCGGGCTCCAGCCGGTCGACGAAATCGACAAGGCAGTCGACCCGCTCGTCACGGCGCGTCGCGGCGGCCTCGCGGATCTTGTCGCCGAAGTAGCGGTACAGTTCGCGGGTCGATTGCTGCAGCAGGAACCCGAAGCGGTAGTGCGGCAAAGCCCCCTCGCGGCGGGCCGTCAGAACGCCTGCGCCGTAGAAGCCGATTCTATGCGCGGTCTCCTGAACCTGCTCGATCGTGGCGGCGCGCACGTTGTCCGCCCCCGCAAGGATACGGTTCACGGTCGAGATGCTGACCCCCGATTCACGCGCCAAGTCCGCGATTGTGATCCTTTTTTTACCCATGACACTCCGCGCCATCTCATTTTGACATGATACGTAATGATACTTTTGTATCAAAAGATAGCAAGAACAGTTTCATCGTTGGCGGACACTCGCTATCCCTCAGCTCACCCGGCGCCCGGAGGAGGGTCGGACCGGGCACCGAAACGGGAGGATATCCTTATGAACATGAACTCGCGCCTCGCGCGTGGCCTGCTGGCATCCGCCGCAATCGCACTCACCGCGTCCACCGCCTTCGCAGCGGACATCTTCGTTATCGGCGGCAAGCCGGACGATCCGTTCTGGTCGCGCGTCAAGAAAGGCGCCGAAGACGCTGGCGCCGTCGCCGAAGCCCAGGGTGGCTCGGTCACCTGGCTTGGGCCGCAGAACTACGACAACCTCGGCCCCGACGCCGCGGAACTGATCCGTCAGGCAATCGACCAGGGCGCTGACGCCATCGTGGGCCCGAACTGGGTGCCGGAAGCCATGGACCCCGCCTTCGAGGCCGTGGTCGATGCGGGCATCCCGCTGGTGATCTACAACGCCGGCGGCCTTGAGGCCGCGGACCGCCTGGGCGCGATGAACTATGTCGGCGCCGTCGACTACAAGTCGGGCTATGCCGGTGGCGAGTACCTTGGCAACGCCGGTCACAAGAACGGCGCCTGCGTGAACACGCTGCCGGGCGCGGCGAACATCGAAGCCTTCTGCGCCGGTTTCAACGACGGGCTGGAAGCCGCCGGCGGCTCTGGTTCCGTACTGCAGCTGCCCGCCACCGCTTTCGGCGATGCGACCGCCGTGGCACAGGCCGTGCGCGCGCACCTGCTGCAGAACCCCGAGATCGACGCGATGTTCGCCATCGGCGACGGCGACACCAACGCCACCGTCAGCGGCATCCAGCAGGCTGGCAAGGGCGGTTCGGTCCACGTCTGCGGCATGAACTTCAACGACTCGATCCTCGCCAACATCCAGGCCGGTACGCAGGCCTGCGCCATTGACCAGCAAGGGTATCAGCAGGGCTTCTTCGCCGTGTCGATCCTGAACAACTTCGTCAACTACGGCGTGACCATCCCGACCCGCGAGATCCTGACGGGTCCGGGCGTGATCGACGCGTCCAACGTCGAGCAGGTCATCGCGGGCGTCGAGGCCGGCGCGCGCTGATCCTCCCCCACCCCGGGCCTCTGGCGCCGGGGTGACCACGGACGGCGGCCACCCGAACACCGCGGGCGGCCCCGCTTCGGGACGCCCGGCTCGTATGCGGGCCGGGCGACCGACGAAATTCGCAACAGGAAACGCACAGATGTCGATGCAATCAGAAGCTGGCGGACCCGGCCTATCGCTGGGAAGCCTCGTCCGGCGCCCCGAGACCGGATCCCTGATCGGGTTTGCCGTCGTCTACGTCTTCTTCGCCGTGCTGGGCGGCGCCGTCTTCATGGGCGCGCCCGGCTGGTCGAGCTGGCTGAACATCGCGGCCGAGGTGGGCATCATCGCCCTGCCCGTCGGCCTGCTGATGATCGCCGGCGAATTCGACATCTCGGTCGGCGCGGTGGTGCCCGCCGCGTCGATGACCGCAGCGCTTCTGTCCGGGCACTATGACCTGCCCGCCTATGTCGGCATCCTCGGCGGTCTTGGCGTCGGACTGGTCGTGGGCTTCTTCAACGGCCTGCTGGTCACGCGCACCTCGATCCCGTCGCTGATCGTCACCATCGGCGTGATGTTCGCGGTGATGGGCCTGACGCTGGGCTTCGCGGTGATGCTGACCGGCTCGACCAGCGTCGGCTACGTGCCGGACCCGCTGACCAAGACGCTGCTGGGCACCTTCGTGAACGGCATGTTCAACGTCGCGATCTTCTGGTGGCTGGGCTTCGTCGCGGTGTTCTTCTTCTTCCTGCACGTCTCGCCCAAGGGGAACTGGGTGTTCGCCCTTGGCGGCGACGCCGACAGCGCCCGCAACGCCGGCATCCCGACGCGCAAGCTGACCATCGGCCTGTTCATGGCCTCGGGCTTCTGCGCCGCCTTCGTGGGCGTGGCGCAGCTGATGACCTACCAAAGCGCGCAGGTCGCGGGCGGGCAGTCGTTCATCTTCAACTCGATCATGTGCGTCGTCATCGGAGGCGTGCTTCTGACCGGAGGCGCAGGCTCGATCATCGGCGTGGTGCTGGGGACGATGACCTTCGCGGTCGTGAACCAGGGCATCTTCTTCGCCGCGCTCGATCCCAACATCGGCTCGATCATCATCGGCGCGCTCCTGCTGGCGGCGGTTCTGTCGAACGACAGCTTCCGGACGCTCGCCATGACCTACGCAACCAAGAAGAAGTGAGGACGGACCCATGGAAATGATCTCTGGCCTTCTTCGCAGTCCCGCAGCGGCCTCCATCGTCAGCCTGATCGGCGTGCTGGTCTTCTATGTCCTCATCGGCGGCGTCGACCTCGGCCAGCTGCTGGGCGCGGCAAGCTGGGTCAACTACGCCGCCCGGATCGGCATCGTCGCGGTCGCTGTCGGCCTGCTGATGATCTCGGGCGAGATCGACATCTCGATCGGCGCGATGATCCCGGCAGGCGCGATGACCACCGCCATCATCTCGGGCTACTACGAAATGCCCATCATCTTCGGCATCCTCGGCGCCATCGGCATCGGCGTGCTGGTCGGACTGTTCAACGGCTTCCTCGCCGTGCGGACCACCGTGCCGTCGCTGATCATCACGCTGGGCACGCTGGTCGCGATGCAGGGCATCGTGCTGGCCGGGTCGAAGCTGCTGACCGGCGCCGCCTCGGTGCCGCTTACCGCCCCGGCTTGGTCCAAGACGATCTTCGGCGACCTGATCTTCGGCGGCAGCCACCAGACCGTCATCATCTGGTGGGTCGTGATCGCCGCGGTGTTCTGGTTCATCATGCATCAGACCAAGTACGGCAACTGGATCTTCGCCATCGGCGGCGACAAGGTCAGCGCCCGCAACGCCGGTATCCCGGTCGACCGCATCACCATCCTGCTGTTCGTCGGCACCGCCACCGCCGCCTCGTTCGTCGGCATGTGCCACGCCATCCTGTTCAACTCGGCGCAGGTGTCGGGCGGCATGAACGACATCTTCAACATCATCGTAAGCGTCGTGGTCGGAGGCGTGCTGCTGACCGGCGGCTTCGGATCGATCACCGGCGTGTTCATCGGGACGATCACCTTCGCGATCGTGAACAAGGGCATCGATTTCACCGACATCGACCGCAACTGGTCGAACCTCATCATCGGCGTGATGCTCCTTGTCGCCGTCGGGATGAACGAGACCTTCCGCAAACGGGCGATGAGCGCCGTCAAGAAGAAGAAAGGCTGACCCAATGTCTGACGCAAAAGTGGTTCTGGAACTGAAGAACGTCGACAAAAGCTTCGGGCCGATCGACGTGCTGCACGAAATCTCGCTGAAGGTGCGCGAGGGCGAAGTCCTCTGCCTGCTGGGCGACAACGGTGCGGGCAAATCGACGCTGATCAAGACGCTGGCGGGCGTTCACGCCCCCACCCGCGGCGAGATCCTGGTCGATGGCCAGCCGGTCAGCTTCGCCGGCCCGCGCGACGCGCAGGATCGTGGCATCGCCACGGTGCACCAGTTCGGCGGCACCTACCCGCTGCTGTCGGTCGGGCGGAACTTCTTCATGGGCGTCGAACCCACCAAGGGCATCGGCCCGCTGCGGGTGTTCGACCGCAAGACGGCGAACCGGATCGCGGTGGAAGAGGTCCAGAAGATGGGCATCACCCGGATCGACGACGGCGACCGGCTGGTCGGCGGCCTGTCCGGCGGCGAGCGCCAGTCGCTTGCCATCGCCCGCGCCGTCTATTTCGGCGCCCGCGTGCTGATCCTTGACGAACCCACCGCCGCACTTGGCGTCAAACAGGCCGCGCACGTCCTGCGGATCGTGAACGAGGCCAAGAAGCGCGGTCTGGCGGTGATCTTCATCACCCACCAGGTGATGCACGCGATGACCGTGGGCGACCACTTCGCGGTGCTGATCCGCGGCGCCATCGCCGCCGATTTCCGCAAGGGCGAGAAGACCCGCGAAGAGATCACCGACCTGATGGCCGGCGGCGAGACCATGGCGGACCTCGAGGCATCCATCGAGGGCTACATGGAAACCCACGACGGCCACCCGCCGCACGTGACTCCCGCTCAGTAGACATCCTCCCCCGCGCGCCGCGCCGGCGGCGCGCGCACCCAACGCAACATCCCGGAGGCTCGGACATGAAGATCGCCCTCGACCCGTTTATGCATCGCCACCTGTCGCTCGAAGAGCTTCCGTCGAAGGTCAAGGACCTTGGCTACGACTGGATCGAGCTTAGCCCGCGCGGCGACTTCCTTGAGTGGTTCAAGGCGCCCCGCGTGTTCCCCGACCGGGTCAAAAGCTTCAAGAAAGCGCTGAAGGACGCCGATGTCGGCATCGCCACGCTGCTGCCGATGTACCGCTGGGCCTCGAACGACGAGGACGAGCGTCAGGCCGCCGTGCGCCACTGGAAACGCGCCATCGAGATCGCGGTCGAGATGGAAGTGGACACGATGAACTCGGAATTCGGGCGCGGTCCGCATCCCGACAAGGGCACCTGCTATTGCTGCCACACCGGCAGCATGATCGAGGCCTGCGAGGACGCGTGGTGGCGGTCGATGGAGGAACTGGTGCCGATCTTCGAGCGCGAAGGCATCAACCTGCATATCGAGCCGCACCCCGAGGATTGGGTCGAGACGCTGCAACCCTCGGTCGACCTGATCCGCACCGTGAACAGCCCGCGGGTCAAGTTCCTGTATTGCTGTCCGCACACCTTCTACTTCGGCGACGACGTGGTCGCGATGCTGCGCGAATGCGCCGACGTGCTGGCGCATGTCCACATCGCAGACACGTTCAACCACAAGGCCAGCTCGGGTCTGCGGTACATCATCAACCCGCCCGGCTCGACCGCGCGCGTACACCAGCACCTGAACATCGGTCAGGGAGAGGTGCCGTGGGACGACTTCTACAAGACCCTCGCGGAGGTCGGCTTCGACGGCATCATGACCGCCTGCGTCTTCGCATGGGAAGAGAAGGCCGACGAAAGCGGCACCTTCATGCGCGCAGAGATGCAGCGCTACGTCGACAAGTATTTCAAGTGAGGTCCGGGCAATGGCACTGAACGTAGGCGTCATCGGCACGGGTATGATCGGACAGGATCACATCCGTCGCCTTACCCGGGTGCTGGCCGGGGCCACCGTCACCGCGGTGACCGACATCGACCGCGACCGCGCGGGCTCTGCCGCGCCGGAAGGGGCCGAGGTGTTCGACACGCCGCAGAACCTGATCCGCTCGGACAATGTCGATGCGGTGGTGATCTGCTCGTGGGGCCCGGCGCACGAGGAACAGCTTCTGGACTGTATCGCGGCAGGCAAGCCGGTGTTCTGCGAGAAGCCGCTGGTGACCTCGGAAGCCGCCGCGCTGCGGGTGATCGAGGCCGAGGTCGCCTATGGCCGGCGGCTGGTGCAGGTGGGCTTCATGCGCCGCTTCGATGCCGACTACCGGCGGCTGAAGGCGGTGATCGACCGGGGCATGCTGGGTGCGCCGCTGATGTACAAGTCGGTCCACCGCAACGCCAGCGTGCCCGAGGGGCTTTATACCTCGGACATGCCGCTGAACGACACGCTGGTTCATGACGCGGATATCTCGCGCTGGCTGCTGTCGGACGAGATCCGGGGCGTCGAGGTGCGGCTTCCGCGCCGCTCGACCCGTGGCGGCGAACTGCGCGACCCGACCATCGTGCTGCTGCACATGACCAGCGGCGTGATCGTCGACGTCGAGATTTCCGTGAACATCGCCTACGGCTACGACATCCGGGGCGAGGTCTCTTGCGAAATGGGCATCGCCGCCCTGCCCAACCGGCCCGCGACCGTGATCACCGACGCGCACGGCATCCGGCAGGCGATCCCCGAGGACTGGCGCGAGCGGTTCATCGAAGCCTACGACCAGGAGTTCCGCGAATGGATCGTCGCCGCCGGAAACGGCACCGCGACCGGTCCTTCCACCTGGGACGGCTATGCCGCCACGCTGACCGGCGACGCCGCGCTGCGGGCGGTGGCCTCGGGCGGCTTCGAAGCGATCTCGATGATCGACAAACCCGACCTTTACGGCGCGGCGGCGGCCAGCGCCGCGGCCTGACTTGAAACCCTGAACCACGGGATACCGGCATGATCAACGGCGAGCGTACAATTCAACGCCCCCTGCGCTGGGGCATGGTCGGCGGCGGCCGCACCGGACAGGTCGGCTACAAGCACCGCACCGGTGCGCTGCGCGACGGCACCTATCAGCTTGTCGCGGGGGCCTTCGACCTCGACGCCGAGCGCGGCCGCGATTTCGGCACCGCGCTGGGGGTCGAGGGCGACCGCTGTTACGCCACCTACCAGGACCTGATCGCGGGCGAGACCGCGCGCGAGGACGGGGTGGACGTGGTGTCGGTGGCGACGCCGAACTTCACCCATTTCGAGATCACCAAGGCGCTGTTGAACGCGGGCATTCACGTGATCTGTGAAAAGCCGCTCTTTTTCACCGTCGCCGAGTGCGAAGAGGTCAAGGCGCTGGCCAAGGAGAAGGGCCTGATCGTCGGCGTGACCTACGGCTACACCGGCCATCCGCTGGTGCGCCAGATGGCGGCGATGGTGGCCAAGGGGATGCTGGGCGAGATCCGCATCGTCGATCTGGCCTACACTCACGGATTCAACGCGGGCGACGACACCAACGCGGGCGAAGCGGTGAAGTGGCGCACCAACCCCGAGACCGCCGGTCCGACCTTCGTGCTGGGCGATATCGGAACGCATCTTTACTATCTGTCCGAGATCGTTCTGGGCGACGTCCGGGTCGAGAAACTGCTGTGCGACCGCACCGCCTTCATCCCGTCGCGCGCCCCGCTTGAGGATCACGCGACCGTCCTGATGCACTATTCCAACGGCGCGCGCGGGCGGCTTTGGGTGTCGTCGGTGGACGCGGGCAACATGGGCTCGCAGCGTTATCGCTTCGTGGGGTCCAAGGCGTCGCTTGTCTGGTCCGACAGCCACCCGGACCAACTGCTGTACCAGGTACAGGGCGAACCCGAGCGGATCCTGCACCACGGGATGCCCTATCTCGAAGACGAGAGCCTTGCCTGCGACCGGATGGGCGCGCTGCACACCGAGGGTCTCGGGGACAGCTGGTCGAACATCTACCTCTGGATCGCTCAGGCCATCGACGCCCGGATGCGCGGCGACGACGCCTTCCTGGCGAACCATCACTATCCGGGCATCGACGCCGGCCTTGAAGGCGTCCGCTGGCTGGAGAACTGCGTGCGGTCCGCCGATCAGGGCGCCGCATGGGTCGACTTTGAATAACCGTCTCTGTTGAAGGAGCTGGAGACATGAAACTTTCGATCTGCACCGATGTGATGGGCAACCTGTCCTTCACCGAGATGCTGGACAAATGCGTCGACCTTGGCGTCGAGGGCATCGAGATGACGGGCGGCGGCTGGTCCCCCGCGCCGCATTTCCGGGCCGAGGACCTGCTGGCCGAAAAGGGGCTGCTGAAGCAGAAGATGGCCGAGATCGAGGCGCGCGGGTTGCAGATCGCCGCGCTCAACTGCTCGGCCAACCCGCTGGACCCCGGCGCGATGGGCGAACGCCACCGCAAGGAGATGGAGGACACCTTCACCCTTGCCGGCGAGATCGGCGTGAAGAAGATCGTCACCATGTCCGGCCTGCCCGAGGCGGCGCCCGGCGACATGGTCCCGAACTGGCTGGTCTACACCAAAAGCTGGCCCGACGAGATGCCCGAGCGCGACCGCTACCAGTGGGAAGACCGCGCATTCCCGTTCTGGCACGGGCTGGTCGAGCACGCGACCAAGGTGGGCGTCGAGAAGATCGCGCTGGAGAACTTCTCGGCGATGTTGGTCTGGAACCCGGAAACGCTGTTCCGGCTGCGCGACGAGGTCGGTCCGATGGTCGGCATGAACCTTGATCCGTCGCACCTGTTCTGGAAGGGCGCCTGCCCCATCGCCGTCGCCCGCGCGCTTGGTCCGGCGATCCACCACGTGCACGGCAAGGACACCCGCATCGAGCGCGGGCTGGCCGACGTGAACGGCCTGCTGGAACTGAAAGACGTGACCGACGTCGCCAACCGCAGCTGGAACTACGTCGCCGTCGGCGCGGGCCACGACCTGCAATGGTGGAAGGAGTTCTTCTCGGTCGTGGGCATGATGGGCTACGACGACTGGGTGTCGCTGGAGATGGAGGATTTCACCATGTCCACCGAGGCCGGCATCCAGTCCTCCATCGACGCGCTTCAGGCCACCATCATCCGCTGAGGAAGACCGGGAACATGCGCATCGGCGTGGTTGGATACGGAACGGGCGGGCGGCACTTTCACGTGCCGTTCATCCTTGCCGCGCGGGGCGTGGAACTGGCGGGCGTGGTCGCGCGTGCGCCGGCCACCGTCGCGGCGGTGCGATCCGACCTGCCGGGCGTCCCGGTCTTCGCAAGCCTGACCGACATGCTGGCCGCGGGCGTCGACGCCGTCACGATCACCACCCCGCCCCAGACCCGCCGCGCGCTGGTTCTGGAGGCCATCGCCGCGGGCGTGCATGTGATCGCCGACAAACCCTTCGCCCCCAGCGCCGCGGCGGCGCGCGACCTTGCTCTCGCGGCGCGCGACCGGGGCGTGACGCTGGGGGTCTACCACAACCGGCGGCTGGACTCGGACATTCAGACGCTGAAGTCGGTTCTCGATGCGGGGCGTCTGGGCAAGGTCTGGCGGCTGCACTCGCGGATGGATTTCGACGATCCCGCCACGCTGGAGGCCGGGCCGACCGGCGGGCTGCTGCGGGATCTGGGCACCCATCTTGTCGATCAGGCGATCTACCTTCTGGGGCCGGTCCGCTCGGTCGACGCGCAACTGGACATGGTGGACCTGCCCGAAGGCGCGACCGACGCCGGGTTCACGCTGACGCTTCGCCACGACAGCGGCGCGCACAGCCATATCAGCGCCTCCAAGCTGAACCGCCTGCACATGCGCGAGTTGCGCGCCTATGGCTCGGACGGCAGCCACGTGGCGCAAAGCACCGACGTTCAGGCACAGGCGATCTTCGCAGGCAATCGCCCGGCCGAGGATCGCGACGGCTGGGGGTTCGAGCCGGAAAGCCACTGGGCCACCCTGCACACCGCGGCCGGCGCGACCCGGGTGCCAAGCGCGCAGGGCGCTTACTTTCGCTACTACGAAGCTTTTGCCGACGCCGTCCGAACCGGCGGCACCCCACCTGTCACCGCCGCCGAGGGGATCGCCGCCCTTGCCGTTCTGGATGCGGCCCGCACCAGTGCCGAAACCGGACAGGTCGTCGGCGTCGACCGGGAGATCTCGGATGTATAAGTTCATCATCACCATCGACCTCAAGCCCGGCACCCGCGACAAGGTGCTGGCCGCCGCGCCCGAGGCGCAGGCCGCGACGCGGGCAGAGCCCGGCTGCATCGCCTATGACTTCTACACCTGCACCGACGATCCCGACCGGCTGGTCTTCGTCGAAAGCTGGGTGGACCGGGCCGCGCATGATTTCCACATGGAACAGGAGCACACCAAGCGCTTCATCGCGTTCCACGAACAGTTCAACCGCGCGCTGACCTTTGAAACCATCAACGCGGATGTGCCGGAATGAGCGATCTTCCCGTCACCGTCACCTGCGCGCCCTGCTGCTGGGGCGTCGACGACGTGTCGAACCCGCACCTGCCCGCGTGGGAGAAGGTGCTGGACGAAGCCGCCGCCGCCGGGTTCGGCGGGCTGGAACTGGGGCCCTATGGCTACATGCCGCTGGACGTGCCCCGCGTGTCGGACGCTCTGGCGCAGCGCGGTCTGAGCATCGTGGCGGGGACGATCTTCGACGATCTGGCCGACCCCGCGAACCGCGACACGCTGCTGCTGCACACCCGCGAGATCTGCGCGCTGATCACCGCCCTGCCCGCACCGCCCTCGCACGACGGCCAGCGCTTTGCCGCGCCCTACCTGACCGTGATGGACTGGGGCCACGACGCGCGCGACTACGCCGCCGGCCATTCCGACCGCGCGCCGCGCCTCGACGATGCGCAATGGGCCGCGATGATGGACAACATCCGCGCGATCTCGGAAGCCGCGCGCGACGAATACGGCGTCCGCGCGGTGATCCACCCCCATGCGGGCGGCTATATCGAATTCGAGGATGAACTGGACCGCATGGCCGCGGACATCGGGCCGGAAACGGCGGGGCTGTGTCTGGACACCGGGCACCTCGCCTATGCCGGGATGGACCCGGTGGCGACGCTGGACCGCTATTGGGACCGGCTGGACTACATCCACTTCAAGGACATCGACCCAGCGGTCTTCGACCGGGTCATGGGCCAGCGCATCCGCTTCTTCGAGGCCTGCGCCGAGGGCGTCATGTGCCCGATCGGCAAGGGAAACATCGACTATGCCGCCATCCACCGCCTGCTGCGGGACCGCGGCTATGGCGGCTACATCACCATCGAGCAAGAGCGCGATCCGCGTAATCAGGCGTCCGTGCTGGACGACCTCGCGGCCTCGCGCCGGTTCCTTTCGGACACGGGATTCTAAGCCATGACCAAGACCTTGGACGTCATCACCATCGGCCGCGCGGGCGTCGACCTGTACGGCGCGCAGATCGGCGGGCGGCTGGAAGACATGGGCTCGTTCGACAAGTACATCGGCGGCTCTCCGACCAACATGGCCTGTGGAACCGCCCGGCTGGGCCTGAAGTCCGCGCTGATCAGCCGCGTGGGCGACGAGCATATGGGCCGCTTCATCCGCGAGGAACTGGTGCGCCACGGCGTCAACGTGGACGGGCTGAAGACCGATCCCGACCGGCTGTCGGCGCTGGTGATCCTTGGCATCCGCGACCAGGAACAGTTCCCGCTGATCTTCTACCGCGAGAACTGCGCCGACATGGCGCTGTGCGCCGATGACGTCGACGAGGGTTTCGTGGCGCAGGCCCGCGCGGTGGTGGCGACAGGCACCCATCTCAGCCACCCGACGCCCCGCGCGGCGGTGCTGAAGGCGCTGGAACTGGCGCGCAAGCACGGGGCGCGGACGGCGCTGGACATCGACTATCGCCCGAACCTGTGGGGCGTTCTGGGCCATGGCGAGGGCGAAAGCCGCTTTGCCGAAAGCGCCGAGGTCACGGCCAGCCTGCAAGAGACGCTGCACCTGTTCGACCTGATCGTCGGCACCGAGGAAGAATTCCACATCGCCGGAGGCTCGACCGATACGCTGGAGGCTCTGCGCAATGTCCGGAAGGTCTCGGACGCGACGCTGGTGTGCAAGCGCGGGCCGATGGGGGCCACCGCGTTCGAGGGCGATATCCCGGCAAGCCTTGACGACGGCCAGACCGGGCCGGGCTTCCCGATCGAGGTGTTCAACGTGCTGGGCGCGGGCGACGGGTTCATGTCGGGGCTGTTGAAGGGCTGGCTGGACGGTGAAAGCTGGCCGGTGACGCTGAAATACGCCAATGCCTGCGGCGCCTTCGCGGTGTCGCGCCATGGCTGTACCCCGGCCTATCCAAGCTGGGAGGAACTGCAGTTCTTCTTCCAGCGCGGCATCACACGGCCGGACCTGCGCAACGACGCGGAACTGGAACAGGTACACTGGGCGACCAACCGCCACGGCGACTGGTCCAGTGTGAAGACCTTCGCATTCGACCACCGGCTGCAGCTTGAGGAGATGGCAGGCTATACCTTGGCAAAAGGCGGCGCGTTCAAGGAGTTGTGCCTTGAAGCTGCGTTAAAGGTTCAAGATGGTCAGGGCGGCTATGGCATCCTGTGCGACAACCGCATCGGCCGCAGCGCCCTGCATCGCGCCTCGGGTTCGGGGCTGTGGATCGGTCGGCCCACGGAGCTGCCGGGTTCGCGACCGATCGACTTCGAGCCCGAGCTTGGCCCGGATCTGGGACGCCTGCGGGAATGGGCGCGCGAGAACGTTGTGAAGCTTCTGGTGTTCTGCCATCCCGACGACGACGACGAGACCCGCGCGCTGCAGGAACGCCGCGTGCTGCGGCTGTTCACCGCCGCCCGCCGCAACGGGCTGGAATTCCTGCTGGAGGTGATCCCCTCGAAGGTCGGCCCGGTCGATGACAGCACGACGGCGACGCTGATCCAGCAGTTCTACGACGCGGGCGTCTATCCCGACTGGTGGAAGCTGGAGCCGTTCCGGACCGAGGCCGCGTGGGCGAATGCGGTGGCGGCGATCGAGCGCAACGACCCGCGGACCCGCGGCATCGTGGTGCTGGGCCTCGACGCGCCCGAGGCGGAACTGGCCGAGAGCTTCGCGCTGGCCGCGCGGCAGCCGCTGGTGAAGGGCTTCGCCGTAGGCCGCACGATCTTCGGCGATGCCGCGCGGGCGTGGATGAAGGGCGAGATGTCGGACGCGGACGCGGTGGCGCAGATGGCGGACCGCTATGCGAAACTTTGCGGGATCTGGGACGCGGCGCGGGCGGAGGCCCGTCTGAACGCGGCGTGAGGCCGGACCGGAGTCAGGGGGCTCTGCCCCCGCCGCGCTTCGCGCGACTCCCCCGGGATATTTTGGGACAGAAGAAGCTTCTGGCGAAGACAGGAAAAGGGAGGTGGCCATGGGGACGATCCGGCTGACGGCGGCGCAGGCCATGGTGAAATGGCTTTCCGTGCAGATGACCGAAGAGGGCGAGCGCTACGTCGACGGCATGTGGGCGATCTTCGGTCATGGAAACGTGGCGGGCGTGGGCGAGGCGCTGCACGCCTATCGCGACGTGTTCCCGACATGGCGCGGGCAGAACGAGCAGACCATGGCCCACGCCGCCATCGCCTATGCCAAGGCGAAGAAGCGGCGCCGGGCGCACGCGGTGACCTCGTCGATCGGGCCGGGCTCGACCAATCTGGTGACCGCCGCCGCTCTGGCGCATGTGAACCGCCTTCCGCTGCTGATCGTGGCGGGCGACGTCTTCGCGACGCGGCGGCCCGACCCGGTGCTGCAGCAGGTCGAGGATTTCGACGACGGCACGGTCAGCGCGAATGACACGCTGCGCCCGGTCAGCCGGTATTTCGACCGGATCACCCGGCCCGAGCATCTGCTGACCGCCCTGCCCCGCGCCCTGCGGGCGATGACCGACCCGGCGAACTGCGGGCCCGCGACATTGGCTTTCTGTCAGGACGTGCAGGCCGAGGCCTATGACTGGCCGGAAACCTTCTTTGAACCGCGCGTCTGGCACATCCGCCGGCCCGCGCCGGATACGGGCGAACTGGAGCGGGTGGCCGCGACGATCCGGGCGGCGAAGAACCCGGTCATGATCGCGGGCGGCGGGGTCATCTATAGCGGCGCCGAAGAGACACTTGCCGCTTTCGCCGCCCGCCACGGGATCCCGGTGGCCGAGACGCAGGCCGGCAAGTCGGCGCTGGCGCAGGACCACCCGATGAGTTTCGGCGCGTCCGGCGTGGACGGCTCGGCGGCGGCCAACGCGATTTCCGAGACGGCGGACGTGGTGATCGGCGTGGGCACGCGGTTGCAGGACTTCACCACAGGCTCGCGCACGATGTTCGGCGCAGGGGCGAAGCTCGTGTCGATCAACATCCACGGCTACGACGCGGCGAAACACGGGGCGGAAAGCCTTGTGGCCGATGCGAAGGTGGCGCTGGAGGCTCTGAGCGATGCGCTGGGGGACTACAGGGCCGATGCTTTCGATCCCGAGATGCGGACGGACTGGCTTCGGGCGGTCGACGCCTATTGCGCACGGCCCGACGATCAGGCGGCGAAACCCACCGACGGGCAGGTGATCGGCGCGGTGCAGCGGGCCACGGGCGAGACCGCGGTCGCCATGTGCGCCGCGGGGACGATGCCCGGCGCGCTGAAGCTGCTGTGGCAACCCAGCCAGGGCGGCTATCACATGGAGTACGGCTATAGCTGCATGGGCTACGAAGTGGCGGGTGCGATGGGCATCAAGCTGGCCACGCCCGAGCGCGAAGTGATCTGTTTCGTGGGCGACGGCAGCTACATGATGGCGAACAGCGAACTGGCGACGGCGGTGATGCGGCGGGTGCCGTTCACCGTCGTTCTGACCGACAACCGCGGCTATGGCTGCATCAACCGGTTGCAGACGATGGGCTGCGGCGGCGAGCCCTTCAACAACATGTATGTCGACTGCAACGTCGAGGTGCAGCCCGAGATCGACTATGTCGCCCACGCCGCCAGCATGGGCGCGCATGCGGTGAAGGCCGCCGACACCGATCAGCTGGAGGCCGAGATCCGGGCCGCGCGCGACCGCGACATTCCCACCGTGATCGTGATCGAGACCGTTGCGAAGGACTTCCCCGGCACCGGGCTGGAAACGCGCGCGGGCGCGCACGGCTTCTTCTGGGATGTCGCCGTGCCCGAAGTCTCGGACCGCCAGAAACAGCGTGACCGCTACGAGGGCTATCTCAAGCAGATCGCCCATGCGCGGCTGACCAACTGAGGAAAGGAGCCGGAATGGCTGACCTACTGAAGAAACCCTTCGGCGCCCACGGCAAGGTTCACGAGATCACGCCGCAGTCGGCGGGCTGGCGCTATGTCGGGTTCTCGCTGTACCGGCTGCGTCCGGGCGAAACCGTGTCCGAGGCGACGGGCGACCGCGAGGTGATCCTTGTGATGGTCGAGGGCAAGGCCACGATGCAGGCCGCCGGGCGGGACTGGGGCGAATTGGGAGACCGGATGGACGTGTTCGAGAAGACGCCGCCGCATTGCCTGTATGTCCCGAACGGCGAGGAGTGGCACGCCACGGCGACCACCGACTGCACGCTGGCGGTCTGCTCGGCCCCCGGTCACGGTGGCCACAAGGCCCGGCGGATCGGGCCGGACGGGATCACCCTGACCCAGCGGGGCAAGGGCAACAACACCCGCCACATCAACAACATCGCGATGGAGAACGAGGATTACTGCGACAGCCTTCTGGTGACCGAGGTGTTCACGCCGGACGGCAACTGGTCGAGCTATCCCAGCCACCGTCACGACGAGGACGACTATCCGAATATCACCTATCTCGAAGAGACCTATTACCACCGCCTGAACCCCGGCGACGGGTTCGGCATCCAGCGGGTCTATACCGAGGACGGCGTGCTGGACGAGACGATGGCGGTGAAGGACGGCGACGTGGTCTGCGTCCCGCGCGGTCACCACCCCTGCGGCGCGCCCTATGGCTTCGAGATGTACTACCTCAACGTGATGGCGGGGCCGCTGCGGAAGTGGCGCTTCATCGCGGACCCGGCGGTTCAGTGGATCATGGACCGCGACGCATGATCCCGAGGGCGCTGAACCAGAAGACAGCGCGCGACCTGCCCTTCGAGGCGTTTCTGGACCTTGCCGCCGGGATTGGATGCGTGGGGGTGGAGCCGCGCAACGATCTTGGCCGTCCGTTCTTCGACGGCATCGCGCCCGCCGAGGCGGCGGCGATGGCGAAGGCGCGCGGGCTGCGTTTGCTGGGTCTGTCCGAGGTCTACGGGTTCAACGTCTGGGACGACACCCGCGCGGCGCAGATCGGGGCGCTGCTGGATGTGGCCGAGGCGGCGGGAGCCGAGACGATCAGCCTGATCCCCAGCGTCGACGACCGCCCAACGCGCGCCCTGCGCGACGTGATGCGGGACATCCTTGCGCTGGCCGAGGGCCGCGCGGTGCTGCCGCTGATCGAGCCCATCGGTTTCGCGTCCTCCACCCTGCCCCGCAAGGCCGAACTGGTCGACGCGATCGAGGCGGTCGGCGGCACCGAGGCGTTCAAACTGGTGCATGACACGTTTCAGCACGTCATCGCAGGTGAGACCGAGCTTTTCCCGGAACATACGGCCATCGTGCACGTCTCGGGCATTTCCGATCCGACGGTCGCCCTTGACGCGGAACAGGACGGCCACCGCGTGCTGGTGGATGCCGGGGACCGCTGCGGCAACCGGGGCCAGGTCCGGGCGTTGCTGGACGGCGGCTATGCCGCGGCGTTCTCGTTCGAATGCACCGAGCCGGGCCTGATCGCGCGGCCCGTGGCGGCAGAGATCGAGGCATCGTTCCAGCGTCTCGAGGCATAGCGGGGCGTCGCGACGCCCCGCCCAATAATCAGCAGTTGCGCGCGCGTTCGATGACGGTGGCCAGCACCTCGTCCGCGTCGCGGGTCCACCAGTTGTCGGCCGAGAAGATCTCGACCTCGACGAAGCCATCAAAGCCCTGCGCCTCGACCATGGCGCGGTAGGCGGCGATGTCGATCACGCCGTCGCCCATCATGCCTCGGTCCAGCAGCAGGTCACTGGTCGGGACCAGCCAGTCGCAGATGTGGAACGCCAGAAGACGGTCACGGCCCGCGCGGGCGATCTGGGTGGCGATCTCGAAGTCCCACCAGACGTGGTAGACGTCCAGCGCCACGCCGATGCCGTCGCCCAGCCGGTCGCAGATATCCAGCGCCTGCCGGGTCGTGTTCACGCAGGCCCTGTCGCCCGCGTACATCGGGTGCAGCGGCTCGATGGCGACGGGCAAGCCTGCGGTGCGGGCATAGTCGAGCGTGTCGGCCAGCCCCTCTTCGACCAGCGCCTGCGCGGCGGGGAGGTCCCTGGACCCCTTCGGCAGGCCGCCCACGACCATGACAAGGCAGGCCGCGCCGATCTCGGCGGCTTCGTCCACCGCGCGACGGTTGTCGTCCCTGACCTTCCGGGTCAGCGACCCGTCCTCGGTGTACCAGCCGCCTCGGCACAGCCCGCTGACGCCCAGCCCCGCATCGCGGATGGCACGCGCGGCGGCGGTCGGACCCATCTCTTGCAACTTGTCGCGCCACGGGGAGACCGCGCCGATGCCGTGCCGCGCGCAGCCGTCGATGCACTGGGCCAGCGTCCATTGCTCGCGCACGGTCGCGGTGTTCAGCGACAGGCGGGATGCGTCTACGCCGGTCATCTCAGACCTCCACGCCGCGAGCGGCGAAGACCGGCCGCGCGCGGGCGGCGGCAAGGTCGGCGTCGGGGAACAGTCCCGCATCGTTGGCCAGCCGCACCAGTTCGGCAAGGTGCCGGGTCGAGCGGGTGCTTTCCTGCCCGCCGATCATGGTGAAATGGTCCTGATGCCCGTTGAGATAGGCCATGAACACCACGCCGGTCTTGTAGAACCGCGTGGGCGCCTTGAAGATATGGCGCGACAGCGGGACCGTGGGACCGAAGGCGTCGCCGTACCGGTTCATGTCGCCCTGCCCCAGCGCGGTCAGCGCGCGGGCGGCGGCCCCGGCGATGGGATCGAAGATGCCCAGCAGCGCGTGGGAATAGCCCTGATCGTCCCCGGCGATGAGGTCCGGGTAGTTGAAGTCGTCCCCGGTATACATGCGCACGCCATCCGGCAGGCGGTGGCGCATGTCGATTTCCTTGTCGGCGGACAGAAGCGAAATCTTGATGCCGTCGACCTTCGAGGCGTTGGCCTCGATGATCTCAAGGCAGGTGTCCATCGCCGCCATGTGGTCGCCCGAGCCCCAATAGCCTTCCAGCGCGGGATCGAACATCTCTCCCAGCCAGTGCAGGATCGCGGGCTGTTGCAGGCCCGACAGCACGCGGTCGTAGACCTTGGCGTAGTCCTCGGGACCGTTCGCCGCCTTCACCAGCGCGCGGGACGCCATCAGGATGACCTGGCTGCCGGTCGCTTCAACAGCCTCGCACTGTTCTTCGTAGGCGGCGATCACCTGCTCGATGGTCGCGCCCTCGGGCGAGATGTGGTCAGTGCCCGCGCCAGAAGCGATCAGGTGGCCGCCGGATTTCGCCAGCGCGACGCTGCGCTGGATCAGGTCCAGCGAGGTGGGCCAATCGAGGCCCATGCCGCGCTGCGCGGTGTCCATCGCCTCGGCCACGCCGAAGCCCAGCGACCACAGGTGCTCGCGGAAGGCCAGCGTGCGGTCCCAGTCGATCGGACAGTCGAGCCACGGGTCGGCCTCGGCCAGCGGGTCTGCCACGACATGCGCGGCGGCGAAGGCGGTGCGGGTCCAGCCGTCGGACGCCACCGGCGCGGGGCCGTCCTTCAGCGTGACAGCGCCGCCGGGAAGGTTGAGTGTCGTGCTCACAGCCCCAGGTCCTCCAGGTCGATCCAGCGGCGTTCGCGCCAGCTTTGATAGCCCGCCTCGGCCAGTTGCACGCCCTTCGCGCCTTCGGCGAGGGTGTAGGAGAACGGCGCATCTTCGACGACGTGACGCAGGAATTGCTCCCACTGAACCTTGAAGCCGTTGTCGTACACGGTGTTGTCCGGCACCTCTTCCCAGCCGCCGAACAGGTCCAGCGGTTGCGGTTCGTCGGGGTTCCAGACGGGTTTCGGGGTGTTGACGCGATGCTGCGAGTAGCACTTGTGCAGCCCCGCGACGGCGGACCCATGGGTGCCGTCGATCTGGAATGTCACCAGGTCGTCGCGGCGGACACGGGTGCACCAGCTTGAATTGATGTGGGCCACGATGTCGCCTTCCAGCAGGAAGGACGCATAGGCCGCGTCATCGGCGGTGGCGGTGTATTCCTTGCCCTGCTCATCCCAGCGCGCGGGAATGTGGGTCGCGCCAAGGCAGCTGACCGACTTTACCGGCGCGACGACGTTGTCGAGCACATAGCGCCAGTGGCACAGCATGTCCGAGATGATGCCGCCGCCATCTTCCGAACGGTAGTTCCACGACGGACGCTGCGCGGGCAGGAAGTCGCCCTCGAACACCCAGTAGCCGAACTCGCCCTTCACGCTCAGCATCCGCCCGAAGAAGCCGCTGTCGCGCAGGCGCTTCAGCTTCAGCAGGCCCGGCAGGTCCAGCTTGTCATGGACGATGCCGTTCTTGACGCCTTTCTCCTTGGCATAGCGGGCGATGTCGACGGCCTCGGCCAATCCTTCAGAGACCGGCTTCTCGCTGTAGACATGCTTGCCTGCGTCGATGGCCTTCTTCAGCAGTTCGGGCCGCAGCTGGGTCGAGGCGGCGTCGAAGAAGATCGTGTCGTCGGGGTTGGCAAGCGCGGCGTCCAGATCGGTGGTCCAGCGCTGCACGTTGTGCGTCTTCGCCAGCGCCTCGATCTTGTCGGCGTTGCGGCCAACGATGATCACGTCGGGCACGAGGTACGAACCATCCTTTAGCGCCAGACCGCCCTGATCGCGGATGGCGAGGACCGAGCGGATCAGGTGCTGGTTCATCCCCATCCGCCCGGTCACGCCGTGCATGATGATGCCGATCCGTTGTTGTCTCATTTTCTTCGGTCCTTTCAGAGATTTGTCTGTCGTGTCAGGGGGTGCGCAGCCGGGTGGCCGCGCGGGTCATCATGGGTCCTGCGCCGGACGTCGCAGGTAACAGGTCAGCATTTCCGAGATCATCGCCGCGCGCTGGTCCAGCCACGCCTCGTCGATCGGCACCTTGAAGACGGCGCGCAGCGTGTGCTTGTTCGAGACGGGGAAGTAGCAAAGCGAAGCGATGGTGATGTACAGTTCCACCGGGTCGACATCGTCGCGGATCTGCCCCGCCGCCGCGCCGCGTTCAAGGAACTGCCGGATCGAGTCGATCAGCGGCGACTGGATCTCTGCCACGTCTCCGATCTGCCGGATCGCATTGCCGCCCAGCAGGTTCTCGGTGTTCAGCATCGAAACAAACCATGGCTTCGATACGAAGTGGCGCAGGGTGAAGCCGACCAGTTCGCGCACGGCTTCCTCGGGGCTCAGGTCCTCGAGTTTCAGCTTCCGTTCGCCCTGCCGGATCTGCACGTAGCTTTCGCGCAGCGCCGCCTTGTACAGCTCCTCCTTGTCGCCGAAGTAGCTGTAGATCATCGGCTTCGACACGCTGGCCTTCTCGGCGATGGTGTCGATGCGCGCGCCGGCGTGGCCGTGCGCCGCGAACTCTGCCAGCGCGGCTTTCAGGATCCGGCGTTTCGACGCGGCAGCGTCGCGCTTCACGGGTTTGGGTGCGGATTGGTTCATGGCTTCCTGCCCTCCGGTTGCTCGGTCGGGCCGCGTTTCGTACCGATCACCTTGCCGACGGCGCGCCGGGTGACGGGCATCGACAGGACGATGCTGAGCGCGATGATCACCACGAAGGCCAGCGAGATCGGCCGGGTGAAGAAAGGCTCGAGCGACCCGTTAGACAGGGTGAGCCCACGCCGCAGGGATTTGTCCAGCAAATCGCCAAGAATAATGCCCAGAACCAGCGGCGCCATCGGGTAATTCATCTGCCGCAGGACGAAGCCGATCAATCCGAAGGCGGCCATCACCCAGATGTCGAAGACCCGTTGCGTCAGGGCGTAGGGCCCGATGACGCACAGCGTGAAGACCACGGGCATCAGCAACTCGCGCGGGATGCGCAGGACAAGGATGAACAGGCGCGTCAGCGACAGGCCGTAAATCGCGATCGCGATGGTCGCGAGGATCAGCATGGCCGCGATCGAGTAGATGAACGTCGGCTGCTCGAACATGATCATCGGGCCGGGCCGGACGCCATGGATGAACAGCGCCGCGATCAGCACCGCCGCCGGGGCCGAACCGGGCACCGCAAGGGTCAGCGCCGGGATCAGCGCGCCGGGTACAACCGCCGAGTTGCCCGTCTCTGCCGCCGTCAGCCCCTCGTAGGAACCCTTCCCGAACTGGTCCTTCTCCTTGCTGCTGCGCTTGGCGGCGGCGTACGAGGCCCAGGCCCCGATATCCTCGCCCACGCCGGGGATGATGCCGACAAGGGTGCCGATCACGCCGGACCGGCCGATCGTGATCTTATAGCGCCACAGGTCGGACAGACGGGGAAGAACGCGGTCTTCCTTCAACTCCTCGGTCGAAAGCTCTGCCTTGCGGCGCCACATGACGGTCAAAACCTCGGCGAACCCGAACGCGCCGACCATCGCGGGGATCAGCCCGATGCCGCCGTTCAGTTGATCGAAGCCGAGGTTGAAACGGACGTGCGCGTGGATGCCCTCTGATCCGACCATCGCGACCATCAGGCCCAAAAGCCCCGCCATGTAGCCCTTCAGCGGGCTCACGCCGCCGGTCAATTGGCCGGAGATCACGATGCCGAACACGGCGAGCCAGAAGAACTCGAACGAGCCGAAGTCCAGCGCGATGGCGGCCAGCGCGGGCGCAAGCAGGACCAGCAGCAGGATCCCCACCAGCGTGCCCATGGCGGACCCGGCGGTGGCCAGTGCCATCGCGTAGCCCGCCTGCCCCCGCTGCGCCAGCGGGAAGCCGTCAAGCGAGGTCGCGGCGGATGCGGGCGTGCCGGGGATGTTCAACAGGATCGCAGAGCGCGAGCCGCCATAGATCGCGCCGACGTACATGCAGATCAGCACGAGGATCGCGCTGTCGCGGTCCAGCGTGTAGGTCAAGGTCGTCAACAGCGCCACGCCCATGGTCGCGGTCAGGCCCGGCAGGCTGCCGACGAGGATGCCCAGCAGCGTCGCCCATGCGACGTGGAACAGGCCCATCGGCGTCATGAACTGGCCCAGCCCGGACAAAAGTGCGTTCAGCGCCTCCATCACGGCAGCCTCACAAGGAAGCCGTAGCGGAACAGCGCCGCCACGCCCACGGCGACCGCCACCGCGAAGACGGCGACGAAGATCATGCGTTTCGCGTTTCGGGCCTGCGGCTCTGCCGGTTGCCACGAGAACCATCCGGCGAAGATGAAGATGTACAGTGCCGCCGCCGCGGCGAAGGGCAGCGTGCCGACCAGCAGCAGCGCGAACACGCAGCTCCATGCGGCGGCGAAGCCGAAGTCCGTCCAGTTGCCTTGCACCCCGGATGCGTCGGGCGCCGTCTGGCCGCGCGTCGACAGGGCCAGCAGCACGGCGCACAGCATCATCGCGGCGCCAAGGATCATCGGAACGAGGCCGGGAATGCTGGCCGGATGGATCTGCCGGCTCTCAAGCCGGTCCATCACGAAGCCTCCCCAACTCATTGCCGCGCCAAGCGCGAAGAGAGTGGCCGCGGTGATGCGGTCAGCGGCGGGTGTGTCGAAACGCATGGTATTGCCTTCTGGAAACGCCGGCGCGGGCGGATGCGACGGGCCGGGTGTCCGCGCGCGGCGCACCGCGCGCGAACCCCATTCGCTTACATGCCTTCGGGGCAGTCGATGCCGATCTCGGACGGATCAAGCACCGCCTCGCCCCGCGTCACGCGGGCACAAGCCTCGGCGATGACGACCGGCATCGCTTTGTCCATGGCTTCCTCGCCAAAGCTGGGCGCGAACACGGCGCCGCGCTCGGTGGCGTAGGTCATCAGCGCTTCCGAGGTCATCACCTTTTCGGCCCAGATCTGGTCGACGGTGTCATAGACCTCCTGCGGGGCGCCGGTCGGGATGAACACGCCGAAATAGTCCGGCGCGACATGCATGTCCGGCAGCCAGTTGGTGATCGGCGGGATCGGGTCGAGCCCCTCGATGATGAGTTCGCCGTCCGACAACACCGCCAGCGGGCGGATCTTGCCTGCGCGGATCATCTCGGTCTGCTCTACCGCAAGCTGGGTGGTGACCATCGTCTCGCCCGCCGCGGTCGCCAGAACCGCCGGGTTGCCGCCGTCGTAGGTGACCATGCGCGCCAGAACGTCGCCGCCCGCCGCTTCGTTGATCGCGGCCAGCGCCATGCCGCCCGACGAGTTCACACCAGCGGTGCCGACGGTGACCGAGTCGTCCGACTTCATCGCTTCCAGCAGTTCGCCGAAGTCCTGATACGGGGCGTCGGCATTGACCGAGATCACCGGCACGTTCGCGACGTGCAGGTAGATGTGGTAATCCTCGATCGAGGTATCCTCGACCAGCCCCGTCACCGCGTAGGTGGCGTTGTTGGCGATGGCGTTGGCGGTCCAGGTGTAGCCGTCGCGCGGTGCGTCGAGCGCGGCCTTGGTGCCGATAGAGCCCGAAGCGCCGGGCTGGTTCACCACGACCACCGGCGTGCCGAGTGCCTCCTCCAGGATCGGCGCGACGACCCGCGTGACCTGATCGGTCGATCCGCCAGCGGACCACGGGACAATGATGTTGATCGGCTTGTCGGGCTGCCACTGCGCGAGTGCGGGACCCGCGGTGGCGGAAATCGCCAAGACCGCGGCTCCGGCGAGCCGCGCCAGATTCTTGGTAAGCATGATTCTCCTCCCATATGCTACCTACTGGTAGGTAACTAAATCTTCGCGAATCCGTCAACGCCCTGCTGGCGGACAGCGGCCAGGGAGACAGGATAAGGAGGATGCAAGAGGTCAGCGCGAAAGGCGTTTTCTTACGCCTTTTTCGCCGGTTATTATCTTAAATTCATTTTGCGCTTAACGGTGCAATCAGCCTGCCCGCACTCCGTGTGTGGGATGCGGGCCAGCCTGAAGGACGACTTATTCCGACGGCATAAACCCGGCGATAAGCTGCCGAAGCCCGATTGCCGTGCCGAAGGCGATCGCCGCAACCGTCACCGGCGCAGAGGCCGCGAGGACAGAGAATGCGGACAGCCCCTGCCCCACGGTACATCCCATCGCGACGGCCGCACCGACACCCATCAGCACCGCGCCAAGGATCTGCCGGCGAAGCTCGCGGGGATCCTCGCAGGCTTCCCAGCGGAACCGACCGTTGACCATGCTGCCCAGCAGCGCGCCGCAGATGACACCGGCGACCGAGCCGACGCCGAAGCTGACGGTACTTCCGGACGAGGTCATCAGATACAGGATCGTATCGCCCAGCGGCGCGGCGAAGGTGTGCGACACCACCTCGGGCGCGGCGAATCCGGTCGCGGCGATCCAGCTTGTCCCCACCCACGCGCTGACGATGGCCAGTCCGACCGCCAGCGACCACGCGATAGCAGAGGGTTTTGCAAGCATCTCGGCATCCCACAGCGACGCGGCGAGAATGACCGCGCCGATCACCAGCCCGACCAGCGGCAGGCCAAGGCCGGTCAGCCCCGACAGGTGGTGTGCGATGCCGGGCACCGCCCCTGTTATTTCTTCTTGCGGGAAGACCCAGACGCGCAGTTCCGCCAGCGGGCCGGACATGGCGACATAGGCGGACAGCCCCATCACCAGCACGATCACGAAGGCGCGGATGTCGCCGCCGCCAAGCCGCGCCAGCGCGCCGAAACCGCAGTTCCCGGCCAGCGCCATGCCATAACCGAAGGTGATGCCGCCCGCGATGCTGGCCAGCGGGTTCCACGCCAGACGCAGATAGGCGGACTGTTCGACAGAGGCCCAGCCAAGCGCCTGCGCGGCGAACGTTCCGATGACGGCGGCGCCGATGGCGACGCCCCACATCCGCAATCGCAGCAAGCTGCCGCCGTACAGCGCATCCTCGATCGCGCCCAGCGAACAGAAACGACCCAGTCGGGCGGCGAGCCCCAGAAGGACGCCACCGAATACCCCGACGAGCGCCGCAGCGAGCGGCTCGCCCAGCACCTCCAGCATCTGATCTCCTCCCTTGCGCCGGTCAGACGCCCGGCGCTTATCTGCGACAGAACAGGTCGTAGACGACGCTGATTATTTGGGTCGTGCGGTCATCCGTCAAGCGGTAGTAGATTGCCTTGCCCTCGCGCCGGGGCTTCACCAGCCCTTCCAGCCGCAGCCGGGTAAGCTGTTGCGAGACCGCCGCCTGCCGGGCCGAAAGCAGGTCCTCCAGCTCGGTCACCGACTTCTCGCCCGTCGCGAGATGGCACAGGATCATCAGCCGGCCTTCGTGGCTGATCGCCTTCAGGAAGTTCGCTGCAAGCTCTGCGTTCTCGGCGATACGATCCATCTCTTCCGGAGTCGTGGTCTCCGAAATCACGGGCAACCGCCCCTGTTGGTCGGTTTCGTCGTCGGTCATCGCCCCGTGGTCGGGGCCGCTTGCATCGATCGGAGTCATGCCGCGCAAAACACTACCCTCCGGCGCCATAGTCAATGCCTGCATCGTCCAACATGCGCTGAAGCAGGCCCCAGAAGAAATCCTCGCCCGGGTAACCTTCGATCCTGCTGATTTCGCGACCATTTCTGAGAAGCACGAAAGTCGGCGTGATCCTGAGCGGCCCGGCAAGGTCGACGTTTTCGGGCAGCGGCTCGTGAATATCGACGCGCAACAGCGGCGCCGAACGGCCCTCTGCGGTCTTTGCGTACTCCGGCGCGACGTCGGCATCCCACCGGGCGCAGTAGATGCAGCCCCGCTGTTCGCCCATCAGCAACAGCGTGTCTTCGCCCGCGGCCATGGCGCCCCCCGGAAACAGCAGGCCCATGATGACGAGCAGTCGAGCGAGGAATTGACCGATCATATATAAGGATCATAATATGTTTATCTGAAGCCGACAAGCGAACCGGGGGGAGAATGTTCGACGTCACGCTGACCGGGGCGCTGATCGCCGGTTTACTGTCATTCCTGTCGCCATGCGTGCTGCCGATTGTGCCGTTCTACCTGTCCTATCTTGCAGGTGCGGGAATCAACGCGCTGCAATCCGGCGAAGAGCTTCCGCCCGGCGTCCGCAAACGCGCCGTTCTGGCCTCGATCATGTTCGCCCTTGGCGTGGCCACGATCTTCGTCGGCCTTGGCGCGGCGGCCACCGCCTTCGGCCAGCTTGTGCGCGAGTGGTTCGGCGTTCTGCGCTGGGTCGCGGCAGCGGTGATCATCGCGATGGGACTGCATTTCCTTGGCGTGATCCGGATCGGCATCCTGTACCGCCAGTTCAACACCGGTGCGGGCGACACCAACAACACCAGCATCTTGGGCGCCTACGTGATCGGGCTGGCCTTTGCCTTCGGCTGGACGCCCTGTGTCGGCCCGGTGCTGGCGGCGATCCTGTTCATGGCGGGCGGGCAGGAAACCGTCGGCGAAGGCATGCGCCTGCTTCTGGTCTACGCCATCGGCATGACGGCGCCCTTCGTCCTCGCGGCCGCGTTCATCCGGCCGTTCCTGAACTGGATGCGCCGGTTCCGCAAACACATGGCGGCGATCGAGAAGGCGATGGGCGTGCTGCTGATCGTCTTCGGCATCCTGATCGCCACCGAAACCGTCAACTGGATCGCGAACTGGATGGTCGGCTTCTGGCCGGGCATCGGTTGAGCAAGGGAGGAAGCAATGAAACGTTACCTGATCGCGCTTGCCGCAGTCTTCTGGGCCGGCGCCGCGCTTGGCGCGGAACTCGGCGATGACGGCCTGCACAAGGCCGACTGGATGCGCGACACCTTCAAGGACCTGCGCGAAGACCTCGCCGAGGCCAATGCCGAAGGCAAACGCCTGATGGTGATCGTGGAACAGCGCGGCTGTATCTACTGCACGAAGATGCACGAAGAGGTGTTTCCGCGCCCGGAAATCGCGGAGTACATCAACGAACACTACTTCGTGGTGCAACTGAACCTGCACGGCTCGACCGAGGTGATCGACTTCGACGGCGAAGCGCTGGAAGAAAGGGCGCTGACGCGCAAATGGGGCCTGCTGTTCACCCCCACCCTGCTGTTCTTCCCCGAGGACGTCGCCGATGGAACCACCGGCGCTCAGGCCGCCGTGGCGGTGATGCCGGGCGCCTTCGAGGCGGGCACGACGATCGACATGCTGACCTGGGTGGTCGAGGAACGCTATCTCGACGACAGCGAGGATTTCCAACGCTACCACGCCCGCCGGTTCGAGGAACGCCGCGCGGCCGGAACCGAGTGACGTTTAACCCATCATATTATTCATTCCTATGAATTTGATGTTGCGTATTGGGCCGACACGCGTCTAAGCTTTCCTTCATGAAGACGGGAGGAGTCATGAAAACAACTAGCTTGCTGGTTGCGGCGGGAGTGTGCCTTGCAGGCGCCGCGCTCGCCGGACCGCCTGCCCCCTCGGACGTTGTGTACGAGGATGGGGCAGTCGCCATGTCATTGACCGGGGTGCCCGGCGATCCGGAAAACGGCCGGTCGATCATGAACAAGGGCGCGGGCAACTGCATCGCGTGCCACGAGGTCACCGCGCTGGCCGATCTGCCGTTCCATGGCGAGATCGGGCCAATGCTGGACGGCGCCGCCGACCGCTGGACCGAGGCCGAACTGCGCGGGATCGTCGCCAACGCCAAGGTCATGTTCCCCGAGTCGATGATGCCGTCGTTCTACCGGACCGACGGCTACATCCGTCCGGGTGACGCCTACACCGGCAAGGCGGCCCCGACGCCGCTGGAGCCCCTGCTCACCGCGCAGGAAATCGAGGACGTGGTCGCCTTCCTCATGACGCTGAAGGAAGAGTGACCGAGGCAGGAATGGGAGAAACATCCATGAGTTACACAAGACGTCAGACGCTGGCCATCGGGCTGGGCGCCGCCACCGCGGCCCTGCTGCCCTATCGCGCCGCGCTTGCCGCCGCCGAGGACGACATCGCGGCCTTCACCGGCGGCGCCGAAGTCGGCACGGGCGGCATCACGCTGACCGCGCCCGAGATCGCCGAGAACGGCAACACGGTTCCGATCGAGGTATCGGCCCCCGGCGCGGTGTCGATCCTGATCCTCGCCGCCGGCAACCCGAACCCGGGTGTCGCCACGTTCAACTTCGGCCCGCTTTCGGCCTCGCAGAGCGCTTCGACGCGGATCCGCCTCGCCGGGACGCAGGACGTGGTCGCCGTCGCCAAGATGGCCGACGGCAGCTTCGTCAGCGACCGCAAGGAAGTGAAGGTCACCATCGGCGGCTGCGGCGGCTGAGTCAGGGAGAGGACTAGTAAAATGGCAGAAGGTGTCAAACCGCGCGTCAAGGTGCCCAAGTCGGTCTCGGCCGGTGAAACCATCACCATCAAGACGCTGATCAGTCACCAGATGGAATCGGGCCAGCGCAAGGACAGCGACGGCAACGTCATTCCGCGCTCGATCATCAATCGCTTCGTGGTCGACTTCAACGGCGAGAACGTCATCGACGTGACCCTCGAACCGGCGATCTCGACCAACCCCTATTTCGAGTTCGAAGCGACCGTGCCGGAAGCGGGCGAGTTCCACTTCACCTGGTACGACGATGACGGCTCTGTCTACGAGAGCGTGCAGGAGGTTGCGGTCAACTGATCCGCCGACGGCAGCCCCGGCGGGTCACCGGCGGGGCAACTCAAGGGAGGAAAACATGAAAAAAGCCTACGCTCCCGGTCTCGGGACAGCGACCGCTCTGGCAGCGGTGCTGGCCCTGACCGGACCCGCCCTCGGCGACCCGGACGACGACGCGCTGGTGATCAACGGCGAGACCGAGATCATCACCGAGGCTCCGGCCCCCGAGCACATGGAATACATCGACACGATTTACTCGGGCTGGCGCTTCCGCACCGATGAGACGCAGGCGCTGGAACTCGACGACTTCGACAACCCGGCGATGCTGGCTGTCGACGCGGCGATCGACATGTTCGGGACGGTCGAGGGCGCTGCCGGCGAAAGCTGCGCGTCGTGTCACGACGATCCGGAAAGCTTTGCCGGTCTGGCCGCGCATATGCCCAAGGTCGACGAGGACGGCAAGCTCGTGGTGATGGAAGACCTCATCAACGAGTGCCGGACCGACCGGATGCAAGCCGACGAGTGGAAGTGGAACAGCCTCGACATGCAGTCCATGGTCGCGCTGATCGGACTTCAGTCGCGCGGCATGCCGGTCGACGTGGCCATCGACGGCCCCGCCGCCCCCTACTGGGAGCAGGGGAAAGAGATGTACTACACCCGGTACGGCAAGCTCGAACTGTCCTGCGCCAACTGTCACGAAGACAACTGGGGCAACATGATCCGGGCCGACCACCTGAGCCAGGGCCAGATCACCGGCTTTCCGGTCTACCGCCTGAAGCAGGCCACCCTGATCTCGCGGCACAACCGCTTCAAGGGCTGTATCCGCGACACGCAGGCCGAGACCTTCAAGGAAGGCTCGGACGAGTTCCGCGCGCTTGAACTCTACGTCGCCTCGCGCGGCAACGGCCTGTCTGTCGAGACCCCCGCGGTTCGTCAGTAAAAGAAAGCCGCGCTCCGACAGGGGCGCGGCTTTCTCTGCCCTCACGAATGCAAATATGCGAATGTTAAAACAACACAGAGGCGCCAGATGATCTCTCGTCGAGACTTTCTGCAGGCCGCCATGGCGTCGGCGGCGCTGTATGGCGGATCGGGCTTCGGGAACTGGTCCCGGCTCGCGGCCCAGCAGGCGCTGTCGCAGGATGACCTCCTGTCCTTCGACAGCTTCGGCAACGTCAGCCTGATCCACGTCACCGACATCCATGCCCAGCTGAAACCGATCTGGTTCCGCGAGCCCGAGATCAATCTCGGCGTCGGCCCCAACAAGGGCGAGGTTCCCCATATCACCGGCGCCGACTTCCGCCGCCTCTACGGCATCGACGACGGAAGCCCCTCGCACTATGCGCTGACCTACGACGACTTCACCGCGCTCGGCAAAGCCTATGGCCGCATGGGCGGGCTGGACCGGGTCGCCACCGTGATCAACGCGATCCGCGCCGACCGGCCCGACGCGCTGTTGCTGGACGGCGGCGACACGTGGCACGGGTCCTACACCTGCTATCACACGCAGGGGCAGGACATGGTCACCGCGATGAACGCGCTGAAGCCTGATGCGATGACCTTCCACTGGGAATTCACGCTGGGCACAGACAAGGTTCTGGAACACGTGAACGCCCTGCCCTTCGCGGCGCTTGGCCAGAACATCTTCGACGCCGAATGGGACGAGCCCGCAGAGAACTTCAAGCCCTACGAGATGTTCGAGCGCGGCGGCGTCAAGATCGCCGTCATCGGGCAGGCCTTCCCCTACATGCCGATCGCCAACCCCTCGTGGATGTTCCCCGAATACAGCTTCGGCATCCGCGACGAGCGCATGCAGGAGATGGTGGACGAGGTTCGCGGCATGGGCGCCGAACTGGTGGTCCTGCTGTCCCACAACGGCTTCGACGTCGACAAGAAGATGGCCGGTGTCGTGACCGGCATCGATGTGATCCTGTCGGGCCACACCCACGACGCCCTTCCCGAGCCCGTGCTTGTGGGCGAGACGATCATCGTGGCCTCTGGCTCCAACGGCAAGTTCGTCAGCCGCGTCGACCTTGATGTGCGCGACGGCCAGATGATGGGCTTCCGGCACAAGCTGATCCCGATCTTCTCGGATGTCATCGCGCCCGACCCCGAGATGACCGCCGTCATCGACGAGATCCGCGCACCGCATCTGGCGCAGCTGGAAGAGGTCATCGGCACTACCGACAGCCTTCTGTACCGCCGTGGCAACTTCAACGGATCGTGGGACGACCTGATCTGTCAGGCCCTGCTGGAAGAGCGCGAGGCGGAAATCGCCCTGTCGCCCGGCGTGCGCTGGGGACCCAGCCTGATGCCCGGCGACGCGATCACGCGCGAAGACATCTGGAACGTCACCTCGATGACCTACGGCCAGGCCTATCGCACGGAAATGACCGGCGAATTCCTGAAGGTCGTGCTGGAAGACGTGGCCGACAACCTGTTCAACCCGGACCCCTACTACCAGCAGGGCGGCGACATGGTGCGGACGGGCGGGCTTGGCTACCGCATCGACATCACCAAACCGCAGGGCGAGCGCATCAGCGACATGACCCTGCTGAAATCGGGCGAGTCCATCGACCCGTCCCGCAGCTACGTGATCGCCGGCTGGGCCAGCGTGAACGCGGGCACAGAGGGCCCGCAGATCTGGGACGTGGTGGAAAGCCACATCAAGCGGATCGGCACGGTGACACTCGACCCCAACACCAGCGTCCAGGTCGTGACGGGCTGAAGTACGGAGATGAAGTCATGAGCAAAGACCACAAGGCAACGACCTCGCGCCGCGGCTTCCTGAAGTCCGCCGTGGCCGCCGGGGGCGCGACGCTTGCCGCCGGGGCCGCGCGCGGCGCGGAAGGCGATCCGGCGATCCTCGAGTTGCAGGAATGGAACCAGGTGCTGGGCGACGGCGTCGACGCCCGCCCCTACGGCACGCCCAGCCAGTACGAGGCGCATGTGAAACGTCGCAGCGTCGAGTGGCTGACCGCTGACCCGATCTCGTCGGTGAACTTCACGCCGCTGCACGAACTGGACGGCATCATCACCCCCAACGGCGTCTGCTTCGAGCGTCATCACGGCGGCATCGCCGAGATCGACCCGGCGCAGCACCGCCTGATGATCAACGGTCTGGTCGAGCAGGAACTGGTCTTCACGATGCAGGACCTGATGCGGTATCCGCGCGACAACCGGGTCTATTTCCTCGAATGCGCGGCGAACTCGGGGATGGAATGGCGCGGCGCGCAGCTGAACGGCTGCCAGTTCACCCACGGCATGATCCACAACGTGATGTATACCGGCATCCCGCTGCGCTACATCCTCGAAACCGCCGGGCTGAAGACCAACGCCAAGTGGATCCTGCCCGAAGGCGCCGACGCGTCGGGCATGACCCGCTCGATCCCGATCGAGAAGGCGCTCGACGACTGCATGGTCGCGTTCAAGATGAACGGCGAGGCGCTGCGCCCGGAACAGGGCTACCCGCTGCGGCTGGTGGTGCCGGGCTGGGAAGGCAACATGTGGATCAAGTGGCTGCGCCGGATCGAGGTGGGCGACGAGCCGTGGCATCACCGCGAGGAAACGTCGAAATACACCGACCTGCTGGAAAACGGGCAAGCGCGCCGCTTCACGTGGGAGATGGACGCCAAGTCCGTCATCACCAACCCGTCGCCGCAGGCGCCGATCCTGCACGGGCCGGGACGCACCACCATCACCGGTGTCGCATGGTCGGGCCGCGGCTCGATCCCGCGGGTCGATGTGACCATCGACGGCGGCAAGAACTGGCACGCGGCGCGCATGTCGGGGCCCAGCTTCGACAAGTCGATGCACCGCTTTTACTACGAGTTCGACTGGGACGGCTCGCCGCTGCTGCTGCAGTCACGGGCGCATGACAGCACCGGCTATGTGCAGCCGACGAAGAACCAGCTGCGCGAATGGCGCGGGCTGAACTCGATCTATCACAACAACGGTATCCAGACATGGTACGTCAACGAGCAGGGGATCGCCGAAAATGTCGAAGTCTCTTAGTAGCCTGCTGATCCCCGCAGTCGGCGGGGCGGCCCTTGTGCTTGGCGTCTCTTACGGCCTTGCGACCCGCAGCTATCGCGCCGATGTGGCCGAGCTTGCCGAAAAGCAGGCCGCCGCCGCCGAGCAGCGCGCAGCCGCCGAGGCCGAAAAGGTTGCGGCCCTGACCACGCAGGTCGAGGAACTGAATACCTCGGCCACCGACCTGACGACCCAGATCGAGGAACTGAAGTCCAGCGTCGTGCCCGCAGGGCTTGGCGACCCGCTTCCCGAGGGCGAGACCTTCAGCCTTGGCCGTGCGGCCACCTCTGACGAGGTCGCGGCGTGGAACATCGACATTCGCTATGACGGTCAGGGCCTGCCAGTCGGATCGGGCGACGCGCTGACAGGCGAAGAGCTTTACACCGACAATTGCGCCATGTGTCACGGAGACTTCGGCGAGGCCATCGACCGCTGGCCGGTGCTGGCCGGGGGCGAAGGCACGCTGGACGGTGAGGATCCGGTGAAGACGATCGGCTCGTACTGGCCGTACCTGTCGACGGTATTCGACTATGTCCACCGCGCCATGCCCTTCGGCAATGCGCAGTCGCTCAGCGATGACGACGTGTATGCCATCGTCGCCTACCTTCTGTATCTCAACTACATCGTCGAGGACGACTTCGTCCTGTCGAACGAGAACTTCACCGAAGTCCGCCTTCCAAACGAGGATAACTTCTACATGGACGACCGCGCCGACGGCGAGCTTGCGGCGTTCTCGGAAGACGCCTGCATGGAGAACTGCAAGGAAACCGTCGAGATTACCGCCCGCGCCGCGGTCATCGACGTGACCCCGGACGACGCCGCCGCACGCGAACGGCTGGAAGCCGCGGCCGCCGCCGCCAACGACGACGCGCCCGAAGCCGATGCAGCGGCGGAAGTCGAGGAAGCCAGCGCCGAGGCCCCCGCCGACGAAGCCCCCGCCGAGGAAGCGGCCGAAGAGATGACGGCCGAGGCGGATGACGCGATGGCTGCCGATCCGGAACTGATCGCAGCGGGCGAGAATGCCTTCAAGAAGTGCAAGGCCTGCCATCAGGTCGGCGAAGGCGCGAAGAACCGCACCGGCCCGGTGCTGAACGACCTGTTCGGGCGCGTCGCGGGCAGCATCGACGGCTTCAAGTACTCGTCGCCCTTCGCAAAGCTCCACGACGAGGGCTTCACGTGGACCGAGGAAACGGTGGCCGAGTTCCTTGCGAAGCCGAAGGACTACATCAAGGGGACCAAGATGTCCTTCGCAGGCTTCAAGGATGCCGAGGACATCGATGCCATCGTCGCCTACCTGCGGACCTTCGACGAATGACCGCCAGGACGGCGTCCCTGACCGTCGCGCTGGTTGCCGGGTTCGGCCTTGCCGGACCTGCGCCCGCCGACGACATCGGGGACGCCGCGCGCGGCAAGGCGTTGTTCGGCCTTTGCAAGGGTTGCCATCAGGTCGGGGCCGATGCGTCGAACCGCATCGGCCCGATCCTGAACAATATCTTCGGACGACGCGCCGCGACGGTCGAAGGGTTTCGGTATTCCAAGGCGTTCGACCGTGCCGGGTCCAAGGGGCTGGAATGGCACGCCGACACGCTGCACGCCTTTCTCGAGTCCCCCCGGGCCATCGTGCCCGGAACGCGTATGAGTTTCCGCGGCATGGACGACGCGCAAGAGCGCGCCGACCTGATCGCCTACCTTCGAACCTTCTCGGCCTCGCCGGCCAACTACCCGGAATCCGATCCGACCGCCCGTCCCACCGACCATGACCTCGACCCGGCGATCCTCGCCATCGAGGGCGATGCGGAATACGGCGCGTATCTCTCAAGCGAATGCACGACCTGCCATCAGGCCAAGGGCGGCGACGAGGGCATCCCCTCGATCGTCTACTGGCCCGAGGAGGATTTCGTCGTCGCGATGCATGCCTACAAGACCGGATCCCGCACGCATCCCGTGATGAACATGGTTGCCGGGCGGCTCGGAGAAGAAGAGATCGCGGCGCTTGCCGCGTATTTCGCGGCCCCGGACGACTAGGGGCGAAAACAGGGAGGAGACAATGAAATTCAACAGACGCACGTTCGTGGCGACTGCCGGCGCGGTATTGGCCGCGCCGAAGGTTCAGGCCGCGGCGCACGGGATGCCCCGTGTCGTGGTGGTCGGCGGCGGCGCCGGAGGAGCGACCGCCGCGCGCTACATCGCGAAGGACTCGAAAGGCGAGATCGACGTCACGCTGATCGAGCCGTCGCGGACCTACTACACCTGCTTCTTTTCCAACCTTTATCTCGGCGGCTTCCGCGAGCTTGACAGCCTTGCCCATACCTACGGCACGCTGGCCTCGGAATACGGCATCAACGTTGTCCACGACTATGCCGTCGGGGTGGACCGCGACGCCAGGACCGTAACGCTCGCCAGCGGCGCCAGCCTGCCCTACGACAAGCTGATCCTGTCGCCCGGCATCGACTTCGTCGACGGCGCGGTGCCCGGCTGGGACGTTTCGGTCCAGAACAAGATGCCCCACGCCTTCAAGGCCGGTTCGCAGACCGAGCTTCTGAAGGCGCAGGTCATGGCGATGCCCGAGGGCGGCACCTTCGCGATGATCGCGCCGCCCAACCCCTATCGCTGTCCGCCGGGACCCTACGAGAGGGTGTCGATGGTGGCGTGGCAACTGAAGCAGACCAACCCCACCGCCAAGATCCTGATCGTCGACCCGAAAGAGAAGTTCTCGAAACAGGGTCTGTTCGAGGAAGGCTGGCAGAAGCACTACGGCGGAATGATCGAGCGGATCGGCCCGGATTTCGGCGGCAACAACGTCTCGGTCGATGCGGATGCGATGACGATCGACATCGACGGCAGCGTCGAGAACGTGGACGTCTGCAACGTCATCCCCGCGATGAAGGCCGGCCACATCGCCGAGGTCGCGGGCGTGACCGACGGCAACTGGGCGCCGGTGAACCCGACCGACATGTCGTCGAAGGCGGACCCGGACATCTACGTGCTGGGAGACGCCAGCCAGCAGGGCGACATGCCCAAGTCCGGCTTCTCGGCCAACAGTCAGGCCAAGGTCTGCGCCAACGCCATCCGCGGCGCGCTGACCGAAAGCCGCGTGTTCCCGGCCAAGTACACCAACACCTGCTGGTCGCTGATCGCCGTGGACGACGGCGTCAAGGTCGGCGCCAGCTACGAGCCGACCGAGGAAAAGATCGCCTCGGTCGAGGGCTTCGTGTCGCAGACCGGCGAAGACGCCGCGCTGCGCAAGGCCACTTACGAGGAATCCGTCGGCTGGTATGCCGGCATTACCGCCGACATGTTCGGCTGACGCCTCCCAGGTCCGGCCCTTCGCGGGGCCGGACCACCCTGCCCCGAAACACTTTGAAACGCACCGGAAAGGACCGCGCCATGAAACTGCTTCTCGCCCTAGCCTCTGCCGCCACGCTTGGCCTTGCGCCGTCCGTCTTCGCGCAGGACGCTATCACCTACGACTATGCAGGCAGCTTCGACGACGCCACCTTCGCGCTGGAATCGGCCATCGTCGACCACGGGCTTGTGATCGACTACGTCAGCCACGTCGGCGACATGCTGAACCGCACCGGCGAGGACGTCGGCAGCGACGTGATGCTGTTCGAGGCGGCGGACATCTACATCTTCTGCTCGGCCGTCGTGTCGCGGCAGGTGATGGAGGCGGACCCGATGAACATCGTGCACTGCCCCTACAACATCTTCGTCGCCGAGATGGACGGCAAGGTGACCATCGGCCACCACGACTATCCCGACGGCGCGATGGACGCGGTCGAAGAGCTTCTGGCCGGGATCGTGAAGGACGCGATCGCCGAATGATCCTGCCGCCGGGAGCCCCGGATTGACGCAGATCATGCCAACCGCCGTGGCTGCCGGGTAGCCTGCGGCGGAACGAAAGACGCCGGATGCTGGAAACCCTGATCGACACCTATGGCGAGGCGCCGCTTCTGGGCGCAAGCGGCCTTGCCGTGGGGCTTCTCTTCGGGGCGGCGGCGCAGCATTCCCGCTTCTGCCTGCGCGCCGCCACCATCGAGGTCGCCGAGCGCCGGCCCGGAGAGCGCATGGCGGTCTGGCTTCTGGCCTTCTTCTCGGCGCTTCTCGCCACGCAACTCGCCATCCTTACCGGGGTTCTGGACGTCTCTGGCGCACGGCAACTGGCCGCGACGGGCAGTCTCAGCGGCGCGGTGATCGGCGGGCTGATGTTCGGAGCGGGGATGATCCTTGCCCGGGGCTGCGCAAGCCGCCTGCTGGTGTTGTCGGGCACCGGCAACATGCGCGCCCTTGTCACCGGCCTGATCGTCACGCTGGTCGCACAGGCCTCGTATCGCGGCATCCTTGCCCCCGCGCGCGAGGCGATCGCGGCACTGTGGACCGTTCCCGGCGGCGGGTCGCGGGATCTTGCCGCCCTGCTGGGCCTGCCGGGCTGGGCCGCGACGGCTTTCGGCGTGGCCGGACTGCTGGCAGGGCTGGAACTGGCGCGACGGCACTGCGTGCGCGTCAGCCGGGTGCTGGCCGGCGGTGTCGTGGGCCTCGCCGTCGCCCTTGGCTGGATGGCGACCTACGCCATCGCGTCCGTTTCGTTCGAGGTCATCCCCATCGCCTCGGTCACCTTCACCGGGCCGTCCACCGATACGCTGATGGCGCTGGTCGCCGAGCGGAACCTGCCGCTGTCCTTCGGCATCGGCCTTGTCCCCGGCGTCTTCGCGGGCTCGGCCATGACGGCGCTTGCGACCGGGGAATGGCAGATCCAGCGCTTCGGCGCCGATACCCCGATGGAACGCTACCTTGTCGGAGCGGTGCTGATGGGCTTCGGCGCGATGCTGGCGGGGGGATGCGCCGTCGGCGCCGGCGTTTCAGGCGGCGCGATCCTTGCGCTGACGGCGTGGGTAGCGGTGGCGTCGATGTGGGCCGGTGCGCTGCTGACGAATGCCCTGCTTGGCCGTCACAGCGCCCAGCCCACCCTGTCCTGACCCCTACTCCGCCGCGTCGAAGCGATAGCCGTCGCCGTCCGCTGCCACGCGGCCAATTCCGCCTCCGGGCAGGTGGAACCCCGCGACGGTCCGATCCTCGGCCACCAGCCGGTCGAACAGCGCCACCCGCGTGGCCGCCGCAGTCTCGGGGTCCTGATCGCTGCCCAGCTTCCAGCCCGGCCAGCCGAAGGAGATATGCGGGTTGGCGATGGCGTCGCCGGTCACGAAGACGCCGCCTCCGTCGCCTATGATGTCGAAAGACATATGCCCCGGCGTGTGCCCGACCGTCGCGACGGCGGCAATACCCGGCAGCACCTCTTCGCCATCGTCGAAAAAGTCGATCCGGTCCTCCAGTATCGCCAGTCGTCGCGCCGCGCCCACCGCGAAAGCCTGCCGCTCTGCCCCGATTTCATCCACCGTCTCGGGCCGGGTCCAATAGTCCCACTCGGCCCGCCCGATGCGGTACTCGGCATTCGCGAACACGAGATCCTCGAAGTCGTCGATGATCCCCCACAGGTGATCCGGATGCGCATGCGTGAACAGCAAATGCGTCACGTCCTCGGGTGACACCCCGGCTGCGTCGAGACTGTCCAGCAGGGAACCGGCCGAGGGCATGAACTCTCCGCCCGAGCCCGCGTCGAACAGAACCGTCATGTCGCCCTTGCGGAACAGGGTAAGGTTGCAGGGCGGCTCGTACGATCCTTCGCCGAACCCGTAGCGCGAAGCGACCTCGGCCTTCTCGGCGTCGGTCAATTCGCTCAGCACGAAGGCGGGCGGCAGGACAAGGTTGCCATCGCTGACAGTGGTCAGGGTTCCGCCCGCCACCGCCACATTCGCGACCGCGCGGGTCGTGAAGATGGGCAAGACGGCGCTTGCGGCCATGGCGATGCAAAGATCACGACGATTCATGCCGGTTTCTCCTCCCAAAGAAATCACAAATTCGCTTTGGTGAATGTTATAGAGAGAAACCCGCCCCGGCCAGCGGCAATGCCGCTGTCCCTTCGTTTTCCGTAACGCCCTAGCCCGCCTTCAGCCCCACCAGCCGGAACAGCGCCGCGGGCCGGTGCCGGCCTCCGGTGGTCTTGCGCTTCAGGTCCTCGATCTCCCAGTTCGCGTCGATCCACTTGCGGAAGTTGCGCTTGTCCAGCTCCTGCCCCTTCACGATCTCGAACACGGACTGCGCCTGCGCCAGCGTGAACGCGTCCGGCAGAAAGGCGAAGACGGCCGAAGCCTCGTCGGTCAGCCGCGTCTCGACCATCCGCGCAAGCGCCGCGCGGGCATCGGACAAGATTGCGGCATGGTCGAAGGCAAGCGGCGGCAGGTCGTCCAGCGGGAACCACTGGGCCTCGGCCGCGTCGCTTGAGGCGACAAGCGCCACCCGATCCATCGGCACCAGCGTCGCGAAGGCCACGGTGATCACCCGTTCGCGCGGGTCGCGATCCGGTCGCCCATATGCGCCGATCTGAAAGAACGGCAGGCCATCCAGATGTTCGGGATTGATGCCGGCCTCTTCCGCCAGTTCCCGCCGCGCGCCGGTTTCCAGATCCTCGTCCATCTGCACGAAGCCACCGGGCAAAGCCCAGGAGCCCTTGAACGGCTCTGCCGCGCGCTGGATCAGGGCCACGTTCAGCCGCCCCTCGATGATCGAGAAGACGATGACATCCGCGGTGACCGCCGGATGGGGATAGTCATAGGTATAGGGCATCGGAACCTCTTTGTGTGGACGGGACACTATTTTCGTCCGCCAGCCCTGTAAAGACCGTGCGGAATCGGCCGCCAGAGCCGGCTCCCCTACCCCGAAAGCCGTCAAAACCACGCCGTGAGTCGCGGAGTCAGGGCATCCCGGGTGGGTGATTCCATCCGGAATGCGCCACTAACGCTCAAAATCTCAAACTTTTTTACTTTCCGTATCAAAGCCTTACCGGATTTCCGGACAAGGCCTTCATTAAGTGTGTTTACAACACTTACTGTTAGTGTAAAAACTACATCATCAAGACGCAGACAGACAGACACACCAAACCAAACACCCAACACCGAAAGGAAAATCAAATGTTCAAGATCGCCCTGACCGCCGCCGCCTTCGCCCTGACCGCCGTCACCGCCCAGGCCGCCACCCCCGCCGACGCCCTTGCCTTCAACACCCTCGCCGACCTGGCCCCCGTCGCAGCCGAAACCAGCGAAAGCTTCGAGACCGCCTACTACTGCGAATGGGTCACCGTCTACGACTACTACGGCAACTGGATCACCGTCTGGCAGTGCTACTGAGCCCGACCGAGCCCAACCCCTCAACCCTCTGAAACGAAACCGAAACCAACTCTGAAAAGGAAATCCAAATGTTCAAGATCGCCCTGACCGCCGCCGCCTTCGCCCTGACCGCCGTCACCGCCCAGGCCGCCACCCCCGCCGACGCCCTTGCCTTCAACACCCTCGCCGACCTGGCCCCCGTCGCCGCCGAAACCAGCGAAAGCTTCGAGACCTCCTACTACTGCGAATGGGTCACCGTCTACGACTACTACGGCAACTGGATCACCGTCTGGCAGTGCTACTGAGCCCGACCGAACCCGACCCCTCAACCCTCTGAAACCAAACCAAAACCAACTCTGAAAAGGAAATCCAAATGTTCAAGATCGCCCTGACCGCCGCCGCCTTCGCCCTGACCGCCGTCACCGCACAGGCCGCTACCCCCGCCGACGCCCTTACCTTCGACACCCTCGCCGACCTGGCCCCCGTTGCAGCCGAAAACAGCGAAAGCTTCGAGACCGCCTACTACTGCGAATGGGTCACCGTCTACGACTACTACGGCAACTGGGTCACCGTCTGGCAGTGCTACTGACCGCCCCCGAAACGCCCCGTCGATCCTCCTCCCGGATCGACGGGAGGACCCCGAAAGGAAAACCGCAATGTCCCTGAAATGCCTCGCCAACGTCCTCTCGCTCTCCCTCTCCCTCACCGCCGCCGCCCACGCCTCTGCCCCGACCGACCTCGCAGCCTTCGACCAGGCAACCGACACGACCGTCGCCCAGCCCGGGATCCTTCTGACCGCCAGCACCTGCGAATGGGTCAGCGTCCTCGACATCTACGGCTTCGACTACAACGGCAACATGGTGACGATCTGGCAGTGCAATTGACCCGACCCTTCCCTCCCTCCCCAACTTGACGGCCCGCCTCGATTGCGGGCCGTTCTTTTGTCGGCCCCCCGCGGCCCACGGCAGAGAGGACGCTTGAAACCGGCGCCACGCGGTTGCTAGGTTTCCGCGGGAAGGAGCATCGCACGATGGCCACGGTCTTCATCAGCCACGCCAATCAGGACGATGCCCTCGTCGGCAACCTGCTGGACTGGCTGCACCGCCACGGCTTCCGCGATACCTTCGTCGATCACCTCGACATTCTGGGCGGCGAGAACTGGACCGACCGCCTGCGCGATCAGGCCGCGTCCTGCCGCGTGGTGATCTGCGTGATCACCGGCCACTGGCTGTCCTCGTCCGAGTGCTTCAACGAATTCCAAGCCGCGTGGTACATGGGCAAAAGCATCCTGCCGGTGTTCCTTGTCGACCTCGCCGCGCCACCGGACGGAGAGCCGGGGCGCCGCCTGCGCCGGGTGCTGGCCGAGACGCAGGGCGTTGACATGCGCAATGCGGTCCCGGAAGACGGCGCGCTGCGGCTGGACGCCGACCACACCACCGCCGACCTGCTGGCCCGCAGCCTGCGCGCGTTCGGCGCGCAATCCGAGATCGGGCTGGACCCCACCGCCTTCGCCACCGACCCCGCGGCGCGGCCCACGCCCTTTCCCGGCCTCGTCTCGTTCGGCGACACCGACGCGGACGCGGCGATCTTCTACGGCCGCTCGCGCGAGATTGCCGAGGCGATCGAGGAACTGCGTTCGATGCGGGCCAATGCCGACCGGCGGCCGCTGGTGATCCTCGGCGTATCGGGGGCCGGCAAATCCTCGGTCCTGAAGGCGGGCATCCTGCCCAGGCTTCGGCGCGAGACGCAATCGTGGCTGCCGCTTCGCGCCTTCCGTCCGGGCATCGACCCGCTGGGGGCCTTCGCCGAGGCGATCTCGCGCAGCTTCGCGGACCTCGGCGTCACCGTTCCGCCCGGCCAGATCCGCGCGGAATTGGGCCGCGCGATCCAAACCGGCGGCCTGCCCGACGTGTTGAACGGACTTGCCGACCGGCTTCGCAAGGCGGCGGGCGCGCCGAACGCCACCATCCTGATCGCCGTCGATCAGGCCGAGGAACTGCTGCGCACCGCCGGAGAGGCCGAAACCCAGCTTGGCACCTGCCTGTCCGAGGCGCTGTCGGGCCGGCGCGGCTGGCTGGTCGCCCTGACGATCCGCACCGACAGCTTTCCCGAGTTGCAGAACCATCCCAGCTTCCGCGATCTCAAGGCGCGCGGATACGACCTGCGGCAGTTACCGCCGTTCCGCTTCGCCGATGTGATCGAGGGACCGGCGGCGCGCTACGGGGTGCAACTGTCGCCGACGCTGGTCGACGCCTTCATGGAAGACGCGCCGGAACGCGACGCGCTGCCGCTTCTGGCCTTCGCGCTGCAACGCCTGTGGGATCAGTTCAGCGCCTCGGAAGAGTTGCGGCTTGAGGATTATCAAGCACTTGGCGGCATGTCGGGCCTGATCGCCGACGCGGCGGAAAAGGCGTTGATCGGACAGGTCCCCGGCGCCGAGATGATGCGGCTTCCCAGCGCGACCGAACTACAGCAGCGCGTGCGGCTGGCCGAGGGCACCTTTGTCCCGGCGCTCGTCGACGTCGCGGAAGGCGGTGGCGTCACCCGGCGCACGGCAGACTGGAGCGCCTTCACCGAGGACCAGCAGCACCTGCTTCTTCAGTTCGAGGCATGGCGGCTTGTGGTCCGGCGCGGCGCGGGCGCCGAGGCCACCGTCGAGGTCGCGCACGAGGCGTTGTTCCGCGAATGGAGCCGGATGCGCGACTGGCTGGAGCCTGAAATCCACCGGATCGAAGTGCTGCGGGACACCGCCGACGCGGCGCGGCTGTGGGACCAGTCGGGCCGCCCCGCGGTGCTGCTGAACCACCGTGGCGCGCGCCTTGCCGAAGCGCGGGCGCTGCTGGAGCAGGACCGCTACGCCGACCGTCTGGGCGCGGCAGAGCGCGCCTATCTCGAGGGCTGCGCGCGTCTGCGTCGCCGCACGCGGTTGACCGTGGCGCTGGCGGCGGGGCTGGCCCTGGCGGCGGTCGGGCTGGGCGCGTGGTCTTACATGCAGTCCGAACAGCGCATGATCGCCGAGCGCCGCGCGGCCTTCGACGAACGGGTCGCCGCCGCGACCGGCGTGGCGGACATCAGCACGTTGGAAAGCTTCACCCATTACATCCTGAACGACCCCTACGCCCGCTCGCGCGAGGATCGCTTCGGCGTTCTGCGCGGCGTGCTGACCGGCGCGACCGCCGCGGTCGATCCGCAATACGCCATCGCCGAATACGCGGTGGACGCGGTGGACGTGCCGCAGTCCTCGGTGTTCGAGTTGGAATATTCCACCGAGCGCGCCGTCGACACCCGCCTGTTCCCGGTCCTTTGGCGATCGACCGCGAATGCGCTGGCGGAATATCGGGGCTTTCCCGCGCCCGGGCATTTCACGCTGATCGAAAACCCCGACTATCCGCCCGGCCGCATCGTGATCCGCCGCGCGGGAGAGGTGGTGTTCGACGCGATGGCGCCCCTTACCGACACCCGGCACATGCTGGATGTGCGGACGCTCGACCGTGACGACCTGCGCCGGTTCTTCGAAGAGAACGCCGCGGCCTTCATCCCGGCAGAGCCCGCAACGCAGTCGCCGGATTACTACTACGTCCCCGACTGGAGCGTGCCGCTGTGGAACGCCGGACGGGATCGAAACGCCAACAGCCGCGTCCTGCCGCCGGGCGTCGACTTTACCATGATGCTGCGCAACCTGCTGCTGGACCAGCCCGCCATCGTGCTGGACGAGGTGGCGCTGGACGCGGTCCTGACCGCGCTGCCCGAACGGTTCGATACGGCGGTGCAGGAGTTTCTGGCGATCCGAGGCGACCGCGCGACAGAGGATGTGCTGGGCTGGATGCAGTCCGGCCATTCCCTTGCCAACCTGCCCTTCGCGCTGGGAGCCTTGACATCGGGCGGCGCTGAAATCGCACAGGTGTCGGACCTTGGCGGCGCGGTTCTCGACCCGCCCGTGCCCTCCAATGTCGCCGAGTTGCTGCCGCCGCCGTCCGATCCTTCGCCCGATCCCTCCGAGGCGGATGCCGAGGATACGGCGGCCCGCGATGCTTTGCGCGCGCGTCAGGCGGATCTGGCCGACAGCCTGCGGCACGTGAGCTTCGAGGCCGCCGCGATCCGGGTGCTGGCGGCCCCGCCGGGCGCGGACATGCGGGCGTGGTCCGCCCTGCAAGCCGCGCTTTACCACGACAGCTCCGGCCGCCCGTCCGAGACCTTCGAGACCGCCGCCAATATGCTCCGGGCACGGCTGCTGCGGGACTTCGGCCTGACCGGGATCGAAGTGTCGCTCTCTGCCGACGCCCGCATTCCGCCGGGGCACGTCGCGGTCGAAACCCTCGATACCGACTGGACCGAGGCAGTCAGCGTAGATGCGTCCACCGATCCGCAGGCCATCGCCGAAGCCGTTCTTGCAAGCGCCTATGACGCGGTTGCGGCGGAGCCGCACCGGTTCGTCCAGCCTCAGACCATGCCCGGCTATCTCGACGCCGCGTCCTCCGCCCGGCGCAACTGGGCGCTTCGGACCTTCTCGCGCACCGACCTCGCCCGTCTCTCGGCGGCCTTGATCGCCTCTGACGCCGCCACGACAGAGCCACCAAGGGCTGCACCGATGCTGCGGTTCGACTGGCTGCTGGGCGGGCTGGTGTTCTCGGCCGCCGCCAATGGCGAGTTTGACGGCGCCGCGCACCAGGCCCTCTGGCGCGACCTGCTGCAGGGGGACGCCAGCGCCCCGCCTGCCTCTGGTGTGGCGGACGACGTCATGCGGGGGATCGAGCACCTGATCGCCGACGAGATCACTGCTGCCTCCACCGCCTTCGCTGCCGCCACCGCATCGGACCCGGCAGCGGCGCGGGCCGCCTTCGTGGCCAGCTATGGCGCGGCGGAAACCCACCTGTTGCGGGCCCGTTTCCAGTCAGGTTGCGCGGATCCGGTGCGCCCAACACTCGGTGCGCCTGAAATCGCGCAATTGGAATGGCTTGCCAGCCATTCTTCATACACCACATCAAGCGAAATCCCCCCCGAAGAGCTTCTGCACCTCGGCCTGTGCCTGCTTGGCGCCAAGGCGGTGAATGACCATCCCGGATGGCTGGAAGACGCCCTGTCTTTCGCCGCCACGGTCGGCGATCCGGACCGCCTGCAACCGACGCGGGCCGGCTGGCTGGGACGCGCGATCTGGCAGGCGCACGATCCCCTTGCCGACGGCGCGGGCGCGCTTGCGGTCGGGCGGCGCTTCATGCTCAGCGGGCTGGACCGCATCGACGACCTGAGCGTTCTGTATGTCGTCGCCTCGCAGCTTGCGGGCGACTGTTCTGTTCGCGCCGACACCCGCCCCTGCATGCGGCGCGTGATGGAGATGGCCGAAACGACCGGCAAACCGATGCTGGCCATCTACGCCGCCGAGTCCCTCGCCGCCTCGATCTTTCCGGACGACCGCGCGCGGGTGGCAGCGATGCTGGACCTGTTCGAGGCGACCTACGGACAGTCGCCCGACCTTGGCGCCCAGGGCGACCCCGCGTGGTTTCAGGCCTATGTTTCGTACCTGCGCGGGCTGCTTGCCTTCGCGGGTGGAGAAGCCGGATCCCGCGAATGGCGCAACGCCCGGATCTATCTGACCGAGGCGATGGAACACCCCGCGTTCCGGATCTACCTTGTGCCGCTGCTGGCCAAGGTGGTCGACGCGCTGGACGGTCACGCGGCGGCGGAGAAGATCACCAATCTCGCCCTGCTCGCCGCCCCGTTCAGCGGCGCGCCCCCAAGCGAACTCGCGAACCTCTACACCCAGCGCTTCTCGGTCTCGATTCAGGCCGGACACGGCGAGGACTTCCTGCCCGAGATGGAACGCCTGACCGAAGCCACCGGCTGCACCGACGACTTCTCGCCCAACTGCGTGTCCCCGTGGATCTGGCGCGCGGTGGCGCAGGCGGTCTATCGCTACAAGGACTGGGAAACCGTTGCGCGCCGCGTCACCGCCAATGTCGATCACCCCTATGCCGTGCTGGTGTCGCTGATCCTGAACGCGCAGGGCGGCGAAAGCGCCGGCGCGCCCGCCCTGCTGCGGCGCAAGTGGGAGGACATCGACACCACCCAATGGCCGAAGCGGATCGAGCTTGAGGACGAGGCCGTATGGCGCGAGATCCTGTTGGGCTACGCGGTCGGTGAATTCGTCGAAGGTCTGGAACCCGATGCGCTGTATGCCGCGCTTGAGGACCCGGAGGCCTTCGCCGCGCATCCGCTGTCGCAACTCGGCCTGCCGCGCGGCGAGATGCTGACCGAAGCCCTGTTCTACAGCGCGATGCTAGCCTTCGCAGAGGGCGACCGGCAATCCGCCCTCGACCTTCTGACACGCGCCCGCGAAGCCGATTACTGGCTGGCGCTGGAACACGCGCTGGCGGTGCCGTTGCTGGAACAGTGGTCCAAGTAAATCCTCGGTCGCCCGGCAAGGTCTGGCATCGGCGGTCATCTGGAAAAGGTGCGGGCAGGACTTGCGAGACATAGGAGACCTTGAGGTCGCGCAAGTCCCGCCCGCGTCAGTCCGGCGGACGGATCAGAGAAGATCCATCAGCCGCGGGAGAAACAGGATCGTTTCCGGCACGTAGGTGATCAGCAGCAGCACCGCGATGGCCGCCAGGAAGAACGGCAGCATGTGCTTCACCATCCGTTCGATGGGAATGCCCAGCACGATAGAGCCGGTGAACAGCGCCGTCCCGTAGGGCGGCGTGATCAGGCCGATCACAAGGTTGAAGGTGGCGAAGACCCCGAAATGCACCGGGTCGATCCCAAGCTCGCCGGTCAGCGGCATAAGGATCGGCAGCACGATGAAGATCGCCGGCAGCATGTCCATGAACAGGCCCCAGATCAGCAGGAACACGTTGATGATCAGCAGCACGAGGATCGGGTTCTCGGTGATCGCGAAGATCGTCCGCGCCACCAGCGCCGGCACCTGTTCGGACGCCAGCACCCACGAGAACACGTTCGACGCGCCCGTCAGCATCAGCACCGCCGCCGACAGCGTGGCCGAGCGCAGGAAGATCCGCCACAGCAGTTTGGGGTCCGGTTTGAACTTGGTCTCTGCCAGCAGCAAGACAAAGCCCCAGCCCACCGCCGCCGCCGAGGCCTCGGTGGGCGTGAAGATGCCCGACAGGATGCCGCCAAGGATGATCCCCGGCATGGCGAGGAACGGCAGCGAGGCCAGAATGATCCGCACCGCCTCGCGGGCGGTCTTCTTGCCGCTGCGCTCGATGTTCTGGCGCCGGGTGGTGATGAAAACGGCGATGGCCATGGCGATGGCGACCAGCAGGCCGGGCACGAGGCCGCCGATCAGCATGCCGCCGATCGAGGTGCCGGTGACCGCGCCGACCAGTACGATGGGGATCGACGGCGGGATGATCGCGCCCTTGATCGAGGTCGACACCGTCAGAGCCGCCGAGAACTCGCGGCTGAAGCCCGAGCGGGTCATCATCTCGGTCTGCATCCGGCCAAGCGCCGCGATGTCCGCGATGGACGAGCCCGAACAGCCACCGAACAGCATCGAGGCAAGGATATTCACATAACCGGTGCCGCCCCGCAGGCGCCCCACCAGAAGCTGCGCGAACTTCAGCAGCCGGTTGGCGGTGCCCGAGGCGACCATCAACTCGCCCGCCAGCATAAAGAACGGGATCGCCATGATGGTGAAGAAGTCGATGCCGTTGAAGAATTGCTGCGCCACGAGGTACAGCGGCTCTCCGGCCAGCATGAAATACACGATGCAGGCGAGGATCATCGCGAAGGCCAGCGGGAAACCGGCGATGGTCAGGAAGCCGAAGGAAACCAGCATCCAGGCGAAGGCGGCGTTCATTCGGTGACCTCCTTGACGTCTTCCTGTTCGTCGACGCGGACGGCAGGGGGCAGGAACTGCTTGAACAGCAGCATGAGAAGCATCGCGCCCGCACCCAGCGGCACGGCGAGATAGATCCAGAAGTAAGAGATGCGCAGCGCGGGCGTTTTCATCCGACCGTCATGTACGGCGACGTCGATGCCCTGCCACAAAAGCACCACCAGCGTGACCGCCATGCAGACCGACAGGAAGCGGCCCAGCCATTTCTGGACGCTCTCCGGCATCATCGAGGTGAAAACCGTCAGACGCGGATGCTGGTCGGCGCGCAGGGCGACGGCGCCGCCGATGAACGCCATGTAGATCATGGTATAGCGCGCCAACTCCTCGCCCCAGAAGAACGCGACGCCGAAAACCGAGCGCCCGATCACCAGCGTCAGCACGACGATCACCATCAGCAGCAGCGCCAATACGACGAGATTGCTGAAAACAAGCTGGAAAAACCGGTCCAGCGCCCGGATTGGCCCGTTCGGCCCCATGGTCTTGATCCCTTTTCCGGAACGAGGGACGCCGCCCGCGCGATACGCGGACGGCGCGCGGCCAGTCTCAGAACTGGGCTTCGTAGCTTGCCATGTGGTCGAAGAAGCCGGTCACGAACTCCTCGCCGAACTGCTCGATCGCCCAAGCCTTGGTGGGCTCGATGGTGGCCGAGCGGAAGGCCTCCAGCTGGTCCGGCCCGAGGGTGTGAACCTCGACGCCCTCGTCGCGGATCGTCTGCACGCCCAGCAGGTCGTTGACCGCGCCGATGCCGTCATGGGCAAGGCTGGCCTCAGCGTCGGCGGCAAGGATCGCGGTGCGGTCCTCGTCGCTGAGCGACTGCCACCACTCCTCGTTGGTGATCACGGCGCCGACGGTCATCACGTGCTGCGTCTCGGTCATGTGGCCCTGCACCTGATAGAAACGTTGCAGGATGATGTTCGAGGGCGGGTTCTCCTGCCCGTCGACCACGCCGGTCTGAAGCGAGGTGTACAATTCCAGATACGGGATCGGCACGGGCGTCGCGCCAAGCGCTTCCATCATCTTCTGGTGCGGCACCACTTCCATCGTCCGCATCCGCAGACCCGCCATGTCCTCGGGCGAGGTCACGGGGGTTTCCTTGGTCGTCATGTTGCGGAAGCCATAGGGGTGCAGCGAGATGATGCGGATGCCGGTCTCGGCCGCCACGTCGTCAAGCAGCTTGGCGATGAAGGGGTTGTCACGGTGCATGGTCGCGTTGAAATGCGCGCGGCTCTTGAACAGGAACGGCATGTCCACGATGCCCAGCTGCGGATAGCCCAGCGAGGCCAGAACGCCCGAAGCGATATTGGCGAAGTGCAGCGACCCGCGCGAAACCTGCTGCACCATCGCGCGCTGGTCGCCCAGCTGACCGTTCGGATACAGCTCGATGTCGTAGGCTTCGCCGGTGTTCCGCTCGACCTGCGATTCAAGCACATGCATGTAGGCGGTCACGGGCGCCGTCGTGGGATCGTCGGGATCGGTCCAGGTTGCCTTCAGCTTCTCCTGCGCGGCCAGCGGTGCGGCGACAAGCAGCGTCGAGGCCAGGAATGCAGCTTTCAGTCCGAGTTTCATGTCGATCGTCCTCCCTTTGTCCGGGTCTCTCCCCCGGACGGTGTGTGTCGGCGCCGGCCGGCTCCTCTCCGGAAAACGGCGCCAGTGGTTATCCGCCGGGCCCTAGGCCCGGTCCGGAATGAGTTTGCCGGGGTTCATCAGTCCCAGCGGGTCAAGCGCCGCCTTGATGGCGCGCATGATCTCCAGCCCCTCGCCGTGCTCGTCGGCAAGGTAGCGTGTCTTGTGCAGGCCCACTCCGTGCTCGCCCGAACAGGTGCCGCCGAACCGCAGCGCCCGGCGGCTGACCCTGTCGGCCAGCGCGTCGGCACGGGCGCGTTCGTCGGCGTCGTCGGGGTCGAACACGATCCCAAGATGGAAATTCCCGTCGCCGACATGGCCCACGATGGGCGCGATCAGGCCGCTGGCCTTCACGTCGGCCTGCGTTTCCAAAATCACCTCGGCCAGATGCTCGATCGGCACGCAGGCGTCGGTGCCCATGTTGCGCGAGCCGGGTTTCAGGGCGATGCAGGCCTCGTAACAGCTATGCCGCGCGGTCCAGAGCGCGGTGCGCGCCTCGGGCGTCTCGGCCTCGTCCCACGACACCGCGCCGTTGTCCTCGGCCAGTTCCCGGAAAAGTCCCGCCTGCTCGCGCACCGCCTGCGGCGTGCCGTGGAATTCCACGAACAGCGTCGGCAGCGGCTGCATCTTGTCCAGTTTCGAGTACCGGATGCAGGCGTCGGCCTGCACTTCGTCCAGCAGCTCCAGCCGCACCACCCGAAGGTCCATCTGGCGCGACAGCGTTGCGGTCGAAACCGCAGCCTCCAGCGACGGGAACTGCGCAACCGCGCAGACCACGCCCTCGGGCTGGCCCGCCAACCGGATGCGCAGTTCGGTGATGAAGCCGAGCGTGCCTTCAGACCCCACGTACAACCGCGTCAGGTCGTATCCCGTCGCCGATTTCCGCGCCCGCGTGCCTGTTCGCACGATCCGCCCGTCGGGCGTGACAACGGTCAGGCCCAGAACCACATCGCGCATCGTGCCGTAGCCCACCGCGTTGGTGCCCGAGGCCCGCGTCGCGGCCATGCCGCCCAGCGTGGCGTCGGCGCCGGGATCGAGCGGGAAGAACAACCCGCTGTCGCGCAGGTGCCGGTTCAACTGCATCCGGGTCACCCCGGCCTCGACATGGCAGTCGAGCGAGCCCGGCGACACGTCCAGAACCCGGTTCATCCGGGTGAGGTCAACGCTGACCCCGCCGCGCACAGCCGCAACCTGCCCCTCAAGCGAGGACCCGGCGCCGTAAGGCACCATCGGGATGCGGTGGGACGAACAGATCGCGGCCAGCGCGGCGACCTCTTCGTTGGTCTCGGGATAGGCCACGAAATCGGGCATCCCGGCGTCCGGCAGCCCCTCGCCGTGGCTGTGGTGCGTGCGGTCGCCGCTAGAGGTGACAAGGCGGTCGCCCAGCAGTTGGGTCAGCACCGCTTCGGCCCGGTCGAGATCGGTATCCATCAGCGCCTCAGGCATCGCTTGCCTCCGTCGCGACGGTGGCGGTCAGCAGCCGGTGCAGCGCCAGCATCCCCGGATCGTCCTGCCCGACCGTGCGGTCGGCGAACATCCGGGCGCGGCCGATGCGGTTCGGGCGGTCGCGGAACGCGGCCAGCGTCTCGGACGCGGCGTCCATCGCCACCTGCCCCAGCCGCGCCGGATCGTCGATGCCGCGCGTTGCGGTGACGATGGCGTCCAGCATGTCGACCATCGTCTTGTCGCCCAACTCGGCCCCGCCCCGCGCAAGCATCCGGTCGCGCACGCCGGCAAGGTGGTCCGACAGTTCGGCCCACGGCAGTTCTTCCTTCCCCTTCAGAGGTTTTGCCAGCGTCATCATCGCGACGGTCACCAGCGTTCCAAGGCTTGAGCCCGTCGCGCCGGAACAGGTGCGGGCAAGCGCGGCAAAGGCGTCACCAAGGTCGCGGTCCTCAGGCTTCGCCCCGGCCAGCGCATCGAACAGGCGGCGCACGGTGACGCCGGTGTCGCCGTCGCCCATCCTGGCGTCGGCGGCGTTCAACTCGGCCTCGGCCTCCCGTGCGGCGGCGGCGGCGCGGTCGATGGCGGCGTTCAGTGCGGATACGGTCAGGCCCATCGGATCACACCTTCCAATAGCGGCAGTCGGAGGGCGCGCGCAGCAGCGCCTCGCGGGCGTCGTCGAGATACATCATCGACATCGACAGCCCGCCCATCTCCATCGAGGTGGCGAAGTGGCCGACGGCGGGAAGGACCACGTCGATGCCCTGCTCTTTCAGCTTCGCGGCGGCCCGGCGATAGAGGATCAGCAGTTCCTCCAACGGTGTCGCCCCCAGCGAGTTCAGCATCAGCGCCACCCGCTTCGTCGGCGCGGGCACCGGGTCGGCCAGCAGGCGCTGGATCATCTCGTCGGCAAGATCGTCGGCGCTGCGCAGCGTGTCGCGCCAGATGCCGGGCTCGCCATGGATGCCCATGCCAAGTTCCATCTCGCCCTTTGCCAGTTCAAAGGACGGACCGGCCGCGCCGGGAATGGTGCAGGCCGAGGTCGCCATTCCGATACTGCGGGTGTGCGCGGCGGCGTCCCGCGTCGTGGCGGCCACGGCGTCAAGGTCATCGCCCCGGTCGGCGGCGGCGCCCGCGATCTTGTACAGCAGCACAAGCCCGGCCACGCCCCGGCGCTTGGCGGCCTCTTCGGGGGAGCCGCTGGCGATGTCGTCGGTGCCCAGCACCGTCTCGCAGCGGATACCGTCAAGGTCGACCATCTCGGCGGCCATGTCGAAATTCATCCGGTCGCCGCCGTAGTTCCCGTACAGCAGCAAAACCCCCTGCCCCTTGTCGGCGGCGCGGATCGTTGCTTCGCACGATGCGACCGACGGGCCGGCGAACACGTCGCCCACGGCACAGCCGTCGATGAAGCCGGGCGCGGTGTAGCCGACGAACAGAGGGAAGTGCCCCGAGCCGCCGCCCGACACGATGGCCACGCCATCCCGACCGCCCTTCGCCAAGGTCACCGCACGACCGTCGCGTGTCAGCCGGGGGTCGGTCAGGATCAGGCCGTCCAGCAGCTCATCCACGTAGGCGTCTGCGGTGTTCATCACTTTTGCCATTGCGTCCTCCCTTACGCGCAAGCGGGTCTTTTAAGGGTGGTACAAGGCGCGCCCTCCTCCGGGCGCGCCCCGTCCGGGTCAGGCCGGTTCGGCGACCTTTTCGTATTTCAGGACTTCCGGCAGAGCGGCCTTGATCTTGGCGGCCTGCGCCTCGCTGGTCTTCGGCATCGGTGCGCGCGGCAGGCCCGAGTCCACACCCTGCAGCGACAGCGCGTATTTCACGTTGGCCGGCAGGTTGTCGGCCGAGATCGTGTTCCAGAACCGCAAAAGCGCCTCGTGGATCTCGCGGCCCAGCTTGTGATTGCCCGCCTGCACCGCGTCCCACAGCGCCACGCAGGCGCCCGGAACGGCAGCCGGGTTGGCGGCGATGGTGCCGTGCGAGCCCATCGCGAAGGACGGGTACAGCAGCGCGTCGACGGCCGAGAAGATAAGCGCATCGTCCGGCGCGGTGATCATCAGGTCGGCGAACAGTTTCAGGTCGCCCGCGCTTTGCTTGACGCCCTTCACGTTCGGGATCTCGTTCATGATCTTCACCAGAAGATCGGGGGCGAGATAGTTCCACGGCACCACGTTGTAGATCAGGATCGGCAGATCGGTGGTGTCGCTGAGCGTCTTGAAATGGTTGTAGGTCGCGGTCTCGTCCGGCTTGAAGACATAGTGGACCGGCGTGATCTGCAGCGCGTCGATGGCGTATTTCGTCATCAGCTTCGCCTTGTTGGCGGCGTCGCGGGTCGAGTTGGTGATGATGCCGGCAATCACCGGGACCTGGCCCTTCGCCTCTTCGGCGCAGATCTCGGCCACGCGCTCCAGCTCGTCCGAGGTCAGGGTGTGGCCCTCGCCGGTGCTGCCGCCGAAACAGATGCCGTGGACGCCGCGCGTCAGCACGAACTGGACGTTCTGGCGCAGCGCCTTCTCGTCAATCTCGCCGCTTGCGTCGAAGGGCGTGACGATGGGCGGGATGATGCCGTAGATCTTCTTGCTCATGGGGTTCCTCCATTCCCGTATTTCGGAATGAAGGCTAGGAGCGAACCACGAAAACGGTCAACGGCATATTTCCCTTGAATACCACAATGCGGGATAGGATATCATGAAACTGGTCTAATACGTTGCTTTCGCTGGTTTTATTAATTTGCACCGTTCAGTAGTTTTGCGAGACGTACCGCAATATAGTAAATTTGCATCCCGCAATATGGAATAAACTGGGGATTGCTCACGCTGCACCTGCAGCATACTATCCCGAATTGTGGAACGGAGGAGCCAATGGAAACCAAAAGCGTGAAGACGCTGGGCAAGCTGGTCAGCGTGCTGGACTGTTTCTCGACCACCGAGCGCACGCTGACCGTGACAGAGATCGCGGACCGCACCGGCCTTCCCCGCTCGACGGCGCACCGCTCGATCCTCGCGCTGAAAGAGGTGGGCTTTCTGGAACAAGAGCGCGCGCGCGACGAATACCGGCTGGGCATCCGCCTGTTCCAGTTCGGCGCCACCGTCCTCAGCAACATGGATCTGCAACGCATGGCGCGGCCCTATTGCGAGGCGCTGAGCAGTCTCACCAACGAGTCCGTGCACCTGTGCGTGTTCGACGGCGAACGCATGGTGTTCGTGGAACGCGCCACCGGCGGCCCGACCGGCGATCAGAACGACATGATCGTGATGGAGATTTCGCCCTGCTACTGCACCGGGGTCGGAAAGGCGGCGCTGGCGTTTCAGGACGAGGCGACGATCAACCGGGTGATCTCGGCCGGACAGGACCGCTTTACCCAACACACAATCGTCGACCCCGACGACCTGCGCCGCGACCTCGCCGATATCCGGGAACGCGGCTATGCGCTGGACTGCGAAGAGCACAAGCTGAATGTCCGCTGCGTTTCGGCCCCGATCCGCAACTCGGCGGGCCGCGTGTTCGCCGCGGTGTCGGCCAGCGGCCCGGCGCGGCGGATGACGGAAGAGAACCAGCACCGGCTGGCGCCCTACGTCGTCAGCCACGCCGAGGCGATCTCGCGCAAGCTGGGATGGAACCCCGCAACCCCGGAGGACGGGGGCGCGGCCTGACCGCCGTGCCTCAGGCGGCGCGCGGCGACCGTCCGCCCGCCCACAGGCCGAACACCAGCACACCCAGCAGGACCAGCCCCGCCGCGCCCGCCAGCAGGCTCATCGAACTGCCGACCGGCCAGACCAGCGCTGCCGTTTCCAGAAGCGCCACCAGCAGGAAGCCCGCGCGGTGCACCACCGTCAGCGGCTGGATCATCCACCCGGTCAGCGCCGTCCCGGCCGCGAAGGTTCCCGCAAAGGCCGCGATCACCGCCAGCACGATGTTGACCGGCGTGCCGATCAGCAAAAGCTCGGGCGCGTAGACGAACAGGAACGGCGCAACCACCTTCACGAACCCAAGGCGGATCGATTCCATCGCCGTCTCGTTCGGCTCTGCCCCGGCGATCGAAGCACCCGCATAGGCGGCCAGTGCGACCGGCGGCGTGATGGCGGACAGAAGGCCATAATAGAAGATGAACATATGCGCCGCGATCACCGGCAGGCCGAAGGTCTCCAGCGCCGGGGCGATCAGGATGGCCAGCAGCAGGTAAGCCGCCGAGGTCGGCATCCCCAGCCCCAGCACGAAGCTGGCGACCATGGTCAGCAGAAGCGTCAGCAGCAGGCTGCCGCTGCCCACGTGGAGGATCAGCGAGGACATCTTCAGCGCCATGCCCGTCAGGGTCAGCACGCCGATCAGCATCCCCGCGATGGCGACGGCGGCGACGACCGGAAGCACGTTCTTCACCGTCTCCATCATCACCTCGACCATCCCGACCGGGCCGATCCGCGTCTTGGGCGAGAAGACCGAGACGATCAGCGTCGCGATCAGGCACAGCACGGCGGCGGCCGAGGGCGTGTAGCCCACGGCAAGGAACACGACGAGGCCCACCAGCGGGATCAGCAGGTGCCCGCGCTTCAGAAGGACCTCTTTCAGCTGCGGGATGTCGTCAGCCTCGGCGCGGCCGAGGTTGTATTTACCCGCCTCCTCGCGCACGCCCACCAGCAGCGCAAAGACATACAGCAGCGCCGGGATCAGCGCTGCGGCGGCGATGGTGGCGTAGGGCGTCTGGGTGAGTTCTGCCATCAGGAACGCGGCGGCGCCCATCACCGGCGGCATGATCTGCCCGGCAGAGGACGCGGCGGCCTCGATGGCGCCTGCGACCTTGGGACGATAGCCGGTGCGCTTCATCAGGGGGATCGTGAAGGTGCCGGTGGTCACAACACCCGCCACCGCCGAGCCGTTGATGGACGAGAACATGGTCGACGAGATCACCGCGGTCAGGGCCGGACCGCCCTGCACCCGCCCCGTCAGCGCGTGGGCAAGGTCGACGAAGACCTGCCCCAGCCCGGTCCGCAGCAACAGCGAGCCTAGCAGCGAGAACAGAAGGATGTACTGCACCGCGACGCCCATCGGCAGGCCGAACAACCCCTCGGTCCGCAAAAACAGGTTCGAGGTCACGCGGCCCAGCGAATAGCCTGCGTGGCCGTAGGTGCCGGGGATCAGGTAGCCGAAGAAGGCATATGCCAGCGCGATGACGCCCAGGCCAACCATGACCCAGCCGATCAGATAGCGCGCCAGCACCAGCACCGAGACGGTCGACACCACGAACAGGAAGATGTCCGTCGATCCGGCGATGCCGCCCGACCGGACGATATTCAGGTAGTTGACCCACAGATACGGCCCCGGCAGCAGCACCGCCGCCGCCAGCAGGTAGATCACCAGCCGCCACGGCCAGAAGGTCCGTTTCGCCGCGACCACCACCAGCCCCGCCGACACCATCAACGAGAAGAATGTCGACCGCAGGACCAGCGCCGTGATGTCGCCGAACCACGCGGACCAGATCACCAGCGCGCTTACGAGTATGGCCAGAATGGCAAGGACGCCGGTGGCGATCCGGTGCTCCCAACGCGGCAGATGCTCGTCCGGGAGAATGCTGGTGATATCGGTCATGGGGGATCTCTTGGTTCGGTTTTACGTGCATTCCCTCGAATGCACGAGGACGGGGCCGCTTCCGGCCCCGCCTTCAGTCAAGTCGGTCGGGGCTTACTTCGACGAGAAGTAGGCCTCGGCGCCCGGATGCAGCGCGATCGGCGTAGCGGTCGCGCGCTCCATCGAGATCTGCCCGGCGGCCGGGTGGACCTTGCCCAGCGTCTCGAGGTTGTCGAACAGCGTCTTGGTGATCGCCTCGATCAGTTCCGGGTCGGCATCGGCGCTGGTGAACAGGATCGCCGGGTCGCCCACCGCGGCCACGTCGCTTTCCTGCCCTTCGTAGGTGCCGGCAGCGATGTCGATGACCTCGTAATACGGATAATCCGCGATCAGCCCTTCCATGTTGGCCGCATCCACCGGGATCAGGTTCACGTCCTCGGTGGTGAACAGTTCGATGAACGCCGACGCGGGCGTACCCGCAAGGATGATCGAGCCGTCAAGCTGGCCGTTCTTGATGGCGCCCGTCGCCTCGCCATAGCTGAGGAACGACACGTTGCCGATGTTGAACGCGTCCTCGTGGGTCAGCAGCCGCTCGGCGAAGACCGACGAGTTGGACCCCGGAGGGCCGATAGAGATGTTGAGGTCGGCGAGTTCCGCGATCGAGGTCGCGCCGCTTTCGGCGGTCGCCGCGATCTGCAGTACGGCGGGATAGAGATAGGCGATCGCCGCCACGTTCTGCGCATCGCCGTCAAAGGCGCCTTCGCCGGCCAGCGCTTCGTACAGCACCGATGCGGAGGAGAAGCCCATGGTCATCTCGCCCGCGGACACGCGGCGGATGTTCTCGATGGACGCCCCGGTCACCTCGGCGTTCGCGGTGACGTTGTCGAGCATGGTGTTCAGCAGATCGGCCATGCCTGCGCCCACGGCGTAGAACACGCCGCCGGTGCCGCCGGTGCCGATCGACACGCGCTCTTGCGCGGTGGCCGGCGCGATGGCCGAGGCCATCAGGACGGCGGCGAGGGATAGTTTCTTGAGCATCGGGTGACTCCTCCCAAGTCGAGTTTCAAAAACAAGAAAGCTGTCGTATCAGAGCACAAGTAGCCCACCCGAAGCGAATGCCTGCAAATTCATTTGCCGAACGAGAATTAAGTTTTGGCTATACCCCACGCCGAAGAAGCCGCCATCCCATTAGTTCTGCACATGAGAGCTATTGGTTTCTCGTATGAATACACCCGGCACGCGACGTGCCGCGACGGCAATCCACCGCGTCATTACGGGATCGGCATGCGCCTCAGACCGGCGGCCACATGCGGCTGAACACGCCGTCGCGCTTCACCAGCCCGTGCATCGCCGCCGCCCCGGCGTGCATCACGATCAGCACGATCAGCACGGATTTCGCGGTGTCGTGAAACCCGCTGGCCGCGTCGGCAAGCTCTTTGTTGCGGCCGATCATGCCGCCGATCAGCGGATCCCAGAACTCCATCGGGAACCCGCCGGCCTGAACCCGCACGATGCCCGAGACGACCAGCGCGACAAGCGCCGCGTATAGCAGCCAGTGGACCACGCTTGCGATCAGCGCCTGCCCGCGCGACACGCTGGCCGGCAGCGGCGGCGGCGGCGCGGCCAGCTTCACCGCCAGCCGAAGCACGACAAGCAGTAGAATGATCGGCCCGATGTTCTTGTGGTACAGGAACAGCCAGTTCTGCACCGGTCGCGACAGCCCGTCCTGCACCATGATCAGCCCCGCCGGGATCGTCGTCAGCACAAGGACCACCGTCAGCCAGTGCAAGATGCGCGACGCACGCGAATAACGGGTCGGAAAAGAGGCAGATTGCACGTTGGCCATGGCGCGGGGCTCCTGCTCGGCATTCATACTATTGTCACAGACGAGTGAGTTCGGGCCAATAGTCAAGTTGGTTCGCTTGACTGTAGGGTAGAGGGCGGCATGTCGCTATTGATGAGTATCCTGTCACACCAGACGCCAGAGACGTCTCTGCCCGCCGGTGCGCGGACGCCTCTGGCCAACATGTTCCTGCTGTCGGTCGCACTTTCTGTGCTGCTGTTCGGCCTGTCGTGGTGGCTGGCGGGCGCGCGAACGGTTCTGCCGGTCGTCTGCTTCGGGCTGGGCGCGGCGGTGTCCGGCGTGTTCCTGCTGCGCCACTGGCCCGCGCACCGGCTGGGCTACGCGAATGCGCTGACGCTGGGACGGCTGGCGCTGACCGCGCTGATGCTGGTGCCGCTGGCCGATCCCCGGCTGACCGAAGGCGCGACCGGCTGGCTGGTGTTCTGCCTCGCGCTGTTCACCCTGACGCTCGACGGGCTGGACGGCCCCCTCGCCCGGCGCAGCGGCCTTGCGGGACCCTGGGGCGCGCGGTTCGACATGGAAGTCGACAGCATCTTCGCGCTGTTGCTGGCCGGTGTGGCGTGGCGCAGCGGCGCGGCGGGAAGCTGGGTCCTGCTGCTGGGCAGCCTGCGCTATCTCTTCGTCTTTGCAGGCTGGTTCTTCCCGTGGCTCGACGCGCCGCTGCCGCAACGGTTCCGGCGCAAGCTGGTCTGCGTCGTGCAGATCGGAACGCTGGTCGGCCTTTTGGCCCCCATCGTGCAGCCGCCCGTGTCGACCGTCGCCGCGCTGCTGGCGCTGGCGCTTCTCGCGTGGTCTTTCGCGGTCGACGTGATCTGGCTGGCGAGGCGGCGTTGACCGCAACGGCGCGCCGCTGGCTGGCGCTGATCCTGTCGCTGGTGCTGATCGACCTGCTGCTGATCCTGCCCAACCACCCTCGCGCGATGACGTGGGAGGCGCTGAAGCTGGTGCCATTGGAACTGCCGGTGCTGATCCTCGGCATGGTGGCCGCCGGGATACGGTCGCGGGGGCTGGCGTGGATCGCGACCGGCTTTCTGATCTTCATGACGCTCTACAAGCTGGCGGACCTTGCCATCTACATCGCCTATGGGCGCGGTTTCGATCCGCTGGCGGACATGCATCTTCTGCGCGCCGGTGCGATGCTGCTTGACGGCAGCACAGGGCTGCTTGGCACCGTGGCGCTTATCGGCGCGGCGCTGCTGCTGATCGCGGGCCTCGTCGTCCTGACCTATCGCGCGCTGCGTGTCTGGGGGCGTGCCGGGGCAAGGCTTCCGCGCGGCCTTCGGATCGTGGCGGGCGGCGTCGCGGTGGTGTTCGCCCTGCTCTGCGCGACCGAGATCCGCACCGCGCTGAACGGCTGGAAAGGCTGGCAGCCGCCCGGAAGCGCCTTCACCGCGAGACTGGCCGCCGAGAACATCCGCGACTTCGGACGCTCCCGCGCCGCGCAGGCCGAGTACCGCCGCGCCGCGTCCGAGGATGCGTGGAGCGGTCGCGAGGACATCTTCTCGAAACTCGGCGGGCGGTCGGTGGTGATCGTCTTCATCGAAAGCTATGGCCGAACCGCCTTCGTGAACCCGCTGTATTCCGAACGCCACGCCGTGACGATGGCGGCCGGGGAAGAGGACCTCGCCGCCGCAGGTCTTGCGGCGCGGTCCGGCTGGCTTCGCTCGCCGGTGCAGGGCGGCCAAAGCTGGCTGGCCCACGCCACGCTCGCCTCGGGCACCGAGGTCAGCGACCAGCGCCGCTATCGGGCGCTACTGGCCAGCGCACGGCAGACGCTGTTCACCCTCGCCGCCCGCTCGGGATACGAGACGATGGCGGTGGCCCCGGCCATCGTGCTGGACTGGCCCGAAGGTCCAGCACTGGGCTTCCAGCAGATCCGCGCCGCCGCCGATCTCGGCTATGAAGGTCTGCCCTACAACTGGGTCACGATGCCGGACCAGTACACGCTTGCCGCCTTCGACCGCGAGCCCCCGGCGGACAAGCCCCGGCTGGTGGAGATCGCGCTGATTTCCAGCCACGCGCCGTGGACGCCGGTCGCGGAACTGGTGCCATGGGACGCGGTGGGCGACGGTAGCGTCTTCAACGATCAGGCGACCGCGGGGCCGACCCCGAAAGAAGTCTGGTCCGACCGCGACAGTATCCGCGAATATTTCGGACTGACGCTCGACTATTCGCTGAAGACGGTGCTGTCCTGGGCCGCGCTGCCACGAGACGATCCGCCTCTGATCATCGTGCTGGGCGATCACCAGCCGGTCGAGTTCGTGGCGCAGGGCGGCGGCAAGGACGTGCCGGTCCACCTGATCGGCCCGCCCGAGGCGCTGAGCCTGTTCGACGACTGGGGCTGGACCGAGGGGCTGACCCCGTCGCCCGACCTCGAAACCTGGCCGATGCGCGCGTTCCGCGACAGATTTCTAAGCGCGACCAGTGCGTTGCCCGCCGGCCTTCAGGCGGACGGCTCATGAAGTGGCTGCGCCTTCTGCTGCCGCTGGTCCTGATCGGCGCCTGCCTCTACCTCGCCGACGGTCAGGACGTGTGGCGGCGGCTGTCGGCACTTTCGCCGGGCTGGATGCTGGTCACGCTGGTGCTGCTGAACGCAGTGACGCTGCTGTCGGCGGTGCGCTGGCGGGTGACCGCCGCGTCGCTGGGGCTCGCGATGCCATGGTGGGACGCGGTGCGCGAATACTACCTCGCGCAGTTCGTGAACCAGACGCTGCCCGGCGGCGTCGTTGGCGATGCGGCCCGCGCCGCCCGCAACCGCAAGGGCGGTTCGCTGGGCCGCGCGGCGCAGGGGGTCGTGCTGGAACGCGCGGCGGGGCAAGCGGGGATGGCCGCCGTCCTGCTCGCGGGGCTCGTCGGGCTGGTCCTGCGGCCGTCAGACGACCTGACCATCTCGCGTCTGCCCGCCGGGGCGCTGCTGCCTCTGGGCGCGCTGGCCCTGATGCTCGCCGCCCTTGCCGCGCTGGTCTTCGCCCGCGCCGGTCGGCCAACCGGGTGGCGCGCCGCCGCCCGCGACGCGCTGCTGCGACGGCTTCCCGTGCAGGCGGCGTTGTCGCTCGCCATCGCGGTGCTTATCGTCGGCGCCTTCGTCACCGCCGCCCGCGCCAGCGGCAGCGCCCTGCCCCCGGCAACCGCCGCCCTGATCGTTCCGCTGATCCTGACGGCGATGCTGCTGCCCGCCTCTGTCGCCGGCTGGGGCTGGCGCGAAGGCGCGGCGGCGGCGCTGTTCCCGCTTGCGGGTCTCGGGGCCGAGGCAGGTCTTGCGGCCAGCATCGCCTTCGGCATCGCCGCCCTGATCGCCGCCCTTCCGGGGGCCTTCTTCCTGCAACGGGGGCCACAACATGCCAAGCCGGCAGCGGCCGGCATTGCCACCCCCCATGAATAGCCTAGTCTTCTTTGAAACAGTGAGGTTCACATGCCAGTTCTAACCCCTTCCCGCCGCCTTTTCATCGGCGGCTCTCTCGCCACCGCAGGCGCCGCCCTGCTTTCGCCGCGCCGCGCCATGGCCCAAAGCGCCGCGACCCTTCAGCTTTCGTGGCTGCACTCTGTCCAGTTCGGCGGCAGCTACATCGCGCAGTCGAAAGGCTACTGGACCGACGCGGGGCTGGACGTCTCGCTGCTTCCCGGCGGGCCCAACGCGCCCGTCGAACCGCCGGTCGTCGCAGGGACGGCGCTGGTCGGCATCTCTGCCGCCGACTACACCGCCGCCGCCGTGAACCAGGGCGCGCCGTTCAAGATCATCGGCGTCGCGATGCAGAAGAACCCCTTCGCCATCGCGTCGCTGCCCGACAACCCGGTCAACAGCCCCGCCGATCTGGTCGGCAAGAAGATCGGCATGGCGCTGGCCAATACTCCGGTGCTCGAGGCGCTTTGCACGGTCAACGACGTGGACATCTCGCAGATCGAGGTGGTGCCGACCCAATACGACGCCGCCCCGCTGGTGCAGGGTCAGGTCGACTGCCTGCTGTGCTGGGCCACCGACCTTCCCGTCGCGATGGAAACGCAGGGCGTCGAAAGCGTGACCATGCTGCTGGCGGACCACGGCTATTCCGTGCATTCGCAAACCTACATCGCCACCGAGGACAGTCTCGCCAACCGCCGCGAAGACCTGGTCGCGCTGATGACCGGCGAGGTTCGCGGCTGGGAGGACTATCAAGCCGACCCCGCCGCCGCCGCCGCGCTGACCGTCGAGATGTTCCCCGACGCGGGTCTCGACCTGCCGACGCAAGAGCTTCAGGCCGACCGGCAGGTGCCGCTGATGTTCTCGGACCTGACGGACGCCGAGGGTTTCGGGTGGTTCACCGACGAGACGGTCGCCGCCAATGTCGAGACGCTGGACCTGCTGGGCACTCCTGTCTCGCCGGACCTCTGGGACCGCTCCATTCTGGAAGAGGTTCATGGATAACCACCCGGTCACGGCGCGGCTGGCCGCAAGCCCGGCATGAGCGCTCGGCCCGACATACGACTGACCGGGGTGTCCAAAAGCTTCGGCGCGGCCCAGCGCCGTGTCGAGGCGGTCGCCTCGGTCGATCTGACGCTCGCGGGCGGGCAGATGACCGCCCTTGTCGGCCCGTCGGGCTGTGGCAAGTCCACCTTGCTGCGGCTGATCGCGGGGCTGGACACGCCGTCCACCGGCACGATCACCATCGGCGACGAGACCCCCGACACGCTGCGCCAGCGTGCCGGGCTGGCAGTTGCGTTTCAGGACCCGGCCCTGCTGCCGTGGCGCACCGTGGAAAGCAACGTCGCGCTTGGCCGGGCGCTGGCCCGGCGGCCACGCGATCCGGATCTGGTGCGCGACCTGATTGCCCGCGTCGGGCTGTCGGGCTTCGAACAACGCCGCCCGGCCGAACTGTCTGGCGGGATGCGCCAAAGGGCTGCCATCGCCCGCGCACTGGCCGGAGAGCCGGACCTGCTGTTGCTGGACGAACCCTTCGCCGCCGTGGACGCGCTGACCCGCGACCGGCTGAATGCCGAACTGCCGCCCCTGTGGGAAGCACGCGGCGCGACCTCGGTGCTTGTCACCCACTCGGTCGCCGAGGCGGTGCGCCTGTCGGACCGCATCCTTGTCCTGACCCCGCGCCCGGCCAGCGTCGCCGCCGACATCCCGGTGCCGCTGCCGCATCCGCGCGACGCCGCCGTGCTGGCCTCTGACGCCTATCGCGACCTGTGCGCCAAGGTGACCGACGCGCTGCGCGACCACCAGTTCCCCGAAAACCTCGCCGCTCAATGACCATTGGTGACGCAACCGCGCCCGAGGGCCCGGCCGCGCAGGCGCGGGCGAAGCTGCTGCCGAAAGGCGTCGGGCTGCTGCTGGCGCTTGCCGCGTGGGAGGCCGTCGCCCGCATCACCGCAGGCGGCTTCGTCATCGCGGCGCCCAGCGAAATCGCCTTCCATATCGGCGCCAACACGGGCCTGTTGCTGCGCGCGCTGGGAACGACGCTGTGGTCCGCTGCTCAGGGCTTCGTCTGGGGCAATCTTGCCGGGGTGCTGCTGGCGCTGGCGGCCGTGCTGGCCCCGCGCACCGAAAGGCTGCTGTCGACCCTCGCCCTGCTGATCTTCTGCCTGCCGCTGGTCGCCACCGGGCCGATCCTGCGGGTACTGTACGGTCCCGGAACCGGCCCGCAGGTCACGCTGGCGGCGCTGGCCGTCTACTACACCACCTTCCTGCCGGTCCTCGTGGGCCTGCGCGCCGCCCCGCGCGGCTGGTTCGACCTTGTGCGCAGCTACGGCCGCAGCCGGTGGACAGAGATGTTTCAGGTCAGACTGCCCGCGGCCCTGCCCTATGTCGTCGCGGGCTTGCAGATCGCCGCCCCCGCCGCCTTCCTTGGCGCGATGGTGGGCGAGTTCACCGGCGCAGAGCGCGGGCTGGGCGTGCTGACGGTCCGGGCGCTGCGTGCGCTGGACCTGCCCGCGACGTGGAGCATCGCCGCCATCGCCGCGGGCGTGTCCATGCTGGCCTTCGCGGGGGTCGGCGCGCTTGGGCGGCGGCTGGACCTTGCCCCGCCCGAGGTGCTGCTGGCGCCCCCCACCGACACCCGGCGGCGCGCGTGGAGCGGGATTGCCGAGGCGCTGCTGGCCGCCGCCGTGACGCTGACCCTCTGGAAAGGCAGCATGGAGCTGTTCGCCCTGCCCCGCTTCTTCGCGAAACGGCCCGAGGATGTCTGGGCCTATCTCGTGACCTCTCCGGGGGCCGAGGCGCAACGCGCGCGCCTGTTCGGCGCGTTGGGCGAGACGCTGGCGCTGGCCGGTCCCGGCTATCTTGCCGGGCTGGTTCTTGGCGCGGGGCTTGCGATGGGGCTGACGCTGCGCCCACGGCTTGCCGGGGCCGTGATCCCCGTGTCGATCGCGCTGCGCTCGATCCCCATCGTCGCCACCGCGCCGCTGATCGTCTGGGCGCTGGGACGCGGCGCGACCGGCACCATCGCCGTCGTCGCCACCATGATCTTCTTCCCCACCCTGATCGCCTGTCAGCACGGGCTGGCCCGCACACCGCGCGCCGTGCTCGACCTGTTCGACGTCTACGCCACCGGATCGCTGCGCCGGCTGGCAAGCGCGCAACTGCCCGCCATGCTGCCCGCCTTCTTCGCCTCGGCGCGGATGGCCATTCCCGCCGCGATCCTTGCCGTCACCACCGCCGAGTGGCTGGCCACCGGGCGCGGCATCGGGGCGCTGATGGCGACCGTCGCCTCGACCTCGGACTATGGCATGCTGTGGAGCGCCATCGCGCTGATCGGCCTTGCCGCCGTGCTGGCCCATGCGCTGGTGGTCGCGCTGGAACGGATCGTTCTGTCGCGCACCAGCGCCGAGCAACTCGCCCGATGAAAGCCTGCGCCTTCGCGATCCCCGGCGACCATCGCCAGAAAACCGGCGGGTATATCTATGAACGCCGCTTGTTGGAGGAATTGCAGGCCGCGGGCCGAACGGTGGACCATATCGCCCTGCCCGCCGCATCCGCCGCCGCCGGGCAATCTGCCGACCTTCGCGCTTCGGTGACGGACAGGCTGCGCGACCTGCCCGCCGACGTGCCGCTGATCCTCGACGGGCTGGTGTTCGGCGCGATGCGAACCGGCGACCTTGCCCGCCTGCGCTGCCCCGTGATCGCGATGCTGCATCACCCGATGGGGCTGGAGGACGGGCTGCCGCCCGACACCGCGCGGCATCTGCTGGCGCAGGAGACCGCAAACCTCGCCCTCGCCACGCGGATCGTCGTCACCAGCCCGCATACCCGCGACACCTATATCGGGCTGGGCGCCGATCCCCAACGCATCACCGTGGCGCGTCCCGGCTATGACGGGCCGCGCGACCTTCAGCGCGTCGAGGCCGGGCCGCGTATCCTGTCGGTCGGGCTGCTCGCCCAGCGCAAGGGGCACGACGTGCTGATCCGCGCGCTGGCGCAGGTCTCCGATCTCGACTGGACCGCCCGCATCGTCGGCAAGACCCACGACCCGGCCATCGCGGACGCGCTTGCGGCGCTGATCGGAGAATTGGGCCTGACCGGGCGGGTGGTGCTGACCGGCGAACTGTCGGACGCGGCCTTGGCCGACGCCTATCGCAGCGCCCGCGTCTTCGCGCTCGCCACCCGATACGAGGGTTATGGCATGGCGCTGGCCGAGGCGCTGACCTACGGCCTGCCCATCGTCACCTGCGCGACCGGCGCGGTGCCGGGAACCGTGGGCGACGCCGCGTTGATGGCCCCCGCAGACGACCCCGACGCCTTCGCCGCCCACCTGCGCCACGTGCTGGGCTCTGAGGATGTGCAAGACGACCTCTCGGCCCGGTCCCGCGCCCTTGGCCGCGCCCTGCCGCGCTGGCGGGACACGGCGGCGGTGATGGGCGCCGTTCTGGACGCGCTTTGACGCCGGGGGCGGACACGGTCCGCCCCAAGCCAGACCGTTTTTACTTGAACGAGATCTGCGACAGCTGAAGCTCGCTGTTCGTGCGGATCGTCGGCGTGAAGTCCAGACGCGGGCTGACGCGGCTGAAGCCCACCATGTCGAACAGAAGCACGTCATAGGCCTTGTCATAGACATACCCCATCACTTCGCTCCACAGCCCCTCGCGCTCGGCGCCGGTCGCAGCGGTGGCTGCGGCGATCATGTCGTCGAGTTCGGGCACCTTGATGATCGATTGCAGACCCTCGCTGGCGTATTTGAAGAACATCGAGAACACCGGATCCCCGTTCGCGTTGTCATGCATCGCGGCGACGATGAAAGGCCCGACTTCCTCGGGATAGGGCGCGGTGTAGTACTGGTTCCACTCGCCGACCTCCATCATGTTGAGATCCACGTTCAGGCCCACGTCTTCCCACATCGCGGTCAAAGCCTCGAGCGTCTCGACCACGTTGCCCCAGTTGTTGTTGCGGCCGATGAAGGTGATCTCGGCGCCGACGTCGACACCATCGGCCTTCGCCTCTTCGATCAGCGCGCGGGCCTTGTCCGGGTCGTAGGGATAGGGTTCCAGATCCTTGTTATAGCCCAGCGTGGACGGCGGAACGATCGACGTCGCCAGCAGCGTACCGTCGGCGAGGATCGTGCCGATGAAGGCCTCGCGGTCCACCGCGTAGTTCATTGCCTGCCGCACCCGGATATCATCCAGCGGCGCGCGTTCGGCGGACAGACGGATGTAGACGGTTTCCGAATTCGGGTACGAGAAATCCATCTCCGGGTTCACCGCGTCCTGCAGCGCGATGTTCGGCGCGATGTCGGCCTCGCCCTGTTCGACCATCGCGGCGCGCACCGCCGAGTCGGGGCGGAAGACATAGGTCGCGCCGGTGACCGCCGGTGTGTCGCCCCAGTAGTTCTCGTTCAGCGTCAGCTTGATGTTCTGACCCCGGTTATACTCGGAGAAGATATAGGGACCGGTGCCCACAGGCATGTCGACATGCGTGGTCAGGTCGGTCTCGGACGGCATCACCGTCAGGGTCGACATCAGCAGCGGCAGGATCGGTTGTGCCGGGTCCACGGTGATGTCGATGGTCGTGTCGTCGACGACGGTCGTGGTGAACTCCATCCCGCCATAGAACTTGGCGCCGGTCTGGCAGACGATGTCCTTGGACTTGTTGCGCTCGATCGAAAAGGCCACGTCGGCGGCGTCGAACGGCGTGCCGTCGGTAAAGCTGACGCCCTCGCGCAGCTTGAACCGCCAGGTGCCGTCGCCCATGTCCTCCCAGCTTTCGGCAAGGCGCGGTTCGAGCCCGACGCCGGGGACAAGCTCGGTCAGGGTTTCCGACACGTTGCCCAGCAACACGCGGCCGATGTTCGACTGCGCCGCGTTGCACGGGTCGACGTTTTCAAGCTCTTCGGACAGCACGATGGTGACTTCGCTGTCCTGCGCCTGCGCGGCGACCGCCGCCGTCGACGCCAGCAAGGCGGCTGCGATTAACTGATATCTTTGGGTCACTTGGATCCTCCCTTTACCCAGGTCTTCCGGATGCTCCGCCGCCTGCCCCTGGCACATGGCCGGACAGGCGGCGGGTTCTGCCGGCCATGGAAACCGGGGACAGGGTCGCGCCCGTCGCGGCCCCGGCACTCACCCGCCGACCGCTCCGCACATGCAACCCGCTCCTCCAGCGAACCGCCCCCTTTCCAGATTGGCCCGGCCGGCCCGAAGGCACGACCGCAGACAGAATCTACAATCTGGTTTACACCATCTTAATCTTGTTTATTTCTGTCAACCTGAATTGCGAAATGCAGAAATCTGTCACAAACTCCGCCCATCGATCCGCGGGCGGAGGGGGCCGGCGGACGCAGGGGAGGATAAGGCAAACGATGAAAGTGACGGCGATCGAGACGATCTGGAACCCTGCGTGGTCCAACTTCCTGTGGGTGCGCGTCGAAACCGACGAAGGCATCACCGGGCTTGGCGAGACCTTCCGCCACGCCCAGCCCATCGCGACCTACCTGCACAGCCAGATCGCGGGCTACCTGCTGGGGCGCGACCCGCGCGCGACGAATGCCCATGCGGACGCTCTGCTGAACCATGGCGGCAACCGGTTTTCCGGCTACCCGACCCGGTCGGTCGAGATCCGCGCCAACTCGGCGGTCGACATCGCGTTGTGGGACATCCGGGCGCGTGCCCTCGATGTATCGGTCTGCGAGCTGATGGGTGGCCCGGTGCGCGACAGCATCCCGATCTACAACACCTGCGCCGGTCCCGGCTATAACTGGGCCGCCGGTCAGGCCCGCGCCCGGATGGCGGGCGACGGTCAGGCGGCGGCGGGGAACGTCACCGACGATCTGGACTGGCAGGAACGCGACCCGGCGGAGCTGGCGGAATCGCTGCTGGACGAAGGCATCACCGCGATGAAGATCTGGCCCTTCGACAAGGCCGCAGAGGCCACGCGCGGGCATCGGATCAGCGGCGCGGATCTGCGCGACGGGCTGCAAAAGCTCGACGCCATCCGCACGGCGGTCGACGACCGGATGGACGTCATGCTGGAATATCACGGGCTATGGCGCCCTGCCCCCGCGCGGCGCATCCTTCAGGAAACAGACCGCTTCAAGCCGTTCTGGCACGAGGACATCGTGTCGATGACCGAGATCCCGGCGCTGGCCGAGTTGCGCGCGCAGTCCACCACGCCCTTCGCGGGCAGCGAGAACCACGGCACCGCCGTCTGGGTCCGCGATGCACTGGCGGCCAGGGCGCTCGATTACGTCCACTACGACATCGGCTGGATCGGCGGCCTGTCCGAGGCGCTGCGGGTGGCCTACCTGACCTCGGCCCACGACGTGATGATCGCCCCCCACGACTGCACCGGACCGGTCGTCTGGATTGCGAACCTGCACCTGTCCTTGGCGATGCCGAATGCGCTGATCCTTGAAAGCGTCCGCGCCTTCTACAAGGGGATCTACCCGGAACTGGTCACCCATCTGCCGCAGATCGCGAATGGTACGGCCACGGCGATGGACGGCCCCGGACTTGGCACCGAGCTTTCCGACTTCGTGCTGAGCCATCCCGACACGCAAATTCAGCGCAGCGCCCTGTGACCGCCACACCCCACCGAGGAGCAACCCGATGAAGATCCATTTCGAGTGCAGCCCGAAGACCCGCCCCTCCATGCAGTTCGACGCCAAGGCCGTGGACGCGGTGCTGGCGAAGACGCCGGGGCTTGCCGATGGGCTGGAGTTCACCTTCAACAGCGACCCGGCGCAGTCGGACGCCTACCTTGCCGACGCTGACGTGCTGGTCGTGTCGAACCCGGTCGACCTGTCCGGCCTGGACCACCGCGCGCCCAAGCTGCGGTGGGCGCAGGTCATGAGCGCCGGGGTCGAGAAGGTGATCGCCCATATCCCCGATACCGTCCAGTTCACCAACGCCCGTGGCGCCCACACCGCCCGCGCGGGCGAGTTCGGCATCACCACGCTTCTGATGCTGAACAACCGCATCCCGGCCTTCGCCACCCAGCAGCGCGAGCGGGTCTGGAAGCAGTCGCCGCAGGCCATCGTGGCAGGCAAGACCGTGACGATCCTTGGCCTTGGCGCCCTGGGGTCGGCCTCGGCCAAATGGGCGAAGCTGTTCGACATGCGCGTGGTCGGCGTCACCCGCTCTGGCAGGCCGCATGAACATGCGGACGAGGTTCACGGGATGGACGGCATGGCCGCCGCCTTCGAGAAAAGCGACTTCGTGCTGATCACGCTGCCGCTGACACCTGAAACCAAAGGGCTGGTCAGCCGCGAGATGCTGGACCGCCTGCCCGCCCATGCCGGGGTGATAAACATCGGCCGGGCCGAGGTGATGGACTACGACGCTTTGGCCGACAAGCTGCGGGACGGCTCGTTGTCGGGCGCGGTGCTGGACGTGTTCCCCAAGGAACCGCTGCCCGAAAGCTCGCCTCTGTGGTCGGTGCCGAACCTGTTCCTGACGCCGCATTCGGGTCTCGACGACCCGGAAAGCTTCGCGATCAACTGCCTTGAGATCTTCGCGGAGAACCTCGAAGCCTTCAAGGCCGGCGCCCCGCTGAAGACGCCGGTGGACAAGGCCGCGGGGTATTGAGCCACCCCTACGCACCGGTTGCGCGTGGTGACCGGTGCGACACGCGACTTGGCGACGCGGTTGTTGTCCCACGCGGCAACTTCCTGCATATCTGTAAGCCAAGTACAGGGAATTGCCTTATGACCGCGCCGACCACATCGCTGAGCCAGGACATCTATCAACGGGTTTCCAAAGCGATTTCCGATGGCGAATGGCTGCCCGGTGAACGCCTGCCCAGCGAGGAAGCGCTGTCCAAGCGCTATGGCGTCTCGCGCCCGGTGCTGCGTCAGGCGCTGGCGCAATTGCGCGCCGAAAGCAGGCTGATGTCGCGCAAGGGCGCCGGGCACTACGTCTGCGAGGTGAACGACGGACATGCTTATGATTTCGGGGCGTTACGGAATGTTCCCGATGTTCGCCACTTTCTGAATTTCCGCGCGATCGTCGAATCCGAGATCGCCGCCGACGTGGCCGAGCAGGCCAACCCGCAGGTGCTGAAGGACCTGCGCGAGAAGATGGCCGCGCTGGAAGCCTCGATGGCGCGGGGCGGCCCGTCGATCACCGAGGACATCGCCTTTCACCTTGCGCTGGCGCGGGGCTGCCGGAACCGGTTCCTGCGCAGCGCGCTGGAAAGCCTGACCGACCAGATGGACGTCGCGACGCGGATGAACCGCGACCTTGCCCCCAGCCCGCTTCCCGAACGGTTCCGCCAGATCGCGTCCGAACACCGTGCCGTGGTCGACGCGATCGAGGCGGGCGACACGCAGGCGGCCCGGCAGGCGATGCACGCTCACCTCACCGCCGGCATCCAGCGGCTGTTCGGCAGCTAGGACCCGCTTTCGGGCCAGTCCAGCGCCCGCAGGTCGGCGGCAAGCGCCTGCGATCCGGCGGCAAAGATCCACCCTCCGCGCCGGGTCGGCGCATAGGGACTGCCGTCCTCCAGTTCCACATGACCGCCCGCCTCTTGCAGCAACAAAACCCCGGCGGCGTGGTCCCATACCTTGACCGAGGCGTTCACGCTGAAATCGGCCTGCCCCATCGCCAGCATGCGGTACTCGTGGCACGAGCAGCGCAGCGAGCGGGCGGCGCGGACGTCCGCCACGGCGCGCAGCGTTTCGATGCGTCGCGGTCCGGTGGCAAGGTCCAGCGGCACGGTGCCTTCGGCCTCTGCCAGCCCGGCGCAGGGCCGCGTTGCCAGACGCCTGCGCCTGCCCTGGGCATCGACGAACTCTGCCCCCTGCCCGCGCCGTGCGATGGCCCAGTCGTCCATCACCGGATCGTACAGCAGGCCGAACACGGTCTGCCCCTTGTGGACCACGGCGAGGATGATGCCGAAGACGGCCACGCCACGCGCGAAGTTGAACGTGCCGTCGACCGGGTCGATCACGACGCAGGTCTCTGCCGTGGCGACATTCGACAGCAGGTCGGGATCGTCGGCGACCGCCTCTTCGCCCACCACCGCGCAGCCCGGCAGGATCGAACGGGCGCCCTCTGCCAAAGCCACCTCGGCTTCGCGGTCCGCGATGGTGACAAGGTCGGACGCGTCGGCCTTTGTGTCGATCTCTGACGCGTCGAGGTTGCGAAAACGCGGCATCACGATCTCGCGTCCCACCCGCCGCACCAGCGAGACAAAGGCCTCTGCCGTCACCTCTGACTGAAGCTCATCCAATGTCGTCATCTCGATCTCCGATCAAAGCAGCCGCAGGGGTTCGAAGTGGTGCATATGCTCGAAATTGCAAAACTCGACCCGGCCAAGGCGGATGTCCTGAAGCCGGTCACCCTGCCGCGCGAAGACATCGTCGGACAGCGCGCAGACGTCTCGGGCCTCGTCCTCGGTCAGCCAGCGCAGCAGGTAAGCCAGCGTGATGTGGAAGGTATAGGTATCGAACCCGCGCGAGGTCAGCCCTGTCGCCTTGCGCAGACGCGTGCGGGTCTCGCGCAGACCCGTCTCGTCCGGCCCCACGCCGTCCACGGTCATCGAGTGCCCGGCGAAGACGTTCAGCGCGCGGATGCGGCGGCTGTCCGGCAGGTCGACAGCCTCTAGCCGGTCCAGCAGGATCCGGGACACCTCATCGCGTGGCGTGGCCGTGTCGACGCCTTCCGGCCAGTCGAACAGATGCGCGGACGGACCGGAAATGCCCTGAAACACCGTCATGTGCAGCGAGGACGGCGGCAGGAACGTGAACGCCCCGGCATGCGGTCCGGCGGCGAGTTCGGTCTGGATGTCAACCAGCGCGGCATGGGCGTCGCTGTCGGGGTCGATGTGGCAGATCATCGTGTTGCCCGGCCAGAGGTGCAAAGTTCCGTCCGGCAGGAACTTGCGGCCTTCCCTGGCGTCGGACACCCCCGGCGGCAGCAGGTCGTCGGACAGTGTACCGGTGAGGTAAGCGATGGGCTCGGGACGGAACTGCGTCATGTCGGTCTTTCTTCAGGCAGGTATCGGTGCCGGGGGCGCAGAACGCCTTTGTCGGCGGCAAACGTCGGTTAAACGCGATACGTGTCAGGCGCGTGTCGTATTCGGCGCGGCAAGGGCGTCGCTTCATTGACGTGCATCAATCCGCTGCGCCGCCCGGTGCGCGACACTGGGCGCACACTCAGGGGCCGCGCCCCTTGCCGGTTTGAAGGAACAGCCGCCCGTGGCATCGAAGCTGCCCGCCATCGCGACGCCCCATGCCGTGCCGCCAGAGGCGGTGCTTGCGGAACTGTCGGTATCTCCCGAAACCGGGCTGGCCCCGGCGGAAGTCGCCCGCCGTCTGACCAGCCACGGCCCGAACCGCCTGCTGCGCCAGAAACCCCGTAGCCCTTGGGCGATCCTGCTGCATCAGGTCCGCAGCATCATCGTCTGGTTGCTGTTCGCCGCCGCGCTGTTCTCGTTCATCGTGGGCGATCTTGTCGAGGCGGCGGCGATCATGGTCGTCCTTGCCCTGAACACCGGCATCGGCTTCGTCACCGAGTTCCGCGCGGCGCGGTCGATGGAAGCCCTGCTTCGGTTCGCAGAGGTGCAGACCCGCGTGCGCCGCGACGGCGGGGCGCGGATGGTCGATGCGCGCGACCTCGTGCCGGGCGACATCGTGATCCTCGACGCGGGCGACATGGTGACGGCGGACCTGCGGCTGGTCGAGGCGTCGAACCTGCAATGCGACGAGTCCGTGCTGACCGGCGAGTCCGTGCCTGTGGACAAATCCCCCGACCCGGTTCCGGCGGACGCGGCGCTTGGGGACCGCGCGGGCATGATGTTCAAGGGCACCGCGATCACCCGCGGCTCTGGCGAGGCAGTCGTTGTGGCCACCGGCATGGCGACAGAACTGGGCCGGATCAGCAGGCTGGTTCAGGACGCCGACGCCGAGGTGCCGCCATTGGAAAAGCGGCTGGAACACCTTGGGCAGCGGCTGGTCTGGCTGACCCTCGTGCTGGCCGCGGCCACCACCGCCGCGGGCATCCTGCGCGGGCACGAACTGACCGAGATGATCCAGACCGGCATCGCGCTGGCCGTCGCCGCCATCCCCGAGGGGCTGCCGGTTGTGGCGACGCTTTCGCTTGCGCGCGGGATGTGGCTGATGGCGCAGCGCAACGCGATCGTGCGGCGGTTGTCCTCGGTCGAGACGCTGGGGGCGACCACCCTGATCCTGACCGACAAGACCGGCACGCTGACCGAGAACCGGATGAGCGTGGTCGGCTACCTTCTGGAAGGCGAGGATATGGACGCCGCGCTGGTCCCGTCCGACCGCGTGGCGGACGCGGCGCGCTGCGCGGTGACCATCGGTGCGCTGTGCACGACCTCCGAACTGGGCGACGGCGACCATGTGACGGGCGATCCGATGGAGATCGCGTTGCTTCGCGCGGCGCGGTCATCCGGCCTTGCAGACAGCCGTTTCGGCCCGGAGACCGAGGTCGCGCAGCATGCCTTCGACCCGGACCGGCGGATGATGGGGTCGGTCCACGCGGACGGCGGCGGTTTCTTGGTTGCCGTGAAGGGCGCGCCAGAGGCCGTCATCGCCGTCTCGGCGCAGGTTCTGGGCGCCGAGGGCCCGCGCGCGCTGACCCCCGGGGACCGCGCCGAGTGGACCCGCCGCAACGATGCGGCGGCGGCCTCTGGCCTGCGCTGTCTTGGGCTTGCGATGAAGCGCACCGAAAGTGCCAAGGCCGAGCCCTACAAGGATCTCGTGCTCGTGGGGCTCGTCTGCCTTGAGGATCCGTTGCGCGGTGACGTGCCCCCGGCCATCGCCGCTTGCCGCGACGCGGGCATCCGGGTGGTGATGATCACGGGCGACCACGCCGCGACGGCGACGCGGATCGCGCAGGACGCGAAGATCTGCCGTGACGGGGCCGAGACGATACAGGGCCACGACCTTGCGGGGTTCGACCCGGCGACAGCCGACCCCGCCACGCTGGCGCGCGTGCTGGGGGCCGATGTCTTCGCCCGTGTCGCCCCCGAAACCAAGCTGGCCATCGTCGCGGCGCACCAGAAAGACGGCCAGATCGTCGCGATGACCGGCGACGGGGTGAACGACGCGCCCGCACTGAAGAAGGCCGACATCGGCATCGCCATGGGCCAGCGCGGCACGCAGGTGGCGCACGAGGCGGCGCACATGATCCTGCGCGACGACAACTTCGCCACCATCGTCGAGGCGGTGCGGCAGGGCCGCGTGATCTTCGGCAACATCCGCAAGTTCGTCGTCTACCTGATGTCGTGCAACCTGTCCGAGGTTCTGGTGGTGGGTCTTGCCGTCGCCTCGGGCCTTCCGGCCCCGCTGCTGCCGCTTCAGATCCTGTTCCTGAACCTCGTCACCGACGTGTTCCCCGCCTTCGCGCTGGGGATGGGGCGCGGCGATGGCCGCGACATGCACCGCCCGCCCCGCAACCCGTCAGAGCCCATCGCAGGTCGCGTCCAGTGGCGGCAGATCGCCGTGCTGGGCCTGTTGCTGACCGCCTTTACGCTGGGCGCCTTCGGGCTGGCGCTGTACCGGCTGGGGCTGGACCCTGCACCCGCCGTCACCGTGGCTTTCCTGACCCTTGCGCTGGGGCAGTTGTGGAACGTGTTCAACGTGCGGGCGTCCGACACCCGGCTGCTGGCGAACGATGTCGTGCGGAACCCCTATGTCTGGGGCGCACTGGCGCTGTGCGCCGTCCTGATCGCCGCCGCCGTGGGGCTGCCCCGGCTGGCGGAGGTGTTGCAACTGCCCTTCCCGGGGGCCGCGGGTGTGCTTCTGGCGCTTGGCATGAGCGTCGGGCATTTGCTGGCGGGTCAGGTCTGGCTGCGTCTCACCCGATGATCCGCAAGACAAAACGGGCGGGCCCAATCGGAGGGCCCGCCCGGTTCCGCCAAGGCGGCGCGGGGGTTACCCGGCCGTGCGTTCGGCCTCGGCGACGTTCATCTTCACCGCGAAGAAGCTGTCCGGCGTGCAAGAGATCGAGTCGATCCCCGCATCCACCAGCACCTTCGCGAACTCGGGATAGTTCGAGGGCGCCTGTCCGCACAGCCCGACCTTCGCACCCGCGTCATGCGCCTTGGAGATCACGGTCGAGATCATCCAAGTCACCGCAGGGCTGCGCTCGTCGAACAGATCGGCAAGCTGTTCGTTGTCGCGGTCGATCCCGAGGGTCAGTTGCGTCAGGTCGTTCGACCCGATCGAGAAGCCGTCGAACCGCTTGGCGAACTCTTCGGCAAGGATCACGTTGGCCGGGATCTCGCACATCACGTAGACCTGCATCCCGTCCTTGCCGCGTTCCAGCCCCTCGGCCTTCATGACGTCCAGCACCTTGTCGGCCTCTTCCGGCGTGCGGCAGAACGGGATCATCACGATGATGTTGTCGAAGCCCAGTTCCTCGCGCGCGCGGCGGATCGCCTTGCACTCCAGCTTGAAGCCGTCGGTATAGCCCGGATCGTAGTAACGCGACGCGCCGCGCCAGCCGATCATCGGGTTGTCCTCGTGCGGCTCGAACTGGCGGCCGCCCAGAAGGTCGGCGTACTCGTTCGTCTTGAAGTCGCTCATCCGGACGATGACCGGGTGCGGGTGGCACACGGCGGCGATGCGCGACAGCCCCATCGCAAGGTGGTCGACGAAGTAATCGGACCGCTCGGCATAGCCTGCCGTCAATTGCGCGATCTCTTCCTTCGCGGCCTTGTCCTCCAGTTCGTCGTACCGCAACAGCGCCAGCGGGTGGACCTTGATCGAATTGGCGATGACGAACTCCATCCGCGCCAGACCGACGCCGTCGTTCGGCAACCGCCACCAACGGGCCGCGGACGAGGGGTTGGCCATGTTCAGCATGACCTTCGTCTTCGTCTCGGGGATCGTGGCGAGGCTGGTCGTCGTCTCTTCGAACTCGGCGATGCCCGCGTAGACATACCCCTGATCGCCCTCGGCGCAGCTGACGGTGATCTCCTGCTCGTCATGCAGGAAATGGGTCGCGGTCCCTGCCCCGACGATGGCGGGAAGCCCCAGTTCGCGGCTGACGATGGCGGCGTGGCTGGTGCGCCCGCCGTGGTCGGTGATGATCGCAGAGGCGCGCTTCGTCACCGGCAGCCAGTCGGGGTCGGTGGTGCCGGTCACAAGGATGCCGCCATCGACGAAACGGTCGGCGTCGGCGATGTCCTCGATCAGGCAGACCCTGCCGGTGGCGACCGAGGTGCCGACCGACAGGCCGGTCAGCAGCTTCTCGCCCTTGGACGTGATCGTATAGCTCTTTAGCGCGCCGGTGTCGGCGCGGGACTGCACCGTCTCGGGCCGGGCCTGCACGATGTAAAGCTTGCCGGTGACCCCGTCGCGCGCCCATTCCATGTCCATCGGCGTGCCGTAGTGCCTTTCGATCTCGACCGCCTGCCGCGCCAGTTCCAGCACCTCGGCGTCGCCCAGCACGAACCGCCCGCGCTCGTCGCGCGAGGTGGGCACGTTCCGCACCGGCTGGCCGGGCACGTCGGAATAGATCATCTTCTTTTCCTTCGCGCCGAGCGTCCGCTCGATGATCGGCGTCAGCCCCTTGCGGTCGATGAAGGGTTTGTAGACCTGGTATTCGTCCGGCGTCACCGTGCCCTGCACGATGTTCTCGCCCAGCCCCCAAACGGCGTTGATCAGCACGACGCGGTCAAAGCCGGTCTCGGTGTCGATCGAGAACATCACGCCGGATCCGCCGATGTCCGAGCGCACCATCTGCTGCACGCCGATCGACAGCGCGACCTGCGAGTGGTCGTAGCCGTGGATCATCCGGTAGGTGATCGCCCGGTCGGTGAACAGCGAGGCATAGCAGCGGCGGCAGGCGTCCAGCAATGCGCCCTCGCCCGAGACGTTCAGGAAGGTCTCTTGCTGGCCCGCGAAACTGGCGTCCGGCAGGTCTTCGGCGGTGGCGGACGAGCGCACGGCGACCGAAAGGTCGTCGGTGCCGCCCCGCCGCGACAATTCACGGTAGGCCTCGACGATGGCGGCGCGGACCGCATCGGGCCACTTGCCCGCGACGAAGGCCTTGCGGATGGTGTCGCCGGCCACCTGCAGGGTGATCCGGTTCTCCGACAGCGCCGCGACGGTGTCGGCGATGACCTCGCCCAGCCCGTTGTGTTTCACATAGGTCCGATAGGCGTCGGCGGTGGTCGCGAAGCCCGGCGGCACATCGACGCCCAGACCTCCGAGCGTCTGCACCATCTCGCCCAGCGACGAGTTCTTGCCGCCCACCAAGGCCACGTCCTCGCGCCGCAGTTCCTCGAAGAAGATGGCGTGTTGAAGTGTTTGCTGACTGTCCATGATCAATCCTCCCGATTTCTCATCGCGCGGAGTCTCTCACAAACAGCGAGGCCGGGCCTTGATCGGCGTCAATCCGAAGCGCGTTTGCGTCGGAACGGTTCAACTGGGCGGAGTTTTAGTGCGCGCAGCGGCTGACGCACTTAAGGCGACACTTTAAGTATACCACTTAGGTATTTGTTTTAAATAAATATCTTCGTGACGCGTCGCAAGGATCACGTCTTGCCGGCATCCTTGGGCGGCGCAAGAAGATAGGTGTCCATGATCCAGCCGTTCTCGTCTTTTGACGCCACCCGCTGCCGTTCGATGTCGTCGCAGACGTCGCGCAGCTTGCCAGAGATCAGGATCTCGTCCTCGGTGCCGACATAGGCCCCCCAGTGGATCTCGATATCGCCGTCGAGCGCCCGAAGCCCTGCCTGCGTGTCCAGCATCACCACGACATTGCCGCCGGTGTCTGGCATGCCCTTGGTCAGCAATCGGCCCGTGGTAACGGTCAGCGGTTCGCCGATCCGGTTCAACGCGACCTTGTGGCGCGCGGCAAGCGCAGAGACGCTGCTGATCCCCGGGATGACCTCGTAGTCCAGATCGAAGGCGTCGGTGGCGGCGATGCTTTCGAGGATGCCCATCGTCCCGTCGTACAGAGACGGGTCGCCCCAGACGAGGAAAGCCCCCGTCTCGTCCTCTCCGATCTCCTCCGCCAGAAGCCGTTCGTAGATGCGGCGGACCTCGTCGCGCCACGCTTTCACGTCCGACTTGTACACGCCCGCCTTCGACCGCTCGGGGATGTCGAATTCCACGAAGCGATAGTCGTCGCCCTCGATGTAGCGCCCGCAGATCTCCTGCCGCAGATGCAGCAGACCGGCCTTGTCGGCCCCCTTGTTGGGCAGAAAGAACACCGACGCCCGGTTCAGCGCCTTGACCGCCTGCACCGTGATGTACTCGGGATTACCGGCCCCGATCCCGATTACCAAGATGCGCCGTCTCATCGCCACTCCCCGTCCGCTCCACCGCCCGGTCATTCCCTGTCGGGGTGGAAGCGTCAAGCGGCAAGGCGGAGTTACGCGCAGGCAGCGTCAATCCCCCCCTACGCCCCGCACGCCTTCACCACGGGACTGTCGCCCCGTCGTAGTTGATGTGCATGCCGCTTTGCTCGGGCGTTGCGTTGGCGATGACCTGGCGCATCTGGCTTACGGACTCCTCGGGCAGCAACTCTCCCGCATAGTCCGACATGCGCGTCTGCACGCGGCCCGGGCGGAGGGCGAGGCAGATGCAGCCCCATGGCTTCCACTCTGCCGCCAGCGAGCGCCACAGCTGGTTCAGCGCGGCTTTCGAGGCGCGGTAAACGAACTGGCGTTTGCCGGTGTAGGTGCCGTTCGACGCCGCGAGGCTGGAGATCTCGACCAGCGTCTTCTTCTCGCCGGCCTTCAGATTCTCTTCGATCAGGGTGGCAAGCCGGAACGGCGCCCAGGTGTTGGTCAGCATCATCCGCTGCCAGTGCGCCTCGTCGATCTCTTCCGGCGCAAGCTGCTGGTCGTCGCCATAGCCCGCGTTCATGATCGCCACGTCGATGGCATGGCCCTTCAGCCGGGCGGCGACGTCGGCGACCGAGGCTTCGTTCAGCCCGTCATAGCGCAGCTCGCGGGTGCCGGGGCCAAGGTCGACGATATCCATCGGCTTGAACGGCGTGCGGTTGGCGGCAAGGACTTCCCAGCCCTCGGCGGCGTATTGGCGAGCGAATTCCAGCCCGATGCCACGGTTGGCGCCGGTGATCAGAACGGTAGGCATCACTTCATTCCTTTCGCGAGGGCGATCACCACGGGACATCCAGCCCGTCGTAGCCGATGATCCGGCCGGCATCCGCCGGCGTCAGCCCTTCGACCACGCGTTTCATTCCGGCGACGCTTTCCTCGACCGCAAGCCCCTGCCCGCCGGTCATGTCGGTCGCCACGAAGCCGGGGCGCAGCAGCACGCAGGTCAGGCCCTCGGGCTCCCACTCCAGCGTCAGCGCGCGCCAGACGGCGTTCAGCCCGGTTTTCGAGGCGCGGTAACTGTACTGGGTGCCCCAGTCGTTTGCCTCGATGGAACTCATCAGGCTCGACATCGCGGTGACGATGCGTTTTTCGCCCGCCAGCAGATTTGGCTTCAGCGCGGTGGCCAGCGCGAGCGGGCCGAAGGTGTTGGTGCCGACGACCTTGAGGAACTCGTCCTTCGTGACCTCGGCGGGCTTTGCCTCGAGGTTGATGGCGATGCCCGCGTTGGCGATCAGCACGTCGATGGGCCGCCCGTTCATTGCCTGAACCAGCGCCGCGATCGAGGCGGGGTTGGTCACTTCCAGCGGCAGAACCTCTGCCCCGGTTTCGCGCAGCGCATCTGCGGCTTCGGGGCGGCGTGCGGTGCCGATGACGTCCCAGCCGTCGGCGGCAAATTGTCGGGCGAGCTCCAGACCGATGCCCCGGTTCGCGCCCGATATAAGGATGGTGGCCATCCGGTGCCTTTCGTCCTGTTGCGTCGTTCCGCGCGGTCGTGTCTGATTCGACGGCTCCGCGACGTTGGTGTGTCATCGGTATTCCGATGTCATACCAAACGACAAGGAAAGCCGTCGAACACCGGCCTTTCACATCGCCCAAGCGCACAATCGCAAGGCAGTTTGGCACGGCTCTGGCCGGTTGTGCAGCGAAAACAGGCACAAGACCGGGATCACGCGGTGTGCAGGTGGTATGCCAAATCTTTTCAGCGCACCTTTTCGAACACACGCCCCTTTGAACGACATTAATCCGGACAAGTGAATGGCAATGGTATCCCATCTGCGCCCCGTGGACCCCGCTCCGTCGGGCGCTCCGCAGACCCTGATCGAACTCGCCCACGCCGGGGTGACATTCCGCACACGGACCGGCGAGGACCTGACGGCGGTCGAGGACTTCAACCTGCGCATTCAGGACGGCGAGATCGTGTCGCTTGTCGGCCCTTCGGGCTGCGGCAAGTCGACGGTGCTGCGGATGCTGGCCGGGCTTCAAGAGCCGACCAACGGCGACATCTGGATCGGCGGCGGCAAGCGGCGGAGCGGGTTCTCGGAGGTCGCCATCGTGTTCCAGCGCCCGACGCTGCTGCCTTGGCTGTCGGTGCTGAAGAACGTGCTGTACCCCGTCCGCGCCCTGCGCCGGACCACCGCCGCCGACCGCGCCCGCGCGCAGGAACTGCTCGAGATGGTCGGGCTGGGCGACATGGGCGGCCGGATGCCCCACGAACTGTCGGGCGGCATGCAGCAGCGCGCGTCCATCGCGCGGTCGCTGATCCTCGATCCGAAAATCCTGCTGATGGACGAACCCTTCGGCGCGCTTGATGCGCTGACCCGCGAAGACCTGCAACTGGACCTGCTCGACATTCATGCCTCTACCGGCAAGACGATATTGCTGGTCACGCATTCGATCAACGAGGCGGTGCTGTTGTCGGACCGTGTCGCGGTGATGTCCGCCCGTCCCGGCCGCCTGCAAGAGCTGATCGACATCGACATCCCGACACCCCGGACGCACCAAACCTCGGCGCATCCCGCCTTTCACGACTACACCCGCCGGATCCGCGACAACATCTTCGGACCGAACGCAAGGAGCCACGCATGAGCCCCGCCGCCCGCAAGATCGTCCTGCCGATCCTCGCCTTCGCCCTGTTCATCGGCCTGTGGGAACTGATCAGCGTGTCGCTGGAGATCCCGGTCTACCTGCTGCCCTCGCCCAGTGCGATCTGGGAGGGCGGCGCGAAACTGGGCACGACGCTGTTCACCAACACCGCCGTGACGCTGAAGACGATCCTTCTGGGCTTTGCCCTGTCCTGCGCCGTGGGCATCCCGCTGGGGGTGCTGGTGTCGGTCAACCGCCTGACGTCCGAGGCGATCTATCCGCTGATCGTGTTCCTGAACGCGATCCCGATCATCTCGATCGCGCCGATCCTCGTGGTGATCTTCGGCACGGACGAGACGACGCGGCTGATCATCGTGACGCTGACCGCCTTCTTCCCGATCATGGTGGCGACGGCGACGGGGATCATGGACACGCCGCAAGAGATGCTGGACCTGTCCCGCGTCGCGGGCGCCGGTCCGCTGACCGAGATCCTGACGATCCGCCTGCCGCACGCGGTGCCGTTCATTTTCGGCGGCCTGCGCATCGGCGTGACGGTGGCGGTGATCGGCGCTGTGGTGGCAGAGTTCGTCAACGCCAACCGGGGGCTGGGTTATCTCGTCACCTCCTCCACCGCGCAATTCGCGATCCCGACGGCGATGGCCTGCGTGGTGATGCTCGCGGTGGTATCGGTGATCCTCTACGAGGCGGTGAACTGGACCCACCGGCTGCTGTTCGGCTGGTCGCTGCGGAACGATCCGGGGAAATAGGTCGGCGCCGCTCCACAAGGAACGCCGGGCCGTGGGGGCGGCCCGGCGATGCGCGGCGGCCTTTGGCCCTGATGCCGCGCGGGTGTCTGGTCGTCCCGGCTCAGGCCGCGTCCCGGTCCAGGTCCGCCTCGGGGTTCAGCTCTTTGTCCGTCAGCGAGATCCAGTACGCCGCGCCATGACACAGCGCCTCGTCGTTGAAGTCGTAATCGGGCCGGTGATTGCTCGTCCACTTCGGGTCGTCGCCGTTGCCCATCATCACGTTGCACCCCGGCCGTTGCAGCAGCATGAAGGCAAAGTCGTCTGCTGCGTTGATCGGCGGATTGTCGGGGTCGACGTTCTCTGCCCCCACCAGCGCCGAGGCGGCGGCAACGGCCTTGTCACGTTCGGCCAGCGTGTTCACCAGCGCCGGATAGCCCCGCTGATAGTCGATGGTGGCCGTGCAGCCCGACATCGCCGCCGCGCCCTCGGCCACATCTTTAAGCCGCTTCTCGATCGTGTCCTGCACCGCCGGATCGTGGATGCGCGAGGTGCCATGGATGCGGATGTCCGAGGGGATCACGTTGTTCGCCGTACCCGCCTCGATCATGCCGATCGACAGCACCGCCGAATCCTGCGCCGAGACATTGCGAGAGATGATCCCGTGAATGCCAAGGATGGTGTGCGCCAGCGGCACGGTCGGGTCGGTCCCCTTTTCGGGCGAGCCGCCATGCCCGCCGGTGCCGTGCAGACCGATCACCCAGTGATCCACGGCGGCCAGTTGCGGCCCTACGCGGGTGACGAACTTGCCCACCGGGATGCCCGGCTTGTTGTGCAGCGAATAGACGGCGTCGCAGGGGAAGCGCTCGAACAGGCCGTCGTCGATCATTGCCTGCGCCCCGGCGCCGCCCTCTTCGGCGGGCTGGAAGATACAGTGCACCGTGCCCCCGAAATCCGGGTTCTCGGCAAGGTAGCGGGCGGCGTAAAGCAGCATCACCGTGTGCCCGTCATGGCCGCAGCCGTGCATCTTGCCCGGTATGGTCGAGGCATGGGCGAAGCTATTGCCCTCTGTCATGTTCAGCGCGTCCATGTCGCCCCGAAACCCGATGGACCGGTTCCCCGGGCGCTTGCCACGGATCGAGGCGACGACCCCGGTGACACCCAGTCCCGCCTCGAACGGGATTCCCCACTCGGTCAGCTTGTCCTGCACCAGTTGCGAGGTGCGGAATTCCTCGTAGCTGGTCTCGGGGTGCATGTGGATGTCATGGCGCAGGGCCGTCATCTCGGCCTCCTGACTGCGCAGGGTTTTCATCACCTTGTCCAAATCCATACCGTTCTCCTTTCGGGACTGTCGCGGGTGCACGTTTTTTGTGCCGTTCGACCGGAACGCACCGCGCCGGGGCGCCTTTCAGTGGACGATACACCATCGGTACTCTACTGGTATGCCAATGCCACACAAGACCCGGCGACGCGAAATCCGACAACAGGAGAAATGAATTGATGAGACTTCCCACGACGATCGCTTTGTGCGGCCTCGCGATTGGTGCGTCGGCCCAGACGGCCGCTGCCGCCGACCAGGTCGACTTTCAGCTCGACTGGACTCCGGGTGGCATTTCGGCGGCCTATTACCTTGGCGTCGAGAAGGGCTGCTTCACGGATCAGGACATCGACGTCACCATCTCGCGCGGCTACGGCGCGGCGGACGCGGTGACCAAGGTCGCGACCGGCGTCGCGGATTTCTCCGTCACCGACCTTGGCGTGATCATCGGCACGATTGCCGAAAGCGGCGCGCCGGTGAAGGCGATCATGCCCATCGTGGCGCAGTCGCCGATGGCCATCGCCGTCATGGCCGACAGCGAGATCACCGAGTTGAAAGACCTCGAAGGCCACTCCATCGCCTCGTCCGTGGGCAACGCCGCGATGGAATTCCTGCCGCTGGGCATGGACGCCGTCGGCGGCGATATGTCCAAGGTCGAGATCATCACCGCCGAAAGCTCGGCCCTGACCGGCCTGCTGCTGCAAAAGCGGGTCGACGCGCTGGCCAGCTACATCACCTCGGTCAAGCGGATTGAGGCCATCGCAGCCCAGTCGGGGCTGGAGGTGCGCGGCATCCACTATGGCGACGCGCTGGACATCTACAACGCGTCGATCTTCACCTCTGACGCGATGATCGCCGAAAACCCGGACCTTGTGAAACGGTTCATGGCAGCCGTCGAATGCACCTACGACGCCGCCCGCGCCGACCCGGCGGCGGCGGTCGACGCCATCGTCGCGGGCGTCGAGGGAATGCAGCGCGAGACACAGACCGACATGGTGCCCTTCTCGTTCGGCTTCGCCTTCGACAACCCGGTGTTCGAGGCCAACGGATATGCCTTCGACATCGAACGCGTCGCGCATAACATCGCGATGGTCGACAAGGTCACGCCGCTGTCGCGCGACCTGACCCCCGAGGACGTGGTCTACGTCCCCGCCGAGTAAGCCCCCCGCCGGCGGCGCGCGGTTTTCCCGTTCGTGCGCCGCTGGCCCTGACGATACGGAGTTTCCATGCCGCTCATCACTGCCCGGTCCAACGGTGTCTTCACCATCTCGGCCACCCCCTTCGCCGAGGACGGATCGCTTGACCTCGACAGCACCGACCGCCTTACCGACTTCTACGTGCAGGAGGGCGCAAGCGGGCTGACGATCCTTGGCATGATGGGCGAAGCGCCCAAGCTGACCCAGCCCGAGGCGCGGGCCTTCGTGGAACGGGTGATCGCCCGCGTGCCGGACCTGCCCGTCGTGGTCGGCGTGTCCGCCTCGGGCCTTGCCGCGATCTCGGAACTGACCAAGGCCGCGATGGACGCGGGCGCCGCCGGCGTCATGGTCGCGCCGCCGCCATCGCTGACCACCAACGAGACGATCGAGGCGTATTACGCCAATGTCGTCGATGCCATCGGAACCGACGTTCCGCTGGTTTTGCAGGACTTTCCGCTGTCGACCACCGTCCCGATCTCGACCGCCACCCTTGGCCGCATTTTCGAGGCGCATCCGTCCATCGTGATGCTCAAGCACGAGGACTGGCCGGGGCTTGCGAAGATCTCGGCGCTGCGCAAGGCCGAGGCCGAAGGACGCCGCCGCACCGCCATTCTGTGCGGCAATGGCGGCATGTTCCTGCCCGAGGAAATGGCCCGTGGCGCCGACGGCGCGATGACCGGCTTCTGCTTCCCGCGCATGATGGCCGAGGTCTGCAAGCTGATGACCGCGGGCAAGACCGAACACGCGCGCGATATCTTCGACGCCTACCTGCCGCTGGTGCGGTATGAACAACAGCCGGGCGTCGGGCTGGCGGTGCGCAAGTACGTCTTCCACTCGCGCGGGGTCATCGCCTCGTCGAAGATCCGCGCGCCCGGCGCGCCGCTCGCCCCCGCCGCGGTGGCAGAGGTCGAGACTCTCATCAAGCGTCAGGAAGCACGGCTCGCCGAACTTTGCGGCTGACCACGGATCAGGCCCGGCTGGAATAGCCTTCAAGCTCGCGGTCGGGCATCCGCAGGCAGGCCGCCAGCGCCACCGCCATCATCAGGATCGCCGGCACCACCAGCGTCCAGGCCGGCCAGCCCGCCCCGCCGTCGCCATCAAGCCCCCCATCAAGCCCCGAGGCCACGGCGGCAAGCCCGGCGGCGGACGCGCCGACGGTCGCGCCCATCGCCCGCATGAAGCCCATCACCCCCAGCGCCGCGCCCATGTTCTCGGGCCGCGCCGCGTTCTGCACCGCCAGAAGGAAGATCGGGTACATGATGCCGACACCGATCCCCAGCGAGAACGACCCGACCTCGACCATCGCAAAGCTTCCGCCCGCGCCGATGACGACGGCCAGCAAAACGCCTCCGACGACCGCGATGCTTGCCCCCGCCAGCATGATCGGGCGATAGCGCGGGTCGCGCAGCAGCAGGCGCGGCGGCAGATACGGGCCCAGCATCACGCCGCTGAGGAAACCAAGGATCGCCACCCCCGCCTCGGTCGCCGTCATCCCGAAGGCCGAACGCCAGTACAGCGGCAGGTAGATCGCCAGTCCGATGTTGGTCCCCTGCGCACAGAACAGCGCGACCGCGTTCAGAAGGATCGTCCGCTCGGTCAGCACGTGAACCGGCACCAGCGGGTCGGCGGCGCGGGTCATGCGATAGCCGAAGCCGACCCAGAACACTGCCGCTGCGGCAAGGAAGCCCAACGCCATGGCCGCATTCGCCGCCGTGCCGGTCGCGTTGTCCAGCGCGAGGATTGTCGCGAAGGTCGCCAGCGACAGAAGTCCCGCACCCAGAACGTCGATTTTCCGCGTCCGCCGCGCCGCGCCGGTGCGGTCCGCCGTCAGGATCATCACGGCGACCAGCGCGCCCAGCGGCAGGTTCAGCCAGAAAACCGCGCTCCAGTGCAGGTTGTCGGCAAGGATGCCGCCCGCGACCGGCCCGAAGACAGAGGACACCGCATAGATGGTCGAGATCCCGGCGGCGAACAGCGCCCGCTTGCGCATCGGCACGAGGTCGGCGACGACCACGAAGGGCAACGCGATCAGCCCCCCTGCCCCCGCGCCCTGCAACGCCCGCGCGGCGACCAGCCGCGCAAGGTCGCGCGCCAGTGCCGCGGCGACCGACCCGATGACGAATAGCCCCACCGCGATCAGCAGCGCGCGGCGGCGTCCGTGGATGTCGGCGAAGGCGCCAAGGATCGGCGCCGTCGCGGTCGCGGCCATCAGATAGCCCGTGGCGACCCAGGGCAGCAGACGCCCGCCGCCCAGTTCGGCGGCGATGTCTCCCATCACCGGGCCGATGATCGTCTGTTCCAGCGCGGCAAGGAACAACGCCAGCAACGCCGCGACAAGCATCAGGCGGCGGCGCTGGGGAAGCTCCGTTGATAGGTCGTCCGTCAAGGCGTCTGGTATCCGGTCAGGTTCTGCGGCCGAGGATATAGTCGATGATCGCGTCGCGCACGTGGTCAAGATGCGCACCCATCAGGTCGCGCGACCGCTCGGGGTCATCGCCCGCCACGGCGCGGATCAGCGCAAGGTGCTCTTCGGCGCCGGGCTTGCGGCGATGCGAGATGCGCGCGGTGTTGAACAGGTGCGTCCGGCGGCGCAGGTCGCGGATCGCGGCCACGATCATCGGATTGCCCGCCGCTTCTGCGATGGTGTTGTGAACAAGGTCGTCGACGTCCCAGTGCTCCGAGGTGCTGACCTCGGCCGCGTCGCGCAGCGCGATGATCGCCGCCTCGACCTTCAGCAGCGTCTCGGGCGTGATGCGCCCGGTGGCGCGGCCCGAAACCTCGACCTCGAGGATGCGGCGCATGTCCAGAAGGCTGACGTAGCTTTCGACGCTGAGTTCGGCCACGACCAGCATGCGACCCTGCCGGCGCGACACAAGCTGTTCCGCCTCCAGCCGTCCCAGCGCCTCGCGGACCGGGGTGCGCGAAATGCCCAGCACCTCGGCCAGCCGCCGCTCTTGCAGGACCTGCCCCGGCTTCAGTTCGCCCGACAACATCCGGTCGAGAATGCGCCCGTAGGCGAAGTCGGCAAGGCTGACGCCCGCCTCTTCCACCGGCAGTTCACGGACTGCGCTTGCGTTCAGATCCTCCATTCGTCGTCCTTCCTTTCCCGGCCAGCGGCCCTTGCCGCTCAAAAAAGCGGCAGGTGCCCACAAGAACCAAATTCGTACTCGCACCGCGCCTTGACGCCTCGCGTACCATCGGTATGCCATTGGAGCACCTAATGGAAGATGTTTCGCGCGCGAAACGCTGCGCGCCCACTTCCCCGCTTCCCACCGGCCGCCCGAACCCGCGGCCTTCCAACGACCGGAGCCTTCACATGGCCATCACGCCCTGGCGCGCAACCTGTATCCAAGTCGACAGCAAGCTCGCCTTCCCCGCCGAGACCAAAGAGGCCGCCTGGGCCGTCATCAACGGCAATATCGACGTCGCCCTCGCCGCCATCGAGGCCGCCTGCGACAGCGACACGCCGCCGAAACTGGTGGTTCTGCCCGAGTTCGTCTTTCAGGGCCCGCAACGCAGCCTGCCCGCAAGCGTCTGGATCGAACGCGCCTGCACCACGATCCCGGGCGCGATCACCGACCGTCTGGCCGAGGTCGCGATCAAGCGCGGCATCTATATTGCCGGCAACCATTTCGAGGTCGATCCGAAGTGGCCCGACCGCTATTTCAACTCGTCCTTCCTGCTGGACCCGAAAGGCGAAGTGATCCTGCGCTACCGCCGGATCAACACCGGCAGCTGGACGTCGCCGCACGATATCCTTGACGAGTACCGCGAGGCCTACGGCGAAGAAGGCATCTTCCCGGTGGTCGACACCGAACTCGGCCGTCTGGCGATCTTCCCCTGCGGCGAGGTCTCGGTGCCCGAGATCACCCGCTCGTTCATGCTGCGCGGCGCCGAGGTCATCCTGCACCCCGACAACGCGCCGGTCAGCACGCTGGCGGATTGCGCCAAACGCTGCCGCGCGGCAGAGAACATGGTCTACCTGATCTCGTGCAACCTGTCGGGCACCGCGGGCTTCTCGGATACGCTGACCGGCGGGCACTCGATGATCGTCGATTATCGCGGCGACCTGATCGCCTTCGAGGAAAGCGACAAGGCGTCGAATGCCTGTTCCGCGATGATCGACGTCGAGGCGCTTCAGGCGGCGCGGCACGACACCGGGATGGCGAACGGCCTGATGCGGTCGCGGTTCGAGATGTACCGCGACTATTACGGCAGCGCCGATTTCTACCCGGCGAACGGTCTGGCCGAGGCCGCCGTCGAGACCAACGACGATTTCGCAGCGGTACATCAGAAGGCGCTGGCCAACATGTCGGCCGCCGGCGTCCTGCGCGACTGACCGCGCTGTTCAAACCCATTTCGCGGGCGCCCGCCACGGCGCGGCGCCCGCGACGCCGGCCACTCGGACGGCCCCAACTCCCCCACTACATTCTGAACGGAACAGCCGCGCGGCGGGAATGCTGCATGGCAGCATCGGGTGCGACGAGATCCGCGAATACGGCTGGACCGACCGCCGGCTTCACCGCAAGATCGGCCGATAGTTCAAATCCCGCGGCTGTCCAGTTCAGCCGCACCCGCGCAGCCCCGATTCCTTTCCCGCTGCGAGCGATTTTAGACATTGGCCGTCTGGCAACGCCGAAATTTAAGGCAAAACGCGCATCGCCCCCGTCCCTGCGCGCACCGGTCCCGGTTTCCTTTGTGACGTGTTTATCGCTGGCATACCATGTGAATGCCAACTCAACACCGATGAGAAACCGCCTGCATCCGGGCGCCAACGAGAGGCCAGCCAAATGAAACACTTTCTGCTCCGCACACTTTCCGGCGTCGCTCTTGCCGGGGGGCTGGGCCTGACGCCCGCCTTCGCTCAAGACCTTACAGATGTCAGCCTGCGCCTTGCATGGGTGACCGGCGGGGTTGACGCCCCGTTCTTCGTCGCCAAGGAAAGCGGCTATTTCGCCGAGGAAGGTCTCGACGTCGAGATCGTCGACGGCAACGGCTCGACCGGCACGATCCAAGCGGTCGGCAACGGCGACTTCGACATCGGCATCGCCGGCCTCGGCGCGCTGGCGCAGGCCCAGAAAGCGGCCGGTGCCGATACCATCATCGCCGTCGCGGGCCTGATCCAGAAAGACCCGACCTCGATCATCTCGCTGGAAGGCTCGGGCATCGCCTCGCCGAAGGATATCGAGGGCAAGCGCCTTGGCACCGACGCGGGCAACTTCGAGGACGGCATGATCAAGGCCTTCGCCGAAGCGAACGGCATCGACCTGGAGAAGGTCGAAGTGATCATCATCAACGGCGGCAACGACCGGGTCGCGCTGCTGAAAGGCGACGTCGACTTCATCAACGGCTGGGCCAACCCGGACGGCGACAAGGTCGCCGCGATGCACCCGATCGAACCGCCGCTGTTGTTCGCCGACTACGGCGTGAACATCCTTGGCTCGTCGGTCATCGTACGGAAGGACTTCCTTGCCGAGAACCCCGACGTGGTCTCGGGCTTCCTGGAAGCGATCATCAAGGCGAAAGCCGATGTCGAGGCCGACCCGGAAGCCGCCCGTGACGCGATCATGGCGAACCGCCCGGACTCGGACCCCGAAGCGATCCTCGAGCAGATCATCGTGATGAAGAAGTACGAGCACACCGCCGCGACCGAAGACATGCCCTATGGCACCGTCGCGCTGGAAGACATCGAGCTGACCATCGACCTGCTTGAAAAGTACTCGGGCATGGAGCCGGGCCTGACCCCGGGCGACATCTACACCGACGCCTATCTCCCCGCGGCGATGAACTGATCGGTTCATCTCCGAACTCGAACCGTGGGGTGGTGCGTCCACCCCACGGCCCTTTGTGCAAGTAACGACAGAGGCCACCTTGGATCTCGGACTGAAAGACCGCCACGCGCTTGTTCTCGGCGCCACCGGAGGGCTTGGCAAAGCCACCGCCCTCGCCCTTCTGGCCGAAGGCGCCAGCGTCACCTTCGCGGGCCGCGACGAAGCAAAGCTTGCCGCGCTGCTGGGCGAATTGCCCGCCGATCAGGCGGAGCGCGCCAATATCGCGGTGGCCGACCTTGGCGACACGACGGCGCCTGCGACATTGGCGGCGGCGGCGCGCGAACTTACGGGGCATGTCGATATCCTCGTCAACAACTCCGGCGGCCCGCCGCCCGGCCTTCCCACCTCGGTCGATCCGATGGTGATGCAGGAACACTATGCAAAGATGGTCACCCCGCTGGTGACGCTGACGCTGGACCTGCTTGGACCCATGCGCGCGAAGGGCTGGGGCCGCATCCTCACCATCGCCTCGTCCGGTGTCGTCCAGCCGATCCCGCATCTGCCGGTGTCGAACGCGCTCCGGTCGTCGCTGGTGGGCTTCATGAAAAGCCTTGCCGGTGAAGTGGCGGGTGACGGCGTGACGGTGAACATCCTCGCCCCCGGCCGCATCCTGACCGACCGCGTGATCTCGATCGACACAGGCGCGGCGGCGAAGACCGGCAAACCGCTGGCGGACGTACAGGCGGCATCCGCCGCGACGATCCCGGCGGGGCGCTATGGCAGCCCGGAGGAATTCGGCGCGGTCGCGGCCTTTCTGGCTTCGGCGCCCGCCTCATACGTCACCGGCAGCACGATCCGCATCGACGGAGGCATGATCCGCGCGGTCTGACCGCGCCCGTACAAGAATGGCGCCCGCCCGCCGGACGCCACCACTCACACCAAGGAGCGGTCCCATGGACCCGGACAACCAGCAATGAACGCACTCCCATCGCCAGACAGCCTGTCCACTCCCGCCACCGACACCCTGACGTCCACGGGCGCTGCGCACGTCTCGATCAAGGGCGTCACCAAGGTGTTCAACGGCCGCAAGGGCCGGGTTCAGGCGCTTGAGCCGGTCGACCTCGACATCCGCCGGGGCGAGTTCGTCTCGATCCTCGGCCCGTCCGGGTGCGGCAAGTCCACCCTGATGATGCTGCTGTCCGGTCTGCTTCCGGCCAGTTCCGGCCAGATCACCGTGGACGGCAAGGAGATCAACGCCCCCAACCCAGAGGCGGGGATCGTGTTCCAGAAGGACGTGCTGCTGGACTGGCGGTCGGCGCTGGAGAACGTGATGATCCAGGCCGAAATCCGCAAATCGGACAAGGCCGAGGCGAAGGCCCGCGCGATGGAACTGCTGTCGATGGTGTCGCTGGACGACTTCCACGACGCCTATCCCAGCGAGCTGTCGGGCGGCATGCGCCAGCGGGTCTCGATCTGCCGGGCGCTGCTGCACAAGCCGCCGCTGATGCTGATGGACGAGCCCTTCGGCGCGCTGGACGCGATGACGCGGGACCAGTTGCAGCTTGATCTGCTGAAGCTGTGCCGCGACGACGACATGACGGTCTTCTTCATCACCCACTCGATCCCCGAGGCGATCTTCCTCAGCGACCGCGTCGTGGTGATGACGCCGCGCCCGGGCCGGGTCGAGCGCATCGTGAACATCGACCTGCCCCGACCCCGCCGTCTCGCCATGCGCGAGGATCCGAAATTCATCCAATACGTCCACGAGCTGACCGGCATCTTCAAAAGCCTCGGCGTCTTCCGGGAGGAATAAATGGCTATGGCATCCGCAACCGAACCGCAGCAGGACGGGACACGCGCCCTCGCCCCCGTCCTGAAAGTGCTGAATGGCGTGCCGCTGGCCGTCTGGACGCTGATCGGGCTTCTTCTGTTCTGGGAGGCCTATGTGCGGCTGGCGAACGTCCCGCCCTTCATCCTGCCCGCGCCCTCGGCCATTGCGCAGGAATTCCGGGCTTATGGGCACCGGCTGTTCCCGAACGCGCTGGTGACGATGTTCGAGGTCGTTTTCGGCTTTACCTGCGCCGTGCTGATCGGCGTGCCGCTGGCGGTGGCCATCGTCTATTCCAAGTTCATCCAGAAGGGTGTTTACCCGCTGATCGTCGCCAGCCAGACGATCCCCAAGGTCGCCATCGCGCCGCTGCTGCTGACGTGGTTCGGCTATGGCATGACGCCGAAGATCGTGATCGTGATCCTGCTGTCGTTCTTCCCCATCGTCATCAACTCGGTGATGGGCCTGCGGTCTGCGTCGGACGAGATGATCCACCTTGCCCGCTCGATGGGCGCGAGCGCCTGGCAGACGTTCTGGAAGTTCCGCCTGCCCCACGCGCTGCCGTCGATCTTCGCGGGGCTGAAGCTGGCCACGGCGCTGTCGGTGATCGGCGCGATCGTCGCCGAGTTCATCGGGGCGGACAAGGGTCTGGGCTATCTGATCCTGATCGCCGGCTCCAACTTCGACGTCGCCCGCCAGTTCGCCGCTATCATCTGCATTGCGCTGATCGGGATGTGCTTCTTCTTCACCCTCGAGATGGTGGAACGCTTCGCGATCCCGTGGCGCAACAAGTCGGACGTCTCTGGCGAGGCGTAAGCCTTTCTTACTGGAGTGAAGCCGATACGACAGGCCGGGCGATCACTGCCCGGCCTTTTTCATGCGGCACCGGATTGGGGATTGCTTAACCCTGCCCGCGCGGATGAGGTGCTCGGGAACGGGGCCATTGCCGACCCCTAACGCCGGCTCGAAATCCCTCGGGCCGGGTGTCGCGAAATGGCGGATCATTGCAATCCAGCCTTCGCCCCGTGGCGCAGCGCGGCTTCGGCGAAGTCCTGAATTTCTTTTACACACGGGCGGGGCTTTCCTAGTGTTCTTGGCATCCAGCCAAGGAGACCCGCATGAATTCCGTCCGGAGCCTGCCTGCAATCGTCTCTCTGATCGTCACGCTGCCCGCCATGGGCCATGCGCAGGACAGTTCCGCGCCACGTGTTTTCAATGACTTCCTGAACGTCTCGGTGGACGCGAACATCACCCATCTGGAAACCACGGTCGGGGCGGTTTCGATCAGGTGCGAAGTGGATTCGTTTTTCAGTTCCAGCGGCGGTTCAGGCAGCCACGAGGTCGTGGGCGAGGCGATGTTGATCCTGCACGGCGGCATGTTCGACGTGGGCGGACGTTCGATCGAAGAGGCCATGCTCCAGAAGATCCCCTATACGGAATTTCGGCGTCTCGACTTCGTTTTCGGGAACGGCGGCACGCGGCAAATCGTCGAAACCTTCGACCTGACGCTTGGCCCCGTTCACTCGCCCTCGCGGATCGAGGAATGGAGCAAGGGCGGCTGCTTTCTGGAGCTGTTTCACGAATCCGAGACCTCGGGCATGTCCGAGGCCGAAATGATCGAAATGGTCTCGGACGAGTTCTACGGCACTATGCCCGCAAAATGCGATGCCGCCACGCCCACGCGATTGTTCAACTGCCTGCGGCCCGGCACCAGCCTTGAAAGCGCCGTGTTCTCTTTCGCACGTGAATTCTAGCGGGGCGATATCAAGGCTTGGCGGCGTGACGCAGGCGCGCGCCGGGTTTTGTCTTTTGCTTGCGTCCCTGGCCGGGTCCGTGGGCATCTCGCATGCGGACGAAGAGACCCGTGTCAGCGCAACACTCGGCTTTTCAGGTTGGGGCAGCGACGCGGGCGCGACGATACGCGGGGCGATCGGCTTTGAGGGCTGGGGCGCCGAGACGGCGGCACGGCAGGCTGCCCTTGCCTTCACGGGGTTCGGAGGTCCGGACCCGGCGATCGACGGTGGTCTGGCGTTTGCGGGTTGGGCCCTGACCAAGGTCGGCCCCAAGGCGGACCTGACCTTTTCGGGCTGGGGCACGACCCAAGAGGCCCCCAAGGCAAAGCTGGCGTTTTCGGGCTGGGCCAAGGATGGGCCGACAATCGAAACCTCGCTCGCTTTCGCGGGCTGGGGCGCAGATACGGCGCGCGTTCAGGGCCCGCTGTCCTTCTCGGGGTTCGGCGACCCTTCGGACGCGCAGGCCATGGCGCTTGCCTTTGCGGGCTGGGCCATGGACCAGCCGGAACTCTCGGGTGCCGTCAGCTTCGCAGGCTGCATCCGGGACGAGACCATCGCCCCCCATCCCCCGCTGCCACCCGAGGTCGTGCGGGCGCATTTCGCCAGCACCGACACGGGTCCCAATCTGGATCTTGAGGGGAACTGGCGCATCACTTGGGACGACGCGCCGATATCCTCGGCCTTCGCGACACTGACCAAGGGCGGCAGCTGGTCCTGCATGCCGGGCGGGGACGGCTGTTGGTACGCGTTCTCCAGAGACCCGAGCGCGCCATGGCTCATCGATATGTATATTCCCGAGCTCACGCTGTTCGAAAGCGAAGCCACGATCGGGCCGGGCCGCCAGTTCAGCGCGCAGTATTACTACCAAGTGCTTGGCCACTGGGGCGGCACCTCCAGGGGCGTAGCCACGGAAAACACCATCGTCGGTCAATGGAGCTATGGCGAAGAAGGCGGTCGCGAAGTCTGGACGCGCGTGCCCGGCACCATCACGGCGGCTGCCGGCAGCGACGGGCGCGTGGCGCCCCTTGGGCAGGCGGTTTCGGTTGTCACCGAATACGTCGACGCGACCTACACGATGCGCGGAAACCGCCCGGAAGCGTCGCTTCGCGTGCTGGGCGATCAGCTTTGGGGCGTTCAGCGGTACTGGATTCCTGCCGATAGCGATATCGAGATCGGCCGGGTCTGGTACATGTGCGCGGACTGGGCCGAAACGGGTGAAGTCTACGACGGCCACGAAGGCTGCTTTTCCAGCGGCGGCGCGGTCGGGCTGCGATTTGACCTCAACATCTGGCCCGACGCCAAGCCGGGATGGCATTACCTTTATTTGAACGACGTCGCGATCCCGTTCGAACTGGAAATCCAGGGTTATCCCGAGTGCGGCACCTAAGGGCCTTGGCTTACTCGGAAAGATCCGGGCGCACCACCAAGGAAAAGCCCCGCCCCTGTCCGATGACGTCGAAACATCGGACGGGGGCGGGGCGTCCCGGAACCTTGGTGCTTTAAGCGGGCGAGCGTGTGGAACCCGGCCCCAGGTTCAGAGATCGAGGACGAGGCGTCCGGACTTGCTGCCGGAACAGCAGATCAGCATGACCTTGTTCGAGGCGCGCTCGCGGTCGCTGAGGATGTTGTCCTTGTGGTCCGGTTCGCCTTCGATGACCCGCGTCTCGCAGGTGCCGCAGACACCGGAGCGGCAGGAATAGGCGACGCGGATGCCGTTCTCTGTGAGGACTTCCATGATCGTGCGCCCGGCCGGAACCTCGAACTCCTGCCCCCGGCGCTTGAGCACCACGGTGAAGCTTTCGGTCGAGGCTTCGAACTCGTTCTTGAAGTGCTCGACGTGGACGGCATCGGGGTCCCTGCCCTTGGATGCGTCGGTGAAAGCCGCGATCATCGGTTCGGGGCCGCAGCAATAAAGATGCGCGTCGGGCGCGGCGGCGGCCACGCGGGGGGCGATGTCCATGACGGTGCCGGTAAGCGCATCGTCATGCAGGTGCAGCACCCCGTTCGAGGCGGCGGCCAGCGCGCGAAGCTCTGGCAGGTAGGCGGCCAGCGCCTCGGCCCGGAAGGCATAGTGCAGCTCCCACGGGGTGCCTCGCGCGGCGCAGGCGCGGATCATCGACAGGATCGGCGTGATGCCGATGCCGCCCGCGAAGAAGGCGAAGCGCGGGGCGTCGGTCAGCGGGAAGGTGTTCAGCGGAGCCGAGACCTGAAGCGTCGCCCCGACGCGAAGGTCCTCGACAAGGAACGCCGACCCGCCACGGCTGGCGGGGTCGCGGTTGACCGCCACAAGGAAGCGGTCGTCGTCACCGGGCGCGTTGACCAGCGAGTAGCTGTTCGACAGGTCCCCCGGCAGCGCGAGGTCGATATGGGCCCCGGCCTCGATCCCGTCGAGCCGGCCACCGTCCAGGCGGCGAAGTTCGATCTCGCGGATGGTCTCGGCGAGGTAGCGGATCGCCGTGACGCGCAGCGTCAGGGGGCCGGTGTCCTGTGCCGGCGCTGTCGCGCCGGCACGGATGGTTTCCTGCATGGTCATGCCTTACTCGGCCGCCGAAAGGTTCGGCTTGTAGCCCTTGGCTTCGGCCATCTTCTCTTCGTAGCCGTCCAGCCAGTCGGTGCCCTTCGGCACGATGATGTCGCCGCCACGGGCATTCTGGGCGTATTCCGGGTGATCCACGAAGTCGGGCAGCTTCTTGCTGTCGCGCCATTCCAGCGCGGCGTCAAGCATCACGCGACGGGTGAGGATGACCATGCGGTCCGACGCGGCGAGGTGCTCCATCGTGCGGTCGACCACGTGGCCCATGCTTTCCTGGATCGCCTGATCCTGCAGCGGAACGCCGACGATGCCGGTGTAGCTGTCGCCGTTGCGCTGCCACTCGCGGTCGATGCCGTAGTCGTTGGTGGCATCCTTGACCGGACGCCAGCGGCCTTTCCAGTCGGTCGTGGTGGGCAGGTATTCCAGCGGGCGTTCCAGACCGCCAACCGGGGTGCCGTCAGCGTATTTCAGCTTTTTCTTGCCGCCGCCCTCGGCCCGCGACAGGTCGATGTTGAAAATCATCGTCGAGTCGTCGTCGATGGGCACCCACGCGTTGACGGTCTTGCTGGCCGCAAGGCCGCCGCCACCGGGATAGGTGACCCAGAACGGGTACAGATAACAGGCGTAACGCTGGTGCTCGTGGCCCTCCATCGCGTCACGCTGCGCCGAGTACATGGTGCCGAAGTTGGTCGTGGTCACGTTGATCTTGGGCGACTTCTCGGTGACCGTGAACACTTCGGGGTCGGACAGGTCGAGCTTTTCGCCGTCGATGCCGCCCACGTGCAGGAAGCCAAGGTGCGAGGTGTCGATGTCGCCTTCCAGCGCCTGCATGTAGTTGCAGTCGCGGTGGGTCAGCGCGATGTTGCGGTCGTCGCCCTCGCCCATGATGGCGTCGATCTCGGGCAGCGGCGGCGGGTTGTCCTGACGCTCGCCGAAGTAGGCGAAGACGATGCCGCCGGATTCACAGGTCTTGTAGGCATAGGCCGGAGTGCCCGCCGGGTACTTGTTCTTGTCCTCGAGGTTCGGCTGGTCAAGGCACTTGCCGGTCACGTCGAACTTCCAGCCGTGATAGGCGCAGCGGATGCCGCCCTTCTCGTTGCGTCCGAAGAACAGCGACGCGCAGCGGTGCGGGCAGCGGTGGTCCATGACGCCCACCCGGCCCTCGGTGTCCCGGAAGCCGATCAGCTTTTCGCCGAGGATCATCAGGCGCACCGGGTCGCCGTCGGCGACAAGCTCGGACGACAGGCAGACCGGGGTCCAGAACTGGCGGAAGAATTCTCCCATCAGGGTTCCTTTGCCGACGGCGCAGAGGTCGACGTTTTCTTCAGCTGTGATCATCTTGGTTCTCCTAGAGTTCGACGGTCGAGGCCGGATCCTCGGTTCCGGCGGAAAGGGGCACGAGCACACCGGCCCATTCGAGATTGGCCCGCGCCTGCGCGATGGCGGCGTGGGTTTCGCTTGCGTGTTTCATCGGGGCGTCGCGGAAGCGGTCGGGCGGGTAGAAATGCGCGTCGGCATAAAACGGGACGTACATCTCGTAGCGGGCGCGCAGATGCGGGTTGGACAGGCCGGTGTCGTTGCGGCGGTCGGCCCGCAGGCGCTCGATGTCGATCATGGCCGAGACAGAGGTCCCCTCGGCGTCCCCTTCCTCGAAGGCCAGCGTTTCGCCCCAGTGGTCGAGGATATGGGACCGGCCGCCGGTGAAGGTGCCGTCCGGCGAGAAGCCGATGGGCCCGGCGACATTGGCCGAAACCATGTAGGTCATGTTCTCGGCGCAGCGGGCCAGCTTGGCCGCCTCTTGCGCCGCGGAATAACGCGAGTTCGTCGGGTGCAGGATCACCTCGGCCCCGTTGAACATCATGCAGCGCGCGACCTCGGGCACCGTGATCTCGCCACAGGCGATGACGCCGATCTTGCCCAGCGGCGTGTCGGCGACCGGAAAGACCTGATCCTTCGGCGTGGCTTTCATGTAGTCGGTCATGAAGTCGTGCACCGACGGGAAGGCCGCTACGTTCACGCGGCGATAGCGATAGATGATATCGCCGGCGGGTCCGATGATGATGCAGGTGTTGAAGTAGCGGCCCGGCCATTCCTCGGGCGCTTCGAACACGTTGCCGGCGATGTAGATGCCTTCGCGTTTGGCCAGCGCCTGAAGCGGTTCAGTCAGAGGGCCGGGCACCGTCGAACAGGCGCGGCGGATCCAGTCCTCGACCGCCATGCCCAACGGCGGACCCTGCATGCCGAACTCTGGGAAGACGACAAGATCGGGACGGTCCGGCCCGGCAAGCGCGGCTTCGATCAGGCCGATCATACGCGCCTGATTGCGGGCGATCACCGCCCAGCCGCCCGCGTCATCGGCAGCCTGACAGGCCCGTTCGCTCTGCATCTGGATGCAGGTCGCGCGCCAGGACGGTATCGTCATCGGGTCTCCTTCCGGCGTCTTTGCCGTGTATCAGGTGCCAGCTGCGCACCACTGGTATACCATTAGTCTGCCGCCCTCGGAACCCGAAATCAAGCGCCTCCCGATGCCGACCGCTGCCGGGGGCCGGAATGCGGTGCGTTGCCTAAAAAATCCGCAGTTCAACGCGTCTGCCGTCAAACGCGGGGCAGAAGGAATCCCGCGACGGGATACCAAGGGCATTCCGGCGGTTCCAAAACAGGCAAAGGGTTGCTAGAACGTTCGGCACGAGGAGAGGCTAAGGACTACAGGCAGATGGAAACCAATGCGGCGCTGGACGTAACTGCGCTCCACGACAAACCGACTCGGACCAACGAGGTTTACGAGCAGATCATCGACATCCTGATCCGTGGCGAGTTGCGCCCGGGCGATGTCATCGTCGAACGCCGCATGGCCGAACGCCTGAATGCCTCGCGCACCCCGGTCCGCGAAGCGCTTGGCCGGCTCGAAGCCGAACGGATGGTGCTGCGCCAGCCCGGCCGCGGCGTGACGGTTGCGCCCTTCTCGACCGAAGCCTTCGTCGAGGTGCTGAACATCCGCCAGCTTCTTGAATCCGAAGCCGCCCGCCTTGCCGCCGGACAGATCCCGCCCGAAACGATCTCAGAGATCCGCGACGCGATGAAGGCGCTTTCGGAAAAGTCCGAACCGACCCCCGCCGAGGTCTGGGAGACCGACAACCTGCTGCACGGCGCGATTGCCGAGGCGTCGGGGAACGAACTGATGGCCGCGATGATCCGCGACTTGCGGCGCCGGACCCATGTGTTCAACGCCTTCCGCAACCCGAACAAGCACATCTACCAGTATGACGAGAACGCCAAGTTGCTGGACGCGATCGAGACCGGCGACGGCGAGACCGCGCGCGCGGCGATGACGCAGCATATCGAGACGGTGAAGGTCGCGATCGTCAGCCGTCTGGCGGGGCTGACGCGCTGATGCTGGCGGGCGCCCTGCCCGCCAGACCCTTGTTCCACATCTCTTTGCTCAGGCCGTCCGGCGGGCATAGGTGCCGGGCGTTTCCGCGCTGACGCTGGCGCCGTCCCAAACCCGCACGCCATTCACATAGGTCGCCGAAGGGATCGCCGCGAAGGTCATTCCGTCATAGGCGCTCCAGGCCGAGCCTTCGGGCGTGCGCGCGGAATCATAGACGATCTCGCCCGGCGTCAGCACCGCGATGTCTGCGTCGCAGCCCGGCTCCAGCCGCCCCTTGGTTTCCAGCCCGAAGAAGTCCGCAGGCCCCTCGGCCAGCAGCGCGGCGGTCAGCGAGGCGGCGGCCTCGACCGATCCGGTGCGGCGCAGCGCCTCGGTGTAGAAGCCCGGCAGCAGCGTTTCGAGCCCCGGCATGCCCGCCGCCACCTCGAAGATGTTCTCCGACGCCTTCCGCTCGAGACCCCAAGCCGAGTGGTCGGAGGAGACGAAAGCCGCGCCGCCGTCCTCGATCACCTGCCACAGCGCATCGCGGACGCCCGACCGGATCGGCGGGTTCACCTTCAGCTTCGGGCCAAGCGTCGGCATGTGCTCTTCCGCGTCGAACAGCAGGTAATGCAGGCACATTTCGGCGCTCGCCTTCTCGCCCCGCGCGGCATGTTCCGCAACAAGGTCGAAGCCCTCGGGGATCGAGATGTGGACGATATGCGCGTGGCCGCCCAGCGATGCGCCGAGTTCGAGGAAGGTTGCCGTCGCCGACATCTCGGCCACCGGCGGACGCGAAGGAGAGTGATCGAGCGGCGTGGTGCGCCCCTCGGCACGGAACTTCGCCTCGGTCGCGCGGACGACCTCTTGATCCTCGTTGTGCAGGCCGACGGGTAGGCCGGTGCCGTCGAGCGTCTCGAACAGGGTCAACACCGCGCCGGACCCGATCCGGGGGAAGCGGTGGGGATGCGCCTCGAAAGACGAGATCTTGAAGGCCGCCACGCCCGCTTCGACCAGCCCGCTGATGTCCGCCGGGTCGGGGTCGGTCGGGATGGTGGCGTACAGCGCGACGTTGGTGTGGGCCAGCTCTTCTATCGCGGCGACCTTCTGGTTCAGCAGGCCGACGGTCGTGATCGGATCGGGATGGTCATAGGGCATGTCGACGATGGTGGTGACCCCGCCGATGGCCGCCGCCCGGGTGGTCGGCGCGATGCCGGGAAAGCCCCATTGGCTGCCCGCATGGGTCTGACCGTCGATGGCGCCGGGCAGGATCAGCGCGTCACCGTGGTCGGTGGTTTCGGCGGCGTCGGGCGCCTCGCCTTCGCCAAGCGACACGATACGGCCACCGGCAATGCCCAGCCAGCCCTTCGTGACGCTGCCACCGGGCAGCACTAGCCGCCCCTTCAAGACGAGATCGAGCATCCCTGCCCTCCTTGGTTTTTTTCCGGCACATGCCGCGGTGCGCCTGCATCCCCGCCCAAGGGGCTTGCGTTGCCGCGGCAAACGTGGAATCCCTTTGGCATACCAGATGTGTGCATAGTCGATGCCACCCCGTCAACCCGTCCCGGACCACTTCCAGCGAGACCCCATGATCTACGATCTCACAACACTTGCGCTGCTGCCAAACACCCTTGGCGCGGTCATGCCGCTGCTGCCTGAAACCTATGCCGGTTTTTCCAGCACCGGCCGCGTCCTTGGCGCGTTTTCCTGCGACTTCGGCGTCCTGAACCGGTTCCACTTTCTGACCGCCTACGAAAGCACCGAGGCGCTGGCCGCCGAGCGCGCGCGGCTGATGGAGACCGAGAACCCCTATGGCATCGGCGAATACCTCGGCGGCGTGAACAGCACGGCCTACAAGCCGTTCTCGTTCTGCGCGGATATCGAGCCGGGCGCCTACGGTCCGTTCTACGAGTTCCGGACCTACAGCATGTCGCCCGGCGGCGTTCCGCAGACCGAAGAAGCGTGGGGCAAGATCATCGAGCGCCGCAACGAGATGTCGAAGCTGCTGATGGTGATGGCCTCGATCGAGGAAGGCCCGCAGAAGATGGTGCATATCTGGCCCTACAAAGCGCTGGAGGACCGCGTCGCGGCGCGGGCGCAGGCCGGCAAGGAAGGCATCTGGCCGCCCCCCGGCGGGTCGGACTATCTGTCCGGCCTGCAGTCGGAACTGTTCCTCGCCACCGGGTTCTCGGACCTGAAATGACGCCCGGCGACCTTGCCGTTCTGGCGCGGGCGGGGGTCACCCTGCCGCCCGCCCAGCCGCCGGTCGGAACCTTCGTCGCGGCGGCCGAGATCGGCGGGCTGCTGCATGTCTCGGGTCAGGCGCCGCTGGACCCCGATGGCGTGCCCCTGCGGGGCCGGGTCGGCGAAGAGGTGGACGCAGCCGAGGCCCGCGCCCGCGCGCGGCGCACCGGGCTTGCCCTGCTGGCGGCCATCGCCACCGAGCCGGGGCGGCTGGCCCGCGTCACCCGCGTCATCCGACTGCTGGGCACGGTCAACGCGGTGCCCGAATTCACGGCGATCCCCGAGGTTCTGGACGGCTGTTCCGAGCTTTTCGACAGCATGTTTCCGGACGGCCATGCCCGCACCGACGTGGGCTTGCCAGCGCTGCCGAACAACATCACGGTCGAGATCGAGGCGGTCTTCGCCCTCGCGCCCAGGACGCCGGAGCCGCAATGACCCGCGACATCGTCGTCATCAACCCCAACAGTTCCGGCACCGTGACGCAGGCCATCCGCGACACGCTTGCGCCGCTGGACCCCCGGTTCCGCTGCCTCGACATTGCCGAGGGACCGGCGACGATCGTCACGCAGGAGGACGTGGACCGCGCAGGCCCGCGCGTCGCTGCCCTCGCCGCGCACCAATCCGAGCCAGCCGCCGTCGTGATCGCCTGCTTCTCGGACCCCGGCCTTGCCGAAACACGCGCGCGGCTGGATTGCCCGGTGATCGGGATACAGGAAGCCTCGGTCGCCGCCGCGCTGGCGCTGGCGCCCCGGTTCGGGATCATCGCGCTGTCGGAAGCTCCCATCGAGCGCCACCGCCGGCGGCTTGACGCGATGGGCGTCCTGCCGCGTCTGGCGCTGGAGGTCGGGCTGGGCGGAGTGTCCGCCCACGACGCCGGCCACGGCCCTGCTCTGTACCCCGAGATCCTTGCGGCGGGCGAGCGCCTGAAGGCCGCCGGGGCCGGCGCCATCATCCTAGGCTGCGGCGGCTTCGGCCCCCGCCGCGCGACCCTGCAAGGCGACCTTGGCATCCCGGTCATAGACCCGGTTCTGGCCGCGGGCGCGGTGGCCGTGTCGGTGGTGTAGGAGACGGTATTTCGCCTAGTCTGGCTGCGCCTCTGTCGCAGCCGAGAAACGGACGATCGTGTCCGCGGACTTTAGCGTAGTAGGACGGTGCGCGATCAGCACCACGGTACATCCCACCGGGCGCGCGGCCAGGGTCTCCTGGACCAGCGTTTCAGACAGCGGATCGAGCGCGCTGGTCACTTCGTCGAGGATAAGCAGGTCCGGATTGCGCAGCAGGGCCCGCGCCAGCGCGATGCGCTGCCGTTGTCCGCCTGACAGTTCTGACCCATTGTCGGTGATGACGGTTTCGTAGCCGTCGCGGGTGTTCATGATGAAGCCATCCGCATTCGCACGCGTCGCGGCTTGCCGGACCGCCTCCTTCGATGCGTCACGCTTTCCGTAGGCAATGTTCTCGCCGATGGTTCCGTTGAACAGGTAGATGTCCTGCGTCACGACCCCGATCTGTCCAAGCCAATCCCCAAGTTTGTACGCGCCTATGTCTCTGCCATTGGCGGTGATGCGCCCGCCCGTCGGCACCGACATGCGACACAACAGGTCCACGAAGGTCGACTTGCCGGAACCCGACGGCCCGGCAATCCCTGTGACTTCTCCCCTCGGGATACGAAAGCTCAGGTCTTCGAGCACCGGACCGTCCGTGCCGTCGTAGCGGAACGATAGCCCCTCGACGGCGATATCGGTTTCCAGACCGGTGAAGGGCGTGGTTCCCGCAGGACGATTGGCCCCGTCAGCCAACCACGGAACAATCGCATGAATTGCAGCAACTTCGGCCAAAAAGTTCACGCGGATTCCGACTAGTTCGCTGGCGCGTGGCATCAGGCGGCGCAGGATGATGATGAAACTCACGAATGCAGGGATCGCCACAATCGACATGCCCAGCCCCACCAAGGCAAGCAACGTGATCAACAGCAAGATCAGCAGTTCCGTAACCGGCTGCACCGCGACAGAGATCGTCTCTTGCCGGACATTTGCGCGCTGAAGCCGGTCGAAGGCCTCGGAAAACCTTTGGTGCTCGTATCGCTCGCGTCCGAACAGCCTGATCGTCTTGAGCCCTGCGATTGTGTCCCAGATCCGCACCGTCAGTTGCTGCTGGCTATCGACGACGACATGGCCCAGCCGCTCGATCCGGGTGACCAAAAGGTGGACGACAACGGCGATCACCGCCGCGCAGACAAGAACCAACACCGTCAGTTGCCAGGACAACGCCAGCAGCAGGAACAGGAAGAAGCTCGCCGCCAGTAGTTCGCTGAAGGACGTAAGCAGCGACAGCATCGCGTCCACTGCCCGCCACGCCTGGTTTTCAAACGCATTCATGATCTCTCCGGAGGTCTTGCCAAGCTCCCGCCCGCCCCCGTTCAGCAGGCGGGCGAACATCCTGCCCTGCACCCGGTCGTTGACCGTGGCGTCATAGCGTATCCAGAAATAGTCGCAGCAGAACTGGGTGACGTTCTTCGCGATGATGGCAGCGACGATGCAAAACAGGAGGACGCGGACTTGCCAGTCGTCTGGAAATCTCTGCAAAAGAACGTCGAGGTGATCCGAAAACGGGTACTCGGCCCAAGAGACATCCTGCCCGGCAATGATCGTGTCGATCAGCGGCACAAGCAGATATAGTCCCACGCCCTCGAAGACGGCGGCCACGACGCTGAGGGCAAGAAGAACCAGAACGAACCAGCGCAATCCCCCCAATGAGTTGAACAGGATCAGGACGGCTTGAAGGTTCGACAGGCGCCCGTCTTTCATACCCGACACAGCATCGCAAAACCAAAAGACGCAAACCAAATGGAAGCGGACACAGCGCAAGTCTTTTTGTTCGGGGAAGAGAGAGCGACCAAGGTAATTCCGCAGCCTGAATATCGTTCAGATCAACCGTATCAGCTTGGCTGCCCCTGACAAGAGCGCCGCGCAGCGATTGCGTCGCGGCCTCTGATGTATCGGCTCGCCGGCGCACCTACACAGGTTTGGATCGGTTTTCAAAGGCTAGGGTTGCCTATTCCCGCCTCTACCTTCGTCCGGCGTGTCGGCGCGCCAGACCGCGCCCTTGTCGCCAAAGGAAGTAATTGCCCTTCGGTTACGTCGCAGTATATCTTCCTAAGACGTAGGCTGTGACCACGTCATTATGGTGCGCCTTCGCTTGAGTGCTGCCATCTCCGGTGACGTGATAATTATGCGATACTTTAGGCCTTGAGTAACGAATTGAAGCCTCTTGTTTCCATCGTGGTTCCTGTCTTTAATGCGGACCCCTTCCTTACGGCCACGATCAAATCCGCCTGCGACCAAACCTATAGAAACATTGAAGTTATTGCGGTTGACGATGGATCTTCGGACGATAGCGCAAGTACCCTTGCCTTACTCGCAAGTACTTATCCACAAGTCCGATGGATACCAAGCCAGCATTTTGGTGTTTCCAGTGCACGGAACATCGGCATGAACGCGGCGAAAGGTGATTATGTCGCTTTTCTCGACGCCGACGATCTTTGGCATCCAACAAAGATTGAAAAACAGGTTGCTGCGATGGCGAAACATCGCAATCAGCCGGATTGGGCCGCCTGCTATTCGCTATTCAGGATCATCGACCGTAGCGGAAAGGTACTCAAGAACGGCCCCACCCGATACTCACGGGGTTATCTGTATGGCAGCCATCTGGTCATCAACCACATAGGAAATGGCAGCAACCTACTGGTCCGGCGCGACGCGGCACTTGCTGTCGGAGGGTTCGATACGGCCCTGAGCCATTGTGAGGACAGGGATTTTCACCTTCGGCTGCTCAAGCATTTCCGGATCGATGTCGTGCCGGAGTTCCTGACGGGCTATCGAAGACACTCGGATTGCGCGACGCTGCACCACAGCGAGATGGCAAGGTCGCTGATCTTGGTGATCGGCACCTCCGCGAACGAGCCTGGCATCCCGCCCGGCCTCAGACGCGCCGCGCTCGCCGCTGCTCACAATTACGCGTGGCTCAAGTTCCTGAAAGACGGAGCGATCAAGGAGTGTTTGGCGTCGCTTTCAAGCTTCCTGCGAAGCGACCCCCGTGGTGCCGGGCAAGAGATCGTGTACCGCCTAAAGAACCGTTTCAAGGCAGTCAGGGATCGGTTCGGTGCCAAGGCGCTTGATCCGAAGGGCGAGACTGCGCCGGAGTTCTTCGACCTCGATCCCTGTGACGGAGTTCTGGCCGAGGAGACCGTCAAAAACACTCGCAAATTCGAACGCCTTCAGGATTTCGATGCGCAACTGGAGCGCCTGTTTGCTCACGAAATCGGCGAACCGGCCCAAGCCTCTCGGGTCGACACCGAACAGAAATATGCCTTACAGGGCCGGAATTGATCAGGTGTTGACCGGGCGGGCTTGTTCGGCCCGGCCTCCCCTCTAAAACTCTTTGATATCAGACCAAGAGGACCGAAAAAATCGCCGAAGTCGCCTTTATCATCCCGGCCTACAACGCCGCTCTGCATCTGAGCGAGACCATTGAAAGTGTTCGGGCGCAGTCCGTCGAAGATTGGGAAATCGTGATCGTCGACGACGGCTCGGCGGATGCAACCGCTGACTTGGCGCGGGACTGGGCGGGGCGCGACAGCCGGATCAATCTTGTTCAGCAAGAGAACGCCGGCGCCAGCGCCGCACGGAACAGCGGGATGAAGGCGACAACCGCCACGTATGTCGTTTTCCTGGACAGCGACGATTGGGTTTCGCCTGACTTCCTGAAGAAATTGCTGCCGCGTGTCACGCGACGGAAGCTGGACGGCGCCTTCTGCGCTGCGGTTGATGTCGACGAGCATGGAGAGCGGGGCAAATACTGGCAACCGGTCCCGCGGCAGGAGTTTTTCAACACCACGGCGCACGACTGCCCGATCGCCGTCCATTGCGGCCTCCTTCGCCGGTCGCTTGTCCTCGAAGTCGGCGGCTGGGATGCCACGTTGAAGACCTGCGAGGATTGGGACCTTTGGCAAAGGCTTGCGCGCTCCAAGGGCAAGTTCGCGAACACGTCCGAAGTTCTTGCGTTCATTCGCCTTCGCCCCGGTTCGTTGTCCCGATCCGCCGCTCACAACCTTGCCGCCGACGGGGCCAAGGTCATTCGCCGCGGCCACCAGCCCGACGCCCGCGTTCCGGATCCCGATCCTCAATGGGCCAAGGGCGCACCGCCGGAAGCCATGGCCCACACGCTTGCCATGCATCTGACATGGGCGGCCATCCTCGACATCGCGACAGGAGGCACCGGCAAAAAGATCCTTGACGACGATTGTGATTTTGCAAATGCCGACATCACGCCCTACGGGCTGGCCGCGACGATCCACGATGCGATATCGCACGGGACCGGAGAGCTTCAAAGCGATTGGTCGGACTATTGGCCCCGCATCACGGATCTTCTCGAAACCATCGAAGACCGCTGCGGCGACCCGAAATTGAAGCAACGCACACTTCGCTTGCTGGAGACGCTTGTGTTCCGCCACGCGCACCTGAGCGAACCGACGGCGATCGGCGGCACGTACTGGACGTCGATCGACGTGATCGATCCGATATCATCGCTGGACGTGCCGCCAGGCCACGATCAGGCGGCCATCAACGTGTACCGCAAGGATAAGCGGTTCGGGACGGTAACGCTCGACGTGCGGGACGGCCATGTCGCGGCGCAGCGGATTTTCGACGCCGTGGCCGAGCGGATGGGCGGACGCATCGCGGCGCACGTTCTGCGGAAGAAAGGCCGGGACGCGTTGCCACTGATGGGGCCCATGGCAAAGACGGTGTTCCGGCGGTCGTTCGTCCGGTTTGCCGGCTACCTGAGCCAGCTCGAACCTGCCTCGCGGCGGGCTGCGCTGCGCCAATTCGCGATCCTGCACGGCGAGGAATTGGTAAAGGCATCAGGCATCCTGCGAACCGCCGAAGAACCGGATGCGGACACCCCCACCCCCTCGCCAGCTAACGTAATGGCAAAGAACCGCCAGCATACGGTCACGGTGACGTCCGATTACGGAACGGACTACTGGGAGGGGATCTTTTCCACGCAGGATCCGTGGGACTACACCAACGCGTACGAGCAGACGAAGTACCAGCAAACCATTGACGCGCTTCCCAATCGCCGTTTCGGGCGCGCGCTGGAACTTGCCTGCGCCGAGGGCCACTTCACGCAGCTTATCGCACCGCTGGTCGACGAACTGGTCGCAACCGATATCTCAGAGACTGCGGTGCAGCGGGCGGCAGAGGCGTGTTCCGCGCACACGAACATCCAGTACCAGACGCTCGACCTCATTCGCGACCCGGTCCCCGGGAAATTCGACCTGATTATCTGCAGCGAGGTCCTTTACTATTTCGAGCGCGGTTCCGAGATCCGCTCCCTTGCCGAACGCCTTCAGAAACACCTCAACCCCGGTGGCCTGATCCTGATGGCGCATGGCAACGTCGCCGCCATCCGTCCCGAAGAAACCGGGTTCGAGTGGGGGCACAACTTCGACGCCCGCTCGATCGGGAAGATCTTTTCCGACACCGACGGCCTGCAACTGGTCAAGGAGTTCAGAAGCGATCTTTACCGCATCCAGCTGCTGGAAACGACGGAGGGCTCCAACACCACCGTTTCCGCGCCCCCTATCATCGACATCGAGCGTGCCGAGGACCTGAACTTCTATGTTTCGTCTCAGATTGAATGGAACGGTTGCGCGCGGTTCAAGCAGGTGGAGGTCACCGACCGGCTGCCGATCCTGATGTACCATCGCGTTGCGAATGAAGGGAATCCGGGGCTGGACCCGTATCGTGTCACCCCCGAGCAGTTCGATGTGCAGATGCGTTATCTGGCGGACAACGGCTATCACGGCATCACGCTTGACGCGTGGCAGCGGTCGACCGATCGCTGCCGCGGCGTACCCGGCCGTGCGGTTTTGATCACTTTCGACGACGGTTATGTCGACTTCCGCGAGCACGCTTGGCCAATCCTGCAGAAGTATGGGTTCCCTGCCACGGTCTTCGTCGTGCCCGGGCTGGTTGGGAAAGCCGCGGAGTGGGACAGCAGGTTTGGCCCACCGGCGCCTCTTATGAATTGGGATCAAATCCGCGAGCTCGTCGCAGAGGGCGTGCAGATCGGCTCGCACACAATGACGCACCCTCTCCTCACCACGCTCTCGCACGACGAGGTCGCTTCGGAAGCGCTAATGTCGAGGACCGTGATCGAGCAGCAGATCGGTCATGCGGTCGACACCATCGCTTACCCCTACGGCGATCACAGCGAGATAGTCGAGCGGATCTTCGAAGATAACGGATATGCGATGGGTGTGACCACCAGCGGGATGCCGGCGAACGTGTTCGACCGTCATTTGCGGATAGGACGAATGGAACTATCGCCGACGGACGGGCCCGACGAAATGCGGGCAAAACTGCCAGCGCCCCGCCAGACGAACGCGCTGAGGCACCGGCGCGTCGCCCTGAAACAGGCAATGCGCAAGTTTCACAGCCGTTAACGGCTTATTAGGAACTTGCGCGCTATGGAGGGATCAGGACGTGCTGCGGCTTTGTGAAGGGGCGGTTAAAAAGCCCCTTCTCCGCTTAGCACAGTACGGCCGGTGCGAAGGATGATCCGCATGTCGCTATTGAAGGACCAATCACGGACGTAGCTCTCGTCCAGCTTACAACGCTCGGCAAAGGTCAACCGATTGCGGCCCGAGACCTGCCAAAGACCGGTGATCCCCGGACGTGCGCTGAGGTACGACGACATCCTTGGGCCGTAAAGGTCGACTTCCTTCCGCGTAACCGGGCGGGGTCCGACGACGCTCATGTCCCCGCGAAGAACGTTCACGAACTGCGGGATTTCATCGAGACTGCTTTTGCGGAGGAAATGACCGATCAGCGGAATAATCCGGGGGTCGTTCCGAAGTTTTCGGGTCGTTTCAAACTCTATTCGCGCCTTGGGGTTCGCAGCCAGATGGTCTTCCAGGATCTTGTCTGCACCGACTTTCATCGTGCGAAATTTGAGGCAGTCAAACCGAGCCCCTTGAAACCCGATGCGCTCGTGTCTGAAGATGATCGGACCCGGGCTTAGCAACCGGATCAGCACCGCGATAGCGACGAACAGAACCGCTCCTGCGGCGATCGCAAGGCCACTGAAAACCAAATCGAAGAGCCGTTTGGAAAACCGTCCTGCAGGCTGACTTTCCGCTAACGCAGCAGTGCTACAATTGAAGCAGGGACTGTTTCCGTTACACAGCGGGCAAGCCGCTCCTGCGGATACAAACGTCAAATCCATACTACCCTCATCCACAAATGATTCGTCCGGCAGTTGGCCGCCGTTAATTATTTTTGCTGCAACGATAGGTAGGCTTGTTGTGATTATCTCATTTAAATAGCTTCATTAATTTATTGGCAAACAGTTTCTGGCACGCGGACGCCGGAGCCGCCGAAAACCGACCATGCTGCGTCGCAGCGCCCGTCTGAGGGCAGCGAAAGGGCAAGATGGCTAAAATTAGGCAGAAGCTGGAAAATCTCCGGGCGCCGCTTTGGCTGCGACGGCCGGATCGATTGCTTTAAGCTTGGATGAATTTTTCTTTCAGACCGTTACGGCGATCGACAAAAGGCGCAAGGGCAGCCGGGCGCGCCCGATAGGCCCGCCACGACCGCAGTCCGGGCACGCTAGGAACAGCCGCTCAGTCCGCCGATGCGGACACCGCGTGAGGACTTATCCGCGCTTCAAGACCCTTCTTCCGGGCCAGGCCCAATAGGATCTCGTTGATCTTCGGCTCCATGCCCGCGACCGACCAGCGGGACAGATCGACCGCTCGCGAGGCACGCGCCATCCTCTCTGCAAGGCCATGCTCGCTCAGCAAGCGTTCAATCACATTCTCCATATCGTCGAACGCCTTCATTCCGACGACAAAGCCGTTCTCTCCGTCCTGAACGATTTCTTCGATACCCGGCAGGTCCGTGACCACGACCGGCTTCCCAGCAGCCACGTACTGAACGACGACGCGCGGCAGACCCTCGCGCAGCGACGGCAGGACGCAGATGTCAGCTGCTGTAATCCACTCCCCGACGTCCGAACGGAAGCCCATGAACCTGACGCTGTCCCCGACACCCAGGTCCGCCGCTTCCGCCTTCAGCTGATCTTCCAGTTCGCCTTGACCAAACAGGCACAGCGTCAGATCCGGATGACGACCGACCAGATTTGCGAAGATCCTGAGGAAGGCGCCGTGTTGCTTGCGCTCTTCAAGCGACGCAACGAAGACAATCATGCGTCCCGTCGGACGGCCATAGGGCACCGAGGCCAAGCGGAACCGTTCAAGGTCCATTCCGGAATAGACGATGTGATGCTGGTCAGGCTTGCCCAGACCGGCTGCAATGCCCGCATCCCGCATCCCCTTCGATACGGATAAGAAGGCGTCCGTATAGGGCGCTACAAGACGTTCCATCGCAAGATAAACTGCCCGTTTCGGCGCAGACACGTTCAGAAACGGCAGGATATGAACGCCATGCACAATGATCGGCACCTTTGCACGTCTGGCGGCATAGCGGGCCAGAAATCCGGCCTTCGACTGATGCGTGTGAACGACGTCCGGGGCAATCTCCCGAAAAATCCGTGTCAGGCGAAAGATGGCCTTTGCGTCGGCGACGGGTGAAATCTCTCGCAGGAGGATCGGCTCCTGCACGGTCTGCACCCGGTCATCGACCGTCGCCAGCGTCGATTGATCAACGTCGCGCCCGAAGACCAGCCACACGTCATGTCCACGGGCCGCCTGCGCATTGCAGGTTGCGATGGTGTTCTCCTCTGCGCCCGCGCGCAGCAGGCAAGTGATTGCGTGAACGATCCTCACTTGCGCGCGCCACCCAGCGAAAGGGACCGGGCACGGGACGCAAGATGGCGGGCGTGGGTCAGAAACGTCTCGGGCCGAGCGGTGACATAGGAAATCGCGAGGTAAAGCCGGGCTTTGCGCAAAGAGCCGTCAAGCGCGATGGCCTTGCGCAAATGAGCGCGGGCAGAGGCCTTGTCGTTTAGCCTGAAGTAGTGAACCGCCGTCTTGAACTCGATCTGTGCCTCACGTTTCGGCGCTACGCGTTCGAGGTCAGGCTGCAGGTTCAGCATGATCCTGGTGATCTCGCGCTTGCAGGCGATATTCTCCAGCCCGTAGGTCACCGAGCCAAGGCTTCCCTCCCATGCACGCCTGCGCACCAGCGCCTCGCGGATATGCTGCGCCCGCGACGTAGTCAGGATGCGAAGCCAGAATTCCTGTTCTTCGTTAAATCGCAGGTTCTCGTTCATCAGACCAGCGGCCCTGACCGCCTCGGCTGACACTACGGCGCACGACGGCAGGATCGGCCCGCCTCGGACGAAGATCTTCGCAAGCTGGTTGGTATCGTCCGCATCCACATGCGTGCAGACGGTGCGGCGGTCGTCGTAGTCCTGCGAGAAGGTCACGAAGTCGCAATAGATCAAGCCAACACCCGGATGCTTTTCCAGCACCGCTAGCTCTGTCTCCAGCTTGTGCGGCAGCCAGATGTCGTCGCCATCGAGAAAGGCGATATGACTGCCCTTTGCGATCCGCAAACCGTCGTTACGAGGCGCGGCGGCACCACCGCTGTTGGTCTCGCGCCGGACGATGCGGACCTTGGATTGCCCCTCTGCCGCTTTCTCCGCCGCCTCCACAGAGCCATCCGTCGACGCATCGTCTACCACGAGGATTTCAGCGATGCTGTCAAAAGCGGTCTGGGCCAGCACGCTTTCGATGCATTCTGCGATGCAGTCCTCCTGGTGGTAGGAGATGATGATGACTGTGAAGCTAGGCGACGGCATGTATCTGAGTTTCCGACAGCAAATCGTCATAGAGGCCGAGGTATCGCTTCGCCACCGCCTCTATAGAATAGAACTCTCGCACCCGGTGCTGTGCTGTTGCGCCGACGTTATCCAGCGCGGCGTCTTCCATCGACAGCGCCGTCTCCAGTTTGGCCCGAAGCGCGTCGGCGTCGCGGGGCGCTCCATAAAGCCAACCGGTCTCTCCCTGAACTATCAGGTCCGTGTTGCCCGAGACGCTGGACGCTACTTGCGGCACGCCGGCGGCCATTGCTTCCAGCAACGCATTGGACATGCCCTCGGCCAGCGCGGGCAGAACGAAAAGGTCAGAGGCGCCAAGGTAGCGCCCGACGTCCGAGACCCGCCCCACGAACACGGCTCGACCGTCAAGACCGACCGATTGCGCCATGTCGCGGTGAACATCCAGCAGGGCACCGTCGCCCAACAGCGCAAGTCGCGTCGGAAAGCGGTCATAGGGGATCTGCGAAAGTGCCGTCAGCAACGACTCGACGTTCTTTTGCCGCTCCATTCGCCCCACAAACAGCAGCAACCGTTCGCCCGGCAGAACGCCGAGTTCGCCGCGCAGGGCCGCTCGTTCTTCGGCTGTGATCGGGGTCACGGGTTCAACCCCGTTCGGGATAAGCTGACAGCGCGGCTCGGGGATACCGAAGGCCCGCGTGTCGTCGTACATTTCCTTGCTGATCGACACGATCCGCGTCGCATCCCTGGCAATCTCTTGCGCGGCGACTTTCCCCCAGACGAATTTCTTTCGCTCGAGGCTATAGAAATCAAGGTTCTGGCCCGCCGTTCCCAGCTTGACCAGCGACGGGACTCCAAGACGTTTCGCGGCACGCACCCCGACCCAGGCGTTCAGTTTCGCTTGGTGACAGTGGATCAACGAGATTTCGCCCGCGTGCTGCTTGATCCACTTCTGCGCCGCCAACATCCATTTCACCGAAGAGAAGATCCTGCGCCCACCCATCTGGGGCGGGGACGGCACCCGAAGACGGGTGATCGGAATGCCGTCCACAATTTCGTGCTCCGGGATGCCGTCGGTGCTGACGCTGGTCAGGATCTGGGGCCGCTCGCCCATCGCCTTCAGCGCCCGGCTCAGGCGGAGGCACTGCTGTTCGGCGCCCCCGAACACTTCGGGCATCATCTGACAACTGAGCATCAGGATTCCGCGACCGCCGGTTTCAGACATAACCAAACTTCCTAGCGGTGCGGCCACAGACGCAGCGAAGCGCAGCGGAATGCGCCATCGGAAGCCGCGGGACAGGCTTCGGCGACAGCGAAACGACCTGCGGGGCAAGTCGCGTGCGGTTTCCGCCGACGTTGTGCCCAGCCTCAAAGGCTTTGCCGTTTGTCACGGCGCGGCCGAGTTCACCGGTCTCTAGATCTGCGAACGTCCCGATGCGGCCTAGCACGGTCGCGGGGTCGCGCTGGAAATCTTCATAGCGCACGTGCATGTACCGATCCGGCCCTAGGGCCTGACCGATGCGCTGCGAAATCTTGTTGGCAAGCATCCAGCCCATGACGGGTCGCAGGGTATCCAAGGGCCGAGGTTTGCGGCGGCCTTCCAGCACCCAGTTGGACCCGGACTGCAGGTAAGAATTGGCCACCGCTCTCGGATCGCGGGTCAGGTGCAGGACGCGAACGTCAAGACCGCCCAGCCGCGCAAGCGCGATGGGCCGGCCGGCCGCGTCCTTTGCCGATTTGGAACTGTCCACGATCACTTCGGCATCGTGCTTGGCCGCCAAATGGTTGAACAGGCTGAGTGCATAGTCCCGGTAGACCGTGCAGTCGCCCTCTGCGATGTGACCCGCGATCAATTGGTCGAGATTGGCCCGCGACTCGACCCGGCGCACGACCCCGCCTTCTCCGTCCGGCCTGTCCGCAAGCCAATCCCCGTAGACCGGGCAGTCGCGGAAGATCGCGCCACAACTGCACGTCAGCGTGGTATCGGCCGCGTCATCGTGCAGGAAAGTAAGCTCGCCTGTCGACGCCACGTCCGGGTGGCCGTTCAACACCATGTCCATGATCGTGGAACCCGAGCGGCTGTATCCGGCAATGTAGAGAACGCGAGGCGTCTTTGGACTTTGCATCTGGTCCTGAGGGGAGCGGTCGTGTCTGGGCAACGTTAACTTATGGGAATTACGATGTCAGGCGCATTCCGGAAAACAGCGCCGTATACGTGGGATTTGACCTAACGATGAACAACTTAGCGCATTCCGCGCATCATCAACGCTCAATCCGTCGGCATCCTGAAAGAACCCGCTCGGTTTGATGGCTGCCACCATCACATTAGCATGCCCGCCGCGCACCCACGCCACCAATCCCCGAAGGGGCAGTTGCATCCGGTTAAGTTTCCGTGAACCCTAAGCCCATCATTCGGCACCATGCCGAAGGTCCGCGAAGGCGCTTGAAAACCGCCGGAGTGGACGGATGAAGGAATGCATATGCTGCCACATTTCCTCGTAGTCGGCGCAGAGAAAGCCGGGACCACGTGGCTCTATGATGTCATGCGCGGGCACCCTGCCCTGTTCCTCCCCGACACGAAAGAGGTGCACTTCTTCAACCGCCGGGATTCGAACCTGATCGAGACCGACAACTTTGCGCGTCGCGGGCTGGACTGGTATGAAAGGCACTTCGCGGCGGCGGCTCCGGACCAGATCCGGGGCGAGGCCACCCCGATGTACATCTGCGACGAAGACGCACCCGACCGCATCCGGAAGACTCTGGAAGATCCGCGGTTCATCCTGCTGCTGCGCGACCCGGTAACGCGAGCCATCTCGCACTACCGGATGGCGATGGCAAAATCCCATATCGACACCCCGCTCGACGCACTTGTCGACGCAGGCGACGCGCGCGTCCTCGAGCGCGGTCTGTATGCATCGCAACTGGAACGCTGGTTTTCGCTGTTTTCCCGCGAAAGCACGAAGGTCCTCATTTTTGAAGAGGTCATGGCCGCGCCCGAGACCGCGATGACGGAGATCGCGGACTGGTTCGGGATCGACCCCGAGCCGTTCATGGAGGCGCGGCTTGGCGAGCGCCGGAACGAGGCCAGCGGTTATCGCAGCGCCTGGGCCTATAACGCCTCTGTCCGCGGTGCCCGCGCCCTGCGCAATTTCCCCGCAACGCGCGGGATCGCCAAAAGGCTGAAGGCCATCGGCGTCTACGACTTTATCAAGTCCGCGAACCGGACCGCCCCACCTGAAACGAAGATCACCGCGACGGACCGTACGCGGCTTTGCGACTATTACCGCGACGACGTCAAACGCGTCGCCGCTTTGCTTGGTCGCGACGGACTTCCATGGGAGTGCGCCGCGCCGGCGGTGCCAGCGGATGGTCAGGACGTGGGCGAACTGATTTGAAGATCGACGTGAGACGAGTGGTGGAATGGTAACCTACGGAGTTTCAGAGCCGACCTATCCGACTCGTCGGGTGTCCACGCCACATGGGGCATTCAACGAACTCATCTATGTTCACCAAGTTCCGTTGCCCGGAAGCGCTGCGAACACCGTGCAGGTGGCGAAGATGTGCGATGCCTTCATCCGTGCGGGCGCGAAAACGACGCTTGTTCAGCCTGCGCCGCCTACCGATGCCGGCCACCGTCTCGCTGCATTCTACGGGCTGTCGCACCCGCCGAAAGTCGCGGCCGGCTTTGCCCCGAAGCTGCCCGGCCGGATGCTCATGTTCGGTCTCAGTGCCTGCCTGCGGCATGCCTGCAGGCGACACTCGCTGATCTACACCCGCTCGATCAGCGTGGCCTATGTTGCGGCGCGGCTGGGATATAACGTCGCCATCGAGATGCACGAGCCTCTTTGGGGCGACAAACCAAATGATCGCAAACGGTTCGAGAAACTCATCCAGGCGCGCGCGTTCACCTCTCTGGTCGTGATCAGCGAGAAGCTGGCCGACTGGTACGCCGAAACCTGCCCGGCGCTGGCCGGGCGCATCATCGTCGCACATGACGGGGCTGATCCGGTGACGAAGCCTGCCTCCCCCTTGGACCTGAAGGGAGACTTCCGCATCGGATATACCGGGCATCTCTACCCCGGAAAGGGCATGGAGTTGATCGCCGCTATCGCGCCGCTTCTGCCGGACGCCCAACTGCACGTCGTGGGAGGGCGGCCCGAAGACATCTCGTATTGGCAGGATGAGTTGGCGAAAGTGGGGACCGGCGAGAACATTACGTTCCACGGGCACCGGCCGCATTCCGAGGTCGCGGGCTATATCGAAGCCATGGACATCGTGCTCGCGCCATATCTGAGGTTCGTTCAGGGGCTTGGTGGCAAGGGCCGCAACCTGTCCGACTGGATGTCACCGCTTAAGCTGTTCGAATACATGGGACACGGCAAAGCCATCGTCTGCTCCGACCTGCCGGTCCTGCGCGAGGTTCTGACTGACGGCGTGAACGCCCGCCTTGCAAACCCCGATGCCCCGGAAGAGTGGGTCAGCGCGATCCGCGCGTTACATTCCTCGCCAGAGACGCGCGTGGCGTTGGGCGCTCGTGCCCGCGTCGACTTTGTCGAGAAGTACTCTTGGGACAGACGGGCCGAGCACATTCTTGACGGGTTGCGCATGGCCCGCACCCCAGCCGCCGAGGTATCGAGGGGGCAGCCTTGATGACGAGGTCTCTGCGCCGAGACAACTATCCGACCGCCAAAGCGGCAAACGACCCAAAGGACACCGACAGATGAACCAAACGACCGCGCCTGCCCCTCCGAAACCGACTGGCTGGCGGAAGAAATGGCGCAATGCGAAACGCTTTACCTTCTCGAAAAAAAAGCTCTCGACGCGCAACCTCGACCGACTGTGCCGAGACACCGCCACCGACGAGATGACGTTGGTCATCCACTCCGAAGACGTCGACCACGCACCTTATTTTCCAAACGCTTACACTGTCACAAAGCGCCCGGACGTTCCGGCGGACATGCACGTCGACTTGTACTACCGCGAACTCAACAAGATTGCGGACGAAAGCTACAACGTAATCCTCTGCACCGGGCTGCTGGAGCACATCCCCGATCCCGACCGCATCATTGGCGAGATGCACCGCATCCTTAAACCCGGCGGGCGTCTGATCATTTCTGCTTCGGCGGTGTTCTCGTTCCACGAATGTCCGAATAACTTCTTTCACTTCACGCCCTACGGTTTCCGGTTGCTGTTCAAGGATTGGCAGGGTTTCGACATGTTGCGCGGCGCCAGCCAACCCTTCGAGACTATCGGCATCTTGATCCAGCGCATCCTCCTGCAATGCGACATCATCCCGATTTTCCGTCCAATCATCGAGCTGATGGCGCACACAATGCGGCTGTTCGACTTTACAATCCTCAAACAGTACGAGACGCGAGAGTTCCGGGACGCCCGTAGCGAGTGCGACACCATGCTGCCGTCGAACATGCAGGCCGTGGTAGTGAAATGACACGCAGCGATTTGATTAAAGGCAGAGAGTTTCGCGACGCCTGGCATCCGCTGCGAACTGTTGGCCTTTAGCGTCGAGACTGATCTGAATGCCCAAACCGATCTGGTCGCTGCGTGACAGACCCGAGCTCACGACGCTCGACACCGATATCTGCATCGTGGGCTCGGGTCCGGCCGGCGGCGTGCCCGCGGTTGAACTGGCGCGGGCCGGTCGCCGCGTTCTGGTTCTCGAGGCAGGAACGGCGACAAAGCCGTTGCCCGATACCACCGTCCACGAAATGGTCCTCACAGGCACCGCAGACATTGCATTCGGGCGGGCGCTACAATTCGGCGGCTCTTCTAACCTTTGGGCGGGGCGCGTGGCGCCGCTGGACGCAGTGGATTTCGCCGAACGCCGCTGGGTCGATGGCAACTGGCCGATCCCTTACGAGGCGCTCGCGCCGTACTACGCCCGGGCGTTCGAGATGATGGGCGTGTCGCTAGGCAAGTGGCAGCCATCTAAAGGACTCGAAGGTCTCACGTACAAGCCCTTTGTCTGGTCCGAACCGCCCTTCCGCATCGGAACGCTGTTAAGGGAGGTGGCCGAGTCCTATGCGAACCTGCATGTCTGCACGGATGCGCCGGTCACGCGGATTCACGCGGATGAAGCAGGAACGGTAACAACACTAGATGTCGCGCATCCGGCGGGACACACACTATCGGTAAAAGCCCGCGTCTTCATCCTCGCCAGCGGCGGGCTGGAGGTTCCCCGGCTGATGCTAGCTAGTCGCAACGGCGATACGGGAATTGGGGGTCGCCTGCTGGGGCGATACTTCTCGACACATCCCAAGGCAGACATCGCGACGCTTACGCTGGGTCGCGCGGTCTCGACCCGCAACGCGTTGTTCAGCGACACGCGCGTTCAGGGGCAACTCATGCGGATCGGTATGGCCCTTTCGGCGCAGGATCAAGAAAGCATCGAAGGGCTGAATCACTATGTCCAGCTCAGCCCTTTCCTCGAATACCGCGCCAGCAAGCTGTTCGAAGCCGCGCGTCAGAAAGGCGTTTCTCGCAACTCTCTTGCGACCGGCAACCCGACCGCACGGCGCATTCTGGGAAGCATTGGGCTCAAGACGTTCAACACGCTGGGACGTCTCGGCAAGCTGGAGCCCCGCGCGAAGTCCTTCGTGCTACGTGGCTTTTTCGACCAGTTCCCGGACCCAGACAACCGGATCGCGCTAAGTGCCGAGCGCGACCAACTAGGAATGCCAAAGATCAATATAACTTGGCACTTCCGCGAGCGGGACCAGGCGTCGGTAGTCGGCTTCATGCAGCGGCTGGACGAACTGCTGAAGGCGCAACGCGTCGGCGCCGTGAACTACCGGAACCTCGCGGAGGCGAGCGACTGGGGGCTGACCGGGATTCACTCGCATTTTATGGGAACGACCCGCATGGGACACTCCGCGGCTAACGGTGTCGTCGACAGCGACAACTGCGTCTTTGGAACACCCAACCTTTATGTCTCTGGGCCATCGGTCTTTCCGACATACGGGAACGCGAATCCGTTCCTGACCATTGCCGCCCTCGGCATGCGCCTAGCGGACCACCTGATCTTGATGCACCCCCGTTAAGTCGGGCTACTTATGCTTCGGTGCCTTCTTCCGGCGCAGCTTCGCGATGATGAAGCTGCGCAGCCAGTCGCCGTGCGGGCCCAGAAAACGCCCCGGCAGCATCAAGACGATGGGAAGCGCGAGCAGCATCGACAGCAGCAGCAGACCGCCTTCCGCCCAGAAGCCCGCACCGGTGCCCACCGCCAACCAGCGGCCAGCCAGCGCCACAAGGGTGATGATCGCGGCGCCAAGCAGGCCGGGAAGAAAGTAACCAAGAAGGTGCGACTGCCGCATGCGCTGAGCCCGCATGATCACCGCGGTGAACACGACAAAGTTCAACCACGCTACCCCGGTCACTGCGCCAGCCACAGCGTTCAGCCCATAGGGCGCAGCGATGAGACAGGCGGCGATCAGGAAGGTCAGGTTGCTCAGCTGAAGCGCAGTACTGGTCCACAGACGCGCGCTAGCCTGAAATAGAGCCGCGTTGATACGGTTCGCCGTGCGCGGAACGATCCCCAGACCAAGCAGCGCAAACGGCACCACCGCTGCGGTCCACTGCGGACCCAGCATAAGCAGTACGATCCACTCGCTAAGAAAGCAGACTGGCACCGTGATCAGAGCGGCACCAAACACCGCACCCGTCATCGACCGCCCATAACCGGATTCCAGTCGTTCCGGCTGATCCTGAATCGACGAAAGGACCGGAAACAGGACGAAGCTGAACGTCTGGCCAAGCCTTTTCGTCTGCTGCACGATCAATAGGAACGCCCGAGAGTATATGCCTAGCGCCTCGGCGCCAAGCAGACGACCGACTATTACATAGTCCGCCTCACCCGCGATACGGGCAACCGCAGTCGAGCTGGAGTAGCCGATCCCGAAACTTAGAAGCCGTCGGGCCGAGGATAAGCTAAACCGAATGCCGGGCAACGGCGGGTAATAGAGGCTGTACAGAAGCAGCGTCACCAGTGACTGTCCGATCTGCGCAATCACCAGCGCCCAGACGCCCCAGCCCAGCCATGCGAGCGGCAGAACCACCGCCGAATACCCCAGAACCACCGAAGCCGACGCAACCTTGGCCGCCTTTGAGAAATGCAAATCCCGCGACATGCGTGCCTTTGCGAGCGCTGTGAGGCCTTGCATGAAAAAGATAATCGCAACGGCGCGGAGGTAGGGCACGATCTCGGGCATCGCGAACAGTGCGGCGATAGCGTCCGCGAAGAGCCAGACCAGCACTGTGAAGATGGTGGCGAGGCAGACTGACAGCGTTTGCGCCGTCATCATGTCTACGCGATCGATATCCTTCCGTTGGATCAACGCTGGTGCGAGGCCCACGTTTCCGAGTATTTCCGATATGTTGACGACGGTCATGACGGCAGCGAAGAGGCCGAACTCTGAGGGCGTAATGAGACGGGCCAATACGACCAAGGTCCCAAGACGCACCAGAGCCTGCATCCCGGTGCCCAGCGCGATCCAACCCAATCCGCCGAGAAGCTTGTCGGACAGGCTTCCGCCGCCCTTGCCTTTGTCAGTCAATTCGATGCCACCGTTGCGATTTCCTGCCTGAGCGGCTCGGCGTGGTTCTCCTGAGCGGCGGCACTCGCAACGGCATCCTGTATACTCCGTCCATCCCGCCGGACCGCTCGGACAGTCGGCACGATCAGGACTACGACCGCAAGTGTGACCGGTAAGACCGGCGCGATAGGAGTTTGCGGTTCATCCGGTTCAGCACGATCCCGTGCGGCGTCACCCCTGCCCGTTCCAGCATCTCAAGGCCTTGCAGGATCTTGCTGCGTGGCGTGCGGTTCCAGTTGACGACGTACAGGCAGGTGTCCGCCGCCTGAGCCACGGCGATTGCGTCCGACACGGCCAGAAGCGGAGGCGTATCGATGACGACCAAACCGTAGTGTTCGCGCGCCGACTGCATCAATGCGCCAAATTCTTCAGTCGCGAAAAAGTCGATTGGGCTGTCGACGCCATGACCGACCCCAAGAAACCCGCCGCCGATGGGCTCGGACTGCTTGATCGTCCAGTCGATTTCGTTTGTTGCGTCGGCTTTTTTATCGTTCTGAAGCGTCTTGGTAAGGGCCGAGGTGCGGAAGTCCCCGTCGATCAACAGCACCTCGTCTTTGCTCTTGGCGAAGCTGCGGGTCAAAGCGAGCGCGACCGAGGTCTTTCCCTCCCCCGGTACGGCAGAGCATACGGCGACGACCCGTCCGGGTTTTCCGGGTGGCGGCAGCGACAGCGACAGGCGCAAGTCGTTGACAGCCTCGAAGTGCATCCGATCCCGAGGGTTTACCAGCCGTGCGATCTTATGGTTTCGGTTCAACATGCCGACTTTCGGCAGTTCGCCGACGACCGGGTAACCCGACACCGCCTCCATCTCTTTGGTCGAGCGGATTCCACGGTTGAAGCTCTCGCGCCAGAACACGAAGAACATCCCAAGGAAAAGGCCGCCCACCGCGCCGACCGCGATCAGCCGCTTCTTCTTGGGCGAGGACGGGCCGAACGGCGTGATCGCCTGCGACAGGACGCGGGCGTCCGCGCGATGCAGACCGTCCTGCACAGAGATCTCTTTCAGCCGCGACAGGAAATACTGGTAAAGTTCACGGGTCGCTTCGACATCGTTGGTCAGTTGATCAACCACAATCCGGTTCTCCAGCCGGTCGCCGGTTGCGTTGAACCGGCTGTCTTCAAGCTGACGTTCCGCATCCCGAAGCTCTTGCTGCAATTCGGTCACCCGGGTCGACAGCCACTCGACGCCCTCCTGCGTCGAAAGTGACTTCAACTCGATCTGCTGGTCGAGGTAGGAGGCTGCGATCGCGTTGGCGATCTCGGCCGATTTCTCGGCACCCGAGGTGACGACGCTGACCTCGATGATGTAGGTCAGCGGTTCGTTCCGAACCTCGATGCTGTTCATCAACGAAGATACCGCAACATCGCGACCTCTGGCCCTGAAGAGATCGGCCTCGTCCGCCGGAACGTCCTCAGGATCGGTCCAGGCAAGGTAGTTGAACTCGGTGTCTTCGATCAGGTTCAGCCGGTCCACGACCTTGCCGAGAAGCTCCCTGCTTTGCAGGATGCCAACCTCTGAGTTTAGCGACGACTGGTTGACCGCGAAATCTTCGGTCGGGCTATCAAGATCGACGAACTGGTTCTTCCGCGTCTCGATCAGGATGGTCGTATACGAGCGATAAAGCGGGGTCGCGACGTAATTGACATAGTACCAGACCAGTCCCACCGACACAGCGACGGCCAGAAGAAGGATCAGTGCGTTGCGCGCAAGTGCCCGGAAAACGTCGGACAGGCTGATAAGGTCGGGATCCGGGTTGATCCGGGCGGACAGCGGCCTGATGTCGACCCGTGATCCCTGCGCAAGGTCTATTCCGGGTTTTTGCTGCACTGTCTTGCCTCAAGGTTCATGATGCATTCCCACCTCATGCGGCGGCCCGATTGCCGGGCGCACGAACGCCGCAGAGCGTGTCGTAGAGTTCCAGATGCTTATCGACAGCATAGCCGATGTCATAGCGGTCCGCGAATGCGCCATTGTCTCGACGTCCGTCGGCGATGCGGATGAGTGCCTCGGCCATCTGCCGTGTGTCGTGCGGGTCGAAGGTCGGTTGATCGGTACCGGCAACCTCGCGCAGCGTGTCGATTGCGGACACGGCGACCGGAAGTCCGGCTGCCAGCGCCTCGACCAGCGCATTGCAGAACCCTTCAAACACCGACGGCATCACGAAACCGTCCCACTCGTAGAGCCTTTGGTACACCGCTTCGCGGGGAATGCCGCCGCAGAAGGTGACGGAGCCCGCCACGCCCGCTGCGGATGCTGCACCTTCCAGTTCAGCGCGGAGCTTTCCGTCGCCAACGATCTCCAACCGTATGTCCCGTCCCGACTGGCTGCGTGCAAGCGTCAGCGCCTCGATCAGGCGCCGCTGGTTTTTCTGAGGCACAAGCCGCCCAACGTTGCCGATGACGACCGGCGCGTTCCCGGCGGGGGCCGTCCGCGCGCCGGACGGCGCATGCGCCCGCACTCGCCGCAGATCGACACCGTTATATATCCGCTGACGCTTGTTTTTGGTCAGCCACCCTTCAAGGCGAGAGAACGACTGAAGTGTTGTGTCGGAATTGCAGACGACACGGGATACGAACGGGTAGATGATCGGGTTTATGACGCGTTGGTGCCACGGCAGAAAGCGATGGTCGTTGTGCTCGGTCTTGACCAGCACCGGCCGGGGTTTCATCCCAGCTGCGATCCTCGTGCACCAAAGGGCCGAGACGGTGTGGTGCATGTGAACAATGTCGGGCTGGACGTCGCGCATCAGGTCTCTCAACCGGCGAATGGCCGGTTTATCGAAGGCACCATCCGCCTTTATCTGCCGTACGTCAGCCGCACGTCCAACAGCAGGATGATCGCTGCGCTCGTAGAAGCTGGCGATCACCATGCCCTGACGTCGGTCCGAGATCGCCAGAGCCAGTTCCAGCGGGATCGACTGCTCGTCGGCGGCATTAACCACGTGGAGGACCTTCACCGCAGGACCCCTCGTATGGTGCAGCGAAGCGTGACACAGCCATCAGCGGCATTCCGGGGCACCGGAAGCGCCCGATGAACAGTCGCCCCATCGAGGCAAGTGGCGCTTGGCTTCAAAGTGCCGAACGGAGAAAAGTCGGAAATGTGCATTTTCGCGCGAAGCTGGTTTTGCCCCTCTCACGGAACCATTTAACTCTCTTTGATTTTGCCCATCATCGCAAGGGACCGGCAAAATTGCCGTTCAAATCGTGATAGTTCGGTCGAAAGTGCTGCCATTTCGATCAAGGCGCGCTCGCTTTGGCACAAACCTGCGCCGGGCGCTTTCGCCAGCTTTCAGCAAAGGCACAAGACGTATACAGTTCGATGGTGCGTCAGCGTTCCGTCCGCACAAGCAATCGGTGCCACATCGCCTTGGATACGAAAGACCGATCCCTTTCCGGGGCCTACGCATGGATCCCCATAGCCTTGGGCATCAGTTCCGGGCTCATGTTCTTTTACGAGGACGTAAGCGCCGGTGGCGTCCGTATTCGCGTCTTCGACGTTGGCGTTCTGCTCGTCGCCGGGTTCACCCTGCACATTCTCATCCGCAAGGGCGTGAGGCGTGACTGGGGCGCTTTCCTGACCGTGTATGGCTTGTACACGATCTATACCGTCTGCAATGCCGCTGTAATGACCGGAGCGAAAACTGCGATCAAAGAGGCCATCCAGTTCAGCCTGTTCGCTGTCTTTTTCCTCGCCGTTGCGAAATTCGTCGCATCCCCCAAGGCAACGTGGCGCTTCGCTTCATGGTTTTTGGGCTCGCTTTGGCTGTTGGCGTTCTGGAACGCCGCCTACCACCTGTCGCTGGGCAGCATCTCTGGCTGGAAGAACTTGGGCGACATGAAGGTTACGCACGGCGTAGTTCTGATTGTCATGGCAGCAATCGCACTGGCGTTGCCCGCGCGGCTGAAGAGAACGCAACGGCTGCTATGGTGGGGGCTGTTTCTGGTGGCCGTGCTGTTCCTGTTTCTCGCTGGCGAGCGAAAGGCGTGGCTCGCCGCGACGCCATCTTTGCTGCTGATCGTTCTGCTGTCAGATGCCGGCGGGCTTCGCTGGCAAGCGGTAAACAGGATCCTGATCGTTGCTGTGGGGTCGGCCCTCGCGGTGCTCGCGATCTTCTCGCTGGCCCCGTTCGTTCCCTATATCGACAAGCAGCTGACAAGCATCGGCGACCTGATCGGAGCACTCGCGGGAACCCAGACGTCGGCGACATCGACCCTGTCCAATCAGGGCCGGCTATTTTCGCTCAATTTCGCGATCTCGCAGTTCATGGAACATCCGGTGTTCGGAATCGGTCTCGACAACTATCTACGCGTCGTTCAACGCCTGCCAATCGAAGAGCACCTGCAGAAAGCGCCCCACAACGAGCTTTTGCGCATTGGCTCGGAGATGGGCATCGTCGGCTTGCTGACCTACGGGCTGATGCAAGTGACCATTGCGGTGAGGCTGGGCATGCTGTCCTACGCCATTCAACGGCTGACCCCGGACGAACGGCTGCGCCTGCGGATTGCGGGCGGCATTTTCGCCTTCGGGTTCATCGTGAATATCTTCCTCGCAGGTGGCGGCCTGAATGTCTTTTTCTATGTCCTGCCCGCGGGTCTTGCCTATTCTATGCGCATGCCACGACGGGCGCCGGCCCGCACGCGCAAGGTTTCTGCGCGAAAATCTGCGCAGCAAGCCCCCGGATTGACCGCCAGGGCCTAAACACAAGACTTCGACACATCCACGTCACTCAGGCGCCTAAAATCACCGGCCCCTTGAACTGGTTGCCAAACCAGCAAACCCGCGGTTCGGTCGCAGCTTCGGTGCGACTGGCCCCGGCGAAGCAAGGGATGTCGGACGGATGATGATACGAAATGCAGAGCCGAGATGTGCCTCCAGCCTGCACCGCCGGGTGGATAACGGAAAAGCCGATGGGTGGTTCCAAGTCACTGGCTGTCGACCTCACCTGCCCTGCCCGACCGTGTCCCGCCCGATCCGGGAGGTGACAGCATGGTGACATCACCCGCACCGCAACCGGACCAGATCATCAACGTCAGCGATTTCGGAACCGTCGGCGACGGAAGCTACCATTCCGTAAGGGAATGGCTCGTCGGCGGCGCGCTTGATATGGGCTACGAGAACCTGCGCGCCATCCAGCAGGACTATCCATGCGTGACCTCGCTGGACGACAGCATCGACCGCGTCGCGATCCAGACCGCGTTTGATGCACTTCCCGATGGTGGCCATATCCAGTTCGAGGCGGGCGCCAATTACATCTTCGACGCTCCGGTCCTTGTCGAAGGAAAATCCCTGAGCGCGGACATGACCGGCGCCACCGTGACGATGGCGGCCGACAGTTCTTACAATGCCTTCCGGATCGCTGGCACAGACGCAGAGAAGCTTGAGTTCGTGAAATGGACCGGCGGCACCATCGACGGCAACAATGACGAGATCGACTGGCCCGGCTCGGACCGCCCGGACACGGAATTCATCGTGATCGGCGACGAGACCGACCGCGACCTGAGGGATACGCCTGATATCTGGCGCTATGAAGGCGAGGTGGTCGACCACAACACCGCGCTGTGGAACTCGTATCAGGTCTTCGGCAACAACGGCTTGCTGGGCATCCACAACGCGGAAACCGCCCTTGTCGACGGTGTCACCCTGATCGACCCAGTGTCCGACGGGATTGTCCTATCCAACGTGGTGGATGGGACGATTGCCAACAGCCTTGCCTACGGCGGGGCACCGCTTGAGTTCATGGAGACTCTGGAACTGTACGGGCGCGGCACCCAAAGCACGTATTTCAAAGGCCGGCAGGTCGAAACCGACACATTCGACGGTGGTACGTTCACCGTCATCGACTCCCACACCAAGGGCGGCAGCATCGGCATCGCGATGTCCACGCCGGGGCAGCAGGACGTGCTGCCCAATTCCAAGATCGTCGTCGAAGACTCCTCGGTGACGAACGCCCTGATGGAAGGGATCCACATAGAGCACTCGACCTTCGTCGAGATCTACGGCACCGACCTCATCCGCACCGATCTTGAGTTCAGGACGAACATCCACATCGGCAACGGTACCGAATACGCCATTCTCGAAGACGTTCAGGCACTTGGCACCTACATCACGTTCCGCGAGGCGAGCAATCTCGTGGAAGGCAAGGTCATCAACACTACGGTGATCAACGACGACCCCAACATCGCGAATGCGATCCAGAACGCGACCCATGTCATCGGGTCCTACGTCGAAACGGCGGGCGAGGCCGCGATCCTTGCGGACAACGTGATCGACACGACAATCGCCCGGTTTACCACGACAGGCATACGCAAGGCCTATGTGGTCGAAGGTGTGACCATCGACAACGCGCTTGGCGGTGGCGGCGGCATCGGCATGGCGAACTACACCGGCGGAGAAATCGTCAACTCGACCTTCAGCAACCTTGAGCGGGGGTTCCTGCTGGTCTCGGGCAGCGTCAAGGTGACGGACAGCGTCTTCGAAAACATTCAGACGAACGCGATCCAGCATACCGACGTCGGCACCATCGAGATCTATGGCTCCACCTTCATCAACTACGGCACCGAAGCAGTTGAAGAACTGAAAAGCCACGCGGTCACCGGGCTAAGGACGTACCACACCGCAGAAACGATCATCATCGACGACAGCACCCAGTTCATCAGCGACGCCGAGAATGCCGCGTTCCGGGAAACCGATGAAATCCAAATCGTCGAGGCCGCCGAGGTGGCCGCGGAAGACTCGGGTTTCACCAGCGGCACGGCAGATGCGATTGCCGCAAGCGAGGATGAAAACCGGATCGACGGATCGGCGGGCGACGACACGATCCGGGGCCGCAATGGTGACGATCACATCTACGGCGACGACGGCAACGACCACATCCGAGGCGGTGCGCAGAACGACCTGCTGGACGGCGGACGGGGCAATGACTCGCTTGCGGGCGAGAACGGCCGCGACACGCTGATCGGGGGTGACGGCGACGACACGCTGGAGGGCGGCGCGCACAACGACGAGATCCACGACGGCGACGGGAACGACCGTATCCACACCGGATCGGGCGCAGACACCGTCTATCTTGGTGCGGGGGCCGATACACTGGTCTTCAAAGCCGCAGATGTCGGTCAGACCGACCGGATTTTCGGCTTCAACGCTGCCGAGGGTGACGGTCTTGATCTGACCGGCCTGTTCGAAACGTCGCCCGGCGTCCCGTTCGACTTGGGGGATCACGTGACCATCGTAGACAAGGGAGACGGCGTGTTCGTTCTGTTCGCCGATCGCGATGGAGCCGCCGGCCCGGAAGATCCCGTCAAGCTTGCGGCGTTCTACGACACGCTCGGGGGACTTTCGCTCGACCTGTTGGTCACAAGCGAACAGGTCGATTTCTGAGCCCCAGGATCCACGGCGCACTGCGCGGCAACTGCTCCAACCCTTCACAAGCGCCCGGCTGGACATTTTTCGCCGGGCGCCTGCGTAATGGCCGCCGATGTCCTTACGCCAAGCGCTTCTGTCTCGGCCAATCGTGCAAACGACCACTTTCGCCCCTGTGCCTTGACACACTGGCATCGCGCAACACGGTTAGACCCTAGCCCGCGGTTGATATCGTGGCCCGGATGCAGGCAACTCGAGAGTGTCTCTGATCATGCAGGACGTAGTCATTCTCGGCGGAGGCGTGTCGGGCTGCATCGCGGCACAGCTTTTGGCGTCGGAAGGTCTAGAGTCCGCTATCGTCGAACCACTGGCACGGCCCGGCGGCAACCACCAAAGCTGGGACCACGACGAAATGACCTTCGATGTCGGTTCGATCTTCTTTCGGACCGGCACGCCGTTCCTTCGGATGTTCCCTTTCCTTGCCGACATCTGCGTCCCCGTGAAGCCTGCCTTGCAGCGGATCGTGGACGATGGCGGGCTTTTCACTTATCCCTTTGACTTTCGGGGCGATTTTGCCGACCGGGGCGCGCTTGAGAAGCTGATGATCCTTGGCGACATCACGTTGAACAGGCTGTGGCAGCGGCGGCCCGGAACCGCCCAAGAGTTTGTGCATCATCGGATGGGCAGTCGGTTGGGCAGGACGACAGGGCTGCTGACCTATATGGAGCGTATGTTCGGCGAACCCGCTGACAGCCTGAGCATCAGCCTGGCGGACAAGCGTATGGGTCAGGTCTCGCGCGCTTCGACGCTGCGCAAGATCCGCAAGCTGATCCGGCAGGACCCCGCCCGACGAGCGAAGCCGCCGCAACACATGGTGCGCCCACAGGCCGGGTTCGCCGCCATGTACCGGCAGATTTACCAGCACCTCGAAAGCCAAGGAGTCCGGATAGACCTGGACTGCGTGATAGAGAGCATTCGCCATAGCGGAGACGGGTTCACGATCCAGACGGCTGACGGTATTCAGCAGGCGCGCGCCGTGGTGAACACGATGCCGCTGAATATTCTGTGCAACCTTGCAGATATTCCCGTCGCGAGGGCGCTGCCGCAGGTCTCGCTCAAAACGGTATGCTGCAGTTTTCGTGGCGATCGCAATTTCGATGGCAACGTGCTTTACAACTTCCTATCGACCGGGATGTGGAAACGGATGACGGTTCATTCGGACTTCTACGGAAAGACGCCCGACGGACGCGCCTATATGAGCGTCGAGTTCCCTTACAGATCTGAAATCGCCTCGGACATCGCGCTGCTTGAAGACCTGCGATCCTCGACCCGGAGCGTTGGTCTCTTCGACGGCGACCTGCAGATGGCAGGGTCTCATGTGACGCCCTACGCCTATCCGGTCCCGACGATCGCGAACGAACGCACCTCGGCCGAGATGCTGGAGGCAATCACTGCCTTTGGTATTTGCAGCGTAGGGCGGCAGGGACGTTACGATTACATCCCGTCCGCCAACAAGGCCGTCAACGCCGTGACCCGAATCCTGAACGCATCGATGACGCGTCCGGAGGGGACCCCTTGAACCATCACCCCCGCTCACCGCACCGGGTGCCGCCTTCCGAGTGCGCCCTTACCGTCAGCCGCGCTCGGCGGGGGCTGTGGTGCGGGGTCTGCGGATCAGGGATTGCAGCGTGTAGACCAGAACGGCGAAGCCGACTGCGCCGGCGGCGGCGATGCCAAGCAGCACGATCCAGTCGATCGGGCCGCCCATGTTGGCCAGTTCGGAATGCGTCATGTGCAGCACGAACCAGACCGCCGCCACCGCGCCCACGGGCATCGACAGCTGCGCTAGCAGGAACTTGCGCCAGCTGATGCTGCGGTCCCGGATCAGGACATAAAGATAGGCCAGCGTCACCAGAACGGCGGCGGCGACCATGCCCCAGAACAGGGCGCGTCCGAAGATTTCCTCGAAGACGGCGATCAGGGTTTCGAATGTAAGGTCTTTCATATCCCGCCCTCCTCAGGCCTTGCCGCGCAGCATCGCGTTATACGTCGCCTTCAGCGCGACTTCCTTCATCAGCCAGCTGATCCACAGCTCCTCGAGCGGCGCGATGATGCCCGGGAAGGACGGCGTCAGGTTGTTGTCGTAGTCAAACTCGACCAGCATCGCGCGGCCGATCCGGGTGATCATCGGGCACGACGTGTAACCGTTGTAGGTCTCGGTCGGGTCAGTCCCGGCGATCGCCGAGACGATCTGGTCCTCCACCACCGGCACCTGCCATTTGACCGAGGCGGCGGTCTTGCCCTTCGGCACGCCGGCCACGTCGCCAAGCGCCCAGATCTCGGGATAGCGCAGGTGGCGCAGCGTGGCCTTGTCGGCCTCGACCCAGCCCTGATCGGTCCACTTGTCGGCCCATGACAGGCCCGACTGGCGGATCACCTCGGGCGCGCGCTGCGGCGGGATCACGTGGATGTAGTCATAGTCGATCTCGGCATCGCCTGTGGGCGTGGCGAACGTGGCGCGCCGCGCGCCGGGGTCGATGGCCTTGAGGACATGCGAGTAGCCGGGCTGGATGCCACGGTCGCCAAACAGCATCCGCACCTTCTCGGACACGATGGGCACCCCGAACAGCGTGTCGTTCTGCGCGGCATAGGTGATGTCCATCTTGCCGCGCGTCCCGGCCCGGCGAGCGAGATCGTCGATCAGGAAGGTGTGCTTCAACGGCGCGCCCGCGCATTTCATCTCGGTCGCGGGGCGGTTGAAGACGCCCGTCCCCCCGGTCTCGATGAAGGTCGAGGCGGCCTTCCACGTGGCGGCGGCGTATTGCGGGCCGGCGTAAAGCGCGCCGATGCCGTTCTCGCCGACCATGTCCAGCGAGAAGCCCTCGATGGCGTCGTGATCCAGCACGAGGCCCGGCGCGACGACGAGGTAGTCATAGGACAGCGTCTGCCCGCCCTCGGTCGAGACCGTCTTTGCCTCGGGGTCGATGGCCGCCGCTTTCTCGGCGATCAGGGTGACGCCCTTCGGCAGCCAGTCCGTCGTTTCGGACACGACGTAGCCTTCAGGCTTCAGACCCGCGGCCACCAGCGTCAGGCCGGGCTGGTACAGGTGCGCCTTGCGGGGGTCGATCAGCGTGATCCGCGCCCCGTCGAGGCGGCGGACAAGCCGGTTGGCAAGGGCCGTCCCCCCTGCCCCGGCGCCGATGATGACGATGTTCGCATTGGTCTCGACCGGCGCGGCTGTGGCCTCTCCGGATGCAGCGGCCAGCGCCGCCGCGCCGGCGGCCAGCCCAAGGAAACCACGACGGTCGACGCGATGATCAAAGCTATGTGGCATCGGCGTTCTCCTCTCTCATATTGCAAATTGGGAATGTGTTTGGGCACATTCCAGCCCCAAGGCGCAAAAATCGGGGGTCGCGTCCCGTCCGGCGCCGCCGAAGTCCCGCTCCGGCGGCGCGGGGGCGGTCAGTCGAGCGGTTCGTCCTCGCCCGCCATCCGCGCATCCTCGCGCATTTCCAGCCACATCGAGTTCAGCACCGCGAACATCGCGGCCAGCGGAAGGCCAAGAAGCCAGGCAAAATACCACATGGTGAGTGTCCTTTTCAGTAGACGCTATCGGCGTTTTCGGTCACGTCGGCCTCGGTCACCTTGCCCCACAGGACTTTGTAGACCCATGCCGTGTAGGCCAGGATGATCGGCATGAAGATCACGGCGCAGACGAGCATTACGAACAGCGTCTGGTGCGAGGACGAGGCGTCCCACACGGTCAGCGAACTGTCGGGATCGACCGTCGACGGCAGGATGAACGGGAACATCGTCAGACCGACCGAGGCGATGATCCCGGTGATCGCCAGCTTGGAATACAGCAGCGTGCTGACCTCGGCGCCCGCGCGCAGCCCCCGGACGGCAAGCGCGATACCCGCGAACCCCATCAGCGGCGCGATGGCGATCCACGGACGCGCGGCATAGGCCGCGCCCCACGATCCGCCACGGGCGATCTCGGAATACAGCGGGTTGGACGGGCCGTCCGGCACGATCTCGGACACGAAGGAATAGCCGTCGATGCCCAGCATCAGCCACAGCCCGGCCAGCGCATAGCTGACCGCCGCCACCAGCCCCGCAACGGTCCCGATGGCGCGGGCGCGCTCTGCGACCGGCCCCTCGGCCTTCAGCCCGAGCCATGCCGCGCCGTGCATCAAGAGCATCGACAGCGACACGACGCCGGCGAGAAGCGCGAAGGGGTTCAGCAGGCCGAACAGCTTGCCAAGCGCACTTCCGTCGTACATCGGCATCAGGTCGGCGGTCAGGTGAAACGGCACGCCCTGCAAGACGTTGCCCACCGCCACGCCGAACACCAGCGCCGGAACCGCGCCGCCGATGAACAGCGCCCAGTCCCACGTGCTGCGCCACGTCGCGCTGTCGCGTTTGGAGCGATACTTGAACCCCACCGGCCGCAGGATCAGCGCGGCGAGGATCAGGAACATCGCCAGGTAGAAGCCCGAGAAGCTGACGGCGTACAGCGGCGGCCACGCGGCGAAGATCGCCCCGCCGCCAAGGATGAACCATACCTGGTTGCCTTCCCACACGGGGCCAACGGTGTTGATGACCACCCGCCGCTCGGTATCGGTATGGGCCACGAAGGGCAGCAGCGCGCCCACGCCCATGTCGAAGCCGTCCGTCAGCGCGAAGCCGATCAGCAGCACACCCAGCAGCAGCCACCAGATCACACGCAGGATCTCGAAAGAGATGAGTTCATACAGGATCATGTCTCTTACTCCGCGGGGGTTTGGGCAAAGGGACCCTTGCCGTCATGGGTGCGCAGGCGATGCTCGTGGCGGTCCATCCACGCATCCGTGGCGTCGACGTCCATGTAAGGGCCCTTGCGGATGTACTTCAGCATCAGGCCCATCTCGACGACGAACAGCACCGAGTAGAACGTGACGAAGCCGGCAAGCGTGAACAGAAGATCCCCGACGCTGAGATGGCTGGCCGACAACGCGGTCGGCAGCACGCCGTCCACCGTCCACGGCTGGCGGCCGAACTCGGCCACGAACCAGCCCAGCTCGGCGGCGATCCATGGCGCCGGGATGATGAAGACGGCGGTGCGCAGCGCCCAGCGGGGGAAGCGCATGCCGTGAAACGAGGCGCGGTAGAAGAAGTAAGCCATCACCGCGATGAACGAGAAGCCCAAGGCCACCATGATCCGGAACGCCCAGAACAGAGGACCAACGCCGGGAATGGTGTCAGCGGCCGCCAGCGCGATCTGCGCATCTGTCGCGTCACGCGGATCGTCGACGTAGCGTTTCAGCAGGAATGCGAAACCAAGGTCGTCGGAATGCGCCTCGAAGGCCGCGCGGACCTCGGCCGGGGCGTCCGCCCGCTGTTCGCGGATGGTCATCAGCGCGTCATAGGCAAGCAGGCCGTTGCGGATCTTGTCTTCCGCCTGATCGACAAGATCGTTGATCCCCGGGATCTCGGTGTTCAGCGACCGGGTGCCGATCAGCCCCATCACCCACGGGATCTCGATGGCGTAATGCGTCTCGCGCGCCTCGCTGTCGGGAAAGCCTATGGCGGTGAACGGCGCCGGCGCGGGATGCGTCTCCCACATCGCCTCGATTGCGGCGAGCTTCATCTTCTGGGTGTGGCTGGCCGAATAGCCGGACTCGTCGCCCAACACCACGACCGACAGGGCCGAGGCCAGACCGAAGGCCGCCGCGACCGAGATCGAGCGGCGGGCAAGATCCACGTGCCGCCCCTTCAGCAGATACCAAGCCGACACGCCCAGCACGAAGACCGACGCGGTCACATAGCCCGCCGAGACGGTGTGCACGAACTTCGCCTGCGCCACCTCGTTGAAGACCACCTCGAAGAAGCTGGTCATCTCCATCCGCATGGTGTCCGGGTTGAACACGGCCCCCACGGGGTTCTGCATCCAACCGTTCGCGATCAGGATCCACAGCGCCGAGAAGTTCGAGCCAAGCGCCACAAGCCACGTCACCACAAGGTGCGCGGTTCTCGACAGCTTGTCCCAGCCGAAGAAGAACAGCCCGACGAAGGTAGCTTCGAGGAAGAAGGCCATCAGGCCCTCGATCGCCAGCGGTGCGCCGAAGATGTCTCCGACGTAGTGGCTGTAGTAGGACCAGTTCATCCCGAACTGGAATTCCATCGTGATCCCGGTGGCCACGCCCAGCACGAAGTTGATGCCAAAGAGCGTGCCCCAGAATTTTGTCATCTGCCGCCAGATCGGGCGGCCGGTCATGACATAGACCGTCTCCATGATCGCCACGACGACGGACAGGCCCAGCGTCAGCGGTACGAACAGGAAGTGATACATGGCCGTCATCGCGAATTGCAGTCGCGACAGTTCGACGAGTCCGAGTTCCATTTCGGTTCCTCCTTCCCGCAGGGGCGAAAGTTGCCTCGCGGATGCAGATTATCGTCTTATATGCACTTTAAAGAATGTGTTCTTGATCCAGATCAACGCCGGAATTTTTATGTCCGGCGCGTCTGAAAGGGGCGCGAAAGCCAATGAAACAAGGGCCGGGCGCATGTGCGCCCGGCCCCGTGTGGTTACAGATGACGTGTCGAGAAATACCAATCGACGGTGTCATACCCCTCGCCGAGTCGCGCCTCGGCGGCGTCCGGGGTGGCGGGCGTCGGCACGATCACCGGGTCGCCGGGCACCCAGTTCTCGGGCATGGCGCATGCGTTCGCGTCGGCGGTTTGCAGCGCGACCAGCAGGCGGTGGATCTCTGCCACCGAGCGGCCGGCGTTCATCGGGTAATAGACCATCGCCCGCAGCACGCCCTCGGGGTCGATGATGAAGGTCGCGCGCACCGCCGCGGTGTCAGACGCGCCGGGCTGGATCATGCCATAGGCGGCGGCCACGGTCATGCTGAGGTCCGCGATGATCGGGAAGCGCACCTCGACACCGAACTTCTCCTTGATGTTCCGCACCCATGCGATGTGCGAATAGTGGCTGTCGATCGACAGGCCCAGCAGTTCGGTATCCAGCGCGGCGAATTCTTCCTGCCGTTTGGCGAAGGCCATGAACTCGGTCGTGCAGACCGGCGTGAAGTCGGCCGGGTGCGAGAACAGGATCAGCCACTTGCCGCGATAGTCGGCCAGCGTCCGGCGGCCTTGGGTGGTCGGAGCGTCGAAATCGGGGGCAGCTTCGTTCAGGCGGGGCATCGGGATGGGGGTTTGGTCGGTCATCGCTTGTCTCCTTCTATGTGCTTGCGTCGTCTCGATGCAGCAGAGATAGCCCCTCCCCTGTTATTATAGAAATTGATATAAATTTCGATCTTGATAGATTACCTCTATGATACCCATGCCCGCCATCACCCTCCGCCAGCTGCGGTTCCTGCTGGCCGTTTCGGAAGAGTTGAACTTCTCGCGCGCCGCCGAAGTCTGCGGCGTCACCCAGCCGACGCTCAGCGCCGGGCTGCGGGAACTGGAAGAGCGGCTGGGCGTGACCCTTGTCGAACGCTCGCGCCGGTACGTGATCATGACGGACACCGGGGCCCAGATCGCCGAGCGTGTGCGGGCGCTGCTGATCGGCGCGATGGAGATCGAGGAACTCGCCGCCGCGCATCTGCGGCCCTACGAGGGCGACCTGCGGCTGGGCGCGATCCCCACGGTTGGCCCGTTCCTGATCCCGAGGGCGCTTCCGCTGATCCGCGAACGCCTTCCCAAACTGCGGCTGTTCCTGCGCGAGGAACTGACCGACAGCCTGCTGGACGCCGTCGAGACGGGCCGCCTTGACCTGGCGGTGATCGCCCTGCCCTACGACATCGGCGGGCTGCAAAGCATGGCGCTGTTCGACGACGGCTATACGCTGGCCGCGTCGGTGCAGCGAACAAAGCCGCCGACACTGGAGGGCGGGCAGCTTTTGCTGCTGGAGAAGGGGCACTGTCTTCAGCGGCACGCCCTGTCCGCCTATCCCGAGCGGCACCTTGTCCGCGACGAGACCTTCGCGGCAACAAGCCTGACGACGCTGGTGTCGATGGTCAGCGAGGGGCTGGGGATCACCCTGCTGCCCAACCTCGCCGTGTCCTCGGGGTTCGTGGCGCAGTACAACATCGCACTGACCCCGCTGCCCGACGCCTGCCCGCGCCATGTCGTGCTGGTCTGGCGAAAGACATCGCCGCGCGCAGAGGTCTTTGCGGAAATCGGCGAGGTGCTGCGCGCGTCGTATCTTGCGATTCAAAATCAGGCGCACAGCGCGTGACGCGGCCAAGGGCCCCGCGCTGCCGGTTGCCGGGCTATGCCGCTTTCAGAAGATCGCGCAGGGCCGGTTCCTTCTTGGGCTTCCGGTCGATCCTGCGCAGCAATTCGGCCAATTCGGGCTCGTGTACGGACTTCGCGGCGGACTTGGCCGAGAACCAGCGGCGCTTGCGCTCTTTCCGCTCTTTCCAATCGCGTTTCAGCTTCTGGACGATCATTGGATAGACGCGAACCCGGCAATGCACGACCGAGCCGTCGTCCATCACCTTGTCGTAGTGATAGCTGCCGATGGACTGGCGCGAGATGCGGCCCTTCGCGCCCGCCTCTTCCAGCGCCTCGATCTCGGCGGCGGCCCATGGCTTCTTGCCGTCCATCGTCCAGCCCTTCGGCATCACCCAGCGCCCGGTCTCGCGCGAGGTGACCATCAGCACCTGAAGCTCGCCCTTGCTGCTGTAGCGCAGCGGCAGCGCCGCGATCTGTTCAGCGGGCTCGGTCATGCCTCGGCCTTCCTCTTGCGGCGCGGGCGGTCCTTGGGCGGCGCGTCCGCCTGCGGGCGCGCGATGCGGCTGGACAGCAGGTCGCCCGCCTCTTCCGCGATCGGATAGGCGATGAAGCACAGCGCCGTGTTCACAAGCTTCAGCGCGCGGATCGTCTCCTGATGCAGGTTGCTGGTCTCAAGCGTTTCGGACCCGCCCTGCCGCAGACGTTCAAGGTGGCGCTCTTGCAGATCCCGTTCGATCTGGCGGACGCGGTCCTTCTGTTCCAGCAGTTGCCGCGCCACGTCGGCGTCGTCCGACATCAGCACATCAAGCGCAAGCTGTGCATTGGCGACGACGAGGTCGTGGAAATCCTCAAGGTCGCGCCAGCCATCCTTCGAGAACGACAGCCCCTCGGTCCGCATCCGGCGGGCCATGCCCATCAGGTCGGTCGAGATCCTGTCCCCCGCGTCTTCAAGGTTGTTGGCGACCGAGACAAGGTCCATCGCGCGGCGGCGCTGATCCTCGGACAGGTCGCGTTCCTGCAAACGGGCAAGGAACAGCTTCGACTGGAAATGCATCCGGTCGACGTCATCCTCGGCCAGCCGGATCGCGTCGGCCACGTCATCGTCCCACGCGCGGTACAGGGCCAGCGCGGGCACCAGCATCGCCGCGACCCGTTCCGCCATGCGCAGCGTCTCGCGCCCCGCCGCGGCCAGCGCGCGTTCCGGCTGGTCCAGCGCGCCCTGGTCCAGCGCGGGGATCGGCGCGGTCAGGTCGCCGCCCGTTCCGTCGCGCAGCGCACCACCGACGGCGCGGGTGACCATGCCGGTCAGCGGCAGGCCAAGCACCAGCAGCACCGCGTTGAACGCGAGGTGGAAGTTGATCACCTGCCGGTACTCCGCGGCCCCCAGCGGCGACAGGTCGGGCTGCAGGAACACAAGGGCCGCCAGCAGCAGGATGGCGCCGCCGCCGCGCAGAACCAGGTTCGACATCACCACCCGCCGCGCCGCGACCGGCATCGACAGCGTCAGGATCACCGGGATCATCGCGCCCCCAAGGTTCGCGCCCAGCACCATCGCCGCGCCCGCCGACACGGAAAGCACGCCCGCCGCCACGAAGGTCACGAACATCAGTACGGCGGCGAGGCTTGAATGCACCGCGTAGGCCAGCACGCCGCCGATCACGAAGGCCGAGACCGCGTCGCCCTCGAGATAGCCGACCAGGGTCGCGACGACGGGGCTGTCCTTCAGCGGTTCGGTCGCAAGCTGGATCATGTCGAGAGAGACGAACACCAGCGCCAGCCCGATCAGCACCCGCCCCGTCTGCCGTACCGCCCGCCGCCGGGCGCGAAGGAACATCAGCGTTCCGGCCAGAAACAGCAACGGCTCGATCCAGTCGGCGCGGACCAGAAGGATCTGCGCCGCGATGGCCGAACCAAGGTCCGCCCCCAGCAGGATCGCCAGCCCGCCCGCGGCGGCCAGCCCGCCCGATATGGTGAAGCCCGCGACGATAAGGGCGACGGCGGTCGAGCTTTGCAGAAGGATCGCCGCCAGTAGCCCGCTTCCGGCGGTCAGCACCCGCGAGCGTTCGGACCGGCGCAGGGCAAGGCGAAGCTGTGGCAGGAATGCACGTTCCACCCCCGTGCGGATCAGCCGGACGGACCAGATCAGCAGGGCGGCGGCGCCCGCGAGATGCAGCAGGAACAGCATCATGCCGGCACCCGCCCGACCGGGTCCGCCGCATGCCCTTCAGGACATCCGCCCGCCCGGTTTCCCAGTCTGCGCAGATCGCCGTGCGTGATGCTCACCTCGTTGCCTTCCCGCGTCAAAGCGGACTCGTTGTATCGTTGATCTGCAAGGATAACACCAAAGTTGCGTGGATATTTCAACAAAAACGACATGAAAAAAGTGGCAATTCCCTCGAAATCTTTCTTGATGGGATACCCGATGTCAAATTAACAATGCATTAAGACAGGAGTCTGAATGGCACTTACCGAAGACACCTTGGAGCAGCCGCGCGCCCGATTGCGGAAGTCCGAGAGGCGCGAGCAGATCCTGATGGAACTGCGTCTGCACTCTCACATCCGCATCTCGGACATCGCCGAGCGTTTCGGGGTTTCCTCGGAAACGGTCCGCCGCGATCTCGACAAGCTGTCGAAGGACGGGCTGATCAACCGCGCCCACGGCGTCGCCTCTGCCGCAAGCCGCCACTATCCGGATTTCAACGAACGCAGTCTCGCCCGGCTGGGAGAGCGCGAGGCGATCGGACGCCACGCCGCCAGCCTTGTGGAACCCGGCGAGACGATCCTGATCGATTCCGGGTCCACCACCGTCGAACTGGCCCGGTTCCTTGCCTATAACAACACCCCCTGCACTGCGATCACCAACAGCCTGACGGTGGCGATGACGCTTGGCGCCAGCGAGGCCGCCGAGGTGATCCTGTGTCCCGGCGACTACCTGCCGTCCGAGGCGGCGGTGGTCGGCACCGACACGCTGGAGTTCATCGACCGCATGCGCGTCGACCGCTGCCTGATCGGCGCGTCGGCCCTGACCGAGGAAGGCGTTTCGGAAACCGTGCGGGGGTTCGCGGCCGTCAAGCGCGCCATGCTGCGCAGCGCCGGGACGTCGCATCTTCTGGTGGACAGCGAGAAGTTCGGCCGCGTCGGCATGACCCGCGTGGCGCGCCTGGACGAAATCAATTCGGTCGTCGTCGACCGGACGCCCGACACCGGCCTGGAGGAGGCCATGTCGGCAGCAGGAGTAGAGATACTCGTAGCGGCCTGATCCGAACACCGGACAGGCCGGAACAGATGGGCGGAAAGCCCGGCATGGAATGGGAGGAGAATCCATGATCGACAAGCTGAAACTGCCGCTTGCAGGCGCATTGCTGGCGTCGGCGGCCCTTGCCTGGACGCCCGCCGCGGCGCAGGACTGCCCGCGCGGCGATCTCGACGCGCGCTATTGCGACGAGGATGGCGACTTGATCGCCGATATCCCGACCGACGAGTCGCAACTGATCGACCCCGACACCCTGATCTTTGCCTACACGCCGGTTGAAGATCCCGCCGTCTACAAGACCGCCTGGTCCGACTTCCTGACCTATCTCGAGGAAGTCACCGGCAAGGACGTGATGTTCTTCCCGGTCCAGTCGAACGCCGCCCAGATCGAGGCGATGCGCTCGGGCCGTCTGCACATCGCGGGCTTCAACACCGGGTCCAACCCGCTGGCCGTCAACTGCGCCGGGTTCCGCCCGTTCACCATCATGGCGTCCGCGGACGGCAACTTCGGCTACGAGATGGAGATCATCACCTACCCCGGCTCGGGCATCGAGAAGGTCGAGGACATCGCCGGCAAGCAGCTGGCCTTCACCTCGCCGACGTCGAACTCTGGCTTCAAGGCGCCGTCGGCGATCCTGAAGGCGGATTACGACATGATCCCCGACCGCGACTTCGAGCCGGTCTTCTCGGGCAAGCACGACAACTCGATCCTCGGTGTCGCGAACCAGGACTACCCGGCGGCCTCGATCGCCAACTCGGTCATGAACCGGATGATCGAGCGCGAGGTGATCTCGGCCGATCAGGTGGTGTCGCTGTACAAGTCGCAGACCTTCCCCACCACCGGCTTCGGCACCGTCTACAACCTGACGCCCGAGTTGCAGGAGAAGATCAAGGAAGCGTTCTTCACCTTCGACTGGGAAGGCACCACGCTTGAGGCCGAATTCTCGAAGTCCAACGAGGCCCAGTTCCTCGAGATGAACTACAAGGACTTCTGGGACGTGATCCGCAAGATCGATGCGGCCAACGGTGTCAGCTACGCGTGCGAGTGACGCACACCGGGCGGTCCCCCAAGGGACCGCCCGACCCTTCAGAAATGCAGAATGTCATCAAGATGCGGGAAACGCCCATGTTGCGGCTTGAGAAGCTGGTCAAGACATACAAAACCGGCGACCAGGCGCTGAAAGCGGTCGACCTTGAGGTTCCGAGCGGTCAGGTTCTGGCGCTGATCGGACCCTCGGGCGCCGGTAAATCCACCCTGATCCGGTGCATCAACCGGTTGGTCGAACCCACGTCGGGCAAGGTCTGGCTGGGCGATACGGAACTGACCGGCCTGTCGCAGTCGGCCCTGCGCCGCGCGCGCCGGAAGATGGGCATGATCTTCCAGGAATACGCGCTGGTGGAACGGCTGTCGGTGATGGAGAACGTCCTGTCCGGCCGGTTGGGCTATGTCGGGTTCTGGCGGTCCTTCACCCGCCGCTATCCCCAGGCTGACGTGGACGAGGCGTTCCGCCTGCTGGACCGCGTGGGCCTTTTGCATATGGCCGACAAGCGCGCCGACGAACTGTCGGGCGGCCAGCGTCAGCGGGTCGGCATCTGCCGCGCGCTGATCCAGAACCCCGAGCTGCTGCTGGTGGACGAACCCACCGCTTCGCTGGACCCCAAGACCAGCCGCCAGATCATGCGGCTGATCTGCGAGCTGTGCGAGGAACGCGGGCTGGCGGCGATCATCAACATCCACGACGTCGCGCTGGCGCAGCGCTTTGTGCAGCGGGTCATCGGCCTGCGGTTCGGCGCCATCGAATTCGACGGCAAGCCCGACGCCCTGACGCCCGACGTGCTGACCACGATTTACGGCGAGGAAGACTGGGAGGCCACGATCCAGAAGGTCGAGGAAGACGAGGTTGCTGCGGAATGAGCACCTCGTCCCTGCACACGCACCGCGAACTGGACGACATGCTTGGCACGCGGTGGCGCAAGCCGAAGCTGGTCAAGCAGACATGGCTGCGATGGGCCCTGTGGATCGGTCTTGTCGCCTATCTGATCGCTGCCGTCCTGACGATCCCGGTGGACTGGAGCCGCGTCTACGAGGGGCTGGACCGGGGCTGGCAGTTCGTGCTGGCCTTCATGACGCCCGACTTCGTCACCCGCGCGGCGGACATCCGCGACGGCATGCTGGAATCGATCATCATGACCATCGCGGCCTCGGTGGTGGGCATCGCCATCTCGATTCCCATCGGACTGGGCGCCGCCCGCAACATCGCGCCGCTGCCGGTCTACATGATCTGCCGCGGCATCGTGGCGGTCAGCCGCGCGCTACAGGAAATCATCGTCGCGATCCTGCTGGTGGCGATCTTCGGCTTCGGTCCGCTGGCGGGTTTCTTGACCCTGTCCTTCGCGACCATCGGCTTCCTGTCGAAGCTTCTGGCCGAGGACATCGAAAGCATGGACCGCGTGCAGGCAGAGGCGATCCGATCGTCGGGTGCAAGCTGGATGCAATGGATCAACTATGGCGTCCAACCGCAGGTAATGCCAAGACTTATCGGTCTTTCGATGTACCGTCTGGATATCAACTTCCGCGAAAGCGCGATCCTGGGCCTTGTCGGCGCGGGGGGCATCGGGGCGACGCTGAACACCGCGTTCGACCGCTATGAATACGACACCGCCGCGGCCATTCTCATCATCATCATCGTGATCGTCATGGGGCTGGAGTACCTATCCGGCCTGATCCGCGCGAGGGTTCAGTAATGCCTGTCTACGAAACCGCGGGCAGCCCGCCGATCTGGCGCCGCCGCAACCGCAATCAGGCGCTGGCCCACTGGGCGGTGTGGCTGACCGGCACGGCGATCTTCGTCTATTGCTGGATGCAGATCTCGGGCGCGACCACGTGGTTCTTCGTCTGGGACGCGCCGCGTATCGCGGGCGACATCTGGGACCGCGCGACGCCGCCGAGGTGGGAATACATCACCCAGCTTGGCCGTCCGATCTGGGACACGCTGAACATCGCGACGCTGGGCACCATGATCGCCCTGTGTTTCGCGGTGCCGGTCGCGTTCCTTGCCGCGCGCAACACCACGCCCTCGCGCTATATCGTCCGGCCCATCGCGCTGCTGATCATCGTGTCGACCCGGTCGATCAACTCGCTGATCTGGGCGCTGCTGCTGATCGCGATCATCGGCCCCGGTGTCTTTGCCGGTGTCGTCGCCATCGCGATCCGGTCGATCGGGTTCTGCGCCAAGCTGCTGTACGAGGCCATCGAAGAGATCGACGAGACGCAGGTCGAGGCCATCACCGCCACCGGCGCCAGCCGCTGGCAGGTCATGGCCTATGGCATCGTCCCGCAGATCCTGCCCGCCTTCGCCGGCATAGCGGTGTTCCGGTGGGACATCAACATCCGCGAAAGTACCGTGCTGGGCCTTGTCGGCGCGGGCGGTATCGGGCTTCAGCTGAACGCCTCGCTGAACGTGCTGGCATGGCCGCAGGTCAGCCTGATCCTGTTGGTGATCCTTGCCGCCGTCGTGATCAGCGAATGGGTCTCGGCCAAGGTCCGGGGTGCGATCATTTGAGACGGATGACCGCCGAGGACGCGCTGGCCGCCTACGAGGCCGCGCGCCCTCGCCTTCCCCGCGCCGCGCCCGGCGGCCCTGCCCGCAAGGCCGCCCATCTTGGCGAGATCGCCGAGGGCTTCGACGCGTTCCTGCTGGACGCTTTCGGCGTGCTGAACATCGGCGAGACGGCCATTCCCGGCGTCGCCGACCGGATCGCCACCCTGCGCGGCGGCGGGCGACCCGTCATGGTCCTGACGAACGCCGCTTCGGTCCCGGCAGAGGCGCTGGTCGCGAAATACGCCCGGCTTGGGTACGACTTTGGCCCCGCAGAGGTCGTGTCCAGCCGTATGGTGTTGCTGGACGCGGTGCGCGCCGCCCCGGCCCGGCACTGGGGCGTGATGGCCCAACCGGACCTTCAGGGCGAGGATCTGTCCGGGCTCGACCTGACCTATCTGGGCGACGGGCCGGCGGGCTATGACGAGGCCGAGGCGTTCCTGTTCCTGGGCAGCGGCAGCTGGACCGAGGCGCGGCAGGACCGGCTGGAGACCGCGCTGCGCCGCCGTCCGCGACCTGTCTGGGTCGGCAATCCCGACCTTGTCGCACCGCGCGCCGACGGCTTCTCGGTCGAGCCCGGCTTTTACGCCCACCGCCTTGCCGCGATACCGGGGGTCGCGTTGCAGTTCTTCGGCAAACCCTTCCCCGGCATCTTCGAGCAGGCGCTGGATCGGATCCCGTCCTCGATCCCGCGCGGACGGGTTCTGATGGTCGGGGACAGCCTGCACACCGATGTTCTGGGCGCGCAAAGCGCCGGCGTCCGCTCGGCGCTGGTCACCGGCTACGGGTTCTCGGCCGGGATCGCCTTGAAGGACGCCATCGCCGCGACCGGGATCGCGCCGGACTACATGGTCGAACGCCCCTGATCGGGCTTTCGCACGCCGCCCAGCGCGGCTTGTCTGACCCAGCCTCTTCCCGAAAAGACCCATAAACGCGGTCACCCGCGCAAAGCTTGACGCGCAGACCGAGGCAACGCGCCAGACGGCCGCGCCAGCAGGCTTGGCCGCCGCGCAATCTCGTCCACCGCCCATATCAATCTGTCCGGATTTGGTGACTTCGTCGCTTGCAGGAATAGGTTCACCTGCCTGACTGACGCATCTCCCAAAAGGAACACCCTCCCATGAGCCACGTTCGCGGCATAGAACACGTCGGCATCACCGTGCCCGATCACGCCAACGCCGTCGCGTTCCTCAAGGCGGCCTTCGGCGCGGAAGAGATCCTGTCCCAGACCGATGCGCACGGCGGCCCGTTCACCGCACAGGACGTGGGGCGGATGAACGGATTGCGCGCGGGGACGCGGATGATGCACGTCTCGATCCTGCGGCTGCGCAACGGGGCCAATATCGAAGTCTTCGAGATCGACCGCCCCGGCGGCACGTCCGAGACCAATATCTCGGACCTCGGCATCAGCCACATCAGCATCAATGTCGACGACGTCGACGCCGTCGCCGACGCATTCACCGACGCGGGCGGAACCCTTCTTAGCAAGCCTTACGACCTTGGTCCGCCGGAAGACGGGCCGGGAAATCGCGGCGTTTTCGGGCGCACGCCCTGGGGCCTGCTGATCGAGATGCAGCAGTTCGCCTCTTCCCTCGACTACCTGCCCGGCGCATCGTCCGGTCGCTGGTTCCCGAAACCCTGATGGCACGCGCCACGACAACCCATGCGAGGACACCCATGACACTTGAAGGCAAAACGGTACTGGTAATCGGTGGCAGCTCTGGCATCGGCTTCGGTACCGCCAAGGCGGCGCAGGACGCAGGCGCCGAAGTCACCATCGCCTCGCGCACGGCTGAGAAGGTTTCGTCCGCCGCCCGGAAACTGGGGGCCGAGGGCGTTACGCTCGACACCGGGGATGCGGCCGGGCTGGAGGCCTTGTTCGCGGCGCGCAGTTTCGATCACGTATTCTGTTCCGCCGCCAGCACCAAGGTCGCCGCGGTACGCGAGCTGCCGCTTGAGGATGCCTATGGCTCGGTCGACTCGAAGTTCTGGGGCGCCTACCGGGTCGCGCGGGCAGCGAATATCCGCGAGGGAGGCTCGTTGACGCTGGTTTCGGGCTTCCTGTCCGTGCGCCCCAAGGCGGGCGCAGCCATTCAGGGTGCGATCAACGCGGGGCTCGAAGGGCTGGCCCGCGGGCTGGCGCTGGAATTCGCGCCGGTACGGGTCAACTGCATCTCTCCGGGGCTGGTGATGACCGAGATGTATGACGGTCTGGAGGGCGACGGCCGCAAGGCCATGTTCGACGGCGCAGCGGCGCGCCTTCCGGTGGGCCGGGTCGGCACACCCGAGGATGTGGCCGTGCAGGCGCTGGCGCTTATGACGAACCCCTACATGACCGGCACCACCATCTTCGTCGACGGCGGCGGCGCGATTGCCTGATCCGACGACCTGACGGCGTCAGGTGGACAGCCCGGCACAGGCCTCGGCAAGGAAGTTCAGGAAGACACGCACCCGTGGCGAAAGCAGCCGACGGCCCGGATAAACGACCGTCAGCGTCACCGCGTTGACGTCGAACACCACGTGGCGGCCGATTTCCACCAACTCGCCACGGGCGATGTGGTCGCGGCAGTAATGCGCCGGCAGCGGCGCGATCCCTGCCCCGCCAAGCACGGCGGTGCGGACGACGAGCGGGTTGTTGACGTGGGCGATCCCCCGGTGAAGGTCCAGTGACACCGCCCGGCCGTCCTCGTGCACCGGCATCTGGTCGTTTCCATAGCGGGTCTCGCAGATCTGGACATGGGCACGGATGTCGGCGGCGGAATGGCCGATATCATGCGCGGCAAGGTAGGACGGGCTGGCGACCCAGATCAGCTTTCCGGTGATCAGAGTCCGGGCGATCAACTCGCTGTCGTCCAGCGGCCCGACGGCAACCGCGAGATCGACCTGATCGCGCAGCAGCGACACCCCGTCGGGGGTCAGGATAAGATCCACGACGAGCTTGGGATAGGCTTTCTGCAGCCCCGCCAGCCGGGGCGCCACGACTTCCTGACAGAAGGCCGTCGGCAACGCCACGGTGACGCGGCCGGTCGGTTCCGCCGTCATCCCCGCCATTGTCGCGTTCGTCTCGCGCACCTGATCCATGATCAACTGGGCCTGCCTGTAGAAGGTCTCGCCCTCGCTTGTCACCCTGAGGTTCCGAGAGTTCCGGTCCAGAAGGCGCAGCCCCAAACCGTGCTCCAGCCGGGTGACCGCGTTGCTGACGGTGGATTTGGGCATGCCGATCGCGTCGGCGGCGGCGGTGATCCCGTTGTGGTCGACCACCGCGACGAACACCGGCACGTCGTTCAGGCTCCAGCTCATCGAAACGCTCCTTCCCGTCAGGTTCAGTCCGGCTAGCATAGCGACCGCGCCAGATCGTTCAATAATCTGAACGCAACGTCCATCACAGCCCAATTGTTCGCCTCACCGAAAGGCGATAGCACCGTCGCGAACAGGAAATCCGGCATCGCGTGACTGCCGGATCAACGCGTCCGCTTATCCGGGACGCCGCTGAACCATCGCCGCAGCCTTGTCAAAGCGGCCGGTTCCGAAACGACACGTCTGCCCAACAGGGAGGAAACGCCATGGGTATCTTCAACAAACTGACCGTCTCTGCGTTTGCAATTGGCCTTGGGGCCGGCACGGCATCCGCTGACGAACTGAAGCTTGCTGACTTCCAGCCCCCGACCCACTTCATCGTAGAGAAGGTCTATACCCCCTTCGCCGAAGCCGTCTCGGAGGCCACCGGCGGCGACGTGACCGTCGAGGTGTTCATGGGCGGCGAACTTGGACCGGGCCCCGCCGAGCAATACAACCGCGTGGTGGACGGCGTGGCCGACATCGCCTTCTCGCTGCCGGGCTACACGGCGTCGAACTTTCCCATGACGCTGCTCGCCGAACTGCCGGGCGTGATCGACGCCGAGACCGGAACCCAGCAAATCGTCGAACACCTCGACATGCTGTCCGACGAGTACCGCCGCGTGCATCTTGTCGCGCTTTGGAACAACGCGCCGAACCTGCTGCTGATGGCCGAAAAGCCCGTCGAAACGCTCGACGACCTGTCGGGCCTGAACATCCGCGTGCCGTCGCGCAACGCCGGTCTGGTGGTGCAGGCGTGGGGGGCGAACCCGGTTTCGATGCCCGCCCCCGAGATTTACAACGCGATGCAGACCGGCGTGATCGACGGCGCGATGATCGACGCGACGACCCTGAACGCGTTCAAGCTGGCCGAAGTCACCACCTACGTGACGCAGGGCATGGACAGCACGATCTCCGAGTTCTTCATGATTATGAACCGCGACGTGTTCGCCGATCTCGACGCCAGCGCGCAGGACGCGATCACCGAAGCCGGCAAGCAGGCCGCCCTGAACGGCCATGCCGCATGGCAGACCGCGGCGGAAGGCGCCCTCGATGCGTTCGAGGCGACCGAGGGCAAACAGGTCATCACCCTGTCCGACGAAGAGGCGGCCCGGTTCAACGCCGCGTCCGAGGCCGTCGTCGCCCAGATCATCAGCGACGCCGAAGCCGAGGGCATCGCGGCTCAGGCGTATATCGACGCTCTGAAGGGCAACTGAGCCTCATGCTCGCATCCACGCTTCGCGCCTGGTCGGTTTATACCGGCCGGGCCACCCTTGTCCTTGGCTGGGTCGCCGGACTGCTGCTGGTCCTGATGACCGCCCTGATCACGGCCGCCGTCATCATGCGCTATGCGGTCGGGCAACCGATCCTTGGCGTGAACGAGATCGTGCAACTGAACGCGGTCGCGCTTGCCATGCTGGCCCTGCCCTACGCCACCTACTCGGGCGCGCATGTGCGGGCCGATATCTTCGATCCCGCGCTTGGCCGCTGGGGCCGCTGGCTGGCCGACCTGCTGACCCGCGCCGTGTCGGTCGGCGCGCTGTATTTTCTTGTGACCCGCGCTTGGGACAAGGCGCTGGACGCGCGCGAGTTCGGAGACGCGACGAACATGCTCAACCTGCCGATCTGGCCATTCTACGGGCTTATCGCGCTAGGCATGGCGCTGTGCGTTCTCGTCTTCGTTCTGGAGTTCGCCACCATCCTGCTGACCGGTCACCCGAAGGGAGAGTTCCCGAATGGCTGACCTTACGATCGGGCTGCTGGGTTTCGTCGCGCTGTTCGTCCTGATGGTGCTGCGCACGCCGGTCGCCTTCGCGATGCTGCTGACCGGCTTTTTCGGGACATGGCTGCTTGACGGCCTGCGCCGGGCCGGGGCGGTTCTAATGACCGAAACCTACTCTGCCGTCGCCAACTATTCCCTCATCGTGGTGCCGATGTTCATCCTTCTGGGCAACGTCGCATCGGAAAGCGGGTTCTCGCGCGGGCTGTACGATGCGGCCCACGCGTGGGTCGGCCGGTTCCGGGGCGGTCTGGCCTCGGCCTCGGTTATCGGCTGCGCCGCGTTCTCTGCCGTCTCGGGCTCGTCGGTGGCCACCGCCGTCACGATCGGCAAGGTCGCCCTGCCCGAGATGAAGCGTCTCGGCTACGGCGCGTCCCTGTCGACCGGCGCCATCGCGGCGGGTGGCACGCTGGGCTTCCTGATCCCGCCGTCCACCGGCTTCGTGATCTACGCGATCCTGACAGAAGAAAGCATCGGGCGACTGTTCATGGCGGGCATCCTGCCGGGCCTGCTGATGATGGTACTGTTCACGCTGGCGATCTGGATCGTCACGCTGCGGGACCCCGCCGCCGGGCCGCGCGGAGAGGCGGTGCCCTTCGCCCAGCGCTTCGCCCTTCTGTTCAAGGCGCTGCCCCTGATCGTCGTGATCGTGGTGTCCATCGGCGGCATCTACCTTGGCGTCTTCACCCCGGTCGAAGCATCGGGCGTGGGCGCGGCACTGACCATCGTGCTGGCCTTCGCAACCGGCAGCCTGTCGCTGTCTGGACTGCGGACCGCGGTGATGGCGACGGTTTCGACCTCGTCCATGCTGTACATGATCGTCATCGGCGCGAATGTCCTGAACCCGTTTCTGGCACTGACCGGCGTTCCCGCCGGGCTGGAGTCCGGGCTGGCCGCGCTGGGGCTTGGGCCCTATGGGACGCTGTTCGTGATCCTGCTGTCCTACGTGGTGCTGGGCATGTTCCTTGACGGCCTCGCCATGCTGGTGATCACGATCCCGATCTATTTTCCGGTCATCACCGCGCTTGGCTTCGATCCGATCTGGTTCGGCGTGGTCGCGGTGATCGTGATCGAGATGGGAATGATCACGCCGCCCGTTGGGCTGAACGTCTTCGTGGTCAGGAACGTGGCCGGAGACGTCTCGCTTGGGACCGTGTTCCGCGGCGTGACGCCCTTCCTGCTTGCGATGGTGGTCTGCCTGCTGCTGATCATCCTTGTGCCCGAGATCGCGCTTCTGATCCCCAACTCGATGTTCAACTGACCGGTCCCGCCGCGGCGCGACGCGACCGGCGGCGGGACATACCACAACGACAGACCGGAGGAACGACCATGTCCGATCCCACCAATCCCAGTTTCGATCTTGCCCACCTTGGCCATGTCGAGATGCTGACCGACCGTTTCGAGGACAGCCTCGACTTCTTCACCCGAATCTACGGCCTGAAGCTGTCCGGTCAGGACGAGACCTCGGCCTATCTGCGGGCGTGGGACGATTACGAGTATTGCACCCTCAAGCTGACCCGCGCGGAAACGACCGGGGTCGGCCACATCGGCTATCGCGCAGCCTCGCCCGAGGCGCTGGACCGGCGGGTGGCCGCGATCGAGGCGTCGGGCTACGAGGTTCTGGGCTGGAACGACGGCGACCTGTCGCACGGCCGGGCCTTCCGCTTTCAGGACCCGTTCGGCCATGTCTTCGAGATCTACTATGACACCCGCTGGTACGAAGCGCAGGACGAGGCCGAGCGCGCCGCTCTCAAGAACACCGCCTCTGCGTTCGAGGGTGCGGCCCCCCGCCGGATCGACCACCTGAACCTGCTGTCCGAGGACGTCACCGAGTTCCGCCGCTTCATGGAAACCTGTCTTGGCAGCCGGGTGACCGAGTACATCAAGCTGGACAATGGCAGGTTGGGCGGGTGCTGGTTCACCGTGAACAACAAGACCTACGACCTCGCCTGCACCGAAGAGCACGGCGGCGGCAACGGGCGGCTGCACCATGTCACCTATGCAACCGACCAGCGCGAAGACATCCTGCGCGCCGCCGACATCTTCCTGCAGAACGGCGTCCACATCGAAACCGGCCCGCACAAGCACGCGATTCAGGGCACGTTCTTCCTGTACGTCTGGGAACCGGCCGGCAACCGGGTCGAGCTTGCCAACGCAGGCGCCCGGCTTGTCCTTGCGCCGGACTGGAAACCCGTCGAGTGGACGGAAGCCGACCGCAAGAAGGGGCAGGCATGGGGTCTCAAGACGATCGAGAGCTTCCACACCCACGGCACCCCGCCCGTGCCGAAATAAACGCCCGCGCGGCGCAGGCATCTTCCGTCCTGTGCCAAACCTGCGACGGAACTGCCGCGCCCGTGCGTTTAGGCCAAAAGACATGGAGATCTACATGACGAGAACGCGAAACCTCGGCATCGCTGCGTGCGGTGCCGTGGCCGCAGTGGCCGGCATCTGGCTTGGCTATGGCGAAGTATGGGGTCAGAACGGCAATTTGCAGACCCCGCCGGTCGACATCACGATCAGGGACGATCTGCAGGTTGCGCCGGCCGACCAGCAGTCTCAGCAGATCGTCGCTGCCGCGCGTGCGTTTCTGGACACTCTGAGCGAGGACCAGACGCAACAGGCGCTGTTCGACTTCGCGGACAATACGCAAAGGTCGAACTGGTCGAACTTTCCCGATGGTCCCGTCGTGCGCAAAGGCGTCATGCGGGGCGATCTTCAGGCCGACCAGCTGGACGCGCTGGACGCCCTGCTGCGCACGGTGATGAGCGAGGACGGCTACCGCAATATCCTGCTTCAGCTTGCGGCTGAAGAAACGCTCGACACCGGCGGCGGCGGTCCGAACTTCGGCGACGAGTACTATTACGCCTCTTTCCTCGGAGAGCCGTCGACCGATGCGCCCTGGATGTTCCAGTTCGGTGGACATCATCTGGCGATCAACGTCACCGTGGCGGGCCCCGACCTGGCCTTTTCTCCGATGCTGACCGGGGGCGAGCCGCTCAATATCGAGTTCGACGGCGCGGATGTCTTCATCACCGAGGCCGAAACCCGCGCCGCCGCGGCCCTGATGGACAGCCTGACGGTGGACCAGAGGGCCATGGCGATCCGCAGCGACGAGATCATCAACCTGCTGCTGGGCCCCGGCGCGTTCGGGACCGTCCTTGCCCCCGAGGGGATTCAGGCGACACAACTCGACGACGCGCAGCGGCAGCTGTTGCTGGACGTGATCGCGGCCCGTCTGGGCTTCATGAACGACGACGATTTCGCGGCCAAGATGGCGGTTATCGAGGCCGATCTGGACGCGACGTGGTTTGGCTGGTGGGGCCCGGTGGACGAACTCGGCGCGGCCTACTTCCGCGTCACCGCGCCCTCGGCCATCATCGAATACGCCCCCCAGAACATGCGCGGCGACATTCCGACCGACCATGCCCACAACATGTACCGCGATCCCGGCAACGACTACGGCATCGCGTGGATCGCCGAACCGTGATGCGAGGGCTTGCCATGCTGCTTGCGCTGGTGGCGGGCATGCCCGCGCTGGCGCATCCGCATTTGTACGTGGATCAGCAGGTTCGGCTGTCTCTGGGCCTTAGCTCTGCAGAAGCCGTCCTGACCATCGTGCCCTCGGTCGAGGACGGAGCCGCGATCTTCGATTACATCGATGCCGACGCAAACGGCAAGATCGACGCCGCCGAGACCGCTGGCTTCGGCCAACAGGTCACGGCGGCTGTCCGGCTGATCGTGGACGGGACCAGCATACCTTTCGCGATCACCGGCACGACACTGGCCGACCGCGCCTCGCTTGCCGCGGGGGCTGGCCGGATCGAACTGCGCGCCACGGCAGAGTTCGCCCTGTCGGGTTCGGGCCCGCATGACGTGGAATTCGCCGTCTGGTTTTATGCATTCGACCACGACTGGTTCGTGCAGCCCTTCTACTTCCCCGACTTGGTCGAGGCCGCCGGCTACCCAGACTTCACCCGTTCGGAAGACGGCAGCCGCGTGACCTTCCACATCGACCCCACGGCGGCGGACCCCGGCGGCTTGTAACCCGGCGGGTCTGGCGGCGGGGCCGCCGCAGGCAAAATGTGACCGCCGACCTCCGGACTGGATATCACCGCCTTTGGAATAGCAACGGGCTGTTCACCCGCCCGCGTTTCTCAGCTTGCTGCGTGGGCCAGGATCCACTCGGCCCGTTCTATCAATGGTGCATCCACCATTTTTCCATCCACCTGCACCACCGAGCCCTTGGCCGCTGCAAGCGCCGAAAGCACACGGCTGGCCCAGCCACGTTCATCTTCCGTGGGTGTGAAGCCGCGATTGACGATGGCAAGCTGCGCCGGGTGAATACACAGCTTGGCCGCGAACCCGCAGGATCGTGCGTGTGCGACGTCGGCGGCGATTTCCATCTCGTCCTTCAGCGCCATGGTCACCCCGTCCACCGGCGGCGGCAGGTCCGCCAGACGCGACGCCAGCACCAGTTCGACGCGCGCGGCATCAAGCACGGGGCTCCCCGGCGGTACCCGGGCGTCCGTGCCGAAGTCGAGGTTGCCGAAGGCGAGCCGCCGAACGCCCGCTGTCCGCGCGGCGCTGCGGACCTCGGCGATGCCCGCAACCGTTTCGACCAGGGCCACCAGCCCGCGCCCGGGCAGCGCCTTGGCCGCCTGTGACAGGCTCGGCGCGTCGGATTTCGGCACCATGACGCCTGCTATCTGCACCTCCGCAAGCATGGCTACGTCATCCGCGAACCACGGAGTGTCCACCCCGTTCACCCGCACCAGCGCCGTGCCGCCGCTTTCGAGCCAATGCCGCACGGCCGTTCGCGCCGCGTCCTTGTCGTCTGGTCCGACGGCGTCTTCGAGGTCGAGGATCAGGGCATCCGCTTCGGAGGCTGCGGCCTTGGCGAAGCGGTCCGGACGGTTGCCCGGCACAAACAGGTAGCTTTTCGGAATGCGCGTGACGTCGGGCATCAGAAAAAGGCTTCCGCGCGCATCGCAAGTTCGCCATCCGGTCCGCGCGCCCAAAGCGACAGGTCGTCCGGACCCTCGCCGCGCTTGGCCTCAATTCGGAACGGCCGTGTCACGAAAAGCGGCGCCATCCCCCGGAAGGTGAACTGACGAAGACGCAGACCCGGGCGGCAACGCGTCGCCAGACCTTGCAGCAGCGTGGCCGTCAGAGGTCCGTGCACCACGAGGTCGGGATAACCTTCGTTTTGCTGCGCGTAGGTGCGGTCGTAGTGGATCCGGTGCCCGTTCGAGGTCAGTGCGGAATAGCGGAACAGCAGGGTGGGATCGGGCACGATCTCTTCCGACCATTCCGCCCCGTCCGGCGCGGCGGCTGGCTCTGGCGGCTGAACCGCGGGATCGGGCGGCTCTCGATAGACGATGTCTTGCTCTTCCTCGATGCAAAGCACCCCGCCCTGCGAAATCCGGTGCTGGACGGTGACGAAACACAGACGCCCCGCGCGGCCCGATTTTTCGCTCACATTCTGGATGCGGCTTTCCTTGCGGGCGCGCTCTCCGATCTTCAGCGCCCCCGGATACGAAATCCGCCCCCCGGCCCACATCCGGCGCGGTAGGCCCGTTTCTGGCAGGAAACCGCCCCGCTTCGCGTGACCATCGGGGCCAAGCGAAGACCGTGGCAGGAATGGGTTGAAATACATCCAGTGCCAGCCCGGCGGCAACGGATCGCCTTCTGCCGGGACGGCGCCCAGATCGAGCGTTGCGGCAAGCTGCGCTGCGGGTTCGGGCCGGATCGGGGCGTCGGCGGTTTCGCGGCGGCCGATTGCCTCGGCCGGGGTGTGGTCCATCACGTCGTTCAAGGTGGTTGCTCCCGCAGTCGCCGCGCAGGCGGTTTCAGTAAATGGCCCGTTCGGCGATCAGGTCCCGGATCCGGGCCTGCGCCAACCCGAGGAGGTCGCCGAAGACATAGGCCTCGTGTTCCCCCAGCTCCGGCGTGCCGCGGGTCATCCCCGGCTGATCGCTCCCCGAGAACCGCGCCGGGAACCCCACGGCGGCGCGCGTGGCCCCGTCGGTCTCGGTCACGTCGACGATGGCGCCCCGCACCCGCATGTGGGGGTCGGCGACGATATCGGATGCCCGCCAGGACAGATGCGCCGGGATGCCCGCCCGCTGCAGCGAAGCCGCGGCGGTTTCGGGCTGTTGCGTGCGGCTCCAGCCCGTCACCGCCGCATCGACTTCGGCGCGATTGGCAACGCGGTCGGCGGCGGTGCTGAACCTTGGATCGCGTCCCAGTCCGGGCTGCCCCATCAGGGCGGCAAGCCTGTGCCACGCGGCATCCGTGCCGACCGCGAGACTAAGCCAGCGGTCCGCCTCAGCCGTCGGGTACAGCCCGTGCGGCGCGCGCTGCGGGTCGTCGTTGCCCATGCGCTCGGGCGCGGCACCCGCGCTCGCGGCGGCCAACGCGTCGCCCACCAGCGACGAGGCCACCTCGCGCGCGGCCACGTCGACATGGCTGCCCCTGCCGGTGCGGCGGCGCTTGTGCAGGGCGGCAACCGTGGCGAGCGCCGCGTTCATGCCGACGGAATGGTCCATCACGTGCCGCATCTCGACCGGCGGGCCGTCGCGGTAGCCGGACAGATAGCCCAGCCCGCCCCACGCGCCGAACAGCGGGGCATATCCCGCGAAGTGACTGTCCGGCCCGGTCTGGCCCGAGGACGAGACCGAGACCATGACGATATCCTCGCGGACCTCGCGCAGCGCGTCATACCCAAGGCCCAGCCTTTCCATCACGCCCGCACGGAAGCTTTCGGCGGCGACATCGGAAACGGCGACCAGCTGTTTTGCCAGTGCGACGCCATCGGGATGTTTCAGGTTCAGCCGCACCGACAGCTTGTTCGACGCCACCTGATCGAAGGTTGCCGGTCCCGCGCGGCCATAGACCGCGTGCGGCTTGCGGAAGATGTCGGGCCGCAGGGCGGTTTCGATCTTGATGCACTCTGCGCCCAGTTGCGAAAGCATGTGGGTGCAGAACGGACCTGCGGCATGAACGGTGAAATCGGCGATGCGTATGCCTTCAAGGGGTCGCGTCATGCCTGCACCTTTCGGGCTTCACGCGGCGGGTGCGCGACCAGCAGATGCTGATCTGCCCCCGGCGCGGGCGCCGCCTGAGCCACCGGCAGCGGTTGCGCGCCAAAGCGGAACGGAGCCGACTGAATCCGCACATTCTCTTCGCCGGGCCCGGCGACCTCGCGGAAGATCCCGCGCGCCGTTTCCTGACGGCCGGCAAGGATCTCGTCCGGCGTGTTATAGGGCGCCATCGGCACCCCGAGTTCCTGCGCGCGCGCCACCAGATCCGCGACCGGCTGATCGCTTGCCCAGTCGCGGATGTTGGCGTTGATCGTGTCACCGCGGCGGCTGCGCTCGGCGGCGTCGCGCAGCGCCGGGTCGGTGGCCCAGTCGGGCCGCCCCAGCAGGTCGACGAGCCCCTCCCACTGGCGTTCTTCCAAAGTCAGGAGTTCGACGAACCCGTCGCGGCACTCGATGACCCCGCCATAGCGGAACGACCGGGTCGAGCGATGCTCGACCGAGCCGTCGCCGAAGCGCTGAACGGCGAAAGCGCCCACCGCGACATTGGCGTCCTGAACCGAGGCATCGACGAATTGCCCCTGCCCCGACCAAAGCGCCGACAGCCCGGCGAGCGCCGCGGCGACGCCGCCCTGCATTTCGGCAAAGTGGCCTGCAATCTTCAACGGCGGGCGGTCGGGGAACAGGTCCGCCGACAGACCGTTCGGCAGCAGGAACCCTTCGCCACCGGCATGGATCATGTTGATCTCGGCGCCGCACCAGCCCGCCTTGGGGCCCTCTGCCCCGAATGGCAGGACCGACAGGTGCACAAGATGCGGATGACGGGCATCCACAGAGGCAGGGTCAAGCCCCTGTCCCGCGCGGTCCGCCACAGGCGTATCGTCGATCAGGATCTGGGCCGCCGCCACGAGGCCATGGAACGCCTTGCGGTCGACGGGATCGGCGAGGTCGCACAGCACGCTGCGCTTTTCTGCCGCGAGATAGGCGAACAGCGCGCTGCCGCCCCCCGGCAGGAACGGCGCCTCGCGCCGCAGCGGGCTGTGATCCGGCGGTTCCGCCATGAAGACCTCGGCCCCCATCGCGGCCAGAAGCCTTCCGGCGTAGGCGGCGGCCACGCCCGAAGCGCGCTCCACCACCCTTATGCCGTCCAGTGGTCTCGGATCCTCCATTCCGATCGCCCCCGGCCCGTGTTCAGCGCACGACCGGCAGCTCGAGATCGAGCGCGGCGCCGTCGAAGAACACCGGGGTGTTCGGGTCGCGGCTGGGCAGGATGACCGTGGCCAGACCGGGCGTGGTGATCTCGCCGCGCTGGTTCTCGCCCCAGATTTCCAGATCGACCAAGGCGTGACCGTCCTTGGTGTACTTGCGCGCGACCTTGCCCTTGCACCAGGTGCTGTCGCCCATCGTGTTGAAGCGCCGCATCTCGGTGCGCACCCGCTTCAGGAAGGCGGCATCGCCCATCCAGTTGGTGACAAGCGAGGCCATCCACGACGACCGCTGCGGGCCGTAGTCATAGACGCCGGGCACGCCCACCTCTTTTGCGGTGCTCTCGCGGTGGTGGCCGATGCCGGTGTACTCGATGCCGCCGCCCGCTTCGGGGTTGCGGAAGAAGTGGCCGGGATGCTTCATCGCCGCCTGGAACACGACGCCATGGGTGTGGCCGCGCCCGCAGCCGACAAGGAAGCCCATCGTGTCCATCAGCGACAGCGGGCCGCGCACGATCGGGTCCAGCGTCTCGCCTTCGGTCACGTCTTCCCAATACCGGACGTTGCTGCCGCGGATGCGTTCGGGCTCGCGCAGGATCGCCTCGTCCAGCGCCTCGTATTCCTCGGCGGTGTATTCGTGGGTCTTGATGTCCTTGTACTTGCCCGCGTCGCGCGCCGCCTTGCGTTCGTGCCGGGTGCAGGTGCCAAGCGCGCGGGCGACCAGTTCGCCGCGCTGGTTGGAATAGCTGGCTTCCACGTATTGCAGCACCAGCCGGCCTGAGAACTTGCTTTCCTTCTCCTCGACGCCGACCACGCGCTCGATGGCGCTGATGCGGTCGCCGGGGCGGATGTGGCGGAACAGTTCCCAGTCATTGCCGGCATAGAAGCCGTGAACCCCCGGCAGCCCCCAGCGCGTGCGCCCGACCCAGCCGAAAGCCATCGGGAACATCGGATGCGCCACCTGCCCGCCATAGCGCGAGTTCCGGCCGTATTCCTGTTCGCGGTACATCGGGTTCAGGTCGCCGATGCCGTTGCACCAGTTGCGCAGCGTGTCGGTGGTCGCGTCCTGCAGGTACGGCCCTTCCGGGCGCAATTGCAGACCGATCATGCCGCGCGCCGCGGCAACCGCCTCGTCGGTGATCTTGCCCTCTGCCGGCGCGCCGCCGACGTCTGCGTTCTTCTTGTCCATGGTGTCTGCGGTGGTCACGAGACTTGCCTCCCTATCGGTATCCATTGCCCTCCGGATCGGGCGTGTAAGGCCCCCTCTCTGATCCGTCGGTCTGGATTTTTGATGCATTATTTTCACAGACCGGTCAACGGATGGCGGGCAAAATAATGCATTTTCTTGCGAATATCCGTAGTTTATTGAGAAAAAACAGGTATCAGACGACGCGAAAGGTCGCGCCGTCCGTCATTATAATGCATTTTATAGGTCAGAAATCGACGTCGGCAGCCGTCGTTATCTGGGCGTAACGCTTCAGTCCCGACAGCGCGTACTCATGCTCGTCCCGGGTCGCCCCGGCACAGCAGTCTTCAAGCAGAACGCAGTCGTAATCCCGGTCGTGCCCCTCGCGCACGGCCGCCGAGACGACACCGTTGGTCGAAACACCCGACAGAATCAGCCGCCCCACGCCCTGCGCCCGCAGCAGCGGTTCCAGCTTGGTGCCGTAGAACGGGCTGACGCGATGTTTGACGATGTCGGGATCGCCCGGTTGCGGGGCGAAGCCCTCGTAGACCTCGGTCCCCCAGCCACCCAGAGTGAAAACGCCATTGTCCCGCGCCTTCGAGAAGACCGGCGAGCCCGACGGGCATTCCGCGTAGTCCGGCGAAAAACCGACCCGCACATAGCCCACCATCACCCCTGCCGCGCGGGCGCGGCTGATGGCCAGTTTCGTCGCATCGTAGACGCCACGCTCTTCGCACAGCGGGACATAGCTTTTGCCGCCCATACCGTCCGGGTGAACGAGGTCATTGAGCATGTCCATGACCAGAAGGATGCTTTTCGGGGCCATCGCCGTCTCCTTGCTTTCAGCGTTCCGATGTCGAACCCACACCGGAACCAGAGACGGATGCCCGGGCTACTCGGTGTAGCTTTCCTTGAATTCTTCCCAGCCGGCGCGGATGTGCGTGCGCAGCGCGCTCAGCATCTCGCCCTCGTCCCGTGCGAGGATGGCGCTGAGCATCGCGCGATGCTCGGCCGAGGCGCGGTCGATGCGGTTGTCCAGCTTGTTGATCAGGTCGAACGGATAGCGCGCCCAAAGCGCGCGGACGAACCGCAGGGTCTGCGGCAGGTCCGCCGCCTGGTACAGCAACTCGTGGAAGCGGTAGTTGATCGAACGCACCGCGTCCCGGTCGCCCTTCTCCGAGGCGTCTTCGATCTCGCTCTGCAGCGCGGTGAGTTCGTCCAGTTCCTTCTTGCCAAGCCGCGACATCGCCTTGAGCGCCAGCTTGCATTCCAGCGTGACGCGCAGGTCCACGATCTCTTCGGTTGCGTTCATGTCGAAGGGCGCCACCACGGCGCCGCGATGGGACGAGCCCAGCACGAAGCCCTCGGCCTCCAGCAGCTTGATCGCCTCGCGCACGGGGGTGATGCTCATCCCCGTCATCTCGGCAATCTGTGCCTGTTTCAGCTTGGATCCGCGCGGGAACTGGCCGGAAATGATGCCTTCCCGCAGGAAATCCGCGACCTGCTCTTCCTTGGTCTGTGACTTCAAACCCTTGGCCTTCCGTGACTTCTGGCCGACACGTATAGCACGCCCCCGATGGGATGATGCAATATTTCACTGCCCCGCCTCCCGAAGCCGCACCGGAGGCACGTCCAGCCGCAGGATCTGACCCGCGCGGGCCGTATCAAGCGGCGGATAAAGCTCGGTCATGCGCGGGTCGTGGGCGGGAAGGACATGGTCGTCGCTGTCCACCAGCTCGCGAATGCGGTCATGCGCGGCGATCATGTCGGACAGGTTGAAGGCCACGGCGAAGGGCACGCCGCGCTCGTATTCCTCGTAATAGTGCAACGCATCCGAGGCCAGCACGACCCAGCCGCGCCGGGTCCGGACCCGCACCACCTCTTGTCCCGCGCAATGGCCGCCGACCCAGTGGACCGTCACGCCGTCGGCGATTTCGGCTTCGCGCCCGTGCAGCGTCAGGCGGTCGGAATGCAGCAGGGTCACCAGCCGGCTGATCTCGTCCGGTTCATAGGCGCGGCGGAACCACGGCTTTTCCATCCACGGGCCGGTGACATAGGCCATCTCTTCGGCCTGCATGTGGAAATGCGCGGCGGGAAAAGCGTCCAGAAAGCCAAGGTGGTCGTAATGCGCATGGGTCAGGATCACCGTGTCCGCCGTCGCGGCATCGACGCCCAGCATGGCCAGCGCGTCCACCGGGCTTAGCAGGTGGCGATGGCCGTGTTTCGCAGCCTTGGCCGGATCCATGCCGGTGTCGACAACGATGGTCCGGTCCTGCCCGATCAACACCCAGGAATAGAAATCCAGCACCAACGGCGCAGCGGGGTCGGACTCCAAAATGAAGTTGTTGCCCCGCGTCCGCGTGTCGTTCACCGCGTGGCGGATGGCATAGACCTCGTATGTCGCCTGCCCGGTCATCGCCGCCTCACGCCGCCGAGGCGCTGGCGCCGAGGTAGGCGTCGATCGCCGCCTGCCGCGCTGTCGGGTCGCGCAGGGTTTCGGCGCCCTGATGCCCGACAATCCGCCCCGAGCGCAGGAAATGCACCTCGTCGCACAGGCGGATCGTCATGGCCAGGTTCTGCTCGACCAGCACGATGGACAGGTCGGTTTCCTGCCGGATCGCCCCAAGGCGATCGAACACCCGCCGCACCAGAAGCGGCGCAAGGCCCAGCGACGGCTCGTCGAGCAGGAGTAGCCGAGGTTCCGCCATCAGCCCACGCCCGATGGCGAGCATCTGCTGCTCGCCGCCAGAAAGCCGCCACGCCGAGCGGTCGGCTTTTTCGGCAATCTCGGGGAACAGGTCCAGAACCATCTCCATCCGCGTCTTCCGCCGCGCGCCGGGCAGTTGGTAGCCGCCCAGCACAAGGTTCTCGCGCACCGACATATGGCCGACGATCTGCCGCCCCTCGGGCACGTAGACGACACCCTGCGCCACGCGCTTGCGGGCCGGCATGTCCGAGATATCGGCACCCCGGAAAGCAACCTTGCCCTCGGCCGGGATCAGCCCTGCGACCGCTTTCATGATCGAGCTTTTGCCCGCGCCATTGGCCCCCAGCAGGGCCACCACGCGCCCCTGCCCGACCGAGAAGGTCACGTCCTCGACCGCCTGCGCCCGCGCGCCGTAGAACACGGACAACTCCTTCACCGTCAGCACATCAGTCATCGTCGCTTCCCAGATAGATACGGATCACGTCGGGGTCGCGCCGCACCTCGTCGGGGGCGCCACAGGCGACGAATTCGCCGAAATTCAGGACATAGATCCGGTCGCAGATCGACATGACGAGATCCATGTCATGCTCCACCACGACCATCACCAGCCCGCCAGAGCGCAGCTTCTGCAGGGTTTGCATCAGGTCGCGGGTTTCCGAGTTGTTCAGCCCCGCCGCCGGTTCGTCCAGCAGCAGCACGTCTGGCTTGCCCACGATGGCGCGGGCGATCTCGACCAGCCGCAGCATCCCCGGCGGCAACGCGTCGGGCAGGCTGTGCGCCGCGTCGGCAAGACCCAGATCGGCCAGCGCCCCCATCGCCGCACGCTCCATCTCGGCCCGCTCGGCGCAGCCGCGCGGCAGCGGCAGGAAGGCGCTCAGCCATCCCGCGTCATGGTTGCGCGCGACCCCGATCATCACGTTCTCAAGAACCGTCAGGTCGGGGCTGAGCGCGACGTGCTGGAAGCTGCGAACGATCCCCTTGCTGGCGCGCGCGGCGGGCGACAGGCCGTCAAGACTTTGTCCGGCGAAGGCGATCTGCCCCTCCTGCGGCGAATAGGCTCCGGTCAGGCAGTTGAACAGGCTGGTCTTCCCGGCGCCGTTGGGACCGATGAGGCCGGTGATCTCTCCGGCACGGAACGAGACATCGAGGCCCTTCAGCACCTTGATGCCGCCGAAGGACAGGGAAATTCCCTGCCCCGTCAGCGCGTTGGTCAGGACGTCCATCACGCGCCTCCTTTCCGGCGACCCATCGCCTGTGTCAGTTGCGGCAGGTAGTGGCCGGCAAGGATGACGCCCAGCAGCGCCACACCGTACAGCACCGGGATCCACGCCCCCGAGGCCGACAGGAACTGCGGGATCAGCGTCAGGAACGCCCCGCCAATCAGCGCCCGGGGAAACGTCAGGCCATAGACGCTGACCACCGAGCCCACGAGCAGGAAGATCGCGGCCCAGAAGGTGAAGCCCGACGGCGACACGGTCGAACCGGCGAAGGCCAGCATCGCCCCGCACAGCGCGGCAATCCCGCCCGAGATGCCCATCACCGCGATCCGGGCCCAGACCCGCCGGGTGCCGAACGCATCCGCCGCCGCCGGATGCGACTTTGCCAGCAGCAGGGTCAGCCCCTGCCGCGAATGCCGCAGCCGCGACAGCCCGTAGGTCACCGCCAGCAGCACCGCCAGCGCGGCGTAGTATCGTTGCAGCGACATTTTCACCCCCGGCACCAGCGGCTTGGAGACGTAAAGACCCTCGTAGCCGCCGGTCAGGCCGTCGGCGTTGTTGATGATCTCGGGCACCGCCAGCGCCAAAGCCAGCGTCGACACGGCAAGGTAGATCCCCGACAACCGCCGCGACGGCCAGGCGAACAGGATGCCGGCGACCACGCCAAACGCCAGCGCAAGCGGCACGCTGAACCACAGCGGGACGCCATAGCGGGTGTCCAGAATGGCGACCGTGTAGGCGCCGACCGCAGAAAAGAACGTGTGGCCGATGGACACCTCGCCGCCGTATCGGACAAGCACGCTGACCGACAACACGCCGATGGCGTTGGCGAAACAGACGCCCAAGGCGAAGACCCACGAGCCTCCGACCACCATCGGCAGGCACAGGGCGATTGCGATCAGCAGCCACGTCCCGACCCGCGCCGACACCATGCCGCGCAGCCCGGACCGGTCCACCGAAGACAAACGAAGGGTTGCGTTCTGGTCAGACACGGAAGCCCTCCACCCTGGCAAGAATCCCGTTCGGGAAGATGTTGAGCGCCAGAAGGATCAGGCCCAGCAGGAAGGTGCTGGAATATTCCGGCGACACGTAGAAGGTGAACAGGTTCATCAGAACGCCGACCAGGATGCCGCCGACCAGCGCGCCCGGCAGGCTGGCGAACCCGCCGATCACCGCCGCCGCGAAGGCCTGCAGCATGAAGGCCGCGACCGTCGTCACGCTGAGGAAGGTCGTCGGCACGATCAGCAGCGCGCCGACCACCCCCAGGATCGCCGCGACGATCCAGGCGAACAGGTGAACCGAGCGCAGGTTCAGCCCACAAACCTCTGCCGCAAAAGGGTTTTCCGAGATGGCGCGAAAGGCGATGCCCAGCTTGGTGAAGTCGATCACGAAGAACAGCGCGCCGATGGTCACGACCGCCACGGCAAGCACGGTCAGGTCATAACCGGTGATCCGCAGGCCCAGAACGGCGGTGCTGAAACGCGGCACCGGCAGGTCAAGGCTGACGATATCCGCCCCGAAGGTCAGCAGCGTCGCGCCCTGCGCGATCAGGCCGATCCCCAGCGTCGCGATGGTCGCGGTCAGGTCGGATTCGAACACCAGCGGCGACACGATGGCATAGGTCAGGAAGGCGATGGCGATGACCGCGAGGATCGTCAGCAGCACCGCCGCACCCCAGGACAGCTCTGGCAGCACACCGCTGGAAAACCCGTAGATCAGGAAGGCCGCGAAGCCCGCCACGTTGCCGTGGCTGAAGTTCACCACCTTCGAGCACTTGAAGATCATCACCAGCCCAAGCGCGCCCAACGCGTAGAGGCAGCCGGTGATCATCCCCGACCAGACCAGCGGAAAGAGATCCTGAAGCAGCCCGCTCATGCCGGCTCGACGGACATCGACCCGTCCTCCACCAGCTGGATCACACAGGGAAAATAGCGGTCGCCAAAGCCGCGCTCGACGGCGCGGGCGTAGTAGCTGCGCGCGGTTTCCGCCGCCGGCAGGTCCAGTCCCAGTTGCGCTGCGAGTTCAAAGACATAGTCGATGTCCTTCACAGCATAAGCGGGCGAGAACGCCTTGGCCGGGAAGCTGCGCGGCGCCATCGCCTTGCGGCCGTGGTTGCGCAGAACGAAGCTGTCGCCCGAGCCCTTCGACACCGCGTCCAGCAGCGTCTCGGCATCGACGCCGGCCTTTTCGCCCAGCACCATCATCTCGGACAGGGCCACGGTGTTGGCGAAAACCAGCATGTTGTTCGCCAGCTTCAACACCTGCCCCGCCCCGATCGCGCCGCCGTGGGTCACGTCGGTGGCGATGTAGTCCAGCATCGGACGAATGCGGTCGTGCACCTCGTCCGCGGCGCCCACCATGATCGACAGCGCGCCCTTCTGCGCCGCCTCTCGGGTGCGGGCGACTGGGGCGTCGGCGAAGGCGATGGCCTTTGCGGCCAGCGTCTGCCCGACCTTTCGGGCGGTGGCGACGGGCGTCGTCGACAGGTCTACCACCGCAGTTCCCGGCGCGGCCGCCGAGGCGATCAGCGCTGTGACCTTCTCGACCTGCGGGCCGCCGGGAAGCGACAGGAAGATCACATCCGCCTCCGCCGCCAGCGCCTCGACCGACGCCGCGCGTTCGGCCTTGGTGTCCGACAGCGCCGCCAGCGCGTCCTCCGACAGGTCGAAGACCAGCACGCGGCCGGGATGTTTCAGGGCCATGTTGCGGCACATCGGGCCGCCCATGACGCCAAGACCGATAAATCCGATTGTCTCTGCTGCTGCCATTGTCTCAGTCCATCAACATGCCGCCGTTCACGTCGAGAACGGTGCCGGTTATCCAATGCGATTGCGGGGACGCGAGGAACAGGATCGCCTGCGCGATGTCCTCGGGCTGACCGAAGCGGCCCAGCGGGACGCTTCCGTGCGGCGACGGGGCCGCGCGCTGGGTGACGGTCTCCCACATCGGGGTTTCGACCGGGCCGGGCGCCACGGTCGAGGCATAGACCCCGTGCGCCGCACCGTTCTTGGCCACCCATTTCATCAGCCCGTGCACCGCCGACTTGGCCGCGACATAGGACGGGCCGGACGCCACGCCGCCGATCTTGGACGCGATGGACCCCAGCGCGACGATCTTGCCCATCCCCTGCTCGGCCATGACCGGAAAGACTTCGCGCACCGGGTTCACGACGCCCATCAGGTTCACGTCCAGCATCTGCCGCCATTCGTCGTCGGTCGACTCGACCAGCGGACGGTGCGAGATCGCGCCGGCACACAACACCAGCGCGTCGATGCTGCCATGCTGGGCTTTCACGCTTGCGACCAGCGCGGTCGTCTCGTCGCGCGAGGTGACGTCGTACCTGTGATAGTGGATGCCTGCCACGCCGTAGTCCGGCGCTTCTGCGATGTCGGTGGCGATCACGGTGGCGCCGGCGTCGGCGAAGGCCAGGGCCGTTGCCCTGCCGATGCCCCCGGCCGCCCCGGTGATGATGGCGACCTTGCCGTCAAGGCGTGCGGGTCCGCTGACCGGAATACTGCTCATCTTTCCTCCCAGGATGTTCGTGCAGTCGATGGAAACGGTGGCCGGCTCCTCACCCGGCCACCGCCGCTTTCATCAGACTACTGGGTTTTCGCGCCGTCAAAGACGACGTCGGGATAGGGGCGGAATGCCTTGACCAGGACAAAGCCGTCCCCCTGCGCCTGGATGATGCCTTCCTGCCGGGTGCCGCGATGGTCGCCCGCCTCGAAGGACACGCCCCGCGCGCCGCCGACGCTGGCATCTTCCAGCGTCTCCAGAGCCGTCATCAGGTTCTCGCGCGTCAGCTCTTCGCCAGAGGCCAGCAGCGCCTCGAACCCCTTGTGGAAGATCGCCGCGTTGCTCCAGCCGTTCAGACCGAAAACGCCCACCGGATCGTCCGGATAGTATTTGCCGATCGAGTCGCGATAGGCGGCGATCGCGGCCTCGTCGCTGGACACCGGCAACAGCCACGACGAGAAATGCACACCGTCCAGCAGGTCGCCCGCAAGCTTCAGCGTCGACGGGTCGGCGGTGAAGAACGGCGCGAACCATTCGGCATCGACGCCTTGCAGGTCGGCGGCCTTCAGCGCCGCCGCCAGGTTGGCGTTCGAGCCGAACAGGATCACCGCCTCGGCGCCCGAGTTGGCGACGCGGCGAATGTGGGGGCTGAAGCTGGTGGTCTTGACGTCGAAGGGCACCGATTCAGCCGGCTCCATCCCCATCTCGGCCATGTAGGCGTCGAACCCGCGCTTGGCCGACTTGCCAAGTTCGTCGTTCTCCCACAGCAGCGCGATCTTGGTCAGGCCAAGGTCCTTCACCGCGTAGTCAAGGTTCGACGCCGCCGACCAGCCGTAGTCCGGCAGCAGCGGGAAGATATTGGGCTCTACGAAGAAGGCGCTGGCCCCACCGATAGGCCCGACCACCGGCAGCCCGACCTCTTTGGCGTAAGGGATGACCGCGACGTTGGTCGCCGTTCCGATGGGCGCGGACAGCGCGAAGATGCCGTCATCCTCGACCATCTGCCGGGTCACCGCCACCGAGCGCGCCGGATCATAGCCGTCGTCCTTGGTGACATAGTTGATGGTCCAGCCGTCGATGCCGCCGTTTTCGTTGAGATTGCGGTAATAGGCTTCCGCCGCGTGGGTCAGGATCGCGTAGAACGGAACCGGGCCGGTGACGGGCGTGAACGCCCCGATGGTGACGACCTTGTTTTCGGGATCGATCCCGGCCTCCTGCGCCAAGGCCGGCACCGCCAGCCCCGCGACCGAAAACATCAGGCCCGCGACGAGCCCCTTTCCATAGTCCAGTGGCATTCTCTCTCCTCCCTTGAGATTCAGCGTTTTCGGAGACGGTAAGAGCAAGACAACCCCTCGGTCAATGCAAAATGCATTTTATTTTATGTGGCATGGAGCGGCGCACGTACTTGCGCTTGATTTAGAACTGTTTTTTATCCAAACGCAGATCAACCGGCGGCTCAAAGAACGCTCTTCGACATAAATAATGCATTTTCTTGCTTGTTCGCCGCGCCAGGATTTGCAATCTCTTCCACAGCCGACAGCGCCAGGACGCGCGGCAGGAAAAGGAGATTGAGATGCAGAACGGCGTGCTGGCCGGCAAGACGGTCATCGAGCTCGGCAGCATGATTGCCGCCCCTTTCGCAACGCACATCCTGCAACAGCTTGGCGCCGAGGTGATCAAGATCGAACCGCCCGGCGGAGAGACCACGCGCAAGCTGGTGCGCGGCGGGCCAAGCGGCAGTTACCTTGCTTTCAACCGGGGAAAGAAAAGCCTGTGCCTTGACCTTCAGTCGGACAGCGGGCGCGAGGTGTTTCAAAGGCTGGTGGCCCGCGCCGATATCGTCGTGCAGAACCTGTCCCCCTCTGCGGCGCGCAAGCTGGGCACCACCTACGAGGATTGCAAGGCCGCCAACCCGGACATCGTCTTCTGCCACATCAAGGGTTACGGCCCCGGCCCGATGGAGGAAGAGGTCGCGTCAAACCCGATCGCCGAGGCCGCCACTGGGGTTATGTTCTCGAACCGGGTCGATGGCCGACCCGCGCGCCTTGGCCCGTCCTATCATGACCAGTTCGCCGGCTGTTACGCTGTGATCTCCGTCCTGTCGGCGCTGTTGTCGGGCGACCCCGCCAAGCGCAACATCGAGCTTGGCCTTTACGAGACCGGCCTACACATCGCCGCGCGCGACCTGCTGGGCGTGCAGCTGAAGTCGCAGCTTCTGGGACGGCCGGAACAGGAACCGTCAGCCGAGTTCAGCATCCCCGGCTACGGCGCCTACGAGACGGCGGATGCGCGATGGATTTACCTTGTGATGCTGACCGACGATCACTGGCGCCGGTTCTGCACCGCGCTCGGCATCGCCGAGGACCCCGGTCTGGCGACCCTGCGCCAGCGCCGCCGCGCCCGGCCGCAGGTCGAGGACATCGTCGCTTCCGCCGTCAGCGCCATCCGCTACGACGACCTTGCCGGTCGGCTTACGACGGCGCGCGTCGGCTTTAACGAGGTCCTGTCGATGGACCGCGTGTTGGACGCCCCGCAGGCCCGCGAACCCGGAAAATGCTCGGACTTCGAGTTCGGCGACTACACGTTCGAGGGGCCCGACTTCCCGCTACCGGCGCAGGTGCGCCGGGACGGACTGCGCGACGCACCTCCCCTGCTGGGCGAGCACAGCGCCGAGGTGTTGCGCGGCCTCGGCTACGCGCCGGACGAGGTCCGCGCGTTTCTGGCCAGCGGCACCGCACGCGCGCCGGATGTGACGCAGACACTTTGGGCGAAACCGGAAAGGCCGAAGGCGGAAGCGCATAGCGACGGATAGCGACAGGCGGCGCGTGCGTCCTTTGGCGCTGCTGCGGGTTTAGCCGGACCGGCGTCCCCTACCCGCCCTCACGGCTCGATCACGCGCTGCGATATGGCGGTGCCGTCGGCAAGGTCCGAGGGCGGGTACAGGACAACCTTCTCTCCCTCGGACAGGCCGTCGAGAACCTCGGCTTCGCTGCCGTTGTCGCGGCCAATCGTGACGGGGCGAAGCGAGGCGGTGCCGTCGGTCAAGACGAACACGGCCCAGCCGGGGCCATTCCGGAACAACGCGCTGGACGGCACTTTCAACGCGTTCTCCGCAGACCAGACCACGATCCGCGCCTCGACCGCGAAGCCGTGGCCAAGCCCCTCGCGGTCGTCGGGCGGCGTTGTCAGGTCGACGACGACGGTCACGCGCTGTTCCTCTACGCCGAGGGCCGAGACCTTCGTCTCGCCGAACGGCTCGACCCGCGTCACGACACCGGACAGGGACGCCGCGCCGCCCCAATTCTCGATATCCACTTGATTGCCAAGCTGCACGTTGATCGCGTCGGGAGAGATCAATTCGACCACCACCTCCAGCCCGTCGCGGATATCCCCGACCACAAGGATAGGAGACCCGGCGGCCAGCGTGGTCTCGTCCTGATGGATGACCTGAAGGATGACGCCGTCCGTGGGCGCGCGGATCGGCATCACCTCTCCAAGCCGCGCTTCGACGGCGTCGTAAACGCCGGGATCGTCGAAACCGATCAACTGCGCCCGCGCCCTGCGCAGTTCGGCCTGCTGCTGCTCGATTGCCGCGGCGGCGGTATCGAGCCGCGCCTGCGCCGCGCGGGCGGCATTCTGCGCCCGGTCAAGCGCGACGGGGCTTGCGGTGCCGCTTTCGGCAAGACGCTCGGTCCGCTCGAGATCGGCTTGGGCAAGGTCGGCATCCGCGCGCGCGGCTTCCAGATTGGCCTCGGCGACGTGCAGGGCGGCTTCTGCGGCCTCGACCGCGGCCATGGCCTGACCGCGCGTCCGAAGATCAAGCGCCGCGGGATTGGCGGGCCGCATGCGCGCGACGACCGTCTCGCCCTTCCGGATCGGATCGCCCGGCATTACCTCGACGCGCAACAGGCGTCCGTCCATCGGTGTCGAAACCACATAGGCGTCGCGCACCCGCGTCTTGCCCTGCTCGTCCACCGTCAGCCGCATCGCGCCTCGCGTTACCTCGCCAAAGTCGACCATCGTCGCGCGCGGCCAGAACGCGAAGGCGAAGCTTGCGGCCAGCAGGATCGCGGCAGCCAGAATGAGAACCGAGCGAGACAGTTTCCTGCGAGCCATGATCTAATCCCTTGATTTCAGGACGGTCACGAGATCCATCCGGTTCAGGTCGCGCTCGACGAGGAGGCCAGAGACGACCGCCGCGACGATGATGAAGGCCGCCGAGAACCCGTGACTGAACGGATCGAAATAGGCGGGTATCTGGTACAGTTCGGACGAAAACCCGCGCGCAATCGCGAAGGTCAGCGCGTAGCCCACAAGCGATCCGACCGGCAGGGCGACAAGCGTGATGATCGCCAGTTCTCCCAACAGGACAAAGGCCGTCTCTCCCTTTGAGAACCCCATGACCCGCAACGAGGCAAGGTCGCGCGAGCGCTCGTTCTGAGCGATCCGGGCCGCGTTGTAGACGATGCCGAAGGTGATGATGAACGCCACCGCCCCCATGATGTAGCGCGCCGATCCGGCGCCCTGATCCATCAGCTTCTGCAAAGACGCCCGCGCGTTTTCGGACACGCTGACGCCTGCGACGGTGGGCATGTCCTTGAGCCGCCGGTACACCTCGTCGGCCCGCGCCTCGTCGACGCGCAGACGTGCGCCCGAGATACGGCCGGGTTCGGACATGACCGCGTTGAGGGCGGCCATCTGCATATAGGCGGGCGCCCCGATCAGGGTGCTGGCGACGCGGGTCACCGGCACTTCCAGCACCGGCTGACGGCCCTCGGTGACCTCGATCGTCAGAATGTCGCCCGGCGCGACGGCAAGGATCTCGGCCAGCGCCTCGCCAAGCACGAGCCCCCGGGCCGGCAGCGGAATGGCGGCATAGCGGTCGTCGATCGCGCGGGTCATCTCGGGGTCCGCGATCATGCCGGAAACGCTGCCGCGATATTCGCGGCGACCGAACTTGAGGGTGGCCGCCACTTCCCGGAACGGCTCGACCGCGATGACACCGGGAATGCGGGCCAGCTCGAACGCCGCCTTTTCACCCAGCGGGGTGTGGAAGAACACCGTGGCGTCAGAGCGGTCGATCACCGAAAAACTGATGTCCATCATCCTGTCGAAGGACCCGTAGATCGTGGTCATCCCGGACGCGAGCGCCATGCCGCCCGCGATGCCCGCCGACAGCGCCATGGCGCGCCACGGCGACCGGGCCAGCCCTCGCAGCACGATCCGCGTCGGCTGGTCCAACCGACGCCCCACCGGGCCCGTGAAGGTCACCGTTTTCGAGTAGTCGGCGGGCGCCGGGGGCCGCATCGCCTCGGAAGGGGTCAGCGCGAAGATCCGTCTCAGGACAAAGACGCTTCCCGCCGACGCCGCGGCGATGCTTGCCGAAACGCCGATGACGAAGGCCGTCGGATCGGGACGGAACACGAGGAAGGGGAAGTTGTAGAAGGTGGTGTAGATCGGGATCATCGCGCGCCCGGCAAGCACGCCCAGCAGGCAGCCAAGCGCCGCCCCTGCCCCGGCGATCAGCAGGACAAGCTTGACGTAATGCGCCCCGACCTCCCTGTTGGTATAGCCGAACGCCTTCAAAAGCCCGATCTCCTCGCGTTCGGACTGCACGATCCGGTTGACCACGATGTACAGCAGGAAGGCCGCCACGGCGATGAACAGCGGCGGCACCGCGCGGGACATGGTGGCGAGGCCGTCGATCTCTTCGGTGACGAACCGGTCGGACACCAGATCGCTGCGCCCATAGGCTCCGGTGCCGCCCCATGGCTTCAGCACCCTGTCGACCGCGTCGATCACCGCCGCCTCGGAGCCTCCGCGCGAGATCGACAGCAGCGCTTCGTTGAATGCCCCTTCCATGTCGAAAGCCGCCGCAAGCGCCGAGCGCCGCATCCAGATAACGCCATAGCGCGCCGGGTCGGGCACCATCTCGCCGGGGGCGGCAACGAACAGGAACTCGGGCGACTGGGCCAGTCCGACGATCCGGATGCTGCGGCGCGACCCGTTCATGGTGACGTCGATCCTGTCGCCGATCCCGTAGCCATGGGCGGCGGCGAAACCCGACAGCAAAAGCGCCTCGTCGCGGTGGTGCTCGGCCGGAAGGCGGCCCGCCGTAAGGAAGACGGTGTTCAGGACCTGCGCGCCGCTGTCCGGCAGTCCGACGGCCTGCGACTGGACCGGAACGGGGTCGCCGGGAATGTCGATCAACGCACGGCCCACGGCCCGCCCCGTCACCCGCGCGACGCCCGGAATGTCGGCGAGCCGGGCCAGCACGGCGTCGGGCGCGCGGACGACGGGGGCGAAGACATCGGCGAGGTTGTTGCGTTCGTAATAGGCCCTGCGTGTTTCTGTCAGAGAGGCGACAAGCCCGGACATCATGACCTGAAGCATCACGCCCGTCGCGATGACCAGCACGATGGCGACAGCCTGCCCCTTGATCCGCCAAAGGTCGCGGAACAGTTTTCGGTCAAGCGGGCTCACCACTCGATCTCCGCCGGTTTAAGGCGTGCCTCGTTGACCTGCACCTGCCCGATCTGCCCGTCCACCAGCCGGATGACCCGATGCGCCATGTCCGCAATATTGGCCGCGTGGGTCACCATGAGAACCGTCGCGCCAAGCTCGGCGTTCACATCGTTCAGCACCTCCAGCACGGCGCGGCCCGTGGCACTGTCAAGCGCGCCGGTCGGTTCGTCGCAGAACAGAACATCCGGCTGCTTGGCGATTGCGCGGGCAATGGCCACCCGCTGCTGCTCGCCGCCGGAAAGCTGCGACGGGAAGTGATCCAGCCGCTTGGTCAGTCCGACCAGGTCCAGCGCCCTTTCCGGCGGCATGGGGTTTTCGGCGATCTCGGTCACAAGCTCGACGTTCTCACGGGCCGTCAAGCTGGGCATCAGGTTGTAGAACTGGAAGACAAAGCCCACGTGATCGCGCCGGAACCGGGTGAGCCCGGCATCGGTCATCGCCCCGAGATCGGCATCGCGGAACCGCGCCGTGCCGCTTGTCGGCCTGTCGAGGCCGCCGAGAATGTTCAGAAGCGTCGATTTCCCGCTGCCGGACGCGCCAAGCAGCACGACGATCTCGCCCTCGGGAATGTCCAGATCGACGCCGCGCAGCGCATGCACCATCGACCGGCCTTCACCATAGCTCTTGGTGAGGCCGCGCGTGACAAAGGCTGTCGCTTCCCTGTCCTTCACCCGAAGATCATCGCCCCCTGTCGCCAGCGCCGCCCCAAAGGACCGCGCCCCGAAACCATACACCGCCCTTGTCGCATCGCACGCGCAGAGGCTGCCTTGATGCAAATCAGGGCAATCGCGGTGTGGGCGGTTGGGGTCAGGCGTGGGGACTGCTGTGGTGGTGCGCGCGCGGGTATCGGCGGACGTTCCCGATACCATCTTCACGAGGCCAGGATGGCTGCCTGTTGCCTGTCACACAAACCGGCCCACTTGGCGGATGCAGCGAATGGGAATTGTCCAATGCTGGCGTTGGAGAGAAGGCCATGGGCGATTTGAAATCGTCGCCGAAGCGCAGCGCGGCGCTTAGCTGACCGCCTCACCCCCGCCCACGAGGTATCCGTCGCCCAGCGGGTCGGTCTCGTCCACCATCAGCTGCGACACCGCCGTGAGCCACGCGCGGCCCGTGACTTCGGGCACGATCCCGTCGAAACGGTCGTCGGTGTAGCGCGACACCGCCTGCCCTTGGTACAGCGTTTCCATCAGGCCCTGGTTCACAAAGGTTTCGCCCACCCCCAACTCGCCTTTCGCCACAAGGCAGGCCAGCCGCGCGCAGGTCGCGGTGCCGCAGGGCGAGCGGTCGAAGGACCCGGTGCGCGACACCGGGACGTTGCGGGCCGAGGCCCCCTTCGTCGCATGCGATCCCAGCCAGACGATGTTGCCGACCTGAGGTTTCAGCCCGTCGCGGGGGTCGACCCGGTCCAAAGCCGCGTTCAGCGCCGCCCGCACCGGCCCGGCTGCCGCGATCAGGCGGTCGATCATGTCCGGCTCGACGTCCAACCCCGCCGCCTTGGCGGGAAGAAACGCGTACCACTGGCCGCCATAGGCAACGTCGACCGACGCCGTGCCGCCATCGGGAAGCGCGATCTCTACCGCGCCGAGGTAGAAGGCATATGGCGTCCGGAACGCCACCGAGACGCAGCGCCCGTCCTCCAGCGTGACCCGCAGCGCAATACGGCCGGCGGGCGTGTGCAGGCCGATCTCGATCTCGCCCGTGTGGTCCGGCGCGGGCAGCGGTACGAGACCCATCTCGACCAGCGTGGTCGCCACGCCGATTGTCGCGTGGCCGCACATATCGGGATAGGACATCGCGTCCATGTAGACGACGCCCCACTCGCCCACCTCCGGGTCAGGCGCGATAAGCGCCGCGACGAACATCGAGCGGTGCCCGCGCGGCTCCATCACCGACACCCGGCGGACCCAGTCGCGCGAGGCTTCCAACTCGCGCCGGGCGGCGTCGGGGTCCATGCCGGCGGGCAGCCCCGCGCCCGACAGGATGACCCGCGTCGGCTGTCCGCAGGTGTGGGAATCCACGACTTCCAACGTGCGTGCCGCCGTGAAGGCAGGCGCGCGCAGCTTGACGAAGGTGGGGGCTTCGGTGGTCATGGGACGCTCCGGTGAGTGTATGGCGCGGGGGTTCGGCCCGCTGGTCAAAAGTCGACCTCGGTGCCCAGCCCGGCGGCGCGGGCAAAGCGAAGCGCGGCCTGCGCGACGGTCAGATCCTCTGCGGCGATGCCGAGAGACTTGAACAGGGTGATCTCGGCGGGCGACGTGCGCCCTGCGTGCAGGCCCGCGACGACCGTATGAAGTTCCATGGCCGGGTGGTCCTTGGTGATCGCGCCGCAGGCCCGTGCAAGCAGCAGCTCTCCACACTCCGTCTCGGCCTGCGCCGCGGAATCCAGGAACAGGCGCGAAGCCGCCACAAGATCGCCCGCGATCTCGCGGGCTGTCGGGCGACTGGCGCCTACCGCATTGACATGCGTGCCTGGGGCGATGTCGCGGACAGACAGGATCGGCTCGGCGGCTCCGGTAACGGTACAGACGATGTCCGCGCCAAACGCGGCCTCGTTCGGGGTGGCGGCGACAGCCAGACCCAGCTCATCGGCCAACGCGGCGCCATTCGTGCGCGCCCACAGGACGAAGCCGGCATCCGGATAAAGCGACCGCAACGCCGCGACGTGGCTACGCGCCTGCGTGCCGCCGCCGAGGATCGCAATGCGGGAGGGGTCAGGGTTCGCCAAAGCCGCCGTCGCTACGGCGCTGGCGGCGGCGGTGCGCAGGGCGGTGACGGAGGTCGCGTCGATCATTGCGAGCGGCTTGCCGGTGCGACCGTCCGCGAGCATCACGAAGCCCTGATGGCTGTCGAGTCCCTGCGCCCGGTTGTCCTTGCCGACAAGGACGACCTTCATCGCCCACGGCCCGCCCTCGGACAGATCGGCCACCGGCATGACGCCCATGAGTGCACGCTCGGGGCCTGCGGAAAGTTGATGGCGCGGGAAGGTTTCGATGGCGTCCTGCGCAAGGCTGAGAAACGCCTCGCGGACCGCGTCGAAGGCCTGCGCGGGCGATACCGCGCGGCGGACGTCATCTGCAGAGAGGATCAGCATGCGGCGGAGCGTTCGGCTTCGTATTCCGGCGGGGGAACGCCCCGCCGGAATGTGACAGGCCTTATTGGCCCTGCATCAGTTCGTTGACGCGCTCGACGTCCCAAGTGTCGACCTGGGTCAGTTCGCCGTCTTCGCCGACACCCCAGATCAGATAGGGACCAGAGACGTCACCATAGTCGTCGAACTCGATCGGCCCGGTCGCGCCGACATAGGAAATGTCGCCGCCTTCGGCCAACACCTCGATGGCACGTGCGAAACCTTCGGGGCCGGGGTTGATCACCTCGCCGCCCGGGCCGGTCACTTCGCGCACCGCGTCACGGATCGCGGCGCCCTCGTAGACACCGGCTTTCTGTGCGGCCAGCATCGCGATGGCGGCAGCGTCGTACATCGTGTGCAGACCGGGACCTTCGGGCGCAGAGCCAAACCGTTCTTCCCAAGCCGCGTTGAACGCATCGACCGACGGTCCATCGAACTGGGCGTTGTCGATGCCGGCTGCGTTTTGCAGGTACTCGGCCCCCACGGCGTCGATGAATTCGGTCGCCCGCAGCGCGTTGCTAAGCAGGATGTTTTGCGTGCCGCCGAAGGAAAGCCACTCGCGCAGCGCGGTTGCCCCGTCCGCCGGGAAGGCAACGAGGAACAGAGCGTCCGGCTCGGTGGCCAGCGCGGTGGAAACTTCGGCGCGGTAGGACGCCTGTTCCTGGTTGTAGGGCACCATTTCGGTGACGGTCCCGCCCGCGGCGGTGAAGGCATCGTTGAACGCCTCGGTCATTGCCACGCCATAGTCCGAGTTGACGTAGATCACCGCGACGCTTTCATAGCCGCGCTCGCGGGCGATGTCGGCCATCACGAAGCCCTGGGGACGTACCGTCGGCAGAGTACGGAACCAATAGCCCTGGGTATCGCCGCTGGCCGCCAGTTCGGTGAAGTTCGGCGCGGTGGAACAGCAGCTGATCTGCGTTACGCCTTCCGGCACCGCGACCGAGGTCAGCACCGGCATCGTGATGCCCGACTGGATCGCGCCCAGCAGCACCTCGACCCCCTCGATCGACACGAGTGACATGGCCGCATCGATGCCGACGTTGGGCTGGCCCTGATCGTCCCGCAGGCGATATTCGACCTCGCAGCCAAGCATGCCGCCCGCTTCGTTCATCTGGTCGACCGCAAGCTGGCCCGCGTCGCCGATGGCACCGCCGATGGCAGCCATCGAGCCCGACAGAGACAGCACCGCACCCAGCGGATACGTGCAGTCGCTGCTTTGCGCCGAGGCCGTTCCGGCGAAGGTTCCGCCCGTCACGGCCAGGGTGACCGCGGCAAGCGCCGAGTAGATGTTCTTTTGCATTTCAGTTCCCTTTGTTGGACTTAGCGGGCTTTCTTCATTTCTTTTTCAGATGCCGTCAGCCCTTTTCGGCGGCATCTGCCTGAAGCGCCGGCGTAGCGGGCGCTCCTGCATGGGTGGAAATTACGTCCTCCTCGCCGATCAGGCCGCGCGGCCGGAACAGCAGCGTGAGCACGATCACCGAACCGATCAGCATTGCCTGCAGCGCCCCGGCGCGCGACTGGAAGCCGGGCGGCACGAGGTTCGAGATCACGTAACCGCTGGCGGTCCACAGGCCCCAGACGATAAGGCAGCCCAGCACCGCGCCGCGGTTGTTGCCCGAACCGCCGACAATGAGCATCGCCCAAATCTGGAACGTCAGGATCGGCAGGAAGTCGATCGGGCTCACGAAGCCGATGAAGCCGACGTAAAGGCCCCCGGCCAGCCCCATGATCGCCGAGCCCAGCACAAAGGACTGAAGCCGGATCATCGTCGGGTTCTTGCCCAGCGACCGCGCCGCCGTCACGTCCTCGCGGATGGCGCGCAGGACGCGGCCCCAGGGCGAGCGCACCGCGCGCTCCAGCGCGACATAGACCACCGCCGCGAACACCAGAACGAGGCACAGGAAGAACACGCTGTAGACGCTCGGTTCGGTGAAGAACTGGTAGAACGGGCGCGGCAGCCCGACCAGACCGTTCGCGCCGCCGGTGAGCGAGGCGAAGTTCAGCGCGACAAGCTGGATCGAGATCGAGATCCCGAAGGTCGCGATGGCGAGATATTCCTCGCGCAGCTTCAGCGTCGCCAGCGCAACGATCAGCCCCGCCGCCGCCGCGATCAGGATTCCCCCTATCACGCCGATGAAATACGGCAGTTCGAACCCGCCGATCAGACGGACATTGTCGGGGCCGGACAGGATCGCGGTGCCGTAGGCCCCGATGGCGAAAAAGCCGACCACACCTGCATTGAACAGGCCGGTGTAGCCCCACTGAAGGTTCAGCCCCATGACGATGATCGCGTAGATCGAGACGACCGTCAGGAAGAAGACGATATAAAGTGCGATACCGACCATCACTTGCCTCCCGACGTGCCGCTGAACAGGCCGGTGGGCCGGACATACAGCACCAGAAGCATCACGATGAACGGCATCGCCAGCTTGTAGCCTGCCGGGATCACCAGCACCGACATCGATTCAACGATGCCGATGAAAAACCCGCCCAGAACCGCACCGACCACGTTGCCCACCCCGCCGATGATGGCGGCGGCGAACAGCGGCAGCAGAAGCTGGAAGCCGAACTCGGGGCGAAGCTGCACCGATACGCCATACAGGACGCCGGCGATTGCGGCGAGCGCGCCGCCGATGATCCAGACCCATTTGACGACGCGAGACAGCGAGATCCCGTTGATCTCGGCCAGCGTCGGGCTTTCGGACACGGCGCGCATGGCAAGGCCAAGCCGTGTTTTCTGCAGGAACAAGTGGATCGCGATCACCAGCACGATGGACAGGCAGAAGATGAACACCTGATCCGGCATCACCCGAAGGCCCGGCGCGATGCGGATCGCCATCTGCAACGTGTTTGTATAGTAGGTCGCCTCGCCCCCGAAGATCAGGCTGATCAGGTTGCGCACAAGAAGCGCGACGCCGAACGAGGCGAACACCAGCGTCAGGTGGTTCACCCGCCCCCGCAGCCGCGCGAAGATCAGCTTGTCGATCAGCAGCGCCAGCCCGATGGTCAGCAGAATGGCGATCAGCGTCGCGCCGATCAGCGGCCAGCCGAATGTCAGCGGGCCCAGCGGCGCGGATGGCAGGCTGAACACGGTCAGCACGCCGAGCGCCATATAGGCGCCCCAGGTCATCATCTCGGCATGTGCGAAGTTCGCGAAACGCAAAATGCCCATCGTCAGCGTGAGCCCGATGGCCCCCAGCGCGTAGATGGCGCCCGTCAAAAGCCCGTCGGCCAGAGCCTGCGGCATCACTGTTTCCTTCCAGCTCGTCCAAGATAAATTTGTGTCACCTGCGGGTCTTCCAGCAGCGCGTCCGACGCTCCGTCCAGCCGGTTGCGGCCCTCGGCCAGCACGTAGGTCCGGTCCGAGATGCGCATCGCCGCCTTCGCGTTCTGCTCGACCATCAGGATCGCCACGCCGGACTTCACCAGCGCGACCAGTTGCGCGAATACGTCGTCCACCATCTTCGGCGACAGACCCGCGCTGGGTTCGTCCAACATCACGATTTCCGGGTGCGTCAGCAGCGCCCGTCCCACCGCCAGCATCTGCCGCTGGCCGCCCGACAGCACGCCCGCCTTTCTCCGGCTGAACTTCCGCAGGTCAGGGAACTTCTCGTAAGCTTCCTCGACCCGTTCGCGCGCGGTGGCCTTGGGCAGCGCCTGAGCGCCCAGCTTTAGGTTCTCGTCCACCGTGAGCGAGGCGAAGATATTGTCCGTCTGCGGAACATAGGCCAACGCGGCGTCGGCCATCTTGTGCGTCGAGATGCGCGTAATGTCGGATCCGCTAAGTTCCACGCGCCCGTCCTCTACATTAAGAAGACCGGCCACCGCCTTGATAAGCGTGGACTTACCGGCGCCATTGGGGCCGATGATCGTGACCATCTCACCCTTGGACACATGCATCGAGACGTCGCGAATGATCGGCAGGCCCGGCTGGTAGCCGGCGGTCAGGTTTGCGATCTGAAGGATATGCGCGCTCATGCCACAACCTCGCCGAGATAGGCGTCGATCACCGCGCTGTTGTTGGCCACGTCCTCGGGCGTACCGGCGCAAATCACCTTGCCCTGCGCGAGAACCACGATCGGATCGCAAAGCGACATCACCATGTCCATGTTGTGCTCGATAATCAGGAAGGTCTTTCCACGGGCATTCAGCTCGACAATCTTCTCGACCAGCGTGTCCAGAAGCGCCGGGTTCACCCCCGCCGCGGGCTCGTCCAGAAGGATCAGCTTGGGGTCCGACATCAGGACGCGGGCAAGCTCTAGAAGCTTCTTCTGCCCGCCCGAGATCGCCCCGGCGAGGTTGCGTTCCACCGCAGTCAGGTTGCAGAACTGAATGACCTCGGCGGCACGCTCGCGGATCTCGCGTTCCTGACGCGCGACGGCACCGGGGCGGAACCAGGTGTTCCAGAACCGCTCGCCAATCTGCCCGGTCGCGGCAAGCATCACGTTCTCCAGCACGGTCATCGTCGGAAACGGGCGTGGGATCTGGAATGTGCGGCTAAGCCCCCGAGCGTAGATGTCCGTGGCCGACAGGCTTGCGATGTCCTCTCCGTTGAAGACGACGCTGCCCGAGGTCAGCCCGTTCTCTCCGGCGATGGCGCCGAACAGCGTCGACTTGCCCGCACCGTTGGGGCCGATCAGGCCGGTGATCGACCCGGTCGCGACTTCGAACGACGCATTGTCCACGGCGCGCATGCTGCCGAAGGTCTTGGTGGCGTCGGTGACTTTCAAAAGCGGTGCGGTCATGCGTCTGCCCCGGCCTTTGCAAGGCTGCGCTTGAGCGCCGTCACTTCGATCTCGACCTTGATCGCCGGATCCGCGAAACCGCAGATGATCGTGGTGTTGGTGGGCTTCGTCGCGGCCAGCGCTTTGCCCAGTACCTCGGACGCGGGAACGACGTAGTCCGCGCTGGCAAGGTAGACGCGCACGCGCACGATGTCCGAAAGATCTGCGCCCGCCTTGGACAGCGCATCCCCGATCTGGCGCAGCGAGCACCGCGCCTGCTCTGCCGGATCATCGGGGAACAAGCCGGTATCCGGGTCGAACCCCGCGGTGCCCGAGACGAAGATCCACTCTCCATCCACTACGGCACGCGAATAGCCCGCCAGTTCCTCGAACTTCGACCCTGTCTGGATCGTCCAGCGGTCTGACGTCATGGCTTTTCTCTCACTTTCCCTCACGTGACGATCACTTGATCATGTGATCAAGTGATCGTCAACAACGTATGAATCTTATCGATGACCCCACCGCAAAGCGCAGGGTAAGCGTCGGAATATTGGGCACTTCCTTGGGCAGTGACTGCGCTGGGACTCTGCGAGAACGCGCCGTCGTCGCCTGTGTCCGGCCCAAACGAAAGATCGGCATCATTCGATCCCGAGGCCCATCTGCGCCCGCACCAAGCGATTCAGTCGATCCGTCGGATCCGCCAGCGCATCAAGCAACACAGTGATGTGGTTCGTGCCCGCCGCGTGGTATGGCAGGACGCCGATCTTTGCGGCAAAGTCATCGGTCTGACGCAGGAACTCCTGTGTCTCGTCACCGCCCACGCTGACGATCATCGGCATCCGGATTTCGAGAGACCGGGACAGCGGCGAGAAGTCCGCAACCTCTTCCGGGGTAAGCTGCAGGTCGTCGTTCTGGAACGACCGCGTTACGGGCGCGAGGTCATAAAGCCCGCTGATCGCCGTACCACCCCGCACCAGTTCCGCACCAGGGCGGCTGGCGAGTTCCGCCACGAGATGCCCACCGGCAGAATTGCCAGCGATATGGATGCGGTCGGGGTCGCCTCCGAACGCTGCGATATTCTCGGCGACCCACGCCACCGAGCGCTGGCAGGCATCCACGATATCGCCCAGCCGTACTGTCGGGATCAGCGGATAGTCGATCACCACGAGACAGACGCCGAAAGGCACAAACCCCGGCGCAATGAAGCTGAACAGATCCGCGTCCAGAGACCGCCAAAAGCCACCGTGGATGAAGACGAGAACAGGCGCGCCCTCACCCGCTGGAAAGATATTCAACGTCTCGCCCTGCCCCGGGCCGTAGGGCACCGCGCGCCGCACGTCGAACTGGTCGAGCCCGGCTTTTGCCGCCATGCCCCGCCGCTCGAAAAGCTGATCAAGGTCCGACACGTCATCCAGCGACATCTGCCGGTCCATTCCCGTTCTTTCACTCATCGCGAAATTCCTTCTCTTTTTCCGTGACTTACCGACACATTACCGAAAGCACCTGTACACCGGCGCCAGAGAACCATGCCGACGTTCACGTGACCGCCCTCGCAGCTATGGGGCTGAAGCCCGAGTTCAACTCGGCTACCGACCTGCACCCGAGCAATGCCAACACGCGCAGGAGTTCTTCCTTCAGGATTGCGATGGCATGCGCGGCGCCGGCCTCGCCGCCCGCTGCGAGACCATAAAGTATGGCGCGGCCGGCCAAGACGGCATCGGCGCCCATCGCCACGGCTTTCGCAATGTCGCTTCCTCTTCGAACACCGCCATCCAGCAGGACAACCATGTCCGGGCCGACCATGTCCCGCGTCTTGCCTATGGTCTGCATCGGCGACACCGCACCATCCAACTGACGCCCACCATGGTTGGACAGGACGACGCCATCGGCGCCTGCGTCGCGCGCTCGGACGGCATCCTCTGGCGAGAGTAGTCCCTTGACGATCAGCCGACCCTTCCAGCGATCTCTGATCCGGTCCAGATCGCGCCAGGAAAGCGATGGATCCATCTGGTCCCGTGACCAGCTGGTGGCGGCGTTCAGGCTGCGCTTATCCTCGGGAAGGAAGTCCTGGATCACTTCCAGCGAGGGGAGCCCCGGCATCAGCACGTCGCGCATCCATCGGGGATGGCGCAGCGTTTCCAGTTTCCGGCTAAGCCGTGGAACAGAGGGCCTTGCGTAGTTCCTTCGGTCCCACTCTCTGTTCCCGAACACGTTGGCATCGACGGTCAGTATCAGCGCCTCGACACCGGCCGCGGCAGCGCGGTCGATGACCCCGTCGACGATGGATCGGTCCCGGAAGACGTAAAGCTGGAACCAGTGACGCAGACCGTCCAATCCGGCAATGTCTTCGATCCGGGCGTTGGACGCCGTGCTTTGCGAGAAGGGAATGCCCAGCGACCGTGCCGCCCTTGCAATGGCAAGATCACCATTGGAATGCAGCAGACCGTTCCCGCCGGTCGGTGCCACGACAAGCGGCAGCGAGAGTTCATCTTCGAACAGGCGGGTCCTTCCGTCGACCTGCGCGACGTCCCGCAAGGCGCGCGGGACCAAAGCGAGGCCCTCAAACGCTTCACGGTTCCTGCGAAGCGTCACCTCATCCTCTGCCCCGCCCTCGACATACTCGAATACGAACCCGGGAAGCCGGCGCCGGGCGAGATGGCGCAGTTCCGATATGGACTGGGCCTCTGGTGCTCGCCGTGCGGGGAAGGTTCTTCTCATCGACGCGGTCCTATGACTTGCCCGAGAAACCAGGAGCTACGCGCCCGGACCGGACGCACACCGGGCGCCCATGTTCCGACCGCATTCGCCGCAGTTCACAATGGCCTCCGGCGACGGAATGGTCTAATGAAGTTCCAAAATCGGACCAACAGCTACCAAAGATATTACCCAATGCACCCCTCCAAACTCGTTCTGACGCCGTTGATCCTTCCCAAGGCGAGTGAGGAAGCCGCCCGATCGATCGCCACAGCGATACGCCTTGGCGACTTCACGGTGGGCGACAAGCTTCCGGCGGAACGTGCGATCGCGGACGCGCTGAAGGTCAGCCGGGTCACGGTGCGAGAGGCACTGAGGATGTTGGCCGATGCAGGTCTTCTGGATTTGCGCCCCGGAGCCGGCGGCGGCAGCTTCGTCGCATCGGAGATCGTGCCACCAGAGCTTCTGTACCCCGGCCTGACCTTCGAGCCGAAAGACATGATCGATGTACTCGAAACGCGGCGCATCCTCATGCCACGCATTGCCGAGGTTGCGGCGACAAACCTCAACGAGGGTGACATCTCGCGGATGGAGGCGGCGCTGGCATTTGCACGAAGCGGGATCCGTGACACTCCGCACGGTCCGAACGACACGCTTCGGCACATCCTGTCGGTCGCCTCGATGCGGTTCGACATCGCCATGGCCGAAGCCACCCAGAATTCGCTTCTCGTGCGCATGATGCACATGCTTCTCACCTGGCTCGACCCGCTTCGCTTAATGACGCTCCGGTCGCCCGAAGACATCGAAACCGCCGTCAGGAACCTCGAGGATACGCTCGCGGCGCTGAAGGCTGGGGACCACTCGGCGCTTCTGGTCTCGCTCGACCGGCGCATGACGCAGATCGAGACCGAGTGGGAGCGCACCAGCGGGCGGAAGCTGCGTCGAACCATGTCAGCCGTCCTTCCGCCCGCCGATGCCTGAACCGCCGGGACGTCAGTCTTCCAGCAGAAAGAACGGGCGGCCGACCCGCGCCTCGAGCCGCATGTAGCGGTCAAGCCGGACTCCGTCTTTCTCCTGACGGACGCACTGGATCATGCCTGCAAGGGTCCGCTGGTCCGGAACTTCGAAGATCAGATACCAGGTGAAATCCGGCGTGCTGGGCTGTCCGACCATGAACAAATCGTCGTCGACGGTCGCCAGCGCCTTCGAGCCCATCTCCAGCCATTCCGCGAACATAGCCTTCATTCTGGGCAGGATCTTCTCGCGGCGATCCTCGCCGCTGGCGTTCAGCCAGCCCTCGGTCGTCGCACCAAGGATGATGACGCGCAGCGGGTTGGGGATGGTGGGGGCCTGGAATTCTACAGCCATCGGGAAATCTCCATTTGGATCGTGGTTAGGTGTGTAAGAGGCGGTCAGGTGACCGGGTCAGCGCATCAAGACGCCCCCGTTCACGTCGAGAGTCGTGCCGGTGACGAAGCCGTTGGCGGGATCGGAAAGGTAGACCGCGGCAGCGGCGACCTCTGTATCCTGACCCAGCCGCTGAACCGGGATCGTGCGGGCAAGACCCTGCACTTTCTCCTGCGGCATCGCCCGGCTCATGGGGCCTTCGATCGCGGCAGGAGCGATGCAGTTCACGGTCACGCCATCGCCCGCCAGTTCCTGAGCGAAGCACTTGCTGAGCGCGAGAATGCCGCCTTTCGACGCCGAATAATGCGCACCCGCGACAACACCGCCGCGCTGACCTGCCAGCGAGGAAAGGTTGATGATCCGCCCGTATCCCGCCTGCTTCATCACCCGGCCCGCCGAACGGCAGCCCAGGAAGACTCCGCGCAGGTTCACGGCGAGGACACGGTCCCATTCATCGACCGGGATATCCCAGACCGATTTGGATACCGTCATTGCCGCGTTGTTCACTACGATCTCAAGAGACCCGTGATCCGCCGTCACCGAGGTCACAACCTCGTCCCAGGCAGCTTCGTCGGCAACGTCGAACTGGCGCACAGACACACGCGCGCCATCCGGCGAAATGCTCTCTGCGGCTTCGGAGACCTTCGCGTCGATGTCGCACAGAACCACCGAAGCGCCCTCGAGCCAAAGCCCATGCGCGATGGCCTGTCCAAGCCCCTGCGCAGCGCCGGTGATAATGGCAGTCTGTCCTTCAAGCCGGTGCGACATAGCGGCCGTGCCTCCATTCCGAAACATTTGGTATTTTCATTTACCAAATTTGTTATTCCTATATGCCAAATAGTCAAGAGAAATTGTTCAGGCTTAAAATATCAGCGTAAAGCTATTGATCTTAGGGAGAAAATTCATCGCCGCCCGAGCGCATCGATCTGACGACCGACAGGATTGGCAAACCCGCCACCGCAGCGGCAACCGGCGGTCCATCAAGATCGCCAGACAGGTGATCTCAGGCGATGCCTTGAAGGCGCGAAACGGGGCGCGTTTCGTTGTCCGGCGAAGCTACTCCCCCCCCTTTCGCGCCGCGAGCGTGTTTGCTCTGACAGCGCCGTTCAATCCCACCTCGACCCTCGCGTTCTGGACAGCGTTGGCTTGGGCCGTACTCCAAAGGCCGCGAACGCAGGTGTTTTGTGCTTTCAGAGCAGCCAGAAACTCTCCTAAGGTCGCCGTTATTCGCCCATTTCATTTCCCGGACGCCAAAGATGCCCTTCACGATCGCCGAAATCGCCGCCGGACTGGGGGCAAAGGCCCACGGGAAGCTTGATCTCGTTATCCGGGGCGTAGCCGAACCCGCCCTGTCCGGGCCCGATGATCTGGCCCTTGCAATGGCGCCGAAGTATGCGGCCGAACTTGAAACCGGCAAGGCGCGGGCCGCGATCCTGTGGCAGGGAGTTGAATGGGAGGCGCTAGGACTGGACGCCGCCATCATTGTGGATCGCGCCCGAGTGGCAATGGCCCGCCTGACCTCGATGCTGGACAAGGGGCCGCGGTTTCGCTCCGGCATCCATGCCAGTGCGGTGATCGATGAGACTGCGGAAATCGGTCCCGGTGCCTCGATCGGCGCATTTGTCCTGATCGGGCCAAACGTGCGGATTGGCAGCGGGGCCAGAATAGACGGGCATGTGACCATCGGCGCCGATACGGTGATCGGCGACGATCCCATCCTTCATTCGGGTGTCCGGTTCGGTCCCGGTGTCCGCGCCGGCGACCGGCTGATCGCGCACCAGAATGCGGTCATCGGGTCCGATGGCTTTTCCTTCGTCACCCCAGAAGCCGCCGCCGCCGAAACTGCAAGAGAAACCATGGCCAACACGGTCGAGGCACAGGCGCAAAGCTGGCTGCGCATCCATTCTCTTGGAACGGTCGAGATAGGTGACGACGTCGAGATCGGCGCGGGAACCACCATCGACCGTGGGACGATCCGCGCCACTCGCATTGGGCGCGGCACCAAGATCGACAACCAGGTCCAGATCGGCCACAACGTCGAAATCGGCGAGGATTGCCTTCTCTGCGGGCAGGCCGGCGTGGCCGGATCAGCGAAGATTGGCGACCATGTCGTATTGGGCGGAGACGTTTCCGTCGCCGACAACGTTACCGTCGGCCCGTGTTCGGTCATCACGGGCGCCTCCAAGGTCGCGTCGAACGTGCCTGCAGGCAGAGTGATGGCCGGCTATCCAGCCGTCCAGATGAAGACCCACGTTGAAAGCTACAAGGCGCTGCGCCGCCTACCCCGGCTGTTCCGCGAAGTGAACTTGCTGAAAACGACGCTTACCAACCGCGACGAGTAGGAAACCGGACGCTCTCAGCGCGTGCTTTCGATGGAAATCGCACCAGTATCCACGAGGGCTGAAGGCTGTCCCTTGTGCTGCGATCTGACCGCGGCAGTCAGCCGGCGCAGCAAGACGACCACCAGCCCCGGATCGAAGGGCGCCCTACATCGGCACCACGCTCGTGTAGCAAATCCTGCGCAGTCCGCAGCGCACGCGGAAAACGGGTGAACGGCATGACGGCCAAACGGATGATCTCGGGCGGCGTCTTAAAATCGCAGGAAGCGGAGCGTTCCATCCTCCCGAGACGCTGTTCAGCCCGCCCGCCGAAAGCCAAGTTGCTTTGACATCACCTGCGGAAAAGTCCGAACCTTGCTTCGTCTCGCTTATCTGGCCGACGCGGTGTTTTCCTGAACATCACACCCGCTATCTGTTGCCTTGGATCGTAGAGAACTATTTCATTCCTCAGTGCAGCCCAAGGCAATCCGGTCTTCGCGGTTGGCGCCAAACGGCAGAGGACATGACATGAGCGGACTTCTGGCGCTTCTCGACGACGTTGCAGCAATCGCCAAGGTGGCGGCGGCCTCGGTAGACGATGTCGTCGGGCAGGCCGTCAAAGCATCCTCCAAGGCAGCAGGCGCATTGATCGATGACGCTGCGGTGACTCCGAAATACGTTCACGGGTTCTCGGCCGACCGCGAAATCCCGATCGTCTGGAAGATCGCGCGGGGGTCGCTGTTCAACAAGCTGGTCATACTGCTTCCGCTCGCGCTGCTGCTTTCGACGTTTGCGCCGTGGGCCATCACGCCGTTGCTGATGCTGGGCGGTGCCTATCTGTGCTTTGAAGGCGCCGAAAAGGTCTGGCACGCCCTCAATCCGAACGATCACCACGCCGAAGAGGTCTACGCGGCCAAGCTCAAGGATGCGCACCTTGAAGAGAAGAAGGTCGCGGCGGCCATCAAGACTGACTTCATCCTGTCGGCCGAGATCATGACGATCACCCTTGCGGCGCTGCCCGAGGGTTTGTCGATCTGGTTCCTGGCTGCCGCGCTCGCAGTTGCGGGTTTGATGATCACCGTTATCGTATACGGCGCTGTCGCGCTGATCGTGAAGGCCGATGACCTCGGCTTGCACATGGCGTCCGCCGGGCGGCTGTCGATCACGCGGAAGCTAGGTGTCTTCATCGTCCGCGCAATGCCGAAGCTCATGTGGCTTCTGGTCGTGGTCGGCACGGCGGCGATGATCTGGGTTGGTGGATCGATCATCCTCCACGGGCTGCACGAGTTGGGCCTGCACGAACCCTATGACATCATCCACGACCTTGCAGTTTCGGCGGCATCAGCGGCGCCATCGATGTCCGGCGCAATAGAGTGGATCGTGACCGCTGTTCTGGATGGATTGGCCGGGCTTCTGATCGGGTTGCTGCTGATCCCGGTCGCGAAGTTTGCGATTGATCCGGCGCTTGCGATTTTCCGAAAGCGTGAAGCTGCGAAGGCCGGGTGAAGGTGCTGCCAGCGCGGGTGGGGGCTTGTCTTTACAGAGGCAGGTTGACTGCCCTTATGCCTCACAGAGACCGCGCCAATGAGCAAGAGCGTCTGGCCGATTCTTCTTGAAATCGGCTCTCGGTTAGCGGCTGCGTTGCGATCAACCGCACCGGGGCCCTTTGGCGCACCGCCATGGGACCGGAGACGTGGTGCGCGTTGTCATCCGACGTGGTTACTCCCCCAACGGCCAAGAGCCGGATAGACCCGACAAAGGTCGCCGGACGTTTTCGATGGTCAGGGAGATTTCAGGTAGTCCGCCGACACGTACCCGGTCACGTTCTGTGCCTTGGCGAGGGACACCCGGCACCAGAGTTGGCTCACTTCGGTCACGCAATCACGCTTCAGAAGTTCGGTCCCATCCGGCAGGCCCAGTATGACGCGGTAGCCAAGCCCCGGGCCTGCCCGCAATTTCAGAAGATCGTCCTGCCCGACACGATGGACAACAGCGTTCGTTCCAAGCGCAGCGCCGCACCCGGCAAGAAGCGTCGAAGCGATCAGGACTGTTGCGAGAGTTTTGTTCATATCCATGCCACGCGAATTTCCTGAGCGATTAGTGCCCGGTTTTGGCCGCCCGGACAATGGCGCAGGGAAGGTCCGGGCGAAGGGGCTGGGGGCCCGTCCCCGCGCCGCATCAGTCAGCATCAGCTTGCCGCGCGGCGGTTCGGTCTTGCTTCCAGCTGGCCGGGGTCGTGGGGCTGCGCCCGGACGCGACAGCTGATCGAAGCATGCCTGACGGCGCGCAGCCTAGCCGCCGGACTCGTCCCGGAGCCGGGCAAGCAAATACGGCTGCGCCTGCCAGAGCGTGGCAATCCTCGGATAGTCGACTTCCGGAATATCGATGCCCAGCCTGGCGTGAAGCGCCGATACGAAATTCAGTATGTCCATCGAGTCCAGTTCCAGATCGTCCTGCAGGTGATCCTCGTTCGCGATGTCCTCGGCGTCGAGATCGGGGGCGATCTTGACCAGCTCTTCCAGATAGATGGCGCGGATGTCTGGGTCTGTCATAGTGTCTCCGGCGATGCGATACGGGTTTCGAAGTCATTTATGAAACGCGCAGCCTGGCGGCCGTCACTGGCGCGGTGATCGGCTGAAAGCGTCATCGTCACCACCGTGCGCGCCGCCACCGCGCCATCCACGATCCAGGGACGGACATGGGGCGCGCCGATGCCGACAAGCGCGACCTGCGGAGGGAAGATCACGCCGGTCATCGCTTCTGCCCCCGTCTCACCCAAGCTGGAAATAGTGATGGTGCCCTCGGTCATCTCCGACGACCGCAGCCGCCCTGCCCGTGCGCGCGAAACCAGGTCACGCATACCGGCCATGGTCTCGTCCAAGCTCATCCGGTCCGCCCCGATCAGCGCGGGCGCAACCAGGCCGCCACCGCGAAGCGCCACGGCAACGCCGGCGTTCACACCGTCTGCCGCGTGGAACGCGCCGTCGATGAAATGGCCGTTCATCACCTTGACCTTCATTGCAGCGAGAACGGCGGCGCGGACCATCAGCGCGCCCAGCAGGATCCTTTTGTCCGGCGCGGCTCCTTCGTTTCGTGCCGCCAGCCAGTCGAGCGCAGGTTGCACGTCGATGGTTTCCGACAAGTAATAGTGCGGGATCGTCTGCTTGGAGCGGGTCATCGCGGCGGCGATGGCCTTCCGCATCTCGTCCATCTGCCCAAGGCGCTTCGCCGGCTTGTCGTGTTTGGGCGCGGACGCCCCTTCCACATCCGCCAACAGCACCGCACCGCCGGGGCCGCTGCCTTCCAAGGTGGCCAGATCGACTGAAAGCTCGCCTGCGCGGACCCGTGCGGCGGGCGAGGCCGCCGTCCGCCCGGATGGCGGGGCGGCGGTCGGCGCCACGACAGCGACCGGCTTTGCAAAAGCGGGCTCCGGCGTTTTCGCTGGCGTGGCGGGCGGCTCGGGTGTCGGCGCCGCGTCCTGCTCTCCTGCCGCGAGGATCAATGCCATGGGTGCGCCCACCGGCAGGTCCTGATCCAAATCTGCCTGCAACTCCCGAACCGTGCCTTCCTCGAAGCACTCGATTTCGATGGCTCCCTTCTGGGTCTCCACAACGGCGATGACATCCCCGCGCGTGACGGTGTCGCCCGGAGCGACCAGCCACTCGACAAGCTTGCCGCCTTCCATGTCCGACCCCAGCGACGGCATACGGAAGACACCCATCAATCCGCCCCCAGCATGTCGCGGACCGTAGCGACGATACCGGCAGCCTGTGGGATCGACGCCTGTTCAAGGTGTCTGGCGTAGGGGATCGGAACCTCGGCCGAGCAGACACGCCCCACCGGCGCATCCAGCGACCAGAACGCCTGTTCCATGATCCTGGCCGAAACCTCTGCCGCCAATGATCCGCTGCGCCAGCCCTCGTCCACGATCAGCGCACGGCGCGTCTTCGACACCGAAGCCATGATGGTCTTGTCGTCCAGAGGTCGCAGCGAACGCAGGTCGATGACCTCGGCCTCGATCCCTTCTTTCGCCAGCGTCTCCGCCGCTTCCAACGTCTTGAACAGCGACCCGCCATAGGTGATCAGGCTGACGTCCCTGCCCTCGCGCCTAACCGCAGCCCGAGAGATGCCGACCGGCCCGGCGTTCGCGTCAATCGCGCCTGTCATGTTGTACAGCATGACGTTCTCGAAGATCAGCACCGGGTCCGGGTCCTCGAGCGCCGTCCACAGCATGCCGCGCGCGTCTTCCAACGTGGCCGGGGCCAGCACCTTCAGGCCGGGAATGTGGGCATACCAGCCCTCCAGACTATGCGAATGCTGCGCAGCAAGCTGCTTGCCGGCCCCGGTCGCCATCCGGATCACCAAGGGCACGCCGAACTGCCCGCCGGACATGTGGCGAAGCGTTGCGGCGGTGTTGAGTATCTGGTCCAGCGCCAGCATCGAGAAGTTCACCGTCATCAATTCGACGATGGGCCGCATCCCTGCCGCCGCTGCGCCGATCCCGGCGCCCGTGAAGCCGCTTTCCGACAGCGGCGTATCGCGGATCCGGCCGTCGCCGAACTCTTCCAGCAGGCCCTTGGAGACCGCATAGCAGCCGCCATAGGCGCCAACATCCTCGCCCATCAGGAACACGCGGTCATCTTTCTGCATTGCCTCGCGCAGCGCCTGCCGGATCGCCTCGCGATAGGTCGTCTGAACCGTCTCGCCAGAGGGCACGGCCCCAGCGGGAGGCTCTTGCTGCGGCCCCAGCACGTTATCCGTCAGGCGTTCCACCGGCTCCCATGTTCCGGCCTCGGCGAAGGCGACGGCCTCGGCAATTTCCTTATCGGCCTGCTCTTCCAGATCCGCGATGTCGCCTTCATGAACCAGACCGCTTTGCAGCAACCATTCGCGGAACTTCAGGATCGGGCCGCGCTTGCGCCATTCCTCGACCTCGGACTTGTCGCGGTACAACTGCGCGTCGAACATGGAATGCGCCCGGAAACGATAGCTTCGGCATTCCAGGAACACCGGCTTACCCGTCTCTCGCACCTGACGAAGCGCCTTGCGGGCCGCGACTTCGACCGCGACGACATCCATCCCGTCGACCTGCCACGCGTCGATGTCGTAGGCCGCGGCCTTCTTGTGGATATCGGTCTCTGCCTCGGTTCGCGACAGGGCCGACCCCATCGCGTATCCGTTGTTTTCGCAGACAAAAAGCACCGGCAGGTCCCAAAGTGCGGCCAAGTTCATCGCCTCGTGAAACTCGCCTTCGGCCACTGCGCCCTCGCCGAAGAAACAGGCGGTGACGTGGCTTTCGCCGCGCATCCGGTCCGCCAGCGCAAGACCGGTGGCCAATGGAAGCCCGCCGCCGACGATTGCGTTGCCGCCGTAGAAATTCGTCCCGGCATCAAACAGGTGCATCGAGCCCCCGCGCCCGCCCGAGCACCCCTCGGCCTTTCCGTACATCTCGGCCATGATCTTCGTCATTGGCACGCCGCGGGCCAGAGCGTGGCCGTGCTCGCGATAGGTGGCGACGACCCTGTCACCGTCCTCCAACAGCGGGATCACACCGGCCGCGATCGCTTCCTCGCCATCATACAGATGCAGAAAGCCGCGGATCTTTTCCTGCGTGTAAAGTTCGGCGCATTTGTCCTCGAACCTGCGGATGCGGATCATGGCGCCCAACAGCGCCAGAACATGCGTCCGATCGAGCTTTGGCTTGTCGACCACGGTCATGTCTCGTCACCCTCCAACGTGGAAATGTCGCCCTCGGGCAGGCCAAGTTCGCGCGCCTTGAGCAAGCGCCGCATGATTTTGCCGGAACGGGTTTTGGGAAGGGTCGTTCGGAACACCACCTCGCGCGGGGCGACCGCCGGACCCAGTTTCTTTCGAGCATGGCCACGAATGTCGCGCTCCAGATCCTCTTCGGGTGCGAAGCCTGGATTGAGCGTGACATAGGCTTTGACCACTTCGCCCGCCGTCTCGTCAGGCACGCCGATCACACCGGCTTCCGCGACCGCGGGATGCTCTATCAATGCGCTTTCTACTTCGAACGGGCCGATGAGATGGCCGGACGTCTTGATCAGGTCATCCGCCCGACCGACGAACCAGAAATACCCCTCTGCATCGCGCATCGCGAGGTCACCCGAAAGGTACCAGCCATCGACGAAACACATCCGATACCGCGCCTCTTCGTGCAGGTAGGCGCGCATCATCGACGGCCAGCCCGGTCGCAAAGCCAATTCGCCGATCTCACCGGCCTTCAGCTCGCGCACCCCCTCCCCGTCGCGCTCGACGATCCCCGCCTCGATGCCGGGCATGGGCTTGCCCATCGAGCCCGGCCTGACCTTCATTCCCGGCCGGTTGGCGATCATGATGCCGCCGGTTTCGGTCTGCCACCAATTGTCGTGGAACGGCTGACCGAACACCTTTTCAGACCAGAGCACCGCCTCGGGGTTCAGCGGTTCTCCGACGCTGGCAAGAAACCGGATCGATGAGAAATCATAGCGTGCCGCCGCCTCAGCACCGGACCGCATGAGCATCCGGATAGCGGTCGGGGCGCTGTACCAGACCTGAACTTTCTCTCGTTGGACGGTGCCATACCAACGATCGAGGTCGAATTCCGCTTCGTCCACGATCATCCGCGTCCGGTTCACCAGCGGCGCGATGATCCCGTAAGAGGTGCCCGTGACCCAGCCGGGATCCGCCGTACACCAGTAGACAGTGCCGGGGCGCAGGTCCAAGGCCTCTCGACCGGAGTAGGCGTGATAACGCACCGCTTCGTGGACATGCACAGCCCCTTTCGGCTTGCCCGTCGTCCCGGACGTGAAATGGATCAGCGCCGGGTCCTCCGGCCCGGTTTTCACCGCTTCGAATTCCGGCGATGCGGCCGCCATGGCAGGTCCAAGCGCGGTACATCCGTCAGGCGCGGTTTCACCGACGATCAGCACAAGCTTCAGCGATGGCAGTTCATGAGCCCAGCCCGCAATCTTGCGCTTGAAGAGTTGCGGCGTGGTGACCAGCACATTCGCGCTGCCAATTTCCATCCGGGTTCGAATGGGCTCGGGTCCGAAGGCAGAGAACAGTGGCGTGAACACCAAACCTGCCTTCAGCGTCCCCAACGCGGCGACGTAAAGCTCTGGCACCCGTCCCATCAGGACGAATACGCTGTCTCCCTTGCTTAGACCGTGCGCAGCCAGAACATTGGCGAACCGCGACGATTGCCCGGCGAGATCGGCATAGTCGAATTCCCGCCGTTCGCCCGCCTTTCCCAGCCACAGCATCGCCGGGTCCGAGCCGTGACCGTGCAGTACGTGTCGGTCGACCGCCTCATATGCAATGTTGATAAAGCCGTCCGGGGCGTCGATGAGATCCCGAGCCTGAGACCAGGGATCGTTAGCCGCCACACGGACCGACGTGACAATCGTCGATTCCGTCTGTTCCATGGCTCTCCTCCTGCCGAGAGCCTGGCAGGCTCCTTGAGGCGCGAACATGATTCAGGTCAATTTGGCCACCCACGCAGGGAATGCTCCACCGCAAGGCGGATCATCCGTGCGCTCGCCCTGAACCGCTCGAAGCGGGGCGGTGTGCCCTGCCGAAGGACGAGCCGACGTTATGCCCCTGCGGCCGGATTTGCATGACAAACGTCCGCCGGTCACTAACCTCTCATTGGCAAAAGCAGCCGCTATCCATCGCCCCGGTCAGCTGCACATCAGGCACAAAGCCCATGCGGTCGATCACATCGCGATCTGGATCGACTCCCGGGGCGATCTCGACCAAGGACGGCCCCTTCTCGGACAAACGAAAGACGGCGCGTTCCGTGACATAAAGCACCTCTTGCCCCTGTTTGAGAGCCTGCGCACCGGAGAAGGTGATCTGATCGACGTGCGGGACGAATTTCTGGATCTCGCCGTGGCGTTGAATGGTCAGTGTGCCATGTCCCGTTTCCATCTGCGCGCCTTTCGCATCGAAGGTGCCGACGAACACGACCTTTCGAGCGTTCTGCGCGATGTCGATGAACCCGCCCGGGCCCACCGGCAGGCCGCCGAGCTTGGACGCGTTCACGTTGCCCGCAGCGTCGACCTGTCCGAAACCCAAGAACGCGATGTCGAGACCGCCACCGCTGTAGAAATCGAACTGGCTCGGACCATCGATCATGCAGGTCGCGTTCTGCGCGTAACCAAACAACGTTCCGGTCAAAAGCCGCCCGCCGTAGGTGCCATGTTCGATCGTCTGGTAATAACGCCCGGTGTCTCCCCGGGCGGCGACGATGGTGGCAATCTCGTCGGGAATACCGTAGCCGAAATTGATGATGGCCCCGTCCACCAATTCCTGACGGGCACGATTTGCCACGATACGGCGCGGTGAAAACCCCGGGTCCGCTGGCGGCGGCAATTCGGTGCGCGACTGACCGGAGATCGAAGGATCATAGGCGATTTCATAGCCCTGCGTCTGGTTGCCATCGACGACGATGGCATCCACGATGGCCGCCGGAACGCGCACTTGCCGCGCAGCCAAGGCTCCGGCGGGCACGCGCTTTCGCACCTGGAAGATCACCTTGCCGCCTGAATTGTGCACCGCCGCGGCAATGGCATAGGTGTCCACGTTGGCTGGCTCTTCATCGAGCGAGATATTGCCCTCGTCATCCGAAATCGAGCCCTTGAGCAGGCAGGCATGGATCGGAAACGGTAGGTAGCGCAGGTATTCACGACCGTTGATCTGCATAACCTCGCAAAGCGGGTCCTTGGCGGCTTCGTTCATCCGCCCGCCATCGACGCGCGGGTCGATGAAAGTGCCAAGCCCGACATGGGTGATAAGCCCCGGACGCCCCGCCGCAATCTCGCGCATAAGCTGCATGGCGACGCCCCCCGGCAAGACATGCGCTTCGATTTCGTTTTTTGCGGCCATTTCCTGCATCTTCGGCGACCAGACCCAATGCCCGCCGATGACCTTGCGGACCATGCCTTCGTGCGCGAACCGCCCGACACCGGTGCCCTTGCGGTTACCGATCCCCAAAGCATGCACAAGCGTCATGTTGCGCGGATGACCCGTGTCGAGGAAGCGCGTCTCAATCGCTTCTTGCAAAAGCATCGCCTCGCACAAGCCGCCGCCCCCGCCCGTGATGGCAATGGTTGCCTCATCGGGCACAAGCGCCACGGCTTCGCTGGCTGACATGAACTTGTCCCGCATCATGCGCTCCAAGGGTCGAAAATGGCGCTGCCGCCCTTGAGCATGGACTTTGCGATCACGCTGCGATGGACTTCGGACGCTCCGTCAAAGATGCGGTAGATACGGGCATCGCGGTAGTAGCGCTCGATGGGAAGATCCTTGGAAAACCCCATGCCGCCAAAGATCTGCACAGCGCGGTCCACGACCCGGCCCAGTGTCTCGGCGCCTTGCACCTTGAGTGCGGAGATTTTCGCGCGCGGATCCATTCCCGCGTCCAATTCCCACGCGCATTGCCAAAGCGCGGCACGCGCCGCGTTGATCTCGATCGCACTGTCCGCGAGCATCTGCTGCACCATTTGGAAATCGCCAATCGCCTGACCGAACTGCTTGCGGTCCCGCGCGTGGTCGAGGGTCATGCCGAGGATCTTGGTCGACTTTCCAATCGCCCGCGCCGCGACCTGCGCCAAACGCACGCGGCCAAGCACGGAAAGGGCGAGTTTCAACCCTTCGCCCTCGCGACCCAAAAGATGTTCGTCCGTCAGTTCCACATCGTCGAAATGCAACTCGAGATGCGAGGTGCCGCGAATGCCCATCATCGGCTGGTCGCGCCCGATCTTGAACCCCGCCACGCCCTTGTCGACAAGGAACATCGAAATCCCACGATGCCCCTTGTCGGGATCGGTGACGGCTGTGACCACGAAGAAATCCGAATACGCGCCGTCGGAGATGTAGTGTTTCATCCCGTTGAGCACCCACTTGTCACCCCTCCTCACGGCGCGCGTCTTGATCCCGGCCGCGTCCGAACCCGCGCCGGGCTCGGTAAACGCGATGGAACACACGCGTTCGCCGGTCACCGCCGGCTTCAACCAGCGGTCGATCTGCGGCCCTTCGCAGGAGAAAAGCACCTCGTAGACATTGCCGAAGGCGCGCCGGATGAGAATGTCAGTCGTGTGTCCGAACTGCTCTTCGAGCATCATCTGATCGAGGCAGGACAACCCGCCCCCGCCGAATTCTTCGGGCACGTTCATCCCGTAAAGTCCCAGCGCCGAGGACTTCTCGAAAACCGCTTTCGCGGTTGCATCATCCAGCACGCCCGTGTCTTCGATACCTTGCTCCAAGGGGGCCAATTCGTTCTTGATGAAGTCACGTACCGTGTCGACGAGCAGTCTTTGTTCGTAAGAAATCTCAAAGTCCATCGGTCAGTCCTTGTCTGGGGCCTCAGCGCAGCGGCGAAAAGCCGAGCGGGCGAAGAATTTCATGGTAAAAGACGCCGTCTTCCGGGGCCGTCAGCGTGTTGAAATCATTGGCAGTAAGGGTCACGTGACTGCCGGGCGCGGTGCCGGAAACGACCCGGAAACCAGCAAGCGCATCCCCCGAAAGCGCCGAGCCCGAGTACGACAAACCATTCAAGCGGTTCGCGAACATCGGGGCGCTTTGGGCTTCGTTCGGATGGGAATTGCGCCGCGACGCGATGACATCGTCGAAGCTCGGCGACGACCGTTCCAGCAACATGATCCGGTTCTGCTGCGCCACGACATCGACAAAGGCCTTGGGAATGAAATCGTCCATCCACGCACGCTCGGCAAGAAGGCTCGCGCGGCAGGCATCGCGCTCCTGGAAGCTCTCGTAGATCCAAAGATGTTCTATGCGATTGAGAGCACCGGATTCCGTCATCCAGTAGCCACCCAACGGCAAGTGGCGCGTAACGAGGCCAAGGCCGAAGGTCCGGAAAAACTCCAGATATACCGTAGCCTTGCCCGGCTTCAGGTCATAGGTCCGAAGCTCAAAAAACACACATGCTCCTCCCGACTGGTGTCGGGCAAAACATGCAAACTGAAGAGGCCTACCGAAATGGACGATTGAAATTTTGTGTTGGACGATCCTTCAGCCACCCACGCGGGTCGTGGTCGCCGCTTCGGCGCGAAAAGTGCCCGGCGGTGTGCCGACCCTTTTGGAGAAGAAGCGATTGAAATACGCGGGGTCTTCGTAGCCGATGGAATGCCCGATCTCGGCCACGGTCATTTCTGTGTAAAGCAGACAGCGCTTTGCCTCGACCACGATCCGGTCATACAGCACCTCTGACGCCGTCCGTCCGGCGCGCAGCCTGCATGCTGCATTCAGCCTTTGCGTCGAAACGCCGATGTTGCGCGCATAGAAGGCCAAGGATTTCTGACTGCGGAAATGCGTCTCGATGGCGGCCCGGTAGCGTGTGACCAATTCAAAGTCCCGATCCTGGCGCGAAGGTTCGGCACCTGACCGGTTCTCGGCCACCCGCAGAAGCGATACCAGCACGTTCAGAAAACACCCGCGGATGGCGGTCCGCCGCCCCGGAGCATCCCAGTGGGCCTCGGTCAGGATCTGGTTGAAATGCTGCGGCACCGTCGATCCGCAGGGGCTGTCATCTGGCACTGAATAGACACCGGGTGTACGCGTGATCGCGATCAGCCGGGGATCATCGCGCGCCACGGCTTCGACATAGCTCACCGCAGCCGTGACAACGCGCCCCTCTGTGCCGGGCTCGAACCGGATTTCGTGGAGCGCGCCGGCCGGTTGCACGACCAGGGAACGGGCTGACGCCACATAGGTTTCGCCCTCGATCACAAACCGTGCGCCGCCCTCGGCAATCCAGAGAATTTGCACGTGGTCGGGATGCAGATGCGGGTGAATAATCCAATCGTGTCGCAAAGAGCGCTCGCGAATAGGTTCGACATGGATCGTGTCGAGATCCTCATCGAGTTGCTCATCTCCATACAGATAAAAGCTTGGAGCAGGTGCTCCGACAGTCAACGCCTTGACTCCCCATCTGATCGCGCCTCCTCCCACAGATGGCGCCGCTATCGAATTGTCCAACAAAAATGCCGTCCTGTCCATTGGCCTCAAGCGCCCGCTCCGGCGTAATCGCACCGCAGTCAAATGGGAGGAGCACATGAGCCTGCGGCCCAAGGGAAACGAGACCTATGATGTTGTCGTCATCGGCTCCGGCGCGGGGGGAATGTCCACCGCGATCACCGCGAAAAAACACGGTTTGTCCGTAGCGATCATCGAGAAGGAGCCGGTTTTCGGCGGGACGACGGCTTTTTCCGGCGGCGTGCTCTGGATCCCGCGCAGCCACTATGCGGCCGACGCAGGGATCGAGGACAGCCGCGAAGACGCGATCACGTACATGAAGGAAGAAACCGGCAACTTCTATGCCGCCGACGCGGTCGAGGCGTTCATCGATGCCGGTCCCGAGATGGTGGATTGGTTCGAACGCGAGACCTCCGTCAAGTTCGTCCCGACGCTTTATCCTGACTACCACCCGGATGTGCCGGGCGGCGTCGATGTGGGGCGGTCCATTCTGGCGGCCCCTTTCGATACCTCAACGCTTGGCGAGAACCTTAAACGTCTGCGCCCGCCACTCGCGACGATCACCTTCATGGGCATGATGTTCAATTCGTCGAACGCCGACATCAAACACTTCTTCAACGCGACCAAAAGCGCCAAGAGCTTTGCGTATGTCACCAAACGCATGGTCAAGCATTTCGCGGAAATGGCACGCTATGGTCGCGGCATTCAGGTGACTTCGGGCAACGCGCTTGCGGCGCGGCTGGCGAAATCGGTCTTCGATCTCGATATCCCTGTCTACACCGAGACCCCCGCCGAGGAACTGCTTGTCGAGGCCGGTCGCGTAACCGGCGTGCGCGTTCCCGGCGCGGTTCTGACGGCAAACAAGGCCGTTGTGATCGCCACGGGCGGGTTCGCCCATGACATTGAAAAACTGAAAAAGGCCTACCCCCATTTGGCGCGCGGCGGCGAACACTTCTCGCCCGTGCCCGAGGGCAATACCGGCGACGGCATTCGTTTGGCCGAGAATATCGGCGGCCATGCCCCCGTCGAGTTCAACGACACCTCTGCCTGGATGCCCGTGTCAAAAGTCCCGATGGGCGGCGGCAAGTTCGGTGCATTCCCGCACCTGCTGGATCGCTACAAGCCGGGCATCATCGCTGTGCTGAAAACGGGCAAGCGGTTCACCAATGAAAGCGAGAGCTACCACGATGTGGGCGCCGCGCTCATGCGCGCCTGCCACGGTGAGACAGAGACCGCCGCCTGGCTTGTCTGCGACCATCCGACGATCCGAAAATACGGGCTGGGCTTCGCAAAGCCCGCGCCGGTGCCACTTGGGAAGTATATTTCGAATGGCTACCTCCAGAAGGGCAACACGCTCGCCGAACTCGCCCGCGCGACTGGCATCGACGCCGCCGCGCTAGAGGCGACCGTCGCGACCTACAACAAGGACGCGGTGCGCGGCGAGGACCCGGAATTCGGGCGCGGCAAAACGAGCTTCAACCGCTATCTCGCCGATCCCGAGCACAAACCGAACCCCTGCGTGGGGCCGATCCAAAAGGGCCCGTTCTACGCGCTCAAGATCGTCATGGGCGATCTTGGTACGTTCGACGGGCTCAAGACGACAGTCGAGGGACAAGTGAAACGCGAGGATGGATCGACGATTGAGGGACTATTCGCAGTCGGCAACGACCGCGCCTCGATCATGGGCGGAAATTATCCCGGAGCCGGGATCACATTGGGCCCGGCGATGACCTTCGGATACATCACCGGCCGATACCTCGCTGGGGTGAGCACATGAGCTGGCTCGGCCTTACGGGAAAGGTCGCGGTGGTCACCGGCGCAGGCGGCGGCATCGGCAAGGCGATTTCCAGCGCCTTCGCGGGTGCGGGCGCAAACGTCGCGCTGCTTGACCTGGATGGCGCGGCGGCGACGGACTCGGCCAACGAAATCGGCGGTCTCGGTATCCGCTGCGACGTGACAGACCCGGCATCGGTCGCGGAAGCGGTCGCAAAGGTAGAGGCCGCGCTTGGCCCCGCCGATGTGCTTGTGAACAACGCGGCCTTCCTAAGCCCCGGCAGTCTCGACGAGGTCGACATCGCGGCTTGGCAAGCCATGCTGGACGTGAACCTCACAGGCTATCTGCGAAGCGCACAGGCTTTCGGGGCCGCGATGCTTGAACGCGGGTCTGGCGCTCTGGTTCATGTCGGGTCCATTTCAGGCAACCACCAGCAAGCATTCTCCAACGCATATTCGGCGTCGAAAGCGGCGGTCTCGATGCTGTCCCGGCAACTCGCCTTTGAATGGGGGCCGCGAGGTGTGCGCTCGAACGTCGTCGCACCGGGCCTTGTCCGCACACCGCTCTCTGAGGCGTTTTATGCCGATCCCATAACCAGGGCCGCCCGTGAAAAGGTTGTGCCACTTCGCCGGATCGGTCGCGCCCTGGATATTGCCGAGGCCGTTGTTTTCTTTGCCTCCGACCGCGCCAGCTACATCTCCGGCCAAGAGGTCATCGTCGATGGCGGCTATGCCCAAACGTTGATGAGCCACGTCCCCCGGCCCGGCTATGCTGATGACTAAGCCTGTTGTGCTTGTCACCGGTGGCGCGGACGGGATCGGGCGTGCGACTGCAGCGCTTTTTGCCGGCCGCGGATACAGGGTAGTCATTGCTGACCTTCAGGGCGCAGAGGACGCGGCGCTGGCATTGGGGCCGGAACACAGCGGGCACCGATTGGACGTAACCGACGAGCCGGCAGTCTGCGCGCTGGCGAGCGGTCTGGAGCGGATCGATGTCTTGGTGAACAACGCGGGCATCGGCGACAGCCACTTGCCCACTGTCGAGCAGGACCTGGAGACATTCCGAAAAGTTCTCGACGTCCATCTCGCAGGCGCGTTCCTGATGGCCCGGGAATGCGGACGGCGCATGATCGCGCAAGAAAGCGGTGCGATCGTGAACCTCTCATCCATCGCGGGCGTCGTCGGCCTGCCCCGCCGCAACGCCTACGGTGCCGCCAAGGCCGGGGTCGCGATGATGACCCGCTCGCTGGCCGCCGAATGGGCCGGATCGGGCGTCCGGGTCAATGCGGTCGCCCCGGGCTATGCCCGCACAGCGCTCGTGGAAAAATTGGTCGCAGCAGGGCGCATCGATCTTGAAGCCATCAAGAAACGTGTGCCGCAGGGGCGGCTCATCGATCCTGAAGAGATCGCGGAAGCCATCTGGTTTCTCGCCTCACCCGCCGCGAGTGCCATCACCGGCGTTACGCTATCCGTCGATGCGGGTTGGGCGGCGTTCGGCGATTTCGGCGACGCGTCCTAACCAAGCAATCCGCAAATCGCGCGGCGCGGCGGTCGCAAATGGCGAAACGGGCGGGCGTGATAAAGCGGATCGCAAAGCCGAACGCTGAAAATGCCGAGCTCACTGGCCGCCGTGCGGTCCATCGCCTCGATTCCTGCAAGCATTTTCGTACCTTTGAAACGCGGCAGGCGCTGACCAAGTTGGTTCACGTTCGATCCTTGAGACCAAGGACCAAAGGCGTGCTCATACCGGTGCTTCCTCGTCGATATGCCCGCCAAGGAACAGATGCCCGACTTTCGGATCCGCGAGCAGGACGTCCGCACGGTCGTGCATCCGCGTTTGCCCGAGTTCAAGCACCAGCCCATAATCCGACATCGCAAGCGCCGACTTAGCGTTCTGTTCGACCATCAGGATCGTCACGCCTTGGTCGCGCAACTCCTGAAGCGTGCGGAACACCTCTTGGACAAGGTTCGGCGAAAGCCCGATGGACGGCTCGTCGATCAGGATCAGCTTGGGGTCAAGCAGCAGCGCACGGGCCACCTCAAGCTGTTTTTGCTGCCCGCCCGACAGCTCGATGGCCTTGCGGTCGCGGAACTCTCGCAACATGGGGAACTGATCCATGACCGCTTCGATGCGCTTCTTGACCAGCCCCTGATCGGCGGCTGTGATCCCGCCAAGCTCAAGGTTGTGGTAAACGGACAGTTGCGGCACGACATTGCGGCCCTGCGGCACGTAAGTGACACCCTCCGCGATCAATTGCTTGGGGCTTAAACCGGTCACATCCTTTCCGTTCAATAGGATCGAGCCGGAATGGATGTTCAACAAGCCGAAGATGGCCTTGAACACGGTCGACTTGCCCGCACCGTTCGGACCAATGACGGTCGTGATGGAGGCTTCGGGAATTTTGAAACTGGTCCCGTTCAGAATGGTGATTTTTCCGTAGCCGCCGAAGATGTTCTTTAGTTCAAGCATCTCAGCCTCCCAAATACGCGTCGATGACTTGCTGGTTCGACCGGATTTCGTCCGGCGTCCCCTCGGCGATGATCGCACCTTCGGCCAGAACGATGATCCGGGTGCACAGGGTCATGACGAACTCCATGTTGTGCTCGATCACCACGAATGTCGTGCCGTGCTCGCGGTTGTAGGTCTCGAGCCGATCCTTCAGGTTGGCGAGCATTGTCAGGTTAACGCCGCCCGCAGGCTCGTCGAGCAGCACCAGCGACGGACCGGCCATGAATGCCATTGCCGCGTCCACCAGCTTTTGTTGCCCGTAGGACAGGCTCCCGGCCATCTCATCGCGCAGGTGTTCCAGCTTGAAAAACTGGATCATGCGGTCCGCTTCGGCAGTCAGACCGGCATCCGAGGGGCCGAAGAGGCGCGACGCCATCGAGCCGTGATGCTCTTGACCTGCCAGGATAATATTGTCGAGAACCGACATTTGCGGGAACACCGACAATTGCTGAAAGGTGCGGCCAACCCCAAGCTTGTTCAACCGTGACGCCCGCATCTGGCCAACCCGCTGCCCGTGGATCTGTACCTCGCCCGCATCGGCCGGCAATTGCCCAAGGACGCAGTTGAACAGCGTCGACTTGCCGGACCCATTTGGCCCGATCAGCCCAAGCACCTCGCCTTTGCCCACGTCAAAGGAGACATCGTTGACAGCATGGATGCCGCCGAACGACTTTGAAATGTTGCGCACGGAAAGGACGGTATCGCTCATAGCTGCGCCCCCTTCGACATATCCTTGCGGACCTCGCTTTGTGGCCTGATCTGTTGCCAAAGTTTCGTGCCCAGCCCGATCAGGCCGGTGGGCGAATAGACCATCAGCACGATCACCAACGCGGCGTATATCATCAGGTAATAGCCTTCGGTGAAGCGTAGGAATTCCGGCAGCAGGATCACCACCGCCGCGCCCAGCATCGGACCGTAGAACAGCCCTGCCCCGCCGACGACGACCATCAGCAGAATTTTCAGCGAATGGACCAGCGCAAAGGAGCCCGGCTCGATGAATTGCACCAGCGGCGACATGATAGCCCCGGCGCCTCCGCCAAAAGCCGAGCCAATGGCAAAGGCCAGAAGGGTGATGCGGCGGGTGTCGACGCCCAGGCTCTCGGCGCGCACCGGATTTTCACGCAACGCCTTGAAGGCGCGGCCCCACGGCGAATTGACGATCCAGTAGAACACCGCTGCCGAGATCACGAAAAGGACCAGGACGAAATAGTAGAATTCGAGGTTCTTGCCGGTGGAAATGCCAAAGAAGCTTGGGCGCGGCATGCCGACAAGGCCGTGGTTGCCGCCGGTCAGCCACTCTTCGTTGCGCAAGACCAGAAAGACCAGCGTGTTGAAGGCCAGAGTCACGAAGGCAAGGAAGTGATGCTGCACCCTGAGTGCCGGATAGCCAAGCAGCAGCCCGATGCCAAAGCAAGCCCCCATCGCCGCGACCCAGCCCACCACCCAATGGTAACCGGCCAGTGTCAGAAGCGCGGTGATATAGGCGCCGATCCCCATGAAACTGGCCTGCGCCAGACTGATCTGCCCCGCATAGCCAAGGGTCAGATTGAGGCCCATCGCCGCGATGGAGAACATCAGCCAGGAGGTCATCACGTAGATGATATAATTCCCCTGCCCCAAGGGTATCAGAACCAAGAGAGCCAAGGCGGCAAGCGGAAACAGGATCCGTACCATTTTCGTTGTCATACCGTGCGCCCCTCTGCGGTGCCCAACAGGCCCTGCGGCCTCACCAGGATGATGACGATCAGCAACAGCATCGGCAGCGCCTGCCTGTACTCGGACGAGAAATAGGCCGCCGACAGGTTGTCGATCACACCCAGCAGCAGGCCGCCCACCAAGGCGCCGCGTATCTGGTTGAAGCCACCGACGATGGCGGCAATGAAGGCGACGAGGCCCAAGGTCTCGCCATTGGAGAATTTCGCCAGATAGATCGGCGTGATCAGGATCGAGGCGATCGCCGCCAGTGCTCCATTGATCAAGAAGGTATAAAGCACCATCCGCTTGATATCGACGCCGAGGATCTGAGCCACATCCGGGTTTTGCGCAGTCGCCTGCATCGAGCGGCCCGTACGGGTACCGGACAGGAAAAGCTGCAAGGCGAAAATGGTGCCCATCGCTATGATAAGATTGGCGATATCAGGCACCGAGATCGAGGCATTGCCGATCTTCAGCACCGTTTGCGGAAACAAGCTTGGAAAGGGCTGCCCCAGCGGAGAGTAGAATTCCTTCACCATTTCCTTCAGCAGAATGCCCAGGGCAATGGTGGCAATCACCAGCGGGATCGTCCCGTGCCGGAACATCGGTTCCACGATCAACCGCTTGAACAGCGCGCCCAGGATCAAGACCGCCAGGATCACCGCCAACGGCATCGCCAGCCAGACCGGCAGTCCCATTTTGACCGTCAGCACCAGCACGAAGAATGCAGGCACCATCACGAACTCGCCCTGCGCGAAGTTGATCGTTTGCGAGGCTTGCCAGAGCAGGGTGAACCCAACCGCAGCCAACGCGTATATCGATCCGGTCGACAGGCCCGACACGATGAGTTGAATGAATTCGGACAAGGCTCCGCGCCTCCCGCTTGCTTGTTGAGATACGGTGTTATTGGGTTTTGGGGTGGTGTGCGGCGGCTAGCCCCATGCCGCCGTCGCACACCTATGCCGCGCCGATTAGTTTGCGGGCAGGCTTTCGGTGATTTCCTGAGACCCGTCGACCACTTCGACCAAGAAGCTTTCGCGGCTCATCTCACCAGTTTCGTCCCAGCAGACGTCCATCAGCACGCCGGGATAATCGGCGGCGGACAGGCAGAGGCCATGCAGGGTTTCGGCGAACTTCTCGCGGTCAAATTCGCCGATCTGCTCGGTCACATACTTGACGACATACACGCCGATATAGCCCTTGATCGCATTGTGATCGGCGCTGTAGCCGTAGATCTCCTGGAACCTTGCGGCCATCTCTTGAATGGCGGGCACAGGCGCCTCGGCGGAAAGGCCGACATGGCCAAAGGCGCCATCGGCCGCGCCGCCCGCGAGGTCGATCACCTTCTGCGACACCAGCACCGTGTCACCGCCAAGCGGCAGCTCCAGGCCCTGCTTTTCAGCCTCGATCAAGAAGCGCGCGCTCTCTTCTTCGGTCAGGTAGACGAAGACCGCGTCGGCGCCCGAGCCTTTGACCTTGGTGACGTCAGCGGCAAAATCGACCTGGCCCTGCTCGGTCGAGACATCGGCGACGATCTCCAGCCCCTGCTCGTCCGCGATGCTCATGAAGGCGTCATAGCCGCCCTTGCCGAACTCTGTGTTGGCCCAGACCACGGCGATCTTTTCGGCGCCCAGTCCGTCCTTGAGATAGCTTACCAGTTTGGGCAGGCCCTTTTGCGCGCCAAAGGCGGTGCGGAAGATATAGGGGTTGCCCTTGGCGGTGATCGTCGGGCTTTCGGAGCCCGTCAGCTGCGGCACACCGTTTTGCTGCGCGACCAGCATGTTCACGACGGTCGAGGACGAATAGACCGTGCCAAGCAAAACGTAGGCGCCCTCGTCGATGGCCTTTTGCACCATGGCGCGGCTGTTTTGCGGGTCGGTCTGGCTGTCGTATTCCTTCAGGTCGATCATCTCCCCCAGGATACCGCCCGACGCGTTGATCTCTTCCACGGCCATTTTGACCCCATCGTGCCAAACGGCACCGGCGGCCGCTCCGGCGCCTGAAAGCTCTGCCACGTCGGCAAGCACCACATCCGCCATCGCGGCGGGCGCGGTGAGCGCCATGCAGGTCAAAGTCGTTGCTGCTAGTCTCCGGATCATTTCCTTGTCTCCTCCCTTAAGTAGCGAACTCAATCCGCTTCGAGTGTCAGAAGAGCGTCTATCAGAAGCTCCTCTTGCGCCTGAAACATGCCGAGCCCCGGCATGGTCTGACATCCCAGAGCCGCCGCCGCCTCGATAAAGGGCGAACGGGCGGGTTTGGTTATTGGACAAGCCGCGAATTGCGTGGCCGTCATTTTCTCGATCAGGACCGGCATCGGGTCGTCCGTGCGCATCCCGAGCGGCGTTGCATTGGCGACGATGTCGAACCCGGTGGGATCGGCGGAACCGATCGAAATCCGACCGGGGAACCGGCCCTCAAGCCGCTCGATCACCCCGTCACGGCGGTCTGCGTCGATCTCGTGGATCGCAAGATGCGCGGCGCCGCTGGCCAGGAATTCGTAGGCGATCGCCGCACCGGCGCCGCCGACGCCAATCAGCAGAACGCGGCTGCCTTCAATGACCCCACCTGCCTTTTCGATACCGCGCACATAGCCCTGCCCATCGGTATTGCTGCCGACCCAACCAACGTCGGTTTTTCGAATGACGTTCACCGATTGCGCGTAGCGCGCGCGCTCGGTCAGGTGGTCGCAATAGGCCATCGAGGCTTGTTTATGCGGCACGGTGATCACAAGCCCGGGCGCATTCCGCGTGGCTTTCAGGCCGTCCATGAAAGCCGGGACATCGGCGGGCGTGACGTGCCCGGGCACACAGACGGCATTGATCCCTCGGGCGGCGAAACGGGCGGTCAGCAGTGCGGGTGACTTCACCTGAGCGATCGGATCGCCAATGATGAAGACGACCTGCGTCTCGCCGTTGAGCTCGCTCGTCATGACCGCGCTTCCATCGAGGGTCTCGCGATCCGGTTGCACATTTCCGTCGTGATGCCCCATTCGTGCGACAACGCTCCTCTTCGCGCTCCACGATGGCCCAGACGCATTGGACCATCTCTCCCTTGCGTCAAACTAGAGCCCAGTTGGGCAGAGTTTGAAAATGGACCAAAGGCATCAATGATTGGACAATTCGTTTGCGCCATGATGCTCACGCCGCTTTTTCCGCATGGCCACCTCGCGCCCGCGCGACCGCGTCTCGCGCGGCGATATAGGCAAAAGTGATGGCGGGACCGATGGTGATGCCGGGGCCCGGATAGACGCCCCCCATGATCGATTGCATGTCGTTGCCACAGGCATAAAGCCCCGGGATCGGCTGGTTGTCTCCGTCGATCAGCCGCGCGCGCTCGTCACAGGCAAGTCCGGTGGCCGCTCCGATATCGCCCGGCGTAACCGCTACCGCGTAGAAAGGTGCAGTGCCGATGGATCCAAGCGTCGGGTTCGGCCCGTGGGTCGCATCGCCATTGGCACATTCGTAGACTGTTTCGCCCCGGTTGAAATCCATGTCCTTGCCGGTCTCGGCGAAGCCATTCATCTTCGTGACCGTCGCGGCCAATCCATCGGCAGAGATACCCAAGGTCGCGGCAAGCGCGCGCAGTGTCGGCGCTTCCTTGAGATACCCATCCGCGATCAGCGCCTTCGCACCTCGCGCGCCGGGTCGCACCATGCCCAGCCCGTACTTCCGCAGACCTTCGGCATCGGTGACGAGATAGGCCGGGATCGTACCGGTCGCATATTGCGCAAGGCCGAACTCATGGTAGCTGCGCGCCTCATTGGTGAACCGCTCGCCCTGTTTGTCGACGGCGACGATCCCGGGCTTGGACCGGTCGAAGACGAAATGCGGGAACACCGCCCAGCTGCCGTCGCCCCGCTTGCGCGTCGACATGGGAGCCCAGAACACGTTCGACGCCGCGCCTTCGCCATAGCGCGCGCCTTGGGCCAGAACCAAGTCATGCATCGCGCCGGTATGGCCGGGGGCTGTCGGGCTGTGCGGTGCCAGCGGCTCGGGCAGCATTTCGGCGCGGCGGGTCGGGTGACGGCCGAAACCGCCGGTTGCAAGGATCACGCCGCCTGACGCCAGAATCTGATCGCCGCCCTCAAGCGTCAACAGCTGGCCGTCCCCTTCCGGTTCAAGCGTAGAGACCTTGGTCTTTACACGCACGTCGGCACCGGCGGTCCTGGCGGCCATCAACAAGCGCCCGACAAGTGCGTTGCCCATCACAAGACGCGCGGATCGGCCATAGCGCAGCTTGTCGACCATGAAGGTGCCGATCAACTTCACCGCATGGGCCAGAGATTTCGTCGACTTGCCCATGGAAAGCAGGTGGTTGATGTCGTCACGGTCCACTTGCAGCCCACCGAGAATGGTAAACTCGGGGATAGCGGGACGGATCAGTTGCAGGTCACGCCCAAGCGCGTCGGCGCGGAATGGTTCCGGCTCAAGCGCTCGGCCCTTTGCGGTCGAGCCTTCCAACTCATACAGGTAGTCCGGATGATGCGGACGCGCGCGAAACTGCGCCACCGTCCGGTCCATCAAGGTGTGAATTGCACGTGGACCGTTTTCGACGAACGCTTCCCGCATCGCGCGCGGGCTGCGATTGCCAACGGCATTGTCGAGATACCGCAGCACCCGCTCCGGGCTATCCACCGCGTCGACCGTTTTCGCCAACCGCGTATTCGGCACCCATGTCGTTCCTGCGGAAAACGCTGTCGTTCCGCCAACATACTCGGTGCTTTCAATCAGAAGGGTCTTTGCCCCTTCGAGCGCGGCGAACGTCGCAGCAGCCAAGCCTCCCGCCCCGGCTCCGACAACCACCACGTCAAATATCTCTCGATGAGCCATCCGTGCGTCCCCCCAGCACTGGCCATCGAATCCTCCTCGCCGGCCAGCTTGACCTAGCGTTGCACAAAATTGGAAACTCTTTCAAGTTTTAAAACTTCTTCCATTTTAGGCCCGCGCCACCTAATGTGAGCCCTATTGAATTGGGGGGAAAATGACTGACTTGCGGATCGCCACACCCGGCGCGGGACCATTCGGACCGACCCTGATGGGGACGCTGATCAATTTGGGTGTGGCCGCGCATGGCCAAGTCGACCCTAACGAAGCCTGGCACGCGGAGTTTGCCTGACATGTCGAGCGTTCTCGAAAAATCTCTCGCGATCCTCGAACTCATGGTCGAACACCCGCGCGGAATGCAGGTTTCGAGTATCGCGAAAACCCTGGATATCCCCGTGTCAGGCGTCCACCGGACGCTGCGCGAACTCGCGCGCCTTGGATACGTCCGCCAAGAGCGCGATCAGGGTGATTACACGCTGACGATCCGGTTGGCCGCCCTTGGCCTTGGGTTTCTCGGGCGGTCCGGCGTGACGGATATCGCGCAGCCGATCCTCGACCGTTTGGCGCAGATTTCCGGTGAACTCGTGCGCCTGTCGGTGCTCGACGAGCGGGGCCTGACATGGGTCGCGGTGGCGCAGGGCGCAACGGTCGGCCTACGCTACGATCCGGGACGTGAACAAGGGATGCAAGTGCATCCGGCCTCGACCGCGGGCGGCCAGGCCCTGCTTGCCACGATGCGTGACGACGAAATCCTCGCCCTTGTCGGCAAGACAGGCCTCGCCCTGCCGGATCAGGCCAATGCGCCCGGTGGACCGGCCACGATTGCGGAACTGATGGACGCGATTACCGAGACGCGAAAGCGCGGATACTCGGTGGCTGTGAACTCTTACATCGACGGCATGGGCGCCATGGCCTGCCCCATTCGCGCAGGCGGCGTGGCAGACGGGCGCGTGCTTGGCTGCCTGTCGATCGCCGGGCCAGCGGTGCGCGTGCCGCTCGCACGGATGGAAGAGCTTGCGCCGTCGCTTTTCGAAGCCGCGCAGGACATCGGCACCGCAGCGCCAGCGTCTCATTTCTTTGCAGGCTTGGCGCAGGACAAAGACGCCCCATGACCGAAACCTGCGACGTTCTCATCGTGGGCTCTGGTGCCGGAGGGCTGTCTGCGGCCCTGACCGCAGCGCATGCGGGATTGGACGTGATCGTCGCAGAGAAAACATCGCAAATCGGCGGAACGACCGCGTGGTCCGGCGGCTGGCTCTGGGTGCCACGCAATCCGCTCGCCATCGCCGCGGGCATCGTCGAACCCATCGACGGCCCACTGGACTATCTTAGCCATGAAATCGGCAACCATGTGCGCGATCCACGGGTCATGGCCTTCCTTGAGAACGGACCCGAAATGGTCGGGTTCTTTCAGGACATTTCCGCAGTCGAGTGGGTCGACGGCAACCACATACCCGATTTTCACGACAGTCCAGGCGCGTGCAGCGGCGGGCGCTCGGTCTCGGTCGCGCCCTACGATGCGCGGAAGCTTGGGCCATGGGCCGATCGCATCCGTCCGCCACTTGGTCCAACGACGATCGCAGGAATGGCCCTGGTGTCGGGCAAGGACATGGCGGCGTTCTTCAACTGGTATCGCTCGCCTGCCAACGCGATGCACGTCCTGAGACGCCTTGCTCGCCATGCCTACGACCTTGTAACCCGCGGCCGCTCTGCGCAACTTGCGAACGGAAACGCCCTCGTCGCGCGGCTTTTGCATGGCGCACTGGATCTTGGCGTGACCGTCAGAACCGATGCCGCCGTTACCCGCCTGCTCGCCGAGGATCGTCAGGTCACAGGCGCAATCGTCGCCGGTCAAACGATACACACGCGAAAGGGCGTGGTCCTTGCAGCAGGCGGATTTCCCCATGATCGCGCCCGCATTGCCGAGATGTTCGAACACGCGCCAACTGGCGCGGAACATCATTCAGCGGCGCCGCCCGAGAACACGGGCGACGGCCTGAGACTGGCCGAGGCGATCGGTGCCGGGATCTCGCAGGACTACGTGAACCCCGGCGCCTGGGCCCCCGTCTCCCTTTTGCCGATGAAGGACGGCACGGTGGCCCGGTTCCCGCACCTCATCGAACGTGCAAAGCCTGGGATCATCGCAGTTGGACCGGACGGGCAACGGTTCGTAAACGAGGCCGACAGCTACCACGACTTCATGTCGGCACTGTTTGCCAGCGGAGCCGATCACGCGTGGATCATCGCGGATGCCAAGGCGCGGCGGCGGTTCGGGATGGGCGCGGTCAAGCCGTTCCCCTTTCCCGACGCAGCGCATATCCGGTCGGGCTATCTCAAACGCGCCTCATCGCTCGCGGAACTTGCGCGCCGGATTGGTCTGCCACCTCAAGACCTCGAAGACACGGTTGCGCGCTTCAACGATGGCGCGCGTCAGGGCGAGGACCCCCAATTCGGGCGCGGGGCATCCGCGTATAACCGCGTTCAGGGCGATGCGGGCCACAAGCCCAACCCCGCGCTGGCGCCACTTGAGCGCGCGCCATTCTATGCACTCAAAGTGCTCCCCGGCAGCCTCGGAACCTTCGCGGGCCTGCGGACGGATGCCTGCGCGCGTGTCCTGTCCGAGACCGGCACACCCATCGCGGGGCTGTTCGCAACGGGCAACGACGCCGCCTCTATCATGGGCGGCAACTACCCGTCCGGCGGGATCACTTTGGGACCCGCCATGACATTCGGATACATCGCGGGGCGCGTTTTGGCGGGGCTCCCCGTCACCGGGATCTCTGCAATCAAGGAGGAAGACACCGATGTTCTATGAAATTTCCACTCTCAAAACCGAGATTTTCGGCGCGGGCAAAGCCGCTGCGGGGATCGAGAACTGGACGACGAAGGGCGCGGGTGACTTGCTTGGCGCATGGTTTGCCGACATTGGGTCGCTCAACGAAGTCTACCTTCTGCGCAGCTACGCAAGTGCCGAGGAAATGCTGGACGAGCGCGAGAGACTGGCCCGATCCGACAACCCTTTCGGCTGCATGGATCTTCTCATCAACTACGAAGTCGAAAGCTACCGACCGCTGGATTTCATGGGCCCGGTGGCGACCGGCCCGCTTGGCCCCGTCTACGAACTGCGCACCTACAAGATGAAGCTCAACGGGTTGATGCCGACCATGGAAAAATGGAAAACTGCCCTGCCCGACCGCGACGTGTACTCCAAATGCGCAATTGCCATGTATGGCGTCGATGGCCCGCCACGGCTGACGCAGATCTGGCCCTACGCCTCGCTTGAGGCACGCTCGGACGCGCGCGGGCAGTCGGTCGCCGATGGGAAATGGCCACCGAAGGGCGGACCCGATTGGCTGTCTCCGGACATGACGTCCACCGTGGCCATGCCGATGGCCTTCTCCCCGATGAAGTGACGCCATGAGCCGCAGCTACTCAATGGCCTATCTGACGGCGAACGGGCTCGATCCCGTCGCCGCCACCGAATTGGCCGCAGACCTCGGGTTCGACCAGATCAGCTATCGGCTCTTGCCAGCGGGTCCGGGGGACAAACCGCCGCCGATCCTGACAGACGACGACCTGTTCATGCGGGTGAAATCGGTGCTGGCGGCGACCGGCCTCACCATGTCGGACGCCGAAATGATCCGGCTCGACGCGGACACCGAACTTGAACGGTTCAAACCGTTTCTCGAACGGATTCAATCTCTTGGCGCCCGGCACATCCTTGTTGCGGGCGACGATACGAACCGCGCAAGGATCACCGAGACCTATGGCCGCCTGTGCGAACTGGTTTGGGACCACGGGCTGACAGCCGATCTTGAATTCATGCCGTGGACGGGCATCCGCAACATCGCCGACGCGCGGGAATTGGTCGAGGCTGCGTCTCATCCGGCGGCAGCGATCCTGTTCGACTGCCTGCATTTCGACAGGTCCGACAGTACGCTCGACGAGATCGCCGCCATTCCCCGCGAACTGATGAACTATGTCCAGATTTGCGATGGCCCCGTCCCATACGACCCCTCGGGCGTCGCGATGATGACCTTGGGGCGGACAGCACGACTTGTACCCGGCGAGGGCGGGATCGATCTGGCGTCGATCGTCACTCGCCTGCCGGCCGACATCCCCATCTCCGTCGAGGTGCCGAACATGCAGATCGTTCAGAAGAGGGGCGTTCGGGCACTGGTCCAAAAATCGCTGGAAGCGACGAAGCTCTTGGTTGCAGACCACTTGGGGGGCGAAGGGTAAGATGGGTTGAGGGTGCGAATGCGTGCTTCAAATTTTGCGTAGCGTCAGCGCAATCAGTCTGGTTCGCCCCTCTTGGCGCCACCTGTTTTGAGCAGGCCTCAAATGGGTGGTGTCAGACGAATTCGAACTCCTCTGTGCAAGGACAGGATGGCTGTCCCTTATGCTGCGCAGAGATCGCGCCACTCGGCCAGAGCAGCGGCGCGGTTCTTCTTGAAGTTGGCTCTGGAAGAGAGGCTGCGCTCCGAGTTGAAATAGTTGCTGACAGAGGCGTGGACGGACGCGAATTTTTGCAAACTTCGCATGCGTCGGAAGCGCAGCATCGCCCGTTCCCGTCGTCGGAACGGCAGATGGGAGTTTTCCGCGCGATTATTCAGCCAACGACCTGTCTCTTGGCGATCGACGGCACCGATTTCCCTCAGCGCCGCGCCATAGGACCTGAGCCGATCGGTCACAAGGGTGTCTGGCCGACCATAGCGCTTCATTGATTTCTTTAGAAATTTCAAGGCCGCCTTCTTATCGCGTGTCTTGGTGACAAAGCTTTCCAGGACTTCGCCCTCATGATCGACCGCCCGCCACAGATAGTGCCGCTCCCCGTTGATATTCACGAACATCTCGTCGAGATGCCAGCGCCAGCGACTGGACCGCATGCCGACGACCCGGCGCTTCCGGATCTCGGCCGCGAACATCGGCCCGAAGCGAAGCCACCAGAACCTCACCGCCTCGTGGCTCACGTCGATGCCGCGCTCGTGCAGCAGATCCTCGACGTTTCGAAGCGAAAGCGGAAACCGAATGTACATCATGACAGCCAAACGAACGATCTCAGGCGATGTCTTGAAGTAGCGAAATGGGAAGCGTTTCATTATCCGGCGACGCTACTCAGGCCCCTGCCCCGCCACAAGCCGGGTTGCTTTGACAGTACCACTCAAAGAGATAAGCGGCGCAGCTTGCTTTGAGATTGGTTCTGAAAAAGAGGCTGCGTGCGCCACAAGCAAGCTGCATAAGGAACAGGCAGAACCGCCAGCGGCGGGCCCTTGGCCACGCGGGAAACACGGGCAACTTTCGCCCTCTTGCACGGGTTCAGCTTTTTAGTCTTGCCGTAGCGTAAGCAAGTGTCGACACTCAGGTATATTTTTGGAGAGTTCTGATGAAGTCTTTCCCGGAGGAGGCCTTTTCGACCGGCCATTCGGTGCTGAATACATACCTTGATGCGCTCGTGTCGGAGCTTGCCGGGCTGGAGACCGGAGACATCGCAACCTACATCCCGCAGCTTGGCCTTGCCGACCCCGAGGACTTTGGGATCGCGATTGCCACGGCGGACGGTCGGTTCTGTAAGGCGGGTAACTGGGACCGGATGGTGACGGTCCAATCCGTGTCGAAGCCCTTCATGTATGGTGAGGCGTTGCGGCGGTTCGGGCGTGACACGGTGCTGACCAAGGTCGGGGTCGAACCCACGGGCGAGCGGTTCAATTCCATCGTGCTGGACGAGGCGAATAACCGCGCCTTCAATCCGATGGTCAACTCCGGCGCTATCGTCACCGCGTCGCTTCTGGCGCAGGAAACGGCCGAGCGGAACGAGACGAGCATGGTCGACCTATTCTCGCGCCTTGCGGGACGACGGCTGTCCATCGACAAGGACGTGTTCGCCTCGGAGCACGAGACCGGACACCGCAACCGCGCCATCGCGTGGCTGATGCTGAACTCGGGCATGATAGAGCCCGACCCGGATCTGGTGCTGGATCTCTATTTCAAGCAGTGCTCGGTGCTGGTGAATTGCGCCGACCTTGCCGCGATGGCCTGCACGCTTGGGACGTTCGGACGGCAGCCGGTGACCGGCGAACAGGTCTTTGCGCCCGAAGTCACCCGCGACGTGCTGTCGGTGATGACCACCTGCGGCATGTACGACTATGCGGGCCAGTGGCTTTACGACGTGGGCCTGCCCGCGAAAAGCGGCGTCTCGGGGATGATCATGGCCGTGATACCCGGACATATGGGGATCGCGGTGTACTCCCCGAAGCTCGATGCGGTGGGCAACTCTGTCAGGGGCATCGAGGTCTGCCGCCGCTTCGCACGCGACTTCGGCCTGCACGCCTGCACCAACGCGGTCGACCCGGGCGGCGCGATCCGCAGGGTCTACAGCGCGCGCGAGGTCCGCTCGCTGCGCCAGCGCACCGCACCCGAACGCCGTGCGCTAGAAGCAAGCGGCGAGTCCTTCGCCGCCGTCGAACTGACCGGCCCGCTGCATTTCGCCACGGCCGAACGCGCCGCGAACGAGGCCGCTGTCGCCGCGCAACTGGCTGGCTGTGTGGTGCTGGACCTGCGGCGGGTGGAAAGCATGGACCCCGCCGCGCTGGACATCCTGTCGCGCATTCCCGGCACGGTCGGAGACGACACCACCCGGGTCTACCTTGCCGAGACGCCCGAACGCCTGCTGCCGGCCTTGACCGACGCCCTGGCGGCACACGACGCCACCGACGCGCTGGCCTTTGCAACGACCGAGGCCGCGCTGGAGGCGTTCGAGGACACGGTGCTGGAGACCGCAGGCATCCTCGGCACCGACGACGCGATGCGGCTGTCCGAGGCCGAGATCTTCAAGGGGCTGTCCCCCGACGAGATCGCCGTTCTGGAAGGCGCCGCCTCAAGCTTTTCCTACGACCCCGGCGCGACCATCGTCACCCGGGGCGACGCGGCGCTGGCTTTTTACGTGGTGGCGCGCGGCGTGGTCAGCATCACGATCCCCGTGGGCGAAACGACGCGCCGGATCAGCGCGGTGGGCCCCGGGCAGGCGTTCGGCGAACTGGCGATGCTGGACGGGGGCGCGCGATCCGCCAACGCTGTCGCCAGCGGCCCGGTCCTGTGCCACGCCTTTTCGATCGAGCAGATCAAAGAGATTTTCGAAGCCCGTCCGAACGTTCACTCGGTGATCCTGGCGAACCTTGTGCGCAGCCTGTCCGACCGGCTGCGCGCGGCAAATGAACAGATAGGAACTTTTGAATGACGAAGCCTCGTTCCTCGCGCCGCCCTGCCCCTGCCCGACCGTTGCGTCTGCTGCTTGCCCCGCTTGCCGTCCTTACCCTGCTTGCCCTGCCGCTTCCCGCCCCGGCGCAGGACCACGACGCGCTGGTCGCCACCGGCAACCGCCTTGCCGCGTTGCTGCGGGCGGGCCGTGCCGTCGTGTCGGCGAACCAAGACCGGATCAACGACGCGTCCGTGGGCGACAAGGGCCTGACGCCGGATGTCTTCATGGATCAGGTGATCGCGGCCTATCTGGAAACTAACGGCGAACCGCCTCTGACCGACGACCTGACCGACCTGCAACGCCGCCTGACACAGGCGCAGCTGGACGCCATGCGCGCGGTGGTGGCCGAACAGCAGCAGGTCATCAACATGGAAGGCATGGGCTTCAAGGGGTTCATCCCCGCCGTCTTCGCCCGCCTCGTGAACGAACGCTTCGGGGAAACCGTGGGCGATCTGGCCAACGTCAAGGTCACCGCCCCACCCGATCTGGTGCGCAATCGCACGGCCCGGCCCGACGCGTGGGAGGCAGAGGTGATCGAGACGCGGTTCGGCGCCGTTGACCACGAGAAGGGCGCGCCGTGGTTCGAGGTGGTCGACGGCGCGGACTTTCGGATGCTGATTCCAGAGTATTACTCTGCCTCTTGCCTTAGCTGTCACGGCGGCCCTGCGGGCGAAGTGGACGTGACGGGCTTCCCCAAAGAAGGCGGCACCGAGGGCGAGTTGGGCGGCGCGATCTCGATCATCCTTCACGACGCGCAATGACCGTCACCCCGGACGCCGATGGCGACGCGCCTGCCTCGCCCGGCCAGCGGGTTCCGCGCATCGCCCTGCGCATCGGCGGCCTGTCGGCGATCCTGTTGGGCGTGCTGGTGCTGTCGACGGTCGTCATGGCGTTCGAGTTCTCGGCTAACCAGAAGCGCATCGCCGAAGCGACGGAACGCTTTCACCGTTTACAGGTGGCGACCGCTGCGAACCGCGATTTCGGGATGGTGCGGTATTGGTTGGCAGATCTTGCGGTCAGCCAACTTACGCTGTCGGAACGCAACGCCGAAGCCGCCCGCGACCAGCTGAACGACCGCATCACCGCGCTCGAGGCCTTCGCGCCCGAGGCGGCGGCGACGATCCGCTCGTCTACCGACACGATCTGGACCACCGCCATCGCCGCCGTCGACGCCTATGCCGACGGCAACCGCGTGGTGGGCAACGCCCTGATGTCTCAGGCCCGCACCCAAAGCGACGCCGTTACCTCGGCGATGGCCGCGCTGGTCGACGACCTGTCGGAACAGTCGATCCGCGCCAACGACACCGCTGCCAGCGCAGCGCAGGACGCACGGTTCCGCGCGCTTATCATCTGTCTGGTGATCGTCCTGGCGGGGGCGCTTCTGACGGCGCTGGTCCTGCGCTCGATCCTGCAACCGCTGAACCGCATCGACGCCGCGATGGCCGACCTTCAGGCAGGGCGCCCGCCGGTCGATCTGCCCCCCGAGGGCCCGGACGAGTTCGGCCGCCTGTCCAACACGCTGCGTACGCTGTGGGACACCCAGCGCGCCCGCGCCGAGTTGGAAGAGATCAACGCGCAACAGCGGCGCACTGTACTGACAGCGGTCGAAACGATCCCCGACGGCTTTGCCCTGTTCGACGAGACCGACCGCATGGTCCTGCGCAACGAGCGGTTCCTTGAGGTCTTCCCCTTCGCCCGCACCCTGCCTGACACCGCCACCTACGCCGAGTTTCTGGACGCTGAGATCGCGTCGGGCATCCTGAACATTCCCGCCGAAGACGCCGACGCGTGGCGGGCCGACTGCCTTGCCCGGCACACCAACCCCGGAGGCTCGCGGGCGGAACTGCCCTACGGCCCGCATTACCTTCTGGTTTCGAAGGGCAAAACCCCTGACGGGGGCACCGTCGCGGTCTATTCCGACATCTCGGAACTGCGCGGCCGGCAGGTCGAACTGGAAGCCGCCCGCGCCGAGGCAGAGGAGGCCAACGACGCCAAAAGCCGCTTTCTTGCCTCTATGAGTCACGAGTTGCGCACACCCCTGAACGCGATCATCGGCTATTCCGAGATGCTGATCGAAGATGCCGAGGATGCGGGCGATACGACCTCGGTCCCCGATCTGCAACGCATCGAAAGCTCTGGCCGGCACCTTCTGGCGCTGATCAACGACATTCTCGACCTGTCGAAAATCGAGGCCGGGAAGATGGAGATGCACATCGAAGAGGTGGGCATCGCCGCGCTGGTTGACGACGTACAGGCCACCGTCGCACCGCTGGTGGCGATGAACGACAACACGCTTTCGGTCACAGTCGCGGACGACATCGGCACCATGATGACCGACCGCACCAAGCTGCGGCAAAACCTGTTCAACCTGTTGTCCAATGCCAGCAAGTTCACGCAGGACGGGCGGGTCGACCTGACCGTCACGCCCGAAGCCGAGATGATCCGCTTCGACGTGCGCGACGAAGGCATCGGCATGACACCGGACCAGCTGTCGCGTCTGTTTCAGCCCTTCGCGCAGGCCGACAGTTCCACCGCCAGCAAGTACGGCGGCACCGGGCTGGGCCTGTCGATCGTGAAAAGCTATTGCGAGATGCTGGGCGGCGGCGTGTCCGTGGTGTCGGAGCCCGGCAAGGGATCGACCTTCACCATCCGCCTGCCTGTGTCCGCGCGCGCGCCAGCGCCCGCCGACGGAACGCCCACCGTGCTTATCATAGACGACGACGAAGCCGCGCTGGACAGTATTGGCCGCACCGTGCGCGACGCCGGTTACACGGTGCTGACCGCCTCCGACGCCGCCACCGGCCTTGCCCTGGCGCGCGAGCGGCGGCCCGATGCAGTGCTGCTGGACATCATCATGCCCGAACGCGACGGCTGGTCGGTGCTGCGCGACCTGAAAGAAGATCCGATCCTATGCGAAACGCCGGTCATTATGGTCAGCATCCTGACCGACCGCGAGATGGGTCTGGCCTTCGGCGCGGTCGAGCAGTTGATGAAGCCCGTCGACCCCGACCGCCTGATCGCGGCCCTGGAGGCGCTGGCAGGCGACGCCGAGCGCGAGATCCTGCTGGTCGACGACGACGCCGCCACCCGCGGCCTGTTCCGGCGCATCCTATCGCGCGAAGGCTGGTCCGTGCGCGAGGCGGCCGACGGCGCGCGGGCGCTGGCGCTGGTTGAGGAGCGCAGGCCAAGCCTTCTGGTTATGGACCTGATGATGCCAACCCTCGACGGGTTCCAGACGCTCAAGCGCCTGCGCGAGACCGAGGCCGGCCGTGGTCTGCCGGTGATTATCGTCACATCGAAAGACCTGACGCGGCGAGAATTCGACTGGCTGCAGGACAACGCACGGGACGTGGTAATGAAGGGCGGTGACGGGCGGGCGGACCTGCTGGCGGCCATCGCCCGGCAGGTCGGCAGCGTAAACGCCACCGCCAACGAGGAGGCCCCATGACGACCATCCTGATCGTCGAGGACAACGACATGAACCTCGACATGCTCAGCCGACGGCTAAAGCGGAAAGGCTACGACATCATCTCCGCGCGCGACGGTCAGGCCGGGGTAGACACGGCCCGTGCGGCCCGCCCCGACATCGTGCTGATGGACATGAGCCTGCCGGTGCTGGACGGCTGGGCCGCCACCCGCGCCCTGAAAGAGGACGCCGACACCGCTACTATCCCCGTCATCGCCCTGACCGCCCACGCGATGGAGGCCGACCGTCAAAAGGCGCTGGACGCAGGCTGCGACGCCTTCGGCACCAAGCCCATCGACCTGCCCGACCTTCTATCGAAGATCGAGACGCTGTTGCCCGGCTGATGATCGAGGCGACGAACGATATCCGCGAGCGGGCGCTCGCCGCGCGGGTGATCCAGCGCCTTGCAGGCCCGGCGGAATCCATCGCCGGGATTCAGGACATCGTCTGCGACGAACTTGCGTTGCTGGACTTCGCCGAGGCCAGCGCCGACGCCGAAAAGGTTCGCGCTGCCGCGCGCGAGTTGCTGGCGATGATCGTCGCCGTAGGCGAAACCGGCGTCGTCCTGTCCGACCGCCAGCGCCTGCGCCACGATCTGCGCACGCCGATCAACGCGATCATCGGATATTCCGAACTGATCACCGAGGATTTCGAGGACGTTCTCCCCAAGCCCCTGCTGGCCGACATCCGCACCGTTGTCGGCGAGTGCGCCCTGCTGCTGTCACAGATCGACCGTGTTCTGGGCCCCGAGGCCGACAGCGCCAGCCTGTCCGGCTCAGCCGTCGACGGGCTGGTCGCCGCCTCGCTTGAGGCGACGCTGACCCATGCGACCGACGCCGAAACGCGCGAGACGGGGCATATGCTGGTGATCGACGACACCCACGAGAACCTCGACCTGATGCGCCGGCAACTGGGCCGACAGGGCCATGACGTCACCACTGCGGACTCTGGCGCGACGGGGCTAGAGATCCTTGAGACGACCGAGATCGACGTGATCCTTGTGGATGTGCTGATGCCCGACATGAACGGGATCGAACTGCTGTCACGGATCAAGGCCCACCCGAAATGGCGGTATATCCCGGTTGTGGTGGTGTCGGGGCTGAAGGATATGCGCGCCGTCACCCGCTGCATTGCGGCTGGCGCCGAGGACTACCTCCAGCGCCCGGTGGACCCGGTGCTGCTGCACGCGCGGGTCAGTTCCTGCCTTGAAAAGCACCGCTGGCACCAGCGCGAGCTACGCTATCTGGCCGAGATCGAGTACGAGCGCGACCGCGCCGACGCCCTGTTGCACGCGGTGCTGCCCGCGCCGGTCATCGCACGGCTGCGCGCGGGCGAGAAGGTGATCGCCGACCGCGTGCCCTCGACCACCATCATCTTCGCCGATATCGTCGATTTCACGCCATGGACCGCGAACATGGACCCCGGCGAGCTGTTGCGCCGGCTGACCGAGATCTTCCTCGCCTTCGACGATCTCGCAGCACAGCACGGGGTCGAGAAAATCAAGACCATCGGCGACGCCTACATGGCCGCCAGCGGCGTGCCCCTGCCTTTCGACGACCACGCAGAGCGCGCGCTGGCTTTCGCCCGCGCGATCATCGGCGAAATGGGCCGCTTGACCGACAAGCAAATGGAGATCCGCGTCGGCCTGCACACCGGCCCGGTGATCGCCGGCCTGATCGGCCGCAGCCGGTTTGTCTACGATGTCTGGGGCGAGACAGTGAACATCGCCAGCCGCATCGAGAGCACCGGCGTGCCCGGCCGCATCCACCTGTCCGCCGAGACGCGGCAAAGACTGACCTTGCAGGGCGCAACCGGGTTCGAGCCGAAGCAAAGTCATCTCAAGGGCTTGGGCGACGTAAGGACATTCCTTACGGATTGAAGGGGGACTGCCCCAACGCCGCGTGACAGAACCCGCGCCGGGCTGCTGTCAGACGAATTCGAGCTCGTCTTTACAAGGACAGGATGGCTGCCTCTTACACCGCACAGAGATCGCGCCACTCAGCGAAAGCGGAAACCGGACGTACATCGTGACCGGCAAGCGAATGATCTCGGGGCTGCTTTGCAAGCCTTTGAGCGCGTTGTGCTCGGTCATAGCCGGACGCTACGGGCCCGTCCCCGCTTAACCTGAATCTTTTGGACAAAGCCGAACCGGGTGTTTCCAGCCCTCACAAGCGCGCTATGGTTTCATATACAAACTTCGATTTACATATGGCGCAAACCGCCCCAAAGTGGGAGTGACCATATTCGGAGTTTCAAGACATGTACGACTTCATTATCGTCGGTGCCGGGGCAGCGGGGGCGGCGATGGCCGCTCGTCTGACGGATGGCACGGACAAGACCGTCCTGCTGCTGGAGAGCGGCCCTGACTATCTCAGCGCTGACCAGCCGGACGAGATGGCCAGCCCCAATCCGTTCAACCTTCTGCTGCCGCGACATTTCCAAGAACAGTATATGTATCCGGACCTGATGGCCCGACGCACCGCGCGGCAGGAGCATCGGATTTATTGGCGCGGCAAAGGCGTGGGCGGCTCGACCGCGGTGAACGGGCAGATCGCAATCCGCGGTTTGCTGCATTCCTTCGACCGCTGGGAAAGCAAGGCGGGCTGCACCGGCTGGGGCCGCGACGGCGTGTTGCCGTTCTTCAACGTGCTGGAAGATGACCCGATCGAGGCGCCCTATCACGGTCAGGGCGGCCCGATCCCTATTTTTCGGATGCCGCAAGAGAACTGGGGCGCGGTCGACTGCGCCCTGCGCGATGCAGCACTGGAAGCCGGGCATCCGTGGAACGACGACCTGAACGCGCCCGACACCGAGGGTGTGTCGTGCTACCCGATCAACAACCGCGACGGGCGCCGGGTGTCGACCAACGACTCGTATCTCGAGACCGCGCGGCGCCGGAACAACTTCTCGATCCGCTGCGGCGTGACGGTGGACCGCGTGCTGCTGGACGGCCGCCGCGCCACCGGGGTGCGCGCCATCGTCAACGGCGAACCGGAAGAGTTCCACGCCGAAACCGTCATTCTTTCAGCGGGGTCGATCCATACCCCGCCGATCCTTCAGCGCAGCGGGATCGGTCGACCCGACACTCTGAAGGCGCACGGCATCGCACCTGTCGCCGATCTGCCGGTGGGCGAGGATTTCTTCGACCACCCGTTTTGCCGCTTCGAACTGAAGCTGAAGAACGAACACCGCGCCCGCGACGTGAACGCGCGCCACACCAATGCCTGCGTCCGGATGAGCACCGGGGTCGAGGGCGCCGAGCGGGACGACATCCTGTACGTCGCTATGAACCACGGCGGTGTTGGCGTCGAAAGCGAAAGCGACAGCGCTCAGTTCGGCGCAGCGATGGTGAACAACATCCTGATGGATTGTTCCAGCCGCGGCTCGGTCATGCTCGCTTCGGCCGATCCCTTCATGCAGCCTGTCGTCGAAGAGAACATGTTGGACGACGAGACCGACCGCGCCCAGTTCCGCGCCGGGTATCGCCACCTTGGTTCGCTGGTGGCGCTGGACCCTATCCAGTCGATCGTCGACGGGGTCACGCTGGGCGATAGCGACCTGCCGCTGGGCTGGCTGGACGAAGCGTCCGATGACGAACTGGACGATTTCGTGCTCGAGCAATGCTCGGACGCGCAGCACGGCATCGGCGGCTGCCGGATGTCGGGCGACGGGTCCGGCGTGGTCGACCCGGCCTGCCGTGTCGAGGGCTTTCACGGGCTGCGGGTGATCGACGCCTCGATCATGCCGCTTGACTGTCAGGCCAACACCAACCTGACTTCGATCATGATCGGCGAGAAGATGGCCCGCGCCATCCTCGACGGCCACTAAAGACACGACGCGAAGGACAACGCTATGGACGCCTACGAACGGCTGAAGGCGGCAGGGATCGAGCTTCCGCCTGCCCCGTCCCCCGCCGGGACCTATATCCCCGGCAAGATCATCGACAGCTTCATGTACCTCTCGGGCCAAGGCCCGCGCAAGCCTGACGGCACGTTTCACGAGGGCAAGGTCGGAGGCGAAGTCACGCTTGAGGACGCCAACCGCCATGCGCGCGAGGTCGGCATTCAACTGCTGGGCGTCGCGCACCTGCTGGCGGGCGACCTGAACAAGCTTGAGGCGGTGAAGGTGCTGGGCATGGTCAACGCCGTTCCCGAGTTCCGCGACCACCCGAAGGTGATCAACGGCTGTTCCGACCTGTTCATCGAAATCCTTGGCGAACGCGGCAAGCACGCCCGGTCTGCCGTGGGCATGGGATCATTGCCGAATTACATGACCGTCGAGGTCGAGGTGATCTTCAAGATCCACCCGTAACACATTGCCCCGGTGCGGTTTTCCGCGCCGGGGCCTTTCTGCCGTCAGACGGCGATATCGACCACCATCGTCTTCAGATCGCACATCTCCATCAAAGTGTGCCGGCCACCGGTGCGGCCCAGGCCGCTTTGCGTCCCCGAGGCACCGCCTGCAGGCACATGCGGCTCCCAGTAGCTGCTCATTTCGTTGATGTTCACGATCCCCGCCCGCAGCTTTTCGGTGAGACGATAAGCGGCCGTAATAGAGCGGGTGAACACTGCGGCAGATAGGCCGTAGGGGCTGGTGGCGGCAAGGCGCAAAGCCTCGGCTTCGTCCGCGAAGGTCAGAACGGGCACGACCGGGCCGAAGCTTTCTTCGCGATTCAACAGGCTGTCGGCGTCCAGTCCGGTGACGATGGTCGGCTGGAAATACAGATTGGTGGGCAGCCCTTGCGCCGTGCCACCACCGGCCAAGACCTGCGCGCCGCGCGCCCGGGCGTCGTCCATGTGGGATAGCATCTTGTCGAACGAGGCGGCATTGTTCAATGGCCCCATCGTAGTGCCGGGTTCAAGCGGGTGACCAAGTCGCACTTCTCCTGCAGCCCGGGCCAGCAGTTCGACAAAGCGGTCGTGAAGGCTTTGGTGAACCAGCACCCTTTCCGTCGCGGTGCAGATCTGGCCCGCGTTGCCGAAGGCCCCCGCCGCGACGCGTGCGGCGGCAAGCTCGACATCGGCGTCTTCCAACACCACGGTCGGCCCGTTGCCACCCAGTTCCAGCAGCAACGGTTTGCCCGCGCCGCGTCGCGCGATGGTCATGCCCGTGGCGGTTGAGCCGGTGAAACCGATGGCGTGGACGCCCGGGTGCACCACCGTGGCATCGCCGACTTCAGCCCCGTCGCCGGTGACGAGGTTCAGCGCGCCTTCGGGCATCCCGGCCCCGACCAGCAATTGCGCCAGCCGGTAAGCCACAAGCGAAGTCGAGGGGGCCGGCACCCACACCACCGCGTTCCCGGTCGCAAGCGCCGGGCCGAGGTAGTACATGCACGGCAGCCCCAGTGGGAAATTCCAAGGGGTGATGATCCCGAAGACGCCCTTGGGCTGCAGGAAACTGTGCGCACGCTTGGCCGGGTCGGCCACCGGGATCACCCCGGTTTCCAGCCACTTGATTTGCTCTGCCGCATTGCGGAAGCCCAAAGCCGCGCCACCTACCTCGGCCCGCGCCTCGGCCAGCGGCTTGCCCTGCTCCAGACTCAGAAGTGGCGCCAGTTCGTCTGCCGCGGCGTCGATAGCGGCGGCCATGTCCATGCACAGCGCGGCACGGGCAAAGGTCCCCATGGCGACCAGTCCATCACGCGCGTCCTCGGCCGCAGCGACCGCACGGTCGATGTCAGAGGCTGTGCCCATCGGGACGTGACCCAGCCTCTCGCCCGTGGCCGGGCTGTCGATGCGCAGGAAGCGTCCGCTGCCGCCATCCTCCCAGATGCCGCCGATAAGATGCTGCGCTACGACACCGTCGCCCGAGGGTTTCGCGTCAATCGCGATGCCGCGCAGGTGCGGACCCTCGGGCCGCGTCGAGAACTGGACCGTCATCGGTCTCTCCTTCGTCGTGAATTGGGTAATGCTGGTGAGCCGGTGACGACTTAGGCCGCCCGCGCCAATCGCGATTTGGCCAGCGTCATGCCGCTGTCGGCCAGCAGCGCGACCATGATGATGGCGCCCTTGTACAGCTCCAGGCTGGACGGGTCCGTGCCAAAGATCCGCAAAGCCGTGGTCAGCAGGCTGACGATGAGCGCCCCGACGATCGTGCCCCAGACGGTGCCGCGCCCGCCGAAGATCGACGTGCCGCCCAGAACCGCCGCCGCGATGGCGTCCAGTAGCAGCGTGGTGCCGCCAAGGTTCGGCGTCACGATGGGCACGCGAGCCACCATGACCAGTGCGCACAGGAACACGAACACGCCCGAGGCGGTATAAACCAGCACCGTGTGTCGCGCGATGGGGACGCCAGCGAGTTCGGACGCGGCGGCGTCAGAGCCCAGCGCGTAGGTGCGCAGTCCGAACCGCGTGCGTCGCAGCAGGAACCCTGCCCCCGCCACGATCGTCGCAGTCAGGAAGATGATGTTCGGCAGGCCCAAAGTTCGGGTGACGCCGATGAACTGCAGGAACGGTTCGCGCAGGATCAGCACCCCCGATGAGGCGACCGCCAGCGTCGCGCCTTGCAAAGCGACCATCGCCGCAAGCGTCGTCACGAAGGGCGGGATCTTCAGGTAGGCAATCACCACCCCGTTCAGCGCGCCGATCAGGGTCATCGCGAGCAGCCCGGCGAAGATCGCCAGCCCCAGCGGAACCCCCGCCATCTTCAACGACGCCATCAGCACGGCGCAGAACGCCACGCCGACGCCGGCGGACAGATCGATGCCGGCGGTGATCAGCACGATCATCGCGCCAAGCGCCAGCACCGCGATGGGTGTCGCCTGCCCGACAATGTTGATCAGACTTTGCCCTGAGATCACGCGGGGGTCGAGGATCGCAAAGATCACCAGCAAGACGGCCAGCAGGATCAGCGGCGACAGGTCCAGAAGGCGTCGTAGCAGTTGCGCGCGGTCATGGGTCATGTTGGCTACTCCTTACTCGGCCGCGTGGCGCACTGGCCCGGCATCGCCAAGCGCCAGTCGCATCACGTCTTCTTCCGTGGCGCCGCGCGGCAGTTCTCCGACTGCATGGCCTTCGCACATCACCACGATGCGATCCGCGACGCCCAACACCTCGGGCAGTTCGCTGGACACCATGATGATCGCCGCGCCTTCTTTCTTGAGGTCCGCAAACAGGCGGTGCAGTTCCGATTTCGCACCTACGTCGACGCCGCGGGTCGGCTCGTCCAGCAGGATCACGCGCGGCTTGGTGGCCAGCCACTTGCCAATGACGACCTTCTGCTGGTTGCCGCCGGACAGTTCGCCCGTACGTTTCTCGGGCTGCGCCGGGCGCACGCCCAGCGACTGGATCAGTTCTCGTGCAAGGCGGTTGATCGCCCGCCACGAAAGGATGCCGCCCTTCGTGTTTCCGCGCAGCCACGCCAGCGAAAGGTTGTCGCGCACCGTCATGGTGCCGACGAAGCCTTCAAGGTGCCTGTCCTCGGGGATGTAGACGACGCCGTTGCGGTTCGCTTCCTTGATATCCCCGCCCGACTGGGGCTTGCCGAACACCTCGATCGAGCCCGCCTCGAGCGAGGACAGCCCGGCGATCAGGCGCAGAACCTCGCTTCGGCCCGAACTCATAAGACCCGCGAGCGCAAGGATTTCGCCCTGCCGCACATGCAGGCTGGCGTCCTTAAGCAAATTGCCGTCCGAGATGCCATCGACCTTGACCGCGACCTCACCGGTCGGCGCTTCGAGCCACGGGAAGATTTCTCCGACATCGCGCCCGACCATCATCGACACGATTTCGGATTCAGTCGTCTCGGTCGTTTCGCGCGAGCCGATGTAGCGACCGTCACGCATCACGACGACGCGGTCGCACTGGCTGAAGATCTCTTCCATCTTATGGCTGATATACAGGATGCCAGCGCCGCGCGCCTTCAGCTTTGCGATCACCTCGTACAGGCGGTCGCGTTCGCGGTTCGACAGGGCCGAGGTCGGCTCGTCCATCACGAACAGCCACGCGTCGGACAGGACCGCGCGGGCGATCTCGACCATCTGCTGACGGCCCACGGTCAGGCTTTGCAGTTCGGCGGTGACGTCGATGTCCAGTTCCAGTTCGGACATGATGCGTTCCGCTTCGGCCTTCATCAGGCGGCGGTTCAGCATCCCAGCCCCGGTGCGCGGCTCGCGGCCAAGGAACAGGTTCTCCAGCACCGTCAGGTCGGGCGCGAGGCTGAAATGCTGGTGGATCACGGCGATGCCCTTGGCGTCGTTCGCACCTTGGAACCGGACCGGTTGGCCGTCGATGACGATCTCGCCTTCGTCCGGGCGGTAGATGCCGCTGATACACTTGACCAGCGTCGACTTGCCCGCGCCGTTTTCGCCCGCCAGCGCGACGACCTCGCCCGCGCGGATTGCAAAGCTGACGCCATCCAGAGCCTTCACGCCGGGGAATTCCTTGCCGAGACCCCGCAGTTCAAGGCTATGCCTCTCAGGGTGTCCGTGCGCGGCGTCTTCCGACGCCGCGGCGGCCGGGCCGATCTTGCGACGGCGTTTTTTCAGCAAGGCAGTAATGGTCTCGGGCTGGCTAAGCAGGACCGCGATCAACACAAGGAAGGCGGTCACGAAGTAGATGATCGTCTGCGGCACCTGCAGGAAAGACAGCCCCGTGTTGATAACGCCCAGCAGCAGCGCGCCGATTGCGGTGCCCCAGATCGAGCCCTCGCCCCCCGACAGCTTGGTGCCGCCGATGATCGCGGCGGTGATGGCGGTGAACTCCAGCCCGGTGCCTGCCAGCGGCTGGGCCGAACCCAGCCGTCCGATCGTCAGCACCGCACCGATCCCGGCGGTCAGCCCGAGAATGACATAGGCCGACAGACGCACCTTCTGTACGGGCACCATCGACGCCCGTGCAGCCGTGGCCGAACCGCCGGTCGCGTAGATCCAGCGCCCATAGGTCGTGCGCGTCAGCACGAACCACCACGCCACCAGCGCGATACCCGCGATCACCACCGACACCGGCACCACGCCCAATGTCTCGCGGCCTGCAAAGACCAGCACAGGGTCGCTGATCGGGATCGACGACGCGTCCGACAGGTTCAGCGAGAAGCCCCGCGCAAACGCCATGGTCGCAAGCGTGGCAATGAAAGGAGAGATACCCGAAAACCCGATCAGCAAGCCGTTCAGCAGACCCATCGCCGCTCCGGCCCCGAGGGCGGCGGCGATCGTCAGAAAGGCCGAGCCTGTGGCCTGGAACACCAATCCGCCGCAGATGCCCGAGAATGCCAGCGTCGAGCCGACCGAGATATCTATGCCCTTGGTCAGGATCACCGTGGTCATTGCAAAGGCGATCAGCGCCGTCACTGCGCTTTGCTGTAGGATCGAAACGATGTTGCCCGTCGACAGGAACCGCGCGTCGACCGCGCCGAACACGGCCACGGCGACGATCAGTACGACGATCAGGATCGGTTCGTTGCGGCGGAAAAGCGAAGAGAAACCACGGTCGGGCATGGGCTGTGCCTGTCTTGCGTCCCCGGTGCGCCTGTTGACGCGAAAGGGCGGGAAATCTGTTCTCCGGGCGCTCCGGCGGGGAAAACCCGCGCGCCCGGCCGTTCGTCCGGCAAGCGGTCCGCCGCCCCGGAACCCGGGACGGCACTCTCGCCAGCGTCCGGGCTTATTCGCCCGCAGTCATCGCAGAGGTCGGCAGGTCCGGACCAAGCTGCTCGGAGTAGCCCATCGCGGCTTCCTGAGCGACCGACGGTGTCAGGTAGTCGATCTCGAGACCCGCTTCGGCCAGCATTGCTGCCGTGTCGTCCGACGTGATGAAGTAGGTCGGCATGAACAGGTCCAGCGGCATTTCTTCGCCCTTCGCAAGGCGGGCGGCCACAGCGATGTTCCAATACCCAACGCGGTAGGCGCCGGTCAGCACGTCGATGACCATCTTGCCGCTATCCAGCAGTTCGACCATCTCGGCGTCGCCGTCATGGCCGCCGTACAGCAGGTCCGCACCCATCGCAGCAGCGACGGAATCGGCGCCCAGGCACATCGAGTCCGAGATACAGGCGATACCGGCCAGATCCGGGTTCGCCGTCAGCCAGGTCTGCGCCGCATTGGCGGCGGTGGCGGCGTCCCAGTTGGTGGGCTCGATGCCGACGATCTCGATGCCGGGGAATTCCTCGGCCATGGTCTCGGTAAAGCCGGCTTCACGGGTGTCGGACACGAAGTTGCCGCGTGCGCCGACCAGCAGACCAACCTTGCCTTCACCGCCCATGGCGGTGGCCAGCGCGCGTGCGACCATCGACATGTTTTCATAGTCCGGATACAGCGTGCCGTAGTTCTCGCCCGCTTCCACCTTGTTGCCCATTGTGATGACCGGAATGCCGGCATCAGTCGCCTGCTTGATCACCGGGATCACGGCGTTCTTGTCCAGCGGGTCGATCAGGATCGCGTCGACACCCTGGTTGATAAAGTTCTCGATGATGCCGACCTGGTTTTCGAGGCTGCCCTCGGCGGACTGCCAGGTGGCGTTCACGCCGTATTCCTCGGCGGCGACATCGCCCGCTTCGCGCATCCGCACGAAGAACGAGTTCTGCAGGTCGATCGCGGCCAGACCAAGGGTCGGCACGTCATCTTGTGCGACTGCCGGGATCGCGGTTCCAAGCGACAGAAGCGTCGCGGCGGCAAGGGTCATTTTTCTAGACATTATGTAGCTCCATGATGGTCGTTAAAGGCGCACAGTTGCCTGCATCTTGTTGTGTTCGATGGTCGCGCCGTCCTGTGGCGGATGACGAAATACTTCGGTCTGCGGGCGGCGCTCATGCGCCGAGCCCGTCGGTGCCGGCGCCGCAGACCAGCCCGGCCACCACCGCCTCGGGCGGCAGCGTCACGCCGCCGGTCATCAGTGCGGCAAGCGAGGCCGCGGCGCTGAGGTCGGCGGCAAGACCGAACTCGAACCACAGCAATTCCGCCGCCGACTGCATCGCGTCGTCCTCGATAAGGACCACCTCGTCGACGAGGTCGCGGACGGTTTCAAAGATGTCCTCGTGGGTGCGCCCGCAGGCCATCGTGGCCACTCGAGTCGTCACCTCGGGCAGCCGCACGACATGTCCCGCGTCAAGACTGCTGCGAAGCGTCGGAGAACCGACGGGTTCCACCCCGATGATCCGGGCATCGGGCTTCATCTTGCGCAGCACAGTGGACATGCCCGCGATCAGCCCGCCGCCGCCGATAGCGACGATGTAGGTGTCGGCGTCGGGAATCTGTTCGACCATCTCCAGCGCTACCGTTCCCTGCCCCGCGACAATCACCGGGTCCGCGAACGGATGGACGTAGAAGGCGCCGATACGTTCGGCATGGGCGGTCGCGGCCTCGTGGGCCTCGTCCCAGAAGCGGCCGGTCTGGACCACCTCTGCGCCAAGGCGGCGCAACTTCTCGGCCTTGATTGGGCTGGCAGTCTCGGGAAGGAAGATCGTCGCCGGCAGTCCTGCCTCGCGCGCTACATAGGCGGTGGCCAGCCCATGGTTGCCGCCGGAGGCCGCCACTAGCCCGCCCGGTGCCGCGCCCTCGGGCAAAGTCATCGCGCGATGCGTCGCGCCCCGGATCTTGAAGCTGCCGCTGACCTGCAGGCATTCAAGTTTCAGATGTACAGGGTTCGCCAGGTCCGCGCCTCGGCAATGATCCAGCCGCAGCACCGGCGTCTGCCGAAGGCGGGGCGCGATCAGAGCGCGTGCAGCGACAATGTCATCAAAGCTGGGCATGTGGTCTTGGCGTCTCCTGAAAGAAACCTGGTTTTGCAGAGCCCGCCTGCGGGCTTTTGCGCGGTGGCCGGATCGGCCGCCCCCGACTTGGTCGCCCGGAGCCCGCATGCGACGCGGGCACCAGAAATGTCTTGTGGGGTTAAGACTGTTAGTTTTATATTTGATGTCAAGTTCGAATATGAAACCATCGACCGGAGCATATGCAGTTGCTAGAAAAATCAGCGACGCGCAGATGCCGGAGGGAGCCAGGCGATGACAGAGCGGACAAAACCCGAGAGAACGGCCAGCTATTCCGCCCCGGCCCTTATCAAGGGACTCGACATCCTGGAGCTGCTTGCAGAGCGGCGGAACGAGTTGACGATGAAGGAAATTTCCGAGGGCCTCGGGCGCACCAAGAACGAGCTGTTTCGCATGATCGTGGCCCTGCAGGAGCGCGGCTACATTCAGCGCAACCCGGACACCGAAGCCTTCTCGCTGGGCGAACGGCTGTTCAAACTGGGCCTGCATGCGCCCAGTTCCCAGGATCTCCTGACTGCCGCCATGCCCGAACTCGAAGCCTTTGCCGCCGAATGCGGGCAATCTCCGCATCTTGTCGTGCTGGCCTCGGGCCGCACGGTCGTCACCGCGGTAGTGCCGGGTGGCGAGGACATGTCCTTCACGCTGCACCTTGGCTATGGCCGGGTCGCAACCGACGCTACCTCGGGGATCGCAATCATGGCGTTCATGCCCGAGACGATGCTTGATTGCGCGATCAAGGTCGCCGAGGCGCATCTCGACGCACCGATGGATCGCGCGCTTCTGGACGAGCGGCTGAAAATCGTCCGCGATCAGGGCTATTGGATGCGCGACAGTAGCGATTTCATTGGAATCACAGATATTTGCTGCCCGATCTTCGGCCCGCAGGGCACGGCGATAGCTTCGATTGTCATACCCTTCGTCAACCGCCACAACCGACCGGACGGACGGCAGCATGCCCTCGAGGTGCTGCGCCGTGCCTGCAACCGGATCTCGGACAAGCTTTCCCACAGAATCAACAGGACAGCGGCCACCGGGTGATCCCATTCCGTGCGACTGTCCCCCAAGGAGACCAAACGTCCATTGCCACATGATTCGAAGACGCTGACGGCCCAGCCCGTCACCCGCGACGAAGCGGTCTCTCTCCTCTCCGAGATGGTACGCATCCCAAGCATCAATCCGAATTTCCTTCGCGAGGGCCAACCCGAGGCGTGGCACAGCGAGGCTGCGTTGGCGCAGTACATTCTGGAATGGTGCACCGATCTGGGGCTGCCGGCGCGGCTGGATGAGGTGCTGCCGGGGCGTCCGAACGTGGTCGTAGAATTGATCACAGACCCCGACGCGCCGTCGATCTTGTGGGAGGGCCACACCGATACGGTTCAGGTCGAGGGGATGGCCGCCCCGTTCGAGCCCCGGCTGGAGGGTGACCTGCTGTACGGGCGCGGATCGGTGGACGACAAGGGTTGTCTGGCAATGTTCATGCTGGCGATGGCCGCCCTGAAACGGGCCGGGACGCCCTGCAACGTGACCTTCGTGGCTGCGGTGGACGAAGAATCGACCTTTCTTGGCGTGCTGCACCACGTCGCAACCCACCCGCCGGCAGAGATGGGCGTTGCGGGCGAGCCCACCGAACTGGCGATGGTTACTGCCTGCAAGGGTGTGATCCGCTTTGTGGTCGAGGTGACAGGGCGTGGCGCCCATGCCTCGCAGCCGCACGAAGGGCTGGACGCGTTGGCCGCGTCTGCGCAGTTGGTGCTGCATCTGCGCGAGTATATCAAAGGCACGCCTCGCACCCACTCCACCCTTGGGCCGCGCAGCCTCACCTGTACGATGATGGAAGCCGGCGAAGGGCAGAATACGGTCCCTGCGCGCGCCCGGCTGACCTTCGACATGCGCACCCTGCCCGACCAGTCCGGCGAGGACGCCTGGAACGAGATCAGCGGCGTCGTGGCGGCTTTCGCCGCGGACGCGTTGCCCGAGTTCGGCGTGACGATGCACCCGCCTTTCATCGACTCGATCTCGCAGCAGGTGCCGGACGACGCCCGTATCGTCGCAGAGATGGGCGCCGTTCTTGCCGCCCGCGGCCTTCCCGCTGCGCCGATTGCGGTTCCCTACGGGTCTGACGCGTCGAAGATGACGAAGGCCAACACCCCGACCATCGTCTTCGGCCCCGGCACCATCGACGTCGCCCACTCCGACAACGAGCATGTCGATGTGACAGAGGTCGTGCGTGCCGCCGAGATCCTCGTCGAACTCGTGCAGCACGCCGGTGGTCGCCGCAGCTAAACGCACGCGGTCAGCCGTTGAATGCATCAAGGGCGCGGGCGATGATCTCGTCCGTGGCCAGATCCGGGCTGACAGCGATGCTCTCGAGTTCCCCTGCCGCCTGTGCCGGCACGTCTTTCAGAATGTGCCCGGACAGGATCAGGACGGCGGGTTTCGGCAGCTTGTCTTCAAGCTTGCGATACGCCGCAAGCGCCGCGATTGCGGCAGGCTCGGCCGTGATCCCTTCCAGCCGCCCGAGGTCCAGCATCGCGCTACGGATCTCGTCGTCGGTCACAGCGACCGCGTGTCCGTCCGCGCCGCGAATACGCTTCAGAGTCCGTGTGCCGTCCGAAGCGTAGCCCCGCAACGGATCGTTGATCGACCCCGGCATCCCGGTGACCGCATCGCTCCATTCGTCGACCGTGTCGGCGCCTTCATCGAAGGCTCGCGCGATCGGCGCGCAGCCCGCGCCCTGCACGCCCACCGGGACCGGCATGCGTGCGATGCGCCCCTGCGCCAGCAGCACCTCGGCCCCGGCCACGATGCCGTCCAGCATCGGCCCTGCCCCGATGGGGATCATGACCGAGCCGACCTCGCCCAGTTCCGCCTGCAGCTCCCACATGATCGTGGCATGCGCCGCCGTCATGTACGGGCTGAGGTAGGTAGAGGTGAGGTTCACCCAGTCCGAATGCTCGGCGGCGATGGTCTCGGCCATCCTGAACGCGTCCGAAAATGTGCCGTCGACCTCGACCACGATGGCGCCGTTGGCCTTGGAGTGCACCAGCTTGCCCGGCGGTGTGCCCTTGGCCAGCGCGACGATACACGGCAGCCCGGCCCGCGCGGCGTAGGCCGAGACAGAGGCCGCATTGTTCCCGGTCGAGGCGCAAACCACGCCCTTCGCGCCCAGCGCGCGGGCCGCAGAGACAGCGACCGCCGCGCCCCGGTCCTTGAACGAACCGCTGGCGTTCATCCATTCGGCTTTCACATAGACACCGCCGTCGGGGAACATGCGGTCCAGCGGGATCAGAGGCGTGCCGCCCTCGCCGAGGGTGATGCGCACGTCGCCCACCGGCAGCGCTTCGGCGTAGTCGTAGAAAGCGGCCCGGCCCTCTGGCAGCACCGGGGCTTCCACCTGGGCGGCGAGCGTGCCGCCACAGATGTGACAGGCGGCGCCGAGATCGGGTGCCCGGGAGGCGTCGCATACAACGCACCGCAGCTGCGTTCGGGAAAGTCCGCCGTTGGATGTGGCTTGCGTCATGGCTGGTCGCTCCGTCGGTTTTCCACCACCGGAACCAGGCCAGCCTTAATGCAGGCATTGACCCTTCAGCTTTGGGGCGGCAGGATTGGTTAATCGTTTAACCATTAAGAAACAGCAATTTCCGTCGCCTGTCCAGATGTCTGTCTCGATGCCTCAGAAAGGTGCCGGAACTCCGGTCATCGCAACCCAGTCCAAGGCCCGCCGGGCGTGCCTCCGCCCATCCTTCAACGAGAATGTCCCGTGTCCCGGATAGAATTCTTCCCAGTCCAGCTCGGCCAGCTTGCGGATCGACGCGATACTGTCCGCGACCGAGCAGTCAGGGATCTCCTGCAACACGACTCGTCCGCCTGCGAACAGAGCGTCGCCCGCGATCAGGGCGGGTGCGCCATGCCCTGTCACCCTGAACGCGCAATGATCCGCGCTGTGCCCCGGCGTCTCGATCAGCGTCACCGCGAATGGGCTAAGCTGCATCGGGGTATCGGGCTGCATGACCGTGTCGACCTCGGGCGGCGTCCAGTCGTAATCCATGGGGTAGTAGCCGCCCCGCGCCCGATCGAGGCTGATCGCCCGTTCGTCGCGCTGCGCCAGAATCTCTGCCGTGGCGGCACCAGAGATGATCCGCAGACCCGGCACCCGCGCCTTCAACGCCGCCGCCCCGCCCGAGTGGTCCGCGTGCGCATGTGTCAGGAACAGCGTTTCCAGCCCGTCCAGGTCCAGCCCACCCGCGCGCATCGCCTCGATCATCCCATCGATATCCAGCCCGGCGCCGCTGTCGAACATGTGGTGCCGCAGGCCATCGGTCAGGACATGTACGTTGCAGTCCAGCCGGTCGGTCAGGTCGAACCCGTTGCCGCCGCTGGCCACCAGATGAAATCGCTCGGTCAGCTTCATTTTCGCACTCCCGTCGGCGCTTGCCGCGCCGCACTCACAGGTTTCAAGGAAAGGGTCCACCCATGACAACCCGGATGAACGAACTTATGGCGCTGACCGGTAAGGTCGCCATCGTCACAGGAGGCGCCGCCGGACAGGGTCGCGTTGCCGCCGAACTGTTCGCGCAGCAGGGCGCGAAGGTGGTGATCGCCGACATCAACGCCGAAGCCGGTGCAGACGTGGCGAACCAGATCGGCGGCACCTTCATCGCCACCGATATGGCGGACGAGGCGCAGATCGCCGCGATGGTCGCCCATGCGGTCGAGACGCATGGCGGCATCGACATCCTTTTCAACAACGCGGGCGTCGGCTTTTCGGCCTCGCCACGGTTCAAGATGGCACCGATCACCGAAACACCGATCGAGGCGTGGGACGCGATCCTCGACATCAACCTGCGCGGGCTGGCTATGGCCTGCAAGCACACTATCCCCCACATGGTGACGCGCGGCGGCGGGTCGATCATCAACAATGCCTCGATCAACGCGATTGCCGGGGTGAACGGCGCCGATGCCTACACCGCTGCAAAGGGCGGGATCGTATCGCTGACCCGGGTGCTGGCGCTGGACTGGGGCGCGAAGGGCATCCGAACCAACTGCATCTGCCCCGGACCGGTGGCGACGGCGATGATCAACGACCTCCTGGACGACCCGGCCTTCAAGACCGCGATGACCACGGCGATCCCCATGGAACGGGTTGGCACGGCGGAAGAGATCGCCGCGGTGGCGGTGTTTCTGGCCACGCCGGCTGCGGGTTTCATCAACGGTGCGATCCTGCCTGTCGACGGCGGCTGGTCCGCGAAATGACGGCGAGCGGGGCTGTTTCACCGGCCCCGCCCCCTGTTCCTTGCATGTAGGCATCGCGGGACCCCGCCCTACTTGGACGATCCCGCCGTAACCCCGGCGATGAAGTACCGCCCGGCGAAGGCGAACAGGATGACCACCGGCAGCGCTGTCATCACTGCGGCCGCCGACAATAGGCCCCAGTCGATGGAATATGAGGACACCAGCCCCTCCAGCCCTACGGGCAATGTCTGCAGGCTATCATCGATGATGAAAACCGAGGCGAACAAGAACTCGGTCCACGAGTAAACGAATGTGTAAGTCCCCGTCACCACGATACCTGGCAGGGTCAGCGGCACGATGATCCGCCGCAAGATCTGCATGTCGGTCGCGCCGTCGATGGCCGCAGCTTCCTCGATGCCGTCGGGGATCGAAGTGAAGAACCCGCGCATCAGCCATACGCTGAACGGCGCCGCGAAGGTGGCGTTCATGATGATCAGGCTGGCCCATGTATTCAGCGCGCCCGACAGTGCGAACAACTTGAACAGCGGTGTCAGCAGCAGGATGCCAGGGAAGACGTACACCACCAGCAGCAACAGGTAGACCGTCTGCCGCCCGCGATACTTGGTCCGGTACACGCTGTAGGCCGCCAGCAGCGCCAGCGGGATTGAGATCGCGGTGCTGGCCAGCGCCACGATCAGGCTATTGCGCAGGACCAGCAGGAAATTTGCCTCGCGCGGGAGGCGCGCGTAGTTATCCAGCGTCAGGGCGTCCAGCCGGAACAACTCTCCGGGTCGGATCAGCACCGCGTTGGGCTGGAACGAACTGAGCAGCATCCAGATGAACGGCAGGCCGATAATCGCCAGCATCATAAGTATCAGCGCGCCACGCAGCAGGCCGGGGACAAGAACGGACGGCATCACACGACCTCCTGTTCCGAGGCGCCGGACGGCACGAAGCGGATGTAGCAGAAGGCGAAGACCAGCAGAAACAGCGCCAGCGTCACCGACATGGCCGAGGCTTCGCCCAGGCGGAATTGCTGGAACGCGCGCTCGTAGATCGCGACGGGCATTGTCTTGGTTACGCCGATGGGGCCGCCCTTGGTGGTCAGCCAGATGATGTCGAACACGTTGATCGACCACAGCGTACCCAGCAGGCCCACCACGTACAGCACAGGCTGGATGAAGGGCAGCGTCACCCGCTGGAAGATCTGCAGGCCAGTCGCCCCCTCGACCTTGGCGGCCTCGTAGTATTCAGGCGCAATGCGCGTCAGGGCGGCGAGGATCAGCAGCGTCATGAATGGAAACCATCGCCAGGCATTGATCAGAGATACGGTCAGGAAGGCGAAATCGGGGTCGCCGAGGAAGTCGATAGGCCGCTCGATCAGGCCAAGGCCCGTCAGCACGTGATTCACCACTCCGAAGTCGGCGTTCAACATCCAACGCCACAGGAAGGTAACGATAATCGTGGGCACCACCCAGCTGATCATGATCCACGTTCGCGCAATGTGTTGCCCGCGAAATCCCCGCGACAGCAGCAGCGCGGCGCCAGCCGCGATCACCGTTTGCAGGACGGCGGCGCCTATGGCCCACATCAGGCTGCGCAGAAAGGGTCCGGTCATCGTGCCGTCCGAGAACACGGTGACGTAGTTCGCCAGCCCGACGAACCGCGGCACGCCGCCCATGGTGTTGGCGTTGGTCAGGCTGATCCAGATGCAGTAGCCCAGAGGCAGCGCGATGGTCAGAGCCAGCCAGATCAGGATCGGCGCCGCGAACAGCCGCCCGAGGCCCGCCCGGACGGACATGGTTGCCGCCCCCGTAGGGGCGGCCTCCTTCACGTCTTCAACGGTCGCGCCGGTCATTCCGAGATAGCGCTTTCCATCTGGGTCTGCCCCCAGGCCACGGCATCGGCGGCACTGTCATCCCCGATGATCGCGCGCTGCACGACCTGCGCCAAGATGTTCTGCGCCGCGATAGGGCCGATAGCGTCCTGAACCTCACCGGTGTTGAAGCCCGGCAGTTTGCCATAGCCGGACTGCTCGGTCATCAGGTCCAGACAGGTCTGGTACGGGGCCAGCGCCTCGGCATTCTTCCAAGCGTCGGTCGCGCCGTCCTCGGTCAGTGGCAGGAACAGACCCGGCTCGGCCAGCAGGAAATCGGCATAGTTCTCGGGCTCCAGCAGGAACGACAGGAATGCCTCGGCACCGGCGCGGCGCTCGGGGTCGTCGGTCATGATCATCGCCGCGTTCGAGTAGTAGATCGAGGCACGTTCACCACCGTCGGCCACCGGGATCGGTGCGCAGCCCAGCGACTCTGGCGGCTGGCCCGAGGCGCTTTCGAAGGTCGACAGGTATTGCCCCTTCTCGATCGCCATCGCTACGGCGCCCGCGTTCAGCGCGTCCTGCGGCTCGGCCCAAGTCCACGAGCCGATGCCCGACGGCGCCAACTCGGAAAGCTGCTTGTAGAAGTCCAGCGTCGCAACGGTGTTGGGGTTATCGAAGACAACCGCGCCGCTTTCGTCGAACAGTTCGGCGTCGTTGTTCACAGCCATGAAGCTGTAGAACACCTGATCCGTCGCAAGGCTCAGCGAGGCCGGGATGCCGATGCCATAGACGCCGTCGCCGGTCAGCGTCTCGGCTGCCGACAGCAGCTCGTCCCACGTGGCGGGGGGCGTTTCGGGGTCGAGACCTGCGGCCTCGAACAGGTCCTTGCGGTACCACAGCACCTGCACCATGCCGTAGACCGGAACCGCCCAGACCTCTCCGTCGTCCGTGTAGGGCAGCGCCGCTTGCTCGATGAAGCCGTGCGCCTCGTCAAGCTCGGCGACGAACTCGGTCACCGGCTGCACCGCGCCGGTGTCGCGCACGGTCACAGTAAAATCGGGGATGGTGAACTGGATGTCCGGCTGGATGCCGGCGTCCACAGCGGGCGGCAGCACCTGGTAGATGTTGCCCCAGCCCTGCACCTGCTGAACAACTTCGTATTCGTCCTGGCTGGCGTTGAACGCGTCGATGACGACCTGGAACTGGTCGATGCGCGGCTGCACCTGCTCTTGGTGCCACATCGTAATCTTGGTCTGGGCCATGGCGCCGGAGGCGGCGGTCGTGGCCAGAAGAACCGCGCACAGGCGCGATGCTCTGAACGAGCTGGTCATGTCGGAAAACTCCTCTGCCGGGATAAGCATTTTCATTGGCAAGCGGACCCCCGACCAAAGGTTGGACGATCTCCGCCGCATGACTCGGATCGTAGGAAGGGGCATTCAAAAACGCAAGTTTAATCGTTTGACTAAGTGAAAACTGCCAGGTTACGGTATGATTCAAGCAGGATCGCCGACCTCTGCGCCTCCCCATGGATGCGCTGGGGTCGGACGATCCAGACAGCGCATTCAGAACGACGGGACACCGCATATGGCGAAAGTCACACTCGACGGAGTGGTCAAATCCTACGGAACCGGGATGACCGCCGTGCACGGCATCGACCTTGCCGTCGAAGACCGCGAATTCGTCGTTCTGGTTGGCCCTTCGGGCTGCGGCAAGTCGACGACGCTTCGGATGATCGCAGGGCTCGAAGAGATCACCGGCGGCACGATCCGGATCGGCGACCGGGTGGTGAACGACTTGCCCGCCCGGCAGCGCGACATCTCGATGGTGTTCCAGAACTATGCGCTGTATCCGCACCTGACGGTATTCGACAACATGGCCTTCGGGCTGTCGCTTGGGAAGACTCCCAAGGCCGAGATCGAGACCCGCGTGCGCGACGCGGCCGAGACGTTGGGCATCGGCGCCCTGCTCGACCGCAAGCCCAAGGCGCTTTCGGGCGGCCAGCGCCAGAGGGTCGCGATGGGCCGCGCCATCGTACGGCACCCCTCGGCCTTCCTGTTCGACGAACCTCTGTCGAACCTCGATGCCGAGTTGCGCACCCAAATGCGCAGCGAAATCAAGCGCGTCCACCAGCGCGTCGACACCACCACAATCTACGTCACTCATGATCAGGTCGAGGCGATGACGCTGGCCGACCGCGTCGTGGTCATGCGCGGCGGGCGGATCGAACAGGTCGCCCCGCCGCAGGAGTTGTACGCCAACCCCGCCAGCCGCTTCGTCGCCGGGTTCATCGGCAGTCCCGGCATGAACTTCCTCGCGGCCACCGTCACCGCGGACCCTACCGCACTGACCTTCGAGGACGGCACCCGCATGGTGCTTCCTGAGGGACAAGCCGGCCGCCTTGCTCCGTTTACGGGCCGCACCGTGACTTTCGGGATCCGCCCCGAGCACCTGCAACCACCAGACGGCGTGATCCGGGGCCCCGAGGCCGCGCTGGAGGCGCGTGTGACGTTGGTCGAACCCTTGGGCGGCGAGGTCATCCTTCACATCGATGTCGCGGGGGCCGAACTGGTGTCCCGCGCCGCAGTCGACAGCTGGCCCGCGCCCGGTGACATGGTCCGCATGCGCGTGGCACTGGACCGGCTCCGCCTGTTCGATCCCGAAACCGGCGCTGCCCTGCCGCTGTAAAGACCCGAGGCTTCCATGACTTCCGAACAGACCCTTTGCTTCGACACAATCATCGCAGGGGGCACGGTCATCGACGGCACCGGCGCACCCGGACAGCGGGCCGACGTCGGCCTTGTGGGCGACCGGATCACCGCTGTCGGCAACCTAGACGGCGCGCATGCCGGCAAGCAGATCGACGCCACGGGGCTGACCGTTGCGCCGGGCTTTATCGACTGCCATACCCACGACGACGGCTACCTGCTGACGTCGCCCGATATGTCGGCCAAGGTCAGTCAGGGCGTGACCTCGGTCGTGATCGGCAATTGCGGCATCTCGTTGGCGCCCACCTTCGGGCGCCCACCCGCCCCGCCGATGAACCTTCTCGGTGCGGACGAGCTGTTCAAATTCAAGACGTTTTCAGGGTTTCTTGAAGCGCTCGACGACACGCCTGCCGCTGTCAACGCGCTGCCTCTCGTCGGTCTGACCACATTGCGCCGGTCGATCATGGACGACCTCGAAAAGGCCGCCACGCGTGACGAAGTCGCGGCAATGCGAAAGCTGTTCGAAGAGGCGCTGGAGGCCGGTGTGCTCGGCTATTCGACGGGGTTATTCTATCCCAACGCCGCCGCCTCGACCCCGCAGGAGGTGGTCGGCGTGGCAGAGCCCGCCAAGGGCATGGACATTGTGTACGCCACCCACCTACGCAACGAGGCCGACTACATCATGCCTGCGTTGGAAGAGGCGTTCAGCATTGCTCGCCGTCTGCAGTCACGGTTGGTCCTGTCGCATCACAAACTGATCGGCGTCCAGAACCACGGTCGCGCAACCGAGACGCTGGGCCGCGTGCATCGGCAGCGGTTGACGCAGGACATCGCGCTGGACCTGTACCCCTACACCGCCGGGTCCTCCGTGCTGAACCTCAAGACGGTCGAGGATACCGAGCGCGTGGTCGTCAGTTGGTCGGACCCCCACCCCGAGATGGCGGGCCGCGATCTGGAAGAGGTCTGCGCCGAGTGGGAGTTGCCGCTGGACGCGACCATCGAACGGCTGTCTCCCGCCGGAGGCATCCTGTTCATGATGGCGGAAAAGGACGTACAGGAAATTCTGCGCTATGAGGCGACGATGATCGGCTCGGATGGCCTCCCGAACGACAAGTTTCCGCATCCCCGACTGTGGGGCACCTTCCCGCGCATCCTCGGCCACTACAGCCGGGACCTTGGCCTGATCGACCTACCGGAGGCCGTGCATCGGATGACCGGCCTGACCGCGCAAGTGTTCGGGCTGACCGACCGGGGCCGCATCGCGCCCGGCTGCAAGGCCGACGTGACGCTGTTCGACGCGGTCCGGGTCCGCGACCGCGCCGACTGGGCCACGCCGACCGAGCCTGCCGAGGGCATCGCCCACGTTCTGGTGAACGGCACGACGGTCTGGACCGAAGGACAGTCCACCGGCGCCCGCCCCGGCCAGACGGTTCGGCGGGGCTGAACCGCGGCTCATTCCGGGGTTCCCCCGCATTCCGAAATGGCGCAGAACGCCGATCCGGTGTGGCCGCGGCTAGCATTCCGCCGCAGCACCCGCGATAAAGGGGCGACAGGCGAGGAAGGACGGCACGATGCGGCGGATGACGATGGCGGACCTGGCACGGCTGGCCGGGGTTTCGGCGGCGTCGGTCTCGCTTGCCCTGCGCGGCAGCGAGAAGATCTCGCCCGCAACCCGCAAACGCATCGCCGACCTCGCTGCAGAGCATGGATATGTCTACAACCGTGCGGCGGCACACCTGCGGATGTCGCAATCCACGATGATCGCCATGTGCCTTCACACGATCGTCAATCCCACGGTCTCGGCCATTCTGACCAGCGCGCAGAGGGTGCTGGCGGATGAGAACTGGTCGATGATGATCGGCGATTCCGAGGATGACGTAGCGAAGCAGCAAAGGTTCCTATCCAGCGCCATCGAAACGAACATCGCGGGCCTCGTCCTGAGCCCAGCGGCCGGAACGACGCAGGAGCACCTGCGCATGGTTCAAGACCGTATCCCCCTCGTGCTCGCGTCGCGTTCGGTGGTCGACGCCGACATCGACACCGTGCGGATCGACTTCCCCACCGGTGTCCGGCTGGCGATGACCCACCTCGCCGAGTTGGGTCACCGCCGGATTGGCTGGATCGGACGCAGCGCCGAAACCGGCACCCGCCCCGAAGGACATGTCCACTACGTGAGGATCATGGCTGAACTGGGCATGACGCCGCCGCCGGAGTGGACCGAATTCTGCCACCCCGACCGCGAAAGCGGCTACCTCGCGATGAAACGGATGCTGGCCGCGGTTCCCGATCTCACAGCGGTGCTATGTTTCTCGGACCTTCTTGCCGTTGGCGCGCAGCGCGCCGCACACGAGGTTGGGCGCGCCCCCGGGCGAGATCTCTCCATTGTGGGTTTCGACGATATCGACGAGGCGCGGTTCGCCACTCCGCCGCTGACGACTGTCCACATCGACTACGACGCACTCGGCGCGGCGGCAGTGCGGCTTTTGCTGGCCCGGATCGACGATCCGGACGCTCCGCGGCAGGTGGTCGACATGGCGCCAAAGCTGCTGGTCCGCGAAAGCACCTGCCCCACGACCTGAACCTTATTCCGCCGCGCTCCTACAGGTGCGGGTTGCGGTCGCGGTACTTCGCAATCAGCCGCGCATTGATCTCGTCCGCGCCTTCCATGTTGGCGCTACGGTAGACCGGCACGTCCTCACCCCTGTCCACCAACCTTTGCGCCACGTCCGCGAACAGCGCGTTCAGCAACGTCGCGCCGATCACCGTCGACACCGGCCCGACCCGCATCTCGCTGCCTTCCAGCGCGATGGCGGCGTCGCCCGCCGGGCCACCGTTGTCCAGCACGATGTCGGCAATGTCGGCAATCCGCACCCGCCCGCGCGCCGCGTGGGCCGAATAAGCCTCGGAGGTCACCGCCACGACAACGGCCCCGCGTTGCTTTGCCAACTCCGCAGCCTCCACGGGCGCAACGTTCACGCCCGAGTTGGACACCACGATCAGCATATCGCGGTCTCCTACGCCGTAGCGGTCGAGGATTGGCGCCACGATACCTGGCAAGCGCTCGTAGACGGTCCCCGCAACCGCGCCGTCCTGCACGGTGGTTGGCCCCGACAGGATCGGCACTGTGAAGGCCGGACCACCGGCGCGGTAGTGGGTTTCCTCGGCCATCGTATGCGAGTGCCCGGTTCCGAACACGAAGACCCGCCCGCCCCTGTCCAGCACCTCCAGCACCGCCTCGGTCGCGGCGGCCATCGGCGCGGCGGCGCTGTCGCGCAGATCCGTCAGCCGGGCGAGAAGGTCGTCAAAATATCGGGCGACGGTATCGGTCATTCGGGGGTCTCCATATCTGCGGCGGCAAGGACGGCGTCGCGTCTTGCGGAATAGAGGGAATGGGCCGCGCGCCATGCGACGGCTTGGTCGCCAAGCGGGGCGATAAGCCCCGCCCGAGGCGGCGCCATCGCGGTGAAGCTATCCTTGTCGGAGACGACCATCGTTGCGGCCAGCATCGCCGCGCCGAGGGCGCCGAACTCGCTACCGTCGGGCACTTTCACGGTGCGGCCCAGAGCATCGGCGATCATCTGCACCCATGTCTCGCTGCGCGCGCCACCTCCGGCGATCAGCACTGGCGCGACGGTATCGGATGGTGGCAACAGATTTACGAGGTCGACGATGGCCAGCACGATCCCTTCATGCACCGCCCGCAGGACGTCGGCCCGTCCGTGCGTCGGGGTCAGACCAAAAAAAGTCCCCCGCGCCCCGGTCGAGACCTTGGGCGCGATGATCCCGCTTTCGCTGAGGTACGGAAGGAAGGTCACGCCGTTGGCCCCAACCGGCACTTCGCGCACCAGCGCCTCGGCTTTCGCGTAGCGCTCTGGACCGGAGGGCCAGTCAGGACAGAACAGGTCCAGCGCCCAATCCAGCGCCAGTGTGCCCGCAACATTCACCATCGCACGGAACCACGTATCGCCGGGCAGCGGGAACAACAGCCCCAGCCCCGGCGGCGTGAAAACGGGCCGGTCGGTAGCGACGCCCAACATGCAGGTGGTGCCCAGAATGATCGAGACGGTCCCGGGCGCGCGCCCGCCCATCCCCGTCACCCCTGCCGGCACGTCGCCTGCGCCTATGGCGACCGGGGTTCCCTCGACCAGCCCCGTGACGTGCGCGGCCTCAGGAGTCACCCGCCCCGCGCATCCCTCGGAAGGACGCACGGGTCCCAAAAGATGCGCCAGCCCGTTCAGCCCGAACAGCGACAGCATTCGCGAGCTAAACCCGCGCGCTTTCGTGTCGCCCGGTGCGACGCTGGCTTCGGTCTGGTCGGCCGCGATCTCGCCGGTCAGGCGGAAGCGCAGGAAGTCCTTGTAGCTGATCGCGTGACGTGCCCGCGCCAGCGTGTCCGGCGCATGGTCACGCATCCATGCCAAAAGCGGCAACGTGCAGCCCTGCTGCAACGCACTGCCGGAACTCGCGAAGATCGTGGCGGGCATATTGGGTTCGGCGGCTTCCATCGCTTCCAGCAGCAACTGTGCGCGGGAGTCCTCCCAGTTTATGCCGGGGGCCACGGGCCTTCCGTCACCATCCAGCAGCCACAGCCCCACCATCGCACCCGTCAGCCCGACCCCGGCGATGCGCGACGGCGCGATGCCGGTCTCGGTCCACAGATCGTGAAGAACCGCGCACAGAGTGCCCCAAGCCAGTTCGGGATCGACCTCGACCCGGCGCGCCTCGGGCCGCGACATCTGCAGCGTCCGCGCTACTTTGCCAACCAGTCTTCCGCGCAGGTCGAACAGCGCGGCCTTCGTCACGGAAGAGCCGGCATCGATTCCAAGAAAGAGTGGAAGGTCTGTCATGTCAGGCAAGGTTAATCGTTAAACCATGCGTTAGCAATCTGGCATCAGAAGTCCAAGGTCGATTGCGGAGCAGCAATTCGCACCCGGGTCGCGACACTCAGTGCGCCGCCGGATACCACCCCCAGGCTTGCCGGCCGAGGAACACCACGCGCCTTCACATGTGGCGTTTCAGGCTTCGCTCGACCCCAATGCCATTCCGACCGGTCAGCCCAGTTCGGCCGCCCGCGCCAGCGAGTTGAACATGCCAATGCGTTGCAGGAAGGTGCGCCGCACGTCCGCGTCCTCCATCCGGCGGGCCATTGCATCGCGATAGGCGGCGCGGTCCTCGGAGGTTTTCGCTTCGAGGTCACGCTTGTTCTGGATGGTTATGGTCTGCACGTGTTCCTCGGTCACCTGCCGGCGCTGAAGGTCATAGCGTGTCAGCTCCTCCTCGCCCGCGTCGCCGTTCCAGACCGAGACCATGCGGCCCGTCAGGTTCACCGCATCGTGGATGCCGCCGTTCATGCCCATGCCACCCAGCGGGTTGTTGATGTGCGCGGCGTCCCCGGCAAGGAAAATGCGCCCCTGCTGGAAGGTGTCCGCCACGCGCTGATGCACGCGGTACAGCGTCCGGTGCTCGACCGGCAGATCCATCTCGGTCTCGGGCAACACCTTGCGCAAGAGACCGTCGCCATAGCCGGGCTCCAGCGCCTGCTCGTCGGACATATCCTGAGGCACGGGGAACATCACGCGCCAAGCGGTCGGGATTTCCAGAAAGAAGTTCCATTGCTCCGGATCGGCCACGTAAGTGACAGTATCGAGGTCGGGCACCAGGGCGCGCAGGTCCGCCGTGGTGGTCACGACAAGGAAGCGTTCCGCCCAGGTGAAACCTTCAAAGCCAATCCCCAGGGTCTGGCGCACAACCGAGCTTGCGCCGTCGGCACCGATCAGCCACCGGCCGGTCCGGGTGCGGGCGGCATCGCCCTCGCCCAGCGTGATCGTCACGCCGGCGTCGTCCTGCGCCACCGATTTCACCGGGCTGTCGAAGCAGATTTCGAAGTCGGGCTCGCCGGTCAGCTTCTCGAGCAGCGCGCGGCACAGGCGCCACTGTTCGCACTGAAGCCGGTACGGGTGGCCCGTCAGGTCCCCGATCTCGCTGAAGTCAAACCGGCCCAACAGACCGTCAGAGCGCGACCGGTACTGAACGTAAGGCGCGGCCAGCCCCTGTTCGATCAGTTTGTCCGCCACGCCCAGCTCGGCCAGCATGTCCAGCGTCGGCGGGTGGAAGGTCGAGGCGCGCGACTGGGTCGACAGATCGCTTCCGGCCTCGAATACGGTCACGGGGATTCCCGCCTGCACCAGCCGTGCCGCGGCGACCATGCCGACAGGGCCGGCGCCTGCGATGAGAACTCTGTTTTCGGTCATGTCTTCCTCGTGGATCAGTGTAAGAGAATATCGGCGAGGTGCAGCGCAAGGCCCAGCACCTGAGCATCGGCGCCGGCGGCGCCTGCGACCGACAGGCCCACCGGGGCACCGTCTGCACCGCGAAGCGGAAGGCTGGCCGCACAGCCGCCCAGAATGTTGACCGCCGTCGGGTTCCGCAGCATCAGCAGGTTGGCCGTGCCATAGGCCCCGTCGTCGGCAAGGTCTTCCATTCGGGGCGCGATGGTCGGGACAGTCGGCATCAGAAGGCCGTCATAGCCCTGCATCTCGGCCTCCAGTTCCGCGATGTAGACGGCCCGCGCCGCATCGAGCCGGTCCTTCGCATCCGCCGGCAGGTTGCCCGCGGCAAGGATACGCGCCGACACGCGCGGGTCGAAGGCGTCAGGGGTCGCGGCCAGCCGGTCCTTCTCGGAGGCGAAGGCTTCGATCCCGGGATAGGCGCCGATCTTGCCCATCTCGGGCAGGCGCTCGAAAGCCGCGACGGTCTTGCAGTCCAGCTTGACGCCGGCGGCTTCCAGCCGGTCCAGTGCAGCGGCGAAGGCAGTGGCGACGGTGTCGTCGATTCCGCCGGTTACATAGTTGCTGGGCACAAGAAACCCTGGCGGCGTGTCGTAAGTCGCTGGCGACACGTCTGCCCCGCTCAGGATGCCGTGCAGCAGCACACAGTCCGCGATGGTGGGTGCAATTGGGCCGATGGAATCCAGCGTCGGTGATAGGGGATAGACACCGGCGCGGGACACCTCGCCCTGCGTCGGCTTGAACCCGGCAAGCCCGCACAGCGCCGCCGGGATACGGACAGAGCCGCCGGTGTCGCTGCCGATGCCAGCCGCCGCCATGCCGTCGGCGACAGACACCGCCGCGCCCGAGGACGAGCCTCCCGGAATGCGCCGCGCGGCGCGGTCCCACGGGTTCGCGGGGGTGCCATGATGCGGGTTCAGGCCCAGTCCGGAGAACGCCAGTTCGGTCATGTTCGTGCGCCCCACGATCACCGCGCCTTCGGCCCTCAACCGTGCGACGACCTCGGCATCCGCCTGCGCCGCCGGATCGCTGGCCAGCGCCACCGAGCCCGCCATCGTCACGTAACCCGCGATGTCGAATAGATCCTTCACCGAAACAGGCACCCCATCGAGCCGTCCCAGAGGTTCGCCCGCCGCCCGGCGCCGGTCAGAGGCTTCGGCCTCGGCCAGCGCGGTACTCGTGAAGACATCACGGAACACCCGCGCGCCCTCGCCCGACGGATCCGCGATGCGGTCCAGTGCAAGGTTCGCCAGTTGCACACTTGTCGTATCCCCTGCCGCCAGCGCAGCAAGGCAGTGGGTCACACCCAGTTCCAGCATGTCAGATCACTTTTAGAATTGTACTTCGGAAGGACTTGATATGAGCCTCGGCGGCCTGCTGCGCCCCTTCCGGATCGCGGGCGCCGATAGCGCGGAGAATGGCCTTGTGCTCTTCGTGTACCTGCTCGACGTGTGGGGCATCGCTTAGCGACAGGAACCAGAACCGCGCGGACCGGTCCTGAAACTGGTCTAGCACATCGGCCAGCACCCGGTTGCCGCCCACCCGGTTAGCCCAAGAGTGAAAAGCGCCATCCAATTTCATCAGCGCTTCGATTCGGGCTTCTCCGGCAAGCTCGGCCTCTGCTTCGGCCAGGATCTGGCGCGGATAGTCTAGCTGGTCCTGCGTTACGCGCTCGGCCGCGCGGGCGGCACAATAGGGCTCCGTCACGAGTCGCGCCTCGATCAGTTCGGCGATCTCGTCATGCAGCACCGGTCGCACGCGGACGCCCTTGCGCGGCAGGATGTCAACGAGTTCCTCCTGCGCCAGCCGGTGCAGGGCATGGTGGACCGGCGTCCTTCCGATCCCTAGCTCCTCGGACAACTGCACTTCGTTCAGGCTCGCCCCCGGCGGAAACGCAGTCGTGACGATGCGATGCTTGATGCACTCATACGCCTGATCGACAAGCGAGACCCGCTTGCCGTCCTTGCCGGCACCTCCATCGCGACGAACCAGCGGAGCCATCCGGGTCAGTCCTCGTAGTAGTGGATTTCGAAGAGCACACAGCCGTTCTCGGACTTGAACGGCCCATGATAGGCTCCCGGCGGCCGCGAGGCGTAGGTCGGGCCGGTGAAGGACTCGCCACCCTCGCCGTTCTCGTCATTGCCCACAGTCAGGTCGCCGGAGACAAGAAAGACTTCTTCGAAGTAGTCGTGCACGAACGGCGCGGTCGTGTAGACACCCGGCGCGAAGCGCAGCAGGCGCGACCGGTTGCCCTTGCCGTTTTCCTCGTCGAGACTGCCCGCCAGAATCTTTTGCTGGATGCCTTCCGGATAGCCGGGCGGAACTTCCCACCCCTCGGCCATCGAGACCCGGAAGAATTCCAAGTGCGGTTTGCTCGTCATATTGCTCATCGTGTGTCCTTCCAATTCTCAGTCAGCCAAGCCCGTCAGTCGGCGATCTGCAAGCCGTTCACGCCGAACTCGTGACGAAGCGTTCGTCCAAGCACCGGGTCAGTTAATTCCAGCGCCATTTTCTCGGCGAAGTAGAACTCGCCGATGATCGGCACCGTGCCGCAGAACATCACGGCGCCGGGCCCGAACGATCCACCTTCTTGTGCGTATTGCTCCAGCAAGGTCTCGGGGGACATCAACCCGGCAAGCGTTCCATCTTGGTACAGCTGCCATTCGCCGTCGCGCCACACCAACGAGCGCAGCACCAACTGGTCCCAGTGCCCGCGCAAGTCGTCGAGCCTCCAAAGGGCTGGACCGACCGGCTTGCCGCAAATCTGCTTGGAGAGCGTGACGCCCACCGCTTCCAGCTTGCGGTCTGTGTGATCCGATCCGATCCCGACGCACAACTCGCCATTCACGTTCACCAACACGACCTCGGCTTCGCCGGTCGCCTCGCGCCCCACCACATCCATCGAACCGTCGACCGTTACCAGCGACGGGGCCAGACGATAGAACATAGGGGTGCGGCGCGGGCGGGCGACGCCGATCTCTTCCAGCTCCCTGATATGGGCCTCGACCGCAGCCGAATCGCGGCCGGCCCATCCGGCGATCACCAGCGCGGCGGGCTCGACGCTCAGCGAGATCGCCTCGCCGGAGGCAGCAGTACACTGGAATTCCAGGGAGTTGGTAGACATGGGATCTCCGCGTTCGTTTGTGATATATCACTGTATGGCCGGCGGTGTGATACTCGTCAATGCCAAAAAGATCTTACCGCCAAAAGCGTCAGAAATCGCATACTCACACACAGGCTCTTGTGCGTGAAGTGCACATAATTTCATCTTGTTTAGCAAATATTACCCATATTTTTTTGGACTATCCGAATTATCCACCACCCCCTTGCGCGAAAAAGGTTGATAAGTCATCACTGTGAAGTATCACTGATGCATCTGCTCGCCTCACGGCAGTCAAAACAACAGGAAGGTCTCTTATGTTCCTCAGAAATTGCAGCATTGCCGGGCTGACGGCCCTTGGCATTCTTACCGCCACCGGCCCCGCAGCCGCGCAGGATCCGGTCGAACTGACCGTCGCCTCGTTCCGCGCCGGATCCAGTTGGTTCGTCTATTCCGCCACCATCGGCGAGATCCTCCGCGACGCGCTGCCGGAAGGCTCGACAATCGACACGCCCCCGCTGGGCGGCGGGCATGCCAACGTGCGCCTCGTCGGCGCGGGACAAGCCGACATCGCCCTGAGCCACGCAATGACCAACCGCTGGGCTGCCGAAGGCATCGTCGCCTATGACGCCCCGATCGAGAACATCCGCGCCCTGATGGGCGGTCTCGACACCTACTTCCTGAACGTCACCGCCGCTGGCGCCGAGCCGGGCACGACGGTTTCCGAATACTTCACGGAAGTGAACCCCGAGGCCGTGATCGGCCTGAACCCTCCGGGCAGCGTCGCGACCTTCGCGGGGGAATTGCTTCTCGCCGAAGCAGGCGCCTCGAAGGACGAACTTGAAGCTACTGGCGGCCGGTACAGCTATATTCCTATCCCCGACACCACCTCGGGCTTCGCGGACGGCACTGTCGACGCCACCCCGCAGATGATCACCATCGGCCACCCGATGACCACCGAGATCTCGCAGACCTCGGACGTCGTGCAACTGACGCCTTCGCCGGAACTGCTGACCACGATGACCGAGAAATACGGCTTCGGCACCGCCGTGCTTCCGGCTGGTTCGTTCCGCGGGCAGGACGATGAAATCACCCTGCCCTCGTCCACGACGACGCTGATCGCATCGGCCGAAATGTCCGACGATCTCGCCTACACCATCGTCAAGGCGCTAGTCGAGAACGCGGAACGCCTGGCCGCCGGTCACGGCGCGCTGGCCGATTTTGACCCCGAGAACGCCTGGCGCCCGGAAGTCGTGAACCTGCCGCTGCACCCCGGCGCGGAACGCTACTTCCAAGAACGCGGCTGGATGGACTGACAAAAGACGGCCCGCGCGTTATGGCGCGCGGGCCCTTCGACCCTGAATACTCGGAACCTGTCCGGAGCCCCCTGAATGAAACTCTTCGCAACCGCCACGGCCCTCGTCTGGGCGCTTTTCCAGGTCTGGATCTGGTGGGACAGGGAACTGGACCTTCTTTTCGTGCGCTCAGCCCACCTCGGGCTGGCAATGGCGACCGGCGCTACGCTGATGGCCGCACGCAGCGCCCGGCGGGCGGAACAGGTGATTTTGCTACTGGTCGCCGCGCTATCGTTGATCGCACCACTGTACCACTATCTTGGCCACGACCGCTGGCTCAGCCGCATCTCCGGCCTCGACCCGGTCTACGCGATGGACTTCGCCGTCGCCGCCGTTCTGCTTCTGACCCTCGGCGCTGTTGCCTGGCGGCTGGTCGGCAAGGGTATGGTCTTCGTCGTGGCCGCCTTCATCCTGTACCAGTTGTTCGGCGGCGCCCTGCCCGGTGATTTCGGGCACCGGCAGGACAGCGTCGCGCTGTTCGTCGACCAGCAGATCATGACGATGGAAGGTCTTTACGGCATCCCGCTGGGCATATCGGTCTCGGTCGTCTTCTACTTCATCCTGTTCGCCGCGGTGTTCGAGCTGTTCGGTGGAGGCAAGATGATCGTCGATCTCGCGCTGGCCATGACGGGCCGCTACCGCGGCGGACCCGCGAAAGCTGCGGTCGTCGGCTCCGCACTGACGGGTCTGGTCTCGGGCAGCGCGGTTGCCAACGTCATGAGTTCGGGCATCTTCTCGATCCCGCTGATGAAGCGTGCTGGCTACAAGCCGACCTTCGCCGGCGCCGTAGAGGCCGTCGTGTCGACCGCCGGACAGATCATGCCGCCGGTGATGGGCGCTGCAGCCTTCATCGTGGCGGACATGCTGCGCATTCCCTACACCCAGATCATTACCGCAGCGGCCCTGCCGGCATTGCTGTACTTCGCCTCGGTCTTCATCACCGTCGACTTCACCGCCCGCCGCGACCGGCTGCCACTGCTGTCGCTGAACGAGATGACACCGGCCATGCAGGTGTTGCGCACCTACGGCCACATGCTGCTGCCGCTGGGCTGGCTCGCGTGGCGCATCGTCAGCGGCTACAGTGTCTCGAGCGCCTGTATCGAGGGGATCATCGGCACCGTCGCAATCGGCAGCCTGCGCCGCACGACGCGCCAGAACGTCAAGGACATCGTGCTAAGCCTCGCCACCGGCGCGCAGCGCGCGGTGACCGTCGCCATCCCCTGTGCGCTGGCTGGCGTGATCGTGGGCGTCGTCGCCTTCACCGGCATCGGCACCAAATTCACCGGCATTATCGTCGACCTGTCGGAAGGCTCGATGGTCTTTGCGGTCCTGCTGACCATAGCGGCGGCCATCGTGCTGGGCTTCGGCATGCCCACCACCTCGGCCTACGTCATGTCGGCGATCCTGCTGGCGCCCGCCATGGTCAGCATAGGCTTCGACCCGCTCGCCACGCACATGTTGCTGCTGTACTTCGCTGTGCTCGCCATGGTGACGCCCCCGATCGCGCTGGCGGCCTATGCGGCTGCGGGCATCGCGGACGCGCCCGCGAACAAGACCGGATGGGTGGCCTTTGGCCTGTCGGTGCCGGTCATGCTGATCCCTGTCATGTTCCTGTACCGCACCGAGCTGCTGATGATCGGCTCTGCGCCCCAGATCATCGGAGCGACGCTCATCACCATCGTCGCTCTGGTCGCGTCGTCAGCCGCCTCGACCGGATGGCTTTTTGCCAGCCTGTCCCTGCCCTTGCGCGCCCTGCTTGCGGTAAGCGCGATCCTGATGGTGCTGCCGCGGGACAGCTTCCCCTATTGGACGATCGGCAGCGCTATTCTGGCGGCGGTCGGCATATTCTACTGGATACGCCGACCGCGCGATCCGGTGGAAATGGGATTCGAAGTCCAGGATTGACGCTTCCCCACCGTTGCCGCGGTTCTGTCAGACGAATTAGAACTTGTTTCTACAACGACAGGATGACTTTCCCTTATAATGTGCAGAGCATTGTCAGAGAAATCGCATCTGACTGCCTTTCTGCTTCGCCTCTTCCGAAGAGAGGACGCAAAAAAGCTGTTCTGTAAGGGAAAACGCCTTTCACATTGCGGCAGCGACAAGGAAACCAGCCGACGGTGCTGCCAGACGAATTCGAACCAGTCTACGCATGGACAGGATGGCTGCCCCTTATGCCGCGCAGAGACCGCGCCACTCGAGGAGAGCGGCGGCGCGGTTCTTCTTGAAATGGCCGCGTGAGGTGAGGCTGCGCTCCAGATTGAAATGATTGTGGACAGAGGCGTGGACGGATGCGAATTTCTGCAGACTTCGCATCCGCCGAAAGCGGAGCATCGCCCGTTCACGTCGTCGAAATGGCTGGTGCGAATTCTCACCACGGTTGTTCAGCCAACGGCCAGTTTCCTGGCGATCGGCCGCTCCGATCTCCCTCAGTGCAGCGCCGTAAGACCGAAGCTTGTCGGTCACGAAGACATCTGCCCGACCGTGCTTCTTGATGGCTTTCTTGAGAAATTTCAACGCGGCCTTCTTATCACGGGTCTTCGTCACGTAGCTTTCCAGCACCTCGCCTTCGTGATCTACGGCCCGCCACAGATAATGCGTCTCGCCGTTGATCTTCACGAACACCTCATCCAGATGCCAGCGCCAGTGGCTGGATCGCATGCCTTCGATCCGTCGTTTCCGGATCTCTGAGGCGAACAATGGGCCGAACCGGTGCCACCAAAACCGGACGGTCTCATGGCTGATGTCGACGCCACGTTCATGCAGCAAATCTTCCACGTTTCGCAGCGAAAGCGGAAAGCGGATATACAACATGACCGCCAAACGGATGACTTCCGGGCTGGTCTTGAAATACTTGAACGGGTCGCGTTTCGTCATCCGGCGACGCTATATAGCCCCCTGCCCCGCCCGCAAGCCAAGTTCCTCTGACACTACCGGGGCAGTCGCTCGCGCTTGGGCTTCCGCGCGTTCGCCGTCAACATCTCGTCGAGCAAGTCTTTCCAAGGTCCGATCTTCGGCAACGGCTGAATGGTTCGCTCGTAGGTGAGCTCCGTCGCACCCGATCGGATCACCTTGCGCACCGTGTTCCGCGACACCCGCAGTTCACGGCAGATCTGCTTGATCGACTTCTTGTCCTGAAAATACGCCCGCCGGATCTTCGCTATCGTCTCCACGACCAACATCCCACACTGTGCTCCCCGATGACCTCGGGGGCATCATCCACATCAGTGTAAGGGGGTCATTTTTGGACGCCGATCACCCCTCTACGGGGTCAAAATTGCACGCCGGTTCACACCGTAGCGGTTGCTAGATAGGGTACAGGTGAGCGTGACTCGTAGGAGTATCGGGACAAACGACAGTCCTGCGGGCGCTCATTCGCCGTCGACGATATGCTCCTCCGGTAGATTTCCCGGTTTCCGACCTCCTTCGAAAACCGAATGATGGATGCACGAGCCTGAAGGGATGCGCCGAGGTTCCATTCTCGGAATGATCCACCCAAAGACGTCTCGTCTCGTGGAGTCCGAAGGCTTTCTCCGCGGAACGAATTCCAGCAGACGCCAGCCAACGCTCATGGAGTCATTCTCGTCCGAGGTCGGATCTGGGCTAACGTATTTTCCGTGATCGGCCTTTCCGAGAACCAGTTCATTTACGGTTCGTGTCTTGTAAAGCAGGCCAAAGTCTTTCGTTTCTTCGATCATCCAATGTAGCGGGATCTTGGCCAATCCAGCTTCCTCTTCCGGATACCCGCCTCCGATATCGCCATGGACACCAGCAAACCACACTTCCTTGAAATCTTGCGGCGTTCCGTCAGTGTCATCAAATCTGTTCGCGCTGAATGTTTGACCCCCGGCCCAAAGCTGAGGCCTGAACATCGTTCGTCGATCGGAAATAGCCACAGCATGACGCACTGCCTCAACGGAGGAATTGTTGCGCGTATGGGCATGGCTGCGCAGGCGAGGCAGAGTGCGACCACTCTCGATGACAGATGCGACGGTATCAAAAAGTCCGAGCAGTCGTACGGGTGGGCGGTCCGGCCGCATGACCCTCTCGAACAGACGCATTTCGGCGAAGGCGCCCTCGCCGCCGCTGGAGCCAATGCGCTTGTAGGCCCTGTAAGCGTAGTCGAGAAGATTAAGGTTTCTCGCTTCCATCAAACCGAACGTGTGAAGGAAACCCGCCAGGACGCGGGCCGAGTACGCACCGCGCGAGAACCCGAAAATGTAAATCCTATCGCGCTCCCCGCCATCGCTGCGCTCGTAGTTCTCGACAAGAAATTGATAGGCTTGCTTCACATTGGCATCGAGCCCCCACCCCGTTGCCATACCCCAGATCTCAACCGCCTTTCGCCAAAGATGAGACCAGGCCCCTTCAGCGCCGAAGGTTCCCACGCCTGGATCATAGTAGACGAGCTGCTCTTCGTTCTTCGTCAGCGTCCCATATAACCGAAGGATGTTGGTCCGGTCGGCTGATATTTCATTTGATGTGCCGTCAAGGAGAATGACGATATTCTTTGGCATGCGCGTTCCTCATACTACCGCTTCGAGCCGTTCTTTAAACTCGCGCATCCAGGACTGCGCCATGGCGGAATAGGGCTGATCTTCGGCACACATCTCTATCAGCTCGGCAAGCGTTCGGTCCCCGAACCCGTCCACCTGCAATCCCGCGCGTTTGATGTCCGAGTCTGCATTCCTCTTCAACTTTTCAGCCAGGAGTTTCAGATCGATTGCGAGATCGGCCAGAAATTCCAGCCGGCGAAGAAGGCGCGTGCGGGTGGTGTCAGACGAATTCGAACTCGTAGCTACAAGGACAGGATGGCTGTCCCTTATGCTGCGCAGAGATCGCGCCATTCGGCCAGAGCAGCGGCGCGGTTCTTCTTGAAATTGGCTCTGGAGGAGAGGCTGCGCTCCGAATTGAAATGGTTGCTGACAGAGGCGTGGACGGAAGCGAATTTCTGCAAACTTCGCATGCGTCGGAAGCGCAGCATCGCCCGTTCTCGTCGTCGGAATGGTAGGTGGGAGTTTTCCGCGCGATTATTCAGCCAACGACCTGTCTCCTGGCGATCGACGGCACCGATTTCCCTCAGCGCCGCGCCATAGGACCTGAGCCGATCAGTCACAAGGGTTTCCGGCCGACCATAGCGCTTCATTGATTTCTTTAGAAATTTCAGGGCCGCCTTCTTATCGCGTGTCTTGGTGACAAAGCTCTCCAGGACTTCGCCCTCATGATCGACCGCCCGCCACAGATAGTGACGCTCCCCGTTGATCTTCACGAACATCTCGTCGAGATGCCAGCGCCAGCGACTGGACCGCATGCCGACGACCCGGCGCTTCCGGATCTCGGCCGCGAACATCGGCCCGAAGCGAAGCCACCAGAACCTCACTGCCTCGTGGCTCACGTCGATGCCGCGCTCGTGCAGCAGATCCTCGACGTTTCGAAGCGAAAGCGGAAACCGGATGTACATCATGACAGCCAAACGGATGATCTCGGGCGATGTCTTGAAGTAGCGAAAAGGGGAACGTTTCGTCATCCGGCGACGCTACTCAGGCCCCTGCCCCGCCACAAGGCATGTTGCTCTGACACTGCCCGTCGTCGTATTCCATACCCATTGGGCTAGTCCTCCGTCGCTGACATGAACGCTACTATCAATTCTTGTGTTCAAGAAACAGTTTGATGAACGAGAACGAGAGGTGGAGCGCCGTTACCAAACATTCGCGTAGGTCGCAGCATCGTTCAATTTGCTCGAAGCGGCCAAGCGGCGCCGCGGCGACCAAGTCCGTCGAATGGGCAGGTTCGGTATCGTTTCCGGCCCAGTCCTGCTGTTCAAAGCGACCGTCGATCCGGCACCGCACCGTCACCGAAGCGGCCATTCGTGCAACGCGCAGCATTTTCGCGGGTGAAGGTCGGCAGTGCGGGCCAAGCAACATTGCGCTGCGGGTGCGCGAATGGGAGCGCGTTTTAGCGAAAACTTTTTCGATGCACTGTCAAACACATGGCTTGAGGATGCAAGCTAATGGGGTATTCCCCTCGGATCGTTAACCATGTCGCCCGGGATCAGATCTTTGAGGCAGACTGACGTTAACTGCCTTTTGGTTTATATTCTCCACGCTCGAGAACTTCTCCTGGTGACAATCCCTCTAGCGAAAAAAAAGTGCAACATGAGCCGCCGGGATTTCGTACCGATGGCGAGATAAGACCATTAACGTCATGCGACTTCCGAACAGATGAAGCAAACTCCCGGCATTCCTTGTGGTTATCATCGGTCAATTTGCACGTGTTCTCCTGATCCACGAAAGTTCGGATATCCATCATTTGAGTAGATGCTTCCAAGCTGAAAAGAACGTATCCAAACGGTTTGGTGGCACTAGAAAGGTAGTGGAAACGCTCCGCTTTGGCGGTTTCTTCCTCTTTCGCCGTGTACACTGCGCCTTCATCGGCTCCATTGAAACGTTGGGGGTCAACGGACTCCCCTTCTTCAACTTTGTCGAATGTCCACCTAATGTTACTCGCGATACGCGCCTGGTCTGTTACTTGAAAATCTTGACGGTGTGCGGAGATATATCTGTCAACGAAGGCTTTTGGTATCGAAGTCGGAAACTGCGCTCTGATGTGTTGTTCTGCAACATCGGCGTCAAAGATGACTTCAGCAACGCACCGAGATTTCGGGCGCTCCTTTAACACCCGTTGCCACCGCTTATCTTCAGTCATTTCATCAAGACTCCACCGAGCTTCGATTGAAGTGTCGATTGGAGCTTAATCAAATCATTCGTCGAGCCCAACAGGAGTTCAAACCCATTCTTTCGTGATGTACCAATTCGCAGCTGTTCCAGATAATATTTGAACTCACCTTCATGAAACTTCACAGCCAGCATCGCGACGATGTCTAGTAGGATATCGACTTTCTCATCTGGGAGTGTGCTCGTCTCAAAAACCCGAAGCGGTGGCGACGTTCTGCCGACTGTGCCAAGAAAGACTTGGATTTCTTCTGGACTGAAATCGACACGATCCGCTAAAGACAGAAACAACTCACAATATTCTTTGGGGCCCAGAATTGCGTCCGGAACATGATGGTCAGATGAGCGGGAAAAACCAAAACCAAGCTCCAACATCTTCTCGGCAAGCTTCTCTGCTATCTCGGTTCTCTTGATAGTTTCAATCGGTTTTTTGCTTCCATCCACTTGCAAAATGGAGGTGATGCCACGCAATTCCTGGTGGCTTGAGAAAATGAGAATGGGCAACGATCGGAAGTCAAAACCACGCTTCGGCAGAACCTCTCCGAGCAGCTGTGGGCCGCAACGATTGTTATCCACCGGAATGTCTGGATGTCCAAGAAAGCCAAAATCCGGCCAAATATCACAGTAAACATCAAACGCGACAAACGCATATTCTTCGACCGAGGCGCCTTCTCGCGACAACTCCTCGTCAAGCTCGGAGAACCCCGCGCAACGCACAAAATACAAGTCTGTTTCTGTGAAACCGTCAAGATAGTCAAAAGTTTCCCCGTCGTCGAAAATTAGAACGCGCGATCCCGTTTTTGTACTTGTTGTGAAGGACTTTTGGGACCCGCTTGTATCGGTGGCACGCTCAGCCATTGAATAAATTTACCTTTCTCGTCTTTCTGCCGCAGTACGGACCAAGTTTTTCGGAAACACAAGCGTTAAACGGTGCCAAGTCCAGTCCGCATGTGGCTCGTTGAGTTCCTCATGGCCATAAAGAAGTTCGCATCCTAGAAATTTCGTAGCGATAACTTTGGCGTAATAAAGACCGTATCCGCTGCCGGGGTATTCCAGCTGCCGAACCATTCGTCCACGCGCTTGATCTTGCATCATTTTTCGCTCTTCGTGGGTGTCTAGTCTCGGGCCAATGTTGGATATTTTGATCCCAAAGTTCGAAGTGGACCGTTCGGTAACAAGTATACTTGACTGCGGCCTAGCGTACTTCAGGGCATTGTTAGCAAGAGTTTGGAGCACCTGAATGAGGCACCACTCCTCCGCGACCACGTCCACGTTAGGTAAAGAGAATTTTTCCGGCAGATGAACATCGTTAGTCTCGACGGTCCCTTGGGCAGTTCTCAAAGCATGGTTCAACGTATCCTGTATAGACGTTTGTGGTCTACCTTGTTCTTCCCAAGCTTTAACCACGCTTGCTGCAAATCCAAAGTTGGGCTCACCTGCAAAAACTGGGTCTATCTCTGTACCTTCTAGTGCGGATGTCATTCTCTCAATGCTGAGTGTATGTTTAAGGTAATCTGAATAGTAAATTCTTGCATTCCAGCGATCGTTGTCGGTGAGCTTTCTCGTCTCCAGCCTACGCACGATCGGTTCAAGTTTTTTGTTCGACCACTTTAGGCCGCCAACTGACTTCTTGAACTCATGGGCTGACCTTTGGCGAATACTATTCTCCCACGTTTCCTTCGAATATATTCCACCAATTGTATTGCCAATTGTTTGACACACGAATCTGACCATAGCCTGCCAGTTCTCTTGTGCGACCGGCACGTGTATTGGTTCGATCACAACAACGCCGTGATTGACTTCTTTGATGCCAGATTTCCACGGAATTCGTGCCAATATAAGCTTATTGCTGACATTCGGCCGGTTTGGTATCATCCGGGATTGCTCAGTAGCATCTAAGAGATGCACGTCCTCTTTTTGACCACGAAAGTCATCTAGGCTCGAAGACTTCGACACTTGCGTCGCATCGGTGAGCTGCACTAGATCTCCACGATCGACGTGAAGAAACACCCGATCAGATCCACCCTCCTCTCTCGTCAATATAGCTAGAGACTTCGCCCCAAGAAGCCGCTGCATCACGTCACCGAGATGTTCTCTTTGCAACGAGAAACCTTCCGGGTTCGTGATGGCGTCATTCAACTCGCCTACTGCAGAAAACACCTCTCTTTGAGAAACATGCGGCGCAAAGACACTGATGGCTTCTTGTATCTTAGCACGTACAGTCTCTCGAAACGCATGCGGCATGATACTGACAAATTCGATCACACCCCAGAAGATTCCGGAGATGCGTATAGGGATTGCACAGGCTGAACGGCCCCAGTCTTCATCTGGATGGTCTCTGGGATAGGAAAGCGTTTGTCCCGTCGGACGCGCGACGCCTGTTTCCTGATTGAAGTACACGCAATATTGCTCAATGTTTGACGTGAACGCACGGATTGCGATCGATTCGTGTTGATTTGCTTCGCCCACGAGTTGCGTAAGATGCTTCGCCATCTTGCTGGGGCGATCATCGGGCGACTGAAACCGACTGTACTGAGCATAGCTCACAAACTCTGTTTTTAATTTTTTCGCGCGCACCCTATAAATGCTGCACTCATCTGCATTAAATAGAAAGGTCAGATAGCGCGCCAACCTTTCACCGAAGGGCTTCTCTGTTTCGTCTGGTATTGTCCCTGAGTGATACTGCAGCCATCCAATGAGAAGTGTTAAGGATTCTGACACAAAGATCGACCAGTTGCGAAATCCGAGCGAGGCGCGAAGACGAGCTGTGTCTTCAACCACAGCCCCAGATGTTTCTGTTAACTCAAAAGACTTCTGTTCTCGTTTTAAGGTTGCCGTCATTGCGACGGGCTCGCCATCTTCAACGAAAGACCTGAAGTTGAATCGAGTTTCCTTCTCCGAAGTCGTCAGCAGATCGTAGGCTGCTGCGGCAAGCTTGCTGTAGAAGATGGGTGCGCGCTCGTGTTCATTGACTGTGTCAGCCACACCCTCCAAGTGGTCTATGATTTTTCGAGATATTGTAGCTTCGTAGACAAGTTGCGTTTCAGAAATCTTGGGCCTTACGAATGCACTCCTAAAAATCTCCTCATGTGAACTTAATAGCCCTGTTTTTGCTCCTGATTTGAGAGCACCAATCCGTTCGGTTAGTTGCATTTCGAAAGTTGCGACCGAACTGCGAAGCGCTTCAAAGGACGTCGTCGACGAATTCGTGTCTGCTGGTCGATCCGTCGCCGTCGGGCCAAACATCAAAATGCCTGAGTTAGATTGGCATAGCGCCAATCTGAAGCCAAAGTCTTCTTCAAACACATCCCAGGAATAGACCTTTGGATCTTCGACAAGCTCGCCAGACCGATGGTAAAGTGTGTGCAAAAGGAACAATCGAACCGAATAATGGTTCATCAAGATACGAAACAGCGGGTGAGGAAAAGAAGGGCTCAGGATCACAATCTTTGAGAGAATTACTCTGGCGAAAGCATACCAGGCAGAAATATTCTCATCCAATACCTTCAAAAACTCACCAAATCGAAGGCCATCTTTGGGCAGTGCCAGCTTAGATTTTTCGAGTTCGGTATCGACAATACTGACGATCTGAGGATGGATAGTGGTCGTCGGAATTCCGGATTGATGTGCGCATGCGCTTTGCACCTGAGAGAGGCCGACTGGTCGCGGCTCAATGCAACCCAAAATACCAGAATCAAGAACAGAGGGCATGAGGTAACTCGCGGCCTAGCTAATATCTTTCATACTTTATTTATGAGATGGAATGTTATCCGAATAAAGCTCTATTTTCGTTGCAGACTACCAGACGCGGTGATTCGCACAAGTTCGGATGAGTTGCCAGTACAGTGCAGCACCTTGATGTAGCTTGGTGTTCAGTCTCGGCATCTGGCGGATCGGAATTAAGATGAAGCGATCTGGCTCTGAAGTCCAGATTTTGCAGATGTACTCGTACGGCGTGAGGCCGCTGAGCGTCTTGAGCCTGCGGGCGAAGTTGTAGGCTGCCATGGGTGCTGTCAGACGAATTCAAACCAGTCTCCACAAGGGCAGGATGCCTGCCCCTTATCCCGCGCAGAGACCGCGCCACTCGGCCAGAGCGGCGGTTCGGTTCCGTTTGAAAAGGCTTCGAGCCGAGAGGCTGCGTTCCTGGTTGAAGTGGTTTGAGACAGAGGCGTGGACGGCGGCGAACTTCTGCAAACTTCGCATCCTTCGAAAGCGAAGCATCGCCCGCTCCCGTCGTCGAAATGGCAAGTGGGAATTCTCCGCGCGATTGTCTTCCCAGCGCCCTGTCTGTTGACGATCTTCAGAACCGAGGACGCGCAGCGCCGCCCCATATGACCGCAGACGGTCGGTTACGATTCCCTCAGGCCGACCATGCTTGCGCATTGCTTTCTTGAGGAATTTTAACGCCGCCTTCTTGTCTCGTGACTTGGTGACAAAGGTCTCCAGGATTTCACCCTCGTGATCTACGGCGCGCCACAGGTAGTGCGTCTGGCCATTGATCTTCACGAAAACCTCGTCCAGGTGCCAACGCCAACGGCTCGATTTCATGCGCTCGATCCGGCGCTTTCGGATCTCGGATGCGAACATCGGGCCGAAGCGATGCCACCAGAAGCGAACCGTCTCATGGCTGACTTCGATACCCCGTTCATGCAGCAGATCCTCGACATTGCGTAGCGAGAGCGGGAAGCGGACGTACAGCATCACCGCCAGGCGGATGATCTCTGGGCTCTCGTCTTGAAATAGCGGAAGGGGCTGCGTTTGGTCATCTGCGAACGCTAGCCAGCGCCCTGCCCCGGCTCAAGCCAAGTTCGTCTGACAAGACCCTGCCCTGACAGAGCCCTTGGCCTAGAGTCTTGTTCGGTGTTTTCGTCCGTGACCACGGTGGTTATCCTGCCGTGGCCACTATAGTCATATGTTAGGCCGTGTACCCGCCGTCGACCGCGATCACCGATCCTGTAATGAACCAAGCTTCCTCGCGCGCGACGAATTCGACCATGCCGGCGATGTCCTCGGGCTCGGCCAATTCCTTGATCGCGCAGAAGGTCAGCATCTGCTTCACGCGAGGAGAGTCGTAGTCGCCCAGCATGTTGGTCTTGGTCGGACCGGGATTCACGAGGTTCACCGTGATGCCGTCTTCGGCGTAGTCATGCGCCATGGCCTTGGTCATGCCGACAAGCGCCGCTTTTGTCGTGGCGTATACGGAGCGGCATTTGCGCGGCACCCGCACGGCGTTGGTGGTGCCGATCGAGATGATCCGCCCGCCCTTCGTCATGTGACGTGCGGCGGCCTGAGCGCCCACGAAGGGCGCCCGGATGTTCACGGCCATCGCCCGTTCAAGCACCTCAAGATCGACGTCCTTCGCCAGCGACTGGTCGCCTACGGGCGCGTTGCTGACAAGGATGTCGAACCGGCCAAATGTCTCGGCCACCTTGTCGATCGTCGCAACGACCGCCGCCGCATCCGCCGAGTCCAGTTGAAGCGGCAGCGCCCTGCCCTCGGACGCGCCCAGTTCCTCGGCCAGATCCTTCGCCTGTCCCGCCGATTCCGACCGCGCGTGAGTGATCACCACAATGGCGCCTTCCGACGACAGCCGCCGTGCGATCGCCGCACCGATCCCGCGGTTCCCGCCCGTGATGAGCGCGACCCGTCCGTCCTGTTTTCCTGTCATTTGGTCCTGTTCCTGTCCTTGCGTTTATACGGCTGGCGCAGCGGCAAGCTGCGTCGCCCCCGTCAGCCCCAAGTGACCCGGCGCCGAAGACAGCAACAGCCGGGTATAATCGTGCTGCGGGTCCGCGAAGATCCGGGCGGTGGGGCCGTATTCCACAACCTCGCCTTCCTTCATCACCGCGACCTCGTCGCAGACTTGCGCGGTGACTCGCAGATCGTGGGTGATGAACACCATCGACAGACCCAGCTCGTCCCGCAGCCTGCGGAACAGTTGCAGCACCTGTGCCTGGATCGAGACGTCCAGCGCCGACACTGCCTCGTCCGCGACGAGGATCTTGGGATCGAGCGCCAGTGCCCGTGCGATGCCGATGCGCTGCCGCTGGCCGCCCGAGAACTCGTGCGGGAAGCGGTCCATCGCCTTGGCATCCAACCCCACGAGCTTCAGCAACTCCTCGACGCGTTCCATAGCCTCAGCCCGAGGTTTGCCGTGCACGGTCATCGGCTGGGCGATCAGGTCGCCCACTTTGCGGCGTGGGTTCAGCGAGGCATAGGGGTCCTGGAAGACCATCTGCACCAGCCCCGCCTTCTGGCGAAGCTCCGGCCGCGACAAGGCGGTGAAGTCGAGATCGTCCAGCAGCACCTTGCCGCTGTCAGGATCGGTGAGCCGCACCAGCGCGCGGGCCATGGTCGACTTGCCCGAGCCGCTTTCACCGACGATGCCCAGCGTCCGGCCCTTGGGAAGGTCGAAACTGACACCGCGCAACGCGTGGACGACGCGGCCATTTCCGAACAGCCCGGCGCTGCCGAAAGTCTTGACCAGATCCCTGACCTGCAACGCCTTTTTGTCGGTGGGAGGCGGCGTATAGGCCGGCGGCTCCATCCGGGGCACGGCGTCGATCAGTGACCGGGTGTAATCGTGCTGCGGATTGCCCAGCACTTCGGCGCCGGTCCCTTGCTCGACCACGTTGCCATGCTTCAAGACCACGACACGGTCGGCGATGTCCGCCACCACGCCGAAGTCGTGGGTGATGAACAGGACGCCAGTGCCATTGCGCTGTTGCAGTTCGCGGATCAGCTTGAGGATCTGAGCCTGCGTGGTCACGTCCAGCGCTGTCGTCGGTTCGTCCGCAATCAGAAGGTCCGGATCCAGCGCCATCGCCATCGCGATCATCGCCCTCTGGCGCTGCCCGCCCGACAGTTCGTGCGGATAGGCGGTGTAGGCCTTGGCCGGGTCCGGGATGTGAACGGCTTGGAGAAGCTCGATGGCTTTCGCCTTTTGTGCCGCCCGGCTCATTTTGCTGTGCAGCCGGAACATTTCCGAGATCTGCGTCCCGATCCTTTGCAGCGGATTCAGTGCCGTCATCGGCTCCTGAAAAATCATCCCGATCCGAGGTCCCCGGACCTTTCGCATCTGCTCGGGCTTCAACTTCAGCAGGTTCTGCCCGTCAAGCTCGACGGTTCCGGCCGCGACGCGCACGCTAGGTGGCAGAAGGCCCATGACGGTGCTCGCCGTCATCGACTTGCCCGATCCGCTTTCACCAACGACGCAAACGATTTCGTTCCGCGCCACATCGATGGACACGTCCCGCAGTGCCAGCGTGCGGTCGCCGCCCTCGGGCAGTTGCACGCTCAGACGCTTGATTGAAAGAAGTGGGTCGTTCGCCATCATGCCTCTACCGGGGTGAGGTTGGACTGGCCCGTGAACTCCGAATGTTCGAAGCCCTCAAGCTGGGTGATGTATGTATCGGCGTCGGCGAGGTAGAGCGCCTGCACGATGCCCTCGACCACGCGGTGGCTGGTGAAAGCGCAGCCATTCATACCTGTGTAACCGGGACCGACGCTGACCAGCGACGCGTTGTTGGGAAGGATAAGGTTGCTCAGCACCCGGTCCGCCTCGGGCGTCCGGCCACGGCATTCAAGGTTCGGTCCAAGGTACGGGTGCCGCCCGATCGCGCGATCGATGGACGTGTCTTCAAGATCGGCCACGTCGCTCCACAGCAGGATGTCGTCGCGCAGGCTGGAGAGGTAGTCGACCTTTGCAAGATCGGACTCGAAGCCGGTACCGAAGATCAGGAAATCGGCCTCGTGCTTCTCGCCCTTGGTGGTGGTGATCACCAGCGAGCCGTCCGCCGCCTCTTCGAACCCAGTCCAACCAGTCGCCATGTGGAAGCGGAAGTTGTCGAAGGCCTCGCAGCGCTCGATCGACCACAGCGGAGGCGGAACCGAAGTCTCGAGGTTCTTGCGCACCACCCGCAGGCGCTGCTGGTCGTCCATCAGCGGGAAGCTTCGGAACATCCCTGCGAATTCGAGAAACCGCAGGTTGTTGCGTTCCGGGTGAACGGGGCGGCGTACGTACTGCGCGACGCTCGCCGCGCCATGGTCAAGCGCAGTGGCGGCATTGTCCAGCGCGGAGGCGTTGCCGCCCAGAACCGCCACTCGCTTGCCGCGCAACTGCTCGAAATCGAAAATCTCGCTGCTGTGCTTCCACTTGGAGGGGTCGATGCCCGACATGTCGAAGGGCATGCGCGGCCCGCCTGCCCCGACCAGTCCGGTGGCTGAGACGACCTTGCGCGCGACAATAGTCTGCTTGCCCTCGGGCGTCTGGATTTCCAGTTGCAGGCCCATCTCATGCGGCAGGACATCCAGCACGCGGGTCTCGTTGCGGACCGGAACGTCGAAGGCTTTACGCACCCAACGCAGGTAGTCCATCCACTGATCCTTGGGGATCAGCCCCAGTTCCTCATATGCGCCGGCGCCATTCAATGCCTCGTACCATGCGCGGAAGGTGGCAGAGGGAAAGCCGCCGTCCGGACCATGCAGGCGTTTCTCGGTACGCAGCGTGTGCATTCGGGCATAGGTGACCCAAGGGCCTTCGAAACCTGCCGGGTTCTCGTCCAGAACCGTGAAGTTCTCGATTCCCATCCGCTTGAGCCGGACCGACACCGCAAGCCCGGCAAGGCCAGCGCCGATCACCACCACGTCCAAAACCGGCAAGCCTTCGGTGGTAGTGTACTTTACCGGCCAGACGCGGTCGGGATAGGCCATCGTCTCCCGCTCCCAGGCGAGCCGGGCTTCCAGTTTCGCAAGCGCGTCGCTCATGTTCGGTTCCTTTCGCGGAAAATCATCAGTTGCGCATCCGGGGGTTCAGGCGGTCGTTCAGCCCCTCGCCGACCACGTTGATGCAAAGCACCAGCACGAAGATCGCGAAGCCCGGAATGATCGAGAGGTAGGGAGAAGAGCGGATCACGGCCTTGCCGTTCGCCACCATACCGCCCCAAGAGGCGGTGTTGGGGTCGCCGAGCCCGAGGAAGGACAGGCCCGCCTCGACCAGGACGGCGGTCGCGACCATGACCGACGAGACAACGATTACCGACGAGAAGCAGTTTGGCAGGATCTCGGCGAAGACGATCCGCGCTGGGTGCATGCCGATCAGTCGGCAGGACTGCACGAACTCGCGCGAGCTAAGGCTCAGGAACTCCGCCCGGACCAGCCGCGCCACCGGCGGCCATGACACGACGGCGATGGCCAGCGTGATGGTCGCGATTGTCGGAGTGAAGATGACCACCAGAACGATGACGAACATGAAGCTGGGGATCGTCTGGAACACCTCGGTGAAGCGCATCAGTGCATCGTCCACCCAGCCGCGCGCATAGCCCGCGGTGGCGCCGATCACGATGCCGAGGATCGCCGCGGCAAGGGTCGAGGCGATGCCGATCAGCATCGAAACCCGCGCACCGTAGGCCAGCATGGCAGCCACATCCCGGCCAAGCACGTCGGTGCCCAGCGGCAGACCCGGCGCCGTCATCGGAGGGGTGTATGGCTCGCCTGCGGCGACCCAGGGACCGGCGGGCCAGAACAGGCCGGCGGTGAGCGCCGCAAGCGCGATGAGCGCAAGCATGGCGATGCCGCTGATGAAGACCGCGCGTGGGCGCTTTCGGCGGCGCAGCGGTGTCTCGGTGGCGACGGTAACGGCAGCGTCTGTCATCCGTTCAGTCCGATCCGCGGGTCGATCCAGCTGTAAAGCAGGTCGACGAGAAGGTTGGTGACGACCACACAGACCGACGACATGAACAACACGCCCAGCAGCAGGTTCACGTCACGGGCGAAGATGGCGTCATAGGTCATGCGTCCGAGGCCCGGCCACGAGAAGATCGTCTCGACCACCACCGAGCCGCCCAGCATGCCGCCGATCTGCAGGCCGAGCATGGTCAGCACCGGCAGCATGGCGTTCGCGGTGACGTGGCGCAGGTAAACCCGGCCTTCGGTCATGCCCTTGGCACGGGCGGTGCGGACGAAGTCCTGGCCCGCGACCTCGATCACCGAGGACCGCATCAGCCGGGCGAAGATGGCGAGGTAGAAGACGGCAAGGGTGAAGGCCGGCAGGATCAGGTGTTCGCCGATGTCCAGCCACTGCTGCCACCACGGTCCGCGCATCCCGATCGTCTTCATGCCGCCCGATGGCAGCCAGCCAAGATTGATGGTGAACAGCAGGATCAGCAGCAGGCCCAGCCAGAACAACGGCGTGGCGTAACCGATTAGTGCCAACACCGAGATTACGGCGTCCAGCGGCTTGCCGGCATTCTTTCCGGCGATCATGCCCATCAGCACGCCCAGCACGAAGGCCAGCAGGATCGCCGTGCTCATCAGCAGAAGCGTCGCGCCGAGCCTGTCCATGATGGCCTGCATCACAGGCATATTGCGGGTGAACGAGTATCCGAGGTCCAGCCTCAGAAGACTGGTCATGTAGTTGACGAACTGGACCGTGATCGGCTCGTCCAACCCAAATTCTTCCCGAAGCGCGTCGGCATAGCCGGGATCGCCGCCACCGGCGGTGCCCGCCATCACGTCGGCCATATCGCCGGGCGGAATGTTCAGCACGACGAAGTTGATGATCACGATGCCGACGACGATCAGGAAGGACTGGAACAGTCTACGGATCAGAAAGCTGGCGTAGCTTGGCATGGTTTGTTGCTCAATGCGCCCAAAGTGTGAGGGTTTGATGAGCCGGGGCGCCCGTCATTGACGCCCCGGCCAAAGGGATCACTCCGCCAGATAGGCGGTCGAGAAGCTGCCACCGAAGCCATAGGGGCTGACTTCGGAGTTCTGCAGCCGGGTGTTCTTCACAGCGAAGTACGGCATGTCGTTGATCGGCAGGATCGGCAGATCCGTCGCGGCTTTGACCTGGAACTTGTGGAACAGCTCGATGCGTTTCGCGGGATCAGGCTCGGCCGCGGCGCTTTCAAGAATCTCGTCCATCTCGGGATCGGCATAGCCCGACGCGTTCGAGAACGGCACGCCCGCAATGATGTTCTTCGACCAGAAGAACCTTTGCACCCCGATCGTCGGATCGGTCAGCGCCGAGGCGCCGGTGATCGTCAGGTCAAAGTCATTCCCCTCGCCGTACACCCGCTGGTAATAGGTCGCGGCATCGGCGGACCGGATCGTCACCTCGATCCCAACGACGGCAAGCTGCTGCTTGATGGACGCGGCGACGGTCGGATAGATCGGGCCGTAGGGAAGCGGATCCAGCGTCAGGTTCAGCCGCACGCCGCTGCCGTCCGGGGTGAAACCGGCCTCTTCCAGCAGGCTGATCGCCTTCTCGGTGTCGAACTCGTAGGTCGGCACGTCGGCTGTGTAGTAGGTCGAGATGGTGCTGGGCACCGGACCCGTAGCGACCTTGCCGAACTCGAAGTAGACGTTCTTGACCATCGCCTCGCGATCCAGCGCGTGCAGGATCGCCTGCCGCACCTTGGGATCCGCCAGGTATTCGCGGCGCACGTTCACTTCCATGAAGTTGTTGTTGCCGTAGGCTTCGTATCCGCTTTCCGGGATCTCAATGAACGGCAGTTCTTCCAGACGGCGGGCGTCGGCCAGCGACACGGGGATCGCCCCTGCGGCTTCGACTTCCTGCGCCTCGAAGGCGATCGCGCGCGAAGCGCTGTCGGCGATCAGCAGAACGACGATCTGGTCAAGGTAGGGCTCGTCTTCCTTCCAGTAGTTTTCGTTCTTTTCCAGCAAGATGTACTCGCCCTGCTGCCATTCGACGAACTTGAACGGGCCCGATCCGACTGGGGCGAGGTTGTTCGGGTTGGTCAGGATGTCGGTGCCTTCGTAAATGTGCTTCGGCACCACCTGGGCTTCCGAGGCGTTGAGCGCGTTCATCACGAAGGCAGAGGGCTTCGAGAACTTGAAAATCGCGGTCAGCTCGTCTGGCGTTTCGACCTCGGTCAGCGCGGCATAGGTCGACCGGCCGCGTGGGTGGAACTGGCTCCACACCTCCATGGCCGAGAAGGCAACGTCGGCCGAGGTGATGGGCTCTCCGTCGTGCCACGTCAGGCCCTCGCGAAGCACGACGGTCATGGTCTGCGCGTCGTCGGACATCTCGACCGAGGTCGCCATTTGCGGCTGCGGGTTCATGTCGAGATCGTACTCGACGAGCCCGTCGAAAATCTTGGGCGAGATCTGCGCGATTGGGCCCTGCGAGCTGACGGCGCTGACCAGTCCGACGGGTTCGGACAGGATGATGCGCAGGGTGCCGCCCATGACGGGCGATTGCGCGTAGGCGGCGGTGGTCAGGCCGCCAAGCGCGGGCCATGCGACCGCGGACCCGAGGCCAAGGGTGAAGAGGCGTCTGTTGATTTCCATGAAGGAGGTCTCCTGTTGGGTTGTCCCGGCTTGAGTGGCGTTGGCTATGGCTCAGTCGGCGTAGGCAAAGCCGCCGACGGCCTGCCGGGTTGGGTAGATTTCCATCCGCGCCAGCGTGGCGCGGTCGGGCAGTGAAAGCGCAAATCCGATACTCTCCGCGATGTCCGTTGGCTGGAGGGCCTCCTTCCCCTCCAGGAACGCTTTGCGCGCGGCTTCGGCGTCGCCCATGGCAAGGCCGAAAATCTCTGTTTCGACGCGTCCCGGCACGATCTCGGTCCAGCGAATTTTCGTGCCCAGCGTGTCGAGACGCAGGATGTTAAGGAACTGAGAGACGGCTGCCTTGCTGGCGGCGTAGGGCGCAGAGCCCGCCATCGGCCAGAGCCCGGCGCAGGAACCGGTCAGGAACACGTGCCCACGATTGCGCGCGCGCATTCCCGGCAGCACCAGCCGTGTCAGCTGCATCATCGCCCGCACATTCAGGTCGAGGATCTGGTCGATCCTTTCCGGCGGCATCGTGTCGAGCTTGCCATTGAACGTCGTGCCTGCGTTGTTGACCAGCACGTCGGCTTCGATCCCGCCGACCACATTCGCCAGCGCTTCGGCATCGGTGACGTCGACGGCGTGCGGGATTGCACCTGTTTCGGCGGCAAGCGCCTCCAGTCTGTCGGTACGCCGGGCCAGCGCGTGCACCGTCATGCCCTTGCCTGCCAGCATCCGGCAGACCGCGTCCCCGATCCCGGAGGATGCACCTGTCACGATGGCAGTCTTGTAGTCGGTCACCGTCACTTCGCCTCTCCCGGCGTGGTTGGTCCGAGGGAGAGCATCAGCCGGTTGGCCCAGTTGAAGAACGAGATGGCGTAGATGGCGTCGGCGATGGCCTGGTCGTCCATGCCGGTGGCGCGCAGCGCTTCGATGTGGTCGGGGCCGAAGGTCATCGGGATCGAGGTCAGGGCCACGGCGGCGTCAGTGATCGCGTCCCAGCGCGGGTCGATGCGGGCGGAAACACCCTCGTCCAGCAGCTTCTGCACCTCGTCCTTGCGCTTGGAATGCTGCGTGGCGAAGCGCGAATGCACCGAGGCGCAGTAGATGCAGCCGTTGTAGCGCGAGGTCGCGGCGGCGGCCATCTCGCGGTCGGCGCGCGGCAGGCCCGCGTCCGGGTTGTAGAAGATGTCCATGTCGGTGCGCGTCCGATATTCAAGGATATCCGGATCGCGGGCCAGCAGCATGAAGTACGGCATCTTGGACCGCCCCTTCTGGACCAGCGCGGTCCAGTGGCGCTCGGTCAGGTCGGCCTCGTCCATCGGCGGCAGCCACGGCTCCCAGCCCAGCATGTCCTGGGTGAAGACGTTGGGCTCGTCGGGGTTCTCGTGCGTAAGTACGGTCTCGGTCATCGGTGCGGTTCCGGTCAGCTGGCCGCCGCCAGAACCCGCAGGCCGGCGCCGGCGCGGATCTGGAAGCTGAGGAAGGAAATCATCTGCGACAGGGTGACGATATCGGTGGCGCTCCACCCGGCCCCGGTCAGCGCCACGATGGCGTCGCGGCCCGCGTCGCGGGGGTGGAACACCAGCATATGCGCATGCTCGAAAGCGGCGGCGAGGCGCGCGCCCAGGGCGTCGGCGTCGGCCTTGAACACCATGCCCGGCGTGTCCTCGGCGCTCAGCGGACCGGCCGGGAACGCGCCGTAGGGCCCTTCGGTCCGGCCCGCCGCGACCGCGGCCGCGATGGCGTCCGACAGGCCGGCGGCGTCGCTCTCGGCCAGCAGCCTCGCGTAATGCTCCATCGCCGGCGCGTCGCCGTGCAGCCCGGCCACGAAACACGTCACCGCCAGCCGCTCGCCCACCGGCATCAGCCCTTCGCGCACCGAGACGAACAGCGCCTCGTAGCTCTTTTGCGCGTATTCCCGCGCCGTGGGCCGCGCCGCGCGCAGCTCCGACTCGGGCGGCAGCCCCGCCAGCGTGTCGATCACGTCCGTCATGTCATCCTCACCAGTTGGTTATCCGTTCACGGTCACCGCGGCCGGCGCAAAGCGCGCCGTCGCCGGGTCCCCGACATAGCGTTCCGCGACACCCGCGGCGGTCTGCGCCAGTTCGGCCACGGCCAAGATCACCCGGTCCGCCTGCGCGTCGCTGAAGAGATAGCTGAAGTTCAGCCGCACCCAGCCCGGCCGGTCCAGCTCGCACCCGGCGTCCAGCTGCGCCGTCACCGCCTGCGAGGCGGGCCGGTCGAGATCCAGCAGGCGGTGCGCGTAGGGCCCGGCGCAGGCACAGCCGCCCCGCGCCTGAATGCCGTACATGTCGCTCAGCATGCGGGTGAACAGCTGGTGATGCACCAGCCCGCCCTGCCCGTCCCGCACCCGGAACGAGAACACCGGCAGCGCCCGGGCGCCCGCGCGCTGGCCAAGGATCTCGATCTCGGGGACCTTCGACCACGCGTCCAGCGCCCGAAGGCGGAACGCCTCGTCCCGCTCGGCGATCCGGTCGCAGCCCACCGCGTCCTTCACCAGCAGCGCCAGCGCGGCGCGGATGTCGCCGACCACGTTCGGCGTGCCCGCTTCCTCGCGCGCCTCGAGGCTGGAGGAATACAGGTGGTCCCAGGGCGAGACGAACCGCACCGAGCCGCCGCCGGGCGCGGTCGGGGTCGCGCGCCAGCCGATGCCGTCGCGGACGACCAGAACGCCCGTCGCCCCCGGCCCGCCGGGGAACTTGTGCGGCGAGAACACGATGGCGTCCTTCGCCGTCTCGCCCGTGCTCATGTCGATCGGGATGTAGGGCGCGGCGGCGGCATAGTCCCAGACCGCCAGCGCGCCCGCCGCCTTCAGCACCCGCGTCACCGCGTCGGTGTCGGTCAGGATGCCCGTGACGTTCGAGGCCGCGGCGAATGTGCCGATGACCAGATCGTAGCCTTCGACCTGCCGCAGCGCCTCGGCCAGCGCCGCCATGTCCGGCCCGCCGGTCGCGGCTTCGGCGATCTCGATCACCTCCACCCCGCTCTCGCGCCACGGAAGGATGTTCGAGTGATGCTCGTAAGGCCCGGTCAGCACCGCGATGCGCGCGCCGCCCGCCACCCGCGCCGCCAGGTCCAGCCCCGCCACGATCCGGTTCAGCGCGCCGGTCGCGCCCGATCCGGTGAAGATCACGTGGCAATCCGGCCCCGCGCCGGTCAGCCGCGCCACCTCGGCCCGCCCCGCCTCGCGCAGCCGCGTCATCACCCCGCCGCAGAACGAGGCCTCGGTATGCGTGTTGGCGTAAAACGGCAGCACCTGCTCGGACACGAAGCCTTCCACCTGCCGCAACGCGCGACCCGAGGCGGTGTAGTCGGCATACAGAAGCGACTGCGGCCCAAACCCCGCATCAAACACCACGCCATCCCCGATCAGACCACCGCGGAGGTCAGAGACGGGGTCG
>NZ_JBNAGE010000006.1:0-259036 GCF_049801035.1 Psychromarinibacter sp. S121
TTGCCGTAGTAGTCGTAGACGGTGACCCATTCGCAGTAGTAGGCGGTCTCGAAGCTTTCGCTGGTTTCGGCTGCGACGGGGGCCAGGTCGGCGAGGGTGTTGAAGGCAAGGGCGTCGGCGGGGGTGGCGGCCTGGGCGGTGACGGCGGTCAGGGCGAAGGCGGCGGCGGTCAGGGCGATCTTGAACATTTGATTTTCCTTTCGGTGTTGGGTGTTTGGTTTGGTGTGTCTGTCTGTCTGCGTCTTGATGATGTAGTTTTTACACTAACAGTAAGTGTTGTAAACACACTTAATGAAGGCCTTGTCCGGAAATCCGGTAAGGCTTTGATACGGAAAGTAAAAAAGTTTGAGATTTTGAGCGTTAGTGGCGCATTCCGGATGGAATCACCCACCCGGGATGCCCTGACTCCGCGACTCACGGCGTGGTTTTGACGGCTTTCGGGGTAGGGGAGCCGGCTCTGGCGGCCGATTCCGCACGGTCTTTACAGGGCTGGCGGACGAAAATAGTGTCCCGTCCACACAAAGAGGTTCCGATGCCCTATACCTATGACTATCCCCATCCGGCGGTCACCGCGGATGTCATCGTCTTCTCGATCATCGAGGGGCGGCTGAACGTGGCCCTGATCCAGCGCGCGGCAGAGCCGTTCAAGGGCTCCTGGGCTTTGCCCGGTGGCTTCGTGCAGATGGACGAGGATCTGGAAACCGGCGCGCGGCGGGAACTGGCGGAAGAGGCCGGCATCAATCCCGAACATCTGGATGGCCTGCCGTTCTTTCAGATCGGCGCATATGGGCGACCGGATCGCGACCCGCGCGAACGGGTGATCACCGTGGCCTTCGCGACGCTGGTGCCGATGGATCGGGTGGCGCTTGTCGCCTCAAGCGACGCGGCCGAGGCCCAGTGGTTCCCGCTGGACGACCTGCCGCCGCTTGCCTTCGACCATGCCGCAATCTTGTCCGATGCCCGCGCGGCGCTTGCGCGGATGGTCGAGACGCGGCTGACCGACGAGGCTTCGGCCGTCTTCGCCTTTCTGCCGGACGCGTTCACGCTGGCGCAGGCGCAGTCCGTGTTCGAGATCGTGAAGGGGCAGGAGCTGGACAAGCGCAACTTCCGCAAGTGGATCGACGCGAACTGGGAGATCGAGGACCTGAAGCGCAAGACCACCGGAGGCCGGCACCGGCCCGCGGCGCTGTTCCGGCTGGTGGGGCTGAAGGCGGGCTAGGGCGTTACGGAAAACGAAGGGACAGCGGCATTGCCGCTGGCCGGGGCGGGTTTCTCTCTATAACATTCACCAAAGCGAATTTGTGATTTCTTTGGGAGGAGAAACCGGCATGAATCGTCGTGATCTTTGCATCGCCATGGCCGCAAGCGCCGTCTTGCCCATCTTCACGACCCGCGCGGTCGCGAATGTGGCGGTGGCGGGCGGAACCCTGACCACTGTCAGCGATGGCAACCTTGTCCTGCCGCCCGCCTTCGTGCTGAGCGAATTGACCGACGCCGAGAAGGCCGAGGTCGCTTCGCGCTACGGGTTCGGCGAAGGATCGTACGAGCCGCCCTGCAACCTTACCCTGTTCCGCAAGGGCGACATGACGGTTCTGTTCGACGCGGGCTCGGGCGGAGAGTTCATGCCCTCGGCCGGTTCCCTGCTGGACAGTCTCGACGCAGCCGGGGTGTCACCCGAGGACGTGACGCATTTGCTGTTCACGCATGCGCATCCGGATCACCTGTGGGGGATCATCGACGACTTCGAGGATCTCGTGTTCGCGAATGCCGAGTACCGCATCGGGCGGGCCGAGTGGGACTATTGGACCCGGCCCGAGACGGTGGATGAAATCGGGGCAGAGCGGCAGGCTTTCGCGGTGGGCGCGGCGCGACGACTGGCGATACTGGAGGACCGGATCGACTTTTTCGACGATGGCGAAGAGGTGCTGCCGGGTATTGCCGCCGTCGCGACGGTCGGGCACACGCCGGGGCATATGTCTTTCGACATCATAGGCGACGGAGGCGGCGTCTTCGTGACCGGCGACGCCATCGCCAACCCGCATATCTCCTTCGGCTGGCCGGGCTGGAAGCTGGGCAGCGATCAGGACCCCGAGACTGCGGCGGCCACGCGGGTGGCGCTGTTCGACCGGCTGGTGGCCGAGGATCGGACCGTCGCGGGGTTCCACCTGCCCGGAGGCGGAATTGGCCGCGTGGCAGCGGACGGCGACGGCTATCGCTTCGACGCGGCGGAGTAGGGGTCAGGACAGGGTGGGCTGGGCGCTGTGACGGCCAAGCAGGGCATTCGTCAGCAGCGCACCGGCCCACATCGACGCCACCGCTACCCACGCCGTCAGCGCAAGGATCGCGCCGCCTGAAACGCCGGCGCCGACGGCGCATCCCCCCGCCAGCATCGCGCCGAAGCCCATCAGCACCGCTCCGACAAGGTAGCGTTCCATCGGGGTATCGGCGCCGAAGCGCTGGATCTGCCATTCCCCGGTCGCAAGCGCCGTCATGGCCGAGCCCGCGAAGACGCCGGGGACAAGGCCGATGCCGAAGGACAGCGGCAGGTTCCGCTCGGCGACCAGCGCCATCAGCGTATCGGTGGACGGCCCGGTGAAGGTGACCGAGGCGATGGGGATGACCTCGAACGAAACGGACGCGATGGCGTAGGTCGCCATCCAGCCAAGGGCGACGGCGAGGCCCACGACACCGCCGGCCAGCACCCGGCTGACGCGCACGCAGTGCCGTCGCGCCAGTTCCAGCCCTGCCAGCAGTCCGGCCACGCCGAAAGCCGTCGCGGCCCAGCCCGGCAGGCCCAGCAGGGCGGCAAGATCCCGCGACCCGCCGCCGGGAACGGTCCACAGTGCCGCGATCGCCTCGCGCGCGGGGGCAAGGATGCCGCGATACGAGGCCTGTGCGACCAGCGTGACGATCAGGCCGGTGACAAGGGCGCGCATGTTGCCGGTGCCCGACAACACCAGCAGGCGGCTTGCGCAGCCCCGGGCAAGGATCATCCCCGCTCCGAACATCAGCCCGCCGATCACCGCGCCGCTGAGACTGCCCGTCGCGGCCAGTTGCCGTGCGCCAGAGACGTCCAGAACCCCGGTAAGGATGGCGAGTTGCGTGGCGAGAAGCGCCGAGAAGAAGGCCAGAAGCCAGACCGCCATGCGCTCTCCGGGCCGGCGCTCGGCGACCTCGATGGTGGCGGCGCGCAGGCAGAAGCGGGAATGCTGCGCCGCCGCCCCGAAGAGAAGCCCCACGGCAAGGCCGCTTGCGCCCAGAAGCGGCGCCTCGCCATAGGTGTCGATCAGGGTTTCCAGCATCCGGCGTCTTTCGTTCCGCCGCAGGCTACCCGGCAGCCACGGCGGTTGGCATGATCTGCGTCAATCCGGGGCTCCCGGCGGCAGGATCATTCGGCGATCGCGTCCTTCACGATCCCGGCCAGAAGCTCTTCGACCGCGTCCATCGCGCCGTCGGGATAGTCGTGGTGGCCGATGGTCACCTTGCCGTCCATCTCGGCGACGAAGATGTTGTAGGGGCAGTGCACGATGTTCATCGGGTCCGCCTCCATCACCTGCCGCGACACGACGGCCGAGCAGAAGATGTAGATGTCCGCCGCCTCGAACAGCATCACGTCGCTGCCGACGTCCTCGCCGGTGCGGTTCAGCATGTCGCCGACGTGGCTGACGTAGTCGATCACAAGCCCGTGGTCGACGATGGCCGATTCCAGCGCGAAGGTGGCGTCGTCGAAGCTGCCTGCATAGTCGTAGGTGATAGCGTCCTGCGCGAAGACGGACGGCGCAAGGCCAAGCGTGGCGGCAGAGGCTAGGGCGAGAAGCAGTTTCATGGCGCGGTCCTTTCCGGTGCGTTTCAAAGTGTTTCGGGGCAGGGTGGTCCGGCCCCGCGAAGGGCCGGACCTGGGAGGCGTCAGCCGAACATGTCGGCGGTAATGCCGGCATACCAGCCGACGGATTCCTCGTAAGTGGCCTTGCGCAGCGCGGCGTCTTCGCCGGTCTGCGACACGAAGCCCTCGACCGAGGCGATCTTTTCCTCGGTCGGCTCGTAGCTGGCGCCGACCTTGACGCCGTCGTCCACGGCGATCAGCGACCAGCAGGTGTTGGTGTACTTGGCCGGGAACACGCGGCTTTCGGTCAGCGCGCCGCGGATGGCGTTGGCGCAGACCTTGGCCTGACTGTTGGCCGAGAAGCCGGACTTGGGCATGTCGCCCTGCTGGCTGGCGTCTCCCAGCACGTAGATGTCCGGGTCCGCCTTCGACGACATGTCGGTCGGGTTCACCGGCGCCCAGTTGCCGTCGGTCACGCCCGCGACCTCGGCGATGTGGCCGGCCTTCATCGCGGGGATGACGTTGCAGACGTCCACGTTCTCGACGCTGCCGTCGATGTCGATCGTCATCGCATCCGCATCGACCGAGACGTTGTTGCCGCCGAAATCCGGGCCGATCCGCTCGATCATTCCGCCGTAGTGCTTCTGCCAGCCTTCCTCGAACAGACCCTGTTTCGAGAACTTCTCTTTCGGGTCGACGATCAGGATCTTGGCGGTGGGGTTGGTCTGCTTCAGTTGCCACGCCACCATCGACACCCTCTCGTAGGGTCCCGGCGGACAGCGATAGGGGTTGGGCGGCGCGATCATCGCGAAGGTGCCGCCCTCGGGCATCGCCATGACCTGCGCCTTCAGAAGCTCGGTCTGCGAACCGGCCTTGAAGGCGTGGGGCATCTTGTTCTGGACCGAAACGTCCCAGCCGGGCACCGCGCCGTCGACGAAGTCGATGCCGGGCGACAGGATCAGCTTGTCGTAGGGCAGGCTGGCGCCGCTGGCGAGCGTTACGGTCCTGGCGTCGCGGTCCACCCCGACGGCATAGTCGTGGACAACGTTGATGCCGTATTCCGAGGCCAGCGTGCCGTAGGTATGGGCAAGGCTGTCAAGCTCGCGGAAGCCGCCGAGATAAAGGTTGGAAAAGAAGCAGGTGTAGTAGGTCCGCGACGGCTCGATCAGCGTGACGTCGATCTCGCCTTTCGAGTCCTTCGCGATGTAGCGCGCGGCGGTCGCTCCTCCGGCGCCGCCGCCGACCACCACGACACGGGGCATCCCGTGCGCCGCGGCCTGAACCTTCGGCGCGGCCAATACCGCGCCGGCAGTCGCCACGAACGTGCGTCTGTTGAATTTCATTGTCTCCTCCCTGTTTTCGCCCCTAGTCGTCCGGGGCCGCGAAATACGCGGCAAGCGCCGCGATCTCTTCTTCTCCGAGCCGCCCGGCAACCATGTTCATCACGGGATGCGTGCGGGATCCGGTCTTGTAGGCATGCATCGCGACGACGAAATCCTCCTCGGGCCAGTAGACGATCGAGGGGATGCCCTCGTCGCCGCCCTTGGCCTGATGGCAGGTCGTGCATTCGCTTGAGAGATACGCGCCGTATTCCGCATCGCCCTCGATGGCGAGGATCGCCGGGTCGAGGTCATGGTCGGTGGGACGGGCGGTCGGATCGGATTCCGGGTAGTTGGCCGGCGAGGCCGAGAAGGTTCGAAGGTAGGCGATCAGGTCGGCGCGCTCTTGCGCGTCGTCCATGCCGCGGAAACTCATACGCGTTCCGGGCACGATGGCCCGGGGGGACTCGAGAAAGGCGTGCAGCGTGTCGGCGTGCCATTCCAGCCCCTTGGACCCGGCACGGTCGAACGCCTTGGAATACCGAAACCCTTCGACCGTCGCGGCGCGTCGTCCGAAGATATTGTTCAGGATCGGGCCGATGCGGTTCGACGCATCGGCCCCGACCTGATGGCAACCCTTGCAAAGGCCGAACAACGCCTTGCCGCGCGCGGCGTCCCCGATGTCGTCGGCGGGCGCAGGTCCGGCAAGGCCGAACCCGGCAACCAGCGCGACGGTCAGGGACGCCGTCCTGGCGGTCATTCGTCGAAGGTCCGCAGGTAGGCGACGATGGCATCGATGTCCTCGGCATCCTTGAAGCCTGCGAAGGACATCTTGGTCCCCTTGATGTAGTCCTTCGGCTTCGCAAGGAACTCGGCCACCGTTTCCTCGGTCCACGTGAAGCCCTCGTCGTGGAGCTTTGCGAAGGGCGACGAGTACTTGAAGCCGTCGATGCTGCCCGCGACGCGCCCGAACAGGTCGTTCAGCACCGGGCCGGTGCGGTTCTTCGCGCCTTCGCCGACCTGATGGCAGGCCTTGCACTTCTTGAAGGCATTCTCGCCCGCTGCGATCAGTTCCGGATCGGCAGCCATCGCGTCATCCGCCTCGGCCGTCATCTCTTCGGCCGCTTCCTCGGCGGGGGCTTCGTCGGCGGGGGCCTCGGCGCTGGCTTCCTCGACTTCCGCCGCTGCATCGGCTTCGGGCGCGTCGTCGTTGGCGGCGGCGGCCGCGGCTTCCAGCCGTTCGCGTGCGGCGGCGTCGTCCGGGGTCACGTCGATGACCGCGGCGCGGGCGGTAATCTCGACGGTTTCCTTGCAGTTCTCCATGCAGGCGTCTTCCGAGAACGCCGCAAGCTCGCCGTCGGCGCGGTCGTCCATGTAGAAGTTATCCTCGTTTGGAAGGCGGACTTCGGTGAAGTTCTCGTTCGACAGGACGAAGTCGTCCTCGACGATGTAGTTGAGATACAGAAGGTAGGCGACGATGGCATACACGTCGTCATCGCTGAGCGACTGCGCATTGCCGAAGGGCATGGCGCGGTGGACATAGTCGAATACCGTCGACAGGTACGGCCAGTACGAGCCGATCGTCTTCACCGGATCCTCACCGTCCAGCGTGCCTTCGCCCCCGGCCAGCACCGGCCAGCGGTCGATGGCCTCGCCGAAGTCTCCGTGACACATGGCGCAATTGTCGGTGTAAAGCTCTTCGCCTGTCAGCGCGTCGCCCGATCCGACTGGCAGGCCCTGACCGTCATAGCGAATGTCGATGTTCCACGCCGCGACCTCGTCAGAGGTGGCCGCACGGCCAAGGCTGAAGGTCTCGCCCTCGGGAAGCGGGTCGCCAAGCCCTGCGGGCACGACGCTGGACTTCAGTTCCTCGATCTGGGTCGTCAGGTCGGTGGCCGAGGTATTCAGTTCCTCGACCTGCGTGGTCAGGGCCGCAACCTTTTCGGCCTCGGCGGCTGCGCGCTGCTCGGCGGCGGCGGCCTGCTTTTCGGCAAGCTCGGCCACATCGGCGCGATAGCTGCGGGTCGCAAGGCCGTAAGAGACGCCAAGCACAAGGGCCGCCCCGCCGACTGCGGGGATCAGCAGGCTACTAAGAGACTTCGACATTTTCGGCGATCCCCTGCTCGTTGACGTACCATGTCTGGATACCGTTGTTGTGATAGATCGAGTTCAGCCCGCGCCATTCGCGCAGCTGGTTCTTCGTCGGCTGCACATAGCCGGTGCTGTCATGCGCCCGTGACTGCAGCAGCAGCGGCGAGCCGTCCCAGTCGAACTCGTAGTAAAAGCGGTGCATCGACTTGTCGAAGCTGGGCCCCGACATGCGCGCCGCGTGCCAGTTCTTGCCGCCGTCGATGGTCACATCGACCCGCGGGATCGAGCCGCGGCCCGACCATGCGACACCGGTGATGGTGGTGCGTCCCGGCCCGTGCAGGATCGGCGCCTGCGGCGACGGGTTGGTGATGACGGACTTGGCGTCCATCTCCCACGTGAAGCGGCGCGCTTGCCCGTTTTCCAGCAGGTCGGTGTATTTCGACGTTTCCTCGCGGTGATGCCACGGCTCGTCGCCCACCTCGATCCGGCGCAGCCACTTGATCCACATGTTGCCTTCCCAGCCCGGCACCACCAGCCGCAGCGGGTAGCCCTGTTCCGGGCGCAGCGCCTCGCCGTTCATCTTGAACGCGACCATGCAGTCGTCGAGCGCCTTCTCGATCGGGATCGAGCGGGTCATGCCCGACGCGTCGGCGCCTTCGGGCAGGATCCACTTGGCGTTGGTCTTCAGCCCGGCGGTTTCGAGGATGTAGCGCAGCGGGATGCCGGTATACATCACGTTGTGGATCATGCCGTGGGTGAACTGGCAGCCGTTCAGCTGCGCGCCGCGCCATTCCATCCCCGAGTTCGCCGCGCATTCGAGGAAATAGACCCGGTTGTCGCGCGGATACCGCATCAGGTCCTGCATCGTGAAGACCAGTTCCTGCTCGACCAGACCGTTGATCATCAGGCGGTGCTGCGCCGGGTCGATCTCGGCGATGCCGCCGTGATGACGCTCGAAGCAGACGCCGTTGGGGGTGATGATGCCGTCCAGTTCGTGCAGCGGCGTGAAGTTCACCGACGAGATCGGGTCAGCGGTCAGCCACTCGACGCTGCGACGTTTCACATGCGCCTCGTACTGGCTGGGCGTGCCGTAGGGGCGGGCGTCGACGCCGTCGCCCAGCACCTGGTTCCATTCCTGCAACTCGAGGATCGCCGGATCGCCTTCCGCGCCGCGCGCGGCCCCGGCGGCAAGCGTCGCGCCCCCGGCGGCCACGGCGGACTTCAGGAAGCCGCGGCGCGAGGTCGTTGCCTTGTGGTCTTTGCTCATGACTTCATCTCCGTACTTCAGCCCGTCACGACCTGGACGCTGGTGTTGGGGTCGAGTGTCACCGTGCCGATCCGCTTGATGTGGCTTTCCACCACGTCCCAGATCTGCGGGCCCTCTGTGCCCGCGTTCACGCTGGCCCAGCCGGCGATCACGTAGCTGCGGGACGGGTCGATGGACTCGCCCGATTTCAGCAGGGTCATGTCGCTGATGCGCTCGCCCTGCGGTTTGGTGATGTCGATGCGGTAGCCAAGCCCGCCCGTCCGCACCATGTCGCCGCCCTGCTGGTAGTAGGGGTCCGGGTTGAACAGGTTGTCGGCCACGTCTTCCAGCACGACCTTCAGGAATTCGCCGGTCATTTCCGTGCGATAGGCCTGGCCGTAGGTCATCGAGGTGACGTTCCAGATGTCTTCGCGCGTGATCGCGTCGCCGGGCATCAGGCTGGGTCCCCAGCGCACGCCGGGCGACAGGGCGATTTCCGCCTCGCGCTCTTCCAGCAGGGCCTGACAGATCAGGTCGTCCCACGATCCGTTGAAGTTGCCACGGCGGTACAGAAGGCTGTCGGTAGTGCCGATGACCTCTTCCAGCTGCGCCAGATGCGGTGCGCGGATCTCGTCGATGACGGCGGTCATCTCGGGGTCGGGCGCGATGACATCCGAGAAGATCGGGATCAGCTTGTGCCGGAAGCCCATCATCTGGCCGTCGCGCACATCAAGGTCGACGCGGCTGACGAACTTGCCGTTGGAGCCAGAGGCCACGATGATCGTCTCGCCCACAAGCACGGGCTCGGGAAGGGCGTCGTGGGTGTGGCCCGACAGGATCACATCGATGCCGGTCACGACACCGGCCATCTTCTTGTCGACGTCGAAGCCGTTGTGGGACAGCAGGACCACCAGTTCGGCGCCCATGCCGCGAACCTCGTCCACCATCTCCTGCATGCGCTCGTCGCGGATGCCGAAGCTGTATTCGGGGAACATCCACGAGGGGTTGGCGATCGGCATGTAGGGGAAGGCCTGCCCGATGACGGCGATCTTGACGCCGCCGCGCTCGAACATCTCGTAGGGCTTGAAGTTCTCTGCGGGCTCGTCCCATTCGGCGTCGAAGATGTTCTGGCCAAGCGCCGCGAAGGGCAGGGCGTTCACGTGTTCCAGAACCTTGTCTGTGCCCAGCGTGAATTCCCAGTGGAAGGTCATCGCATCAGGCTTCAGCGCGTTCATCGCGGTGACCATGTCCTGCCCCTGCGTGTGATAGCAGGTGTAGGACCCGTGCCACGTGTCGCCGCCGTCCAGCAACAGCGCGTCGGGCCGGTCGGCGCGGATCGCGTTGATCACGGTGGCGACCCGGTCCAGCCCGCCCATGCGGCCATAGGCTTTGCCGAGCGCGGTGAAGTCGTCGTAGGTCAGCGCATAGTGCGAGGGGCTTCCGTCGTCGATGCCGTAGAGGCGGCGGAAGTCGGCGCCGGTGATATGGGGAACCTCGCCCTTGTTGGGGCCGACGCCGAGATTGATCTCGGGCTCGCGGAACCAGATCGGTTTCAGCTGGGCATGGATGTCGGTGACGTGGATCAGGCTGACGTTGCCGAAGCTGTCGAAGGACAGGAGGTCATCCTGCGACAGCGCCTGCTGGGCCGCGAGCCGGGACCAGTTCCCGAAGCCCGATCCGCCATACAGCGCCGCCGACGCCATGGCGGCCTGCAGAAAGTCTCGACGAGAGATCATCTGGCGCCTCTGTGTTGTTTTAACATTCGCATATTTGCATTCGTGAGGGCAGAGAAAGCCGCGCCCCTGTCGGAGCGCGGCTTTCTTTTACTGACGAACCGCGGGGGTCTCGACAGACAGGCCGTTGCCGCGCGAGGCGACGTAGAGTTCAAGCGCGCGGAACTCGTCCGAGCCTTCCTTGAAGGTCTCGGCCTGCGTGTCGCGGATACAGCCCTTGAAGCGGTTGTGCCGCGAGATCAGGGTGGCCTGCTTCAGGCGGTAGACCGGAAAGCCGGTGATCTGGCCCTGGCTCAGGTGGTCGGCCCGGATCATGTTGCCCCAGTTGTCTTCGTGACAGTTGGCGCAGGACAGTTCGAGCTTGCCGTACCGGGTGTAGTACATCTCTTTCCCCTGCTCCCAGTAGGGGGCGGCGGGGCCGTCGATGGCCACGTCGACCGGCATGCCGCGCGACTGAAGTCCGATCAGCGCGACCATGGACTGCATGTCGAGGCTGTTCCACTTCCACTCGTCGGCTTGCATCCGGTCGGTCCGGCACTCGTTGATGAGGTCTTCCATCACCACGAGCTTGCCGTCCTCGTCGACCTTGGGCATATGCGCGGCCAGACCGGCAAAGCTTTCCGGATCGTCGTGACACGACGCGCAGCTTTCGCCGGCAGCGCCCTCGACCGTCCCGAACATGTCGATCGCCGCGTCGACAGCCAGCATCGCCGGGTTGTCGAAGTCGTCGAGTTCCAGCGCCTGCGTCTCATCGGTGCGGAAGCGCCAGCCCGAGTAAATCGTGTCGATGTATTCCATGTGCTCGGGGGCCGGAGCCTCGGTGATGATCTCGGTCTCGCCGTTGATCACCAGCGCGTCGTCGTCCGGGTCGCCGAGGGCGGGTCCGGTCAGGGCCAGCACCGCTGCCAGAGCGGTCGCTGTCCCGAGACCGGGAGCGTAGGCTTTTTTCATGTTTTCCTCCCTTGAGTTGCCCCGCCGGTGACCCGCCGGGGCTGCCGTCGGCGGATCAGTTGACCGCAACCTCCTGCACGCTCTCGTAGACAGAGCCGTCATCGTCGTACCAGGTGAAGTGGAACTCGCCCGCTTCCGGCACGGTCGCTTCGAACTCGAAATAGGGGTTGGTCGAGATCGCCGGTTCGAGGGTCACGTCGATGACGTTCTCGCCGTTGAAGTCGACCACGAAGCGATTGATGATCGAGCGCGGAATGACGTTGCCGTCGCTGTCCTTGCGCTGGCCCGATTCCATCTGGTGACTGATCAGCGTCTTGATGGTGATGGTTTCACCGGCCGAGACCGACTTGGGCACCTTGACGCGCGGTTTGACACCTTCTGCCATTTTACTAGTCCTCTCCCTGACTCAGCCGCCGCAGCCGCCGATGGTGACCTTCACTTCCTTGCGGTCGCTGACGAAGCTGCCGTCGGCCATCTTGGCGACGGCGACCACGTCCTGCGTCCCGGCGAGGCGGATCCGCGTCGAAGCGCTCTGCGAGGCCGAAAGCGGGCCGAAGTTGAACGTGGCGACACCCGGGTTCGGGTTGCCGGCGGCGAGGATCAGGATCGACACCGCGCCGGGGGCCGATACCTCGATCGGAACCGTGTTGCCGTTCTCGGCGATCTCGGGCGCGGTCAGCGTGATGCCGCCCGTGCCGACTTCGGCGCCGCCGGTGAAGGCCGCGATGTCGTCCTCGGCGGCGGCAAGCGCGGCGCGATAGGGCAGCAGGGCCGCGGTGGCGGCGCCCAGCCCGATGGCCAGCGTCTGACGTCTTGTGTAACTCATGGATGTTTCTCCCATTCCTGCCTCGGTCACTCTTCCTTCAGCGTCATGAGGAAGGCGACCACGTCCTCGATTTCCTGCGCGGTGAGCAGGGGCTCCAGCGGCGTCGGGGCCGCCTTGCCGGTGTAGGCGTCACCCGGACGGATGTAGCCGTCGGTCCGGTAGAACGACGGCATCATCGACTCGGGGAACATGACCTTGGCGTTGGCGACGATCCCGCGCAGTTCGGCCTCGGTCCAGCGGTCGGCGGCGCCGTCCAGCATTGGCCCGATCTCGCCATGGAACGGCAGATCGGCCAGCGCGGTGACCTCGTGGCACGCGATGCAGTTGCCCGCGCCCTTGTTCATGATCGACCGGCCGTTTTCCGGATCGCCGGGCACCCCGGTCAATGACATGGCGACTGCCCCATCCTCGTACACAACGTCCGAGGGGGCAGGCGGTCCGGCGAGCGCGGCGCCTGCAAGGCACACTCCCGCCGCAACCAGCAAGCTAGTTGTTTTCATGACTCCTCCCGTCTTCATGAAGGAAAGCTTAGACGCGTGTCGGCCCAATACGCAACATCAAATTCATAGGAATGAATAATATGATGGGTTAAACGTCACTCGGTTCCGGCCGCGCGGCGTTCCTCGAACCGGCGGGCGTGGTAGCGTTGGAAATCCTCGCTGTCGTCGAGATAGCGTTCCTCGACCACCCAGGTCAGCATGTCGATCGTCGTGCCCGCCTCGAAGGCGCCCGGCATCACCGCCACGGCGGCCTGAGCGCCGGTGGTTCCATCGGCGACGTCCTCGGGGAAGAACAGCAGGGTGGGGGTGAACAGCAGGCCCCATTTGCGCGTCAGCGCCCTTTCTTCCAGCGCTTCGCCGTCGAAGTCGATCACCTCGGTCGAGCCGTGCAGGTTCAGTTGCACCACGAAGTAGTGTTCGTTGATGTACTCCGCGATTTCCGGGCGCGGAAACACCTCTTCGTGCATCTTCGTGCAGTAGATACAGCCGCGCTGTTCCACGATCACCATCAGGCGTTTGCCTTCGGCATTGGCCTCGGCGAGGTCTTCGCGCAGGTCCTTGAAGGTGTCGCGCATCCAGTCGGCCTTGTGCAGGCCGTCATCGCCGAGTTCCGCGCCAAGCGCGGCGCCGGCCCAGAAGACTGCGGCAAGCGCGATCAGGTAACGTTTCATTGCTTCCTCCCTTGCTCAACCGATGCCCGGCCAGAAGCCGACCATCCAGTTCGCGATCCAGTTGACGGTTTCGGTGGCGATCAGGATGCCGAAGACGATCAGCAGCACGCCCATCGCCTTCTCGATCGCCGCCATGTGTTTGCGGAACCGGCGCATCCAGTTCAGGAACGGCCGGATGAACGCGGCCGCGAGGACGAAGGGCGCCGTCATGCCGATGGCGTAGACCAGAAGCAGGCGCATGCCTTCGCCGACGGTTTCCTGCCCGCCCGCCATGAACAGGATCGCCGCCAGCACCGGGCCGACACAGGGCGTCCAGCCGAAGGCAAAGGCCAGCCCGATCACGTAGGCGCCCAAGATGCTGGTGTTGTTGGTGTCGCCCGCACCGGTGTTGAACTGGCGGTACAGGATGCCGATCCGGATCACGCCAAGGAAATGCAGTCCCATCGCGATGATCACCGCTGCCGCGACCCAGCGCAGAACGCCGAACCACTCGCGCACAAGCTGGCCGAAGGCGGTGGCCGCCGCGCCAAGGCCGACGAAGATCGTGGCCACGCCAAGGGCGAACATGATCGAGGCCAGAACGGCGCGTTTGCGGACGCCGGGCGGAAGCTCTTCGCCGGATTGCAGCGCGTTGATTCCCGCACCTGCAAGATAGGACAGGTAGAACGGCACAATCGGCAGCACGCATGGCGACAGGAATGACAGTAAACCGGCGATCAGCGCCCCGGTCAGCGTGACGTCGAACATTCTCCCCCCGGTTCGCTTGTCGGCTTCAGATAAACATATTATGATCCTTATATATGATCGGTCAATTCCTCGCTCGACTGCTCGTCATCATGGGCCTGCTGTTTCCGGGGGGCGCCATGGCCGCGGGCGAAGACACGCTGTTGCTGATGGGCGAACAGCGGGGCTGCATCTACTGCGCCCGGTGGGATGCCGACGTCGCGCCGGAGTACGCAAAGACCGCAGAGGGCCGTTCGGCGCCGCTGTTGCGCGTCGATATTCACGAGCCGCTGCCCGAAAACGTCGACCTTGCCGGGCCGCTCAGGATCACGCCGACTTTCGTGCTTCTCAGAAATGGTCGCGAAATCAGCAGGATCGAAGGTTACCCGGGCGAGGATTTCTTCTGGGGCCTGCTTCAGCGCATGTTGGACGATGCAGGCATTGACTATGGCGCCGGAGGGTAGTGTTTTGCGCGGCATGACTCCGATCGATGCAAGCGGCCCCGACCACGGGGCGATGACCGACGACGAAACCGACCAACAGGGGCGGTTGCCCGTGATTTCGGAGACCACGACTCCGGAAGAGATGGATCGTATCGCCGAGAACGCAGAGCTTGCAGCGAACTTCCTGAAGGCGATCAGCCACGAAGGCCGGCTGATGATCCTGTGCCATCTCGCGACGGGCGAGAAGTCGGTGACCGAGCTGGAGGACCTGCTTTCGGCCCGGCAGGCGGCGGTCTCGCAACAGCTTACCCGGCTGCGGCTGGAAGGGCTGGTGAAGCCCCGGCGCGAGGGCAAGGCAATCTACTACCGCTTGACGGATGACCGCACGACCCAAATAATCAGCGTCGTCTACGACCTGTTCTGTCGCAGATAAGCGCCGGGCGTCTGACCGGCGCAAGGGAGGAGATCAGATGCTGGAGGTGCTGGGCGAGCCGCTCGCTGCGGCGCTCGTCGGGGTATTCGGTGGCGTCCTTCTGGGGCTCGCCGCCCGACTGGGTCGTTTCTGTTCGCTGGGCGCGATCGAGGATGCGCTGTACGGCGGCAGCTTGCTGCGATTGCGGATGTGGGGCGTCGCCATCGGCGCCGCCGTCATCGGAACGTTCGCCGCGCAGGCGCTTGGCTGGGCCTCTGTCGAACAGTCCGCCTATCTGCGTCTGGCGTGGAACCCGCTGGCCAGCATCGCGGGCGGCATCACCTTCGGTTATGGCATGGCGCTGGCCGGGAACTGCGGTTTCGGCGCGCTGGCGCGGCTTGGCGGCGGCGACATCCGCGCCTTCGTGATCGTGCTGGTGATGGGGCTGTCCGCCTATGTCGCCATGTCCGGCCCGCTGGCGGAACTGCGCGTCTGGGTCTTCCCGCAAGAAGAAATAACAGGGGCGGTGCCCGGCATCGCACACCACCTGTCGGGGCTGACCGGCCTTGGCCTGCCGCTGGTCGGGCTGGTGATCGGCGCGGTCATTCTCGCCGCGTCGCTGTGGGATGCCGAGATGCTTGCAAAACCCTCTGCTATCGCGTGGTCGCTGGCGGTCGGACTGGCCATCGTCAGCGCGTGGGTGGGGACAAGCTGGATCGCCGCGACCGGATTCGCCGCGCCCGAGGTGGTGTCGCACACCTTCGCCGCGCCGCTGGGCGATACGATCCTGTATCTGATGACCTCGTCCGGAAGTACCGTCAGCTTCGGCGTCGGCTCGGTCGCCGGTGTCATCTGCGGCGCGCTGCTGGGCAGCATGGTCAACGGTCGGTTCCGCTGGGAAGCCTGCGAGGATCCCCGCGAGCTTCGCCGGCAGATCCTTGGCGCGGTGCTGATGGGTGTCGGTGCGGCCGTCGCGATGGGATGTACCGTGGGGCAGGGGCTGTCCGCATTCTCTGTCCTCGCGGCCTCTGCGCCGGTGACGGTTGCGGCGATCGCCTTCGGCACGGCAATCGGGCTTCGGCAGCTTATCGCCGGGTTTATGCCGTCGGAATAAGTCGTCCTTCAGGCTGGCCCGCATCCCACACACGGAGTGCGGGCAGGCTGATTGCACCGTTAAGCGCAAAATGAATTTAAGATAATAACCGGCGAAAAAGGCGTAAGAAAACGCCTTTCGCGCTGACCTCTTGCATCCTCCTTATCCTGTCTCCCTGGCCGCTGTCCGCCAGCAGGGCGTTGACGGATTCGCGAAGATTTAGTTACCTACCAGTAGGTAGCATATGGGAGGAGAATCATGCTTACCAAGAATCTGGCGCGGCTCGCCGGAGCCGCGGTCTTGGCGATTTCCGCCACCGCGGGTCCCGCACTCGCGCAGTGGCAGCCCGACAAGCCGATCAACATCATTGTCCCGTGGTCCGCTGGCGGATCGACCGATCAGGTCACGCGGGTCGTCGCGCCGATCCTGGAGGAGGCACTCGGCACGCCGGTGGTCGTGGTGAACCAGCCCGGCGCTTCGGGCTCTATCGGCACCAAGGCCGCGCTCGACGCACCGCGCGACGGCTACACCTGGACCGCCAACGCCATCGCCAACAACGCCACCTACGCGGTGACGGGGCTGGTCGAGGATACCTCGATCGAGGATTACCACATCTACCTGCACGTCGCGAACGTGCCGGTGATCTCGGTCAATGCCGACGCCCCGTATCAGGACTTCGGCGAACTGCTGGAAGCGATGAAGTCGGACGACTCGGTCACCGTCGGCACCGCTGGTGTGAACTCGTCGGGCGGCATGGCGCTGGCCGCGATCAACGAAGCGGCGGGCGGCGACGTTCTGGCGCGCATGGTCACCTACGACGGCGGCAACCCGGCGGTTCTGGCGACCGCGGCGGGCGAGACGATGGTCACCACCCAGCTTGCGGTAGAGCAGACCGAGATGATCCGCGCAGGCAAGATCCGCCCGCTGGCGGTGTTGTCGGACGGCGAACTCATCATCGAGGGGCTCGACCCGATCCCGCCGATCACCAACTGGCTGCCGGACATGCATGTCGCGCCGGACTATTTCGGCGTGTTCATCCCGACCGGCGCCCCGCAGGAGGTCTATGACACCGTCGACCAGATCTGGGCCGAAAAGGTGATGACCTCGGAAGCGCTGATGACCTACGCCACCGAGCGCGGCGCCGTGTTCGCGCCCAGCTTTGGCGAGGAAGCCATGGACAAAGCGATGCCGGTCGTCATCGCCGAGGCTTGTGCCCGCGTGACGCGGGGCGAGGCGGTGCTTGATCCGTCCGAGATCGGCATCGACTGCCCCGAAGGCATGTAAGCGAATGGGGTTCGCGCGCGGTGCGCCGCGCGCGGACACCCGGCCCGTCGCATCCGCCCGCGCCGGCGTTTCCAGAAGGCAATACCATGCGTTTCGACACACCCGCCGCTGACCGCATCACCGCGGCCACTCTCTTCGCGCTTGGCGCGGCAATGAGTTGGGGAGGCTTCGTGATGGACCGGCTTGAGAGCCGGCAGATCCATCCGGCCAGCATTCCCGGCCTCGTTCCGATGATCCTTGGCGCCGCGATGATGCTGTGCGCCGTGCTGCTGGCCCTGTCGACGCGCGGCCAGACGGCGCCCGACGCATCCGGGGTGCAAGGCAACTGGACGGACTTCGGCTTCGCCGCCGCATGGAGCTGCGTGTTCGCGCTGCTGCTGGTCGGCACGCTGCCCTTCGCCGCGGCGGCGGCACTGTACATCTTCATCTTCGCCGGATGGTTCTCGTGGCAACCGGCAGAGCCGCAGGCCCGAAACGCGAAACGCATGATCTTCGTCGCCGTCTTCGCGGTGGCGGTCGCCGTGGGCGTGGCGGCGCTGTTCCGCTACGGCTTCCTTGTGAGGCTGCCGTGATGGAGGCGCTGAACGCACTTTTGTCCGGGCTGGGCCAGTTCATGACGCCGATGGGCCTGTTCCACGTCGCATGGGCGACGCTGCTGGGCATCCTCGTCGGCAGCCTGCCGGGCCTGACCGCGACCATGGGCGTGGCGCTGTTGACGACCTTGACCTACACGCTGGACCGCGACAGCGCGATCCTCGTGCTGATCTGCATGTACGTCGGCGCGATCTATGGCGGCTCGCGCTCTGCGATCCTGTTGAACATCCCCGGCACGCCCGCATCCGCCGCGACCTCGCTTGACGGCTTCCCGCTGGCGCAGCGGGGGCAGGCGGGCTACGCGATGGCACTGGCCACCGCCGGGTCCGCCATGGGCACGCTGGTGGGGATCCTGCTGCTGGTCCTGCTTGCGCCCGCGCTGGCCGCCATCGCGCTGGACTTCGGCTCGTTCGAGTTCTTCTGGCTCGCCGTGTTCGGCATCGTGATCTCCGGCCAATTGACCGGCGGCGTGAGCCCGCTGAAGGGCTACATGGCGGGGCTTTTGGGCCTGATGGTCGCGATGGTCGGATCAGAGGGCATCCACGCGCACGTCCGTTTCAACCTCGGCTTCGATCAACTGAACGGCGGCATCGGGCTGATCCCCGCGATGGTCGGCGCGTTCGGGTTCGCCGAGGTTTTGACCGTCATGTGGCGCCGCAAGGCAGAGCTTTCGACCGAGGAGTTGAAGGAAGACCGCGTTCTTCCCCGTCTGTCCGACCTGTGGCGCTATAAGATCACGATCGGCCGGTCCGGCGTGATCGGCACCCTTGTCGGCATCATCCCCGGCGTGGGCGAGGATATCGGGGCCTGGGCCTCGTACGCCGCCGCCAAGCGCAGCAGCAAGGAGAAGGACCAGTTCGGGAAGGGTTCCTACGAGGGGCTGACGGCGGCAGAGACGGGCAACTCGGCGGTTGTACCCGGCGCGCTGATCCCGGCGCTGACCCTTGCGGTGCCCGGTTCGGCCCCGGCGGCGGTGCTGATCGCGGCGCTGTTCATCCATGGCGTCCGGCCCGGCCCGATGATCATGTTCGAGCAGCCGACGTTCATCTACTCGATCGCGGCCATGCTGATCCTCGCGACCATCGCGATCGCGATTTACGGCCTGTCGCTGACGCGCCTGTTCATCCTTGTCCTGCGCATCCCGCGCGAGTTGCTGATGCCCGTGGTCTTCACGCTGTGCGTCATCGGGCCCTACGCCCTGACGCAACGGGTCTTCGACATCTGGGTGATGGCCGCCTTCGGATTGATCGGCTTCGTCCTGCGGCAGATGAATTACCCGATGGCGCCGCTGGTTCTGGGCATTATTCTTGGCGATTTGCTGGACAAATCCCTGCGGCGTGGGCTCACCCTGTCTAACGGGTCGCTCGAGCCTTTCTTCACCCGGCCGATCTCGCTGGCCTTCGTGGTGATCATCGCGCTCAGCATCGTCCTGTCGATGCCCGTCACCCGGCGCGCCGTCGGCAAGGTGATCGGTACGAAACGCGGCCCGACCGAGCAACCGGAGGGCAGGAAGCCATGAACCAATCCGCACCCAAACCCGTGAAGCGCGACGCTGCCGCGTCGAAACGCCGGATCCTGAAAGCCGCGCTGGCAGAGTTCGCGGCGCACGGCCACGCCGGCGCGCGCATCGACACCATCGCCGAGAAGGCCAGCGTGTCGAAGCCGATGATCTACAGCTACTTCGGCGACAAGGAGGAGCTGTACAAGGCGGCGCTGCGCGAAAGCTACGTGCAGATCCGGCAGGGCGAACGGAAGCTGAAACTCGAGGACCTGAGCCCCGAGGAAGCCGTGCGCGAACTGGTCGGCTTCACCCTGCGCCACTTCGTATCGAAGCCATGGTTTGTTTCGATGCTGAACACCGAGAACCTGCTGGGCGGCAATGCGATCCGGCAGATCGGAGACGTGGCAGAGATCCAGTCGCCGCTGATCGACTCGATCCGGCAGTTCCTTGAACGCGGCGCGGCGGCGGGGCAGATCCGCGACGATGTCGACCCGGTGGAACTGTACATCACCATCGCTTCGCTTTGCTACTTCCCCGTCTCGAACAAGCACACGCTGCGCGCCGTCTTCAAGGTGCCGATCGACGAGGCGTGGCTGGACCAGCGCGCGGCGATGATCTCGGAAATGCTGACCTGTTACCTGCGACGTCCGGCGCAGGACCCATGATGACCCGCGCGGCCACCCGGCTGCGCACCCCCTGACACGACAGACAAATCTCTGAAAGGACCGAAGAAAATGAGACAACAACGGATCGGCATCATCATGCACGGCGTGACCGGGCGGATGGGGATGAACCAGCACCTGATCCGCTCGGTCCTCGCCATCCGCGATCAGGGCGGTCTGGCGCTAAAGGATGGTTCGTACCTCGTGCCCGACGTGATCATCGTTGGCCGCAACGCCGACAAGATCGAGGCGCTGGCGAAGACGCACAACGTGCAGCGCTGGACCACCGATCTGGACGCCGCGCTTGCCAACCCCGACGACACGATCTTCTTCGACGCCGCCTCGACCCAGCTGCGGCCCGAACTGCTGAAGAAGGCCATCGACGCAGGCAAGCATGTCTACAGCGAGAAGCCGGTCTCTGAAGGATTGGCCGAGGCCGTCGACATCGCCCGCTATGCCAAGGAGAAAGGCGTCAAGAACGGCATCGTCCATGACAAGCTGGACCTGCCGGGCCTGCTGAAGCTGAAGCGCCTGCGCGACAGCGGCTTCTTCGGGCGGATGCTGAGCGTGAAGGGCGAGTTCGGCTACTGGGTGTTCGAGGGCGACTTCCTGCCCGCGCAGCGTCCGTCGTGGAACTACCGTTCGGAAGATGGCGGCGGCATCATCTCGGACATGCTGTGCCACTGGCGCTATGTGCTCGACAACGTCGTCGCGCCGGTAAAGTCGGTCAGCTGCCTTGGCGCGACCCACATTCCCGCGCGCTGGGATGAGCAGGGCAAGGAATACACCGCCACCGCCGATGACGCGGCCTATGCGTCCTTCCTGCTGGAAGGCGACATCGTGGCCCACATCAATTCAAGCTGGTGCACCCGTGTCCGCCGCGACGACCTGGTGACATTCCAGATCGACGGCACCCATGGGTCCGCCGTCGCGGGGCTGCACAAGTGCTACTCGCAGCATCGCGTCAACACCCCGAAACCCGTCTGGAACCCCGACGAACCGCAACCGCTGGACCTGTTCGGCGGCTGGGAAGAGGTGCCGGACAACACCGTGTACGACAACGGCTTCAAGGTTCAGTGGGAGCAATTCCTGCGTCACGTCGTCGAAGATGCGCCGTTCTCCTACACCCTCGCCGAAGGCGCGAAGGGCGTGCAACTGGCCGAGGCGGGCTATCAAAGCTGGCGCGAACGCCGCTGGATCGACCTGGAGGACCTGGGGCTGTGAGCACGACACTCAACCTTCCCGGCGGCGCTGTCACGCTGAAGGACGGCCCCGCGCCGGTGGCGTCCGACGGCTGGACCCGCACCGCCTTCGCCGCCGCGCATGTCGTGGCAGACCCGCTGGCCGAGGCCGACCCGTGGCTCGACTGTCCGATCGACTGGGACCGCACGCTGGCCTTCCGCGAGCACCTGTGGTCGCTGGGCTTCGGCGTGGCCGAGGCGATGGACACCGCGCAGCGCGGCATGGGCCTCGATTGGCCCACCTCGCTGGACCTGATCCAGCGCAGCGTCGCGCTGGCGAAATCCGGCGGCCACCTGATCGCTTCTGGCGCGGGCACTGACCACATCTCGCCCGAGGGCGCGACCATCGAGCAGGTGATCGCCGCCTACGAAGAACAGTGCGAGGCTGTTGAAGCGACCGGCAGCCAGGTCATCCTGATGGCGTCCCGCGCGCTGGTGAAGGCGGCGAACGGTCCCGAGGACTACGCCAAGGTCTACGACCGCGTGCTGTCGGGCCTGCAACAGCCCGCGATCCTGCACTGGCTGGGAGAGATGTTCGATCCCGCGCTGGAAGGCTATTGGGGCTCGGGCGACCACATGGCGGCGATGGACACCTGCCTTGAGATCATCGAGGCCAACGCCTCGAAGGTCGACGGCATCAAGATTTCGCTTCTGTCCGCCGACAAGGAAATCGACATGCGCCACCGCCTGCCGGATGGCGTGCGCATGTATACCGGGGACGACTTCAACTACCCGGACCTCATCGCCGGGGACGATCAGGGCTATTCCCACGCGCTGCTGGGCATCTTCGATCCCATCGCCGGGGCCGCCGCCCGCGCGCTGACCGCGCTGGGGCAGGGCGACATGAACCGGTACGGCGACGCCTTCGGTCCCACGGTCCCGCTGTCGCGCCATATCTTCAAGGCGCCCACGCGGTTCTACAAGACCGGCGTGGTGTTCATGGCCTATCTCAACGGGCATCAGGACCATTTCACCATGATCGGCGGGCAGGAAAGCACCCGCTCGACCCGGCACCTTGCCGAACTGGTGCGGCTGGCCAACGATGCGGGACTGTTCCCCGACGCCGACCTTGCCGCCGCCCGCGCGCGGCCGGTCTTCGCCGCTCGCGGCGTGGAGGTCTGAGATGACCGGCGTAGACGCATCCCGCCTGTCGCTGAACACCGCGACCGTGCGCGAGCAATGGACGCTGGCCCAGTGCATCGACGGCTGCGCGCGGCACGGCATCGGCGCGGTCTCCCCGTGGCGCGACAAGTTGCAAGAGATGGGTCCGACCGCCGCCGCGCGTGCCATCCGCGATGCGGGGCTGGGCGTCAGCGGGCTGTGCCGAGGCGGCTGGTACACCGAGGACGGGTCGCTGACCCGGAAGGTCAGGGACGACAACCGTCGCGCGGTGGACGAAGCCGCCGAGATCGGCGCGGCCTGCCTTGTCATGGTCGTGGGCGGCCTGCCGAAGGGGTCCAGGGACCTCCCCGCCGCGCAGGCGCTGGTCGAAGAGGGGCTGGCCGACACGCTCGACTATGCCCGCACCGCAGGCTTGCCCGTCGCCATCGAGCCGCTGCACCCGATGTACGCGGGCGACAGGGCCTGCGTGAACACGACCCGGCAGGCGCTGGATATCTGCGACCGGCTGGGCGACGGCATCGGCGTGGCGCTGGACGTCTACCACGTCTGGTGGGACTTCGAGATCGCCACCCAGATCGCCCGCGCGGGCCGTGACCGTCTTCTGGCGTTCCACATCTGCGACTGGCTGGTCCCGACCAGTGACCTGCTGCTGGACCGAGGCATGATGGGCGACGGCGTGATCGACATCGCCGCCTACCGCGCCATGGTCGAGGCGCAGGGCTTTGATGGCTTCGTCGAGGTCGAGATCTTCTCGGCCGACAACTGGTGGACCCGCGACGCGGACGAGGTGCTGGCCACCGTCATCGAACGCGCGCGCAACTGCTGATTATTGGGCGGGGCGTCGCGACGCCCCGCTATGCCTCGAGACGCTGGAACGATGCCTCGATCTCTGCCGCCACGGGCCGCGCGATCAGGCCCGGCTCGGTGCATTCGAACGAGAACGCCGCGGCATAGCCGCCGTCCAGCAACGCCCGGACCTGGCCCCGGTTGCCGCAGCGGTCCCCGGCATCCACCAGCACGCGGTGGCCGTCCTGTTCCGCGTCAAGGGCGACCGTCGGATCGGAAATGCCCGAGACGTGCACGATGGCCGTATGTTCCGGGAAAAGCTCGGTCTCACCTGCGATGACGTGCTGAAACGTGTCATGCACCAGTTTGAACGCCTCGGTGCCGCCGACCGCCTCGATCGCGTCGACCAGTTCGGCCTTGCGGGGCAGGGTGGAGGACGCGAAACCGATGGGCTCGATCAGCGGCAGCACCGCGCGGCCCTCGGCCAGCGCAAGGATGTCCCGCATCACGTCGCGCAGGGCGCGCGTTGGGCGGTCGTCGACGCTGGGGATCAGGCTGATCGTCTCGGCTCCCGCCGCCTCGGCCACATCCAGCAGCGCCCCGATCTGCGCCGCGCGGGTGTCGTCCCAGACGTTGAACCCGTAGACCTCGGACAGACCCAGCAAACGCAGCCCGCGCGCCTTCGCCATCGCCGCCGCCTCGGCGGGCGCGATGCCGTCGAAGAACGGACGGCCAAGATCGTTGCGCGGCTCCACCCCCACGCATCCAATCCCGGCGGCAAGGTCCAGAAACGCCTCGAAGGGCAGGTCGCGCGCTGTCTTCTGGTTCAGCGCCCTCGGGATCATGCGTCGCGGTCCATGATCCACTGAACCGCCGGGTCCGCGATGAAGCGCCACTTCCGCAGCGGCCCCGCCATCACGTTGAGGTAGTACATCTCGAAGCCATAGGGCGCGCCGCAGGGGTGGTGACCGCGCGGGACGCAGACCACGTCGCCGTCCTTCACCGCCATCGTCTCGTCCAGCACGCCGTCCTCGGTATAGACCCGCTGGATGCCGAACCCGTCGCCGGGGTTCAGGCGGTGGTAATAGGTCTCTTCGAGATAGGTGATATTCGGATAGTCGTCCTCGTCGTGACGGTGGCTGGGATAGCTCGACCAGTTGCCGTCCGGCGTGAACACCTCGGTCACCAGAAGGCTGTCGCAGTAATCCTCGTTCTCCATCGCGATGTTGTTGATGTGGCGGGTGTTGTTGCCCTTGCCCCGCTGGGTCAGGGTGATCCCGTCCGGCCCGATCCGCCGGGCCTTGTGGCCACCGTGACCGGGGGCCGAGCAGACCGCCAGCGTGCAGTCGGTGGTCGCCGTGGCGTGCCACTCCTCGCCGTTCGGGACATACAGGCAATGCGGCGGCGTCTTCTCGAACACGTCCATCCGGTCTCCCAATTCGCCCCAGTCCCGCCCGGCGGCCTGCATCGTGGCCTTGCCCTCGACCATCACAAGGATCACCTCGCGGTCGCCCGTCGCCTCGGACACGGTTTCGCCCGGACGCAGCCGGTACAGCGAGAACCCGACATAGCGCCAGCCCGCCGACTGCGGCGTGATCTCGTGAACCTTGCCGTGGGCGCCGAAGGGTTTCTTCAGTAGGTCAGCCATTCCGGCTCCTTTCCTCAGTTGGTCAGCCGCGCATGGGCGATCTGCTTGAGATAGCCCTCGTAGCGGTCACGCTGTTTCTGGCGGTCCGAGACTTCGGGCACGGCGACATCCCAGAAGAAGCCGTGCGCGCCCGCGCGCGTTTCCAGCCCGGTGCCGGGGAAGTCCTTCGCAACGGTCTCGATCACGATCACGGTGGGAATGTCGCGGTCGCGCGCGGCCCGGATCTCGGCCTCCAGCTGATCGGTGTCGGCGGCCTTCACCGCATGCGCGCCCATGCTGGCGGCGTGGGCGACATAGTCGATCTCGGGCTGCACCTCGACGTTGCAGTCGACATACATGTTGTTGAAGGGCTCGCCGCCGCAGCCCATCGTCTGCAACCGGTTGATGCAGCCATAGCCGCGGTTGTCGGTCAGAACGACGGTGAACGGCACCCGCCGCATCACCGCCGTCGCCAGTTCGCTGTTCGCCATCATGTAGCTGCCGTCGCCCACGAAACAGATCACTTCGCGCTCGGGCGTGGCCAGCTTGATGCCCATCGCACCCGCCACTTCGTAGCCCATGCAGCTATAGCCGTACTCCATGTGATAGCCGCCCTGGCTGGGTTGCCACAGCAGCTTCAGCGCGCCGGGCATCGTCCCCGCGGCGCACATGGCGACCGCGGTCTCGCCCGTGGCCCGCTGCACCGCGCCGATCACCTGCCCGTCGGTGGGTTTCGCCGCCTGATCGTCGGGCCGTGCGCAATAGGCGTCGACCGCCCGAAGCCAGTCCGTCCGCATCTCGGGATCGAAAGCATCGGCCCTGTAGTCCCCCAGCGCATCGCTCAGAGCCTCCAGCGCCACCTTCGCATCGGCCACAAGGCTTTCCGCCCCGTGTTTCGCCGCGTCGTAGCCGTGGATGTTGATCGACACGAGCTTCGCCCCTGCGCCGAACATCGTGCGCGAGCCTGTGGTGAAGTCCTGCAACCGCGTGCCCACGCCGATCACCACGTCCGCCGTCTCGGAAATCGCGTTGGCCGCCGCCGAGCCGTCCACGCCGGACGCGCCGAAACTCATCGGGTGGTCCTGCGCCAGCGCCGACTTGCCGGCCTGCGTCTCGGCCACCGGGATCCCGTGGCGGGCGGCGAAAGCGGCAAGTGTCTCTTCGGCGCCGCTATAGATGACCCCGCCGCCCGCGATCATGACCGGGTTCTTCGCCGCCCGGATCGTCGCGGCCACCCGCTCCAGTTCGCCCGTATCCGGCGCGGGCCGGCGGATGTGCCAGACGCGCGGTTCAAAGAAGGTTTCCGGCCAGTCATAGGCCTCGGCCTGCACGTCCTGACAGAAAGCCAATGTCGCGGGCCCGCAGTTCGCCGGGTCGGTCATCGCCCGCAGGGCGCGGGGCAGGGCGGTCAGCAGATGCTCGGGCCGGGTGATCCGGTCGAAATACCGGCTGACCGGGCGCAGCGTGTCATTCGCGCTGACCGTGCCGTCGTCGAAATCCTCGACCTGCTGCAGCACCGGGTCGGGCCGCCGCGTCGCGAAGACGTCGCCCGCCACGATCAGCAGCGGAAGGCGGTTCACATGCGCCAGAGCGGCGGCGGTCACCAGATTGGTCGAGCCCGGCCCGATCGACGAGGTCACCGCGTGCGCCCGGCGCCGCTTCTTCGCCTTGGCATAGGCGATGGCGGCGTGGGCCATGGTCTGCTCGTTCTGCCCGCGCCATGTCGGGAACACGTCGCGATAGGCGTGCAGCGCCTCGCCCACGCCCGCCACGTTTCCATGACCGAAGATCGCCCACATGCCGTCGACGTAGCGCTCGCCCTCTTCGGTCATCTGCACGGAAAGCCATTTCACCATGGCCTGCGCCGCCGTCAGCCGGATCGTCCCCATGGCCACCTCCCTTTTCCTGTCTTCGCCAGAAGCTTCTTCTGTCCCAAAATATCCCGGGGGAGTCGCGCGAAGCGCGGCGGGGGCAGAGCCCCCTGACTCCGGTCCGGCCTCACGCCGCGTTCAGACGGGCCTCCGCCCGCGCCGCGTCCCAGATCCCGCAAAGTTTCGCATAGCGGTCCGCCATCTGCGCCACCGCGTCCGCGTCCGACATCTCGCCCTTCATCCACGCCCGCGCGGCATCGCCGAAGATCGTGCGGCCTACGGCGAAGCCCTTCACCAGCGGCTGCCGCGCGGCCAGCGCGAAGCTCTCGGCCAGTTCCGCCTCGGGCGCGTCGAGGCCCAGCACCACGATGCCGCGGGTCCGCGGGTCGTTGCGCTCGATCGCCGCCACCGCATTCGCCCACGCGGCCTCGGTCCGGAACGGCTCCAGCTTCCACCAGTCGGGATAGACGCCCGCGTCGTAGAACTGCTGGATCAGCGTCGCCGTCGTGCTGTCATCGACCGGGCCGACCTTCGAGGGGATCACCTCCAGCAGGAATTCCAGCCCGTTGCGGCGGGCGGCGGTGAACAGCCGCAGCACGCGGCGTTCCTGCAGCGCGCGGGTCTCGTCGTCGTCGTCGGGATGGCAGAACACCAGAAGCTTCACAACGTTCTCGCGCGCCCATTCCCGCAGGCGTCCCAGATCCGGGCCAAGCTCGGGCTCGAAGTCGATCGGTCGCGAACCCGGCAGCTCCGTGGGCCGACCGATCCACAGCCCCGAACCCGAGGCGCGATGCAGGGCGCTGCGGCCGATGCGGTTGTCGCACAGGATGCCATAGCCGCCCTGACCATCTTGAACCTTTAACGCAGCTTCAAGGCACAACTCCTTGAACGCGCCGCCTTTTGCCAAGGTATAGCCTGCCATCTCCTCAAGCTGCAGCCGGTGGTCGAATGCGAAGGTCTTCACACTGGACCAGTCGCCGTGGCGGTTGGTCGCCCAGTGTACCTGTTCCAGTTCCGCGTCGTTGCGCAGGTCCGGCCGTGTGATGCCGCGCTGGAAGAAGAACTGCAGTTCCTCCCAGCTTGGATAGGCCGGGGTACAGCCATGGCGCGACACCGCGAAGGCGCCGCAGGCATTGGCGTATTTCAGCGTCACCGGCCAGCTTTCACCGTCCAGCCAGCCCTTCAACAGCCCCGACATGAACCCGTCGCCCGCGCCCAGCACGTTGAACACCTCGATCGGGAAGCCCGGCCCGGTCTGGCCGTCGTCAAGGCTTGCCGGGATATCGCCCTCGAACGCGGTGGCCCCCATCGGCCCGCGCTTGCACACCAGCGTCGCGTCCGAGACCTTCCGGACATTGCGCAGAGCCTCCAGCGTATCGGTCGAGCCTCCGGCGATGTGGAATTCTTCCTCGGTGCCGACGATCAGGTCGAACAGGTGCAGCGTCTCTTGCAGGCTGGCCGTGACCTCGGCGCTTTCGGCAAAGCGGCTTTCGCCCTCGCCATGGCCCAGAACGCCCCACAGGTTCGGGCGATAGTCGATGTCCAGCGCCGTCCGCGCCCCGTGCTTGCGCGCCAGTTCCAGCGCCTTCAGCACCGCCGCGCGGGGCGTCGGGTGGCTGAGATGGGTGCCTGTCGCCACCACCGCGCGGGCCTGCGCCACGAAACCCTCGTCGACGTCATCGGCGCACAGCGCCATGTCGGCGCAGTTCTCGCGGTAGAAGATCAGCGGGAACTGTTCCTGGTCGCGGATGCCAAGGATCACCAGCGCCGACAGCCGGTCGGGATCGGTCTTCAGCCCGTCCACGTTGACGCCGTGGCGCACCAGTTCCTCGCGGATGAAGCGGCCCATATGCTCGTCGCCCACGCGGCTGATCAGCGCGGACTTCAGGCCCAGCCGGGCGGTTCCACAGGCCATGTTGGTCGGAGAGCCGCCGATGTACTTGTCGAACGAGCCCATGTCTTCCAGCCGCCCGCCGATCTGCGCGCCGTACAGGTCGACGCCCGCGCGGCCGATGGTGATGACGTCCAAGGTCTTGGTCATGGCTTAGAATCCCGTGTCCGAAAGGAACCGGCGCGAGGCCGCGAGGTCGTCCAGCACGGACGCCTGATTACGCGGATCGCGCTCTTGCTCGATGGTGATGTAGCCGCCATAGCCGCGGTCCCGCAGCAGGCGGTGGATGGCGGCATAGTCGATGTTTCCCTTGCCGATCGGGCACATGACGCCCTCGGCGCAGGCCTCGAAGAAGCGGATGCGCTGGCCCATGACCCGGTCGAAGACCGCTGGGTCGATGTCCTTGAAGTGGATGTAGTCCAGCCGGTCCCAATAGCGGTCCAGCGTCGCCACCGGGTCCATCCCGGCATAGGCGAGGTGCCCGGTGTCCAGACACAGCCCCGCCGTTTCCGGCCCGATGTCCGCGGCCATGCGGTCCAGTTCATCCTCGAATTCGATATAGCCGCCCGCATGGGGGTGGATCACCGCGCGGACGCCGTATTCGTCGCGCGCGGCTTCCGAGATCGCGCGGATGTTGTCCATCATCGCGGCCCATTGCGCATCGTCGAGGCGCGGCGCGCGGTCGGAATGGCCGGCGGCGTAGTCGCGCGCGTCGTGGCCCCAGTCCATCACGGTCAGGTAGGGCGCGGCAAAGCGCTGGCCGTCGTGCGAGGGCGGTGCGGGCAGGGCGGTGATCAGCGCGCAGATCTCGCGGGTGTGCAGCAGCAGCGTGTCGCGGTTCGCGGGGTCGGCCAGATCGTCGAAGATCGTCCCCGCCACGATGCTCAGACCGCGCTGCGCCAGAGCGTCCGACACGCGGGGCACGTCCAGCGGCATGTAGCCATAGGGCCCCAGTTCCAGCCCGCCGAACCCGGCGGCGGCGGCTTCGTCCAGCACCTTCTCCCACGCGGGCAGGTGCGGGTTCGACACGTCGTCGACGCCCCAGCAGCAGGGCGCGCAGGTGACGGTGACGGGAAGATCGCTCATTCCGGCACATCCGCGTTGATGGTTTCAAAGGTCAGCGCGCGGTTGAACTGTTCGTGGAACGCGATGAAGCGCTTGGTGTGCTCCTGTTCCATGTGGAAATCATGCGCGGCCCGGTCCACCCAGCTTTCGACGAAGACCAGCCGGTCGGGATCGTCGGTGCAGGTGTAGAAGTCATAGGCGATGCAGCCGGGCTCTGCCCGCGTCGCGGCCTGCGCCTCGGGCGCGGCGGCCAGCACCTTGTCGCGGGTGCCGGGCTTGAGGTCGATGGTGATGATGAACTTATACATCCGAGATCTCCCGGTCGACGCCGACGACCTGTCCGGTTTCGGCACTGGTGCGGGCCGCATCCAGAACGGCAAGGGCGGCGATCCCCTCGGCGGCGGTGACAGGTGGGGTGCCGCCGGTTCGGACGGCGTCGGCAAAAGCTTCGTAGTAGCGAAAGTAAGCGCCCTGCGCGCTTGGCACCCGGGTCGCGCCGGCCGCGGTGTGCAGGGTGGCCCAGTGGCTTTCCGGCTCGAACCCCCAGCCGTCGCGATCCTCGGCCGGGCGATTGCCTGCGAAGATCGCCTGTGCCTGAACGTCGGTGCTTTGCGCCACGTGGCTGCCGTCCGAGCCATAGGCGCGCAACTCGCGCATGTGCAGGCGGTTCAGCTTGGAGGCGCTGATATGGCTGTGCGCGCCGCTGTCGTGGCGAAGCGTCAGCGTGAACCCGGCGTCGGTCGCGCCTTCGGGCAGGTCCACCATGTCCAGTTGCGCGTCGACCGAGCGGACCGGCCCCAGAAGGTAGATCGCCTGATCGACAAGATGGGTGCCCAGATCCCGCAGCAGCCCGCCGGTCGGCCCGGCCTCCAGCGTGGCGGGATCGTCGAAATCCATCCGCGAGTGCAGCCGCCAGACCTTGCCCAGACGCCCCGCATCGAGAACCGACTTCAGCGTCTGAATGTCCGAGTCCAGCCGCCGGTTGTGGTAGACCCCCAGCGTCACGCCCCGGTCGCGCGCCGCGAGAGCAAGGTCGCGCGCCGCCGCGGCGCTGGGGGCGAAGGGTTTGTCGGCGATCACATGCACGCCCGCGGCGATGGCCTCCAGAACCAGCGCGCGGCGGGTCTGGGGCGGGGTGGTGATCGTGACGGCGTCGACGCCCGCGGCCAGCATGTCGGTCAGGCTTGCGAAGACCGGGACGCCCGGCAGGTCGGATCGCACCGCCGCGACGGTGGCCGGCGCACGCGCGACCACGCCCGCCAGTTCCACGCCCCGCGCGGCAAGGATGAACGGCACGTGAAAGTGCCGCCCGCCCGTTCCGTATCCAACCACGCCGATGCGCATGTTCCCGGTCTTCCTCAGCGGATGATGGTGGCCTGAAGCGCGTCGATGGAGGACTGGATGCCGGCCTCGGTGGACATGGTGAAATCCTCCATCTCCAGCGACACCCAGTCGTCGTAGCCCATCATGCCCACGACCGAGAAGAACTCCTTCCACCATTGCAGGTCGTGGCCCGCGCCGACGGCGACGTAGTTCCAGCTGCGGTTGGCGACGTCGGTCACGTCTTTCAGTTCCAGCAGGCCGTTCACGTCGGCCAGCCCGCGCTCGATGCGGGTGTCCTTGCCGTGCACGTGGTGGATCGCCGGACCAAGCGCGCGGGCGACGGCGATGGGGCAGGCGCCCTTCCAGAACAGGTGCGACGGATCAAGGTTCATGCCGACCATCGGACCGACCTCGTCGCGCAGCCGGAACAGCGTTTCCGGGTTCCAGACCAACATCGCCGAGAAGTTCTCCAGCGCGATCTTCTCGACGCCCACCTTGGTCGCGTGCTCGACCAGCCCGTGCCAGAACGGGAATGCGCGGTCTTCCCACTGGTAGCGGTCGCGCTCGGGCATCTCGTCGGGCCAGCTTTTGGTGTAGACCAGCCAGTTCGGGACCATGTCGCCGGGCGCCGCCTCGGGCAGGCCGGACATGGTGACGATCTTCTTCACGCCGATCTCGCCGGCAAGGGTGAAGGTGTCCTCCATCTCCTTGCGGTGGCGTTCGCCCATCGCGCCGGGGTCCAGCGGGTTGGCCGAGCAGTTGAGCGCGGCGATCTGCAACCCGCGCGCCTCGATCTCGGCCATCTTCTGCTTCAGCAGCCCCTTTTCGGCCAGCAGGTCCTCGGCCCGGAAATGCGGCGCGGGGGACCAGCCGCCGCCCGTCATCTCGATGCCCTCGACGCCAAGGTCGACGCATTTGTCCAGCATCTCGGTGAAGGACAGGTTGCCCATCACATCGGTGCAGATCGAAAGTTTCATGTCTCCAGCTCCTTCAACAGAGACGGTTATTCAAAGTCGACCCATGCGGCGCCCTGATCGGCGGACCGCACGCAGTTCTCCAGCCAGCGGACGCCTTCAAGGCCGGCGTCGATGCCCGGATAGTGATGGTTCGCCAGGAAGGCGTCGTCGCCGCGCATCCGGGCGTCGATGGCCTGAGCGATCCAGAGGTAGATGTTCGACCAGCTGTCCCCGAGACCCTCGGTGTGCAGCGCGCCCATCCGGTCGCAGGCAAGGCTCTCGTCTTCGAGATAGGGCATCCCGTGGTGCAGGATCCGCTCGGGTTCGCCCTGTACCTGGTACAGCAGTTGGTCCGGGTGGCTGTCGGACCAGACAAGCGACGCCTTGGACCCCACGAAGCGATAACGCTGCGAGCCCATGTTGCCCGCGTCCACCGACGACACCCAAAGCCGCCCGCGCGCGCCGTTGGAATAGTGCATCAGGACGGTCGCGTGATCCTCAAGCGGGGCGCGCGACGGGATGAAGGCGGTGCGGTCGCACAGCAGTTTCTCGACCCGGACGTCGCCCAGAACGATCTCGGACAGATAGTAAAGATGCGTTCCGATATCGCCCAGCACGAAGGTCGGACCGGCGGTCTCGGGGTTGGTGCGCCACTTCACCGCTTCGCCCGCGTTGGTGTCGTCGCCCGCGTTGAATCCGTGAGTGTAGGCCAGATCGACGATGCGGATCTCGCCCAGCATCCCCTTGGCCACCATCGCCGCCATCTGGCGCACCAGCGGATGGCCGGTGTAGCCGTAGGTCACGCCGACGATCAGGCCCTTCTCCTTGGCCAGCGCCTTGACCTCTTCGCACTCGGCGACGGTGAAAAAGAGCGGCTTTTCACAGATCACGTGAATGCCCGCGTTCAACAGCGCCTTGGTGATCTCGAAATGGGTGAAGTTCGGCGTCGCCACCGACACCACGTCCACCCCGTCCTCGCGCGCGGTCTCGCCCGCGATCAGGTCCTGGTAGGTGGCGTAACAGCGGTCGCCCTCGACCCCCAGCGCGGTGCCGAAATCGCGGCCGCGCTCGGCGTCGAGGTCGAAGGCCCCCGCGACAAGCTGATAGGTGCCGTCGCGCAGCGCACCGGTGCGGTGCTTGTAGCCGACCTGTCCGGTGCGGCCGCCGCCGACCATGCCCCAGCGCAGGGGGCGTTGAATTGTACGCTCGCCGTTGATCATGCCGGTATCCCGTGGTTCAGGGTTTCAAGTCAGGCCGCGGCGCTGGCCGCCGCCGCGCCGTAAAGGTCGGGTTTGTCGATCATCGAGATCGCTTCGAAGCCGCCCGAGGCCACCGCCCGCAGCGCGGCGTCGCCGGTCAGCGTGGCGGCATAGCCGTCCCAGGTGGAAGGACCGGTCGCGGTGCCGTTTCCGGCGGCGACGATCCATTCGCGGAACTCCTGGTCGTAGGCTTCGATGAACCGCTCGCGCCAGTCCTCGGGGATCGCCTGCCGGATGCCGTGCGCGTCGGTGATCACGGTCGCGGGCCGGTTGGGCAGGGCGGCGATGCCCATTTCGCAAGAGACCTCGCCCCGGATGTCGTAGCCGTAGGCGATGTTCACGGAAATCTCGACGTCGACGATCACGCCGCTGGTCATGTGCAGCAGCACGATGGTCGGGTCGCGCAGTTCGCCGCCACGGGTCGAGCGGCGCGGAAGCCGCACCTCGACGCCCCGGATCTCGTCCGACAGCAGCCAGCGCGAGATATCCGCGTCATGAACCAGCGTGTCGTTCAGCGGCATGTCCGAGGTATAAAGCCCCTCGGGCACGCTGGCGTTGCGGTGGACCGACTTGTACATCAGCGGCGCACCCAGCATGCCCCGGTCGATCACCGCCTTCAGCCGCCGGTAGTCGGCATCGAAGCGGCGCATGAAGCCCACCTGCACCAGCCGCCGGCCATAGGCGACCTCGGCCTCGATCACCCGCAGCGCGGCGGCTTCCGAGGTCACCAGCGGCTTCTCGCAGAACACCGGCTTGCCTGCCGCGATACAGTCCAGAAGCTGTTCCTCGTGCGCCGGGCCCCACGAGCAGATCACCACCGCATCGACATTGTCCGAGCGGATCAGGTTCTGCGGCGTGTCGAACACCTCGGCCCCTTCCGGCGCGGCAGAGCCCGCGCGGTCGCGGTCGATGTCGGTCACCGCGGTGACGGTGGCCCCGGCCAGCACCCGGGTAAGGCGACGGATGTGATCCTGTCCGATCATACCCGTGCCGATGACGCCTACGTTCAGTGCCATTGCCCGGACCTCACTTGAAATACTTGTCGACGTAGCGCTGCATCTCTGCGCGCATGAAGGTGCCGCTTTCGTCGGCCTTCTCTTCCCATGCGAAGACGCAGGCGGTCATGATGCCGTCGAAGCCGACCTCCGCGAGGGTCTTGTAGAAGTCGTCCCACGGCACCTCTCCCTGACCGATGTTCAGGTGCTGGTGTACGCGCGCGGTCGAGCCGGGCGGGTTGATGATGTACCGCAGACCCGAGCTGGCCTTGTGGTTGAACGTGTCTGCGATGTGGACATGCGCCAGCACGTCGGCGCATTCGCGCAGCATCGCGACCACGTCGTCGCCGAAGTAGAAGGTGTGCGGACAGCAATACAGGAACTTGACCCGCGGGCTGTTCACGGTGCGGATCAGGTCGACCGAGGGTTGCAGCGTCTCGACCCAATCCTCGGGGTGCGGCTCGATATGCAGGTTGATGCCTTCGCGCTCGAAGATCGGCACCAGTTCCTCCATCGACCGCCACCACGCGTCCTCGCAGGCCTCGATCATGCTGCCGGTGTGGCAGCAATAGCAGGTGCCCTTGTCGGGATGCGGACCGCGCCCGAATTCCGAGTTCATCGTGTCCACTTCCATCTCGACCGCGATCTCGATGGCGCGTTTCCAGTGGCGCACGGCGGCCTGACGCTCGTCCTCGTCGTTCGAGGCCCAGCGGTACATCGGCAGCAGCGTGGCGATGCCGACATCGGCGTCCTTCAGCGCTTTCTTGAAGCTTTTGACCCGGTCGGGGAACACGCGGGGCGCCTTGAACCACTCAAGGAAGTCGCCGCGCGGGCTAAGCTCGATCCAGTCGTAGCCAAGGTCCTTGACCTTCGACGGAAGCTCTTCGAGCGACAGGTGGCGATGCATAAACGGGTCGAGGGCGATCTTCATGTCCGAGCCTCCGGGATGTTGCGTTGGGTGCGCGCGCCGCCGGCGCGGCGCGCGGGGGAGGATGTCTACTGAGCGGGAGTCACGTGCGGCGGGTGGCCGTCGTGGGTTTCCATGTAGCCCTCGATGGATGCCTCGAGGTCCGCCATGGTCTCGCCGCCGGCCATCAGGTCGGTGATCTCTTCGCGGGTCTTCTCGCCCTTGCGGAAATCGGCGGCGATGGCGCCGCGGATCAGCACCGCGAAGTGGTCGCCCACGGTCATCGCGTGCATCACCTGGTGGGTGATGAAGATCACCGCCAGACCGCGCTTCTTGGCCTCGTTCACGATCCGCAGGACGTGCGCGGCCTGTTTGACGCCAAGTGCGGCGGTGGGTTCGTCAAGGATCAGCACGCGGGCGCCGAAATAGACGGCGCGGGCGATGGCAAGCGACTGGCGCTCGCCGCCGGACAGGCCGCCGACCAGCCGGTCGCCGTCGTCGATCCGGGTGATGCCCATCTTCTGGACCTCTTCCACCGCGATCCGGTTCGCCGTCTTGCGGTCGAACACCCGCAGCGGGCCGATGCCCTTGGTGGGTTCGACGCCCATGAAGAAGTTCCGCCCGACCGACAGCAGCGGGTAGGTGCCGCCGAACTGGTGCACCGTGGCGATGCCACGATCCTGCGCGTCGCGCGGGCCGGCGAAGCTGACCGGCTGGCCATCGACCAGGATCTCGCCGCGGGTGGGGGCGTGAACGCCCGCCAGCGTCTTGATCAGCGTCGATTTGCCCGCACCGTTGTCGCCCAGCAGGCAGAGGACTTCGCCCTCGCGCACCTTCAGCGAGATTTCGTGCAGCACGTCGATCGGCCCGAAGCTTTTGTCGACGTTCTTCAGTTCCAGAACCACTTTTGCGTCAGACATTGGGTCAGCCTTTCTTCTTCTTGACGGCGCTCATCGCCCGTTTGCGGAAGGTCTCGTTCATCCCGACGGCGACAAGGAGCATCACGCCGATGATGAGGTTCGACCAGTTGCGGTCGATGTCGGTGAAATCGATGCCCTTGTTCACGATCGCGAAGGTGATCGTCCCGATGAACACGCCGGTGATCGATCCGAAGCCGCCGGTCAGCAGCACGCCTCCGACCACGACGCTTACGATGATGTTGAAGATGTCGTTCATGCCGCCCGACACCTGCGCCGAGTTGAACAGGATGGCGTGGCACATGCCGACGAACGAGGCGGCGGTGGCGGTGCCGACGAACAGCAGGATGGTGATGCGGTCGACCGGGATACCGGCGTTGCGGGCGCTGACCTTGTCGCCGCCGATGGCGAAGATCCAGTTGCCGTACTTGGTCTGATGCATGATGAACCAGAACACCGCGGCGATCACGACCCACCAGATGATGACGGTCTGGTGGCTGCCGCCGAAGATCAGGTCGCCGAAGATCGTCTTGGACCAAGCCGGGGCGGTAAGCGGCACCGAGGCGGCGCCGGTCAGCAGCTTCGACCCGGCCAGCACGATGCCCTGCATCGCGACCAGCGTGCCCAGCGTGATGATCAGCGACGGCACGGTGGTCCGCACGGCGAGGAAGCCGTTGAACAGTCCGACCAGCACGCCGATGCCGATGGCGCCGAGGATGCCGAAGATGATGGGCATTTCGTAGTAGCCCGAGATGATGGCGGTGGTCATCGCGCCTGCCGGGATCATCGCGCCGATCGAGATGTCGATCTCGCCCGAGATCATCAGCAGGCCGACAGCGACCGCGACGATGCCGATCCGGGCGGCGTAGTTGACCCAGCTTGCCGCGCCCAGCAGCTGGCCGAGGTCGACGCCGCCGATGAGGACATAGAAGACCAGCACGCCGATCAGGCTGACGATGGAGGCCGCTGCGGGACTGCGAAGAAGGCCAGAGATCATTTCCATGGGTCCGTCCTCACTTCTTCTTGGTTGCGTAGGTCATGGCGAGCGTCCGGAAGCTGTCGTTCGACAGAACCGCCGCCAGCAGGAGCGCGCCGATGATGATCGAGCCGATGTTGGGATCGAGCGCGGCGAAGAAGATGCCCTGGTTCACGACCGCGAAGGTCATCGTCCCCAGCACCACGCCGATGATCGAGCCTGCGCCTCCGGTCAGAAGCACGCCTCCGATGACGACGCACATGATCGAGTTGAAGATGAACGACTGCCCGCCCGCGACCTGCGCGCTTTGGTAGGTCATCAGCTGCGCCACGCCCACGAAGGCGGCGCAGAAGCCCGAGGCCATGAACAGGCCGATGGTCAGCTTGCGCGTCGGGATGCCGGCGTTGCGGGCGCTGTCGGCGTCGCCGCCAAGGGCGAACACCCAGTTCCCCTTGGGCGAGACGTGCAGGAAGAAGAAGAACACCGCGACGAAGCCCAGCCACCAGAAGATCGCGACGTTGAACATGCCGTTCACGAAGGTGCCCAGCAGCGTCTTGGTCAGCGGGTCCGGCACGTAGCCGACGCTGGTCGAGCCGGTCAGCATCACCGCGAAGCCCAGCGTCAGGCCCATCACCGCGAACATCACGCCGATGGTGACGATCAGCGACGGGATCGAGGTGCGCGTGACCAGCAGGCCGTTGAAGAAGCCCACGACCAGTCCGACGCCAAGACCGCCGAGGATGCCGACATAGGCGGGCAGGTCATAGTGCCCGGACAGAAGCGCTGCGGTCATCGACGCGGCGGGCACCACCGCGCCGACCGAGATGTCGAATTCGCCGGCGATCATCAGCAGGCCGACGGGCAGGGCGATGATGCCCACCTCGGCCGCGATGTTCAGCCAGCTCGACCAGCCGGGCGCGCCCATGAAGACGGCGCCGCCCAGCACGGCGAAGAAGACGTAGACGACGGCAAACCCGATCAGGGATCCGGTCTCGGGGCGCCGGACGAGGCTTCCCAGCGATAGGCCGGGTCCGCCAGCTTCTGATTGCATCGACATCTGTGCGTTTCCTGTTGCGAATTTCGTCGGTCGCCCGGCCCGCATACGAGCCGGGCGTCCCGAAGCGGGGCCGCCCGCGGTGTTCGGGTGGCCGCCGTCCGTGGTCACCCCGGCGCCAGAGGCCCGGGGTGGGGGAGGATCAGCGCGCGCCGGCCTCGACGCCCGCGATGACCTGCTCGACGTTGGACGCGTCGATCACGCCCGGACCCGTCAGGATCTCGCGGGTCGGGATGGTCACGCCGTAGTTGACGAAGTTGTTCAGGATCGACACGGCGAAGAAGCCCTGCTGATACCCTTGCTGGTCAATGGCGCAGGCCTGCGTACCGGCCTGGATGTTGGCGAGGATCGAGTCGTTGAAGTTCATGCCGCAGACGTGGACCGAACCGCCCTTGCCAGCCTGCTGGATGCCGCTGACGGTGGCGTTGGTGTCGCCGTCGCCGATGGCGAACATCGCGTCGATCTCGGGGTTCTGCAGCAGGTGCGCGCGCACGGCCTGTGCCACGGCGGTCGCATCGCCGAAAGCGGTGGCGGGCAGCTGCAGTACGGAACCAGAGCCGCCGGCGGCTTCCAGCCCGTCGTTGAAACCGGCGCAGAAGGCTTCGATGTTCGCCGCGCCCGGCAGCGTGTTCACGCAGGCGCCGTTCTTGTGACCGGCGTTGCCAAGGTACTCGCCACCGGCATAGCCCGACTTGTAGTCGACGGCGCCGACATAGTTCATCGCGCCCAGGCGGTCCGCGGCCTCAAGGCCGCCGGCGTTGTAGATCACCAGCGGGATGCCCGCATCGACCACGGCCTCGAAGGCGGGGTCCATGGCTTCCGGCACCCAGTTCGGGCCCACGATGGCGTCAGCGCCCTGGTCGATTGCCTGACGGATCAGTTCCGCGGCGTCGGGGCCGAGGTTGTCGTAGTTCTGCGGCCCAAGCCAGGTGACCGAGCCACCCTGGGCTTCGGCGACGGCGCCAGCGTCTTCGGCGCCTTTCTTGACGCGCGACCAGAACGGATCGTCCGGCTTGCCGCCGATAACGAAGATGTCCGCTGCGAAGGCGGTGGACGCGGTGAGTGCGATTGCGGCGGATGCCAGCAGGCCACGCGCGAGGCGCGAGTTCATGTTCATAAGGATATCCTCCCGTTTCGGTGCCCGGTCCGACCCTCCTCCGGGCGCCGGGTGAGCTGAGGGATAGCGAGTGTCCGCCAACGATGAAACTGTTCTTGCTATCTTTTGATACAAAAGTATCATTACGTATCATGTCAAAATGAGATGGCGCGGAGTGTCATGGGTAAAAAAAGGATCACAATCGCGGACTTGGCGCGTGAATCGGGGGTCAGCATCTCGACCGTGAACCGTATCCTTGCGGGGGCGGACAACGTGCGCGCCGCCACGATCGAGCAGGTTCAGGAGACCGCGCATAGAATCGGCTTCTACGGCGCAGGCGTTCTGACGGCCCGCCGCGAGGGGGCTTTGCCGCACTACCGCTTCGGGTTCCTGCTGCAGCAATCGACCCGCGAACTGTACCGCTACTTCGGCGACAAGATCCGCGAGGCCGCCGCGACGCGCCGTGACGAGCGGGTCGACTGCCTTGTCGATTTCGTCGACCGGCTGGAGCCCGCGAACATCGCCGGCCGCCTGCGGGCGCTTGGCAAGGAATGCGACGCGGTGGCCCTGATCGCCGCGGACCACCCGCTGATCGGGCAGGCGATCCGCGAGTTGCACGACGAGGGCACCAGCGTCGTGACCTATATCACCGACCAGTCCGCGCCCGAGCGGGCGGCCTTCGTCGGAACCGACAACTGGAAACTGGGACGTACCGCCGCCTTCTTCATCTCGCAGATGGCGCGCGACGACGGGCGCATCGCGGTCTTCATTGGCAACCACCGCTACCAGTGTCAGGACGTCGCCGACGCCGCCTTCCGCTCGTACATCCGCGAGCACGCGCCGGGGCTGATCGTCGGCGAAAGCGAACCGACCCATGAGGACAGCGCGCAGGCCTACACAATGGTGCGCGAACTGATCGCGAAGCATGACGACGTGAAAGGCATCCTGATCGTCGGCGGCGGCATATCGGGCGTGTTGCGGGCGCTGCGCGAGGTGCCGGAAGAGCGTCGGCGGCAAATCCGGGTGATCTGCCGCGACATCGGCCCCGAGACCCGGAAGGGGCTGACCGAGGGGCTTGTGACCGCCGCCCTCTGTCACCCGCTGGAAGAGACCTCGCAGACGCTGATTCAGACGATGATCGACGTCAGTCAGCGCGGGACGACCGGGCCGACGCTGCAGCGCACGGTACCGTTCGAGATCGTCACGCCCGAGAATATCTAAGGGATGACCCAAGGTGGCAGCGTTTGGGGCGCGGAGAGATTCTCCGGCTGCCCGCTGCCCGCTGCCCGCGCCGCCCGGCGCGAAAATGGCGCATTGACGTGGTTTGGAAGGGCTCGCCCAATAATTAAGCGCCTATTGGTTTCGGTCTCCGACCAATCCTGCTGGTATCGGCATATTGTTGCCTCGCTAGTCGGAAGAATGACCGCTGATTTAGGGTGTCAGATACTACTTTAAGGGGAAATTTATCCTGAGGTGACCCTGTGGAAAATCACATGTTAAGGGTTTTCCGAGTCCACCTTGCTGGAATGCGGCGGTTTTTCGGGCCCTGTGATTTAGCGTCGGTGCGTCCATTCCGACTTCAGGTCCGATAATTCAAGCGTAGGTAGAAAAGTAGCCCTTCGCTGGTCAATCACGTTGCTTTGAACTGGTCTTGATTGCCCCGAATTTCTTGAGGAAAATGCTCGGCGAGAAGTGAAGTACTTCCTGGGGCGGCCGGTTTTTGATCGGCTTTATTGTGGGTGTGGGTTCGTTTTGTACAAATCTATTCGGCGATCGTCGAGTGCGGCGCTGCGCGTGATGTGCGGTGTCATTCGGCGTTTGACCTGCATTCCGGCGGCGCAGGCTGCGGATGCAATCATTTTCCCGCGCACCGGGCGCGCTGAACGGCAATTGTCCTTGTTTCGGATAGCTTGAGATCTTGGGGTAGCAGATGACTGAATTGGTATATTCCGCGCCCGGCGTGGCAGAGTTCAATGGCGCCGCCTCCGGCGTTCAGGAGCTTGGGCACACCGCGGCCTATGAGATCTCGGAAGGCACGATCGCCTTCTCCTTCATTGCGGACGACACGAACGGCGCGCAGGGCCTGTTCACAAAGGACGCTTCTGGCTACGCGGGCGGCGGCAACCACTTCGCGCTTTACCTCGAAGGCAACACCCTTCGGGCCCGCTTTCAGGACGGCGCGACAGAAGTCTTCATTGATTACCCGGGCATCGTCGCGGGCGAAGAATATGAGATCGCGGTGACCTTTGGGGCTGGCGGTTCGGCGCTGTGGGTCGATGGCGTCATGGTGGGCAGCAGCCCGCTGGTGATGGACTGGACCCAGAACGTCGAGGTGATCCAGTGGGGCGGGCGCGGCTGGGGCAGCGCCAGCGGCCAGACCGGGTTCGACGCGCCCTTCGAGGGCGTGATCGCCGATCGGCAGATCTATGATGCGGCACTGTCATCCACCGACATCGCGACGCTGGCGGGATCGTCCAGCGCCACCAACAGCGCGCCGACCCCGACGGGCGACGCCGTGACCACCGACGAGGACACGCCGCTGGTCATCGACGTGGCCGACCTGCTGCTGAACGACACCGACCCGGACGGCGACCCGCTGTCGATCACCGGCGTCGCAACCCAACCCACCAACGGCACCGCCGTCTACGACAATGGCACGGGCACGATCACCTACACCCCGGACGCCGACTTCAACGGCGCCGACAGCTTTACCGTGACCGTCGAGGACGGCGTCGGCGGCGTCGTGACCTCGGTGGTCGACGTCACCGTGGCGCCGGTCAACGACGCGCCGGTCGCCGAGGACGACCTCGAGAACGTGGTCGTCATGGGCGAAGCCGTCGTGATCGACGTGCTGGGCAACGACAGCGACCTCGACGGCCCCGACGCGCTGACCGTGACCATCGTCACCGATGGCGCGCTTGGCACGGTGGTGAACAACGGTGACGGCACCGTCACCTACACCTCGACCGGGACCGCGGGCGACGACAGCTTTACCTACACGATCAGCGACGGCGACCTGACGGCGACCGCGACGGTGGAGGTCAGCGTGCTGACCGAGGCCAATGTCGCGCCCGAGGCGGTGGCCGACGACTATTCCATCGCCGAAGACGGCGTGCTGACCGTGGCGGCGGCGGGCGTGCTGGCGAACGACACCGACGGCAACGGCGATCCGCTGTCGGCGAGCGTCGTCACCGACGTGACCGACGGGACGCTGGTGCTGAACGGCGACGGCTCGTTCACCTACACCCCGGACGCCGACTTCAACGGCACCGACAGCTTCGTCTACCAGGTCAGCGACGGCCTCGGCGGCACCGACACCGCGACGGTGACGATCACCGTCGACCCCGAGGCCGACGACCCGGTCGCGGCGGACGACACGGCGGCGACCAGCCGCGACGTGCCGGTGGTGATCGACGTGCTGGCCAACGACGACGACGCCGACGGCGATCCGGTGACGGTGACCGGCATCGGCGCGGCGCCCAGCAACGGCGCGGCGGTGGTCAACGCGAACGGCACCATCACCTACACGCCCGACGCGGGGTTCTTCGGCACCGACACCTTCACCTACGCGGTCGAGGACGGCACCGGCGGCACCGACACGGCGACGGTCACGGTCACCGTCAGCGGCGTGCCGGACCCGGTCTATTCCGCCGCGGGCGCCACCGAGTTCAACGGCACTGCGGGCGGCGTTCTGGAGATCCCGCACAGCGCCATCTACGAACTGCCCGAGGGCACCATCGCCTTCTCGTTCATCGCGGCGGACACCAACGGCGCGCAGGGCCTGTTCACCAAGGACGCCTCGGGCTACGTCGGCGGCGGCAACCACTTCGCGCTGTTCCTTGACGGCACCACGCTGCGCGCGCGGTTCCAGGACGGGTCGTCCGAGGTCTACATCAACCACGCCGGCATCGTCGCGGGCGAGGAATACGAGATCGCGGTGACCTTTGGGGCCGGCGGTTCGGCGCTGTGGGTCGATGGCGTCATGGTGGGCAGCAGCCCGCTGGTGATGGACTGGACCCAGAACGTCGAGGTGATCCAGTGGGGCGGGCGCGGCTGGGGCAGCGCCAGCGGCCAGACCGGGTTCGACGCGCCCTTCGAGGGCGTGATCGCCGACCGGCAGATCTATGACACCGCATTGTCTTCGACGGATATCGCAACGCTCGCAGGGGTTTCCAGCGGCACGAATGCCGCGCCGACTCCGTTGGACGACGCCGTCACGACCGACGAAGATACGCCGCTGGTCATCGATGTGGCCGATCTTCTGCTGAACGACACCGACCCCGATGGCGATCTGCTGTCGGTCACAGGCGTCGCAACGCAACCCAGCAACGGCACTGCCGTCTACGACAACGGCACGGGGACCATCACCTATACCCCGATTACCGGCTTCGAGGGCACCGACACCTTCACCTATTCCGTCAGCGACGGCAGCACGACCTCCACCGCAACGGTCGAGGTCACGGTCATCCCGGCTCCGGGTCCGAGTTCTTCGGACTTCTCGGGCGCCGAGCTTGATCCGGCGTGGACCTTCGAGGGCCCGGCCGGCACATCGTCCGCGCTTCAGACCAACGCGACGGACGCCTTCCTGTCGCTGGTGACACCGGACGGCAACTTCGACATCTGGAACGAGAACAACGCCGCCCGCGCGATGCAGGAGATCGAGGACGAGGACTTCTCGGTCGAGACCCGGTTCCTGAGCACCCCGTCCGAGCGGTACCAGATGCAGGGTTTGCTGGTAGAGCAGGACGCGGACAACTGGCTGCGCTTCGACACGCACTGGAACGGCTCGCAGTTGATCGCCTTCGGGGCGGTCACGGTAGACGGCGTGTCGTCGACGGCGTTCCAGGTCACGGTTCCGGGCGGCACCGCGCCGTATCTACGCCTGACGCGGGCAGACGATCTCTGGACGCTGGAATATTCGCAGGACGGCTCTGCCTGGACCGTCGCGGGCAGCGTCACGCATGTGCTGGAAGCCACGTCCTTCGGCGTGTTCGCGGGCAATACCGAGGATGCGAACGGGTTCACGGCGCAAGTCGACTATGTCGAGTTCGCTTCGGACCCGATCCTGAACGAGGATGGCGACTTCGTACCGCCGAGCGCCCCGGAGGCCACCGACGACGCGCTGGCGACCGAGCCCGATACCGCGCTTGTGTTCACCGCGGAGGATCTTCTGTCGAACGACACCGACCCGGACGGCGACACGCTGACCATCGAGTCCGTCGGCACCCCGTCCAACGGTGTGCTGATCGACAACCTGGACGGCACGTGGACCTACACGCCGGACAGCGGGTTCGAGGGGACGGACACGTTCACCTATGTCGTCAGCGACGGCACAGACACGGACACCGCGACGGTCACCGTCTCGGTGCGGCCGCCGTCGGGCTTCGATGCCTTCTCGGATGACTTCTCGGGCACGTCGCTGGATAATGGCTGGGAATTCAAGGGCATCACCGGCTCGGCCACGCTTGCGACCATCGACACCGATGCGGTCGTGCTGCTTGACTCGCCGCAGGGTATCGCGGTCTCGGCGTCCGACGTGATGACCACGCCGCGGCTGATGCAGGATGTGGCCGACGGCGACTTCCAGATCAGCGCGGGCTTCCTGAACGAGCCAGAGGAACTGTACCAGGAGCACGGGCTTCTGGTGGTGCAGGACGAAGGCAACTGGATCCGCTTCGACCTTGCCTATACCCACCTTGGCCTGACCCTGATCGTCGGCCAGATCGTGGACGGCTCGACCACCTATCCGCTGTTCGACGGCAACATCGCCGACGGAGAGGTCGCCGCCTTCCGCATCACGCGGACCGGGGACGACTTCATCTTCGAGACAAGCTCTGACGGGACTAACTGGCAGCAGGCCTATGCCCTGACGCGCAGCATGACGGTCACCGAGGTGGGCGCCTTCGCCGGCACCGCGCCGTATCAGGGCAACGAGCCGCCGGGCTACACTGCGCAGCTCGACTATTTCGAGAACAGCGCGGACCCGATCATCAACGAGGACGGCGCGCTGAACGGCAACCGTGCGCCGGTGGCGGCGGATGACGACTTCCAGACCGATCCCGACACCGTGCTGGTGCTGTCCGAGAATGACCTGCTGGGTAACGACAGCGACCCGGATGACGATACGCTGACCATCGACACTGTCGGCACGCCGACGAACGGCACGCTGGTCGACAACGGCAATGGCACGTGGACCTACACGCCCGATGGCGGGTTCGAGGGGGACGACAGCTTTACCTACACCGTCACCGATGGCGAGTTCTCGGATACGGCGACGGTTTCGATCTCGGTCGCGCTGCCGCCGGACGTGGTGTCCGACGATTTCTCGAGCGCGACGCTGGACCCGGCCTGGCGGAGCGAGGGACCGACCGGCACCTCTTCGGCGCTTGCGACCAACGCGACCGATGCGTTCCTGTCGCTGATCACGCCCGACGGCAACCATGACGTCTGGGGCACCAACAATTCGGCCCGCGTCATGCAGTCGATCCCGGACGAGGACTTTGCCGTCGAGGCGCGGTTCCTGTCGATGCCGTCCCAGCAGTACCAGATGCAGGGCTTCATCGTGGAGCAGGACGCGCAGAACTGGCTGCGGTTCGACGTTTATCACGATGGCAGCAGGCTTTATGCCTTCGGCGCCTCGACGGTGAACGGCGTTTCGTCGTCCGAGTTCCAGGTGACGGTGCCGGGCAACAGCGCGCCGTTCCTGCGGCTGGCGCGTGTGGGCGACCAGTGGACCTTCGAGTATTCCGCCGATGGCAGCAACTGGACCACGGGCGGCACGTTCTCGCACGGGCTGGAAGTGACCTCGGCCGGTGTCTTCGCGGGCAATGTCGGCGACGCGCAGGGCTTCACGGCGCATGTCGACTATGTCGAGTTCGACAGCGCGCCGCTGGTGGACGAGGATGCCGATTACGAGCCGGTGAACACCGCGCCCGAGGCGTCGGACGACACGTTCTATACCGAGCAGGACACCCCGCTTATCCTGTCGGCGGCGAACCTGCTGGCGAATGACGACGACCTGAACGGCGACGATCTGTTCGTCGAGTCGATCGGCACCCCGTCGAATGGCGATCTGGTGGACAATGGTGACGGCACCTGGACCTATACGCCGGACGCCGGCTTCCAGGGCACCGATACGTTCGTCTACACCGTCAGCGACGGCGACCTGACCGACACCGCGACGGTCGAGATCCTGACCTCCAGCGCCATCGACGTGTGGTACGGGTCGGAACAGACCTTCGGCGCCGTCGGCGAAACGCAGGTCTGGGTCAACATCCTCGGCACCGTCTACGGCGATGTCGCGTCGCTGAGCTATACGCTGAACGGCGGCACCGCGCGCGGGCTGGCGATTGGCGAAGATACCCGCCGCCTGCACGACGAGGGCGATTTCAACGTCGAGATCGCCTATTCCGAACTGGACGGGTCCGCCACGGACGACGTCGTGGCGATCACGGCGGTCATGACTTCGGGCGACGTCATCACCCGCAACGTGACCATCGACTACGAGTCCGGCAACGTCTGGAGCCCGAACTACAGCATCGACTGGCAATCCGCCGGGTCTTTGGAAGACGTGGTGCAGGTCGTGGACGGCACGTGGGAAATCGGCAGCCTCGGGGCGCGTCCGGTGGATCTTGGCTATGACCGTCTGCTGACCTTCGGCGACGAAAGCTGGGACAACTACCAACTGGCTATGACCGTCACGCCGCACGACCTGCTGAACCAGGACCCGCGCGGCCGCGACGGCGGCGCCTTCGGGATCGGGATGCTCTGGAACGGGCACACCGACGATCCGATCGGGGGCTTCCAGCCGCATTCGGGTTGGGAACCGGGCGCGGCCTTCGTGTTCTCTGACACCGACGGCAACGGCGTCGCGTCGCTGACCCTGCATCCGTCCGAGAACTTCTTCAGCACGCTCGGGTCGCAGAGCATCTCGATGGACGAGGACCTGACCTACAACATCGTCATGCAGGTCGAGCAGGTGAACCTGTACGACCGCCTGTACAGCATCCGCGTGTGGGAAGAGGGCACGTCCGAGCCCGCGGGCTGGACCCTGCAGGGCATCCAGACCTTCGGCATGGACTACGAGCCTGCGACCGGCAGCGTCTATCTGAATGCCCACTACAACGACGTGTCCTTCGGCGACATCACGGTGACCGAGATCACCGGCCGCGACATCGTCAAGGGAACCGATAGCGCGGACACGCTGATCGCGGTCGATACCGGCGACGCCAACCCCGGCTCGGGCGAAATCGATGTGTTCGTGGGCAGGGACGGCGGCGACACCTTCGTCTTCGGCGACTCCGGCGATGCCTATTATGGCACCGATGGCGACGACGACTATGGCTTCGTCTGGGACTTCGTGTCTGGCGAGGACCATGTCGAGCTTTGGGGCGCGGCCAGCGACTATGTACTGGTCGAGGATCAGGCAGGTCTGACCGCCGGCACCGCGATCTACCTGTCGGACGGCGGCTCGACCGAACTCGTCGGCCTGCTGAATGGCGTCTACGGTCTGGACCTCACCAGCGGCGACTTCATGTACACCGGCTCTGATCTGGTGACCTAAGCCACACCGCACCCGGGCCGGCGCTTTGCCGGCCCGCTTGCCCTGCTGGTTGCCGGACGCGCGGCGGTCAGATCACGTCCGTCGCATTGTACCTCCGCGCCCGTTCGCAGACCTCTTCGGCGCCGGTGATCGTATCGGCCAAGCGGATCAGGTCGGCGCCCAGCATAAGGTTGCGCGCTTCCAGCGGGGCGCGGATGGCGGGGTCGGGGATGTCCTCGAAATCGGCATTATGCGCGAGCGACAGGCAGCGGCGGTGCATCTCGATGCCGCAGACCGTCCACGCGTCGCGCCACAGGCCGGTCAGCACGGCGTCGCAGGCAGGGGCGCTTTCTTGGCCCTGATCCTCGAACAGAGCGGCGGGGTACAGGATGCCGGTGCGCTCGGTCGACCAGAGATGGCGGAATTCGGTTTCAAACGTCTCGCAGACCTCGATGATCACGCCGAGGATCCAGTCCTGATAGCCGGTCAGGTCGTCGCCCCGGTGCGCGGGCTGGCTGAAATAGGCCATCAGGAAGTTGGCACATAGCATCCCGATATCGAAACCCAACGGCCCGTACTGCACGAACTCGGGGTCGATCACGCGGCTGTCGTCGGCGGTCGACATGATCGAGCCAGAGTGCAGGTCGCCATGCACCATCGTCTCGGTGTTCGACACGAAACGCTGCAATGCCTGCTGCGCCTTTACCTTCAGCGCCACGTCGCCGCGCAGCCGGGCGATCACCGGCTCCAGCCCCGGTGTGTGGCTATTCATCTCGGCGGCGTAATAGGGATCGGTGAAAACCAGCGCCTCGGTGATGGCCGGGATCTCGACGTTGCCGGCGAACAGCGCGACGTCGGCTTTCTTGTCGGGCGAGGCCATCGACAGTTCCGATCCGCGAAACGCGCTGCGGGCGCAGAAGCGCCCCAGGAAGGCGGCCAGCCCCGCCACGCGCTCGCCCGCGATCAGCTTGCGGCGCAGGATCACGTGGGGCGAAAGGTACTCCATCACGATCAGGGCCTGATCCTTGTCGAAGTGATGGATCACCGGCACCGAGCCGGGGTCGCGGGCGGCCTGCCGCGTCAGGGCGTGGTACTCGTAGAAGGCGCGGTACAGGGGCAGGGGCCAGCTGTCGCCGACAAGACGGACGTAAGGAAGCGCCTGTTTCACGATCGCCTTGCCGCGCGGGCCGCTGACGATGAACACGAGGTTCAGGTTGCCGTCGCCGACTTCCTCGACCTGCCAGTCACCCGCACCGACCTGCGCCACCAGCGCCGCGACGCGTTCCAGGCGGGCGGGCAGGGTGTCGACGGTCAGTGCCTCGTAGTGGGTGCCTTCGGTCATGCCTGTCTCCTTTGATGGCGGGGGCGGTCCGGGCGCGGGGCCATTGCCAGATGTGGGCCCGCTGCTACGCTGATCCCGTCCCGGCTTGCCGGGTCGGCGGCGCTTTGGGAGGAGAAACCGTTGATGCGAACACCGATCTGTCCTTTGCGGATGACACCGGACGACACATCCAGGTCACACGGCTTGGCGGAGGCGCGGCGGTGAGCCCCGCGACCGGAGTGCCCGAGTACGAGGTCCACGCGATCCGCTACGGCCGGCACGATGACCGCCTGCTGCGCGAGAACTTCATCCCGCCGCTGAAGGAGACGGTGGACCTGCACGACGCCCCGATGCCGATGGACTTCTTCGTCTGGGTGTTGCGCGGTGGCGGACGGACCATCGTGGTGGACACCGGCTTTGACGCCCGCGAAAGCGCGGCGCGGGGCAGGGGCATCGTCTTTCCGGTCGAGGACGGGCTGATGGCGCTGGGGATCGCGCCCGGCACGGTGCGCGACGTGATCATTACCCATATGCACTGGGACCACGCAGGCAACCACGACCTGTTCCCGAACGCCCGCTATCACCTGCAGGCGCGCGAGATGAGCTATTGCACCGGCCCCTGCATGTGCCACCCCATGCTGCGCAGCACGTTCACGGTCGACGATGTCACCGCGATGGTGCGGCGCGTGTTCGATGGCCGGGTGCAGTTCCACGACGGCACGTCCGAGGTCGCGCCGGGCGTCACGGTGCACCTTGTCGGCGGGCATTCGCAGGGCTTGCAGATCGTCCGCGTCTGGACGCGGCGGGGATGGGTGGTGCTGGCGTCCGATGCCAGCCATTACTACGCCAACATAGATCAGGGGCGTCCCTTTCCGATCGTGTCGAATGTGGCAGAAATGCTGGACGGGTTCGGGCTGATCCGGTCGCTGGCCGCGTCGGCGGATCACTATATTCCGGGACACGATCCGCTTGTGCTGCGCCGCTATGCGCCGTCGCTGTCCGCCGACATGCCGCATATCGTGCGTCTGGACGGGACGCCGTCCAAGTCCTGACGCCCGGCCCGGACGCCTGCGGCCGGCCACAGGCGCGCGGACGGGGTGGCCCGCGCCGCGCGGCGGGCGATCAAAGCCCCTCGGCAACCCGCGCCAGCGCCAGCATTCCGGGGTCGTCCAGCCCCTTGCTGCGCTCTCCGAACATGCGCGCCCGGCCGACGCGGTTTTCCTGCGGGCGGAAGGTGTCCAGCGCCTGCGTGATCGCGTCGCGCGCCGCGGCAAGCAGCGTCGCGGGATCCTCCTTGCCTTCCGTCGCCTGCGCCACTGCGTTCAGCGCATCCAGAACCGTCTTGTCGCCCAGTTCCGCCTTGCCGCGCGTCATCATCGCGTCGCGGGCGGCGGCGACCAGCGCCGGGATCTCGGCGAAGGGAACCTCGGTCCGCCCCTTGCAGGCCTTCGCGGCAGCCATGAAGGCGGTGGCGGTCAACGTGCCATAGGAGGATGACGAGACCTTCTGAAACGCCTTGGCGCAGTCCAGAAACGCCATCCCCACATCGTCGGGCAAGGCATCGGCGGCAGAGGCGATCTCGGCCCAGCCCTTCGACACCGTGATCCCAAGATCGCCGTCCCCAAGCTGGCCGTCGGCGGCGTTCAACTCGTCGGCCACGCCCTGCACATGCGCCGCGATCCTCGTGGCGGCGGCGCGCAGGTCGTCGGTGGTGAAGCCGGCCACGTCAGACCCGCCAGAAGGCGCAGTCGCAGGGCGCCTTGAGCAGCGCCTCTAGCTCGTCGTCGAGATGGCAGACGGTGATCGTCGCGCCGGTCATCTCCATCGAGGTGGCGTAGCGGCCGACCAGCGGCATCACCACCGTCGCGCCCGCGTCTTTCAGGATCGCGGCGGCGCGGCGGTACATGATGTACAGCTCTTCGGGCGGTGTGGCGCCCAGCGAGTTGACCATGATCGACAGGCGGCCGTTCAACGCGCGGTCCTCGGCCAGCTTGGCCATCATCTCGTCCACGATGGCGTCGGCTGGCTTGATCCCGGACTTGTAGATGCCGGGCTCGCCATGGATGCCCATGCCCATCTCCATCTGCCCGTCGGGAATGTCGAAGGTCGGGCGGCCCGCCTGCGGCACGGTGCAGGGAGTCAGCGCCATGCCGATGGAATGGCAGGCGTCGGCGGCCTTCTGGGCGACGCGGGTGACCTCTTCGAGATCGGCCATCTCCTCGGCCCGCGCACCGGCCATCTTGAAGGCATAGACCATGCCGCCGGTGCCGCGCCGCTTTTGCCGCTCTGCGAAGGGGGCCGACACCACGTCGTCCGCCAGCAGCACGGTGGTCGAGGCGATGTCCTCGAACTCCAGCATCTCGCCCGCCATGTCGAAATTCATAACGTCGCCGCCATAGTTTCCGTACAGCCGCAGCACCCCCGCGCCGCCGTGGGCCTGCCGCATGGCTTCGGCCATCTGGTCCGACGATGGCGAGGCGAACACGTCGCCGATGGCGCAGGCATCCAGCAGGCCCTTGCCGACATAGCCGGTGAAAACGGGCAGGTGCCCCGAGCCGCCGCCGGTGACGATACCGACCTTGCCCTCGGTCGCGCCGCCCGCGCGGGCGATGACGCGCCGTTCGGGCTGGGCGTAGTACTCGGGATGCGCAAGGCACAGGCCCTCCAGCATCTCGTCGACATAGTCGGCAGGCGCGTTGAGGATCTTCTTCATCATGGTGGTTTCTCCCGCTAACCCGCCGATTCCTTGAGGCGCTGCGCGTAGACGTTGATGACAAGGGCGGCGAGAAGGATCAGGCCGCGGATCAGGATCTTCAGGAAGCTGTCGATCTGGATCAGGTCCAGCCCGTTGTTCAGCACGCCCAGCACCAACAGGCCGACCACCGTGTTGCCGATGCCGCCGCGCCCGCCGAACAGGCTGGTGCCACCCAGCACCACCGCCGCGATTGCCGTCAGCAGGAAGTCGTTGAACCCGTTCTGCTGCGCCGAGCCGAAATAGGCGACGCCGATCATGCCCGCGATGCCGGAACAGACCGCCGAGATGATCATGACCGAGGCGATGATCAGCCGCACGTTCACGCCGGAATACTCCGCCGCCTCGCGGTTGCCGCCGACCATGTACACGTAGCGCCCGAAGCGGGTGTATTTCAGCACGATATGGGCGACGAGCAGGAACAGGATGCAGACGATGATCGAATACCTTAGCCCGAACAATCGCCCGGACCCGATCAGCGTAATGAACTCTGGGAAATTATAGGCGATCTGTCCGCGCACCAGCACCGCCGAGATGCCGTCGGCGATCTGCATCATCGCCAGTGTCATGATAAACGAGGGGATGCCGATCACGGTGACCCCGAACGCGGTGACCGAGCCAAGACCGAAGGCCGCCAGCAGCGTCAAGATGATCGCGAGGATCCCGTACATCGGCCACGTGTTGATGTTCACATACTCGGGCTGAAGCGTGAAATAGGCGACCGTGATCCCGATCGCGTTGGCGATGGCCGCGACCGACAGATCGATCTCGGCGGTCAGGATCACGAAGGTCAGCCCGACCGCGATGATCCCGGTGATCGACGAGTTCGACAAAATATTCAGCGCGTTATCCAGCGTGAAGAACACCGGGCTTTGCACCGAGAAGAACACGATCAGGATGAGAAGCGTGAAGACCGGAGCGATGTTGCGCATCTGCTCGGCCAGAAATCTGCGCAGGCCGCCGCCTGCATTGGTTTGGGTTGTGTCTGCCATGCCTGTCCCTGTTCCCCGTCCGCCCTAGGCGGCCGACAGCAAATCTGCCTTTTCCAAATGTCCTGTGGTGAATTCCCGCGCGACGCGGCCCTTCTTCATGACGGTGACGCGGTCGGCGAGCGTCAGGATCGTCTCGGGCTCGGTCGACAGCACGAGGATCGCCACGCCCTTGTCGCGCAGCGATTTCACGATCCGGATCACATCCTCTTTCGCGCCCACATCCATGCCGCGCGTCGGTTCCACGAGGATCAGCGCCTTGGGCAGGTGGGTCAGCCACTTGGCCAGAGCCACTTTCTGCTGGTTGCCGCCCGACAGGTTGCCAAGCGCGATGTCGGTGCGGGGCGGGCGGATCTGAAGATCGTCGATATGGCTCTTCGCGATCCGCCTTTCGGCATTCGGGCGCAGCATGATCCGGTTTATCCGGTCGAGGATCGAGATCGAGACGTTCTTGAACACCGGTTCGGTCCGGAACAGCATCATGCCCCGGTTTTCGGGCACATAGGCCACGCCGGCGCGACGCGCGGCGGCGGTGGACCGGAACCGGACCGGCTTGCCGTCGAGGATCGTGGTGCCGCCGCGGAGGTTGCCCTTGCCGAACAGCGCCCGCGACAGCTCGATCTGACCGCAGCCCATGAAGCCGTAAACGCCGTGAATCTCGTTTTGACGCATTGCCAGAGAAACGTCCGCCAACCCCTTGCCATCGCTGAGGTTCTGCACCTCCAGCACCACCGGCTTTGCGTCGTCTCCTTCCAGTTCGGCCTCTTCGCCCATGGTCATCTCGGCAGAGCCGCGCCCGATCATCTGGCTGATGATCTCGTCCTTCGTCAGCGCGGCGGCCGGAGACGTTGTTACCCGTTCGCCGTTTCGGAACACGGTCACGCGGTCCGAGATTTCCAGCACGTCGTCGAGGAAGTGCGAAATGAAGATCAGGCTGCGGCCCTGTTGCCGAAGCTGGCGCAGAACGCCGAACAGGCGCTCGACTTCGGGCGGGGACAGGGCCGAGGTCGGCTCGTCGAGGATGATGATCTTCGCACCCGAGAACAGCACGCGGGACAGTTCGACCAGCTGCTGCAGACCGACGGGCAGGGCGCCCATCCGGGTGGTCGGGTCGATGTCCAGCCCAAGGCTGGCGATCTGCGTCCGAGCGGTGCGGTTCATCTTGCGCCAGTCGATCAGACCGCCCGCCATGACCGGCTGATGGCCAAGGAACACGTTCTCGGCCACGGTCAGGTCGGGCACCACCGACAATTCCTGATGCACCATGCCGATGCCGGCATCCAGCGCCTCGCGCGCCGAGCGGAAATGGACGGGCTTGCCGCCCACGAACATCTCGCCCTCGAAATCCGCGTGAACCCCGGCGATGATCTTCATCATCGTCGACTTGCCCGCGCCGTTCTCTCCGACGAGGCCGTGAACCTCGCCTTCGAGGATCGAGAAATCCACGTTGCGCAGGGCGGCGACGCCGCCAAACCGCTTGGTGACCGCGCGCATCTCCAGAAGCGGCGGCGCGTTCTCAGACGGGAGGGCCGAAGCCCTCCCGCCGGAATGGTACAGACTGTCTTCCGCCACGATCTTAGATCAGGAAGTTCTTCTGCAGCCACAGATGGCCCGCGGCGGTGTCCTGCGTGATGACGGGGCCATCCGCCCAGATATAGGACGGGATGTCCGTGCCGGACTTCTCGCCACCGACGGCCGCCGCCACGCCCGCAGCCACGGCCCAGCCGTGGATACGGCAGGACGGGTTGCGCACGGTCGCGACCAGAGTGCCGTCGAGAACGGCGTTCACAGCGGGCGGCATGGCGTCGATGCCCGACAGCTTGATGCCCTCGCGCCCCTTCGCCTTGATGACGTTGTTGGCGGCCAGCGCCATGTCATCGTTGTGGAAGAAGCCCGCCTTCAGGTCCGGGAACTTGGTCAGCAGCGAGTCCCAGATCCGCGCCACCTTGGTCACGTCCCAGTCGGCCGGCTGTTCGTCGACCAGCTCGATGTTGGGGTAATTGGCAAGGATCTGCTTGAAGCCCTTGGCGCGGCCCTGCGCGCCGGTGTGCCCCAGGGCGCCCTGCGTCATGACCACCTGACCCTCGCCGCCGATCGAGTCGAATAGCGCCTGCGCGGTGACCGAGCCCATGAACACGTTGTCCGGTGCGATGAAGGTGTGCAGCGCAAGCTGGCCTTCGGGCGCCATCATCGTGTCCATGGCGATGATGGGCGTGCCCGCGTCGATCATCTTGCTGACGGGGTCGTTCAGCGTCCCGATCCCGAAGGTCTGGATCGCCACGATGTCCCACTGCTGGGCCGCCATGTTGTCGATCGTCGCGCGTTGTTTGGTTGCCGACAACTCGCCGTCGAACCACGTGACCTCGACGTTCATGAGCTTGCCCCAGGCCTCGGCGGCCTGCTTGCCCTGTGCGCACCACGTGGCCTGAAGGCCCGCGTTGCTCATTCCGGCCTTGAGGGGCGATCCGGCGGCCATGAGTTCCTGCGCCATCGCCGGGTCAAATCCCGCCGTTGCAAGAAGCGCTCCCGCGACCGTGGTCGCTCCCAATGTCTTCAGCACATCCCTGCGAGAAGACACAACTTCACTAAGCTTTTCCAATTCGTCCGACATGCTTTTCCTCCCAAAAACAGCCGGCTCGGCGGATTTATTCAGTAATTTTTCGTCTATTCAGCTCCGCCTGATATGCCAGCGCGATTGATTAAATCTTTGGCTCTTTTTAAAGTCAACAACGTTAACGAGTACTGCCATTGCGTAAGTTTCGCTTCGCGGGCCAAGTGCTTTTGCCCATTGGGAAAACCGTCTTTGCTCAGAGTCTGGGCACATTCGGCGGGTTCTGCGCCTCGGGGGCGTCCGGTGGACCGGTCCAACCTAGCCTTTCAGGTCTTCCGCCAGCATCTCGACAAAGCGTTCCGCACTGTGGGACAGGCTGTGCTTGCGCCGCTTGACCAGCCCGGCGGCGCGCCGGATGACGGGGTCTACCAGCGGGACGACCTGTACGCCGGGCGCGGGCTGCGCATGTGCCAGCCGCGCGGGCAGAACAGCAAGCCCGATCCCGCACGAGGACATCCACGCCGCGCTGCCAAGAAAGCCCACCTCGGCCACCACGTTGGGCCGGATGCTGAGCCGCGCCAGCGTTGTCTCGACCATGCCGCGCACCCCGTAGTCGCGCCGCGACAGGATCAGCGGCTCGGACGCAAGTTCCTTCCAGCCAACGGCCTCGCGGGATGCGAAAGTGTGCTCTTCCGAGCAGATGATGCACAACGGGTCGAAGTGCAGGCTTACCCAGTCCAGCGCGGACTGGTCGGCAGGTTCGGTGCCGATGCCGAAATCCGCGCGTTGTTCCAGGATGTTGGAATAGAACTGGTCGGGCGCGCAGTCGTCCATGACAAGGCTCACGGCGGGGTAGGCGGCGCGGAACCGCCGCACCGTCTCGGGCAGCAGCGTCAGCCCCGTCGCGGGCGTCGCCGTCAGCCGGATACGCCCGCGTTCAAGATCGCGCAGGCCACGGATCGTCTCTTCCAGCGTGGAGAGGTCGCCGAGGATGCGTTCGACCAGTCCGATGACGCTTTCCCCGGCTTCGGATGGCGACAGGGACCGCGTTGTGCGGTCGAACAGGGTCGCGCCAAGCGCCGTCTCGGCTTGCCGGATCAACACGCTCGCGGCGGACTGGGTGATGTTCAGCGTATCCGCCGCCGCCGAGACCTGCCCGGTCCGGTAGACCTGCTGGATGGCGCGAAGCTGTTTGAGAGTGAGACTGGAAACCGGCATCGCACATTCATTTAATTAATTCATGAATACCTTATAAAAATTCAGTTTTGTTATCAAGGGTGTCGGTCTAGCCTTGCTCAAGTTCCGCCAGCCCGGTGACCACCGGAGGGGGGACGCAGGGAGGAATGACATGCAATCTATTTTCAAGGGAATTGCCGCTGCGGCGGCAATTGTCGCGGCCACTGGTTTCGTGAGCGGCGACGCGGCGGCGCAAGGCCGCGTGACCATCGGCACCAACCCGCAAGGCTCGCTGTACTACACCATCGGCAGCGGCATCGCCGCCGCCTTGCAGGACGCGTTGCAGCGTCCGGTGACGGTGCAGCCCTTCACCGGGTCGTCCGTTTATCTTCCGCTGATCTCGGCGGGCGAGGTGACGGTGGGCCTGAACTCGGCCATCGACGCGGGCGCTTGGTACACCGGCGAGACCTCGGGCGAGGCGCTGTCGGACCTGCGCGTTCTGGCGCGGCTCTGGCCGCTACGGCAGGCCTATATTACCCGTGCCAATGACGGGATGACCGAGGTCGGCGATCTTGCCGGCAAGCGGACCGTGGTGGACATGACGGCCCTGACCGGGGTCACCGCCGTGAACAAGGCGACGCTCATGGCCGGTGGGCTGGCGCTTGAGGATGTCGTCGCGGTCGAGGTTTCGGGCCTTGCCGCCGGTCTCGACGCGCTGGTCGAGGGCTCTGTAGACGCCACCGCCGCCGCCATCGGCATCCCGCTGACGCAGCAGGCCAACGCCACCATTCCGGGCGGCATCCGCTATCTCAGCCTGACCGGCGAGAACGCGACGACCGCCTTCTTCGACGAGAACCTGCCGGGCGTTTACCCGCTGGAAGTCGGTCCGAACCCGGCGATGCCCGAGATCACCGAGCCGGTGGTCATTTCGGCCTACGACATCTTCCTGACCACCAGCGCCTCGCTGTCCGACGAGGAGGCGACCGCCATCCTCACCGCGCTGTACGACGCCTTCCCGCAACTGCGCGAGGACTATCCTCCGCTGCGCGGCGGCGCTCAGGACGACATGGGCAACGCCAGCAACACCGTGCCGTATCACCCGGCCGCCATCGCCTTCTTCAAGGAGAAGGGCCTGTGGTCGGACGAGAACGACACGCGGGAAGCCACCTTTACCGAGTGACCCACGATGGCAGCCGGGACCGCCCCGGCTGCCGGTCAGACGTGACCCCTGAAACGCGATGACCGGTGCCGCCGGACCGTCGGCGCACACCCATCCCGGAGACCCGAATGCGCGCAGTCGCCGCCCTATTGGCCGCCAGCCTTCCCCTGCTTGGCATCGCCTGGACGTTCAACCTTCCCGAGGTTTTCGGACAGGTCTACATCACCGAGCAGTACCTTGCGGTGATCCTTGGCCTGACCATCCTCGCCGCGCTGCTGCTCAAGCCGCAGCCGCCGGTGCCGGTGGCCCTGGACGTCGCGCTGGGGCTTGCGGCGATGGCGGGCTGGTGGTGGCTGTCGCTGAACTATCAGGACTGGCTGCTCGACCCGATCAACCGCGGCCCCGAGAAATGGGTACCCGCCGTCCTTGGCATTCTCGGGCTGCTGGAAGCCACGCGGCGCCATTGCGGGCTGGTGCTGACCCTGCTGGGCGCGGGCTTCATGCTGTACGGCTTCATCGGCCACCTTGCGCCGGGGATCTTCGAGGCCGCGTATCTCACGCCGCCGCGTTATCTGCTGTATGTCTACAACGACTCGAACGGCGTGCCGGGGCTGGTGCTGGGCGTGGGCGCCACGCAGATCCTTGGCTTCATCGTGTTCGGCGCGGTGCTGACCGCGGTGGGCGGATCGGCCGCGATGACCGACCTTGCGATGGCCGCGATGGGCCACCGGCGGGGCGGACCGGCGAAGGTCGCGATCCTTGCCTCTTCGCTGTTCGGCACGCTGTCGGGCTCGACCGTCGCCAACGTCATGTCCACCGGGGTCGTCACCATCCCGATGATGAAGAAAAGCGGCTGGCCCGCGCGCCACGCCGCCGCCATCGAGGCGGTGGCCTCGAACGGCGGGCAGATCGCGCCGCCGGTCATGGGGGCCACCGCCTTCATCATCGCCGAGTTCCTGCAGATATCTTATGCCGAGGTCGTCGTCGCCGCGCTGCTGCCGGCCGCGTTCTACTATGTCCTGCTGTACCGGCAGGTGGACAGCTACGCCGCCGCCAACGGCCTTGTGGGCGAGCCGCGCGAGTCGCTGCCGAAGATCGGGGCCGCCCTGAAAGGCAGTGCGCCGCTTATCCTGCCGCTGGGCGTGCTGATGTACTTCCTGTTCTGGCTGGGCTACGCGCCGGGCAAGTCCGCGCTGTACGCCTCGCTTGGCGCGCTGGCGCTGTACCTGCTGACCGGGCGCAAGGCGCTGTCGGGCGCAAGGCAACTGCCCGCGATCCTTGTGCAGGCGGGCGAGACGCTGGTGCCGATCCTGCTGGTCTGCGCCGTCGCCGGGATCATCATCGGCACGATCAACGTCACCGGGCTGGGCTTTGCCCTGACCCTTGCGCTTGGCAAGATCGCGGAACTGGGCGGCAGCCTGCCGCTTCTGGCGACGACGGCGGTGATCGCCATCGTGTTGGGCGTGGGCATGCCGACCTCGGGCGTCTACGTGGTGGTCGCGGTGCTGCTGGCCCCGGCGCTGGTGCGGCACGGGGTCGACATCACCTCGGCGCACCTGTTCATCCTGTATTTCGGCCTGCTGTCTATGCTGACGCCGCCTGTCGCCATCGCCAGCTATGCCGCCGCCTCGATCGCCAAAAGCGATATGTGGCAGACCGGCGTGACCGGCGTGCGGCTGGCCTTCGTGGCCTACATCCTGCCCTTCGTCTTCGCGTTCAATCCGGCGCTGCTGATGGATGGCACGTGGCTTGAGATCGCGGTGTCCTGCGTGACCGTCTACGCGGGCGGGCACGTGCTGGCCGAGGTGCTGGCCCGCAAGACCGCCTTCGGCGGCGGGGCGGGACGGCTTCTGGCGGCGGCGGGTGGTCTTGTGCTGTTCTGCGCCACCGCCTTCGTGCCGCCGTCGCATCCGGTCGCGATGGTCGCCGCGGCTGCGGGGATCGCCCTGCTTGTCCTCTTTGCCTGGCTGGCGCGCCGCGCGCCCGCCAGCCCCGATCTTTCCCGAAAAACTCTGCAGAATGGAGCCTCCGATGCCCGCACATAACCCCAATCCGCCGTACAAGCGCATCGCGACGGAAGAGGCCTGGCTGCCGCAGGAGATCATGGATCTCTACCGCGCCGAGATCCGGGACAAGACCATCAACGAAAAGGGTTTCCAGACGCTCTGGGGCTTCTTCGCGGGCGACAACGACATCGCGCGGACGCACAACCGGCGCATCGTGGACCTTGGCGAGGACCGGCTGGCCGACATGGACCGCGCCGGCATCGACATCGCGGTGCTGTCGCTGTCGTCCCCCGGTGTGCAACTGTTCGACCCGGCGACCGCGACCAGCCTGTCGATCCGCGCGAACGACGAACTGGCGGAAGGGATCGCGAAACATCCCGACCGCTACGTCGGTCTCGCCGCCTTCTCGCCGCTGGACCCCGAGGGCGGGGCGAAGGAACTGGAGCGCGGCGTGACCAAGCTGGGTCTGCGCGGCGGCATCCTGAACTCGCATACGCTTGGCACCTACATGGATGACGAGAAATACTGGGCCGTGTTCGAGGCCGCAGAGGCGCTTGGCGTGCCGATCTACCTGCACCCGAACACGCCGTCGCCGCAGATGCTGGAGCCGTTCCTGTCGCGCGGACTGGATGCCGCCGTCTACGGCTTTGCCTGCGAGACCGGCCTGCATGCGCTGCGCCTGATCGTGTCGGGCCTGTTCGACCGCTTCCCCAAGCTGCAGATCGTGCTGGGTCACACGGGCGAGGCGCTGCCGTTCTGGCTGTACCGGATCGACTTCATGCACACCCGCATCTCGAATTCCAACCGCTGTCCGGGCGCGCAGCCACTGAAGCGCAAAGCGTCGGACTATCTGCGCGAGAACTTCTATTACACCTCGTCCGGCGTCGGCGATCCGAAGCCGATCATGTACGTCCAGGACGTCATCGGCGCCGACCGGGTGATGTACGCGATGGACTACCCGTGGCAGTACGTGGTCGAGGAAACCGCCTATCTCGACGCGATGCCGGTCGCCCCGAAGGTGCTGAAAGCCTTCTACGAGGACAACGCCCGCAAGGTGTTCGGCATCAAATGACGGATCTGTCGGCAGATGTCGTCATCGTCGGCGCGGGCCCGGTGGGCCTGACGCTGGCGATGGAACTGGACCGGCGCGGCGTGTCTTCGTTGATCGTCGAGAAGCGCCGGGCCGGAGAGCCGCCGAACGTGAAGTGCAACCACGTCGCGGCGCGGTCGATGGAGATATTCCGGGGCCTCGGCATCGCCGACCGCATCCGCGCGCAAGGCTTGCCCGAGGACTATCCGCACAGCGTCAGCTACCGCACGACGGTCACAGGGCGCGAGATCACCTGTATCCCGATCCCCTCGACCGCCGGGCGCAGGCGCGGCGATCCGGGGCCGGACACCGACTGGCCGACGCCCGAGCCGCCGCACCGGATCAACCAGATCTTCCTCGAACCCATCCTGTTCGCCTGTGCATTGGAACGTCCCGGCATCCGCATCGTCAACGAGGCCGAAGTGACGGGCTTTGCCGACCACGGCGCCAGCGTCGCCGTCTCGGTCGCCTGCGCGGATGGCACGACGCTTGCCGCGCGGGGGCGCTACCTTGTCGGCTGCGATGGCGGACGGTCGCAGGTGCGCAAGGACATCGGCGCCACGCTGGACGGCGATGCGGTGGTGCAGCGGGTGCAGTCCACCTATATCCGCGCGCCCGGCCTGATCGAGCGGATGCAGGTGCCTCCGGTCTGGGGCATGTTCGCCTACAACCCGGTGCGGGCGGGCGTCGTCTATTCCATCGACGGGCGCGAGACGTGGCTGCTGCACAATTATCTCAAGGACGACGAGGCCGATTTCGACAGCGTCGACCGGGACTGGGCGATCCGGCAGATCCTTGGTGTTGATGAGACGTTCGAGTACGAGGTGCTGTCGAAAGAGGACTGGTTCGGTCGCCGCCTTGTCGCCGACCGTCTGCGTCGCGGCAACGTGTTCATCTGCGGAGACGCGGCGCATCTTTGGGTGCCTTACGCGGGCTACGGGATGAACGCGGGGATCGCGGATGCCCATAACCTTGCGATGCACATGGGCGGCGTCTTCGCGGGCTGGGCCGGGGAACCGGCGCTGGATGCGCACGAGGCCGAGCGTTTGCCGATCACCGAACAGGTCTCGCACTTCGCGATGAACCACGCGCACGAGATGGCGCGGAAGCGCAAGGCGGTGCCGCCCGAGATCGACGCGGACACGCCCGAAGGGGACGCCGCCCGCGCGCGGGTTGGCCGCGAGTTGTATGACCTCAATGTCCAGCAATACTGCTGCGCGGGGCTGAACTTCGGCTACTACTACGAAGGCTCGCCCCTCATCTCGGGGGACGGCACGCCGCCGCCCTATGGTATGGGCAGCTTCACCGCCTCGACGGTTCCGGGCGCGAGGCTGCCGAACATTCAGATGGCAGACGGACGGTGGCTGTACGATGTGCAGGGCGCGGGTTTCGCGCTGGTGCGGACGGACCACGCGGTGGATGCGCAGCCGCTGGCCGCTGCCGCCCGCGCCGCCGGTCTGCCGCTGGTGGTGATCGACCTGCCTGACGCGCCTGCGCCTTTCACCGAGGCGCTGGTGCTGGCCCGACCCGACAACCACATCGCTTGGCGCGGTGACACATTGCCCCGCGATCCGGCGGCGCTGATCGACCTCGTGCGCGGGGCAAGCCTGAAGGTGGCCGCGGAATGATCGTCGATACCCACACCCACATGGTGACCGAGGACTACCTTGCGATGCTGCGCCGCGAGGGCGGGCCGAAATATACCTTCCGCACGCTGCCGGGCGGCGGCGAGGTGATCGACAAGGACGGCGTGCCGTTCTTCACGCTGCTGCCGCCGATGTGGGATTTCGACAAGCGGATCAGCGACATGGACGCCGCTGGCGTCGACATGGCCGTGATCTCGCTGACGTCTCCCAACGCGATCTTCGCCGACCGGGATCTCAGCCGCCGGGCCGCGCGCCTGATGAACGACGCCTTCGCCGAGGCGCAGACGGCCTATCCCGACCGCCTGCGCTGGTTCGCGGCGCTGCCGTGGACCGATCCGGCGGCCGCGGTCGAGGAACTGGCCCGCGCGGTCGCGAAGGGCGCCTCTGGCGTGATCGCGGTGGCAACGGTCGATGGCGCTCCGCTCACCGATCCGGCCTATGCGCCGATCTGGCAGGCCATCGATGCTGCGGGTCTGCCGGTGTTCCTGCACCCCTCGGTTCCGCCGGGAGAGGCGGCGCTGGGGCTGGCCGAGTACAACCTGTCACCGCCCATCGGCTTCGTGTTCGACACCACGCTGGCGATCAGCCGGATGCTGTATGACGGCTTTTTCGAACGCTACCCGAACATCCGCATGATCCTTGCCCATGGCGGCGGGGCGTTGCCGTTCCTGATCGGGCGGCTCGACGTCTGCCACGAGAACATCCCGGCCTGCCGCGCCGGGACGCCGCACCTGCCGTCCGAGTTCCTCGACCGCCTTTATCTTGACGGGGTCGTGTTCACCGGCGGTGCGCTGGACCTGTGTATCGAGACGGTGGGGGTCGGACGGATGCTGTTCGGATCGGACTATCCGCATAACATCGGCGACATGGCGGGGCGGCTAAGGCTGCTGGACAGCCGAAAGGTGCCGCACCGGGCGAATGCGGAGAAGCTGTTCGGGCTGTAATCCGCCCGGACGCAGAACGGCATCGGGGCTGTTCGCGAAAGGTGGCCCGCCTGTGCGCTGACGCCGCTATTGCGACCTTGTCGCCCGGCGGGCGAGGTCGTATCTCGGGCAGGTATCCCCGGAGGCATCCATGTACACAGGCATCGTTCAGGCCGTAAGGCCGGTATCCGCAGTCACGCCCTATCCGGGCGGCAACACGTACCGCATCGGGTTCACGCCCCGGCTGCTGGACGGGCTTGAGCTTGGCGCCAGCGTCTCGATCGAGGGCGTATGCATGTCGGTCACCGGCATCGACGGCGAGGGGGTGACCTTCGACGCGATGGACGCGACGCTGGACCGGACGAACCTTGGCGACATCGCGGGGCGGGGCGTGGTCAACGTCGAGCGCTCTGCCAAGCCGAACGAGGAAAACGGCGGCCACGACATCGCCGGCCATATCGCCACCACCGCCGAAATCGTCGAGATCGTCACCGACGCGCCGCAATCCTTCATCCGGTTCCGGGTGGCGCCCGAGTGGTCCAAGTACATCTTCCCGCGCGGGTTTCTGGCCGTGAACGGGTGCAGCCTGACGGTGGCCGAGAAGCAGGCCGGCGGCGAGACGGGCGACGTGTTCCAGATCAACCTGATCCCCGACACGGTGGAACGGACGACCTTCTCGCTCTATCGGCCGGGCGACCGGCTGAACATCGAGGTGGACCACCAGACGATGGTGATGGTCGACACCATCGAACAGACCATGGGCGCGCTGCTGCCGCGTTTGCTGGCGGAACACCTGTCGAAGGCCTGACCTTCGCCATCGAACGAAAAAAGGCCCGGACGTCGATCCGGGCCTTTCGTGTTTGGTGCGGGTGCGATCAGCGGGCGTACAGCCTGTCGACGCGGAAGATCTTGTTCAGCACCGCCAGCGCGACCAGCGTGATCACCATGGTCAGCGCCGACACCGCGTGGACCGTCGGCTCCAGCATGAAACTGGCGTCGGCGTAGATGCGGACGGGCAGGGTGGTCATTCGCGCGGTGGTCAGGAAGCCGGTCACAGTGACCTCGCCGAAGCTCGACAGGAACGCCATGATCGAAGCTGCCGCCAGACCCGGCGCTAGGCCCGGCAGGATGATCCGGAAGAACCGCACCACCCCGTTCGCCCCGAGCGAGGCCGCGGCCTCTTCCTGACTGCGGTCAAGCTGCTGGACCGAGGCCACCAGCAGGCTGATGCAGAACGGGATGACCAGCACGACGTGGACCGCAAGCAGTCCAAGGAACGGCGGCAGGATGATGAAGATGCTGAGCAGTTTCAGCATGCCCACCCCGATGGCCACCCCCGGCAGCGACAGCGGCAGCGCCCAGAACACGGCCAGCATCGTCAGACCCGGAAAGCGGAACCGGCTAAGCGCGAAGGCCGCCGGGATCGACAGCGCCAGCGCGATGACCGTGGCGGACACGGCCAGCTTGACCGAGTTCAGGAAGGCGTCGGTGTAATTGCCGTTCGTCAGGACGATCTCGTACCATTTCGTCGTGAACCCCCGGAACCGCGCCGACGAGGCCTGCGGCACGTCGTTGAAGCTTTGGACGACCACAAGATACAGGGGCATCAGCAGCAGGCCGATCGCGGCCAGTAGCAGGATCCAGTAGATCACCGGCCCCAGAATTTCCTGCGCGCGCATCAGCGGTGCCGGGATCGCGGGCAGGGTCGCGTTCGGGCGGCCGCTGTTCCGGGCGGTGTTCATCCACGGCATCAGGTATTTGAACACAAGGATGACCAGCGCCGAGAACGCGAGGCTTGCGACCGTCATCACCAGCGTCAGTGCCGCCGCGGTGGGGAAGTTCAGGTTCACGATGGCCTCGCGGTAGACCAGAAGCCCCGAGGTCAGCACTCGTCCGCCGCCAAGGATGGTAGCAGAGACATAGGCGGTCGAAGCCATCAGGAACACGATGATGATACCCGCGCGCAGGCCGGGCAGGGCCATCGGGAAGCGCACGGTCCAGAACACCATCGAGGGCGAGGCGCCAAGGCTTTCTGCGGCTTCCTTCACACGCGGATTGGTGCCCTGCAAAACGTCATACAGGGCCAGCACGACGAAGGGCATGAACACCTGCGCCAGCGCGACCATCACCGCGAAGTGGTTGTACAGCATGTTGCGGAACGGGCCGATGCCGACGAAGCCCAATATGCTGTTCAGGATCCCGTCGGGCGACAGAAGCAGCACGATCCCCAGCGAGCGGACCACGACGTTGGTCAACAGCGGGATCAGGATCACCATGAAGGCCAAGGACCGCCAGCGGGTCGGTACGCTGACCAGCCAAAGGGCGAGCGGATATCCAAGCAACACCGAGACCAGCGTCACGCCGCCAGCCAGCAAGAGCGTCTCGAACAGGATGCCCAGATAGAACCTGTCGCCCAGCACCAGCCGGAATTGTTCCAGGCTCGGGGGGCGCAGCAGCGGGCCGAAAATGTCGGAGTATTCGTGCAGCGACAGCAGCATCACGACGCCAAGCGGCATCGCGAAGGCGGCCAGCAGCCAAAGGGTGACCGGAGCCGCGAGGCTCCGGCCGACGTTGCGAGACAGGTTCACCCTGCGATTTCCCGGGTAAAGCGGCTGGTCCAGGCGGCCTGCTGGGATGCGATGTGCTCCCAGTCGAAGGCGACGAGGTTGTCGACCTGCTCGGGGGTCATGATCTTGCCCGCCAGTTCCTCGGGGATCTCGGCGTTGCGGACCGTGGGCGAGTAGTAGGTCTCGCGCATGTATTCCTGCATGACCTCGGGCGAGAGGTGCAGGTTGATCCACTCTTCCGCCAGCACCTGGTTCGGGGCGCCGGTGGTGATGCAGGCAAAGTTCATCGCGGCGCACATGCCCTCGGTCGGGTCGGCGATGACGATCTCGGGGTTGGTCGATTCCTTAGCGCGCTGCGCCAGCGATCCGAACTCGACGGTGATGTCCGCGATGTCCTGTTCAAACATCTGCCACGCCGACTCGGCCGAGGTCTGGATCGCGGCGAAGGGCTTCAGTGCGGCCAGTTTCTCGAAGCCGACGTCGACGTTGAACTCGTCACCGCCGTAGGTCTTGGCCAGCATCAGCAGCGCGGCCATGCCCTGCATGCCCGGCAGCGAGGGTGCGGCAAGCCGGCCCGCCCATTCCTCGTTGAACAGGTCTTCCCACGAGGTGATCGGCGCCGAGGCCTTTTCGCCCTTGTAGACCAGCGTGCAGGGGTTGAACGCGACGCCGTAGCCGCCGATCTTCGCGGCGTCGTACAGGTGTTCGTAGTTCGGCACGGCGTCGGTCGGCGCCTGCGTCACGCCGTCGGTCACGGCCTGACGGCTTTCGTAGATGTTCAGGTACACGATGTCGAAGCTCGGACGGCCCCGCTCGGCATAGGCGCGGGCGCGGCGTTCGCCGGTGCCGCCCAGCACGTAGGACACGGTGCAGCCGTACTTGTCGACCAGCTGCGGCTCGATCATCGCGCGCACGATGCGTTCCTGCGCGCCGCCCCAGATGCCGACCACCAGCTCGTCGCCGGGTTTCGGCTGCGCGATGGCAGTGCGGGTAAAGTGGAAGGGAGCGGCCACACCCGCGCCCAGCACGAGTTTGCCGAATGTCCGTCTGTTCAGTTTGGTCATGATCTTCTTTCCCTGTCGGTTATGTCGTTCAGTCTCAGATGAAGGTGATGCTGCCCGGCAGCGCATGGATGCTGCACGCGGCGCCGACCGGCGGAACCGGCTGGTCCGACGGCGTCAGCAGCCGCACGCGGGCAGAGTTCACGGTGACATCGGTCTCGACCGTGTCGCCGAGATAGGCTGTGGCCTGCACGGTGCCATCGGACACCTTCGGCCCGGCGGCGGCATCGAACCGCAGCCGCGCGGCGCGAAGGATCGCACGGGTCGACCCGGCGGGCGCGCCTTCCAGCCGGAAGCCCGGCGCCTCGAACACACCGTCCAGCGTCTGCCCGTTGACCACGGTGCGTTCGCCAAGGAACGAGGCGGTGAATTCGTGGCCCGGATGGTCGCACAGCGCGCGGGGCTCGCCGATCTCGACGATGCGGCCCGCGCTCATCACGACAACCCGGTCGGCCATCGCCAGAGCCTCGGCCTGATCGTGGGTGACGAAAACGGTCGTGATCGACAGGCGCTTCTGCAATGACCTGATCTCGCTGCGCATTTCGCCACGCAGGTGGGCGTCGAGGTTCGACAGCGGCTCGTCCAGCAGCAGCACCGACGGCTCGATCACCAGTGCGCGGGCCAGCGCCACGCGCTGCTGCTGGCCGCCGGAAAGCTGCGCCGGGTAGCGGTCGGCGAAGGGACCGAGACCCACGAGGTCCAGCGTCGCGCGGGCGCGCTCCAGCCGCTGCGCCTTGGGGATCGCGCGCATGGACAGGCCGAAGGCGACGTTGCCAAGCACGGTCAGGTGGGGGAACAGCGCGTAAGACTGGAACACCACGCCGATGTTGCGCTTGTGCGGCGCCATGCGGGTCACGTCGAGCCCGTCGATCACGACCTCGCCCGAGGTCGGTTGCACGAAGCCCGCGATCATGCGCAGCGTCGTTGTCTTGCCGCAGCCCGAGGGGCCGAGCAGGGCGATCAGTTCGCCCTTGTCGATGTTCAACGAGATGTCGTCGGCGGCCAGCGACTTGCCGTAGTGCGCTTGAAGCTGCTGAAGGCGAAGGTAGTCGCGGCTCATTTCTGCACCACCTGATAATCTGCGGGCTGTTCCAGCCGGTCGATGGGGAAGGCGGCGGTTTCGCGGATCAGGGTGATCAGCCGGTCCGCCGCGCGATCCACAAGGATTTCGCCCCGCTCGGCGTCCGAAGCGGCGGCGTTGCCGCTGACGCCCGAGCCGTGCAGGTCTTCGGCCATCCACGCCATCAGGCCGGGGGCGAGAATCTCGTTCTCGGTCTCCATCGTCATCGACAGTTGGCGGAAATCCTCGGCGCGGCTCATGTCGACAAGGTCGGGGTGCAAGGCCAGCATCGCGCTCGTCTCGATCTCGCCGCCGTGATAGCCGTGCTTCTGCTCTTCCTGAGAGAACAGGTCATCCATCGGCGTGATGTGGAACCACGTCGCGGCGACCGCCATCATGCCCAGTTTCGCCCGCAGGTCGCGGGCGACGATCTGGCTAAGCGCCACCTGACCGCCGTGCGAATTGAACAGGATGATCTTGCGGCAGCCGGTGCGGTTGACGCATTCGCCAAGCTGGAACCAGACCTGTGCCACCAGTTCCCAGTCCAGCGTCAGGGTGCCGGGATAGGCGAGGTGTTCCGTCGATTTGCCGAAAGGCATCATCGGCAGTGGCAGGACCTTCTGATCGTTGCCGATTTTCTTCATCGCGCGCGCGACGATCCCGGCGTTGATCATGGAATCCACGCCGACCGGCAGGTGCGGCCCGTGCTGTTCGACCGTCGCGATCGGCAGCAGCGCCACCGCGTCGGACAAGTCGCGTTCCGCGAATTGCGCTGTCGAGTAAGACCACCAGTTCAAGGCATCAGATGCCATGCCGTCCGTATCCTCATTTCTTGGCCCCGCAGGTCGCGGGGGTCTTGTCCGACGGTTATCACAAATGAACAGAAAGCAACGAAAAAGCACGATACGTCGGGCAGGTCAGTGACCTCACGGGTCATTTGCCCGTTGCTTCAGCGAAACGCCGGGTCGAGATGGTTAACAATGCAGCGTCGCGCGAAGTCCGCGGTGCGCGCCGTCTCAAGGCGATGGAAGTGCGATAGATGAACTTTGGGCGCTTGTTTCTGGGAATATGACATAAAAACAATCGCATGCGTCGAGATTGCGGTTGGGTGCGCACACGAAAGCCCCCTTTGAACGACCGTCGAATCGCCGCTTTCCCAGAACGGATTGAATCGCGTTCATTTCTACAAATAGCCGCCCGTCAGCGATTTGCAGGCTCGGCTGGCGCATCTTCATCGGCGCCCGGAGTGGCGTATTGCGAGACTGATCGCGACATTCGACTTCCCAAATCTTCACATTCGGTATCATCTCGGCGCATGATTCCTCGCAGAACCACAGGGACGGACGCAGCATGACGCAGGACACACTCACCGGAATAGGATCGGTGACCATGCCGGACGGCGCGCTTGCGGACATCGCTTTCGCCGAGGGGCGGATCGCCGCGATCCTGCCCGCCGGGATGCTGCCGGACGCTTTTGACATGCGCGGCCACGTGGCCCTGCCGCCGCTGGTCGAGGCGCATATCCACCTCGACAAGACCCTGCTGGGCCTGCCGTTCCAGTCGCACCTGCCGGGCGCGACGGTGGCCGAGCGCATCGCGCAAGAGAAAAGCCTGCGCGCCTCGCTGCCGCTGTCGGCCTTCGAGCGGGGGAACGCTTTGGTGCGGCAGGTTGCGGGCTATGGCACTCAGGCAATCCGCAGCCACGTGGATATCGACGGCGATCTGGGGCTGAGCGGGCTTGAGGATCTTTTGAAACTGCGCGAGGCGGTCGCGGATCTTGTCGATGTGCAGATCGTCGCCTTCCCGCAGAACGGCATCCTGCGCGATGCGCCGGTCGCGGACCTGCTGGCCGACGCGCTGGCGAATGGTGCGGACCTGATCGGCGGACTGGACCCCGCGGGCATTGACCGGGACGTCGCCGGGCATCTGGACGTTGTGTTCGGGCTGGCTGACCGCTTCGGCGTGGGTGTCGACATCCACCTGCACGACGCGGGCGAACTGGGCCTGTTCGAGCTGGCCGAGATCGCGAAACGGACAGAGGCGCTTGGCCTGCAGGGCAAGGTCGCCGTGTCGCATGCCTTCGCGCTTGGCTCTGACCTGCCGGGCGTCGGCGCGGTGGTCGAGGCGCTGGCGAAGGCGCGGGTGTCCATCGTCACCAACGGGCCGAACCGCATGGTCGCGATGCCCCCCGTGGCGATGCTGCGCGCGGCGGGAGTCGAGGTGGTCGCGGGCTCGGACAACATCCGCGACGCATGGAGCCCGCATGGCGACGGCGACATGCTGCGCCGGGCAGGGCTGATCGCCTACATGCAGGATTTCAGGGACGATTCCGATCTGGAGGTCGCGCTGTCCATGGCCACCAGCGCAGGCGCGCGCCTGCTGGGGCTGACCGACTACGGCCTGGCCGAAGGCGCGCGGGCCGACATGCTTCTGGTCGGCGCAAGCTGCGTCGCAGAGGCGGTCGCGGGCGTGCCGATGCAGCGCGTCTCGGTCCGGGGCGGCCGTGTGATCGCGCGCGACTGTGCGATTGTGTGAGGCGGGCGCATGGCTGACGTGATCGGGCTCGACATCGGAACAACCTCGACCATCGCGATCCGGATGGACGCGATGGGCGGCATTCTGGCATCGGCCTCGCGGCCCGTGACGTTGTCCTCGCCGCGTCCCGGCTGGGCAGAGGAAGACCCGGCCCAATGGTGGGCAAACGCCCGCGCGGTGCTGGCAGAGGTGATGCAGAACGCGGACCCTGCGCAGGTGAAAGGCATCTGCGTTACGGGGATGCTGCCTGCCGTGGTGCTGCTGGACAAGGACGGCGTGGTGCTGCGCCCCTCGATCCAGCAAAGCGACGGGCGGGTGTCGGCAGAGGTCGAGGAATTGCGGGCCGAACTGGACGAAGCGGCCTTCCTGAAGCGCACCGGCAACGGCATCAACCAGCAGCTAGTCGCCGCGAAACTGCGGTGGATTGCCAAGCACGAGCCTGAAATCTTCGCCCGGATCGACAAGGTCTGCGGCTCGTACGATTACATCGCGATGCGCCTGACCGGCGACCTTCGGGTGGAACAGAACTGGGCGCTTGAGGCCGGGTTCACCGATCTTGCCAGCCGCACGATTGACCCGGAACTGGTGGCGCTTGCCGGCCTTCCAGCCAGCGCGCTGCCAAGGATCGCGGTGTCGCACGAGGTGATCGGCCATGTCACGGCAGAGGCGGCGGCAGAGACCGGCCTGCCCGAGAGGCTGCCGGTAATGGGCGGCGCGGCGGATCACATCGCCTCGGCGCTGGCGGCGGGGATCGCACGGGCCGGGGACGTGCTGCTGAAATTCGGCGGTGCGGGCGACGTGGTGGTGGCCACCGACACGGCCCGGCCCGACGCGCGGCTGTATATGGATTATCACCTAGTCCCGGGGCTTTACGCTCCGAACGGCTGCATGGCGGCCTCGGGCGCGGCGCTGAACTGGCTGGCCGCGCTGCTGGACGACGAAGACAGCCCGCACGCCCGGCTGGACGCGCTGGCCGCCACCGTGCCTGCGGGGGCGGACGGCGTGCTGTGCCTGCCGTATTTTCTGGGCGAGAAGACCCCGATCCACGACCCGCTGGCGCGGGGCACCTTCACCGGCCTGTCGCTGAGCCACGGCAAGGCGCACCTGTGGCGCGCGCTGCTGGAGGCGGTGGCCTATGGGTTCCGCCATCACCTTGAAGTGTTGACCGAAATCGGCAACCCGCCGCAACGGGTGCTGGTCTCGGACGGCGGCGCGCGAAGCCGGGTCTGGATGCAGATCGTCGCCGATGTAATCGGTCTGCCGGTGAGGCTTTTGAAAAGCGACAATGGCTCGTCCGGCGGCGCGGCGTTCGTAGCGGCGATCGGGGCAGGGGTGGTTAGCGACTGGGCCGAGGTGTCCCGGCTGTCCGTAGCAGGCGAAACGCTGGCGCCGAACCCGGAAAACCGTGCGGTCTATGACGCGGGCTATGCAAAGTTCCGTGCGTTGTATCAGGCACTTAAGCCGGTGTGGCGGATGCCCGACCGCTAGGGCCGGGCGCCCGTGCCTATCCCATGTAGACGCCGCCGGTGACGTTGATCCCCTGACCGGTCATGAACCGCGCTGCGTCTGAGGCGAGGAAGACCACCACGCCCGCCACATCCTCTGGCGTCTCGATCCGGCCCAGCGGCGTCTGGTTCACGTAATCCTGCCGCACCTCGTCCGGGGTCATGCCGCGCAGCGAGGCCTCCCATTCGACCTCGCGGTCCTGCATTCCGGTGCGGACGAAGCCGGGGCACACGGCGTTGATGCGGATGCCGTGCGGCGCCATCTCGCGGGCGACGCCCTGTGTCCAGCCAAGCACCGCGAACTTGCTGGCCGAGTAATGCGCCAGCAGCGGCGCGCCGACCTTGGCGGCGAGCGAGGCGGTGTTGACGATGCAGCCCGCGTGGCCGGTGTCGAGGAAGTGCCTGCACGCCGCCTGATTGGTCAGGAACACGCCGCGCGCGTTCACGTCCATGTTGAAATCCCAGTCCTCGTCCGTCAGGTCGCAGGCCGCCCGCATGGTCGAGACGCCCGCGTTGGCGCACAGCACGTCCAGCCCGCCAAGTTCCGCGATTGCCGCCGCCATCGCCGCCTCGACCGAGCTTCGGTCGCGCACGTCGATCTTGCCGACCGTGACCGTCTCGCCCAGTTCCTCCGCCAGCTCGCCCGCGCCGTCGGTGTCGAGGTCCAGAATCCGCACCACCGCGCCCGCGTCGTGGAAGGCGCGCACGATGGCGGCGCCGATTCCCGTGGAGCCGCCGGTGACGATCACTCGTTTCCCCGCGAATTCCGATCCTGTTTCCGTCTGATTCATAGGCATGTCCTGTCCTTTTGACCGATCCGGAGAGGCCCGAACCAAGCGCGTAACACAATTTAACAAAATACAACCTTCATTAACGGAATGCCACATGTTAGTGTGCCGGGCAGGGAGAAGGTCATCGGGATAATCGGATGGATACGGAAGGCGAGGACGAGCTGAAGGTCGCTGTGGCGAAACGTGGTCGAGGCCGGATGCCGGCGCCGGTGCGGCAGTCGCTGATCATGTCCGCTTTTGAGCGGGACGGCTTCATCTCGATCGGCGATCTGGCGGAGGAGCTGGGCGTTTCGGGAATGACGATCCGGCGCGACATCGGCCAGCTAGAGGAACGCGGCGGTCTGAAGCGGACCCACGGCGGCGCGGTGCGCCCCGATCTTCTGGAGCCCGCGGCCGAGCCGCCCGAACCCGCCTTCGACGCACGCCTCAGCGAACATTCCGACAAGAAATCCACCATAGCTGAGATCGCCGTAAGCATGGTGCGCCCCGGCGAAGCGGTCGGGATCGACGTGGGCACCTCGACGCTTGAACTGGCGCGGCGGCTGACCGAGGTCGACGGGCTGCGGGTGATCACCAACAGCGTCCGCGCGGCGTCGGTGCTGGCCGAGGCGGGCTGCGCCGTCTACCTGCCCGGCGGCCGGGTGCGCGCGCCCGAACTGTCGGTCATCGGCCCGCAGGCGGTCGAAGGGATCGGCAACTATTACATGGACCGCGCCTTCATTGGCGTGTCCGGCGCGGACAGCTCTGGCTTTTCCGACTATTCGCCCGAGGACTCGGAAGTGAAGCACACCCTGATGGCCCGCGCCGAACAGGTTGTCGTGCTGTGCGATTCCTCGAAATTCGGCAAGCGCGCGATGTCGCGCGTTGCAGACTTCGGCTCGGTCGACGTGCTTGTCACCGACGCCCCGCCGCCCGACGACATTGCCGAGGCCCTTGCACGGGCCGGCACTCGGGTGGTGATCCCTTCGTAATCTCTCAGAAAGTCCGGAACGCAAATGGATCTCTTTACCCGCTCCAACAAGACCATCGTCGCCATGGCGCATATCGGCGCGCTGCCCGGCAGCCCGCTTTATGACGCGGCGGGCGGCATGCAGAAGCTGATCGACGATGTCGCCTCGGACGTCGAGAAGCTGCAGGCGGGCGGGGTCGATGCGATCATGTTCGGCAACGAGAACGACCGCCCGTACCAGTTGAAGGCCGCGCCCGAATCCATCGCCGCGATGACGGCGGTGGTGTCGGCGATCAAGCCGATGCTCAAGGTGCCGTTCGGCGTGAACTTCCTGTGGGACCCGATGGCCACCGTCGCCATCGCCAGCGCCACCGGTGCCAGCTTTGCGCGCGAGATCTTCACCGGGCTCTTCGCGTCCGACATGGGCCTGTGGAAGCCCGATGCGGGCGAGGCGCTGCGCCTGCGCCGCAACCTTGGCCGCGATGACCTGACGCTTCTGTTCAACATCAACGCCGAGTTCGCATCCTCGCTGGACAGCCGCACCGTGGCCGAGCGCGCGAAAAGCGCGGTGTTCTCGTCGCTGGCGGATGTGATCCTCGTGTCCGGCCCGATCACCGGGCAGCCGGTGGACGCGGCGCATCTGAGCGCGGTGCGGAAGGCCCTGCCGGACACGCCGATCATGGCGAACACAGGCTGCAACATCGACAACGTGACCGACATCCTGTCGGTGGCGGACGGCTGCGTGATCGGTACGCATTTCAAAGTCGATGGCGACACGTGGAACGCAGTCGACGGCGACCGGGTCCTGCGCTTCATGGACAAGGTGCGGGGGCTGCGCGTCGCCGCCTGAGCCTGCGCCTTTCTGGAAATGACGATGCCGCCCCCAGACCCGGGGGCGGCATCTTCTTTTTCCGTGAGTGTCGTGGTCGTTCAGTCGTCCATGCCCAGCATCGCCCGCGCATAGGGGGTCAGCTGGATCGAAGGCGTATCGAATTCCCGCAGGGTCGGGATCAGCTGGTCTTCCTGCTCGAGAAACAGCGCCCGCGTGATGCCGGTCGCGATCCTCGGCACGCCGAAGCGGTGACCGCTGATCGACACCGCCGACAGCCCGCCCATCGACAGGGTCGCAAGCGCGTTGAAGATGAACAGCCGCTCGATCCCCGGCGCGGCGCCGGGTTCGCGCTGTTGCAGGCGATAGTCTCGGTCGAGATAGGGCAGCTTCAGCCGCCCGGCGCTCATGTCGCCGTCCGGGGGCGTGAACCGGTCCCGCCACAGCAGCGCATCGCCCGCAAGGCGGCGCAACTCGGGGCGGATGGTCAGATCGACCGTGACGCCGGTCGCGGCGATCACGTGGTCCAGCCGGAAGGTGCCGCGCGGGGTGGTGATGACGGCCTTGCCGTCTTCATAAGCCACGGCCTGCCAGGGCGCGCCGTTCCAGAACTTGAAGTTGGAAAAGCTGAGCGCCTTGTTGAAATGATGTTCCGCAGGTGCCTGTGACAGCCCGGTCAGGAAGGTTCCCAGCTCCCACTTGGTCTGGTCGGACAGCTCGTGGCTGTGGTTCAGGTAACCGCCGGTTTCGAACTCGCGGACAAGGTCCAGAAGCCCGATCTGCGCCCGCCGCATGAAGGTGTCGACCCGGCGTGCGCCGGCGTCCAGCGCGGCGACCGACGAGTCGAAGGCGGACGCCCCCGCGCCGAGGATGCCCACGTCCTTGCCGCGCAGGCGATCGGCATCGTAGACCTCGCACGAGTGGTTGTACATGTGATCGGGCAGGGCGTCCCGGATCGCGTCGGGCACGACCCAGTCGCCGCCGCCCTCCATGCCGGTGGCCAGCACCAGATAGCGCGTGCGGATCGTCTCGCCCTCGGCGGTCGTCAGCGTGACGCCGTCGGGGTCATAGTCCACGTCGACCACGTTCACGCCGTTGCGGATCGGCAGGTCGGCGATGTCGCGGTACCAGCGCAGATAGTTCATCCAGTCGACGCGGGGCACGCGGTCGATGGCGTCCCACGCTTCCTGCCCGTGACGCGCGACGAACCAGCTTTGGATGCTCAGCGAGGGGATGCCGAGGTCGGAACCGGTGATCGTCTTGGGCGACCGGATCTCGTAGTTTCGGGCATAGGTTTCCCAGACGCCCTCGTAGCCCTCGGGGTTGCGGTCCAGCAGCAGGATGTTCCCCACGCCGCGCCGCTTCAGCGCGTGTCCCAGCACAAGGCCCGATTGCCCGGCGCCGATGATCACCACATCCGGGATCGTCTGCCCGTTCCATTGACGCGGCAGGACCCAGGGACGGGTGGCGTAATCCAGCATCGCAAGGTCGGACCGCGCGCGCCGGGCAAGCTCGGCAAGGCGCGTCTCGGCGCGGGTGTCTGGGCGGTGCGGGACGGCAATGTTCATCGAAGGCTCCGGAAGGATCGTGTCGCGCGCGCGAATGCGCCGCGCGCTTTCCTTCATTCTGCCGCGCCGCGGTGCAGCGACATAGCATCCAGTATCGGACACCCCGTTGCCATCCGGGCAACGCGTGGCGGTCACGAGGCTCCGGTGCTGACCCCGTCCGGCGGCACCGGCTGACCGGTCAGGTTCCAGACCCGCGCCGCGAACTCGGGCAGGGCGTCTTTCAGAAGCTCCAACATCACCGCCCCGGCGCTTGACAGCAGGCGCTGCGGGCGGACGTAGATGCCGAGCGAGGGATACGGGGCCAGCGGGTCGTGGATCGGCACGAAGGCCAGCGTCTGTTGCTCGAGGTCGTTGACGATACCGATGGGGCTGCGCACGCCGACGCCCAGCCCGGCCTTCACCATAACCGTCATGATGTCCGGCGAATTCGTCTCGAGAACAGAGCTTTGCGGCGCCGATTGCTCGATCTGCTGCTGCCACGTGGTGCCGCCGCCCATGCCGTCCTTGGCGCGGATGAACCGCTCTCCCGCGATGTCGTGCAGCCGCAGCGCCGCGCGTTCGCCAAGGGCCGAGCCCTTGCGGGTGATCACGCCCAGCGGCATCTCGGCGCGGCTCGCGATCTGCACGTCGGATCGGATCGGCGGCATCATCGCCATGCCGATGTCGATCTCGTCGGCGGCGACCTGCGCAAGCGTATCGAGCGCCGACTTGATCTCGACCGAATAGGTCACGCCGGGATGGTCCTCGTGAAACGCGGCCAGCACCGGCGGCAGGAAATCGCGTCCGATCCCGGCCTCGCAGGCGATGCGGACATGGCCCCGCCGCAGGCCGCGCAGGTCGTCGATCTGGGCAATGGCGCGTTCCAGATCCTGATCCAGCCGCTGCACGTACTGGTACAGCACCTCGCCCGCGGCGGTCAGGCGGACGCCTTCCGAGCGGCGCTCGAACAGGCGGCATTGCAGCTGGTCCTCCAGCTTGATGATCTGCCGATTGATGGCGGACGCGGCGACCGACAGATGCTCGGCCGCCTGCCGCATCGAGCCAGAACGGACGGTTTCGCTGAAATAGCGCAGCGCGACGAGGTGGACGTGAACGAAGGAGGCGGGCATCGGCAGCGTTTCCGGAAGGTGGCGCTGTGACGCTAGTTACGAAACGCGATGCCGAAAAGGCAACGCTAACGGCGGTAAGCACTTAATGCAGTGGGCGCACAATTGTTCGGCGCTGCGGCGTTCGACGGCGAGAATTTCAGCGCCTGTGGGCCGTTGGCAGCTTCCGCTGCGCATCCTTTTCGGAACAGGCGCGTTGCCCCGGATGCAACGACCGCGTTTTTTCCCTGATTTCGAGGCGGTGACGCGCAGGGCGCCTGACAGGGCCGCTTCGCGTCCCCCCTGTGCGCGGGGCGCCCGAGGAGATAGGCTTTGGGCAACCCCGCAATGCACGACGAAAGAGGTTCCGATGGCTCTCGACCGACCGCAGATGCACGACACGGCGGCGCTGGCCCGCCTGATGGCGGAGATGCCGGAGTATCATTCCGAGTTTTACAAGACCTACGCCAACCACGCCCCGATGGTGCTGGTCGCGCTGCACCGGATCGGCGGCGACGCGGCGCGGATGAATGACTGGTTCAACCACTATCGGGACGAGAAGAAGCTGTTCGGCCCGCCCGAGCGGCAGGGGCCGCTGACGGCCGAGACGTGGGAAACCGCCATCGGCCACCGCGACCGGGAAACCGACCTGCGGGATTTCTTCATCGCCGAGGTCGATCGGCTGGGCATCGAGGCGGCGCTGGCCAAGTACCTGCCGCGCCTGTCGCCGGGTGTGGGCGCCAGCGCTCTGCATGCGCTGATGCGGATGGCCTATGCGCTGCTGCGCGAGGACGCGAAGGAGGTTGCGATCTCGCTTGCCTACTGGTCCGCCTGCTGGCTGGAGATGCCTAAATCCACCGGAGCCGAGCCGCTGACGAAAGACCCGGCAGAGGTTCTGGCGCGCGTCGCAGCGATCGACGTGCTGCACAGCCTGCCGCAGAAAGAGCTGTTGTGGCACAACATGATGGCGGTCGGGGAAGTGCCTGAATTCGCGCCCGTGGTCGACTGGATCAAGGTGGATGACAAGACCGTCACCCGCATGGCTTCGGCCTCGATTGCGCTGTTCACCGCGACGCAGGACTTCTGTGCGCTTCATGCGGTGACGGGGATGCACTGGATGCGGATCGTTCTGCCATATTGTCCGACGCCGGACGTGATGCTGCGGCATTTCTGGCAAGGCGTCGCCTCGCTGATGGGCTCGATGGGTTTCCCGTCGCTGCCATCGCCCGAGACGCTGGACTCTTGGCGCAAGCTTCCGGTGCCAAGCTGGGACGAGATCAACGCCGCCGCCGCGCAGTCCTATGACGAGCACGACCTGTCGATCACCTTCAGTTGTCAGGAAGAGATGAAGCTGTACGGCGATCCGCTGTACCAGCTGGCCGCTGCCCGTCGCATGGGTCTGGTGCCGGACTACACCTGAAGCGGTCCGTCCGGTCCTGCGTGACCTGCGGCCGGCGCGATTTGCCAAGGCTGCGACGTGCGTCGCACGCATCTCGTTTTCAATACAGTTGAATGACTATAGATTGTCTCGCCCGAGGGCTGTTCTTCGCCGGGCGAGGCGGGCCGTGATGCCTAATTTCCGGGCATTGACCGGCTTAAGGGCTTACGCGCGGGAAAGTTATGCAGGTGCAGCGAAGCCTGCCGCGGCGCATCTCTTGCCGACACGGCACCCTTAAATAGCTGAAATTTATGAGATTAAAGGCTGGTGTGCCAAGTCTAGCGGCGCGGGTGACGCAAAGTCGCCGCGCTTGATGGGCAGGGTAACTAAAGCTAAATTAAGGCAATTGCGGCAGGATTTGGACTGATTTCATGAGTAGGAATGCCCTGGGGGGCACGCAGAGTTTAGTATCTATCGTTGTCCCCTGTTACAACGAAGAGGAAGTCATTGCTGTCACGATCGACAAGTTGATCTCGGTCTCGGAAGGTTTTCATAACTGCCGAACTGAAATTATTTGTGTCGATGACGGGAGTCAGGATGACACTCTTAGGATTCTAGAGGAACTCGCGGAGCAGCATGATTGCCTTCGCGTTCTGAGTTTCGCGCGTAATTTTGGTCACCAGATCGCCGTTACTGCGGGAATTGATGCAGCGGACGGTGATGCGGTCGTCTTGATTGACGCTGACCTTCAGGACCCGCCCGAAGTCATCCCCGAGATGATTGCCAAGTGGCGCGAAGGGTTCGACGTGGTCTATGGCACGCGCAGCGAACGCGACGGCGAGTCCGCGTTCAAGCTGAAGACCGCTCGGGCGTTTTACCGTGTGCTGAACGGCCTGTCGGAGGTTCCGATCCCGCTGGACACGGGCGATTTCCGTCTGATGAGCCGCCAAGTGGTCGACACCCTGAAAAGCATGCCCGAGCGAGACCGCTTCGTGCGCGGCATGGTGTCGTGGGTCGGGTTCGAGCAGACCGCCATCGAATACCGCCGGGCCAAGCGTCATGCGGGCACCTCGAAATATCCGCTGCGCAAGATGATCACGTTCGCGGCGGACGGGATCATCTCGTTTTCGACGGTGCCGCTGCGGCTGGCGATCACGCTGGGCGTGTTGTTCGCCTTCTTCGCGGTGCTGGGCATCCTTTACGCGCTGTTCATGCGGATCTTCACCGACAATTTCGTTGAAGGCTGGACCGCTTTGATGATCGCGGTGCTTTTGATCGGGGGCGTGCAGCTTGTCTGCCTTGGAATTCTCGGCGAATACACCGGAAAGATCTACCGCGAGGTGAAGCGCCGCCCGCTGTACATCGTGCAGAAACGGATCGGCTTCGAGACCCGTGGCGCGACGCCGCGGCCGGTGCCGGCGCTGGACCGCGCCACGGCGGTAGGAGACTAGAATGACCGCCGGAAAAGCCCGCCATCTGGCTGTCGGTTTCGCCGTCGCCGCGTTCTTCTGCTGGCTGATCATCCGTCAGCTGGACTTCGAGACCTTCGTGAACGACCTGAGCCAGGCGCGGATCGGCTGGCTGGTGATCGCGGTGGGCGTCTTTTTCACCGGCTACGCCTGCCGGATCGCGCGGTGGCGCACGATGCTGCTGCGTGACAACCCGGCGCTGACGTGGGGCAACTGTGCGGGGCCGTTCATGGCCTCGATCGCGGCGAACAACGTGCTGCCGTTCCGCGCCGGTGACATCCTTCGGGTGTTCGCGTTCCGCCGCCGGATCGGCGTCGGCGGCGCCGAGGTGCTGGCGACGCTGGTGGTCGAGCGGCTGCTGGACCTGCTGGTGCTGCTGATGCTGATGGGCGGCGCGCTTTTGTACTTCAAGCCTGACACCATGGCCCTGCTGGGGCTGGGTGCGGGGGCGCTGCTTGCGATTGCCTTCGGCATTCTGCTGGTGCTGCTGTTCCCACAGGTATTCCGGCCTCTGGTCAACTGGGGCGTCCGGCTGCTGGCGCGGCTGTCGCCGAAGGTTGGCGCTTGGGTCGAGGGGCATGCGACGAGCGTTCTGGAGACCGCGATCTGGTTGTCGAAAGGGGCGGTGATGCCGCGTCTGCTGGCATGGTCCCTGGCGGCGTGGCTGTTCGAGGGGCTGGTGTTCTACTCGGTCGCGCAATCGCTTCCTGCCATCGCCGACCCGATGGGCGGCTGGCTGGCGCTGCCGGTGGGGACGCTCGCAACGCTGATCCCCAGCACGCCGGGTTATGCCGGGACCTTCGACTACTTCGTGATCCAGGCGATGACCTCGATCGGCAGCACGGTGTCCGCAGCGACGGCCTATGCGCTGCTGGTTCACGCCGCGTTGTGGCTGCCCGCGACCCTTGTGGGCGGGCTGTGGCTGGTGATTGCCGCGCCGGGGGCGCGGGCACCGCAGGATGCATCTTGAGAAATTGGGTTGATTGAATGAAATCGGGCAACAGTAAATCCGTCGCGGTTGTCGGCGGGGGCTTCACCGGGCTGTCGGCGGCTTACGAACTGGCGCGGGCCGGGCATACGGTCACGGTCTACGAGGCGGCCGCCGAAGTCGGCGGTCTCGCGGCGGCCTTCGACGTGGGCGGCGAGCGGCTGGACCGCTTCTATCATCACTGGTTCACCAACGATCTGGCGGTGATGGACCTGATCGACGAGGTTGGGATGACCGACTCTGTGGTGATCAACCCGACCAACACCGGGATGTACTACGGCAACAAGTTTTTCAAACTGTCGACGCCGTTCGACCTGCTGAAGTTCACCGCGCTGTCCTTCCCCGACCGCATCCGGCTGGGTCTGCTGACGCTGAAGGTGCGCAAGATCGAAAGCTGGAAGCAGCTTGAGAACATCACCGCCTATGACTGGCTTCGCAGCATGGCCGGCCAGCGGGTCTTCGACGTGGTGTTCAAGCCGCTGCTGGAAGGCAAGTTCGGGCCCTATGCCGACAAGGTCTCGGCTGTGTGGATGTGGAACAAGCTGAAGCTGCGCGGGTCCAGCCGCGGGCAGGCGGGCGAAGAGCGGCTGGCGTATCTGACCGGCGGTTTCGTGCGTCTTGCCGAACGGCTGGCCGCCATCGTCGAGGACAACGGCGGCCGCGTCCTGCTGAACACGCCGGTCTCCGAGGTGCAGCCCGACGGCGAGGGGCGCTGGCAGGTCACGACCCCCGGCGGGACAGAGACCTACGATCAGGTCGTCGCCACGCCGGCCTTGCCGCTGATCGGCGAGATGGTGAAGGGCTGGGCCGAGCCGGGCTATATCGAAAAGCTGAACGGCATCGACTACCTGTCGAACGTCTGCCTTGTGCTGGAATTGAAGCGGTCGCTGTCCGAGACCTACTGGCTGAACGTCAACGACCCCAGCTTCCCCTTCGTCGCGGTGATCGAGCATACCAACTTCGAGCGGGCCGAGACCTATGGCGGCAGCCACATCGTCTATCTGTCGAAGTACCTGCCGCACACCGACGCGATGTACGCGATGGACGCGGACGAGGCGCTGGAGTTCTCGCTGCCCTACCTGAAAGAGATGTTCCCCGAGTTCGGCGAGGACTGGATCCACAAGTACCACCTGTGGCGCGAACGCTGGTCGCAGCCGGTGGTCGGCAAGTCCTACGGCAGCAAGATCCCCGAGGAAGCAGGGCCGGAACAGGGGCTGTGGATCTGCTCGATGGCGCAGATCTATCCCGAGGACCGGGGCACCAACTATGCCATCCGCGAAGGCCGCCGTCTGGGCGCGCAGCTTGTGGACCGGCTGGAGAGCGCGGCGTGACACGGACCGTGGCGCGGGCGTCTGGTCTGACCGAGGGCGTCCCGGCCACAGGGCTGGGACGGCTTGACCGGGCCTATGGTCTTGCATGGCTCGCGCTGGCGGTCGTCGCCGCGATCCTGTCGGCGATCTTCCTGCTGCCGCGCGCCACCTATTCCGCGGCCTACGTGGGCGACGTCCTTGTCGCGCTTGAGGGCGCGTATCGCATCGCGGCAGGCCAGTGGCCCAGCGTCGACTTCAAGTCGCCCCTGGGCTTCATGTCCTACTGGCTTCCCTATATCGGGTGGCAGACGCTGGGCCAGTTCGGCGGCGCGATGGAGTTCGCGTCGGTGTTGCTGGCGGTGATCGTCACCCCGATGGCGATGATCATGGCGCAGGCGCGCGTCGGCGCGATCCTGTCGGCGCTGTTCTCGATCTGGGTGTTCTGCCTGCTGGTGGTGCCGATGGAGCCGGGCATGCCGGGGACATGGTCGAACCAGTCGATGCACTACAACCGGTGGGGCTGGCCGATCCTGTCGACGATCCTGCTGCTGGGGATCGAGCCGCGCGACGCGATGCGGCCGCGCTGGCGCACGGCGCTGGACGTCGCGTTCGTCGCGGTGCTGCTGTTCTTCCTGTTCTGGCTGAAGGTGACGTACTTTGCCTTCGGCGGCGCTTTCCTTGCGATAGCCTTCCTGATCGCGCCGCGTCTGCGCTGGACCGCCTTCGCGGCGGGGGCGGCGGCGCTTGTGCTGGTCGGGCTGTCGGGCCTCGCCGGTCTTGGGATCGTGGAATACATCAACGACATCCGCGAGGCTGGCGCGGCCTCGGGCGTCGTGCGCGGCGGGTTCATAGGGTTGATCGTCAACAACGCACTGGAGTTCTTCCTTGTCGCGGTGATGGCGGCCTATCTGCTGACCGTGACGCGGCCCAGCCTTTTCGACATCGCGGTGTTCCTGTTCGTGCCGCTGGCCGGGATGATCATCCTTGGCCAGAACCACCACGACAACGGACCGCTTCTGCTGGCGTTCCTGTTCCTGTACGGCGCTCGGATGCATCAGGGGCCGCCACGCCCGGAGCTTCCGGTGCTGCTGCTTGTGGTCTTCGCGGTGCCGCATATGGCGCAGATGGCGATGTCGACGCTGACCTTTGCGCGAAATGCCAACGCACAGTCGGTCGCCATCGGCTATCCGGGGTTCGAGACCTACTATGTCGGCGACACCCGCAGCAACGCGCTGTCCGTCGTCGCGGCGGCCGAGACGCCAGAACAGGCCTTCGTGGCTGGCAGGCTGATCGGCTCGGAGCGGCACACCCATATCTATTCGCAGGGCGAGATGCTCGAGATGATCGGGCAGGGCGTGACGCTTTTGGAAGAGAACGACCTGACCGACCTGCGGATCATCGCTTTCGACTTCCTGAACCCGTTCCCGATGTTCGTCGGCGCGCCGCCTTTGGCGGGCATCCACATCTGGTTTCATCCGGGCCGCAACATCTCGGACGGTACACTGCCTCCGGCCGGGGAATTTCTGGCCGAGGCCGAGGTGGTGATGGTTGCCAAGCTGGGTTTCTCCGACGCCACGGCGCTGCTGTGGGAGACCTACGGCGACGATGTCGAGGACCGCTATGACCTTGTCGGAGAGAACGACATCTGGCGGGTATACCGCGTGCGGCCGGACGCCGGGTAAGACGGGCAGGGCGGTCGCCCGCGGCCCCGACCGCCGCTACACCGCGCGTTCATAGGCAAGGCTGGCGCCGATCAGTTCGCGCGCATAGGGATCCCGCGCCGCATTGGTCGGGATCGCCTCGCGCGGGAGGATCTCGACGATCCGACCGGACTGCATCACCGCGAAGCGTTCGCACATGTGATCGACCACTGACAGGTCGTGGCTAACCATGATGTAGGTGAACCCCTTGTCCGTCCGAAGCCGCGACAGCAGGTTCAGGATCTCGGCCTGTACGCTGACGTCCAGCGCCGAGGTCGGTTCGTCCAGCAGCACCACGTCCGGTTCCAGGATCAGCGCCCGCGCGATGGCGACGCGCTGCCTTTGTCCGCCCGAAAGCTGGTGCGGGAAGCGGTCGAGGAAATCGACCGGAAGCCCGACGTCGATCATCGCCTGCGCCATCCGCTCGTTCGCACGGTCGAGCCCGTGGATCTTCAGCGGCTCGGACAGCACCGTCGCGACCGAATGGCGGGGGTGAAGCGAGCCGTAGGGGTCCTGAAAGACCATCTGCACCATGCGGCAGCGGTTGTTCAGCGGCATGTCCCGAACCCGGACGCCGCCGATCGAAACCTCGCCGGTCCACTGTCCCTGCAACAGCGACATGCAGCGCAGCACGGTGGACTTGCCCGAGCCGCTTTCGCCGACCAGCCCGAAGCATTCGCCCGCGGCGACGTCGAAAGACACGTCATGCAGCACCTGAACGGCGCCGAAGGACATGCACAGGTCTTTCACCGCGATGGGCTTCATGACCGCACCTCCGCCTGCATCCAGCTGTCGTCGCGTTCCAGCACAGGCAGGGGGCCGCGACTGCCGCCGATGCGCGGTTGCGCCGCCAGCAGGCCCCGGCTGTAGGGGTGCTGCGCGTTGTCGAGGTCCGAGGCCGCCAGCGTCTCGACCACCCGGCCCGCGTACATGATGATCACCCGGTCGCAGAAATTGCGCACAAGGTTCAGATCGTGGCTGATCATGATCAGGCCGATGCCATGCTCGTGCACCAGCCGGTCAAGGATGTTCAGGACCTGAAGCCGCACGGTGACGTCCAGCGCCGAGGTCGGCTCGTCCGCGATCACAAGGTCGGGGTCGGTCAGCAGCATCATCGCGATCATGATCCGCTGGCCCATGCCGCCCGACACCTCGTGCGGGTACAACTGGTACACCCGCTCGGGGTCGCGGATCTGGACCGCGTTCAGCATCTCGATCACCTTGGCGCGCGCCTCGGCCTTCGAGGCCCGGACATGGGTGCGGAACGCCTCGGCCACCTGATCGCCGCAGCGCTGGATCGGGTTCAGCGAGAACTTGGGGTCTTGCAGGATCATCGACATCCTGCGGCCCCGGACCTTCAGCATCTGCCGTTCCGAGGCGTTCAGCAGGTCGACATCCTCGAACTGCATGCGGTCCGCTGTGATCTCGGCGCTGTCCAGCAGCCTCAGGATGGCGCGGCCCACGGTGGACTTGCCAGAGCCGCTTTCGCCCACGATGCCCAGACGCTCGCGCCCCAGCGAGAAGGACACGCCGCGCACCGCCGGTTCCGTGGCGCCGCGATAGCGGACGCTCAGGTTCTCGATGTCGAGGATCGGGTCGGTCATGGCCTTACCTCTTGTTCATCTGCTTGGGATCGAGGGCGTCGCGCAGCCCGTCGCCCAGAAGGTTGAAGGCAAGGCTGACGCTCAGGATCGCGAGGCCGGGGAAGGTGACCAGCCACCAGTGGTCGATCATGTAGCGGCGGCCGGTGGCGATCATCGCGCCCCATTCCGGCGTCGGCGGCTTGGCCCCGAGGCCGAGAAAGCCAAGCCCCGCGGCGGTCAGGATCACCGTTGCCATGTTCAGCGTCAGCCGGATCAGCACCGAGGGCAGGCACATCGGCACGATGCTTTTCCAGATGATCCGCGCCGAGGACGCGCCCTGCAGCCGCGCGGCCGAGATGTAGTCGGCAGAGCGGAAGGTCAGCGTCTCGGCCCGCGCCAGCCGCGCGATGGGCGGCCATGCGGTCAGTGAGATCGCGATGATCGCGTTGTTCAGGCTGGGGCCAAGCGCCGCGACGAAGGCCAGCGACAGGATCAGCGAGGGGAAGGACAGGAAGATGTCGGTCACCCGCATCAGGATCGTATCCCACCAGCCGCCGAAATAGCCCGAGATCGCGCCCACGAACAGGCCGATGGGCCCCACCACGATGGACACGAGGAAGATGATCATCAGCGAGATGCGCGAGCCGTAGACAAGGCGGCTGTAGATGTCGCGCCCCAGTTCGTCGGTGCCGAACAGGTGCCCGTCGCCGGGCGGTTGCAGCGGGTTTTGCAGGTCTTGCAGGAACGGGTCGTGGGTCGCCAGAAGCGGCGCGAAGATCGCCGTCAGGATCAGCACGGCCAGCACGAACAGACCGAAGGCCGAGGTCGGGCTGCGCAGCAGGAAGCCGATGATGTTCCTCGCCGCGATCAGGGATTGCGGCATGCGGCGCGGGCGGGTGGTGTCCGTCGCAAGGGTCATTCGGCGCGGGTCCTCGGATCGAAGACGCGATACAGCACGTCGGAAAGCAGGTTCAGCGAGATGAAGATCAGGCCAACGACAAGCACGCAGCTCATTACGGCGTTCATGTCGCCGATGATCAGGTTGGCGGTCAGGTAGCTGCCGAAACCGGGCCACGCGAAAACCGTCTCGATCAGCACCGCGCCCTCCAGCAGCGAGCCATAGGCGAGGGCGACGATGGTCACGAGCTGCACGCGGATGTTGCCGAAGGCGTGGCGCCAGATCGTCTTGGGCCGGCTCAGCCCCTTCACGCGGGCGGTGGTGATGTATTCCTGGTTGATCTGGTCCAGCATGAAGCTGCGCGTCATCCGGGTGATGTAGGCGGACGACGAGTAACCCAGCAACGAAGCGGGCAGGATCACGTGGTTCAGCGCGCTCCGGAACACGTCCCAGTCTCCGGCCAGCGCGCTGTCGATGAACAGAAAGCCGGTCTTTTCGGGCACCAGCCCGATGTAGAACTGGCTCATCCGTCCGGACCCGCCGACCCAGCCAAGCCCCGCGTAGAAGATCAAAAGCCCGATCATCCCGATCCAGAAGATCGGCATCGAATGCCCCAAGAGGCTGATGATGCGGATCACGTGATCCGGCCAGCGGTCTTTCTTCACGGCGGCCAGCACACCCATCGGCACGCCCAGACCGGCGCCGACGATGATGGCGAAGGTGGCCAACTCGATGGTGGCGGGCAGGACGTGCAGCACGTCCTCGACCACCGGGCGACCGGTGCGGATCGACACGCCAAGATCCAGCGTCAGGATATCCCGCATGTAATAGAGGAACTGGATGTACAGTGGCCGGTCGAGGCCCAGCTTGCGATAGACGTTCTCGTAGACGTCATTCGTCGCGTCCTCGCCCACGATGGCCGCCACCGGATCGACCGGCATGATGCGACCGATCACGAAGGTCAGCACCAGCAGACCGAACAGGGTGACAAGAACCGTCGTCGCCTGTCCCATAGCCGAACGGGTCCGGCCCTTCATACGCCACATGCCCTGCGCCTTTGTCTGTGTTGGGGTGGGGCCGGGGGCGCGAACACCGCCCCCGGCCTTGGTCCGGAGGAGGTCCTAGCGGTCCTTCTCGACACCTTCGAAACGCGACACCCACGGGTTCACGATGACGCCGCTGACATCGCTTTGGTAAGCGGCGGTGACCACGCGTTCCGAGAAGGGCTGGATCGACATGACGAGGTCGGCCATGTAGTGCTGAACTTCTTCGTACATCGCCCGCTGTTTGTCCTGATCGGTCTCGAGCAACGCGGTGCCGATCATGTCGTTCAGCTTCTCGTCGTAGAAACTGGTGCGCCAGCCCTGATAGTTGGTCAGCTTGGCCTCGTCCGCATTGTCGGGGTTGAAGGCCATGGCGCGCAGGTTGCTTTCCGGGTGCGGGATCTGCCCGCCGCCGCCGCGTCCGACGAGCAGTTCGAAGTTCCGCTCGCGCATCGCGCCATAGATCTGGCCGCCGTCGCCGGTGATGATCTCGGCGTTGATCCCGGCCTGCGCCAGCGTGCCCTGAATTGCGGTCGCCGCGTCGAGGAAATGCTGCTCGGAGATCACGCGCAGCGTGGTGTCGAAGCCGTCGGGATACCCGGCCTCGGCCAGCAGGGCCTTGGCTTTCTCGACATCCAGCGTGTAGCCCGGTTCCTCGATGGCGCCGAACACGCCCGAGTTCAGCGGCCCCTGATGCTTGACCCCGTAGAACGGCATCACGGCAGAGTTCACCCCGTCATAGTCGATCAGGTACCGCAGTGCCTCGCGCACCTTCTGGTTGGCGAACCGTTCGTCCTTCATCGACACCGCGAGATAGTAGAACCCGGCGCTTGGCACCGTTTCGATGGTGATGCCTTCTTCCTCTTGCAGCGCCGCGAGGTCGGGTGCGGCCAGCGAGTAGGCAAGGTCGATATCGCCCTGTTGCAGCGCCAGACGCTGCGACTGCGACTCGGGCAGGTGCCGGATCAGCACGCGCGCCATCTCGGGCATCTCGCCCCAGTAATTTTCGTTGCGGGTCAGGATGATATACTCGTTAGACCGCCACTGGGTCAGCACGTAGCCGCCAGAGCCCGCAGAGTTGTTGGTCAGCCAGGCATTGCCCCAGTCGCCGTCGACCTCGTTCTCCATCACCAGTTTGCTGTCGACGATCGAGCCCGCGCCCGCCTGCGTCAGTTCCATGATCAGGATCTTCGGGTCGTCCTGCTGCGGCAAGTTCATCACGAAGGTCGTCTCGTCCTCGGCGACGAAATACTTGTCGGCATCCTCGGGCAGGAAACCCCGGCTTTTCAGGTTCGACGAAGAGGGCAGGTTCAACAGAAGCGCGCGCTTCAGGCTGTAGGCCACGTCTTCGGCGGTCAGCGGGTTGCCCGAGGCGAACTTGACGCCTTCACGCAGCTTGAACGTCACCTTCATGTTGTCGTCCGAGAACTCCCAGCTTTCCGCCATGCGCGGGATCAGCTCGTTCGTCTCGGGGTCCAGTTGCGCCAGCGTGTCGTACAGGTTGTTCAGAACCGCGACCGTCTCGCTGCCGGTGATGGCGGCGGGGTCCATGGTCAGGACGTTGTTCAGCGTCCACGCGACGATAAGCTGGTCCGCCGGCGTCTCCGCCCATGCGGCGGACGGTGCGCTTAGCGGCGAGGTCATCAGCATCGCCCCGAAGGCGGCGCAGGCAAGTAGTCGTTTCATTGGTCCTCCCTTTCTGTTGGCGGCGCGCCCCTCCTCCGGGCGGGCCGAGGTCGTGTGATGTCAGGGCATCGCGTCGTTCCGGTCGGGGTGGGTGGCGACCCGCGCGCGGGGCGCGGGTCTGCCACAGGCGCGATGCCCGGAACGCGGGGTTCCGTAGCGGCAGATCGCGGCGGATGGATCGCTGATCAACATGGCCCCTCCCTGGCCATACCGTCATTTCGGACAAGAGTTGTATGATAGCTTAATGCAAGTCAACTGACAAATTTAGAGATTTGTAAGTCTGCTTGTGACAACATTTTTTTGACTTTAGGCAATGGGTTAGGCTTGGTTTTCTGGCTTGCGTCCCGATTCCATCCAGTCTGGTTCGACAACCTGTCTGCACTCTGGATTGACCGCTCGCACCGGACCGGCCATATTTGTATGAGTGCCCAAACCGGTTTGGGACGTCACAGGGCGGGTTGGCGTGGAACAGGCAGAGCGAAAGACCGAATCCCTTTCAGCGCGGCTGAGCGAACTGCTGCGCGAACGGATCGTGAGCGGGGCGGTGAAGCCGGGCGACAAACTGCCCAGCGAAGCCGAGCTGACGCGGGTCCATTCCGTCAGCCGCACCGTCGTCCGCGAGGCGATGGCCGCGCTGCGGATCGAGGGGCTGGTGGAGGCGCGGCGCGGGTCGGGGGTCTATGCGCTTGACCGCGGGCCCGTCTCGGACGGGCAATCCCTGACCGGGCTCACCACGGGGCGGATCACCGGCGTCATCGAACTGCTCGAGATCCGCGGCGCGGTCGAAGTGCGCGCCGCCGGGCTGGCAGCGATGCGGCGGTCCAATGCGAACATCGACACGATCCTGGACGCCAACAACGTGGTCGCCGAGTTCTACCGAAAGAACGAACCCACGCGCGAGGCGGACTATCGCTTTCACTATGCCATCGCCGAGGCGACGCAGAACACCTTCTTCCCGCAGTTCCTGAACCTGATCCGCACCGGCATGGTGCCGCGTCAGGATCTTGGCAAAAGCCTTGCCGGCCACGTCTACACCCGCAATCCCGCGCTGTTGCAGGAGCACCGGCAGATCGTCGAGGCGATCATCTATCAGGACGCCGCCGCCGCCGAGACCGCGATGGAGCAGCACCTCGAAGGCAACCTTGCCCGGTATCGCGCGCTGCTGCGCGACACGATCACCACCGAATAGCCGGCCCCTGACCGTCCGAAGACGGGCGGCGCTCTGCCAACATCCTGAAAACCCGGTGGCATCCCGACCTCCGCCCCTCTAGCGTCAGACGTGGAGGAGGGGCGCGGTCGCCCGCCGCGCCCGGCCGTGAGGAGGCGGCCGAGGCAATGGCAACTATCGAGAAAATCACCCTGCGCATGGTGGACCTTGCGCCGAAGGTTCAGCGCACCGACGCGATCCAGTCCTTCGTCAGCCAGGAAACGCCGCTGGTCACGATCACCGACAGCGACGGCGCGGTCGGGCAGGGCTATTCCTACACCATCGGCACCGGCGGCTCGTCCGTGATGCGGCTGCTGTCCGACCACCTTGCCCCCCGGCTGCTGGGCCGCGAGGCCGAGGAGGTCGAGGCGATCTGGACCGATCTCGAATTCTTCACCCACGCCACGACCGTTGGGGCGATCACCTCGATCGCGCTGGCGGCGGTGGATACCGCGCTGTGGGATCTGCGCTGCCGCCGGGCCGGGCTGCCGCTGTGGCGGCTGGCGGGCGGCGCGAAACCCTCGGCGCCCTGCTACACGACCGAGGGCGGCTGGCTGCACTTGCCGGTGCAGGCGCTGGTCGAGGATGCGCTGGAGGCGAAAGAGAGGGGCTTCAAGGGCAGCAAGGTGAAGATCGGCAAGCCCACGGCGGCCGAGGATTCCGCAAGGCTGCGCGCGGTGCGGGGCGCGGTCGGCCCCGACTACGAGATCATGACCGACGCCAACCAGGCCTTCCGCCGCGACGCGGCCCGCCGCCGCGCGCTGGCGCTGGCCGAGCACGACCTTGCGTGGATCGAGGAACCGCTGCCCGCCGATGACGTCGAAGGCCACGCCGAGCTTGCCCGCGTTGCACCGATGCCGGTGGCGGTGGGGGAAAGCCTGTACTCGATCCGCCACTTCGCCGACTACGCGGCGCGCGGCGCGGCCTCGGTCATCCAGGTCGACGCGGGCCGGATCGGCGGCATCACCCCGTGGCTGAAGGTGGCGCACATGGCCGAATGCCACGGCCTTGCCGTCGCGCCGCATTTCCTGATGGAACTGCACGCCTCGCTGGTCTGCGCCGTCCGCAACGGGGTCTGGGTCGAATACATCCCGCAACTGGACGACATTGTGGGCGACCGCCTGCGGATCGGGGACGGGTACGCCCAAGCCCCCGACACCCCCGGCATCGGCATCGACTGGAACGAGGACGAGATCGCCCGCCGCGCCGTCGCCGAATTCACCACCCACCTGTAAGGAGCCCGCACATGATCCGCATCGGACAGGTCATCGGCATCAAGCCCGAGGTCATCGAGGAATACGCCCGCATCCACGCCGAGGTCTGGCCCGGCGTGCTGGACCGCATCGCCGCCAGCAACATCCGCAACTTCACGATCTTCCTGCGCCGCCCCGAGAACCTGCTGTTCGCCTACATGGAATACCACGGCACCGACTGGGAGGCCGACACCGCCAAGATCGCCGCCGACCCCGAAACCAAACGCTGGTGGGAAATCACCGACCCGATGCAAGTCCCCCTGGAAACCCGCGCCGAGGGCGAATGGTGGGCCGGGATGGAGGAGGTGTTTCATGTGGATTGAGGGGGGGGCGGGGGGCGAGAACCCGACGTTCGCTGCGCTCGGCACCAATGTCCGCTGCTCGCGGACCTTGCCGACCTTCAAACGGATGTGAAGACCGGCGGCGTACCCGCTTTCGATCTAACTCAACGACCGATGCCACGACGGAGATGAGTTGCGACCAAGTCGCGCCGGTGCGCGTGTTCGGTACCGATCGCACGATGCGAGATAGGACCGTGTCGAACGATGCGGCAGGATGGCAGTACCAAAGAAGGCGCCCTTAGACGCCTTCTTCTCACAAAATAGCGTCTGTCACGCCCGCCTCATCTGGTCGTGCAAGTAGCGCGGCAGGACACTGGCATGCCTGAGCAGAGCCGCCGGCGGTGGCATCTCAGACCTCGGTTCCGGACGGCCAAACCATATTCATGACCATCAGCACCACGAACAGGACCACGAAGGTCAGTAGCGCCTTTCGCCCCTTCGACATGGTCTCTGCCGCTGGCAGGTGGCTGATGCCGAACACGACGACGAAGATCACGATGGCCGTGGCGATCATATGGGGGATGTCGATTGTCATGACTTGGGTTCCCTATTCTGTTGCGGCTTTCGTTCTGCCGCAAATTGCGGTGATGTGGCTAAGCCTCACTTTCAGGTCTGCCGTTGACGCACGACGCGGCAGAGAAAGGCGATGATCGCGATGTTCAGCAATGGCGAAAGCGCCGCAGCCCAGGGTCGCAGCGCCTCGGGAAAAAGGTCGACCATGTAGACCCACGGCAGACCCAGCGGGATCAGGAAGACCGCGGCCAGAGGATCCCGGTCCTGCCCGAACAGGCCGAACGTCCCGACAAGCAGAAGGGCGAGTGCCAATGCGTAGAGCACCACGAAAATGCGAACGACCCACTTGCAGATAGTGCCCATCGTCATCTCCCCTCGTTTGCCCGGAAAGCTCCGGCGCCCTAACTTGCGGGCACCGGGCAGGTGTTACAGGGCGCCTTCGCTGCCCACGAACATCAGGGACGGGTTGCTGCCATCGTCAGACACCAGACAGCGCCACGGGGCTCCGTTCTCGCCGACCCGCATGTAGACGGCGCTGTTGGCTTCCGAGAACTCGGACCCGACGACCGTGACCCCTCCGGCCGTCTGCGACGCCAGCAGGCTCCGGCAGGCCGAAACAGCGGCGTCGCTTGCGCCGTAGTTTCCTTCGATGAATGGCGGGGCGTCGGGCGCCGGCTGCATCATGTCGCCGCCCGTCGGCGTCTCGAGGCAGCCAGCCAGCGCGACAAGCGCTGCCACCCCTGCGAAGGTCTTCACGATATGGGCCATGTCTTCTCTCTCTCCTGTTGATCCCTGGGTGCGGCCGGGCGTCTACTCGATCCCGAAAATGACGTTGAACCGTTGCAGTCCACCCGCGCGATTGATGACTTCGACTTTGTGGTCGCCGGTCTGCCAAAGCTCGCCACGGTACGCCTTGGAAGGTGCGCCCTCGTCCAGAAGCGATCCGTCCGGGTTGTACAGCCGCCAGGAAACGCCGTTCGCGTCGGTCGCAAGACGGAAATAAAGGTCCTGCCCGGCGGACGCCCCAAGCACATAAGTCACCGACGTACCCGGCCCCAGTTCATCGGTGAACTCGGTCCCGCTTGTTCCGGCATTGAACTGCACCCGCACCACCCGCGCCGCGTCGGGAAGTTGGGCCGGAGCGTTGCCCTGAGCCGCGATGTAGCGTGCGTTGATCCAGCCACGCTCACGCATGTCGGTAAGCATCTCGATCTCGCACCAGGTTCCGCCGTCGACCGGTTGGCATCCTAGGTTGACGACACGGTCATCGTTCCCCAGCGCCCCGACAATGTCGTATCCCGTGCCCGGCCCGTTGCGGACGTTCAGCAAGTCGTTCTCCGGCACCCCGGCGATGGTCACGACGTTTCCGCCGCCCGTCGCTTCGCCGCCGGCCGGGCCGGGCAGCGCCAGAAAGCGCGCCGCTACCCAACCCCGGATACCACCGCCTTCGGCCTGCACCTCGCACCATTGCGCCCCCTCGGTTACCGTGCAGCCGCCCACATTCGCGACGTTGATGCCGTTTGCAATCGTACCGACCAGCGATCCCGTCTCTGACGGGGCGTCCCGGACGTTGAGATGCCCACCGGCACTGGACAGGCGCACGACAAAGAAGTCCTCTTCCGGTAGCATGTCTGCCGGGGGCACCGGGCTCGCCGTCCCCGAACCCGAGGGCCCCGATGAGATGTCGACATCAATCGAGAAACCAACCGTCTTGCCGGTGTCCCGGTCGTTGCCCATCAGGTAGACCCGGATTGCCCAGTCGCCATCAGAGGGTACGACCACCTCGGCCCGATTGTCGTCATCGGTGCTGCCTATGTACGGCCCGCCAAAGTCCTGACCTGCCGGAAGGATATTGAAAAAGGCGCTGCCGAACCCATTCGTGCCCGTCACCGTCAGCGCGACGGACATGGTCTGCCCGCCCCGCGCCCGCAGCACATAGTCGATATACTCGTTCCCGATGATCGTGCCGTTGATCGTGGTGCCCGTTTGCCCCGCGGGGAAAGCGACATTCACGCTCTCCTGGGCTTCGGCGGAGGACGTCGGGGGCGAAACGGCGGCAAGACCAGCAATGCAGCTGATCAGAACGTAGCGGGCTAAGCGGCAGACGAGGCTATGCATTTCCGTGCTCCCCACGAATCGTTATTAGTTAACGTAAGGGTAACCGTCGGTTGCAAACTGAAAAGAAGTATCGCGGATGCAGCTTTTTTGACTGTCCATCGGCGTGGGCACGCGCACCGCTTTCTGTCTTGGAAACAGAGGATACGGTAGATTTGAATCCCATGCATATCGCGTGGGGCGGGTCACGTGACCAGATTTTCTGACGGCCAAACGAACCTAAAAGTGCGTTCGGGCACGAGTTTTTGGCTGCGTGGCTATCTTCAGTTCGACACTCAGGACACACTGCTCGGAGTAACGACTAGCATGCCTAACTGTGCGCGCGATTGCCCGAAACGGCCCAGGTTTCGCCCTGCAGCAAGGGCGCGTAGCGGACATTCGCTGCGGCACCTTCCAACGACGGCTTTGGGCCGACATCGCCCAACCACCAAACCGCCCTACTCCCCCACCGCTACCCAACCTCCCCCATATCATGGATCCGGTCCATCACCGCCCGGCTTACGCTGTCGTACTCCCCGGTGTTCGGCAGCTCTCCGGTGACGCGGTAGCCGTCCATCACCACGATGCGGTCGGCGACGGCGATCATTTCGGGGAGGTCGCTGGTGATCAGCAGGATCGAGGTGCCGTTGTCCGCCAACTCGCGCAGCAACTCGTGCAGGTAGGCCTTGGTCTTGATGTCGATCCCGACCGAGGGCTCGTCGACGATCAGCAGCCGGACCCCCGCCGCCAGCCATTTGGCGACCGAGATCTTTTGCTGGTTGCCGCCCGAGAGGTTCGCGGCGGTCTGGGCGAGGCTGGGGGTCTTGACCTCGAGCTTGCGCAGATACGGCAGCACCGCGTCGCGGATCTTGCCGTCGGTCAGCGTCCCCAGCGCGCCGCCCAGCTTGCGCCAGATCGGCACGCCCGCGTTGGCCAGCACCGAATGCTGCAGGATCAGGCCCTCGGTCTTGCGGTCCTCGCTGACGTAGCCAAGGCCGTGGGTGTGGATCGCCTCGAACACCGAGCGGATGCGGACGGGCTTGCCGTCGACCCGCACCTCGCCGCCGGTGACGGCGGACTGGCCGAGGATCGACTTCGCCAGTTCCGTCCGGCCCGCGCCGACCAGGCCGTAGAGGCCCACGATCTCTCCCTTGCGGACCGAAAGCGACACGTCGCGGTGGCCCAGTTCGGTCGAGACGCCGCTTAGCCCCAGCACCTCGGGCTGGGCCGAGGTGTCGCGGGCGCGCCATGCGCCTTCGCCCTCGGCGCGGCCGATCATCATCTGCACGAGGTCGTGGCGCGTCACCCCCTCCATCGAGCGGCTGTCGCAGGCGTTGGCCCCGTCGCGCAGCACGGTCACGCGGTCGCAGATTTCCTGCACCTCTTCCAGCTTGTGGCTGACGAAGACAAGGCTTGTGCCGTCGTCGCGCAGGCGGCGGACGATCTGAAACAGGCGGTCGGTTTCCGAGGTGGTAAGCGAGGCGGTCGGCTCGTCCAGCAGCAGCACCCGGCTTTGTAGCGACAGGGCCTTGGCGATCTCGACCAGTTGCATCCGGGCGACGGACAGCTCCGACACCGGGGTGGCGGGGTCGATGTCCAGCTCCAGCGCGTCCAGCCAGCGCCGCGCCTCGCGGTTCAGGCGGGCATAGTCGACGGGTTTCAGATAGCTGGACCCGATCTGTTCCAGAAAGATGTTCTCGGCCACCGAGAAGCGGGGGAACAGGTTGCGTTCCTGGTGGACCACGCCGATGCCCTTGGCGATGGCGTCGCGCGGGTTGTGGAACTGCGCCTGCTGGCCGTCCAGCAGCAGGGTGCCGGCGGTGGGCTGGTGGACGCCGGTGATCACCTTGATCAGCGTCGACTTGCCCGCGCCGTTCTCGCCCAGCAGCGCGTGGACCGATCCGGGCAGCAGCGACAGCGTGACGCCCTTCAGCGCCATGACGCCGGGAAACGCTTTCTGGATGCCCTTGGCTTCGAAAATGGGTTTCATCACAGGCTTCCTTTCGCGGTGTCGCGGGCGCGCAGCTTGTTCAGCCCGACGGCGGCAAGGATCAGCGCGCCCAGCACCACCTGCACAAGGAACGGGTCGATCGAGAACAGCACCAGCGCCTGCGTGATGATCGCGACGATGACGACACCCAGCGCGGTGGCGGTGACGCTGACGTGTCCGCCCGCCAGCACCGCGCCGCCGATCACGGGCGCGGCAAAGGACAGGATCAGCCAGTCGTCCCCGATGGACGGCTGCCCGATCTGCAACCGCGCGACCACGAGGATGCCCGCCAGCGCGGCGAGGAAGCCCGAGATGCCATGTGCGATCACCACGGTCGCCCCGACCGAAATGCCCGACAGCCCGGCGGCGTGGTCGTTGCTGCCGACCGCAAGGATGAACCGGCCCACCGGCAGGCGGCGCAGCATGTACCACAGCGCCACGGTCGCCACGATGGTCGGCGCCAGCAGCCACGGGATCGGCCCGAGGATGGTCGCCGCGCCAAAGGCCTTCACCGCCGCCGGCACGCCGTAGAACGGCTGCGCCTCGGTGATGCCAAGGTTGATGCCCTTGTAGATCGACAGGGTCGCCAGCGTGATGACGAAGGCCGAGATGCCGGTGATCCGCACCAGCACGCCGTTCAGCACGCCGCACAGCAGCCCGATCACCAGCGCCAGAAGGGCGGCGGGCAGGGCGGGCAGGCCCCAGACCTCCATCATCCCGGCAAACGAGATCGCAGCAAGCCCGCCGATGGCGCCCACCGACAGGTTCATCTGGCCGATGGCGATGATGATCATCTGCGCGAAGGCGATCAGCGCGTTGACCGCGATGGCCAGCAGCAGGATCTGGATGTTGTAGGGCGACAGGAAGTTCTTGCTGAGCGATCCGATGATGACGATGGCCAGCACGGTGGCGAGCAGCGGGCCGAACCAGTCGGTCCGGGACAGGCGAGAAATCTGTTGCATGGGTCCGGCTCCGGTCTCAGGCAAGGTTGCGGCGGGCAAGGTACGAACGGCGCGCCTTGTCCAACAGGACGGCGACCAGCAGCATCAGGCCAAGGAAGCTTTGCACCCAGAAGGCGCCGATCTGCAGCATCAGAAGGCCGCTGGTCAGCATGGTGACAAGGAAGGCGCCCAGCACCGTGCCCAGCACAGATACCTTGCCGCCCTGAAGCAGCGTGCCGCCCAGCACGGGGCCAAGGAAGGCGGGCAGCAGCCAGTCCTGTCCCAGCTGCCCCGCCATCGACGGGATCGCGGCGCCGTTGCGGGCCACCAGCATCAGCGCGGCGATGCCCGCCAGTGCGCCCGACAGCATGTGGCACAGGATGACCATCCGGCCCACGCGGATGCCCGACAGCTCTGCCGCCGCGGGCGATGCGCCCGCGGCCAGCATCTCGCGCCCCAGAACGGTGCCGCGATAGAGCCATGCAAGAAGCACCGCCACCACCAGCGTCACCAGCAGCAGGGGCGAGACATAGCCCAGCACGCGGGCACGGCCGAACTCGGTGAAAACGGGCGGCAGTTCACGGAATGCTTCGGCCTTGGTCAGAAAGATCATGACGCCGAAGAAGATGCTCATCGTCGCCAGCGTGATGATGAAGCTGTGAAGGCCCGTGCGCACCACCGTCCATCCGTTGATCCAGCCCAGCAGCGCGCCGAAGGCCAGCCCGCCCGCGATTGCCAGCGGCCACGGGATGCCAAGGCTCTCGATCATCCAGCCGCAGACCATCGCGGCGCAGACGCCCATCGCGCCCACCGCGAGGTTCAGGCCACCGGTGACGATGACGCTCATCATCGACAGGCCGATCATGATGTTGACGGCCGAGTTGCGCCCCAGCGCGAACAGGTTGAAGGGCGAGAAGAAGCCCTTGGTCGCGAAGCCGAAAATGATCGCGAAGATCGCGATCAGAAGGATCAGGCCGAACTCGTTGGACAGGAAGAACCGGCTGCGCGACAGGCCCGTGCGGGGGCCGAGCGGGCTGTCGTCGGTGCCGGAGGAATAGGTGGCGTCTTGCAGCGTCATGGGGCGGCGGATCTCGTGCGTCTGAAAGATGCACCGCCGGCGCGCAAGGCACCGGCGGTTGGGGAGCGGGGCGGCCGGGCCGGGAGAACCCGAGCGCCGCCCCGTTTTGGCGTCACTCGCAGTTCAGGTACGTGGCGTCGAAATCAGCGAGGATCTTGTCCGTCTCGGCCCGCATCGTGTCGAGATAGCTGTCGGCGTTCGACGCATCGACATAGGCCGTGCCGCTGTCGATGAACTTGGTCGTCAGCGCGTTCGACCCAAAGGGCGCGTCGTCCTTCACGGTGCAGCCCGACCGCAGCTTGTCCAGTGCATAGGCGCCGATATAGCCCTGACCATAGGGGTTCTGGATCATCGTGCCGTCGATCACGCCGTCCTTGATCGCGTTGATCACCGCCTCGTCATGGTCGATGCCGACCATGTGGATACGGTCGTCGCCCATGCGGCGCAGCGCGTTGGCGGCAACCACGGCGGGCACCCATGCGGTCGCGATGATGCCGTCGACCTCGTCCGCGTGGGCGGCGAGATAGGCGTTGATCTTCTCTTCCGCCGGTTCCGGCGCGTCGATGTCGGCGATCACCTGCACCACGGTCGCGCCTTCCTCTTCCGCGGCCTGAACCACGGCGTCGATGCGAAGCTGGGTGTTCGGGTCGACAAGGAAGCCGGTGAAGTGGACGATCCGCTTCTCGCCGTCACCCATCGCCTTGATCAGCTCTTTCGCGCCGAGATAGGCGGATTTACCGGTGTCGGTGCCAAGGCAGAAAGCGGCGGGCGAGGGGTCCTTGTAGCAGCCCGCGCCGGCGATGACCGGCGCGCCGAAACCCGCGAGTTCCTCGGCCGTGGATACGGCGCCCACCGGGTCGCCCGGGAAGATCAGGAAGCCGTTGTAGCCCTGGCTCAGAAGGCTTTCGAGAAGCTGGTTCTGCTGCGCCAGTTCCCATTTCTGCGGGATCTTGTAGGTCGCTTCGCCCAGCCCAAGGTCTGCGGCGGCGTCGATGCCGGCCTGTTCCCATGCCGCGAAATAGGGGTGCGGGCCGCCGGGAACCAGCGCCAGCGTGCTGTCGTCGGCAGCGCCCGCTGCGGTGACGCCGGCGCACAGAAGGGCAATCGCAGCAACGCTGCGGTTCAGGGTTTTCATGGTGATCTCCTCCTTGTCGAACCGGGGCGGACAATCCGCCCCCGGGTTCAGTGGACCCTCCATTGTCCACTTGCATTCGCTTGTCGGACCCTAGTATGCTTGTATACAAGCTTGCAAGTCAAAACTTGCTGCACTTAGCTGAACCCGACGACACCAGAGGATCGCCGCCATGACCAAGCCACCGCCAGAGGGCCCGCGCGGCAAGCTGTTCGGCGCAAGCGCGCAGGGGTTGGAAGAGCTGGAGCTTGTCCTTGGCCGCACCGGTTCGGTCTCGGATCAGGTCCATGACGTCCTGCGCCGCGCGATCATCGAGGTGCGGCTGGCTCCGGGCGCGCCGATCAGCGAGAACTCGATCTGCAAGCAGTTTGCCGTCTCCCGCACACCGGTCCGCTCGGCCATCCAGCGTCTGTCCGAAGAGGGGCTGGTCGACATCCTGCCCCAGCGCGGAAGCTACGTGGCGCCCCTGCGGCTTGGCAACCTGCGCGACAGCCACTTCATCCGGCGTTCGCTGGAACTGTCGCTGCTGCGCGAGACGGCGAAGGTCTGGACCCCGGAGATGAGCCGCACCCTGCGCGACATCGTCGAAGACCAGCGCCGCGTGATCGAGGCGGAAGACCCCGACGGCTTCTTCCACGCGGACGAAGAATTCCACCGGACGCTTGCGGGTTTCTCGGGACGGGCCGGCGTCTGGGACGCGATTCAGGCGGCCAAAGTCTCGCTGACCCGGTTCTACCGCTACTGGGCGCAGGCGGACCGTCTGCCCGACGTCCTGACCGAGCACCTCGCGGTGCTGGACGCGCTGGACCGGGGCGACGTGGACGGCGCGGAGGAGGCGCTGGCCATACACCTCGACATGGCATTCGTCATCTTCGACCAGATGCCGGAAGAGGACAGGAAACAACTGCCCGTCTGAGCGGGCAGACCGAAAGGACCACTGGGAGGAACTTCATGGAGCTTCAGGACAAGACCGCGCTGGTGACCGGCGCGGGCGGCGGCATCGGTCGCGCGGTTGTGACGGCACTGGCCGCGGAAGGGGCGCAGGTGATTGCGCTGGACCGGGACTCCGCGGCGCTCGACGCGCTGTGCGCCGGGATCGGCCCCAACTGCACCGCCGCCGTCGCCGACCTGTCCGACGGGCCGGGGCTTCAGGCGCTGGCGGCGAAGCTTCTGGACACGCACGGGCGGATTGACGTGCTCGTCAACAACGCGGGCATCCTGACGCCGCACAAGCTTGCCGGCATAACGCTGGACGACTGGCACGCGCTGATGGCCGTCAACCTCGACGCCGCGATGCTGCTGACGCAGGCGGTGGTGCCGGGGATGAAGGACGCGGGCTGGGGCCGCGTGATCAACATGGCGTCCTACGCGTGGAAGTCGGGCGGGCTGACGGCGGGCACCGCCTATTCCGTGTCGAAGGCCGCGCTGGTCGGGCTGACCTATTCCACCGCACGGGAACTCACCGGCACCGGCATCACCGCGAACGCCATCGCGCCCGCCTATGTCGTATCGCCGATGATCATGAACCAGCTGTCGGACGAGGACCGGGCGCGCCAGTTGGCCGCGATCCCCGTGGGCCGGTTCTGCGAGCCCGAGGAAGTGGCGCACACCGTCCGCTTCCTTGCCTCTCCGCTGGCCGGGTTCATGACCGGGCTGACCATAGACATGAACGGCGGCCTGCAGTTCGGCTGAGGGGGACGGCATGACCGACAGACTGAACGACGCGGTGCTGAACCGCCTGCCGGAGGGCGTCGCCCGCCCGCGGTACGACCGCAGCGCGGTGACGCCCGGCATCGTCCACCTTGGCGTGGGCGCGTTTCACCGGGGGCATCAGGCGGTGTTCGTCGATGACTGCCTGAACCGGGGCGAAACCGGCTGGGGCATCGTCGCCGCCTCGCTGCGCAGCGCGACCACCCGCGACGCGCTTGCGCCGCAGGACAACCTGTACACCTATTGCGAGCGGGACGGGCAGGGCGAGACGCTGCGCGTGGTGGGCTCGATCCTCGACGTGCTGGTCGCGCCCGAAAACCCCGCCGCGCTGCTGGCGGCGCTCGCCGATCCGCGCGTGAAGATCGTGACTCTGACGGTGACCGAGAAGGGCTATCTCGCCGACCTGTCCACGGAGCGGCTGATGACCGACCACCCCGACATCGCCCATGATCTTGCGCACGCGCATGCGCCGCGCACGATCTACGGTTACCTGACCGAGGCGATCCGCCAGCGGCAGGCGGCCGGGGCTGTGCCGCTGACGCTGCTGTCGTGCGACAACCTTCCGTCGAACGGGCGCATCCTGCACCGTGCGCTGGCGGATTTCGCGGCGCGGCGCGACCCGGCGCTGGCGGACTACATTCGGGACGCGATCCGCTGTCCCTGCGTGATGGTCGACCGCATCGTGCCCGCCACGACCGACGCCGACCGCGACGGCGTGGCGGCGGGGCTGGGCGTCGCCGACGCGTGGCCGGTGGTGGCGGAACCCTATTTCCGCTGGGTGATCGAGGACGACTTCGCGGGACCGCGCCCCGCGCTGGAACGCTCGGGCGCCGAGTTCGTGGCCGATGTCGAGCCGTTCGAGCACATGAAACTGCGGATGCTGAACGGCGCGCACACCGCAATCGCCGCCATCGGCCAGTCCACCGGGCTGGCGACGGTGGACGCCGTTTATGCGGTGCCAGAGGTGCGCGACTTCATCGACCTCTACTGGCGGCAGGTGGGGCCGACGCTGCGACCCGAGGTCGACGGCGCGGCCTACGTGGTGGGGCTGCGGCAGCGGTTCGCCAACCCGTCGCTGAAACACAAGGCGGAACAGATCGCCTCGGACGCGTCGCAGAAGGTGCCGCAGCGCATCCTTGCGCCGCTGCGCGAGTTGCGCGCGGCGGGCCAGCCGCACACCGCGCCGATGCTGGCGCTGGCGCTGTGGCTGCGGTCTTGTGCGGCGACGAACGAAAAGGGGCAGGGCATCGCGATCCACGACCCCGCCTTCCACGACTGGGACGCGCCGGATCAGGACACGCTGCCGCCCGAAGAGGTGGTGCGCCGGTTCCTGGGGTTTTCCCGCGTGTTCGGCTCCGGGCCGGATCAGACATTTGCGGCGGACCTCACCGCCGCCTACACCGATATCCGCACGCAGGGCGTTCTGGCCTGCCTGCGCCGCATGACCAAGGAGGGGTGAATGCAGGAAACCTGGAGATGGTACGGAGAGCCCGACCCGATCCCGCTGAGCCATGTGCGCCAGACCGGTGCCACCGGCATCGTCACCGCGCTGCACCAGATCCCCGACGGCACCGTCTGGCCCGAGGAAGAGATCGCCAAGCGAAAGGCCATGATCGAGGCCGCCGGCATGTCGTGGACCGTGTGCGAGTCGATCCCGATGGAACAGTGCGTCAAAAGCGGCGGCAAGGGCGCGGCAGAGGCAATTGGACGCTGGAAGGACACGCTGATGCGCGTGGGCCGCGCCGGTGTGCCGGTGGTCTGCTACAACTTCATGCCGGTGGTCGACTGGACCCGAACCGACCTGCGCTGGAAAGCGCCCGGCACCGGGCTGGCGCTGCGGTTCGAGATGGTGGACTTCGTGGCCTACGACGTCTTCGTGCTGAACCGTCCCGGCGCGTCGGACGACTATGACGCGGCGCTGGTCGCCCGCGCCGAGGCGCGCGCCGCGGAGATGTCCGAGGACGAGAAGCTGCTACTGGAGAAAAACGTGATCGCCGGCCTGCCCGGCGGCGCGCTGGTTCAGACCCGCGCCTCGATCGCCGCGCTGATCGACAGCTTCAAGGGGATCGACCGCGAAACGATGCAGGGCAACCTGATCGCCTTCCTGAAGGAGGTCGTGCCGGTCGCGGAAGAGGCGGGCGTCCTGCTGGCCATCCACCCCGACGATCCGCCCATCCCGCTGTTCGGCCTGCCGCGCGTCGTCTCGACCCCAGAGGACGTGCGCAACATCCTCGCCGCCGTCGACAGCCCGCACAACGGCATCACCCTGTGCACCGGGTCCTATGGCGCGCGGGCCGACAACGACCTGACGGCGATGGCACAGGAATTCGCCTCGCGCACCAACTTCGCCCACCTGCGCAATGTTACGGTCGAAGAGGACGGGTCCTTCTTCGAGGACGACCACCTTGAAGGGCGCGGCGACATGATCGCGATCATCGAGGCTTTGCTGCGCGAGGAACGCGCCGCCGCCGCCGAAGGCCGCCGCCCCGATATCCCGATGCGCCCCGACCACGGTCACCTGCTGGGCGACGACATCGACAAGGTCACCAACCCCGGCTACTCGTACAATGGTCGTCTCAAGGGGCTGGGAGAACTGCGCGGCATCATCCGCACCGTCTCGCGCCAGCTGGACGGAGAGCCCGCATGAAGACGCGCAGGCTTGGCAATACGGCGCTGGAACTGACACAGCTGTCCTTCGGCGCGGCGCCCATCGGCAACCTTTATCGCCCCGTGGACCGGGCGCAGGCGATGGACGTGCTGGACACCGCGTGGGACGCCGGAATCCGCTATTTCGACACCGCGCCGTACTATGGTCAGGGCCTGTCAGAGCGGCGGCTGGGGGATTACCTGCAGGACAAGCCGCGCGGCGACTTCGTGCTGTCCACCAAGGTCGGGCGGCTGCTGTCGCCGGTCACAGACGGCCCGCTGCCCGACAACGGCTTTGCCGACGCGCTGCCGTTCAACGTGCGCTATGACTATTCCTACGACGGCATCATGCGGTCGTGGGAGGACAGCCTGCACCGGCTGGGTTTGCCCTCGGTCGATATCCTCTATGTCCACGACCTTGAAAGCGGCACCTTCGGGGGCGACGACTATGCCGCGCATCTCGAGACTTTCGCGACCAGCGGAATCAAGGCGCTGGAGCGGCTGAAATCCGAAGGCTCTATCGGGGCTTACGGGCTGGGCGTGAACCAGGTCGACGCCTGTATCAACGTCATGGAACGGGTCGGGCTGGACTGCTTGCTGATGGCCGGGCGCTATTCGCTGCTGGACCGGTCGGCCTGCACGCGCCTGATGGGCATGTGCGAGGACAGCGGCACCGCGATGGTGGTGGGCGGCGTGTTCAACTCGGGCATCCTTGCCACGGGTGCGAAGCCGGGGGCCACGTTCAACTATGCCGAGGCGTCCGACGATGTCATGCAACGGGTCAGTGGGATGGAGGCGGTGGCCGACGCCCACGGTGTCACGCTGGCCAACGCGGCGCTGACCTTCCCGTTGCGCAACCCGGTGGTGGCCAGCGTGCTGATCGGGTCATCGAAGCCTTCAAGCCTCACGCGGAATTTCGCGACCATCGCGGATCCCGTGCCCGACGCGCTTTGGCCCGAGATGGAGCCTTTCGCCATCCACGGCTGACCTGCGGGTCAGCGCACCCGCAGGTGCGGGTCCACAAGCCTGCCGAACGCCGCGATACCGTCGGGCAGAAGCGGCGGCATCACGTTGAACCCGTCGGCGGCGCCATGGGCGATCCAGTCGTCCAGCGTCGCGGTCGCCCGCGCCGCCGGGTGCCGCCACGCGGCCTCGTGGCTGCCGTGGCCGAACAGGACGGCGTTCAGGATCACCGCGACATCCAGCTTTGATCGTACCAGTCCGCCACGCTGCCGGGCCAGTCCAGCGGCTGCCCGTCCGTGCCTTTCAGAACACCGCTGTCGAACAGGAACTTCGCCATCCCTTCCACCCGTGTCGGGTCGATGGCGCCCACGGGCGTGTCGCCATCGGTCAGGAACCCGCCCTCGGTGATTGCCTGCATCGAGCCTTCGACCAGCGCCGCGTTCGGAAAGTCCCCGGCGGCGATCATCAGCGCGGCGGCGGCGTCGGGATTCGCGGCGGCCCATTCGTAGCCCTGCTGAGTCGCCTGCATGAACCGCGCCACGATGTCGGCGTGGTCCGAAAGGTAGGCGCTGCGGGTGCCGATATAGCCGTTCTGCTGATCCGGGATGCCAAAATCGGCATAGGCGAAGGACGACTGGTTGCGCCCCAGCAGTTCGCTGTTCACGCCTTCCCACGTCGCGACCTCCAGCGTGAAGTCGACCGCGCCGGTGGCCAAGGCCTCGTAAGCGCCGGTGCCCAGCGTCACCGTGTCATACACCGGATCGCCGCCATCGGTTTCGATCATGGTCGAGATCAGCGCGTGCTCCCAATCGCTACCGAACCCGGCATAGGTCTTGCCCGACAGGTCGGCGGGTCGGGTGATCGCCGCATTGTCGGCGTTGTAGACCAGCCGCCCGGTCTCGTGCTGCATGGTCACCCACAGCGCCACCAGATCGGCGCCACCGGCCCGCGCGCTCATGAACCCGAGCGAGGTCATGTAGGCGAAATCGGCGGCCCCGGCGGCCAGCAGCGCGGTCGAACTGGTGTCGGAATAGGGCAGGATGTCCACTTCCAGCCCGGCGTCTTCGTACAGGCCTCGGTCGCGGGCGGCGATCAGGCCCACGTGGTTGGTGTTCAGTGTCCAGTCCAGCGCGATGGTCACGGCGTCCTGCGCCAGCGCGGCGGCGGGGGCCGCCAGCGCGGCGAGGGTGAGGAGGGTGCGGATCATGAGGTCTCCTTTAGCAACAGGGATTTCAGGGTCGATCGGGTGTCGGCCAGCGCCGCCTCGGTCCGGGCGGCGCGGGGGGTGGTCAGGGGGATGTCCGCGACGATGCGGCCGGGCCGGGCGGACATGACGAGGATGCGGTCGGCCATCTGCGTCGCCTCGTGCAGGTCGTGGGTGACCATCAGCACGCCGCGCGGGGTCTCGGTCAGGCGGGCGCATAGCCAGTCCTGCATCCGCAGGCGGGTGACGGCGTCCAGCGCCGAGAAGGGTTCGTCCAGAGCCACGAAACGGGTGTCCTGCACGATGGTCCGCAGGAAGGCCGCACGCTGGCGCATGCCGCCGGACAGCTGGGCGGGGAAGGCGTCGGCGCATCCGTCAAGCCCAAAGGGCGCGAACAGCGGCAGCACCCGCGCGCGCGCGTCCCGGCGGGACTGCCCGCGCATCTCTAGTCCCAGCCCGGCATTCTCGGCCACGGTCAGCCATGGAAACAGCGCGTCCTGCTGCGGCTGATAAGCCAGCGCGGGGTCGGGGCGCGGCACCGGTCTCCGGTCCAGAAAAGCGCGGCCCGATGCTTCGAGCGATCTGTCAAGAATGCCGGACAGCCACTTGATAACAGTTGACTTCCCGCAGCCGGAGGGGCCGATCAGGCAGGTGATCCGGCCGTCCGGTATCTCCAGCGACAGATCGTCAACCAGAACTCGCGCACCGGCGCGGATCGTCAGCCCCTCAACGCGCAGCATCGGACGCCTCCCGGAACCGGCGCGCCGTGGTGCGGTCGATGATCTGAAGCGCGCCCAGCAGGGCCAGCGTCAACACAGCAGAGACAACGACCCCGGCCAGCACGAGGTCGGCGCGGAAGTTGTTCTTGGCCGTCAGGATGAAGATCCCGATCCCGGCCCGCGCGCCCGCGTATTCGGCGAAGATCGTCGCCACGATGGCGTAGGTGGCAGAAATCCTCAGCCCGGCGAAGAAGGCGGGCCGGGCCGATGGCATCGTCACCCGGCGGTACACCTGCCACCGGCCCGCACCCATCGATGACAGCAGGTCGACGAATGCGCCCGGCGCGCGGGCATAGCCCGACAGCAGGCTGACGAGGATGGGAAAGAAGGTCACGAGGATGACCAGAAGCACTTTCGGCAGCAGGCCGAAGCCGAACCACAGGATCATCAGCGGCGCGAGCGCGACCAGCGGCACCGTCTGGCTGGCCACCAGCAGGGGCATCGCTCCGCGCCTGAGCCATGGCGCGAAATGCAGTGCGACCGAGGCGGTGCAGGCGAAGAACACCGACAGCGAAAACCCCAGCGCCGCCACAAGGATCGTGCTGCCCGCGTGGTGCAGGATCTGGTGGCGCTGAACGACCAGCGCCCGCAGCACCCCGCTGGGCGGTGGCAGCACCAGCGGCGACACATCGGCGGTGGCGCAATAGATCTCCCACGCGGTCAGCAGCAGGGCGGCGAACAGAAGGGCGGGCAGGATGCGGGGCATGGCGGCTCCGTCAGAGGCTCCGGGCGCGCGGACGCCCTGCGGCGCCCGTCGCGACGGGGTCGGGGATCAGCGGAGGCTGGGAGAGTTGGCCGAGGCGGTCAGGTCGATGGTCACGTGACCCTCTGCCGGACCGAAGCGCAGGAAGGCTTGCCGCACCGTCTCGAACACGGCGCCCGCGTCGCCGCGCAGGCGGGTGCAGAAGTTCTTGGACTTCAGAAAGGTGCCCGACGCCTTGAGGAAGTCGATGCAGCCATAGATCTCGTCCATGTGCCGGTCCTGACCCAGCACGTACAGCGAGAACTGCACGTCGATGCCCACGCCGGTCACCGGGGCCTCGGCCACGGCGGCGCGCGCCTCGGCCTGCCGCTGGTCGAGCGACTGGTTTTGTGCGCGCGTCAAGGTCTCGCACCGGCAGGTGGGATCGTCCGGCTCGCCCGGACAGCCGCGCGACAGGGTGACGTGCATCGTCACGTGTTCGGGCCTGCGCGCGGCGGCGGCGAACAGATCGCGGATCGCGTCAAGCAACGGGCCCGGCGCGCCGACCATCAGGGTCGACATATCGTCCGTCTCGATCCGCAGATCATCTCGGTAGGGATCCAGCCCCTTCAGGCCGGTGAGGATGACATCCACGAAATCGGACGTCATCGGATACAGCGACACTTGCGCGCCTATGAACATAAGAACCTCGCTCCGCTGGCATGACCCAGATCAGCTGTGAAGGGTTCGCGCATCGTCGCGCATCTCAGCCCCGCTCGGGGCGCCCCTGGTGATGTAGCCGCACGCTCTGCCATCGCGGCGCGAATGTCAACGGCCCCCGGATGACTGCCCCAAACCGCGAAATGCCAGTTGCTAAGTCCCTTAAGGTAACCTAGGTTCGCGGGCACGCAGCGCGTGCCGCATGGCGGCCGTTGGCGCGTATAACCGGTGACCGGGCCCCTCTGGCGGAAGTGGCGGCGCTTCCGTGATGTCGGCACCAGTTTTGTTCCAGCCGCCTGGATACACTTCAACATGACACAAGGAACTCGCCCCCAGGGCCAGACCGCGGCAGGTGCCGTGGGTCAGCGATCCATGCTTTCGTACCTCAAGTGGGCCTTCGTGGTGACCGCCGCCGGCCTTGCGCTTGGCGCTTTCCTCGGCTGGCAGACCACGGGGACGCTTGCGGGCACCGGCTCGATCCTCTTCATCTGCGCCGTGCTGGCGGTGCTGGAAATCTCGCTGTCCTTCGACAACGCCATCGTGAACGCCAACAAGCTGAAGACCATGCGCCCGGAATGGCAACGCAGGTTCCTGACCTGGGGCATCCTGATCGCCGTGTTCGGCATGCGGATCGTGTTCCCGCTGCTGATCGTTGTGATCGCCGCGAAGATCGGCCCTTGGGAAGCCATCGTGCTGGCCGCCGGGCAGCCCGAGGAATACGCCCGCATCATGCACGAGGCGCACCTGCCCATCGCGGCCTTCGGCGGAACCTTTCTGATGATGGTGGGCCTGTCGTTCTTCTTCGATCACGAGAAAGACGTGCATTGGGTGCGCTGGCTGGAATCGCGGATGACCAAATACGCCACCATCCGCGGCGTCGAGGTGGCGATCGCCCTGCTGTTCGTGATGGGCTTCTCCAGCCTGCTGGAAGGCGCCGAGCGCACGGTGTTCTTCAGCGCCGCCATCTGGGGCCTGCTGACCTTCCTGCTGGTCGAGGTCGTGGGCGGCCTTCTGGACAGCACGCAAGAGGCGCAGAAGACGGCCGTGCGTGGCGGTCTTGGCGCTTTCCTTTACCTCGAGGTGCTGGACGCGTCCTTCAGCTTCGACGGGGTGATCGGGGCCTTCGCGCTTAGCCAGAACCTGTTCGTCATCGCCATCGGCCTTGGCATCGGGGCGATGTACGTGCGGTCCATGACGATCATGCTGGTCGAGAACGGGACCCTGGCCGAGTACCGTTTCCTTGAGCACGGTGCGTTCTACGCGATCTTCACGCTGTCGATCATCATGTTCGCGCAGTCGCAGGTGCATATTCCCGAGGTCATCACCGGCCTTGGCGGTGCCGCGATGATCGGGTTCGCGCTGTGGTCCTCGATCCGCTGGAACGCCCGCGAACGGGCCGAGGCGGATGCGGAAGACGCCGCGCAGGACGCGGTGACGGAGCCGGCCGCGGCTCACTGACGCCCGCAGGGGCCGGCGCAAGATCGGCCCCGCCGCGTCACGATCCACAGCCGAACAGAAAAACGGGGAGCCGCTGGGGCTCCCCGTTGTCGTCTGCTCGTTGGTCTGCCTTTTGTATCAGTAGTCGTCGCCACCGTGGCCGCCGCCGTCCTGCCACGGCTTCACGAGGTTGCCGAAGCGGGTGAACTGGGCCTCGAAGCTCAGCTCCACGGTGCCGATGGGACCGTGACGCTGTTTGCCGATGATGACTTCGGCCTTGGCGTGCAGGCGGCTCATCCGTTCCTGCCACGCCGCCATTTCTTCCAGCTTGTCGTCCGACGGCTTTTCGCGTTCGACGTAATATTCCTCGCGGAACACGAACATCACGACGTCGGCGTCCTGCTCGATCGAGCCCGATTCCCGAAGGTCCGACAGCTGCGGCCGCTTGTCCTCGCGGCTTTCGACCTGACGCGAAAGCTGCGACAGGGCGATCACCGGGACGTTAAGTTCCTTCGCCACGGCCTTGAGGCCCATGGAGATTTCCGCGATCTCCTGCACCCGGTTGTCGGACTGGCCGCGCACCAGCTGCAGGTAGTCGACGATGATAACGTCCAGCCCGTGCGTCCGCTTCAGACGGCGGCAGCGCGCCGCCAGCTGGCTGATCGGGATGGCGGGGGTGTCGTCAATGTACAGCGGACAGGCTTCCAGCGATTTCGCGGCTTCCACGAAACGGCGGAACTCGCTTTCGGTCATGTCGCCCTGACGGATCTGGTGCGACGAGATTTCCGAGGCCTCCGCAAGAATACGCGCGGCCAGCTGTTCCGCCGACATTTCGAGCGAGAAGAAACCCACGACACCGCCGTCCACCGTACCCTCGGTGCCGTCGGGCAGCAGGCCCTTCTTGTAGGCCTTGGCCACGTTGAAGGCGATGTTGGTGGCCAGCGAGGTTTTCCCCATCGACGGACGACCGGCGAGGATCAGAAGGTCCGACTTGTGCAGGCCGCCCAGCTTCTTGTCCATGTCGATCAGGCCGGTCGAGACACCGGCAAGGCCGCCCTCGCGCTGGTAGGCGGCGTTCGCCACGTTTACCGCGTCCGTGACGGCGCGTAGGAACGACTGGAAGCCGCGCTCGGCCTGTCCCTGTTCGCCCAGCGTGTACAGCTGCTGTTCCGCCTCGACGATCTGTTCGCGGGGCTCGGACGCCACGTCGACCTTTTTCGCCTTCGCCGCGATGTCCTGACCCAGCCGGATCAGTTCGCGCCGGATGGCGAGATCATAGATCATCTGCGCATAGTCGCGCACCGCGAAGGTCGAGATCGCCGCACCGGCAAGACGCACCAGATAGGCACCGCCACCCAGTTCCTTCAGACCCTCGTCGTCTTCAAGGAACGCCTTCAGCGTCACCGGCGAGGCCAGCGCGTTCTTGGCGATCCGCGCGGCGGCCACCTCGAAAATGCGTTGGTGCACGGGGTCGTAGAAATGCTGCGGCTTCACGATGGCGCTGACCTTGTCGAACGACTCGTTGTTCGTCAGGATCGCGCCCAGAAGCTGCTGCTCGGCCTCGATGTTGTGCGGGAGAGTGTCCTCGGCCTGCTCGGTGCCGTTGTCGGACTCGTTACCCGTCTGCCGGATGGCAGTTATCTCGTTCATTCCTCACCTCTGTCCCGTCGGTTCGGCCCTCATAGCCTAGCCGGACGGTTCGTCCTATCTGGAAAAATGCGGGGATAACCCGGTTGGTAACCCGCCGCTATGCTGCCTCTGAGGTCGCGTGTTTCCAGATCTGGCAAGACCCGCCCGCGTTGAGACCACATATAGACCATCGACCCGATTCTGTGGAGGATCTTTTCACAAAAGGTCCACACGCGAACCGGCGGGGTCTTGCCGGTGTGTGATTATTTGTGCGCAGCCTGCCAGGCGCGCGGCTGTGTGAGGAATTCCTCGACCTCGGCCAGCGTCTCCGTGTCGAATGCCTCGATCTCGCGAGCGTGGGCCAGAACGTCCCACCAGGTGCAAAGCGAGTGCAGCGCAACGCCGTGATCGCCCAGCGTTTTCACGGTTTCCGGGAAGATGCCGTAGTAGAAGATCACCGCCGTGTGCCCGCAGGTCGCGCCGGTGTCGCGGATCGCGTCGACGAAGGACAGCTTCGAGCCGCCGTCGGTCGTCAGGTCCTCGACCAGCAGGACGCGCTGGCCCTCGGTCATCACGCCCTCGATCCGCGCATTGCGGCCATAGCCCTTGGGCTTCTTGCGCACGTAGGTCATCGGCAGGCCAAGCCGTTCCGCCACCATCGCGCCAAAGGGGATACCCGCCGTCTCGCCGCCCGCGACGTTGTCGAACGCCTCGAACCCGGCCTCGCGCATCACCGTGACCGCAAGGAAATCCATCAGCGTCGCCCGCACGCGCGGGAACGAGATGATGCGGCGGCAGTCGACATAGGTCGGACCCTTAAGGCCCGAGGCATAGGTGAAAGGCTCGCGCGCATTGAAATCCACCGCGCCGATCTCCAGCAGCATCTGCGCCGACAGGCGGGCGATTTCTTCCTTGGAGGGGAACGAGGTGGGGATCATCAGGGGCTGCCTTTCGTGTGGGGGTCGTGTGGGGGCTGTTGTTACGCGACGGACCAATGAAGCGGGAAACCGGGGTCGAACACGGTCACCGGGCCCGCGCCGGTCTCGATCTTCGCGGGATAGTCCACGGCGCTGCCCTTGGTCAGCGTCACCGTCTCGTCGTTCACCGGCAGGCGGTAGAACGCGGGGCCGTTCAGCGAGGTGAAGGCCTCCAGCCGGTCCAGCGCGCCCGCTTTCTCGAACACCTCGGCCAGCACCGACAGGGTGTTGGTCGCGGTGAAGCAGCCGGCGCAGCCGCAGGCGTGTTCCTTCAGCGCGTCGATATGCGGTGCGCTGTCGGTGCCAAGGAAGAACGGGCCCGCGCCACTGGTGGCCGCCTCGACCAGCGCCACGCGATGCTCTTCGCGCTTGGCCACCGGAAGGCAGTAGTAGTGCGGCTTGATCCCGCCCACGAGGATGTGGTTGCGGTTGATGACAAGGTGGTGCGTCGTGATCGTCGCGCCCATGTCGTCCTGCGATTTGACGTAGTCGACGCCGTTCTTCGTGGTGATGTGCTCCATCACCACGCGCAGGCCGGGGGTGGACTTGCGGATCGGGTCCAGCACGCGGTCGATGAACACCGCCTCGCGGTCGAAAATGTCGACCTCGGGCGTGGTCACCTCGCCGTGGGTACAAAGCGGCAGGCCGATCTCGGCCATCTTCTCAAGCACGCCGCGCACCTTGTCGAAGTCCTTGACGCCGCTGGCGGAATTGGTGGTCGCCCCGGCCGGGTACAGCTTGACCGCCTTGACCAGCCCGCTGGCCGCGGCGGCGGCCACGTCGGCGGGATCGGTCGCCTCGGTCAGGTACAGGGTCATCAGCGGCTCGAACGCCATGCCGTCGGGCAGGGCGGCAATGATCCGGTCGCGATAGGCCATGGCGTCGTCGCCCCGCACCACCGGGGGCACGAGGTTCGGCATGATGATGGCGCGGGCGAAATGACGGGCGGTTTCGGGCAGCACGCCCTCCAGCATCGCGCCGTCGCGCAGGTGCAGGTGCCAGTCGTCGGGGCGGCGGATCGTGAGGCTTTCGGTCATGGCCGAGGCCATAGCGCAAAGCCGCAGGCGGCGCCATCCGAAACCGGTCTTCACGGCAGGGCTTCACAAACCGCCCCGGGTTTGGGCAATCTGCGTGGGAAATCAGCCCGCTCCGCCGGGCGCGCCGGGCATCGGGCCGGGGCATCGAGCGGGGCGATTGCGGGCGGTCGAGCCGCCGCCTAAGCCTTGGACGCCAAAGACAGAACGCCAGATGTACGACGAAACCCTTTCCGCTCCGCAGATGCAGCGCGCCCGAGGCCGGGCGGCGGTGTCCTTTGCCATGGACCGGGGCAGGGTGCGGCTGAAGGACCTGCACCAGTCGGGCTCGGCCAAGGCGATGCTGCCACGGGTGCATTCCGAAACGCCCGAGGTGGTGTTTCTGAACACTGCAGGCGGTCTGACGGGCGGCGACGATATGCGGTTCTCGCTCGACGTGGGGGCGGGCTGCCGGGTGACGGCAACGACCCAGACCGCCGAGCGCGCCTATGCCGCCTCTGCCGGGCACGCATCGCTGGATGTCGATATCCGCGCGGGCGCCGGCGCCTCGGTCGACTGGCTGCCGCAGGAAACGATCCTGTTCCAACGCTCGGCGCTGCATCGGCGGACCCGTATCGCGCTTGAGGGCGACGCCACCTGCCTGACGGTCGAGACGCTGGTGCTGGGCCGCGCTGCGATGGGCGAGACGCTGACCACGCTGGACGTGACCGACCGCCGCGAAGTGACCCGCGACGGCGCGCCCGTGCTGCTGGAACCGCTGCGCCTGACCGATGCCGCGCTGGCGGCCGGGCCGGGGCACGCGGTGCTGGGCGGCGCGCGGGCGCTGGCGACGGTTGCGCTTGTCGCGAAGGGCGCCGAGGATGCGCTGAGCCGGGTGCGCGCGGTGCTGGACGCCGACGGCGTCGAGGCGGCGGCAAGCGGCTGGGACGGCAAGTGCGTCGTGCGCGCGCTGGCCCAAGATGGATTTCCCCTGCGCCGGTTGGTGGCGCAGGTGCTAATGACCCTGAGACCGGGGCCCTTGCCCCGCGTCTGGCAGATCTGACGGAGGACACATGAACCTGACGCCGCGGGAAAAGGACAAGCTGCTGGTATCGCTGGCAGCGATGGTGGCACGGGGCCGGCTGGAACGGGGGGTGAAGCTGAACCACCCCGAGGCGATCGCCCTGATCACCGATTTCGTGGTCGAGGGCGCGCGCGACGGCCGCACGGTCGCCGACCTGATGCAGGCGGGCGCCCATGTGGTCACCGCCGACCAGTGCATGGAAGGGATCGCCGAGATGATCCATGACGTGCAGGTCGAGGCGACCTTCCCGGACGGCACCAAGCTGGTTACGGTGCACCATCCCATCCGCTGACGGAGGCGGCGATGATCCTGACCTTCATCCTTGGCGTTCTGGCGCTGGTTCTGGTCGACAAGGCCGAGCCCTACGTGAAACGCGGGCTTGAGAACCTGTTCATGGCCGAGATCCGCTTTTCCGGTGGCGAGCTGCGTCTCGCCACGGTGCTGGCCAGCCTTCTGGCTGCCGCGATCCTTGCCGAGCTGTTTTCGGATGGCGATGCGATCCCGCTGATGCTGGGCGCCTGCGTCGGTCTGGTTCTGCCCAAGCTGATGGGCGACAAGTGGCCGGGGTCCAAGGGATGATGGCTGCTGAAATGACGATATTCCTCACAGGAGACCCCGCATGATTCCAGGTGAAATCATGACCGCCGACGGCGAGATCACCCTCAACGAGGGGGCCGAGGCGATCACGCTGTCCGTGTCCAACACCGGCGACCGTCCGGTGCAGGTGGGCAGCCACTATCACTTTGCCGAAACCAACAGCGCGCTGGATTTCGACCGCGACGCGGCAAAGGGCCTGCGGCTGGACATCGCCGCCGGAACCGCCGTGCGCTTCGAGCCCGGCCAGACCCGCGAGGTGCAGCTTGTGCCCTTCGGCGGCAAGCGCGAGGTTTACGGCTTCAATCAGAAGGTCATGGGCAAGCTGTAATCCGCCTGCGGGTGGCAGCCATGCGCAGGCAGGGACTCGGCGCCGCGATCCGACGGGCTATATTCCGGCTCGGGGAGGCGTCTACGAAAGGGCGACGCCATGTCGAGCCGTAAAGAAACCACGTTCCGCATTTGCGGGGCCGCCGCCTGATGTTCCCACATCCCGGCCGGGTCCTTGGCCTTTGGATCAGCGTTCTCGCGATGACGGCCGAGGCGCAAAGCGTTATCGCCATGCGCATGATGGGGATGGCCGGTCTTTGGCCGGTGTCGCCCACCGAGGGCAACCGCATGGTGCTGGAAAAGGTCGAGGCGTGGCACGACCTGCTGCGCGCCGGGGCCGTGACCGCCTTCCGCCCGCCCTTCGACACCGTGGAAGCCGCCGTGAAACCCTATCGCCGCCGCACCCGCGCGAATGCCCGTCGTCTTGGCCGGATGCCCGCGAAACGAGGCTGACGCGGAACGGGCTTTGACTTTGGCGACTTCGGCCGACCTCTGACGCTTGCCCTTGCGGCAGGCAACAGGGGCAAGACCCGGCGGGTTTCTTTCTGCTAGGCTTCCACCAACACGGCGGCCCAGCACCGCCGGGGCCGGCAGAGGGAGGAGCCTGTTCTTGGATTTCACGATTTCACCGCGCGTCGAGGATTTCCGCGCGCGCATCGCCCGTTTCGTCGAGGACGAGATCCTGCCGGTCGAGGCCGACCGCGCCAACTATGACGCTCACGAGAACATCGCCGCCGGGCCGCTGGAGCGCCTGCGCGAGAAGACACGGGCCGAAGGATTGTGGTGCCTACAACTGAAGAAAGAGAGCGGCGGGCAGGACCTTGGCCGCGTCGGCATGGCGGTCTGCTACGAGGAGATGCAGCGCTCGATCTTCGGGCCGGTGGTGTTCAACGCGGCAGCGCCCGACGACGGCAACATGATGGTGCTGGAATCGGCGGGCACGCCCGAGCAAAAGGCGCGCTGGCTGGCGCCCATCGTCGAGGGCAAGGTACGGTCGGCTTTCGCGATGACCGAACCGCATCCCGGTGGCGGCTCTGACCCGTCGATGATCGGCACCACCGCGCGGCGGGACGGGGACCGCTATGTCATCGACGGGCAGAAGTGGTTCATCACCGGCGCGGCAGAGGCGCAGCATTTCATCCTTGTGGCCAAAACCTCGGACGACGCCCGCAAGGGGCTGACCGCCTTCCTGTTCGACGCGGACCAACCCGGCTGGACCATCAAGCGCCGGATCCCGATCATGGGACCGGAAGAGCACGGCGGCCATTGCGAGCTTGAATTCGACGGGCTGGAAGTGTCCGCCGGGAATGTGCTGCTGAACGAGGGGGACGGGCTGAAGGTGACCCAGATGCGGCTGGGCGTGGCGCGGCTGACCCACTGCATGCGCTGGCTGGGCCTGTCCAAGAAATGCGTCGAGATCGCCACCGAGTACGCCCAGCGGCGCGAAGGGTTCGGCCAGAAGCTGATCGAACGCGAGAGCATCCGCATGATGTTCGGCGACCTCGCCATGCAGATTGAACTGGGTCGGCTTCTGGTGATGAAGGCCGCATGGGCGCTGGATCAGGGCTCGTTCGCCCGCAAAGAGGTGTCGATGGCCAAGATCCACGTCGCCAACCTGCTGCACCGCGCCGCCGACACCGCGATACAGATCAACGGGGCACGCGGCTATTCCGGCGACACGCCGCTGGAATGGATCTACCGCTACGCGCGGCAGGCCCGGCTGGTCGACGGCGCGGATGAGGTTCACAAGATGGTGCTGGAACGCACCCTGACCGCCGAAGGCCGCGACTTCTGGTCTTGGGACGTGGCGGATGGGGGCGCGCCGTGACCGCGTCCGGCGATCTGGATTTCGACCCCGCCGCGCTTCACCGCTATCTTGACGGACGGTTCGGGGCAGGGCGGCTGGAAGTAGAGCGGATTTCGGGCGGCCAGTCCAACCCGACCTATTTCGTGACACATGCCGACGCGCGGATGGTCCTGCGCAAGAAGCCCGTGGGTCCGATCCTGCCCGGCGCCCACGCGATCGAGCGCGAATACCGCGTACTGGGTGCCTTGCACCCCGCCGGCGTGCCGGTCGCGCGCCCGATCCTGATCGAGGAGGACGCAGAGGTGCTGGGCACGCCGTTCTACCTGATGGAGCGGGTGGAGGGACGGGTGTTCTCGGACTGTGCGCTGCCGGACCTTCCCGCCGCCGAACGGCGCGGCATCTGGATGGGCCTCGCCGATGCGCTGGCGCGGATGCACTCGGTCCGGCCCGCCGACGTTGGGCTGGAGGATTACGGCAAGCCCGGCAACTATTTCGGACGCCAGCTTGCCCGCTGGACCCGCCAGTGGCGCGAGTCCGACAGCGACCCGATCCCCGAGATCGACCGGTTGGCCGATTGGCTGCCCGCCAACATGCCGGAGGATGATGGCATGGTCCGGCTGGCACATGGGGACTTCCGAATGGGAAACATGCTGTTCCACCCAACCGAGCCGCGCGTTGTCGCGATCCTCGACTGGGAACTCTCGACGCTGGGCCATCCGCTGGCCGACGTGGGGTTTTGCGCGATGCCGTGGCATTCCGCACCGGATGAATATGGCGGCATCCTTGGGCTGGACCTGGCGACGGAAGGTATCCCGTCAGAGGCCGAATTCGTCGCGCGCTATCACGCGGGTGCGCCCGATGTCGCGCCGCTGCTGCCGTTCCACAAGGTCTTCGCGCTGTTTCGCTTCGCGGTGATCTTCGTCGGCATCGCCGACCGCGCCCGCGCAGGCAGCGCCGCCGGGGCCGATGCCGGGCGGCTTGGGCCGCTGGCGAAACGCTTCGCGGTGCGGGCGATGGAAATCGTCGAGGGCGGCGGGCACCGGGTCTGACGATAACCGGCTCCGCCGGTGCGGATCAGGCGACGGCGCGCGCGTCCGGGAACAGAAGGTTCAGGTACTCTCTGAACTGTTCCGACTGTCGGGCGGTCAGACCGGGCGATCCATAGGCCCGCTGCAGGATCAGCCCGCCCTCGATCACCGAGACGAACATCTCCGACAATTGCTTGGCCGTCACCGGACGGACCGGCTGGCGGCGGTCGATCACCTCTTGGAACTTGCGGATATACATCGCGGTCCATGTCTGAAGCACCTCGGCGACATGACCCTTCACGTCGTTCTCGAAGTGGTCGTCTTCGTAGGTGTAAAGCGCGTACAGGCAGCCGCGCGGCGGGCTGTCCGGGTCGCTGAGATATGTCTCGAACGAAGTCAGAAACTGCAGAAGCTGGTCCATCGGATCATCGTGGGCGGCCTCGGCCTGCGCCATGAAGGTCCGGAACATCTTCAGGTCTTGCGCGGAGTGCCAGCGTATCAACTGGTTCGCAAGATCGCCCTTCGACTTGAAGTGATGGAAGAACGATCCCTTCGACAGGCCGGTCGCCTTGAGTATGTCGTCGACCGAGGTTCCGGCGAAGCCCTTGCGCATGACAAGGCCCTTGGTCGCCGTCAGGATCCTCTCTCTCGATTGTTCGCCCTTGGCGCTCATCGCTGCTTTCCAGTCCAAACAGTCTGATCGGTATAGCGTGGCCGTCCTTTGATTTCCACCGGAAAACCGCGTGTTTCAATCATGTTTCGACGTATTCACGGTCCGAAACAAACGAAACTCCAGCTGCTCTACGTCTGAAACAGACCAAACGGTATGACCGGATTAGACCAAATGGTCTGCAACCGGAGTACCGAAAATGATCGACCTGACAGCACATATGACCGCTTCGCAGATGGCCCCCGTGTTCGGGATTGCCGGGCTTGCCGGCCAGCTGGTCTGGCCGCTCTTTCGCAAGCGCGGGTCCATCCTGATCACCCAGCTGGCCGCCGCCTGCTGCTTCGGCACGAGCTATGCCCTGATGGGCCAGCAGACCGGCGCCGCCGTCTGCCTGACGGGAGCGATGCAGACCACCGTAGCTTTGCTGGCCGGAGACCGTCCGTGGCTGAGCCGCATGGGGTACGTGTTCCTGCCGGCGGTGCTGGCGATCGGCGCCCTGACATGGTCGGGCCTGCCCACGCTGTTCGCCGTCACCGCCTGTTGTCTGGTGATGGTCGCGCGCCTGCAGGCCGACACGCTGCGGATGCGCCGGGTGCAGCTGACCGCCGCGCCCTTCGGGATGGCCCACGACACATTGATCGGGGCGTGGCCCTGTCTGGCCGCCGCGCTGCTGTCGTTCGGCATCGCCGCAAGCGCCTATCGCCGCGAACTGATCCTCCGGGGCGTGGCCGCACAGGCGGCCTGACCCCGACCGTTCCCGGCACGCGCCATGCGCCTCCGATCCCGAAAACAGGCGGCTGTTACCAGTGAAACATTCGGCGACCGCGGACTGAAACACGAGGCCCCTAGAACAGCTTCATCGGCACTGAGCAGCCGTTGACCACATACCCCGATAGGAGAATTTGAATGACCACTACCCTCGAAAAGCCCGCCAAGGTCGCCATGAACGGCGTCGACGTTCCGACCTTCGTCGCCACCCTCGGCGTCGTGAAGGAACAGCCCGAAATCGCCAAGTTCACCTTCCGTGCGAATGGCGAATGGCTGTCGGGCAACCACTCGCGCACCTCCGTCAGCAACTTCTTCGGCGTCATGGCCGAGCAGCAGCACAAGGACACCTTCTCGGTCGAGTCCGATCACCCGCAGGTCCTTGGTGCCACGGGCAACGGGATGACGCCGCCGGAAATGCTGCTGGCCGCGCTGTCCGCCTGCATCACCGCCGGGATCGGCAACATCGCGTCGATCCGTCAGGTGAAGCTTCAGTCGGTGGAAACCACCGTCGAAGGCGACATCGACCTCGTGGGTCTGCTGGGCCTCGACAAGTCGGTGCGCAACGGCTTCTCGGGCATCCGCGCCACCTTCCGCATCAAGGGCGACGCCCCGGCGGAAGATCTCGAGAAGATCGTGCAGCAGTCGGTGGCCCGCTCGGCGGTCTTCGACGTCATCACCAACGGCGTCCCGGTCTCTGTGGCCGCCATCGCGAACTGAACCCGCAACCGGGGGTGCCGTCGCGCACCCCCACACCAAACACACATGAACTGGAGAAAGACATGCAAACCAAAAAGAAAACCCCGTACGGCGAAGGCTTCAACGATCTGCCCTTCATGGCCGACTACAAGAGCTTCCTGTCCTGGTGGAATTCCGAAAGCTGGTTCCCGGTCGACGAGGAAGAGTTCGACATCGAACGGGACTTCCCGATTGCGGCCTGAGCCGCTTCCCAACCTCGCACGCCCCTGAAAGGCCCGCATCCGATGCGGGCCTTTCTTCGTAGGTGAGCCTTGGCGCGGAAACATATGAAACCTTTGACGGAACTCCGGGCCATCCGACTGAAACGCACGGGCGCGACGATGGTGGTCGAAGCAACCCGGAGACATTCAGATGCCCCGCACAATCGACGCCCTGATCATCGGAGCCGGCCAGGCCGGCCTGGCGATGAGCCACTGTCTGAGCCGCAGGGCCGTCGATCACGTCGTGCTGGAGCGTGGGCGGATCGGCGAACGCTGGCTGTCGGAACGCTGGCCGGGTCTGCGCCTGCTGACGCCGAACTGGATGATGCGCTTGCCGGGACCGGCGCCCAGCCTGGACGCGCCTCGCGATTTCCTCGAGGCACGCGCCTTCCCGGATGTGCTGTCCGGCTATTCGGACCGCATTGGCGCGCCGGTCGAAACCGGGTGCGACGTGCTGGCGGTCCGTCAGACGGGCGGACGGTTCCGGGTCGAGACCTCGACCGGCGACTGGATCGCCCGCAGCGTCATCGTCGCGACCGGGGCCTGCGACAAACCCTCGGTCCCGTCGTGGGCCGGACGCCTGCCGGACACTGTCCACCAACTCGCACCCTCTGGCTATCGTGGCGTGTCCAGCCTGCCAGAGGGCAACGTGCTGATCGTCGGCGCCTCTGCGACCGGCGTACAACTGGCCGCCGAGATCCGCGTCTCTGGCCGCGAGGTGACGCTGGCCGCCGGTCGCCACGTCCGCACGCCGCGCCGTTATCGTGGGCGCGACCTGTTCGAATGGCTCGACGCCTGCGGCTTTCTGGACGAGGGTCAACCCGCAGGCGCGGACCCGGCACGCCTGCGGGTTCAGCCGTCGCTGCAATTGATCGGCGATCAGGCCGGGGGAAACATCGACCTCGACCAACTGGCCGCGTCCGGGGTCCGGATCGTCGGGCGTGCATTGCAAGCCGACCGGGGAGCCGTGCAGTTCTCCGCAGACCTCAGCCGCGAGCGCGCGGCCGCCGAGCGCCGTCGCCAAACCCTGCTGACGCGGATCGACGCATTCGCGGACGCCATGGGGATCGACGCGCCAGCCGAGCCTGACGCCTGGACGGTGCCTGCCGATCTGCCCGCCGGTCCGGACCGGATCGACCTTGCCGCCAACGGCATCTCGACGGTGATCTGGGCCACCGGGTTCCGCCGCTGCTATCCGTGGCTGAAGGTCCCGGTCCTCGACCGGCACGGCGAGATCGCGACCTTCGGCGGCCATACCGCCGTGCCCGGTCTCTTTGTCCTTGGGCTCCCCTACATGCGACGGCGCAGTTCCGCCTTCATCGACGGCGTTGGCCGCGATGCCGAGGACCTCGCACCCGCCGTTTCCACCCATCTCACCCACCGCCACCTTCGCGCAGCCTGACAGGAGTTCCAGCCATGACCCAGCGCACCCAGTACGACGCAATCATCATCGGCGCCCGCTGCGCCGGAGCCTCGACCGCCATGCTTCTGGCCCGAAGCGGGGCGCGGGTTCTCGTGGCCGATCACGGCCAGCCGGGAACCGACACCATGTCGACCCATGCGCTGATGCGGGGCGCGGTGTTCCAGTTGCACAAGTGGGGCGTTCTCGACGCGATCCGCGCCGAGGGCACGCCCGCCGTCCGGCGCACCACGTTCCTGTACGGCTCGGAAGAGATCGACATCGACATCCGCGCCTCGGGCGGAGTCGACGCGCTGTACGCGCCACGCCGCAGTTGTCTCGACCTTGCGTTGGTGCGCGAGGCGGCGGCGGCGGGTGCAGAGTTCCGCTTTGGCACCGGCTGCGCCGGGCTGCTGCACGACGAGACGGGCAGGGTGACCGGCGTCCGGTTGCGCCGTGCGAACGGGCAAACGGAAGATGTCTTCTCTGGGATCGTCATCGGCGCGGACGGCCGCCGCTCGGCGGTTGCGCGACAGGTGAAGGCGCGGGCGGTCCGCACGGCACGGTTCACCACCGCCTGCACCTATGCTTATTTCGACGGGCTGCCCGACCGGGGTTTCCGCTGGCACCACGCGCCCGGCGCGATCGGCGGCATCATCCCGACGAACGATGGGCTTTCCTGCGTCTTCGTTGGCGTGACGCCCGATAGGATGAAGGCCTTCGGGTCCGTCACGCCGGAGGGCCTTATTGCCGGAAACGTGCCGGTCCTCGCAGACGAGATCGCAGGCGCGCGGCGGGTCACGTCGCCGGTCGTGTTTCGCGGAGAGCCCGGCTATTTCCGGCAATCCGCCGGGCCGGGCTGGGCGCTGGTCGGTGACGCGGGCTATTTCCGCGACCCGGCGACCGCGCATGGCATCACGGACGCCCTGCGCGACGCAGAGATCCTTGCGAATGCCATCGTCGGCGGCGCTGTCGCCGAGTTCCCCGCGCTTCGGATGAAGCTTTCGGGGCGGTTCTTCGACCTGACCGACCGGGTCGCGTCGTTGCAATGGACGCTGCCCGAGCTGATGGACCTGCACCGGCAGCTGAACGAGGACATGAAGGCGAACCAGAAGTGGATCGCGGGCATGACCTCAGAGATGCCGGTGGCGGCCTGACGCGACGCGCTGGGGAGCACAGAGACACGCCGTCGCAGGACCCTGCGGGGGCGTTTTTCCGTTCGGCGGGTCTGGGCCGGGGGCTCTGGCCGCACCGCCTACCAAAACGAAAAACGCCTTCCGGGGAGGAACCGGAAGGCGCAGTCAGGGAGGAGGCTGTTTGCGGGGACGCGCCGGAAGGCCCGGCACCGTCAGATCCGGTGAACCCGGTCGTGGTAGTCGTCGCGGTTCAGACCGATGTCGCGCATTATATGCGCGTCCAGATGGCGGGTGGCCCGGTAAATCTGCCGGGCTTCGCGGCGTTCGGCCATCGTGCGGCGGAAGTCGTTGATCTTGGCTTTCATGACGTCTCTCCATCGTTTTCAGTTTCGATGAAGCAGTTTTCGCCGATCCGCGTTTCGGTCCGATGTCTTTGAAGCCACGGGTTTGCTTCAGTTTTTCGACCCAAACCGCCCCGCTGTTACAATTGAAACAGAACCGGGTGTTGCCCGACACACGACTGAAACGCCGGCGGTGTCGGCTGGGGAGAACGCAAATTGCTTGATCCTACGTAAACCATCGGCCCATGATTCACTGTCTTCTAAGCAAAACGGGTCCGGCGAACGCCAAGAAGGATGGGGAACTGGTATGGAAAAGACACTGTTCGAAAAGTACGGAGGCTTCTCGGTCGTCAGCAAGATCGTCCTCGATCTGTACGACCGGCTGCTGGATGACGACGACGTGGGGCCTTTCTTCGACGACGTCGAGATGAGCCGCATCGTGGATCACCAGACCAAGTTCGTTTCGTCGCTGATGGGCGGTCCGGCAAGCTATACCGACGACCAGATCGAGAAAATGCACGCCCGCTTGCCGATTGGCGACGCGCATTTCGACAAGCTGGAGCAGATCCTGCGCCAGACGCTAAGCGATCACGGCGTGGCGGAAGACGATATCCAGACGATCGTCGGCGCGTTCGAGTCCCGCCGCGGGCTGGTGGTCGACTGATGTCCATCGAGGCGATCAACGAACAGCTTCTTCGCGCCATCGGCGTGGGCGTCGCGCTTTTGGATCTCGAGACGTTCCGGATCAAGTTCCACAACGACACGTTCCGGGAGTGGTTCGGCGACATCGAGATCGGTCAGCACCTGTCCGAGCTGTTCGCGAGCCTCGACCCCGAACCGCTGAAGGCGGCGCTGAACGAGGACGGCCGCTATGCGACCGAAACGACCTTTCGCGTGCGCCGCCGTACGATGACGGTCGCGCTGGCTTTCAACAAGGCGCTGGACGGCGAGGACCCCATCGCGGTTCTCGTCTGTCAGAACATCAGCAGGATCAAGGAACTGGAGTCGATGATCGACTCTTATTCCATGATGGTCGAGCGCAACACGCGCGAGATCAAGCGCGAGAAGGAGCAGGTCGAGAAGCTGCTGCTGAACATGATGCCGCGCTCGGTCTACGAGGAATACACGACCTTCGGAGTGGTCACGCCCCGGCTGTATGACCCGGTATCGGCGATCTACCTGGATTTCGTGGGCTTTTCCGACATGGTCATCGAACACGATCCGGGGGTCATCGTATCCGAGCTGAACGACATCTACACAGCCTTCGACCGGATCGGAGAGCAGTTCGGCTGCGTCCGCATCCGCGCCGTGGGCGACTTCTATATTGCGATGGCGGGGATGCCGGACCCGGCCGAGGATCACGGCGCCGCCGCCGCGAACGCCTCGGTGCGGTTCCTGCGCTACCTGAACCAGCGCAACGAGACGCACCCGATCAAGTGGACCTGCCGTGTCGGGATCTCGTCCGGCCCGGTGGTCGGGTCGGTTGTTGGCGTTCAGAAGTACATCTACGATGTCTTCGGCCCCGCCGTGACCCACGCCAGCACGCTGCGCCATTGGGCGCGTCCGATGCGGATCGTGATCGACAGCCGCACCGCCAACACCCTTCCCGAGGGCTTCCGGCTGGAACCGGTCGGAGAGGTGGAAATGTCCGGCAACGCGGTCGAAGAGGTCTACGCCCTCGAGGCCGACATGCCCGCGCCGCAGGAAGTGCGCTGACATGGCGCTGCGTCCCTCTCCGATGTCGCAGGGCGACGACGGAAGCGACCTGGACTATTCCGTTCTTCTCAGCGACGTGATGGACGCGCAGGGGCAGGGGCTTGCGATCTTCGACGAGGACGCGACGCTTCTGCGGTGCAACGCGAGTTTCCGGGGCATGATCAACAACGCGCTGGCCGATATCCTCGAGCCGGGGCTGAGCTGGGACATGCTTCTGCGCGAGTTCGTGGCGCGGGGCGTGCTGCTGTCGTCGGCGGCGCAGCGCTTTGCTGCGATGGAGGAACAGCTCGACGCGGGAGAGGTGGACGTTCCGCCCTTCGAGATGGACATGCCGAACGGCGCGGCGTTTCAGGCGAAGATGCAGCAGACCTCGACCGGCGGCTTCCTGCTGTCGATCCGCGACATCACCGCCCGCCGCAAGCTGGCCGAAAGCGCGCGCGAGGCGGATGAACTGCTGGAAAAGGTGCTGGAAGCCTGTCCAGCCAACGTCGTCATGTCGCGGGTGGGTGACGGGCAGATCCTGTACCGCTCGCCCGCCGCGACCGAGCTTCTGGGAACCACCAAGCAGACCACCGAGCATTTCGCCTCGCGCGAGGAGCGGGCGGATTTCATCACCGCGCTGCTGCCGGACGGACGGCTGGATGACATGAACGTCACCTCGCTGCGTCCTGATGGCGCCCGGTTTCCCAGCCTCGTCTCTGCGCGGCTGATCGACTATCGCGGCGAAGAAGTCATGGTGTCCTCGACCGTCGACATCTCGCGCGAGGTCGAAATGCGCCGCAAGCTTGCCGAACAGCGCGAGCAGATTTTTCAGGCCGAGAAGATGTCGGCCCTTGGCGAGTTGCTTGCGGGCGTCGCGCACGAGTTGAACAACCCTTTGTCCGTCGTCGTCGGGCAGGCGCTGATGCTGCGGGAAGAGAATACCGATCCCGAGACGCTGCGCCGGGTCGAGAAGATTTCGGACGCCGCCGAGCGCTGTGCGCGGATCGTTAAGTCCTTTCTCGCCATGGCGCGGCAGCAGCCGGTTCGGCTGGTGCCGATCGACGTTGGCGAGACCGTCGAGATGGCGATCGACGCGCTGCTGAACGGGACCGACGGGCTTTCGACCGAGGTGCAGACCGATCTTGGCCCGGACCTGCCGCAGGTCCGGGGCGATGCGCATCAACTGGCGCAGGTGGTCATCAACCTTATCACCAACGCCGAACAGGCGATCCGCGACAGCGGGACCGGCGACCTGATCCGCGTCGCGCTGCGGCATGATGCGCGGGGCGACGCGGTGGAACTGGTCATTTCCGACAACGGCCCCGGCATCCCTGACTCCATTCGCCGCCGCATCTTCGACCCGCTTTTCACCACCAAGCCGGTCGGCACCGGCACCGGGCTGGGCCTTGCGCTGGCGCACCGTGTCATCGCGGCACATGACGGTCAGATCCGGTTTGAACCGGAACCGGGGGGCGGCGCGCGGTTCGTGATCCACCTGCCGGTGACGGTCGGCGGAGACGGGCAGGTGGCCGAGGTCGAAGACGCCGAGACCTCCGCCGCCAACGCCCGTATCCTCGTGATCGACGACGAGCAGGACGTCTGCGACCTGATCCGCGAAGTTCTGGAGAAGGAAGGCTTCGCGGTCGACATCGCGGGCACGGCGGAAGCGGGGCTCGAGAAGCTGTCGGGGCAGGTCTACACGCTGGTGCTGACCGACCTGAACATGCCGGGCATGGGCGGGCGCGGATTGTACGAGACAGTGTTGCGGACCAGGCCCCACATGGCGCAGCGCATCGGTTTCGTCACCGGCGACACCATGAGTCCGCAGGCCAGCGGGTTCCTGAACGGCGCGGGGCGCCCCTATCTTGAAAAGCCGATCGCCCCGGCGGAACTGCGCAAGCTGGCGCATTCGATGCTTTCGGGACTGAAGGGAGGCCGCAAATGAGCGACCACGTGATCGTTTGCGACGACGAAACCGATGTCCGCGAGATGCTGGTGGAATACCTGGGCGGCCGCGGCCTTCGCGTCAGCGCCGCCGGAAATGCCGAACAGTTGCGCGCGGTGATGGCGGAAGATCCGCCCGACCTCGTGGTGCTGGACATCAACATGCCGGGCGAGGACGGGCTGTCGGTGCTGCGTTCGATGCAGGCCGATGAAGGCCCCTTCGTGATCATGCTGACCGCCGCCGGAGAGGTGGTGGACCGTGTCGTGGGCCTTGAAATGGGCGCCGACGACTATCTTGGCAAGCCGGTGGACCTGCGCGAGCTGCATTCGCGGATCAAGGCCGTGTTGCGCCGTCGCGGCAGCGCCGCGCCCGAGGCGCCGCCGCAAGAGCGCAGCCGCCACCGCTTTGGCCGGACATGGCTCGACATAGACGCCGCGAAGCTGACCGACGAGGACGGCACCGAGATCCCGCTGACCTCGATGGAGTTCAACCTGCTGAAACTGTTCGCGCGCAACCGGGGCCGGGTGCTGAACCGCGACCAGATCCTTGAAGGCGCGCACGACCGGTCGTGGGACCCGTTCGATCGCTCTATCGACATCCGCATCAGCCGCATCCGCAAGAAGATCGAGGTGAACCCCCAGTTCCCCGAAGTGATCCGCACCGTGCGCGGCGTGGGCTACATCTATGACCCCGGCTGAAACATAAGAAACATGAAGGGCCCCTTGCGGACGTTCGTCTGAAACAGGGACCCTTCAGGTTGGTGGCATCAAGAAAAGGATGTCACCATGAGCCTCACAGCAGAACACGTACGCCTCCTTCGCGAAACCTGGTCGGTTGCCGCGCGGGACCCCGAGGCGCTGACCGGGCGCTTCTATGCCGAGCTGTTCCGGCGTGAGCCGGGCTATCGCCGCCTTTTCGCGGGCTCGGACCTCAAGGAACAGCAGCGCAAGCTTGCCGCCGCGCTTGGCCTGGTCGTCAAGCACGCCGCCGACCTGCGTCCCGTCATCGCCCCGCTCGAGGATCTCGGCCGCCGTCATGCCGGCTGGGGTGTCGTGGACGCCGATTACGACGTCGTGGGCGGTGCGCTGGTCCACGCGCTTTCCGAAACACTGGGCGACCGCTTCCGGCCCTCCGTCCAGGAGGCCTGGGTCGCCGCCTATACCGCCGTCGCCGACACCATGAAGGGCGGCGCGCGCAGCTCTCTCAAGAAAACCGCCTGAACACGGAAAGGAATTTCGACATGAACCCTGCGAACACAAACACCCGCCCGGACCCGGCCGATTGCATCGGGCCGTGGAACCCCTGGTATCCCCGAGCGACCAAGAAACCGCAGCCCTCCAGCCCCGCGTCGCGGCTGGGGATGACCTGGGGGCACTGAGATGTTCGTGCCCGACGACATCTCGGACATCACGCCGCGCGGCGGCCCGGGCGTTCTTGGCCCCTGGCGCACCCTGACGCGCGGCGACCGCCGGCCGGGGCCGCGAGCCGCCCTTGCCGCCGCCTCTGCCATCGGTGCGGCGACCGTTATCGCACACTGCATTCTGCCTTTGATCTAGGAGCCTTCGACATGACCAACCGCCATTCTTCCATCCTCGGCGCAATCGGCAACACGCCGGTCGTCCGCATCAACAACATCGCGCCCGAGGGCGTGGAGCTTTACGTGAAACTCGAAAGCGCCAATCCGGGCGGGTCCGTCAAGGACCGGCTGGCCATGGGCATCATCGAGGCTGCCGAGCGCGACGGCTCGCTGAAGCCCGGCCAGACCGTGATCGAGGCGACCTCTGGCAACACCGGCATCGGGCTGGCCATGATCTGCGCGGCCAAGGGCTATCCGCTGGTCGTCACCATGGCCGAAAGCTTCTCGGTCGAACGCCGCAAGCTGATGCGGATGCTGGGCGCCAAGGTCATCCTGACCCCGGCCTCGGAAAAGGGGTCCGGCATGCTGGCCAAGGCGCAAGAGCTTGCCGGAAAGCATGGCTGGTTTCTGGCCCGCCAGTTCGAGAACGAAGCCGGTCCCGACATTCACTCTGCCACCACGGCCGAGGAGATTCTGGCCGATTTCGCGGACGCGCCTTTGGATTTCTGGGTCTCCGGTTTCGGCACCGGCGGCACCATGAAAGGTGTCGCCCGCGTCCTGAAAGAGCGCAGCCCGCAGACGAAGATCGTCGCCTGCGAACCCGACAACTCGCCGCTGATCGGGTCCGGCATCGGGCAGGAATACCTGTCCGACGGCAGCCCCGCCGCCAGTCACCCGGCCTTCCGCCCGCATCTGATGCAGGGCTGGACGCCGGACTTCATCCCGAAGCTGGCGGGCGACGTCATCAAGGCGGGCTGGATCGACATCCTTCAGCCGGTACCCGGCGCCGACGCGATGCAATGCGCAAAGGATCTGGCGCGGAAGGAAGGCATCCTGTGCGGCACCTCCGCCGGGGCGACCTTTGCCGCCGCTCTGGAGATCGCGCGCACCGCGCCGAAGGGGTCGCGCATCCTCGCGATGCTGCCGGACACCGGCGAGCGCTACCTGTCGACGCCGCTATTCGCCGAGATCGAAGAGACGATGACCGAAGACGAGAAGGAAATCGCCGCGTCGACGCCGCGCTATCGCTTCGACGCCACGGCTCCGGCCCCGGTCGGTCAGACCCCCGAAGCGCCGTCCGAAGCCGCCACAGCGCATGTCGAGGAAATCATCGGCAACGCCGACGAACCCGTCGTGCTGTTCGCGCTGGAATGGTGCGAGTTCTGCTGGTCGGTGCGCAAGCTCTTCGCGGCGGCGGGTATCGCCTATCGCACCGTCGAACTCGACGGGCCCGCGTATCGCGAGAACGGCTGGGGCGGTGATATCCGCCGCGATCTGGCGCAGCGGACCGGTGCGGTGACGATCCCGCAGATATTCATCGGCGGTAAGCACATCGGCGGCGCGACCGAGACCTTTGATGCGTTCAACGATGGCAGCCTGTCTCGCCTGATGGCCGATCTGGGTCGACCGGTCGACGCCGAAGGCATCGGCAACGCCTACGGCTTCCTTCCGGCGTGGCTGCATCCGCGCGGCAAGGCTGCCGCTCCCCGCAAAGACGCGCCCTGACCGGCTGCGAACGAGGACCCGAGACAATGACCGACAGACCTGCAAAAGAACCGATGTACCGCTGGATCATCGTCATCATCGCATCGACCATGCTGGCGATTTCCATGGGACAGCTCGTCAATGGCCTGTCGGCCTTCTTCCTGCCGCTCGAAGCACAGTTCGGCTGGGCTCGGGGCGAGATCGCCCTGATCAACACTGCGGGCCTGATCGGGCTGGGGCTGGGCGGCATCGTCATGGGCTTCGCTGCCGACCGGCTGGATATCCGCAAGGTGGCCCTGACCGGGGCCATCGTCACCGGCGGGGCGATCCTGCTGGCGTCGCGGGCCAACGCACTGTGGCAGCTGTATGCGCTGTTCTTCGTCGCGGGCGCCTTGGGCGGCGGCGCGTTGTTCGCCCCGCTGATGGCGCTGGTCGGCGGCTGGTTCCGCACGCGCGCCGGTCTGGCCATCGGGCTGGTCGCGGCCGGGCAGGCGCTGGGGCAGGGCGGCATGCCCGTGATCTCGGCCATGCTGATCGAGGCAATGGGCTGGCGCGGCGCGATGTCGGCGCTGGGGATCGGAACTCTGGCGACGCTTGTGCCGCTGGCGCTGCTGGTGCGCCGTCCGCCGGTCGCGCCCTCCGCTGGCACAGTGGCGGTCGAGGTCACGCCGCCGCTGCGCCCAGCGACCACCGTCATCGTGCTGGGCGCTGCGGTTCTGTGCTGCTGCAGCCTGATGTCGGTGCCGCTGATGCACCTGATCCCGCTGGCGCAGGGATGCGGCATCGGCGCCACCGGGGCGGGCAGCATCCTGTTCGTCATGATGATCGCCGCCATCCTGGGCCGCGTCGCCTTTGGCCAGTTGGCCGACATGATCGGCGCGCTGCCCGCCTACCTGCTGGCCTCGGCATGGCAGACGGCGCTGGTCTTCGTCTTCACGCAACTGGTGACGTTGGAGCAGATGCTGACCTTCGCCCCGATCTACGGCTTCGGCTACGCGGGCGTGATGACCGGCGTCCTGACCACGATCCGCAGCCAGACTCCGGCCCATTGCCGGGCAAGCTGCACCGGCATCATCCTGGCCTTCGCGTGGTTCGGCCACGGGATCGGCGGACTGGTGGGCGGTGTGTTCTACGACGCAACCGGAGCCTACGAGACGACGTTCGGCGTGGCTGTGCTGTTCGGGCTGGTGAACCTCGCCATCGTCGGTGGCCTGTTCTGGGTGACGACCAGTCGGCGGCCCGGGCGGCTGGCGGGCAGCGCCGCTGCGTGAGCGCTCCGGGCACACCGGCGAGAGGGAAGGCTGCGGCGCCAGATCGCAGCTTAACCTTTTCCAAATCCCCGCCGGACCCTGCATGATGGAGACGGGAGGACGGGCCGGAACAACTGACTGCGGGCAAGCATGAGCGACCAAAGCGACGTCATCGCCTTTCTTTCTTCATCGGACGCGTTCGGCGGCGACGCAGGGCCGGTCCAACGCATCGACACCCACGGCGCGCTGGTCTTCCTGTGCGGCGGCACCGCGCTGAAGCTGAAGCGCGCGGTGCATTACGACTATATGGACCTCTCCACTGTCGACCTGCGCCACAAGATGCTGGACCGCGAACTGTCGCTGAACGCCCCCCACGCGCCGACGATCTATCGCGACGTGGTGCCGGTGACGCGCGGCGCGGACGGGCTGGGCCTTGGCGGCGAGGGGGCGGTCGTGGACTGGGTGCTGCGGATGAACCGCTTTCCGTCCGAAAACGAGCTAGAGGCCATCGACGCGCGGGGCGCGTTCGACAATCGTCTGGCCGCCGCTGTTGGGCAGATGATTCAGCGCTATCATCATTCGGCCCCGGTGCGCCGGGGCAGGGGCCGCGTTCTGATTGCCGAGATCCTTGACGAACTGGGCCGCGTCTTCGCCGAGTTTCCGGGGGCGGTGGGAACGGACCGCGTGGACGACTACCTTGCCGCGGCCCGTGTTGCGCTGGACGGCTGCGGCGACCTGCTGGACCGCCGCGCCGAGGCGGGGCACGTGCGCCGCGGGCACGGCGACCTGCACTTGCGCAACCTCGTGGTGGTGGAGGGCAAACCCGTCCCGTTCGACGCGCTGGAATTCAGCGAGGAACTGGGCACCTGCGACGTGCTGTACGACCTCGCCTTCCTGATCATGGATCTTGACCAGCGTCGTCTTGAACAGGCCTCGACCCGCGTGCTGTCGACCTACCTCGCCTGTGCGCAGGGGACCGAGGATGAGGGACTGGCCGCCCTGCCGCTTTTCATCTCGGTGCGCGCCGCGATCCGGGCGATGGTGTTGTTGCAGACCGACAAGGCGACGGACCGTCCGGGTGCCTCGGGCGCAGGGATCGGCAGCCATATCGACGCGGCGCTCGCGGCGCTTGACCCGCAGCCCCCTCGGCTGGTGGCGGTCGGAGGTTTTTCCGGCAGCGGCAAATCCGTGCTTGCCGGCGCACTTGCGCCCGGCCTTGGCGCCGCGCCGGGGGCGGTCCTTCTGTCCACTGACGAGGCGCGGAAGATCGCAAGCGGCGTGGCGCAGGGCGCGCACCTGCCGGAAGCGGGGTACAGCCAGGGCGCGCGGGGCGCGGTCTACGACGGCCTTTTCGCGCGGGCAGAAGCGATCCTGAAAGCGGGGCACAGCGTGATCCTCGACGGCACTTTCCTAGATCCGGCGCAGCGGGCGGCGGCGATGGATCTGGCGGCGGGGCTGGGCGTGCCGGGGCATGGCCTGTGGCTTGACGCGCCGGTGGCAGAGCTGGAGGCGCGGATCGCGCAGCGGACGGGCGACTGGTCCGATGCCGACGTGTCAGTGCTGGCCCGGCAGATGGAACGGGGGACGGGCCCCCTTGACTGGACGCGGATCGACGCCGCGACGACGCTTGAACAGACCTTGGCCGCCGCAAGACTGGCGGTGGGCGTCTGACCCACGGCGCGCCCCGCCGGTCAAATGCCGTAGCTTGCGCCGATTGCCGGGCGTTCGACCTTCGCAGGGGCCAGTTCCCGCGCGAAAGCGTCCATCGCCTTTGGCTCGCCGTGGACCAGAAAGGTCTGCTCTGGCCGTCCCGTCCGCGCGTGCCATTTCTTCAGGTCTCCCCGCCCGGCATGGGCCGAGAAGCCGTTGATCGTGTGGATATGGGCGTTCACCGGGATCTCGCGGCCGAACAGTTTCACCTTTCGGGCGCCGTCGATGATGATCCGGGCCAGCGTTCCTTCGGCCGCGAAGCCCACGAAGATCACGCTGCTGTCCGGCTTCGGCAGGTTGTGGCGAAGGTGGTGCCGGACACGTCCGCCGGTACACATGCCGGAACCTGCCATGATCACCGCGCCCGCCCGTATCCGGTTCAGCGCCATCGACTCTTGCGTCTCTTGCGTGAAGTGCAGACCGGGCAGCCGGAACGGGTCGCGCCCCGCGCGGATCATCTCGCTGAGTTCGGGGCGCATGGCTTCGGGATGGCGCGCGAAGATGCGGGTGGCCGAGATGGCCATGGGCGAGTCCAGAAACACCTGAAGCGACCGCCTGAAGGCGCCGGACTCCATGCCTTGCCGCAGGAACCAGATCAGTTCCTGTGCACGCTCCAGCGCGAAGGTCGGAATGATCACGTTACCGCCGCGCCGGTCGGCCTCGTCGATGGCCTCGTGGAATTCCGCGACCGAGGCGTCCAGCGAGCGGTGGTCCCGGTCGCCATAGGTCGTTTCCATCACCACGATATCGGCATTCGCAGGCGGTGACGGGTTGTTCAGAAGCGGCCTGTCGTCCGGCCCGATGTCGCCGGAGAACAGCACCCGCCGGTGCCGCCCGCCCTCGGTCAGGTCCAGCAGGATCGAGGCAGAGCCAAGGATGTGCCCGGCGTCGTGAAAGGTCGCGCGGACGCCGTCGAACAGGTCCAGTGTCTTGCCGTACACCGCCACCCGCCCGAAGCGTTCGACCGCGTCCAGCGCATCCATCGTGTCGTACAGTGGCTCGTTGTGCCCGCCGCGTTTGCCGTGCCGGTGGTGGCGGCGCGCTTCTTCCTCGTGAAGATAGGCAGAGTCCATCATCACCAGTTTCGCAAGGTCGCGAGTTGCCGAGGTCGACACGATCTCGCCGGAGAAGCCGCGCTTGACCAGCAGCGGAATGCGCCCGCAGTGGTCGAGGTGCGCGTGGGTCAGCAGCAGGATGTCGATGTCCGCAGGATCGAACCCGAAGCCGGCGGCGTTCTCGTCGTGCAATTCGCGCGAGCCTTGAAACATGCCGCAGTCGACAAGGATCTTCCGGCCCGCCGCTTCGACAAGGTGGCACGATCCGGTAACCTGCCGCGCCGCGCCGTGAAACGAGATCTTCATTGCTCCCCTCCCGAACAGTCAGCCATCGACGCATCGGCCATCCCGCGCCCTGTCCGGGCGGGTCAGCGCCGGATCCTATTTGTGCTGGGCTTGGGCCTGCGTCTCGACCGGCAAGTTCACCGTCCTCCCACGATGCACCGCCGTCGCAAGCAGCCTAGGCCGCCCGGATCGGCAGCGCACTAGTCGAGGGTGCGGCGGAACCGCGCGAGCGCGAGCAGCGCGAAGGCAAGGACGAACAGCATCATCGCCGCAAGCTGGGGCTGCACGTTGGCATAGCCCGCGCCCTTCAGCATCACCGCGCGGATCATCCGCAAGAAATGGGTCAGCGGCAGCAGTTCCCCAAGCACCTGCGCCCAGCCGGGCATCCCCCGGAACGGAAACATGAAGCCCGACAGCAGTAGCGACGGCAGGAAGTAGAAGAACGTAAGCTGCATCGCCTGCATCTGGGTCCGCGCCACGGTCGAGATCGTGTAGCCCAACAGCACAAGCGCCAGCACGAAGATCAGCACTCCCAGCAGCAGGAGCGACAGGTCACCCACGAACGGAACGCCGAACAGCAGCCGCGCCGCCACCAGCACCACCGTCACCTGAACCGCGCCGACGCCGAGATAGGGCAGTACCTTGCCCAGCATGATCTCGAGCGCGGTGGCGGGCATCGCCAGCAGGTTTTCCATCGTGCCGCGCTCGGTCTCGCGGGTGAGCGCCATCGAGGTCATCATCACCATCGTCATCTGAAGGATGACGCCCAACAGGCCGGGGACGATATTGTACTGGGTGATACCCTCGGGGTTATAGCGCCGGTGTACGATCACATCGAGCTGGCCGCGCGCCTCTTCCTCGGCCAGCGCGTCCAGTCCGCGTTCATGCAACAGCGCCTGCTGCGCGACCGTTCCAAGGGTCGAGACCGCGCCCGAGGCAACGGCGGGGTCGGTCGCGTCGGCCTCGATCAGGATCACCGGGCTGTCGCCCCGGTCCACGCGCCGCCCGAAATCGCTTGGAATGGTGACGACGAAGGACACCGTGCCGCGCTCGATCAGCGCTTCGGCCTCGGCGGCAGAGGCGGTCACGTGGTCGAAGCGGTAATAGCCCGTCAGTTCCAGCGCGGTGACGATGGCGCGGGTGTAGCGGTCCTGCGTGGGGGCCACCAGCGCGGCGGGCAGGCCCTTTGGATCGCCGTTGATCGCGAAGCCGAACAGCACAAGCTGCATCAGCGGCACGCCAAGCATCATGGCGAAGGTGATCCGGTCGCGGCGCATCTGAACCAGTTCCTTCCGCCACATCGCCGCGAGGCGGCCGAGAGAGAAGAACCGGCTCATGCCATGTTGTCCTGCGCGTCGGCCATGAAGCGGATGAACGCGTCCTCAAGGCTGGTCTCGACCACCTCGGCGCGGATGTCGAACTCGGCGGAAGCGGCCTTGATGGTCTGCCCAAGCGCTGCCGCGTCGCGGCCCACCACGTGCAGCGCCGCCCCGAAATGGGTGACTTCGTCGACGCCGGGGCGGCCCGCCAGCGCATGGGCGGCCTGCGCCGACGCGGGGCCTTCGACAAGATAGGTGGTCAGACCCGCGCCCGCGACCACCTCGCCGACCGTGCCGCTGGCCATCAGCTTGCCGTAAGAGATGTAGTTGATCCTGTGGCAGCGCTCGGCCTCGTCCATGTAATGCGTCGACACCAGCACCGTCAGCCCGGCTTCGGCGCGTTCGTGGATTTCGTCCCAGAACTCGCGCCGCGCCTTGGGGTCGACGCCTGCCGTGGGCTCGTCGAGTAGAAGAAGCTTCGGGCGGTGCATCACGCAGGCCGCAAGCGCCAGCCGCTGCTTCCAGCCGCCCGAAAGAGTCCCGGCAAGCTGCCCGGCCCGTGCGGTCAGTCCGAGGTCGGCCAGCGTGTCCCGCACGTACCGGCGCACCGGCCGCAGCCCGTAGAGACCCGCCACGAAAGCGAGGTTCTCGGCGATGGTCAGGTCCTCGTACAACGAGAACTTCTGGGTCATGTATCCGATCTGACGCTTGATCTCGGCGCGCTTCGATAGGTCATGCCCCAGAACCGTACCGCGCCCCGCGTCAGGCGTCAGCAGCCCGCACATCACCCGGATCGTCGTGGTCTTGCCCGATCCGTTGGGCCCGAGGAAGCCCGCGATCTCGCCCGTTTCCACCCGCATCGAGACGTGGTCGACCACGGTCCGGCCCCCGAACCGCTTGACGAGACCTTCGACCTCGATGGCGGGCGTGCTCATTCCGGAATGTCCGGAAGCACCACGTCGACGATCTGTCCCGGCTTCAGCCGCGTGGTGTCGCCCGAGGGCTGCGCCTCGACCATGTAGACAAGCTTTTGCCGGTTCTCGAGTGAATAGATCACCGGCGGCGTGAATTCGGGCTCGTCCGCGATATAGCTGACGGTAGCGCGGGCGTCGTCGGAACAGCCGTCGCAGTTCACGCGCAGCTCGGTGCCGATGTCGATGCCGGAAATCGCCGTCTCGGGCATGTAGAGCCGCAAGAACACGGCCCCCTCGGGCAGCATCGTCAGCACCGGCGCCTGCGGTCCGGCAATCTCTCCGACACGGCGCAGGACTTCGTGGATCCGGCCGTCGGACGCCGCATAGACGGTACGGCGGTCAAGCTGCCACCGGGCGGCCTCGACGCTTGCGCGCGTCTGCGCGACCTCTGCTTCGGCGGCGGCAATCTCGTAGTCGCGGGCGGGCAGGCGGGCCACGGCGAGGTTTGCCTCGACCTCGACCACATGCGCGTTCGCCACGTCCAGCCGCGTCTGCACCTCGTCATACTGCGCGATGGGCGATACGCCGCGGTCGACAAGGCTTTTCACGCGCGCCGCCTCTTTCGCGATCTCGGCGGCCTGCGCGCGGGCAGAGGCGAGGTTCGCCTCGATCACCTCTAACTCCTCGGTCCGCTTGCCTTCGCCAAGGTTCGCAAGCCGCGCTTTCGCAGCCTCCAACGCCGCCTCGGCCTCGGCCAGTGCAATGGCCGCGTCCTGCTGTTCCAGCCGCACCAGCACGTCGCCCGCCGAGACAGGGTCGCCGCGCCGAAGGCCGATCTCTTCGATCCGCGCGGTGGCGACCGGGGCCACCAGCACGAACTCGCCCTCGACATAGCCGGTCGCCAGGGGCGGCGCGGGCATACAGGCGGTGAACAGGGCCGAGAACAGGGGGAGGCTACAGATCAGAGATGTCATGTGTCCGCTCCTTCATGCGCGGCAAGAGAGGCCCGCAGGTTCGCCGTAAGGACGTCGCGGATCTTGCGGGCCTCGTCGGGTCCGATGCCGGACCAGCCGAGCCTGCGCACCACGACGGGGCGGCCGATCCGGAAGTAAAGGATCTGCCCCAGCATCGCGAAGGCGGCGATCCGGGTGCGTTCGCTTTCGGGATCGGTGCCGGTGGCACGGCCCCACAGCAGGCATAACTCGCGGTGGCGATCCTCGATCATGCCTTGGTACAGCAGGTCGAGAACGCCGTCGGGGTCGTTCAGTTCGCGCAGGATGAAGGCCGCCATATCCTCGGCCTCGGGCACCTGCGTCATGAAATCGAGAAGGGCGGACAGCAAAATCTCAAGCTGCCGTGCGGCCTGCGCCGCATCCACGTCCTTGACGACCGGCGGAAGCGCGGTCTGCACCCGTGCAAGGATCGCCTCGCCGCAGGCCCGCCGCAGCCCGGCCTTCGAGCCGAAGTAATAATTCACCATCGCCGCGTTCTGTCCGCCGGCCTCGGCGGTGATCTGGCGAACCGATGTGGCGTCATAGCCAAGCCGGCCGAAAAGCCGGATGGCGGCGGCGATCACTAGGTCCTTGGACGTGGGTGCCGGTGGTTTCATCTTAAACGACTGTATAAAACATCTGTTTAAGTCGTTCAATGCGGACCGCTGCCAGCGCGGCGTCGGGTCGCGGGTGTCAGTCCAGCGCCTCGGCGATCTGGCGGGCGTAACCGTGCATCACCTCGGCCAGCGCGCGATGGCGGTCCGGGGGCAGGGCGGCGAGCGGTTCCGATATGCCAAGCGCGGCCTCGGCGGTGCCGGGCGCACCGACCGGAACGGCGATGCCGACCGCGCCCGCCTCGAACTCGCTTCTGACGATGGCGACGCTTTGCGCGCGGATCTCGGCGACCGAGCGGGCGATGGCGTCGCGGTCCATCAGCGTCTCGGGGGTGAACTTCTGAAGCGGCGCCGTCTCAAGCATCTCATCCGCCCAGCACGGATCGCCCCAAGCGATCAGCATCCGGCCGATGGCGGTGGACAGGATCGGCAGGCGGCTTCCCAGCGTGAACCCGAAGGTATAGCGCGCGTTCTGCTGCGAGGACTGGGCGACATAGACCGCTTCCTGCCCGTCGCGCATGGCGAGGCTCACGCTGAAGCCAAGCTCGCGGGCGCACATCTCGATCAGCGGCTGGATCACGCGGCCGAATTCATTGCCGCGCAGGAAGCCGCTTCCCAGCACTAGAACGCGGGGCGTCAGCGAAAAGCGGTTCTCGATCTTCCGCACATAGCCCAGATGCACAAGGGTCAGCACCAGTCGCCGGGTTACGGCGCGTTCGATACCGGTCAGCCGCGCGATCTCGGCCAGCGTGAGGCGCGCGCGGGATTCGCCGAAGGCCTGAAGAACGGTCATGCCCTTCGCGAAGGTCAGCGAGATGTCCCGGCTGGATATTTCAACGTCCACTTTTTTCGTCACTCCCCCGCTTGGACAGTCTGCATTCTGCACATGTTTTGCCGGGGCCGTAGGGTTCTTTCAGAAAAGCCGGGCCTAAAGATGCGGGACGTGTTGACATTTGGGCGCAATAGCGACCGTTTGATCTATTATCGCACACCTGAAAAACAAAGCACCGCGTCCAGCCCGTCTGCGCCGCGGATCTGACAAGGAGACACCCGCACCCATGTGGCAGAAACTTTCACTCGCCGGAACGGTCGCGCTTGCGTCCACCGCGCCGCTGCACGCGCAGGACACGCTGCGTTACGCCCACTTCATGTCGGCGACCAGCTGGCAGAACGAAGTGATCTTCGAGAACTGGGCCGCCGCCGTGGAAGAGGCCGGTGGGGACTCTGTCGACGTGCAGGTGTTCCCGGCACAGACGCTGGGCAAGGCCGCTGCGGGCTATGACAACGCGGTGACCGGCGTGGCCGACATCGCATGGACCGTGCCGGGTTATACGGCGGGCCGCTTCCCGCTGAGCCAGATCATGGAACTGCCGGGCCTGTTCGACACCGGCGCAGTCGGATCCTGCGCGTTCCAGATGCTGTACGACTCCGGCGCGCTGGACGAGGAATACGCCGACACCCACATCCTGTTCGTCCATACCCACGATCCGGGGCACCTGCACACCGCCGACAAGCCGGTCGAGACGCTGGAAGACCTTGCCGGTCTGAAGCTGCGCCGCCCGACGCAGGTGGTGGGCGAGCTGCTGACCGAGCTTGGCGCAGAGCCCGTCGGCATGCCCGCGCCCAACACCTACGAGTCGCTGCAGCGCGGGGCCATCGACGGCTACATGCTGCCGTGGGAAAGCGTCGACAGCTTCCGTCTGGATGAACTGACCGAGTATCACACGATCTTCGGCTTCTACGCGCTGGCCTTCATCTCGACGATGAACAAGGCGAAGTACGAAGCGCTGTCGCCCGAGGCCAAGGCCGCCGTCGATGCCAACAGCGGCATGGACTGGGCCGTGACCGCGGGCCGTGGCTATGACGAAGCCGGCGCCGCCACCCTGGCCCGCCTGCGCGAGGAATCCACCGTGATCGAGCTGAGCGACGAAGAGCGCGCCAAGTTCGAGGCCGCCGCCGAAACGGCGACCGAAAGCTACATCAGCTTCCTCAACGAGCAGGGCCTGCCGGGCACCGAAACCTACGAAGCCGTCGTCGGCTACGTCAGCGAATGCGAAGCGGAACTGAACTGATCCCGCTTTGAATAACCCGGACCGGGAGGGTGCGCCTTCCCGGTCCTTTCCATAGCCAACTTCCGGGAATAGCCATGCTTGTCTCCGCGCTCGGGCGCATCGTCAGGTGGGTCGAGATCTTCTGCCTCGCCCTCGCGGTGATCGCGCTGCTCTACATGCTGGGCATCGTCGCCTTCAACGTCGTCGCGCGGACCGTGTTCGACATGACCGGCACCGCGGTGAACTTCATGATCCCCGGCGCCATCGAGCAGGTGTCCTACCTGCTGGGCATCATCGTTCTGGCCGCAATCGCGGTGTCGATGAAGGTGGGCATGATCTCGGTCGACATCCTTGTGGGACGGTTGCCCACGCGCGCGCGCAACTATGTCGCGCGGTTCTGGTTCTTCGGGGTCGTGGCGCTGGCGGTCGTTGTCGGCTGGCAGTTCTGGGAAGAGGCGCACGCCACCTTCTCGCGCGGCGAGGAAACGCAGGACCTGCGCATTCCGATGTTCCTGATCTACGGCCTGTATTCCATCGAGTGCTTCGCCCTTGCCATCGTCGCGCTGCGCGAGGCCCTGACGAACACCGGCGAACACGTGGAGCTTCTGTGATGGCGCCTTTGGAAATTGGATACCTGTCCATCGTCGTCATGTTCGCGGCGGTCATCCTTGGCGCGCCCATCGGGCTTGCGATGATCGGCGTCGGCTTTGCGGGCTTCTCGCTGATCATCGGTGTCGCGCCCGCGCTGAGCGTGCTGAAGACCGCCGCCTTCGAGACGGTGACGAACTATTCCTACACGCTGGTGCCGCTGTTCTTGCTGATGGGCAACCTGATCTCGCGGTCGGGCGTCGCGGCGGACCTGTTCAAGGGCGCGCTGCTGCTGACGCGGGGCTGGTCCGGCGGGCTGGCGGCGGCGGGCGTGACGGCAAGCGCCATCTTCTCGACCGTGTCGGGATCGTCGCTGGCCACCGCCTCGACGATGACGCGGGTGGCCTATCCCGAGATGCAGGCGCACGGCTACGACCCGCGCCTGTCGACCGGTTCGCTGGCGGCGGGGGGCACGCTGGGCATCCTGATCCCGCCGTCCATCGCCTTGCTGCTGTACGCGCTGATCACCGAACAGTCGGTGGGCACCATGTTTCTTGCGGGCATCCTGCCGGGCATCCTGGCCTTCGTCCTGTACATCGTGACGATCCTGATCATGGCCCGCATCTGGAAGCCCGCGCCGGGCAGCCCGGCGGTCGCCGCCGCCGCCGCCGAGGAGGGCGAAAGCCACTCCCGGCTGGACATCCTGCGCCTGTTCGCGCCGTCGCTCGTGCTGTTCGGGCTGGTGATGGGCGGGCTTTACGGCAACTTCTTCACCCCGACCGAGGCGGGCGGCGTCGGCGCCGCGCTGGCGCTTGTCTTCGCACTGTGGCGGCGGGTGCCGCGCAAAGAGTTGCTGGCCGCCTGTATCGAGACCGTGGGCACCACCGGCTCGATCTTCCTGATCCTGATCGGGGCAGAGGTGTTCGGCTTCGTCCTGTCGACCTCGCAGCTGTCGATGGCGCTGGTGGATTTCCTGAACAACAGCGGGTTCGGCCCGTGGCAGGTGCTGTTCGCCATTCTGCTGTTCTACATCGTGCTGGGCTGCTTCATGGAAAGCCTCGCCATGATCCTGCTGACGGTGCCGGTGTTCTTCCCGGTGATCCTTGCCAACGGGTTCGACCCGATCTGGTTCGGCGTCATCGCGGTGGTGACGGTGGAACTGGGCCTGATCACGCCGCCGGTGGGGATGAACCTGTTCATGGTGAAAAGCGCCTCGCGCGGGGTGTCGATCGGCCAGATCATGACCGGCGTGGTGCCCTTCGTGATCACCGACGTGATCCGGTTGGGCATCCTGCTGGCGTTCCCGGCGATCTCGCTTCTGTTCACCGGGCGCATGTAGCGGCACGCGGGGCGTCCGGTGCGCCCCGCGGTCAGTTTCGCGCCAGAACCCCCGTGCCGGCGGCCAAAGCGGCGGCGCTGGCGCGGGGCAGGGCGCGAAAGCGCGACTTTTCGGAAGCCTTCCCTCGACACGCAGGCACTTGCGGCAGTATCCCGCAGGGGCACCGCCTTCCTTGTCTCTTGCCTTGGATTCGGGTTTGGTATACTGCCGCATACAGAATTTTGCCGCCGTAGACCGGACGCCTTCGCCGTCCGGTGCTCCAGCCCAGTCCAACTCTGAATCGTAGGGATCGCCATGAGCTTGTACGCCGAGTACCTGAAGGAAATCGAAACGCGCAAAGGCGAGGGGCTGCATCCCAAGCCGATCGACGACGGCGCGCTGGTCGCCGAACTGATCACGCAGATCGAGGATGCGGACAACCCGCACCGCAAGGACTCGCTGGACTTCTTCATCTACAACACGCTGCCCGGCACCACGAGCGCCGCGGGCGTGAAGGCGGCCTTCCTGAAGAAGATTATCCTCGGCGAGGCCGTGGTCCCGGAAATCCCGCAGGCGTTCGCGTTCGAGTTGCTGTCGCACATGAAGGGCGGCCCCTCGGTCGAGGTTCTGCTGGATCTCGCGCTTGGGGACGATGCCGGCATCGCCGCGCAGGCGGCCGAGGTGCTGAAGACGCAGGTGTTCCTGTACGAGGCCGACACCGGCCGGCTGGCCGACGCCTACAAGGCGGGCAACCCGGTGGCGAAAGAAATCCTTGAAAGCTACGTGCAGGCCGAGTTCTTCACCAAGCTGCCCGAGGTCGAGGAAGAGGTCGAGGTCGTGACCTACATCGCCGCCGAGGGCGATATCTCGACCGACCTTCTGTCGCCGGGCAACCAGGCGCATTCGCGTTCAGACCGCGAACTGCACGGCAAGTGCATGATCAGCGAGGCCGCGCAGAAAGAAATCGAGGCGCTGAAGCTGCAGCACCCCGGCAAGCGCGTGATGCTGATCGCCGAGAAGGGCACGATGGGCGTGGGCTCGTCGCGGATGTCCGGCGTCAACAACGTGGCGCTGTGGACCGGCAAGAAGGCCAGCCCCTACGTGCCTTTCGTCAACATCGCTCCGGTCGTCGCGGGCACCAACGGCATCTCGCCGATCTTCCTGACCACCGTGGGCGTGACCGGCGGCATCGGGCTGGACCTGAAGAACTGGGTCAAGAAGCTGGACGCCGACGGCAAGCCGATCCTGAACAACGAGGGCAACCCGATCCTCGACCAGAAATACTCGGTCGAGACCGGCACCGTGCTGAAGATCGACACCAAGAACAAGAAGCTGACCAGCGAGGATGGCGAGGAACTGGCCGACGTGTCGTCGGCTTTCACCCCGCAGAAGGTCGAGTTCATGAAGGCCGGCGGATCCTACGCCGTGGTCTTCGGCAAGATGCTGCAGACCTTCGCCGCCGAAACGCTGGGCGTGACCCCGCCCGCCGTCTTCGCGCCGTCGAAGGAAGTCAGCCACGAAGGGCAGGGCCTGACCGCGGTCGAGAAGATCTTCAACGCCAACGCCCGTGGCGCGACGCCGGGCAAGGTGCTGCACGCCGGTTCGGACGTGCGGGTGAAGGTGAACATCGTCGGCTCGCAGGACACCACCGGCCTGATGACCTCGCAGGAACTGGAAGCGATGGCCGCCACGGTCATCTCGCCCAGCGTCGACGGCGCGTATCAGTCGGGCTGCCACACCGCGTCGGTCTGGGACAAGAAGGCGCAGGCCAACATCCCCAAGCTGATGTCCTTCATGAACACCTTCGGCCTGATCACCGCGCGGGACCCCAAGGGGGATTACCACGCGATGACCGACGTGATCCACAAGGTGCTGAACGACATCACCGTCAGCGACTGGGACATCATCGTGGGCGGCGACAGCCACACCCGCATGTCCAAGGGCGTGGCCTTCGGCGCCGACTCCGGCACCGTGGCGCTGGCTTTGGCCACGGGCGAGGCGACCATGCCGATCCCGGAATCCGTCAAGGTCACCTTCAAAGGCGAGATGGCGCCGCACATGGACTTCCGCGACGTGGTTCACGCGACGCAGAAGCAGATGCTGGAACAGCACGGAGACAACGTCTTCCAGGGCCGCGTGATCGAGGTGCACATCGGCACGCTGCTGGCGGACCAGGCCTTTACCTTCACCGATTGGACGGCCGAGATGAAGGCCAAGGCCTCGATCTGCATCTCGAACGACGAGACGCTGATCGGTTCGCTGGAGCTGGCCAAGGACCGCATCCAGGTGATGATCGACAAGGGCATGGACAACGCGGCCGGCACGCTGGCCGGTCTGGTCGCCAAGGCCGACAAGCGCATCGCCGAGATCAAATCCGGCGAGAAGCCCGCGCTGACGCCCGACGCGACGGCCAAGTACGTGGCCGAAGTGGTTGTCGACCTCGACAAGATCGACGAGCCGATGATCGCGGATCCGGACGTGAACAACGCCGACCCGTCGCGCCGCTACACCCACGACACCATCCGCCCCGTGTCCTATTACGGCGGCGAGAAGAAGGTGGACCTGGGCTTCGTCGGCTCGTGCATGGTGCACAAGGGCGACATGAAGATCGTCGCGCAGATGCTCAAGAACCTTGAGAAAGCCAGCGGCAAGGTCGAGTTCAAGGCGCCGCTTGTGGTGGCCGCGCCGACCTACAACATCATCGACGAGCTGAAAGAGGAAGGCGACTGGGAGATCCTGCAGAAGTACTCGGGCTTCGAGTTCGACGACCTGTTCCCGAAGGCGCAGGCGCGGACCGAGTACGAGAACATCCTCTATCTCGAACGCCCGGGCTGCAACCTGTGCATGGGCAACCAGGAGAAGGCCGCGAAGGGCGACACCGTGCTGGCGACCTCGACCCGCCTGTTCCAGGGCCGCGTGGTGGAAGACAGCGCCGAGAAGAAGGGCGAGTCCCTGCTGGCCTCGACCCCCGTCGTGGTGCTGTCCGCGATCCTCGGCCGCACGCCGAGCGCCGACGAGTACAAGACCGCCGTCGAGGGCATCGACCTGACCAAGTTCGCCCCGCCCACCGCAGCCCCGGGCACCGCGCGTTCGGTGCATTTCTGACGGGCTGACTTCAGAGGGTTGTTACGCGGAAGGGCCGCGCCGGAGTTCGGCGCGGCCTTTTTTGGTGTGTGGGGAAGTTGTCGCGCGTGGTGAACGGTCTTGGTTTGCGGCGTAGACGAGGCGGTTTGTGTAAAAGGGCGGAAACCGGACATTCGCTGCGGTTTGCACAACGTTCCGGGATGCGCCGAAAGCTGAATTTGCATTGTCCGGTGAGCCGGATGTGACTCCTCGGCTCCGCCCGCGCTGAACCGAGTTTCGTAGCTATAAAATCAAATCAAATAGCTCTCCCAGAATTCTTTCAACCACCCTGCGAAAATCGTTAAGTTCGGCATCAGTAATTTGAAGGGTTGCGCGCTCGTGCACCAATTTGTTCCGGCGATCGTAGTAGTGGCGAACCTTATCCCAAACAGAATCGGAAATCGAAAGGTGAGGTTTCACAGCATCAATCACTTCGTGCCTTCGTTTGAAAAGCTCCAGGAGTTTTGCGTCATTGTACCTGTCAGGCCTGAAAATGTCCGCGCGATGCACAATGAATTCCTTAAGTGCAATCTCTAGGTTGCTATCAAGTATGACCAAAGAGATTCGGTTCTTCGTCTGCAATCGCTTTCTGGAAACTGTGTCGGCAACGCCCATCGCCTCAACTAATCCCAAAGTCCAAGGTTTTTCCTCAGTCACCTTAGAGTTATTCTCAAGGATTAGGTCTGGATATGCTTTCTTTTTTCCCCTCGGCAGCGGCAAGTCCACGACCCGCTTTGCAGTTCCATCGCCAGCCAGGTCGATTTCTTCGACTTCCCCTGATTGATGCGCAAACACTTCCGCGTCGCGATCGTTCTTCAGACGACGCGACACTTTGGTGAAATGACTCGTGAGCGCGACTACCCTTTGCCGAATTTCAAGGAACGTTGGGTGGCTCCAGTTGATCCCACTTTTGCTGGAAGTCCATGGCATCAACTCTGGCGGGCCGGACAACTCAACAATGACCCGTGCCAAGGACGCGTCCGGGTGCGGCACGCCAGCTTCGCCTTTGAAGAACCCTACTTCGTATGACTTCTCGTGCGCCACTACCAAACGGTCATTGCAGTAGATGTATACGCCGTAGTTTTCCTCTACCGGATTGCGATCGCGAATGAGGCCTGCTGTGATAGTCACCTCGACAGTCTCATCGTCAGCCGGGCGAATGCTGAACCGCGAGGTCTTCGGCATATATTCAGGCGGGAATGACCAAAAGTCGAACTCGGTTCTGCCAACTGGGTCACCATTCACAGAAATGTTGCATCCCAATTTGATGAACTTGGCGTAGATCTCGGCAAGCCGGAGTTTCAGAAAATCAACGTCTTTGTATGAGAACCCCTGCCTCAGACTGGAAATGGCTACGTTCGTTGTTCCATGGTCTATCTCCGAAGCCGGTTCAACCTCGACCTCCCATGTTTCCCTGGCCAGCCAGTCGTCCGAAAGCACGAAGCGAAAAGTCGCCTGATCATGGTGACGCGTTGTAACTTCTACCCTTTGCCCCAATGCAATTCCGGCTCTTTTGCCACCAACGCCAAAGTTACCGATGAAATGGTAACCACCTTCGTCTCTTGAGGCGCCAGGCGCAATCAGCAACTGAATGTGTTCGGCAGGAACGCCACCCGCATTGTCTTTCACCGTAATAAGTCGGCGGTCGACATTGAGGAACAACTGAATGTGTAGACCATCTGCGCGCCCCAAAGCCGTCCAGTGGTCAATGGCATTGTCAACCAGCTCACATATCGAGGTTTGAAGGCTGTAGTCCGCAATAATGGACCTGAAAATACGCTTCTGTGGAGTTCCATCCACGAAAAATGAGGTGCCTGACAAGTGAACCTCCATCACTTACATTTTTTGTCTTTCAAATCACACTACAGCAGTTAGAATAATTTGTCGCGACCCTATAGGCCGACTTCCAGCACTGTTGTCGAATGAGCGTTTTCTCGGTTGATGCCGGATCCACCGAGAGCGTGCTGCTTACAGAAACTCTATGTCCGCTATCTCTTGGTGGCGGCACAACGGTCCGTTTCTCATCCAAGGTCTGGTCTGGGCCGAAAGCGCCCTCCGCTCCGACTGCTCCCCCAAACCGCCAAGCCACCAGACTGATACACTCACGCCACCAACCACCATAGCCAACAGTCCCCCAACCCCAACACCACATCTCGCCACCACCCACCCACGCCTCACTACATCCGCCACCTCCCACCCCAACTCGCATCGTCACGTGATTGGTACAAAACCGTCACGTCGGTGAAGTCTTGCCGGTCTACCACCCCCGCCAACGAGAAAAACGAATGGGCGGAGCGGTGACGGATCGTGCAATCTTCCTGTCGGATTTTCATCTGGGCACCCGCGGGTGCCGGGCGCAGCTTCTGGTCGAGTTCCTGAAGACGCATGACGCCGAGACGATCTATCTCGTCGGTGACATCGTCGACGGCTGGCGGCTGAGGCGGGGCTGGCACTGGCCCGAAACCCACAACGAGGTGGTGCAGGCGATCTTGCAAAAAGCCCATCGCGGCACCCGCGTGGTGCTGATCCCGGGCAACCACGACGAGGCGCTGCGCAATTACTTCGGCATCCATTTCGGCGGCATCGAGGTCAGGGCCCACGACACCCACGTCACCGCCACCGGCAAACGCTATTTCGTCACCCACGGCGATCAGTTCGACGCGGTAGTGATGAACGCCCGCTGGCTCGCCTATCTGGGCGACAGCGCCTACGCCACGCTGATCTGGCTGAACCCCAAGATCAACGCGATCCGCCGGCTTTGGTCGCCGCGCTACTGGTCGCTGTCGAAATGGAGCAAGCAGCAGGTCAAGCAGGCGGTCAACTTCATTTGCAAGTTCGAAGAGGCGCTGGCGGAAGACGCGCGCCAGAAGGGCCATGACGGCGTGATCTGCGGGCACATCCACCACGCCTGCATCCGCACCATCGGCGACATCCACTATCTGAACACCGGCGACTGGGTCGAAAGCTGCACCGCCATCATCGAGAACCACGCGGGCGAGATGCGTCTGATCGACTGGGAAGCCCGGATCAGCCGTGACCGCATGCTGAAACGGCGCGCGCGCAAGCGCAGCCGTGCGGCGGCCCGTCACAACCACGAACAGGACGCATAATGAGCGACACGACCGGCAACATCATCGGCGAGGCCGTCTATCAGAACCGCTCGTTCTCGATCGGCACCCTGTCCGAGCGGGCCTTCGCCCGGCTGTTCCGCGGCCTTGTCTACCCGCAGATCTGGGAGGACCCGGTCTGCGACATGCAGGCGCTGGGGCTGAGCGAGGCCGATCATGTGGTCTGCATCGCCTCGGGCGGGTGCAACGTGATGTCCTACCTCACGGCGGGACTGCAAAGCATCACCGCGGTCGATCTGTCTCCGTGGCATGTCGAACTGAACCGGCTGAAACTGCGCGCGGCGCAGACGCTGCCGGATCACGCCGCGTTCTACAGCCTGTTCGGCCAGGCCGACCGGCCCGGCAATGTGGACCTGCTGGACCGCTACGTGCTGCCGCGCATGGACATCGAGGCGCGGGCCTTCTGGAACGAAAGCGTCCGCTTCCGGTCGCGCAAGTCGATGTTCGCCCGCGGTTTCTATCGCTTCGGGGTGCTGGGAAGCTTCCTTGGCGCTGTGCATGTGGTCACCCGCATCGGCGGGGCCGATTTCGGCAAGCTGCTGGCCGCCCGGACACTGGGCGAACAGCGCGCCTTCTTCGATGCCCAGATCGCGCCGCTGTTCCGGTCGCGGTTCGTCCGCGCCATGGCCCGCCGCCGCGCCTCGCTGTTCGGGCTGGGCATTCCGCCCGCGCAGTACGACAAGCTGGCCGCCGACGCGGGCGGCGACATCCTCCCCGTGCTGACCGAGCGGGCGCGGAAGCTGTTCTGCGACTTTCCGATCTCGGAGAACTACTTCGCGTGGCAGGCCGCGACCCGCGCCTACCGGCCCGACGGCACCGGCCCGGTGCCGCCCTATCTGGAGCCGCGCCATTTCCACGCCGTGCGGGAAGGCGCGAACCGGGTCGAGGTGCTGAACCGGTCGATTACCGACGTGCTCGCGGAAGCGCCGGCGCAATCGAAATCGGTCTACATCCTACTGGATGCGCAGGACTGGATGACCGATGCCCAGCTGACCGCGCTGTGGGACCAGATCACCCGCACCGCCATGCCCGGCGCGCGCGTGCTGTTCCGCACCGGCGGCACCGACGACATCCTGCCCGGCCGCGTGCCGCCCGCGATCCTGAGCCGCTGGCAGTACGACGCCGCAGCCTCGTCGCGCGCTTTCGCCACCGACCGCTCGGCGATCTACGGCGGCGTCCACCTGTACCGCCTGCGAGGCTGAACCGATGACCGACGCCGCATCCCACGGGCAGTTGATGGACGACGTCTATCGCTACCAGCGCCTGTTCTACGACATCACCCGCAAGCACTACCTGCTGGGCCGCGATCACCTGATCGCAGCGATGGAGGTTCGGGCGGGCGAGCGGGTGCTGGAAGTCGCCTGTGGCACTGGCCGGAACCTTGCCGCGATCGGGCGGCGCTATCCGGGGGCCGAACTGTATGGTTTCGACATCTCGGAGCAGATGCTGATCTCGGCCCGCCGGAAGCTTGGCGCCACGGCGCGGCTGGGGCAGGGCGACGCGTGTTCCTTCGACCCGGTTGCGATGTTCGGACAAAGCGGGTTCGACCACATCGTGTTCTCCTACAGCTTGTCGATGATCCCCGACTGGGAGGCTGCGCTGGCAGAGGCGCTGTGCCATCTCGCGCCCGGAGGTCGGCTGCACATTGTCGATTTCGGCGATCAGGCCGGGCTGCCGATGTGGTTTAAGCGCATGCTGCGGGCATGGCTGGCACGGTTCCACGTCGCGCCGCGCGATACGCTGCCCGATGCGCTGCACGGGCTGGCCGGAGCCGGGCGAACCGCGCGGGTGTCCAGCCTGCGACGGGGCTATGCGACCTACGGCTGCCTTCGCCGCGACGTCTGACTCCGGTCGGTTCCCATTTCGATTTCAATGACCTGAGGCACGACCGGACGCGTCCGCGGATTTGTCGGCCACCGCGCGCTGGGTTGTTATTGAGTGGCCTTAATCTATCAGCGGTAGAGATTGGGCGGCTGCGTCCGAACACCCGATAGGCGATCTGCTGATTCCCGTTGCGGTCTGTGCCGATGGAATATGCATGCCATCTGCAGGATGCAGCCAGCGGAACGCGATGGAAATGTGGCAAATTTCCGGTCTAAGTATGCGAAATTAATGGCATTAGCGATTTCGTTGACAGACGGAAGAAACGACGCCTAGAATTTAACTAAATTGCGATAGTCTCGAGTGTCTAGAGAGCTCGATGACATTGATTTCATTGGTTCCAATTTGGAAACAACAGAGTAACGATTTTGGTCTGAAAGGCGGTGGGGGCCGCTCTTGCATCTTGGTCAATGGCTCTTCTTGGGGGGTAGAGACATGAAAATCATCCACATACCGGACAGCTGATCCGCGCACGAATTCGTGCCGCGTCTAGCGTCTCACGATTTGATGTAACGCCGAGGAATGTCTCTTCGGCGAAGTATTTCGTCTGCTTGCCTGGAGTAGAAAATGGCTTTTACCAATCCTTCGATCACCTTCGGCTCGACCGGTCTTCAAGGTGAGTCCTCGAACAATCCGACCGCGCTGGACACCAGCAAAACCGGCGCTCCGATTGTCTACGTCACGCAGCAGGACGGGAACGTCTACCGCTACGAAATCGAACGGCAGGATGACAACAACGGGGACGGCACAGACGAGTTCGTGGTGACGGGCACTACCCAGATGAACGTCATTCCGCAGACGATCCAGAACTACAACGACGACGGAAGCCTCAATACCACGCAGCAGCGGCAGGTGACCGGCATCGTCGTAACCAAGGACGACGACGGCAACGACGTGCTGTACGTCTCGTCCTCGGACTGGCGCATCGCGGTGGGCAATGACTCGGGTCTCGACACCAACTCGGGCCAGATCCACAAGATCGTTGTCGATCCCGACGGCAATATCCTGTCCAACGTGGCGATCCTTCGCGGTCTGCCGCGGTCCGAGGAAAACCACTCGACAAACGGTCTCGACATCTCGATCGACCCGGTCACCGGGGACGAGATCCTGTGGATCGCGCAGGGCGGCAACACCAACAAGGGCGCTCCGGGCAACAACTTTGCCGGAACCGTCGACTATGCGCTGTCAGGCACCATCCTCAAGGTCAACCTGACAGAGCTGGAAAGCTTTGACATCCGCACCGATGCCAACGGCGACCTGTACGTGATGGACCTGCCCACGCTGGACGACCCGACGCGGGATAACGTGGACCTGGTGAACGATCTTGGCCTCGATCCCGCCGAGATTCCCGACAATTACACCATCGACGAAGGTCCTGCCGGGCAAGAGGGCAATCCGGATTTCGCCGGCGGGCACAACGGTCTGAACATGGCGAAGATCACCGAGAAGGTGCTTGTCAGCGTCGGAGGCGAACTGACCTTCGTCGACAATCCGCTGGCGGTTCACTCGCCCGGATTCCGCAACCAGTACGACGTGCTGGTGACCGAGGACAACGAGGTCTTCACCTGGGACAACGGCCCGAACGGCGGCTGGGGCGGCCAGCCGCTGTCGCAGGAAGACGGGCAGGTCGTGGACGACTGGACCTCTGAATTCGCGACAAACCAGTTCAACGAAAGCGGCTCTGACGGCTTCGGCGACCAACTGCATTACCTTGGTGAGACGACCGACGCCTTCGGGCCCTATGGTGGCGACGCCAACCCGATCCGCGCCGCGCACGAGGCGATCCAGGCCGCGTTCAATCCCGATGGCACCTACACCGGCGCGACCAGCGACGATCCGGTCATCGCCAACGGTGTCGAGCTGTTCGCGAACGAGGCCGAGGCGCGCGCCTATCTCACCAGCCTGCTGATCATCTACGAAGAGCAGGGTGACGGGAACTGGGTGGACGTGACCGGGGCGACCGGTCTGCCCGCCGATTTCTTCGACGTGGTCAACGGCTACCTGTGGGAGCACCCCGGCAGCTCACTCTCGGATCCGACGTCCTACTATGACGGCACCAGCGTCATGGACAACACGGCCTATTCGCCGGAAAGCCAGCTGCTCAACGACAACAACGACGGCTCGCTGAAGACGGTGAACGCATCGACCAACGGTCTGGCCGAATACACCGCGACCTTCTTCGGCGGCGCGCTGGATGGCGCGATTATTGCCGCGTCCTTCGATGGAAACCTGTATTTCGAAAAACCCATCGACACCAACGGCGACGGGCGCACCGACGCGGTCGAAAGCCTTGGCACCATCGGCGGCTTCGGTTCGCAGCCGCTGGGCGTGACGGCGCTTGGCGATGACGGTTTTTCGTCCGACGTGCTGATCGACAACGACGGCGACGGCATCGACGACTTCGCCGGCCTGATCTTCGCCGCCACCTATGGCGCGAACAACATCACCGTGTTCCAGCCCGGTGGCACGCCCGCCGATCCCAGCACCGACCTTGACCTTGACGGGGTGAACAACACGCTCGACAGCCACGTGGGCGACCCCGACAACGGCCTTGGCGTGCGCGTGGGCGCGGATGGCACCGCGCTGTGGCATTTCGAGCTGAACGATCCCGAGACGACTCCGCCGGGCGCGATCCCGGACGGCAACAGCATCGCGGGCGATATCGGCATCAACGCCGTGTGGCGCAACGAGACCGATGTGCAGGTCGCGCCTCCGGGCGAGTTCGCGCTGTACGACGCCGGGGTCTGGAACCTTGGCGGCGCATCCACCGTGGTCAGCATCGACGTGGCCAATAGCGGTTCGGCCGAAGGCATCGACAACGATCAGGGTGACGTTCTGGGCATCGGCTTCGCCGTTCAGAACGACGTCGGCGCGATCAGCATCGTGTCGGAAGGCAAGAACATCTTCGCCTACTCGCTGAACGAAACCAAGACCTGGGACGGTGGCGAGAAGTACGGCCTTGTCGTCGGCCCCGGCAACCAGACGACCTTCGTGCAGGCCGCCGTGGTCGTGCGCGACGTCGGTGGAACGCCGACGTTCGGTGTCGAGCTTCTGGTTGAAGAGAACGACGTAAACTCCAGCGTTTTCGTCGAAATTCCCGGAATCGAAGCGCCGATCGTCGGCCTAAGCGATCCGAACATGCAAGTGGCCATCGACCTTGACCTGACACCGGGCGCGGCCACCGCGGTTGCGCGGGCGCGGTATGTTACTGACGGCTCGTACACCGACTGGGTCGAGACCGCCGCCATCGCGGTGCCGTCCGACGTGATCAGCGCGGTCCGGGGGACCTACCAGAACGGCGCGCAGACCACCGGCGCGTTCGTCGGCCTTCTGGCCACCACCGAGGACGGTGACGACAGCTTCGGCGCGGACTGGGATTTCGTCGAGATCACCGGCACGCCGCTCAGCTACACCGAAGGCGAGATCCTGTACCGCTGGAACGCGGGCGACACCAACGTCGCCGCCATCGACGGCGGCCCGGACTGGGTTCAGACCGGCGCGGTCATCACCGGCTCTTCTGCGCCCAGCACCCAGAACGGGTCGGACAACGGGCTTGACGCGTCCGCTCCCTCGGCATCGACGCCGCTGGGCCTTTACACCAACGAGTATTACGGCAACGACGCGGGCAGTCCGTTCGGGCTTGAGTTCGGCAACGGGGCGCTGGCGGATGGATACTATGCCGTGCGTCTGTTCATGGCGAACGGCTATGACGGAACCAGCGCCATCGGCAGCCGCGTGTTCGACGTGTCCATCGAGGACGGGCTGTTCCTTGACGACATCGATCTGGTCGCCGAGTTCGGCCACAAGGTCGGCGGCATGTTCGAGTGGATCGGCTATGTTGACGATGGCACCATCGACATCGACTTCGGCCACGTGGTCGAGAACCCGCTGATCAACGCGGTCGAGATCGTCTCGCTTGACACCACGCCGGGCGGGCCCGCCATCTCGGTGGTTCCCGAGGCCGTCGCCGAGGGCGATGCCGGCGTCACCGAGGTCTTCGTGACCGTTCAGTCGTCCGAGGTCGTGCCGTCCGGAGAGACGGTGTTCTTCGATCTCGAGATCCGCGGCGCCAACAATGGCGCGACGCCCGAGGTGGACTTCACCGTTCCGGGTGCGACCTTCAACGCCGGCACCGGGGTCTACACGCTTGCGGGCTCTATCGCGGGCAACTCCGCCGACTTCACCTTCGAGATCGAGGTGATCGGCGACACCGACGCCGAATTCAACGAGAATATCGAGGTCGCGCTGGTCTCGGTCAGCGGTGCGGATGCCTATATCGGTACGCCGGTGACGCCGATCACCATCCTGAACGATGACGGCCCGGTCGACGGTATCATCCTGTACCGCGTCAACGCGGGCGGCCCGGAAGTGGCGGCCACGGACGGCGGCCCGAACTGGAGCGCCGACACCGACTCTGAGAACTCGCCGTTCCTCGTCAATCCGGGCTCCAACAACGACTACCCGGACACCGGCGTCGCGACGGGACCCATCGACCTGAGCGAGGTGTCCGACTACGGCGCGCCGGAAGCGGTCTATGGCATCGAGCGCTGGGACGCCGCGGGGGATCCCGCGGGCGAAATGGCCTACGCCTTCGACGTTCCCGTCGGCACACAGGTCGAAATCCGTCTGCTGCTTGCCGAGAACTACCAAGAGATCTTCGACGAGGATGGCAGCGGTGATGCGACGGGCGACCGCGTGTTCAGCGTCAGCGTCGACGGCACCGTTCCGGCCGCGTTCCAGGACATCGACCAGTACGCGCTGGCCGGCACCTTCAACAAGGCCGCCATCGTGACCCATACGGTGGTCAGCGACGGCACCATCAATCTTGAGTTCGTGCACGGCGTCGAGAACCCGGCGATCAAGGGCATCGAGATTGTCGCCGTCGGCGGCACGCCGATCTCGCTGGTCAGCATCGGCGATCCGGTCTCGGCCACCGTAGAAGAAGCGGGCGACACCGGCTTCACCACGCTGGTCTTCCCGGTCACCTTCGACACCGACCCGTCGACCTATGTCGAACTGGAGTACTCGGTCGACATCAACGGCGCCGTCACGACCGGTCTGACGCAGTCTATCGCCATCGGCGGCGGCGAGATCACCGTGAATGTGCCGAACGACGCAATCGACAACGGCGATGACGCCGTGACCGTCACCCTGACCGGCGTGAACAGCGGCCCGGCCGTCATCGACGGCACCACCGCCTCGGCCACGGTGACCGAAGACGACATCGCGCCCATCGTGGTGGCGGTGAACGTCGGCGGTCCGGCGCTGTCGCAGGGCGGCATCGACTTCGAGGGCGACAACTACTTCGACAACGGCAACCAGTTCACCGACGGCACGGGCGGCAGCCCGGATCAGCCGGTATTCGACGGCACCGTGTTCGAAACCGAACGCTGGGGCGGGGGCGGAGGCGGCGAACCGCTGTCCTTCTCGATCCCGGTCGATCCCGGCAGCTACACGGTCGAACTGTACTTCGCCGAAATCTACCTCGAGCCGGATACCCTCAACGGTCGGGTGTTCAACGTCTACATCGAGGGCCAGCTTGTCATCGAGAACCTGGATATCCTTGCCGAGACCGGGGGCGACATCAATCAGCCGGTGGTGATCCAGCTTCCGGACGAATTCTCGCCGGACCAGTTCGACGAACTGGACAAGCTGGACATCACGCTGGAGGCCAGCGTCGACAACGCCAAGCTGTCGGCCATCGTGGTCCGCGAAGCACCGCAGCCGACCGGAGGCGCGGCCACGCTGGCCGTGACGGTGGATAGCGACGACGTCCAGATCTCGAACTACGGCGGCGACTCCTTCGTGCTGGCCAATACCGGCACCAAGAAGATCGTCCAGGTAGATATCGACGTCACCAACGCGCTGTATACCGACAGTGTCTTCGATCCTTACGGAATTGCCGGCGACACCATCGGCAAAGAGCTTGAGATCAACACGGACAGCGGCACGGGCGTCAACGCGCCGTCTTCCGCGTCCTATATCGGGGCAGGGGGCATCGACGGTTTCGAGGGCCTGCGTCTGACCTTCGATACCGGCACCAACGGCGGCTTCGAACCGGGCGACACGGTCGGTTTCTCGGTCGACATGGACCCGAACTCGATTGCCGGCGCCGACAAGGGCACGCTGGACTCGGGTGCGTCGCCCGCATGGGACATCGGCGGCATCTCGGGGGCCGAGTTGATCGGTTCGACCTTCACCATCACCTTTGAAGATGGCACCACCGCCACCGGCCAGTTGATGGGCGCCAGCAATCAGGGCGGCAGCAAGGGCCTTGCCTCGCAGGACAGCCCGGAACTGGGCGTCACGTTGCAGGTCAACGGACTGGATGCCGGCGGGGTCGGCACCTACGCCGATGGTGGTCCGTCCGTCACCGTGCAGGGCGAGGCGGGCCAGACCGCCCGGATCGTTCTGACCAAGGGCATCATCCAGCCGTTCGAGAACAATTTCCCGGACGGCGCCTATGCAGACCAGCTGGACGCGCAGCTTGCCGCGCTTGCCTCGTCGGACTTCCCGGCGAACAACGCGACCGAGTTCCAGACCGTCGACATCCTGCTGGACGGGACGGTTCAGGACATCAGCGGCCTGTTCAACTTCACCGAGGTGCCGGGCTACGACCTGCCGTGGAACGAGGCGCAGCTTCCGCTGGGCTTCGTGGCGGCGGTCATCGACACCGCGAACGACGACCTGCCGCTTGGCCCGGTCACGGCGCCGGTCTACCTGACCTATGCCGAGAACGCGGCCCCGGTCATCGACGCCATCGCGCCGATCGTGATCACCGAGGGCGAGGATGCGGCGTTTAGCATCTCCGCGACCGACGCCAACGACGACGCGATCACCCTGTCTGTCGAGGTGACCGACGACTCGGACGGCTCGACCGTCGATCCGGGTCTCTACACCTTCACCGACAACGGCGACGGCACCGGCAGCTTCTCGTGGACCACGGGCGAGCCGGATGACGGCACCTACTCGATCGAAGTCACCGCGACCGACGGCGTTTCTTCCAGCACCCAAGTCGTGCCTCTGACCGTGAACGAGGACGTGCCGCCCCAGCCCGGCGACGTGCTGTACCGGGTCAATACCGGTGGGGTGGAACAGGCCTTGTCGGATGGCGGTCCAGCTTGGTCCGCCGACACGGCCGCCAACAACTCGCCGTACCTCGTCAATCAGGGCTCGAACAACGTGTACGAGCCGGGCAACACCGTCGATATCTCGGGCCTGTCCGAGTACGGCATCACCGCCGCGGTCATGCAGGTGGAGCGCTACGACCTTCCCGACGCTGCCGATCCCAACGGCGCGATGGCTTATGCATTCGACGTTCCTGCCGGAACGCTGGTCGAGCTACGTATCTACGTTGCCGAGCTTTATACCGGGCTCTCTGATACCGACGGCAGCGGCGATCTGACGGGTGACCGCGTGTTCGACGTAAGCGTCGACGGTGTGGTCCCGCCGGAATTGGCCGGTATCGACCCCTACGCCCTTGGTGGCGACTTCAACGTCGGCTCGGTGGTGACCTACACCTTCGTCAGCGACGGCACGGTCGACGTGTCCTTCCTGCACGGCGTTGAAAACCCGGCCGTCAAGGCGATCGAACTGGTCGTGGCGGGCGAGCCGGACACGACCCCGCCGCTGCCGAACCTCACCGCGCCGGACGTCACGACGCCGGACAGCTCCTATCAGTTCGAGGTGACGTTCGACGACGAGAACGGCATCGATGTGTCGACCCTCGACGACTTCGACGTCACCGTCACGCGGGGTGCGATCAGCTTCGTTGCCACGGCCGCGCTGGTGGGTGTGGACGTCAACGCCGACGGTACGCCGCGTACCGCGACCTACGAGATCACGCCTCCGGGCGGGGCGTGGGATCCGGACGACAACGGCTCTTACGTGGTCACCCTAAACGACGGAGAGGTCGCGGACCTGCTGGGCAACGTGACGCCGGGCCAGACGCTTGGCAGCTTCATCGTCGACGTTGTGCCGACCGATCAGGTCGAGGGCGGGTCGCTGCTGGTGCAGGTCACGCCGGGCACCGGTCTCGACTCGTCGACCTTCGCGGGCAGCAGCTTCATCCTGACCAACGAAAGCGCACCGGGCGTCCAGATCGCCTCGGTCACCTTCAACCTTCAGGGCGCCATCCTCCCCGAGATCGTCTTCGATCCCACCGGGGCGGGCGGCGATGCCACGGCCTCGCCGTTCACGCCGAACTCCGGCGGCGGCGTCACCGGGCTGGTGGTGCCGGGCGATCCGTCGTCCGATCCCTTCTCGGACCCGCATAACGGCGGCTTCGACACGCTGACGATCGAGTTCACCGATTTCGATCCGGGCGAGCAGTTCACCTTCACCACCGACATCGACCCGAACAACATTCAGGGCGTCGAGGGTGCCGGCAACGCGGGCTCTGTCTCGGGGTATGAACTGATCGGCTCGACGGTCACCGTGACCTTCACCGACGGTCTCAGCACCGAGGTCTCGCTGGCCAGCCTGTTCGACGAAAGCGTGATCACCGGCGGCCCCGGTTCGCTGGGCGGATCGGCGGCGCGGGTCACCACCGAGGACGCCGTCACTCCGCCGACGCTCAGCATCGTCGGTTCGGCCGGCGACGCGGTGCCGACGCTGTACGGCGATCAGGTCGAACTGACCTCGTCCGACTTCACCGTTCTGGTGACGGGCGAGCCGAACGGCACGGTCGAACTGCTGCAGGCCGACACGCGGCTTTACATCGCCAGCGGCGACGCGCCGTTCGATGTGACGCAGGCGGAACTGCCCTATCACTCGAACGAGGCGATGAGCGGCAAGGTCCTGACCACCGTCACGCTTGACGGCTCGGGTCAGGCCGAGGTGCCGCTGTCGCTGTTGAAAACACTCACGGGCAACGGCACGCCGGATGGCGGCGTCAACTCGATCATCGCCGTGTCGGTCAACGGCGCGGGCGACATCAGCGTGGCCTCGCCGCCGCTGATGGTCCGGCTGGAAACCGAACTGGTTTACGACGCACCGGGCGTGATGGAGTTCAACGGAACCTCGGGCGGCGTGCTGGAGATCCCGCACAGCGACATCTACGAGATCCCGGCGGGCACCATCGCCTTCTCGTTCATCGCGGCCGACACCAACGGGGCGCAGGGTCTGTTCGTGAAGGACGCAAGCTACTTCGTTGGCGGCGGCAATCACTTTGCCCTCTACCTCGACGGCAATACGCTGGTGGCGCGCTTCCAGGATGGCTCGACCTCGGCGATCATGAACTTCCCGGGCATTCAGGCCGGGCAAGAGTACGAGATCGCGGTGACCTTCGGGCCGGATGGCTCGCAGCTTTGGGTCGACGGCAACCTTGTGGGCAACAGCCCGCTGGTGATGGATTGGACGCAGAACGTCGAATACATCCAGTGGGGTGGCCGTGGCTGGGGCAGCGCAAGCGGCCAGCCCGGGTTCGACGCTCCGTTCGAGGGCGTCATCGCCGACAAGCAGATCTACGCCGGGGTCCTCGACTCTGCCAAGATCGCCGCGCTTGCCGGGTCGTCCTCGGCCAGCAACACCGATCCGGTCGCCAATGACGATGCGGTGACCACCGACGAGGATCAGTCGGTCAACATCGACGTGCTGGCGAACGACACCGATGCCGATGGCGACACCGTCACGGTTGCGGGTATCCAGAGCCAGCCGACGAACGGTACGGCTGTGGTCGAGGCGGACGGAACGGTGACCTACACGCCGGATCCGGACTTCAACGGCTCGGACAGCTTCACGGTAAGCATCATCGACGGGCTGGGCGGGGTCGACACCTCGACGGTCAGCGTCACCGTCAACCCGGTCAACGACGCGCCGACCGCGAACGACGACACGACGAACGCCATCGTCGATACGCCGGTCGAGATCGACGTGCTGGCCAACGACACCGATCCGGATGGCGACACGCTGACCATCCTGTCGGTCGAGGACGGCACCAGCGGGACTACCGCGATCGTGGACGGCAAGGTCGTCTACACACCGGACGCGGGCTTCATCGGGACCGACACCTTCACCTACATCACAGAGGACGGTGCCGGCGAATCCGCGCAAGGAACGGTCGAGGTCATCGTGACCGCCGAACCGAATGCCGAGCCGGTGGCCGTGGACGACAGCATCACGGTCGCGGAAGATGGCTCGGTCACCTTCCAGCCGGGCGACAACGACACCGACGCCAACGGTGATACGGTGATCGCCTTCGGCATCGCCTCTGGCGCCAGCAACGGTGTCGCGGTGGTGAACGGCGACGGTACGGTGACCTACACGCCGAACGCCAACTTCACCGGAAGCGACAGCTTCGAGGTGACGGTGACCGACGGGCAAGGTGGCTTCGACACCTCGACCGTCACGGTTGACGTGACGCCCGAGAACGACCCGCCCGTCGCCAACGACGACGGCGTGTCGACCACCTCGGGCCAGCCGGTGCTGATCGACATCTTCGGCAACGACACCGACATCGACGGCGATCTGCTGAACCTCGTCGACCTGACCGACCCCGCGCTGGGGCAGGTCGTGGTCAACGCCAATGGCACCCTTACCTACACGCCGAACCCCGGCGCAACGGGACAGGATACGTTCGAGTACACCATCTCGGACGGCGAGTTCACCGACACCGCTACGGTTACGGTCAACATCCAGTCCTTCCCCGCGCCGATCTACGAGGCGCTGGGGGATATGTCCTTCAACGGCGCCAACAGCGGCGTGCAGCAACTGCCGCACAACGCGATCTACGAGATCGAACAGGGCACCATCGCCTTCAGCTTCGAGGCGGCGGACACCAACGGCGCTCAGGGTCTGTTCGTGAAGGACGCCTCGGGCTACGCCGGCGGCGGCAACCACTTCGCGCTGTTCCTGAACGGCTCGAACCTTGTCGCGCGCTTCCAGAACGGGTCCAGCGAAAGCGTCCTGACGATCCCCGGCATCTCTGCCGGGCAGGAGTACGACGTCGCCGTGACCTTCGGGCCGGGCGGTGGCAGCGTGTTCCTGAACGGAACCGAGGTCGCCTTCACCCCGATGGTGATGGACTGGACGCAAAACGTCGAGTGGATCCAGTGGGGCGGCCGTGGCTGGGGCAGCGCAAGCGGTCAGGCCGGGTTCGACGCTCCGTTCGAGGGTACGATCTCGGACAAGCGGATCTTCGATGTCGAGCTGACCGAGGACCAGATCGAGCAGCTGTTCACCGATGGGCCGGTCAATGCCGACCCGATCGCGGTGGACGACACGCTGACGGTCGCCGAGGACGGCTCGGGCAGCCTGTTCCCGCTGGACAACGACAGCGATCCGGAAGGTGACGCGATCTTCGTCGACGCGGTCGTCAGCGGCCCGTCCAACGGCGTCGCGACAATCGGGGCCGGTGGCGAGGTGTTCTACACGCCCAATGCCGACTTCTTCGGAACCGACAGCTTCACGCTGCGGATCGAGGACAGCTTCGGCGGATCCGACGAGTCGGTCGTCACGGTCACCGTGACCCCGTCGCCCGACGATCCGATCGCGACGGATGACGACGCGGCCACACAGACGGATCAGGCGGTCGTCATCGATGTCCTGGACAACGACGACGATCCCGACGGCGACACGCTGACCGTGTCCTCGGTCGGCACCGCCACCAACGGCAGCGTCGTCCTCAACGCGGACGACACGGTCACCTACACGCCGGACGCCGGGTTCACCGGGGTCGACGAGTTCATCTACACCGTCGACGACGGTAACGGAGGCTCGGATACGGCGACGGTGTCGGTCAACGTCACGGACGCCCCGGTGCTTCCGGATCCGATCTTCGCGCAAGGAGGGGTGTCGAACTACAACGGCACGAACGGCGACGTGGACCAGTACGCCCACCAGTCGTCCTTCCTGATCCCGGAAGGCACCATCGCCTTCTCGTTCATCGCCGACAATCCCGGCGCGACGGCGGGTCTGGTGGTGAAAGACGCCTCGGGCTACGCGGGCGGCGGCAACCACTTTGCCTCGTACCTGCAGAACGGAGACCTGAAGCTGCGGGTGCAGGATGGCGGCAGCGAGTTCATCATGTCCTTCGACGACATCGTCGCCGGGCAGGAATACGAGGTCGCGGTGACCTTCGGCGCGGGCGGCGTGGTCGCCTACGTCGACGGTGCGGTGATCGGATCGAACTCGGGCTTCGACATGGACTGGACCGCCAATCAGGAATACCTGCAGGTCGGCGGTCTTGGCTGGGGCTCGGCCACCGGCGCGCCGGGCTTCACCAACCCGTTCGACGGCCAGATCGCGGATGTCGAGATCTACGACGAGGCGCTCAACAGCGACCAGATCGACCTTCTGGCCGATATGTCCTCGTTCGACGTCTTCTCGATCTGACGCAGGGGCGCATGGCCGACCCCTCGGGGGCGGCCGGAAACAGCAAGGGCAGGGGACCGCAAGGCTCCCTGCCTTTTTCGTTGCACCGCCAGCCTCTAACCGCCGTGGCCCATGCCGCGCTGATAGCCGAGACCCAGTGCCGCGCGGCGCAGGATGTCCAGCACGCGGTTCCGGGTGGCCGGGTCTTCCATCGCGTTGACCGTGGCGGTGGTTCCCAGCGCCGAGGGCACGCCGCCGATCTGGCCCACCGGCACCGCAAGCGCTCCGGCGCCCATCTCGAACTCGTTCTCGACATGACAGTGACCGGCGGCTGCCGCTTCGCGGATACGGGCGCGGATTTCGTCCGGGTCGGTCTCGGTCCGTTCGGTGAAACGCTGCATGTCCATCCCGGCAAGCCGGGCATCCAGCGCGTCGGGCGCAAGCTGGGCCAGCAGCATCCGCCCGATGGCGGTGGGCAGAAGGGGCAGGGTGCTGCCCGCCGAAAAGCCGAAGGACACCCGCGCCGAAGATGTGGCCGAGCGCGCCACGTAGATCGCGCGCGGTCCGTCCAGCACCGCAAGCGCGATCTCGCCGTCCAGTTCCTCGGCGAAGCGGTCGAGGATCGGCTGCACCGCGCGGCCGTAGTCGTGGCTGGTCAGATAGCCCGCGCCGATCGCCAGCGCCTTCGCCGTCAGCTCCAGCGCCCGGCCGTTCTGCACCAGATACCCGCAGTCGATCAGCGTCAGGCACAGCCGCCGCGCGGTGGCCCGGTCGAAGTCGCACAGCCGCGCGACATCGGCCATCGTCATGCCGCGCTGGCCGGTCTCGAAGCACTCGAGAACCTTTAGTCCCTTGGCGAAGGTCGAGGCGTTTTCACGGGTGCTCACGTTGACAACTCCGGTGCTGGCACGATATCGTTCATTAAACGACAATATGTTCAAATAACGCACGACCGACAGGAAATCAACCCGAATGACCGAGACTGCACAGCCCGCCGTTTCCGACTATGACGGCAACCCGGACGCCTGGGTTCAGATCGCCAGCAGCACCGACCTCGACATTCCACGCCCGGTCATTCCGGTGACGATCAACGGTACCCGGCTGGTGCTGTTTCGCGACGACGAGGGCGTGCTGGGCCTGATCGGCCGCAACTGCCCGCATCGCGGGGCGGACCTGTGCTATGGCCGGCTTGAAGACAACGGCCTGCGCTGCCCGTTCCACGGCTGGCACTTCGACCGGACCGGACAGTGCGTGGAACAACCCGCCGAACCGGAAGGTTCTCAGATGTACAAGGCGATCAAGGTGCCTATGGTACCCGTAATCGAAACCGACGGGCGCATCCTTGCGCGCATCGGCACCGCCTGACCCGCAGCCCAGACAAAGGACCAGTCACATGATCAGCCAGGAACTGAACGACCAGATCACGCGCGTTGGCCCGGGCAGCGATGCGGGGGCCGTGCTGCGGCGCTATTGGCAGCCCGCGGCGCTTACCGACGAGCTCAAGCGGGGCCTGCCGCTTGCGGTGAACCTGATGGGCGAACGCCTTGCGCTGGTGAAGGGCGCCGATGGCGAACTGGTGCTGGCCACCCGCGACGCCTCTGCCGACGAGGCGCCAAGCTTCAGCCCCGACGCAGAGGACATCGTCCTGACCGAGGGCGGGCCGTCCTATCCGGCGGTGGAACGCAATGGCATCGTCTTCGCCTACATGGGGCCGGGCACACCGCCCGCCTTCCCGGACTTCGACTGCTTCCGCGCGCCCGACAGCCACGTCTTCGCCTTCAAGGGCCTGTGGGAATGCAACTGGCTTCAGGCGCTGGAGATCGGCATCGACCCGGCGCATGCCTCGTTCCTGCACCGCTTCCTGGAAGACGAGGATCCCGACGACAGTTATGGCAAGCAGTTCCGCGACCGCGCGGCGCATACCAACATGCCGATGACGCAGGTCCTGCGCGAATACCCGCGCCCCGAGATCCGGGTCGAAGAGACCGACTATGGCCTGAAGATCATCGCCCTGCGCCACATGGAAAACGAACTGACCCACGTGCGCGTCACCAACCAGATCTTCCCCGAAGCCATCTGCATCCCGATGTCGCGCGAGATGACGATCACCCAGTGGCACGTCCCGATCGACGATGAGACCTGCTATTGGTACTCGATGTTCACCAGCTTCCAGAACCCGGTTAACAAGGACCTGATGCGCGAGCAGCGGCTGAAGGAACACCGGCTGCCCGACTATGCGCCGCTGAAGAACATGTCGAACGACTATCACTACAACCCGGAAGAACAGGCGAACCTGACCTATACGGGCATGGGGCTGGACATCAACGTTCACGACCAGTGGGCGGTCGAGGGCATGGGCGCGATCCAGGACCGGACGCAGGAACACCTTGGCCGCAGCGACGTGGCGATCATCCGCTATCGCCGGATGCTGCGGAAGATGATCGCCGCGCTTGGCGAAGAGGGCGGCGACGGCGCGCTTCCGATGCGTGACGACGCGGCCGCGTCGATCAAGGGGCCGCTGTCGAACGACGCCATCGCGACCACCAGCGAATGGGAAACCGCAAGCCATGCCGCAGACATGGAACGGCGCGCGGCCTGCCCGTGGGACGCGACGGTCTGATCCCGGCATGAGCGCGAACATCAGGGACCTCATCGGTCAGGGCAAGCTGGCCGGGGCAGGGCTGTTGTCGGACGACGCTGTCGCCCGCGCCGCCGAGATCGTGAAGCGGGTCGAGGCCGAGGGGATCGAGACGATCCGCCTGCTGTTCCCCGATCAGCATGGCATCCTGCGCGGCAAGACCGTCGCCGCGCGGACGCTGACCTCGGCTTTCGCGTCGGGCATCGGGGTGCCGTCGACGCTGTTGTTGAAGGACACCTCGCACCGCACCGTCTTCGACGTCTGGTCGGGCGCGGCAGAGGTCGACGGGCTGGGCTTTCAGGGCGCTAGCGACGTGCTGCTGGTGCCGGACCCGGACGCCTTTCACCTGCTCAGCTGGTCGCCGCACTCGGCGATCATCCTGTGTGACGTGGTCCAGCGCACCGGCGCGGCCGTCCATTTCGCCTCGCGCACCGTGCTGCGGACGGCGACCGAGAAGCTGGCCGAGGCCGGTTTCGCCGCGACCATGGGGCTGGAGGTCGAGTTCCAGGTCTACGAATTGACCGGCAACGGCCTGGACCACACTCAGGCCACCATGCCCGGCGCGCCCGTCACGACCCGCAACACGACGCAGGGCTACCAGTACCTGACCGAGACCCGCTATGGCGAGGCCGAGGATCTTCTGGACGAGTTGCGCCGCGCCGCCGAGGTGATGGGTCTGGCCCCCCGCTCGATGGAGATCGAGATGGGGCCCAGTCAGTTCGAGTTCACTTTCGACGCTTCGGACCCGATGGGTCAGGCCGACCGGATGGTGCTGTTCCGCACGCTGGTCAAAGAGGTCTGCCAGCGCCGTGGGCTGCACGGCAGTTTCATGGCGAAGCCCAAGCTGCCGAACGCTTCGGCGAACGGATGGCACATCCACCAGTCGCTGCAAACGCTTGAGGGGGCCAATGTATTCGTCCCCGACGCCGATGGTGTTCCGACGCCCGAGGCCAGCGCGTGGATCGCGGGCCTCCTGGACCACGCCGCCGCCGCCTGCCTGATGACGACGCCGACGGTGAACGGGTACAAGCGCTATGCCCCGTTCCAGCTTGCCCCGAACCGCATCCAGTGGGGCACCGACAACCGGGGCGCCATGATCCGCGCGCTGTTGTTCGCGGGCGACAACGCCAGCCGGATCGAGAACCGCGCGCCCGACACCACCGCCAACCCGTATTACGCTTTGGCGGCGCAGATCCTGTCGGGGCTCGACGGTCTGACGCGCGGGGCCAAGGCGCCGCCGGCGACCGACAAGCCCTATGAAGGGGCGGACAAGCTGCCGCCCAGCCTGATCGCCGCCATCGAGACCTTTGAGGCCAGCCCGCTGTTCCGGCAGACGCTTGGGGACGGGTTCGTCACCTATCTCTCGCATCTGAAACGGGCCGAGTGGGACCGCTATCTGATGACTGTTTCCGAGTGGGAGCAGGCCGAATACTTCAACCTTTTCTGACGCATGAAAAACGAAGCTCAGAAAGTGGTTCCGGTATCCGGCGACCTGTTCGAGGACACGATGGACGGCTATTTCCCGTTCCGCGAAAGCGTGCGGCAGATGCTGGCGCGGAACGGCTTCGCGGCGGCGTGGATCTCGCTGGCCCATGCGCCGATGATGGACCTGCCCGACATCGCCCCCGACGCGCCGGTGCCGTTGCGCCTGCGTCCTGAGGCGGCTGGCACCATTCGCAGCATGTCCGTGGTCGCCATAACCGGCTATGGCGGCGTGCAACTGCGCGGCGCGGCGCGGTGGTCGTGGTTCGGGCCGCGTACCGGTGCGGACAGGGCGTTCAGCCCCGACTGGCGGCTGGCCGAGCCGGTCTTCGTGCGGGGCATTGGCCTGATACCCGCGATCGACGGGGAAGCGGCACTTGAAACCAAGGGGTTCGGCCGGATCGCGATGGGGAACGATCAAAGCCCCGTCGTTCTGTGCCGCGATGGCGCTCGGGCCGGGGCGGACACCCGCCTTTGGGGCGTCGATGCGCCGGACGGGATCATCCGCGAAGACCTGTTGCCGCGTCCGGGCCTTTTCGGTGCGCGCCCCGGCGGGGACGGCGGGGCCGATGAAACACTTGCGGTCAGCCTGTCCGACCCGAAGCGCTCCGCACTGGCCGAGCGGATCGCGCTGGACCGCTGATCACTCGATGGTTTGCGCGCCTTCGGGCGGGTTGGCGATGGCGAAGTCGCGAAAGGCCTGAGCCGCTGGCGACAGCGCGTGGTCTTTCCGTTCGTAAAGCATGAACCGGCGCGGCGCCGGGTAATCCGCCAACTCCCGGAACGCCACGCCGAACAACGGCGCGAAGGCGACGGCATAGGCCGGGGCTGCCGTGGCATAGTGGCCGTCCCGCAGGATCGACAGCGCGGTGATCAGGCTGCGGACCCGGATATCGCGGCCGTGATCGCGATCGGGCTCTTGCAGGATCGTCCGCTGCATCAGGCCGCCGAATTCGTCCGAGTAGTGAATCCACGTCATCCGTGCGACATCCCGCGACCGGAAGTCCTTGGCCTGCGCCAACTCGGACCCGGCGGGGAGCGCAATGTGGATCGGCACCTGCCAAATGGGCGTCGCCAGTATCTCTGGCGGCACGGTGCGTTCCGGCCCGATACCAAGCTCGGCGTCGTTCTGGCCGACAGAGGGAGCGACGCGGTCGGTCACGGTATCCACGATCTCGACCCGCACGTCCGGATAGCTGCCCCGGAACGTCCGCAGCGCCTGTGGCAGCCAGGCGGCGGCAAGGATCTGGGGCAGGGCGCAACGCAGCTTGCCGCGCCTGAGGTCGTTCAGCCCGCGCGCGGCGTCGGCCACCTCGGCCAGTTCGGTCAGCGCGCGGGTCAGGCCCGGACGCGCCTCGGCCCCGAACTCGGTCAGCGCCACGCCGCGCCCGGTGCGGACGAACAGCGGCAGCCCAAGGGCGTCTTCCATTTGCCGGATCAGCATGCTGACCGCCGACTGGGTCAGGTTCAACCGCTCGGCCGCGGTGGTGAAGCTTCCGGTGTCCGCTGCGGCCTGAAAGGCGCGGATCTGCTTGAGCGTGACCGTCATAAGAGAACCTGATGGATCAAGAAAATCTATTCGTTTGTCTTGTGGCTGGCGGTCCCCGATAGTCAAGCGAAAGAAAAGGGGCCTCATGCATATAGGAATCGTCGGGACCGGGATCGTCGGGGTCGCCACCGCCGGGTGGCTGCAACGCGACGGGCACACGGTGACGTTCTTCGACCCGGCCGAAGCGGGGACGCAGACCTCTTTCGGCAACGCCGGCTCGCTGTCTCCCAGCGCGGTGCTGCCGGTCGGGATGCCCGGCATGTGGAAGCGGGTGCCCAAGTGGCTTCTGGACCCCGATGGCCCGCTGGTGATCCGCACCCATTACCTGCCGACGGTGCTGCCGTGGCTGATGCGGTTTCTGGGGCATATGTCCGAGGCCGAGGTCACCCGGATCGCCACCGCGATGCGCGGCCTGCTGAACCCGGTGTTCGACTGCTACATGCCGCTGCTGCAACGCGCGGGCGCGTCCTCGCTGGTGCGGCGGAACGGCTGCCTTTACGTCTATTCCTCGCGCGAATCCGCAAAGCGCTGGAACTTCGGAACCCAGTTGCGGCGCGACCTTGGCGTCGAGATGCAACCCGTTGAGGGCGAGGCGCTTTTCGAGTTGGAGCCCGACCTGCGCGGCAGCTTCGGGTTCGGTCAGTTCGCGCCCGAGAACGGCTCTACCCCCGACCCCGAAGCGCTGGTGAAGGCGATCTACGATCAGGCGATCACCGATGGGGCCGCGCATCTCAGGAACCGCGTCACCGGCTTCCGCAGCGCCGACGGGCTGATCGACGGCGTGACGCTGGATAGCGGCGAGACGGTCGCCGTGGACGGCGTCGTCGTCGCGGCGGGCGCGTGGTCCGGCGAACTGGCGAAGCAGCTTGGCGCGAAGGTGCCGCTGGAAAGCCAGCGCGGCTATCACGTGACCATCGCGGACCCCGGCATTAAGTTGAACCGCAACGTGATGGCGGTGGAACAGAACATCATGGTCAACCCGATGTCGATGGGCCTGCGCCTTGCCGGCACGGTGGAATTCGCCGGGCTGAAGGCCGCGCCGAACTATGCCCGCGCCGAGGCGCTGCTGGGCGTCGGCCGCAAGGTCTTCCCCAGTCTCAAGGCAGACACCTACACGCCCTGGATGGGGCACCGGCCTTGTATGCCGGACTCGATGCCCGTGATCGACCGCGCGCCGCGGTTCGAGAACGCCTGGCTGGGCTTCGGCCACGGCCATGTCGGCATGTGCGGCGGCGCGACCACCGGCCGAGAGATCGCACATCTCGTGGCGGGCCGGTCGCCCGAAGTCGACCTGCACCCGTTCCGCGCCTCTCGCTTCAAACGCGCGGCATGACAACAAGACCAACAGGAGAGAAGACAAAATGAAGAATATCATCAAAGGCTTCGCCCTCGCGGCGATGACACTCACGGCGCCGATGGCGATGGCGCAAAGCTTCCCCGAAAGCCCGATCACCATCGTGGTGCCGTTCCCGCCGGGCGGCTCGACCGACCTGCTGGCGCGCAAGATCGGCGAGTCCATGGCCGAGACGCTGGGCCAGCCCGTCGTCGTCGAGAACCGCGGCGGCGCGGGCGGCACCGTCGGCGCGCATTATGTCACGCAGGCCGATCCCGACGGCTACACCCTGCTGATGGGCGTCACCGGCTCGAACGCGATCAGCGCCGTGCTGCGGGACGATCTGCCCTACAGCCCGACCGAGGATTTCGACCCGGTCAGCATCGTTATCTCATCGCCGCTCGTTCTGGTTGTCCAGTCGGACAGCGACTTCGAAAGCGTCCAGGACGTGATCGATTTCGCGGCGGAAAACCCCGAGACCTTCACTCACGGAACCCCCGGCGTCGGCACCTCGATGCACATGGCGGCGGAGCTCTTCGGTCTCGAATCCGGCACCACGCTGCTGCACGTCCCGTATTCGGGCAGTGCGGACGCGCTGAAGGATCTGCTGGGCGGCCAGATCGACTCGATGTTCGGCGACATCCTCGTGACATCCGAGCACGTGAAGGCGGGCACCCTGCGCCCGTTGGCGGTGACCGGCACGCAGGAACACTTCCTGCTGGAAGGCGTGCCCACGATGGCCGAAGCCGGGCTTGAGAACTACGCCGCCTTCTCGTGGCAGGGTCTGTTCGCCCCGGCCGGCACCCCGCCCGAGGTGCTGGACACGCTGTACGGCGCCGTCTCGACCGCGCTTGCCACCGACGAGCTGAAAGCGGTCTTCGCCGAGCGTGGCTTCCTTGTCGAAGGCATGGCCCCGGCGGACTCGAAGGCCTTCATCGCCTCCGAGGTTGAAAAGTGGGGCCGCGTCGTCGACGCTGCCGGTCTCAAGCAGTAATCGCCGGAGACCGCCAATGGCGCGCGAAACAGGCACCATGCTTCGCAGCCTGATGGCCGGTGGGGTGGTGGCGGCGTTCGGAGCGTTCGTCGCCGCCATCGCACTGACGTACCCGCTGGGGTCCGCCTTTCGGCCGGGCCCCGGCTTCGTTCCGCTGGGCATCGGTCTGATCATGATCGGGCTCGGCATCCTTGTGGCCGTCGAGGACGTCCGCGCAGGCGTCGCCCCGACGCCCGAGGCCGTCCCCGTCTGGCGTCCGATGGTCGCCACCGTGGCTGGCATCCTTGTCTTCGCGCTGCTGCTGGACCGGGTGGGCTATGTCCCGTCGTCGATCCTTCTGGTGCTGATCGTGGCGCGGGGCGAGCGGGGCCGCAACTGGCTGACCGACCTTGGGATCGCGGCCTTCATGGCGGTGTTCGGAACCCTTGTGTTCATCTGGGGTCTGGGCCTGCCGATCGAACCTATCGTGGGACTGTGATGGAAATTCTTCAGGGTCTGGGCCTTGGCCTGCAAACGGCGCTTGGCCCGTCTGCGCTGCTGTTCTGCTTCATAGGCGTGACGGTCGGCACCATCGTCGGCGTGTTGCCGGGCGTGGGCGCGCTGGCCGCGATCTCGCTGGCGCTGCCGCTGACCTATTACATCGACCCCACCGACGCGCTGATCATGCTGGCCGGCATCTTCTACGGCGCGCAATACGGCGGCTCGACCGCGTCGATCCTGCTGAACCTGCCGGGCACGGCGACGGCGGCGATCACCTGTCTGGACGGGCACCCGCTGGCTAAGCAGGGCAAGGCGCCGCTGGCGCTGTTCGTCACGGCGATCAACAGCTTCATCGGCTCGTCCATCGCCATCGTGCTGTTGATGTTCTTCGCGCCGCTGGTGGCGCGGGTGGCGCTGAATTTCGGATCCGCCGAGTATTTCGCGGTCATGCTGCTGGGCCTTGTCGCGGCCTCGACCCTGACCGTCGGCTCGCCGTTCAAGGCGCTGGCGATGGTGGCCTTCGGCATCGCGCTGGGGCTGGTGGGGACGGATGTGAACACCGGCCAGTTCCGCTATGACTTCGGTCTGCTGCCGCTGACCGACGGGTTCAGCCTTGTGGCGGTGGCGATGGGCCTGTTCGGCGTGGCCGAGATCATCGCCAACATCGGCCAGCCGCCGGGCACGCTGCACCAGCTGGGCCGGGTCCGGTTCAAGGACATGCTGCCCGACCGCCAGCAATGGCGCGAGATCTGGCCGCCGACGCTGCGCGGCTCGGCCATCGGGTCCTTCGTCGGCGCGCTGCCGGGGACGGGGCCGGGGATCGCCTCGCTGATGTCCTACGCCGCCGAAAAGCGGATCTCGCGCAATCCCGAGAAGTTCGGCAACGGCGCTTTGGAAGGGCTGTCCGCGCCAGAGGCCGCCAACAACGCCAGCGTGCAGGCCGCCTTCATCCCGACGCTGAGCCTTGGCATTCCGGGCGACGCGGTGGTGGCGGTGCTGATGGGCGCGATGATGCTGCACGGGATCTCGCCGGGGCCGAACCTGATCAACGATCAGCCGACGATGTTCTGGGGCCTGATCATGAGCTTCTGGGTCGGCAACCTGATCCTTCTGGTGCTGAACATCCCGCTGATCGGGCTGTGGGTGAAGCTGCTGAGCATCCCGTATCACGTGCTGTACCCCTGCATCTTCGTGTTCATCTGCCTTGGGGTCTATTCCGCCGACAACTCGACCTTCGACATCTTCGTGGTGCTGGCCTTCGGGGTGGTGGGCTATGGGATGCGGCGCTTTGGCTTTCCGGCGACGCCGGTGCTTCTGGGCTTCATCCTTGGCCCGCTGCTGGAGGAACATTTCCGCCGCGCGATGCTGCTGGCGCGGGGCGATCCGCTGGTGTTCCTCGAGCGCCCGATCAGCGCGGCGTTCCTTGCGGTGTCGGCGTTGCTGCTGGCCTCGGCCTTCTGGCCGCGCGGTCGCAAGGGCAAGGCCGAGGAAGCGGCGGACAGCGGACTTGATCCCTGATCCGGCGTCTCAGCCTCGCGCTGTAACCGATTGAAAGTCAGACCTCAGCGCCGCCCAGCCGGGCGGCGTTGCGCATCAGGCAGGCCACCGTCACCGGGCCGACGCCATCGGGCACATGGGTCAGCCACGATGCATGTCCGTTCAGGCTGTCGGCGTCCAGATCGCCCACAAGCCGGTCGCCTTGCCGGGTGATCCCGATGTCGATGCCGATAGCACCCTTGCCAAGGTGGTCCCGCCCCAACAGGCAGGGACGGCCCACGGCGGAGAAGACGATTTCGGCATCTCGTGTCTCGGCGGCAAGGTCTCGGGTGCTGGCCTGCGCCACGCGCACCGTCGCCCCGGCGGCGATCAGCAACAGCGCCAGCGGACGTCCCACCACGGGCGAGGCGCCGACCACGGCGGCGGTCCTGCCCGACAGCGGCCCCGCGATGTCTTCGGCCACGCGAAACGCGGCGTCGGCGGTCGGCGGCACGACGCCCGGACGTCCCAGCGCCAGCGCCCCTGCGTGCAGCGGGTGCAGCCCCTCGGGGTCACGGTCCGGGCCAAGCATCTCGGTCAGTGTCGGCGGGTCGATCCAGCCCGGCAGCGGGTGGATCGGCAGCACGGCGCCCTGTGTCGTGTCCAGCAGGGCGCGAAGCTCGGTCAGGCTGGCAGGATAGTCGCGCACCGTGACCGGAAACCCGGAGCGGGGCGCGAGGCTTTCGATCCGCGCGGCATAGGCGGCAGCGGGCGGAGCCGAGGCATCGCGAAGCACCAGAAGGCTGGCCCGCGCGGCAGCGGGATCGGCGCGCAGGCCGTCAAGGATGCCGTCCGCAAGGGCGTCGCCCCGGAAAGTCCTGGTCACAGGCTGGTGCCGATATCGACCGCGCACTGGCGCAGTTCCGCGATCAGGGAGCCGGGCATTTCGGCGGGATCGAAACGGTCGGTGGGAAATAGGATCGACACCGCGCCCTCGATCACGCCATTCGCGCGGAACACCGGAAAGGCCACGGAACTTACGCCGTCGATCAGCCCGTCCGCCAGATAGGCGAAGCCGCGCTGATGCACCCGCGCGATGGCATCCTCTAGCTCGGGGCCGCGCTCGACGCCTTCGGGCCAGTCGCCGGCGCCCACATGCGCCAGGATCGCGTGGCCGGCGGCGGTGCTGGCCAGCGGCACATGGGTTCCGATCGCCACGCGGTTCAGGGTGAACGAACCCTTCACCTGCGCATGCGCCACGTAGGTCGCATCAATACCGTCGCGCAAGGCAAAGGAAACATTCTCGGAAATCGTCTCGGACGTGCGGCGCAGGATCGGCTGGATGATCTGCGCGATCCGGTGCCCGTCGGTGAAGCCGCGCGCCAGACGCAACACGCCCACGGTCATCTCGAACCGCTGGCCCGTCTCGCGCAGGATGCCCATCTGCAACAGCGTCCGCACCAACCGCCGCGCGACGGACCGGTTCAGGCCGGTCTTCCGCGCGATCTCGGCCAGCGTCAGTTGCCGGTCGTCGCCGTCGAAGGCCATCATCACCTGCAACCCCTTGCGGAAGGTCAGCGAGATCTCGGTCTCGTCCACCTTGCCAGAGTCGCCATCCGCACCCGTGGTCGTTTCGAAACTGCTCAACAACACGCCATCCCAGCAAAAGTTCGGGCAGGTAAGCGACAGGGTGCTTCCCGCATTGGGCTGAAACAAAGGCATCCCGTTCGGGAAGTTGTCAAGCGCCGGGGGCGGCTCTTGACAGTTGGCAATCCTAACGGAGAATACCTACTAACGAACGAATGTTCCATTATCGAACACATGCAGCGGGGCACGATGCGGATCAGCACAGACGATGACGGCACACGGGCGACCGTGGCGCATGCCCTCGTTTCGGGCGCGCCCGTCGTGCTGTCGGGTGTCACGGTGCCCGGAACGCTGCTGTCGGGGCTGGACGGGCGCGCCGCGTCCGGCAGGGCCGCGTCCGGCATGCGCACCACGGATATCGGCATCGCCGGTGGTCGCTTTCGCAGGCCCGCCGATCTTGCCGGTGCGCGCCGGGTTCAGGCTGCGGGCTGGACGCTGCTTCCGGGGCTGGCGGACGCCCATGTGCATCTCGACAAGACCTATACCGTGTCCGAGACCGGAATGGCCGATGGCACGCTGATGGGCGCGATCCGGCTGCATTCCGAGGTGTCGGGCAGCTGGACCCGCGCCGACCATCTTCAGCGCATGCGCCGCGCTGTGGCCGAGGCCGCGGCCGCCGGAACGCGCCACTTGCGGACCCATGTCGACTGCCCACGCCCGCCCGACCAGATGCCGGGCTGGCAGGCCGCGCGTGCGGTGCGGGCCGAGGGCGACGTGACCGTGCAGCTTTGCGCCCTTGGCGCGCTCAGCCGGGCGCAGGACGCGGATTTCACGGACCGCTGCCGTCAGGTCGCGGCAGCGGGCGGAGTACTGGGCGCCTTCGTCGCGCCGGGGCAGGCGGACAGGGCGCTGTTCGAGGATTTCCTGAAAGGCGCAGAGGCGCATGACCTCGACGTGGATTTCCACATCGACGAAGGGCTGCACCCCGGACCCGCCTCGCTGCCGGTGCTGGCAGAGGCAGTGCTTGCCACCGGCTACAAGGGGCGCGTGCTTGCAGGGCATGGCTGCGCCCTGTCGCTGCAACCCGAGCCCGAGCGCGCCCGCGCGCTGAACCAGATCGCAGAGGCCGGGATCGCCGTCGCCTCGTTGCCGCGCACCAACCTTTACCTTCAGGACCGCAGCCCGGACGGCACGCCGGTCCGGCGCGGCATCACCATCGTCCACGAGATGCGCGCGCATGGCATCCCGGTGCTGTTCGGTGCGGACAACGTGGCCGACGCCTATTACCCGTTGGGCGACTACGATCTGCTGCACCTTTTCGGCGAGGCGATGACGGTCGCGCATCTGGATCAGGACCCGGACGGCTGGATCGACGCCATCGCGGGCGTTCCGGCGCGGGCGATGGGGCTGGACGGCGGGCGCATAGCGCCGGGGGAGGTGGCCGATGGGGTGCTTGTGAAGGCGGCCGACTGGCCGGGCCTGCTGACCGCGCCGGTCGCGGGACGGTTGGTCTTGCGCGACGGGGCGCCGTTGAAAGAGGATTTCGGCAGCATCGCCGTGACGCAAGGAGACATGGCATGACTCGTCCGGACATTGAAAGCTGCAAGACCGCACTGCGGGCGGCGGGCATCCCGCCGGAAGACGCCGCCGGTCCGGTGCAACGCAAAAGCCGCGACTTCTACTGGTACAGCCCGATCCTGAAGCGCCAGCTTGCCGAGGTGACGGGCGACTTCATCGTCTCTCCCCGGACCGAGGACGAGGTGCGCACCGTGCTCGCCACCTGCTATGCCCACTCGGTCCCGGTCACCGTGCGGGGCGGCGGCACCGGCAACTACGGCCAGTCGATGCCGCTGAAGGGCGGTTGCGTCCTGTCGACTGCGGAACTGACCCGCCACGAGATCCACGAAGGCCGTCTGGTGACCGAACCCGGCGCCGTGATGGCCGACCTCGAAACCGCCTGCCGCGCCAAGGGGCAGGAGTTGCGCCTGTTCCCCTCGACCACAGCGACCGCCACCATCGGCGGTTTCATCGCGGGCGGGTCCAGCGGCGTGGGCGCGATCCGGTGGGGCGGCCTTCGGAACCCTGCCAACATCCTGAAACTGCGCCTTCTGACGATGGAGGCCGAGCCGCGCGTGATCGAGCTGGACGGGCACGACGTCCACAAGGCCGCCCATGCCTATGGCGTGAACGGCGTGATCACCCGGCTGGAACTGCCGATCGACCCTGCGTCCGACTGGATCGGCGTGCTGGTCGGCCTGCCGGACCTGTCCGCCGCTTTGCGGTTCGGGCTGGCGGTGGGCGGGCAGGACGACATCCTGTGCCGCATGATCTCGGTCTTCGAGCCGGGCATTGCCGAACGCTACTTCCTGCGTCACCGCGCCTTCCTGACCGAGGGCGAGGGGCTGGTGGGTCTCTATGTCTCGCGCGAGACGCTGCCCGCGCTGGAAACCTTCGCCACGGCCCAAGGCGCCGTGATCCGGTTCCGCGACGGGCAAAGCGAACAGCGGGTGCCGCCGCTGTACGAGATCGGGTGGAACCACACCACGCTGCGGGCAATGAAGGTCGATCCCGATACGACCTACCTGCAGATGATGTTCGGCGACGATCCTGCTGCCGAGGCGGCCCGGCTGAAGGCCCGGTTCGGCGACGAGATGCGGCTGCATTTCGAACTGACCCGGATCATGGGCAAGGTCCGCGCCGTCGCGATGCCGCTGGTGAAATATACCGACGAGGCGCGGCTGGAAGAACTGGTGACGCTGCTGGAGTCCGACGGCTTCACCGTCTTCAACCCGCACCGCGTCACGCTGGAGGAGGGCGGCATGAAGGCCCCCGACTTGGATCAGCTGGAGTTCAAGCGGGAAACCGACCCCCGTGGGCTGCTGAACCCCGGCAAGATGATCGCGTGGGAGGACCCGGACTGGGTGCCGGTGGCAGGGCGCACGTACCTGTTCGGAGAAACCGCCAGAGAGGGCGCGGAATGAAAGTACACGTAGTCTATGCCCACCCGCTGAAGACCAGCCTTGCGGCGCGGCTGCACGAGACGGTGGTCGAGAACCTGACGGCGGCGGGGCACGAGGTCGACGACCTTGACCTTTACGCCGACGGCTTCGACCCGGTGCTGTCGCCCGAGGGGCGCAGCGATTACCACGAGGTGCCGAAGAACCGCGCCTCGGTCGATGACTACGTGTCGCGGCTGCAATCCTGCGAGGCGCTGGTGCTGTGCCACCCGGTCTGGAACTTCGGCTGGCCCGCGATCCTGAAAGGCTATTTCGACCGGGTGTTCCTGCCCGAGGTGTCCTTCGTGTTCCAGAAGAACCGGCTGGGGCCGGGGCTGACCAACATCAAGCGGTTGACCAGCGTCACCACCTATGGCTCGAAACGCTGGCGTGCCATGGTGCTGGGGGATGCGCCCCGCAAGAACGGCACCCGCTTCCTGCGCGCCGTGTGCAATCCAAGGGTGCGCGTGGATTACCATGCGCTCTACAACATCGACCGCGTGGGGCAGGCCGAGATCGACGGCTTCATCGACAAGGTCGGCCGCAAGATGCGGGAGTACTGAGACGTGGAGGGCCCGATGACCCAGACCAGACCGGCCGAACCCGGGCACAGGGGCGTCTATCGCCTGTCGCCCGACCGCGCGCCCGACCCGCGCCCCGTCGCGCTGCGGTTCGAGGACCTGTCGATGACCTATCCCGACGGGACCGAGGCGCTGACCGGCATCGACCTGTCCATCGCGGCGGGCGAGTTCGTGTCGATCATCGGCCCCTCGGGCTGCGGCAAGTCCACGCTGGCGCGGATCGCCTCGGGGCTGCTGCCGCAGACCGGCGGCACCGTCCGGATCGACCGCGACCACCTTGCCTTCACCTTCCAGGAGGCGACGCTGCTGCCGTGGCGGCGGGTGCTGGGCAACGTGGAACTGATGATGGAACTGCGCGGCGTCCCGGCGGCGGAACGCAAGCGCAAGGCGCTGGAACAGTTGGACCTCGTGGGCCTGAAAGGGTTCGAGGACAGGTTTCCCCGCGCGCTGTCGGGCGGCATGAAGATGCGCGCCTCGCTGGCGCGGTCCTTCGCGCTGGACCCCACGGTGTTCCTGTTCGACGAACCCTTCGGCGCGCTGGACGAGATCAACCGCGAGCGCCTGATCGAGGAACTCTCGGCGCTGCACCGGGCCAAGGGCTTCACCGGCTTCTTCATCACCCACTCGATCCCCGAGGCGGTCTACCTGTCCTCGCGTGTCGTGGTGATGGGCGCGCGTCCGGGCCGGATCGAGGCCGAGTACGCCATCGACCTGCCGCAACCCCGCAACGCCGAGTTGCGCTTTGACCCGGCCTTCACCGAGGGCTGCGCCGAGATTTCGCATTGCCTGCGCGGGCTGATGCAGCCCGACGAGAGGACGTCCTGATGACCGATACCGCCCTTCCTCCGGCGCACGCGCCCGTCCCGAACCCCGCGCCGCCGACCCCGGCGGGCCGCGTGATCGGAGCCTTCCTGCCCCCCGTCTTGCTGGGCTGTGCGTTGCTGGCGCTTTACGCCTGGACCCGTGCCGGACTGCCCGAGCACCGACAGTTCCTGATGCCCAGCGGGCAGGGCCTGTGGGAGATGGCGTTCTCGAAGCCCGAGATCTGGGCCGAACTGGGCCAGCGCGCGCTGGTGACGATCTCGATCGCCGCCGCCGGTATGGCCTGCTCCATTCCCATCGGCATCCTGCTGGGTGTGTTCATGTTCCGAATGCGCCTGCTGGAACGGGCGATCTTTCCCTATCTCGTGGCGCTGCAATCGATCCCGATCCTTGCCATCATCCCGCTGATCCAAAGCGCGCTTGGCTTCGGCTTTCTGCCGAAAATGCTGATCGTCGCGATGTTCACCTTCTTCTCGATCCCAACGACGCTGCTCTTGGGGCTGAAAAGCCTTGACCGGGGCGTGATCGACCTGTTCCGGCTGTCGAATGCCAGCTGGTGGGTCACGCTGTGGAAGGCGGGCTTCCCGTCCGCCGCGCCCGCTCTGTTCGCGGGGCTTCGCATCTCGGCGGGCCTCGCGGTGATCGGGGCCATCGTGTCCGAGCTGTTCTTCCTCGCCGGTCCCGGCGGGCTGGGGCAGATGCTTATCAACTCCAAGATCGACTTCAAATACGAGGAAATGTACGCCGCCCTGATCGTGTCGTCGCTTCTGTCGATCTCGGTTTACCTGTTTTTCCAGTTTCTCGGAAACCGCCTGTTCGCCGACTGGCACGGGCGGGTCTGAGACCGCGTCACCCACAACAAACGCATACAACAGAGAGGACCAGCCAGATGAAGACCAGCATGACGCTTGCCCTTGCCGCAGGCCTTGCCGCCGGAGCCGCCCACGCGGGCGAGTTTGCCGAAACACATTACACTACGCCGCTTGCCGACGTCTGCCCGAACCCGCTGATCCTGCAGAAGGATTGGCTGATGCAGGCCGAGCACGGGCCGATCCTTCAGATGATCGGTTCGGGCGGCACGATGGAGACCGGCGTCTACAAGGGCCCGCTGGGGTCCACCGGGATCGAGCTTCAGGTGCTTGAAGGCGGCGGCGGCATCGGCCTTGGCGACGGCGAGACCGCGTTCTCGGCGCTGTTCATGGGCAACTCGAAGGCCGGCGTGCGCCCGCACCTTGGTTATCACGAACTGGACAACGCGTTCATCTTCTCCAGCCGCTTCCCCGCCGTGGGCGTCTTCGCGCCGCTTGACGTGGCGCCGACCGTGCTGCTGTGGGACGAGGCGACCTATCCCGACGGCTTCGCGTCGATCGACGACCTGAAGGCCTTTGCCGAGGCCGACAGCGGCAAGATCTACGTCTCGACCATCGCCCGCACCTTCGGCAAGTTCCTGGTGGACGAGGGCGTGCCGGAAGCCGCCTTTGTCGAAGGCTACCGGGGCGACGGCGAGAACTTCGTGGTCAACAACGGCACGTGGCTGAACCAGGGCTTCCTGACCTCCGAGGTCTACAAGTTCGAGAACGGCAACAACTGGGAAAAGCCCATCGGCTACGTCACGCTGAACGACCTTGGCTACGTGAACTACACCGGCATGGTGTCGGTCGCGAAGGACCGGATGGACGAACTCGCGCCCTGCCTTGAAAAGCTGGTGCCGATCATGCAGCAGGCCGCCGTCGACTTCGCCAAGGACCCGGCAGAGGTGTCCGAGTTGATCGTGGCCTTCAACGACGGCGGCTTCGGCACCTCGTGGTGGAAGACCGACGCAGAGCTGGTCAGCTACGCCGCGACCACGATGCCCGAGACCGGCATCATCGGGAACGGCACCAACGACACCATCGGCGATTTCGACATGGACCGCGTGGCGGCCATCCTCGAGATCGTGAAGCCGGGGCTGGACGAACGCGCCGACCCGGACGTGACCCCCGAGGACGTGGTGACCAACCGCTTCATCGACCCGTCCATCGGGCTCGAGTGATCGCGTGACCGCCATCCTTCTGGACGGAGACGTCCTTGCCCGCCGCCGGTTCGACGAACTGGCGGCGCGTGTCGTTTCGCTGAAGGCGCGCGGCGTCGTGCCCCGGCTGGCGACGGTGCTGGTGGGCGACAACCCGGCCAGCCAGTCCTATATCGGGCGCAAGCACGCGAACTGCGCCGAACTGGGGATGGCGTCGGATGACATTCGTCTGCCCGAAGCCGTCTCGGAAGACGCGCTGATCGAACAGGTCGAGGCGCTGAATGCCGATCCGTTGGTCCACGGGGTGCTGGTGCAGTTGCCGCTGCCCGCGCATCTGGACGAGGGCCGGGTCGGCGAGGCGGTCTCTCCGGCCAAGGACGTGGACGGGCTGCATCCGATGAACCTTGGCCGGCTTCTGGCCGGGACGCCGGGCCTGCTGCCCTGCACGCCCGCCGGGATCGTCGATCTGCTGCGCGCTCATGACGTGCCGCTGGCCGGTCGCCGGGTGGCGATCATCGGGCGCGGGATGCTGGTGGGGCGGCCGCTGGCCATGCTGATGTCGCTGCGCGGGACGGATGCCGAGGTGACGCTGCTGCATCGCGGCTCGCCCGATCTGGCCGAGAGCACGCGGCGGTCGGATGTGGTCGTCTCGGCGGTGGGGCAGCCCGATCTCGTGACCGCCGAGATGATCCGGCCGGGTGCGGCGGTTGTGGGCGTCGGGATCACTTATGTCGATGGCGGCATGGTGTCGGACATCGCCGATGACGTGGCCGACGTCGCGGGCCAAGTCACCCCCCGCCACGGCTCGGTCGGCGCGATGACCCGCGCGCATCTGTTGGGCAACCTCGTGCGGATCGCGTCGCCCGAGTGACGCTGTAGGTCGTGCATCTCCGGGCCCGATCAGGGCCCGAAGATGCGCGACAACGCGACCCTTACTCCGTCGGCGGGCAGGTGTTGATCGGGGCGGCCTTCGCGATCGGGAAGCACTCGGCCCATTCCTCGGTGCGCGGCGGCCACGGCGTCAGGAAGGCGGGGCTTTCTTCCAGCTGAAGCACACCCAGCGCCTGCAGGTCCTTCACGCGGCCGTCGAGATATTCCTTGATGATCGTGATCTTGCCATCCTCGACCGAGGCGACCCACACATCGTTCACCACCTGCTTCGCGCCACGCTGGAAGGCGCGGAACTGAAGCTCGACCGCGACTCGGCTTTCATCGAGGTCGATGTAGAACGCGTCTTCCGGCATGTAGATCGACACGTCGGTCGCCATCCCGCAGAAGGTGTTCAGGTCTTCCAGCATCGTGGGCAGACCTTCATAGGCCGTCGTCGGATACGAGAACTTCACGTTCTCCGCGACCGCACCGGTCATGGCGTCGGAATTGCAGTCGGCCCACGCGGTCGCAAGGTCGAAGATCAGCGCCTGCATCATGCCGCGCGGCGAGTCCGCGGGCTCGACCTCGCCCGCGAAGAAGACGCCGGGGCGGACTTCTTCCTGCGCGGTGGCCGCGGTGGCAGAGACGGCGGCGGACAGGGCGATGAGGGCGGCGGTGGTGGCCTTGAGCGTCATCGGTTTCAACTCCCATGTTGTTCGATTATCGAATGTTCGTACGATAATTTGACCTCTCGGGCGGCCTTTCTGTCAACGCCATTCAGTTTTCGCCGCCGCTTCGCGCCAGAGATTGCCTGCCGGATAAGCAGATGCCGCCGCCTCGGTAAGAATGGCGGCAATTGCAGGAAAAGCGGCGTTCAGCCCGCCGCGCCGTAGCCCGCGCCGCCCGCGCTTTCGACCTCCAGCCGGTCGCCTGTGTTCAACACGACCGCCGACCGGGCGGGCAATTCCTCGACGCTGGCGTCGGCCCGGATCACCCGCGCCGCCGCCGGTTTCGGCGCGCCGCCGCCCTGCGCGCCCTCGGGCACACGGGCAAAGCGTTCGCCCCGGATCGAGACCGAGATACCGTCCGCCAGCGCTTCGTACACCCGCCGGATGCCATCGCCGCCGGGGAAGCGGCCCGCGCCGCCCGATCCCCGCCGCCGCTCGGCGCGCGCCAGCCGGATCGGCAGCACCGCTTCCAGCGCCTCGGCGGGCGTGTTCCGCGCGTTGCCGACATCGGTCGAGATGCCCGGTGCGCCGGGCCGGTCGGGGCCGCCGCCCGCGCCGCCCGCGACGATCTCTGTGGCGAGAAAGGGCGTGCCATCCCCGTTCCGGCCCGAGAAGGCGATGACATAGGCCATGCCGCAATTCGCCGCCGGAAGCCCATCGGGCGCAAGTTTCCCCAGCGCCTGCAGCACGGCAGAGGTGATCGAGCGCACCATGTTGGTCCGCGCGTTGACCGCCGCCGGGGGCGCTGCGTTGACGACGCTGGCCTGCGGCAACGTCAGGTCCAGCCGCCGCAGGATACCGCCGTTCCGCGGCGCGTCGGGGCCGAGCAGCGTCAGCAGCGCGTAGAACACCGCCGATAGCGGCCCCGAGGCGACGCAGTTGATCGGCGCTTTCACCTGTGGCGACGAGCCGGTGAAGTCCGCGTGCAGCCGTCCGTCCGCCACGGTCAGCGACAGCCGGACTTCGGCGGGGCCGTGGCCGGGGTTCGGGTCCAGCCCATCCTCGCCGGTGGCCTGGGTGGCGGGCAGGGTGGCAAGGCGGCTGACGACGGTAGCCTCTCCCGCGTCCAGCAACCCGGCGACGGCCTCCAGAAAGCCCACGGTTCCCATTTCGCAAGCGATCCGCTGCAACCCGCGCGCCGCCTGCCGCCCGGCGGCGGCCTGCGCGTCAAGGTCGCCCAGCACCACGTCCGGCACCCGCGACGCGGCACGGATCAGCGCGGTGGTGGCGTCGGTCAGGCGTCCGTTCGTCCCGGCGTGCATCGGCGGAAGGCGCAGGCCCTCTTGGTAAATCTCGGTCGCGTCGGGCGGCACCGAACCGGCGCGCATCCCGCCGATGTCCTGATGGTGCAGCAGGCTGGTCGCCAGCGCGATGACGCGGCCCCCGTGGAACACCGGCATCAGCAGGGCGATGTCGGGCAGGTGAGTGCCGCCGCCGAACGGGTCGTTCGTCATGAACAGGTCGCCCTCGGCCATCGTGTCGACCGGGAAAGCCGCCGTCACCGCCGTGACGATCCCGGGCAGCGCGCCCAGCAGCAGCGGGATGGCGTTCGACATCGCCAGCAGCTCGCCGCCCGTGGTGAACAGGGCCGAGGCGCAGTCCGCCCCCTCGCGCACCACCGGCGAGACCGAGGTGCGCATCAAGCTTTCCTGCATCGTCTGCGCCAGCCCGTCGAGCCGAAGCTGAAGGTTGCGTTGCTGCGGGGTCATGCGCGGTCCTCCAGCAGATAGCCGGCGGCGGAGGCAGTCAGACGCCAGCCTTCCGGCACCCAGACGCCGCCCGCGTCGGTCTGCACCAGCGCGGGACCGTCCACCGGCGCACTGTCGGTGGTTTCGGCGGTTGCAGTTTCGGGCGATTGGTCCCGGATCGCGGTGACACGACCGATGAAACCGGGGCCGGGCGGTTCGATCTCGTACCGCGCGGCATAGGCGTTGCGCCATGCCGTCAGGAGGTCCTGCGCGGTCTTCGGCGGCTGTCCGAGGACCAGCGTCATCGGGTGCATCTCGGGGCGCGGCGCGATGGACAGGCGGTAAAGGTCGGGTGTCAGCCCCAGCGCCGTGGCAAGATCGCCGAACAGCCCCGCGACGTCGAGACCGTCAACGGGCCCGTTCACGCTGTGGCCCGCTTCCAGCCGGTCGGGCGCTTGGGCCAGTCCGGTCGCGCCGGCGGCGGCGGGGTGCCGGGGCAGGCGGACGCGGGACAGGCCCGTCGCCCGGGCGATATCGGCGGCCAGCAATCCGCCGGTGCCGCCACAGACGATAAGCCCGGTCTGCAACGGGTCGACGTTGCGTCGGGTGGCGAAGCGGATGGCTTCCTCGGCCAGCCGGGCAGCGACGGCGCCCAGCAGGGCGGGGCTGGCCTTTGTCGCTGTTGCGCCCGGCAGCCGGCCGTCGGCGATCAGCAGGTCGTCGAGGCTTGGCGCATTGGCGGCGCCCAGCACCAGCCGTCCGTCCAGCAACGCCACCGGGCAGGAGCCGCCAAGCGCGATGCTCGCCATGTCCACAAGGTCGCGGCGCAGGGGAATCCCCGCGATCTGGCCCGGATCGGCCATCACCGGCACCCCGTCCTGAAGCAGCATCAGGTCCGCGCTGCGCGATCCGACGTCCAGCACAACGGCGTCCCCTTCGGACGGGGCCAGCGCACCCCGTGCAGCGGCGGCTGGACCGCTGGCAAGGACCGATACAAGGTCTCCAAGGGCATCGTCCTTTGCCCGCACAACGCCACGCCCGTCTCCGAAGAATAGCGTTCCGGTGAAGCCCGCGTCGCGCAGGCCCGTGTCCAGCGCGGCCAGTTCGGCCTGCGCCGTGCTGCGCAGCCACGCCTCGATCAGCGTGCCCACGGTCCGCTCGTATTCGCGCGGCGCCGGGTCGACCCGGTGCGACAGGATGATCTCGACTTCGGGAAGCAGTTCGCCAAGCCGCGCGGCGACCGCCTGCTCATGTGCGGGGTTCGCATGGGCGAAGAGCAGGGCCACCGCCACCGCCTGAACACCGGCGCTCCTCAGATCCGCAGCGATCCCGTCCAGCGCGGCAAGGTCCGGTGGCGCGGTCTCGGTCCCGTCCGGGCCGATCCGTCCGCCGATCTCGTGGATCACGTCGCGCGGGGCCAGAAACAGCGGCGCGGCAGATCGGGCGACGGGGGCATAGAGGTCCACGCGGTCCTGCCGGGCGAGTTCCAGCACGTCGCCGAACCCCTTGGTGCAGATCAGCGCCACCGGCCCGCGTTCCTGCGCCAGCAGGCGGTTCAGGGGGCGGGTGGATGCAATGCGGACCTCGGACAGCGCGGCAGGCGGGACGCCCATCGCATCTAGGCCGGACAGCAGCGCCGCGACGGGATCGTCCCGCACGGGCTGTTTCGCAAGGCGGGGTCCTTCGGGGCCGGTCAGGCACAGGTCGGCGAAACGGGCGCCGAAATCGACGGCCAGCCGGGTCATGCGGCGGGCCAGCGGATCGAGACCGGCGCGGGCAGGTCGGCGAAGACAGTGTCGGTGGGGCCGCCGGTGCGCCACATCCACGAGATGAACTGCGCCGGTCGGTCCAGCGCGACGATGCCATGGTGCCAGATGCCGGGGTGATACAGGATCGCCTGATCGGGCCGCGCGACGAAGGCGGCGGGGGTCGATTCCAGCCCCTCGGGCCAGACGACCACCAGCCAGCGCGCCGACTGCATCGGGGCGAAGAGTTGCATGGAATGCGGGTGATGCTCGACCTTGGTGGCGACCAGCGGCGCTTCGGTGGCCGCGCATTCGTAGAACTCGACCGCCGCCGTGTCCGCCGCCGCGTCGTGGGGCAGCGCGGCCTCGGGGCGGCTTTGGCGCACGGTGCCGTCCCGGATCATCTTCACCGCGCCAAGGCCGGGCTGCACGACCTCTCCGAACGGCTTGAAGGTATCGGGATCCAAAGGTTGCGCGTCGATATTCATGTCAAGTCTCAGGTTTGGGCCGGGAAGCCGGGCGTGTGCGCCGCGATCTCGTCCAGCATCTCGGCGAAGGCGGTCGCGCAGGTTTCTACGATCACGCGGCCCGCCTCGGCGGTGGCGGCGGCGGCGTTGCCGGCCGCGCCCTCGGGCGTCAGGTCGCGGGCCGCCCAGCCGGTGGTGATCGGGCCCGTCAGCCGCAGATGCGTGTTCGTTTCCGCCACAGCGCGGGACGCAGGGACGAAATCGGCGGCGGCGGTCATGTCCACCAGATCGGGACGAAGATACAGCATCGCGGCGGTTTCCATAAAGCCCGCGTGGATGTCGTCGGGGTATTTCAGCTCTGCCGGAACGCGTGGCATGCCCGGAGTCATCCAGCCGGCGGCAACGGCGAACAGGCCATGGTCAATCCGCAACCGGCGGCACGCGATCTGCAGCGCGGGGATGTTGCCCCCGTGGCCGTTGATGAACACGATCCGCCGCATCCCGGCCTGCGCTACTGCGCGGCCGATGGCCATGAGCTGCACCACCAGCTCTTCGGGCTCGATCCACACCGATCCGGCAAAATCGTGGTGCTCGCGCGAGGCGGTGAGGTCGAGGGTCGGAAACTGCACCACCCTCGCGGATGTCACCTGCGCCACGACCTTGGTCGCCACGCCTTCGGACAGGAAGGTGTCGGTGCCCAGCGGAAGGTGGGGGCCGTGCTGCTCGGTCGCGCCGCAGGGAACCAGCGCCACCGCGTCGGCCAGCGCGCCATCCGCGAAGTCCCGGTGTTTCAATTCCTGCCAAAGCATGAAAAAAAGTTCCATATCCGAACATTTGTGCGCCTATTGGTTCGCAGTCCCGCCCGCGGGTGTCAATACTTGCCTGCGCGCCCGCTTGTGAGCGCGGTGCGCCTGCGCTTAATCTGCGGGCACGATCCCGGCAGGAGCCCCTTGATATGTCCTTCACGCTGAAGCAGTTGCGCTATTTCGTGGCGGTCGCCAACGCGGGGTCCGTCATCGGGGCGGCGCAGTCTTTGTCGATCTCGCAGTCGGCGGTGACCGAGGCGCTGAAGAACCTCGAGGCCGATCTGGGCGTGCCGCTGTTCGAGCGCCACGCGCGCGGGCTGAACATCACCCACAGCGGCCACCAGTTCCTGCGACATGCGACCAAAATCCTGTCGGACGTGTCGGGCGCGCGCCGGGCGTTCAAGCGGGCGCCGGGGACGACCTCGGGGCGGTTGAACATCGGGGTCACCTCGCTGATGGCGGGCTATGTGATGTCGGACCTGCTGGCGCGATACCGGCGGATGAACCCCTCGGTGAACGTCTCGGCGCTGGAGGACAGCGGCGAATACCTTGAACACCTGCTGGTCGGCGGCGAACTGGACGTGGCGGTCATGGTGATCTCGAACCTGCGCGACCGGATGGCGCTGCAGTCCGAGATCCTCGACGTGTCCGCCTTCCGCCTGTGGCTGCCGCTGGAGCACAAGCTGGCGGGGCGGGAAAGCATCGGGCTGGACGACGTGGCGCGCGAGCCGCTGATCATGCTGAACGTCGACGAGATGGAGGAAGAGGCGGTCAAGCTGCTGTCGGCCTTCGGCCAGCGCCCGCAGATCGCCTTCCGGACCCGCAGCGTCGAGGCGGTGCGCAGTCTTGTCGCCACCGGCGCGGGCGTGGCGCTGTTGCCGGACCTTGTCTATCGGCCATGGTCGCTGGATGGGGACCGCATCGAAAGCCGCGACGTGTCCGGCGCGCTGCCCATCGTGCAGGTCGGGGTGGTGTGGCGGCGGGGCCTGCCGCTGTCGCCTGCGGTGCGGGATTTCATCTCGCTTGCGCGGATGGGGCAGGAAGGCAAGCACCTGCGGCTTTGACATGCCCAAGCTATCGGAATTTCCGAACGCACGTTTCTGAATATTGAATTTGCGAATGCAGAATGCGGCTCGCATAGTTTCCCTGCGGCGGATGGGGCCCGCGCCGCCTTGGCGGTTTCCTGACCCCCGGATCGCACCCGGCGCAGCGGCGTCGTGGATCATAAACGTATCTTGGGCTGCCGATACCACCCGGCCGCGCGATCCTGCGCGGACGCCGGTCCGGTGCGGCCACCCCGCAGGGAGATCGCAATGAAGACCAATTTCATCACCGCCGTCGTGACCTCGATCGCCGCCGGTTCGGTCGCCACCGCGTCGCTGGCGCAGATGACCGAGATCGGCGAGGGCGAGGGCGCGCTGTCGATCGTCGCGTGGGCCGGCTATGTCGAGCGCGGCGAGACCGACCCCAACTTCGACTGGGTGACCGGCTTCGAGGAAGCGACGGGCTGCATGGTCTCGGTCAAGACCGCCAACACCTCGGACGAGATGGTCGCGCTGATGAACGAGGGCGGCTTCGACCTTGTCACCGCGTCGGGCGACGCCTCGCTGCGGATGATCGCGGGCAACCGGGTGCAGCCGATCAACATCGACCTCGTGCCGTCGTGGAGCACCGTGGACGACCGCCTGAAGGAAGCGCCGTGGCACACGGTGGACGGCACCCACTACGGCGTGCCCTACATGTGGGGCCCGAACGTGCTGATGTACAACACCGAGGTCTTTGCAGAAGCGCCGACCTCGTGGAACGTGGTCTTCGAGGAAACCACGCTGGGCGACGGCGAAAGCAACTCGGGCCGGGTGCAGGCCTATGACGGTCCGATCCACATCGCGGACGCGGCCATGTACCTGATGTACCACCAGCCGGATCTGGGCATCACCGACCCCTATGAACTGACGCAGGACCAGTACAACGCCGCGCTCGACCTGCTGCGCGTTCAGCGCGGGCTGGTCAGCCGCTACTGGCACGACGCCTTCATCCAGATCGACGACTTCAAGAACGAAGGCATGGCCGCCTCGGGCTCGTGGCCGTTCCAGGTGAACCTGTTGCAGGCGGACGGCGTGCCGGTCGCATCGGTCATCCCGCAGGAGGGCGCGACGGGCTGGGCCGACACCACCATGCTGCACGTCGACTCGGAGCACCCGAACTGCGCCTATATGTGGTTCGAGCACCAGCTTGCCTCGAACCTGCAATCCGACCTGTCGGTCTGGTTCGGCGCGGTGCCCTCGGTGCCGGCGGCCTGTTCGGACGGGCGCGGGATGCAGACGCAGGAAGGCTGCGACGCCAACGGTCTGGACCAGTTCGAGAAGATCAAGTTCTGGAAGACCCCGGTGACCAACTGCGAAAGCCAGGACGAATGCGTGCCCTACTATCGCTGGGTGTCCGACTATATCGGTGTGATCGGCGGACGCTGATCGCCTGACCTCTCCCCCGTGCCGCCCGCCTTGTGTGGCGGCACGGGCAAGGACCGGAAAACTTTCATGTCAGCCGTGAACTTCGACCACGTCTCCCGCCACTTCGGCGAGGTGAAGGCGGTGGATGGCGTCAGCCTTGATATCCCCGAAGGCGAGTTCTTCGCCATGCTGGGGCCGTCGGGGTCGGGCAAGACCACCTGCCTGCGCCTGATCGCCGGGTTCGAGCGTCCGACCTCGGGCCGCATCTCTATCTTCGGAGAGCAGGTCGCCGACCTGCCGCCGTACAAGCGGCACGTGAACACGGTGTTTCAGGACTATGCGCTGTTCCCGCACCTGAACGTCATCGACAACGTGGCCTACGGGCTGATGATCGCCGGGCAGGGTCGCAAGGCGCGTCATGCGGCGGCGGAACAGGCGCTGGAGATGGTGCGGCTGGGCGGCTACGGCACGCGCAAGCCGTCCGAGTTGTCGGGCGGCCAGCGGCAGCGGGTGGCGCTGGCGCGGGCGCTGGTGAACAAGCCGCGCGTTCTGCTGCTGGACGAACCGCTGGGCGCGCTGGACCTGAAACTGCGCGAACAGATGCAGGAGGAACTGAAGGGCCTTCAGCGCCAGCTTGGCATCACGTTCGTTTTCGTCACCCACGATCAGGGCGAGGCGCTGTCGATGGCCGACCGCGTCGCGGTGTTCAACGAGGGCCGCATCATTCAGGTGGGCGCGCCCGAGGATATCTATTTCCGGCCCGAAGTGCCCTTCGTGGCCGATTTCGTGGGCTCGTCCAATGTTCTGCCCGCGCCGCTGGTGGCCAGGCTGACCGGCACCGAGAGCCCTGCCGCGATCCGCCCCGAACGGGTGCGGCTGGCCGGTGAGGGGCCGCTGAAGGCCATGGTCACCGGGCTCAGCTTTCTGGGCCTCAGCACCCGCGTCACGCTGGATGTCGAGGGCACCAGGATGACGGCGCTTCTGCCGCAGGACGCGGCCCGTCCCACAGTGGGCGAGACGGTCGCGCTGGAATGGGCCGAGGGCGATCTGCACCTGATGCGGGGTGGGGCGTGAGCGCGGCGACCGATACCCTGACGGCCCGCGAGGGCGTCGCGACGCGGCTGTCGGACACGCTGTGGCGGCGTCCGAAGCTGCTGCTGGTGCTGCTGTTGCTGCCGCCCGTGCTGTGGCTGGGGATCATCTACCTTGGCTCGCTGTTCGCGCTGTTGCTGCAAAGCTTCTTCTCGATCGACCACTTCAGCGGGCTGATCAACTACGAGTTCACGCTGCGCACCTATGCCGAACTCTTCACGCCCGCGAACTTCGACATCATCGTGCGCACCGTCACGATGGCGGCCTGCACCACGCTGGCCTCGGCAGTGATCGCCTTCCCCATCGCCTATTACGCGGCCCGCTTCGCCGAGGGCCGGTGGAGGGCGGTGTTCTACCTCGGGATCATGATGCCGCTGTGGTCCAGCTATCTTGTGAAAATCTACGCGTGGAAGCTGATCCTCGCGAAGGAAGGCATCCTGACCTGGGCGCTGGAAGGGCTGCACCTGAACTGGCTGCTGGACGCCTACCTGGCGCTGCCGGTGGTGGGCGGTAACTCGCTGTCGGTCAGCACCACGGGGACGTTCATCGTGTTCGTCTACGTCTGGATGCCGTTCATGATCCTGCCGATCCAGGCCGCGCTGGAGCGGGTGCCGGTGTCGATGCTGGAGGCGTCGGGCGACCTTGGCGCGCGGCCGGGCCAGACCTTTCGCCACGTGCTGTTCCCGCTGGCGCTGCCGGGGATCGTGGCCGGGTCGATCTTTACCTTCTCGCTGACCCTTGGCGATTACATCATCCCGCAGATCATCGGCACCTCGCGTCTGTTCATCGGGCAGGCGGTGTACCAGCATCAGGGGATCGCCGGGAACATTCCTCTGGCCGCCGCCTTCGCCGTGGTGCCCATTGTGATCATGGGTGTGTACCTGTACATCGCCAAGCGGATGGGGGCGTTCGATGCACTCTGACCGCGCTTCTCTGGGCCTGAAGATCGCCGCCGCCGCGGGACTGCTGTTCCTGCATCTGCCGATCCTGCTGATCTTCGTCTACGCCTTCACGACCGAAGAGAAATCCTTTCAGTGGCCGCCCCCCGGCCTGACGCTGAAATGGTTCGCCGTGACGTGGAACCGCCCCGACGTATGGGAGGCGCTGGGGCTGTCGGTGAAGGTCGCGTCGATCTCGACCGTCATCGCGCTGATCCTTGGCTCGCTCTGCGCCGCCGCCGTCAGCCGCACCCGGTTCTTCGGGCGCGAGACGATCTCGCTGCTGGTGATCCTTCCCATCGCGCTGCCGGGCGTCGTCACCGGGATCGCGCTGCGGTCGGCCTTTTCCATCGCGGATATTCCGTTCAGCACGTGGACCATCGTGCTGGGCCACGCGACCTTTTGCGTCGTCATCGTCTACAACAACGCCGTCGCCCGGTTCCGCCGCACCAGCGGCAGCCTGATCGAGGCGTCGATGGACCTTGGCGCCAACATGTTCCAGACGCTGCGCCACGTGATCCTGCCCAATATCGCCACCGCGCTGGTGGTCGGTGGGATGCTGGCCTTCGCGCTTAGCTTCGACGAGGTGATCGTCACCACCTTCACAGCGGGTCAGCAGCAGACGCTGCCGATCTGGATGCTCGAGGAACTGGTGCGCCCGCGCGAGCGCCCGGTGACCAACGTGGTCGCCATGGTCGTCGTGCTGGTCACCATGCTGCCCATTCTGGGCGCCTATTATCTCACCCGCGGGACGGAAGCCGTCGCCGGACAGGGCAAGTAACGGAGGAAATCCATGCAGACCAAGATGCTGATCGGAGGCGCCCAGGAAGCGGGCACCGAGACCGAGGAACAGGTCCTGAACCCGCGCACCGGCGAGGTCATCGTGAAGATGCCCGAGGCCGATCTGGATCAGGTGAACCGCGCCGTCGCCGCGGCTCGCGCGGCCTTTCCGGCTTGGGCGCGCACGACGCCGGGCCACCGCTCTGGCCTGCTTTTGGCGCTGGCCGACGCGGTCGAAGCGCGGCTCGAGGACTTCGCGAAGCTCGAGGCGCTGAACTGCGGCAAGCCCATAAACGAGGTGCGCAACGAGGAAGTCCCGGCCATCGCTGACTGCTTCCGCTTCTTCGCGGGCGCGGTGCGCAACATGCACGGCCCGGTGGCGGGCGAGTACATGGAGGGGCACACCTCGATGATCCGGCGCGATCCGATCGGCGTCGTCGCCTCGATCGCGCCGTGGAACTATCCGATGATGATGATGGCGTGGAAGCTGGCCCCGGCGCTGGCGGGCGGCAACACGGTCGTCATGAAACCGTCAGAACAGACGCCGCTGACCGCGCTGCTGATGGCCGAGATCATCGCGGGCATCTTCCCCGAGGGCGTGGTGAACGTGATCGTGGGGCAGGGCGCAAGCGTGGGCAACGCGCTGATCAATCACCCCGAGGTCGATATGGTGTCGATCACCGGCGACGTGGCCACCGGCAAGAAGGTGCTGCAGGCGGCGTCGAAGTCGGTGAAGCGGACGCATCTGGAACTGGGCGGCAAGGCCCCGGTGATCGTGATGGACGACGCCGACCTTGGCCGCGTGGTCGAGGGGCTGCGGGCCTTCGGCTATTACAACGCCGGGCAGGACTGCACCGCCGCCTGCCGGATCTATGCCGGACCGAAAATCTACGACAACCTCGTGGCCGACCTCACCGGCGCGGTGTCCTCCATCGTCTACGACAACGCGGACGATACCCTGAACGAAATCCCGCCGCTGATCTCGCAGCGCCAGCGCGACCGCGTGGCCAGCTTCGTGCAGCGCGCGTCCGAGCTGAAACACATCGAGATCACCACTGGCGGCGACCTGCACGAGGGGAACGGGTTCTACTACCGCCCCACGGTGGTCGCGGGGGCTTTGCAGCAGGACGAGATCGTCCAGCGCGAGGTGTTCGGCCCGGTCGTCTCGGTCACCCGGTTCGACGACGCCGACACCGCCGTGGCCTGGGCCAACGACAGCCAGTACGGACTTGCCTCATCGGTCTGGACCGGCGACATCGGCCGTGCGCTCGATATCTCGGCCCGGCTGCAATACGGCTGCACATGGGTGAACACCCATTTCATGCTGGTCAACGAGATGCCCCACGGCGGTCTGAAGCAATCCGGCTACGGCAAGGATATGTCGATGTACGCGCTGGAGGACTACACCGTCGCCCGCCACGTGATGATCGCCCACTGACCGACGTTCTGCCCTTGCGGTTGCCGGTCTGACGCGACAGCCTCGCGCCGAACGGAACACGGCCCGCGCGGCCGCAAGGAACGGAACGTACGACATGGATCTGACAGGCAAAACGGCGCTGGTCACCGGCGGCACCCATGGCTTGGGCGGCGCAATCGCCTCGGGGCTTCACGCCGCCGGGGCGAAGGTGCTGATCACCGGCATCGAGGACGAGATGGGCGCGGCGCTGGCTGCCGAACTGGGCGAGGGCGCCGCCTATCAGCGGATGGACCTGTCCGACGACGGCCAGATCGACACCGCGCTCGAGGCCTGCAAGGACCGCTTCGGCACATTGGACATCGTGGTCCACAATGCGTGCTCGTATCTCGACAACGGTATGGACACGACGCGCGACGACTGGCTGACCTCGCTGAACGTCAACGTGGTGGGGGCGGCGATGGTGATGCAGAAGGCGCGGCCCTACCTGACCGCGCCGGGCGGGGTCGTGGTGCTGATGGGCAGCGTCTCGGCCAAGTCCGGCAACCACACGCGGGGGCCGTACTCGGTCAGCAAGGCGGCGCTGGCGCAACTGACCAAACTGGGCGCGGTGCAGCTTGGGACCAAGGGCATCCGGGTGCTCAGCGTGTCGCCGGGCTGGACATGGACCCCGCCGATGGAGGCGATGACCGACGGCGACCGCGATATCGCCGACGCGGCGGGCGCGCAGGTGAAGCTCCTGGGCCGGGTCGGGCGGATGACCGAGGTGTCGGACGCGGTGGTCTTCGCCTGCTCTGACGCGGCCTCTTGGATCACCGGTTGCGATATCCCGGTGGACGGCGGCTTCACCGCGCTGGGGCCGGATCGGGGCCTTGGCCCGCGCCATTGGTGCGCGGAAGTACGCGAAGCCGACTGACACCCCCTTGCCAGCGCCGCAGATCGGGGCATCTCATGCAATCATGAGGCGAAGAACGATGATCGCGGGCATGGCGGCGCTGGCAGTCGCGCGGCCCGCGCTTGGGCTGGAGCAGACGGGCGCGTGGCAGGCTTGGCGCGACCGCTTCGTCGCGCCGGACGGGCGCGTGATCGACGATGGCAACGGCGGCATCAGCCATTCCGAGGGGCAGGCCTATGGCCAGATCCTTGCCGAGGTCTTCGACGACCGCGAGGCGTTCGAGCGCATGGAACGCTGGACCCGTGACCACATCGCCAACCGGCAGGACGCTTTGATGTCGTGGAAATGGGACCCGTCCCGGCCCGACAGCATCCCCGACTGGCACAATGCCACCGACGGCGACCTGCTGCGCGCGTGGGCGCATCTGCGGGCAGCGCGGGACCGGGGATGGCCGGTCGACCAAGAGGTGCCCGCCGCGATCACCCGCGACATCGTGGGGTTGTGTCTTGCGCCCGATCCCCGTCGTCCCGACGCGCTGTTGCTGATGCCCGGCGCCGAGGCGCTCAGCCAGCCCGACAGGGTGCTGGTCAACCCGTCCTACTATCACCCGCGCGCCATGCGGGAACTGGCGGACGCCTATGGCCAGCCGGATCTCGCCCGCGCCGCCGACCATGGCGAGACGCTGCTGGCCGAACTGGCGGCGACGGGCCTGCTGCCGGACTGGGTGACGGTCACGCCCAAGGGGTTCGTGGACCCGAGAGACCACGATTACCGCTCGTCCTACGATGCCTTGCGCATCCCGATCTATCTTGCGTGGTCGGGCAGGGGCGATCACCCTGCGGTTGCCGGGATGGCAACGATGCTGGCGCGCGCGGACCTGCCGGACCACGTCGCCGTCCGGGTCGAGGCCGATGGCGCGGTCACCGCGATCAGCAACGAACCGGGATACCGGGCCATCGCACAGGTGGCTTCCGACCAGATTGTGCCACTTTCGCCGGGTGATTTTGCAACGCAGCCATATTTTCCCGCGACACTTCAAATGCTTGCGTATGTCGCACATGCAGAAAGCCGCGGCTGACCGCCCAAACCCTGCCACATTGAAAATTTACTAATTAACCACGATTCGGAAACACCTGGCCCGAAGGCCTGCCGGATCGCCGTGTGGTACAAGGTTCAGGGATAACCCATGAAATATGCTCGCCCTCTACTCGGACTTGTCATTGCTCTGGTGGCCGTTTGGGTCATCGTCGGCGAACAGATGTCCGGCGCCAGCGCCGATGCCGTCGTGAACGCTCCGGTTGTAACCGTACGCGCCGACGTGGCCGGGACGCTGGAACTGCCCAACCGCGCCTTCGGCTCGCGCATCGCCTCGGGCGAGGTGGTGGCCAACGTCACCGATCAGCTTGTCGACACCGTCCGCCTGAACGATCTGCTGATGGAAGCACGCTTCGCCGCCGCCGAAACGATCCGCGTCACCGCGGACCTTGAAGCGACGAAGGCGGTGCAGGCGGAACTGCACCAGCGGACCCGCATCTTCCACGGCGAGCGTCTGGCTGAAATCCGCGCCCGCCTGACCCATGCCCGCATCCGGCTGGCCTATCTCGAATCCGGCGAGATGCCGGACGACACCGAGCTTCGCGTGATCGACCTTGTGGACGACATGCAGGACCGCCTGCCGGGCGAACCGCTGACCGAGGTGCTGGTGCTTGACCACGCGCGCGAGCGGGTCGAGGTGCTGGAAATCGCCCTGCGCGCCGCCGAACGCGGCGTGTTTCTTGGCGACGGCTACAACGACTCGCCCAATGCCGAACAGCGCGCGACCGAACTGGATACGGTGATCGCCGGGCTGGAAACCGCCAAGGCGCAGGCCGAGGCGCGCGAGAAAGCCATCGCCGAACGCATCGGCCGCGAGAGGGTGCGCGTCAACGCGCTGACCGGCGGCGAAATCGCCGCGCCGATCAACGGCCTGTTCTGGGAGATCCTGCAAGCCGATGGCGTGACCGTGCAGCGCGGCGACCCGATCCTGCGTCTGGTGGACTGCGACGCGACCATCGTGACGCTGTCGGTGACGGAACGGATCTACAACAGCCTGCACATCGGTCAGGACGCCAGCTTCCGCCTGTCGGGCTCGAACGAGGTGATGGACGCCACCATCGCCCGGCTTGCCGGCTCTGGCGCCGCCACCGTGTACGAACACCTTGCGGTCGCGCCCAGCCAGAAGCATCTCGAGCGTTACGACGTGGCGCTGCTGGTGCCTGCGCTGGCCGCGAACCCCGAGACCCGCTGCATGATCGGCCAGACCGGCCGCGCCTTCTTCGACCGCCGGCCGCTCGACTGGTTCCGCGGCTGACATGCAGTTCTTTCCGCATCTGGGCGAATTGGGGTCCAGCGCCGTGCATCTTGCGCTTATCGCGGGGATCACGGCGATCCTGCCGTCCTTCGTCGACCGCAACAATAACAGGCATCGGGCGGTCCTGTACTCGATCGCCGGGCTGCTGGCGCTGCGGTACGCATGGTGGCGCGCGACCGAGACGTTGGCGCCTCCGGGCCTGACCTTGGACTTCGTGGCCAGCACGCTGTTGTTCACGCTGGAACTGCTGGCGCTGATCGGCTCTGTCAGCGCCTTCGTCATCATGTCGCGCATCAAGCACCGGTCGAAGGAAGCCGACGAGAACATGCACTGGTGGTGGAAGCAGGGCGAACCCCGCGTCGCGATCCTGATCGCCACTTATAACGAGGAACTCGACGTCCTCGAGCGCACCATCGTCGGCGCCAAGTCCTTGCGACACCTCAACAAAGAAGTGATCGTTCTGGATGACAGCCGCCGTGACTGGCTGCGCGACTACTGCACCGAGCAGGGGGTGCGCTATATGCGGCGGCCCGACAACAAGGGCGCGAAGGCCGGCAACATCAACCACGCGCTGGACCGGCTTGCCGAGGATCCGGTGCAGCCCGATTATGTCGCGGTGCTGGACGCGGATTTCGTGCCGCACCGAGGGTTCATCTCGCGCACGCTATCGCTGTTCCACGATCCCACCGTGGGGCTGGTGCAGACGCCGCAGCACTTCTTCAACCCGGACCCGATCCAGCACAATCTTGGCCTGACGCGGTCGTACCCGGACGAACAGCGGTTCTTCTTCGACTACCTCCAGCCGTCCCGTGACGCTTGGGGCATCGCGATCTGCTGCGGCACCTCGTCGATCTGCCGCTGGAGCGCGCTGCGCGAGGTCGGCGGTTTCAGCACCGAAAGCGTCACCGAAGATTTCATGCTGTCCATGGTGATGGAGAACCACGGATACCAGACGGTCTATCTTGGCGAGCCGCTGACCGAGGGCCTCGCGCCCGAGGGTCTGAAGGAATACATCACCCAGCGCGCGCGCTGGTGCCTTGGCCTGATGCAGATCGTCCGCTCGTCGCTGGGCCCGTTCCGCAAGAACGAGCTGAGCTGGCGCCACCGGTGGAGCACCATCGACTCGTTCTTGTACTGGAGCACCTCGTTCCTGTTCCGGATCGCGGCCATCGTCTTTCCGCTGCTGTACTGGTTCTTCAACACCATCGTCGTCGACGCGCAGCTTGCGGACGTGATCACCTATTTCGGCTGCTACTGGCTGTGGGTCGTATTCACGATGAACTTCCTCAGCGGCGGCATCCTGCTGCCGGTCCTGCACGACGTCAGCCAGTTGATCGGGTCGATCCATATCTCCCGCGCCGCGATGGCGGGGATTTTCAAGCCGAAGGGGCACAAGTTTTCAGTGACCGCCAAGGGGGGCGACCGGTCGAAGGTGGTGGTTCAGTGGGAACTGATGGCGCCGTTCCTTCTGGGTTTCGTTCTGACCTTCATCGGCCTGACGCTGGGCATCTTCTTCGATGGCTACGCCTATAACGACGCGGGCGACGGCAAATGGGTCATCGTGTTCTGGAGCGTGTACAACCTTGTGGTTCTGGGCGTGACCTGCCTTGCCTGCATCGAACTGCCCCGGGTCGAGGTCCACGTCGCCGACAAGCCCGAGCGCGTGACGTTCCGCACCGAGGGCGCCGAGTGGTCGCTGTGGATCACCTCGCTGACGATGGACACCGTGCGGCTGCGCGGCGCCGTGGTACCCGAGGGCGCGCGCGGCACGCTGGAGATCGAGGGCGTTCCGGGCGAGGTCTCGGCCTACGTCATCGCGCCCACGGGCGACGGCGCGCGGGTGCAGCTTCTGCCAGACGATGCGCAGCGCGAGGCGTTCTTCGTGCGCTTCTATGCCGAAGGCAACGCGCCCGGCGTCGGAAACGTGCGGGGTGCGGCTTTGCTGGGTGACCTGATCGAGAGGTTCTCTATCGCCCGCTAGGACCGGAGCGGCGGGCCTGCAGGCGCGACAGCGCCGCCGACAGGGTCGCCGCTTCGCGGGTCGCGCCGGTTTCGGGCGGGTAGGTGTCCTCGCCCTCCGCCATCTTCCGCGCGGCATCGGCCAGACCGGTGAACGGCCTCACGAAGATCCGCACGAACAGCATCGACAGAAGCGCCAAGGCGACCAGAGCCACCGCGATGGCGACGCTGGCCGAGCCGACAAGCGTGTTCAGACCGGGCCGGAAGGTGGCCGCGTCGATCCGTCCGGCCAGCCGCCAGCCGAAGCTGGGAAGATCCTCATAGGACACCTGCGGCACCAGCGTCGTGAAATACTCGCGCCCGTCGGGCCACGTCTCGCGGCCGCCGGTCTCGGTTCCCGAACGCGCGGCAGACAGCAGGCTCAACTCACCCGCGCCCGGCGCGGCGTCGCCCGAGGTCATCACCACCTCGCCGGCGGCGTTGATCAGGTAAAGGTCGATGCCCAGCATCCGCCCCGTCTCGGTCAGCGTCCGCTCGGCCCAGCCCGCGTCGATATGCATGCCGACGACGCCCTGCACCTCGCCATCCGCGTTGCGCACCGGCAGGGCGAGGTCGATGAACCGCAGCGGGTCGCCGCCCTCGGGGCGAAGCTTCTGCGCCAGCAGCACGGCGTCATGCACGTCGCCTGCGAAGCCCGAGCGCAAGCCGTTGCGGAACCACGGCCGCTGACTGACATCGGCGCCAACCAGAAGGTCATCCGACGCGTCCAGCACGATGCCGTCCACGTCAGCGTATCCCACCCACGAGATCCGGTCGCCGTCGCCGCGGACGCCTTCCAGCAGGTCGCCGATGTCACCGTCCTCGGTCCCGCCCGCCGCGCGGGCAAGGAACGCCAGATCCGTCCAGTCCGTGTGCAAGAGCCGCGCGAAGGTTTCGCCCGCCGCCTCGGTGCGCTGGCGGACCGCGAGGTCCAGCGCCTCGTTGATCACCGCCTCGGACCGCGACCAGAACACCGCGCTGGCGGCGAGGCCCAGCACCACGACGGATGCGACGACGAACCCATAGGTGGCGGTTGCGAAGGACATCCGTCCGTCTCGCGATACGTCAGCCATGACGCGATCCCTTTCAGAATGTGTTGATGGCGAAGCCGATGAACGCTTCTTCGGCAACGAATTTATAGCCCGCTCGAAGGTAGGCGGGGCTGTCGCCAAGGCGCTTGCTGACGGCCAGCGTCGTCGCGTCGTACTTGTCGCTGCCGCCGATGCTGAACTCGGCGGAGAAGCCCGACGAGCCGAAGCCGGTCTGGACGAGGCCGAAATAGTTGTTGTCGATCGTGTTGTACTCGGCCAGCAGGAACAGCGAGCCGAAATCGGTGGGCATCCAGCGCTCGAACACAATGCGGGCGCCCGCGGTGGTGGTGGTCGAGCCGTCGGTGTCGTCTACCGAACGCCCGACGCTGGGGCCAAAGCGGAAGGTGCCGACGCCGTCCACCGGGAAGGCATAGGACACGCTCAGCGTGGTCGTGTGGCCGCCTTCGTACTCGGAATAGTTGCCGTTCAGGCTGAACCGGTCGCGCGACAGCGCGAACACGCCGTCGACGGCGCTTTCAGAAAGATCCAGCTGGAAGAACTCGCCGTCGGCCCGCGCCGCATCCGGCGCCGCAAGGGCCAGTCCCGCGGCCAGCGCCGCTGCGGGCAGGCTGCGCGGAAAGTGTTGGACGAACGCACTCATGACTTCACCTCGGCGCCGCTCACGGCGGCATTGCACTTGCTGAACACTGTTAACGGCAGATGGGGCATTTTCAAGGAAACGCTCGCCTTTACGGTGCAGGTGGCGATTGTCTGCAACGCTTGGGCAGCGGCGCGGGCATGGGACCGTTCCGAACTGGCCCACCCGCGCGCACGACTATTCCGCACCGGCGGCTCCGCGCGTCTTCCGTTGCGACAAGGGCGGCCCGCGACGGCGGTTGTCCGGGTTCTGTTACAAAACCGAAGGCCATTTGTCACATCCCATCGCTAGCGGTGCCGCCACGCTTACCAACTCATTGTGAGGCACACATGTACAAATTCGCGACGGCGTCGGCGATGATCGCCCTGACCGCCACCTCCGCACTGGCCCAGTCCGCCACCGAGATTTCCTGGTGGCACGGCATGGGTGGCCGCAACGGCGAGGTCATCAACGAGATCTCGCAGATGTTCAACGACCAGACAGACACCTGCAACCTGACGCCGGTGTCGCGCGGCACCTACGAAGAGGCGCTGTCCTCGGGCATCGCCGCCTTCCGCTCGGGCGAGCATCCGAACATCCTGCAGGTGTTCGACGCCGGCGCCGCGACCATCATCGCCGCACAGGGCGCGACCATCGCCGCCGAGGAACTGATCCTTGCCGCCGGTGAAGAGTTCAACCGCGAAGACTTCATCCCCGGTGTCCGCGGCTTCTACGCCGACAGCGAAGGCAAGTTCATCGGCATGCCGTTCAACTCTTCGGCGCCGATCATGTACTACAACACCGAAGCCTTCGAGGCCGCCGGTGTCGAGCCGCCGAAGACCTGGGAAGAGTTCGAGGAAATCGCCCCGGCGATCGTCGAGGCCGGCTATCTGCCGCTGACCGCCTCGCAGCTGACCTGGATGATGGTCGAGAACTTCAAGTCGCGGAACAACCAGGAATTCGCGACCAACAACAACGGCTACGACGGCGTTGACGGCACCGAGATCCTCGTCAACGACGAGAACACCGTCATGATGTTCGAGAAGCTGAAAGAGTGGGCCGACGCCGGCTACTTCGGGTTCTACGGCGCTGGCTGGGCCGACAACCTGAAGCCCTTCGAAGAAGGCCAGTCCGCGATGTGGATCGGCTCGTCCGGCTCGTTCGGCGGTCTGCAGAAATCCGCTTCGGCCCCGTTCTCGGCTGACTTCATGCCGTATTGGGGTTCGATCGAAGGCGCTGGCACGCAGTCCTTCATCGGTGGCGCCGCGCTGTTCGCGATGGCTGGCAAGCCGTCGGAAGAAAACGAGTGCACCGCCCAGTTCTTCACCTTCCTGACCTCGCCGGAAGTGCAGGTCTACTGGCACAAGAACACCGGCTACGTTCCGATCACCGAAGCCGCCTACGAGATGGCGAAGTCGGAAGGCTACTACGAAGAGCAGCCCGTCGCCGAAGTCGGCATCAAGCAGCTTCAGCTGCCGGCTGGCGAATGGACCGCCGGCTACCGGATGGGCTTCTACCCGCAGATCCGTTCGGTGATGGAGCGCGAGTTCAACCGCATCTTCTCGAACGAAGTCAGCGTTCAGGACGCCTTCGACATCATCCAGCAGGAAAGCAACGACCTGCTGCAGCGCTTCGCCCGCACCGCCGGCTGATCGCGTCTGCGACATGACATGCGGAAGCCCGGACCCCGGTTCGGGCTTCCCCCTATACGGCGCCACCGCCTCGGGAAGACCGACAGGGCAGGGCGCATTCCATCAGACCCGCTGGACCCGCCGTGACCGACACCCCGATTGCCGACATGCCCGACGCCCCCCGCCGCAGCCTATCGGCGCGGCTGAGCGACTGGTACTTCGCCGAGACGCCGAACCCCGCCAAGCGGGTGCAGTTCTCGCGTCCGCTGACGCCATGGATCTTCCTGCTGCCGCAGCTCGCCATCGTCGTCATCTTCTTCTACTGGCCGTCGGTGCAGGCCGTCACCTCGTCCTTCTATATCGAGGACCCGTTCGGTTTCGGGTCGACCTTCGTGGGGTTCGAGAACTACACCGACGCCGTCACCAACAGCCAGTACGCCAGCACCGCATGGTTCACCGCGCTGTTCTGCGTTGTCGTCACCGCGCTGTCGCTGGGGCTGGGCCTATTGCTGGCGGTCAAGGCCGACAAGGTGATCCGCGGCGCCGAGACCTACAAGACGCTGCTGATCTCGGTCTACGCCATCGCGCCGCCGGTCGCGGGCCTGATCGGCATGATGTTCTTCGACATGCACATGGGGCCCTTCACCAAGCTGTTCGCCGCCTTCGGCTATGACCTGCGGGTCGGCATCGACTATTGGGACACCGCCTTCGCGCTGACCGTCATCGCGGTGTGGAAGCAGATACCTTACAACTTCATCTTCTTCCTGTCGGGGCTTCAGTCCGTCCCCGTCTCTGTGCGCGAGGCGGCGCTGATCGACGCGCGCTCGGGCTGGCGCAGGTTCAAGGACATCATCCTGCCGCTGCTGGCGCCGACCGCGTTCTTCCTGCTGGTGATCAACATCACCTACACCATGTTCGACACCTTCTCGATCATCGACGTGATCGTGAAGGACAAGCCCGCGAACAACCCTATGACGCTGGTCTACAAGGTCTGTCTCGACGGCTTCAAAGGCAACGACATCGGCGGCTCGTCGGCGCAGTCGGTGATCCTGATGATCGTGGTCGCGGCGCTCACCGTGGTGCAGTTCCGCTTCCTCGAACGCCGCGTGCACTACGGGTGATCCGATGCAGAAAATCAAACCCTTCGACCACCTGATCCTGATCCTCGGCACGCTGTTTCTGTGCCTGCCGGTGTTCATGGCGCTGATGTCCTCGACCCACACGGCGATCGACATCCACTCGAACGGCCTGTTCCTGACCCCCGGCGGCAACGCGGGACCGACCTACACCAAGGTCCTGACCGCGCGCGGAGGCTTCACGGGCGACGTCACCGGTCTCAGGATGCTGATGAACTCGATGATTATGGGGATCGGCTTTGCGGTCGGAAAGATCGTGCTGTCGATGATGGCGGCCTATGCGCTGGTCTACTTCCGCTTCCGCTTCGCCACAGTGATCTTCTGGGCGATCTTCACCACGCTGCTGCTGCCGCTGGAAGTGCGGATCATGCCTTCGTATCAGGTGATGTCGACGCTGGGCCTGCTGAACACCTACACCGGTCTGATCGTGCCGCTGCTGGCCTCGGCCACCGGTACGTTCTTCTTCCGCCAGTTCTTCAAGTCGGTGCCGGACGAGTTGCTGGAAGCGGCGCGGATCGACGGGGCAGGGCCGGTGAAGTTCTTCATCGATATCCTCGTGCCGCTGTCGCGCACGATGATGGCGGCGATTTTCATCATCATGTTCATCTACGGCTGGAACCAGTACCTTTGGCCGCTGCTGATGACGACGGACGAGACGTTCTACACGCTCATGCGCGGGATCAAGTCGATCCTGCAGGTCTGGGTCGGCAGCCAGATCCCTGACTACAACGAAGCCTTCGCCCTGGCGGTGCTGGCGATGGTCCCGCCGGTCGCGGTGGTGGTCATCTTCCAGCGCATGTTCATCAAGGGCCTGACGGAAAGCGACAAGTGATGGCACATCTCTCTCTCACCAACGTGGGCAAGACCTATGCCGGCGGCGTCGACGCGGTGCGCGACGTGAACATCGAGATCGCGGACGGCGAGTTCATCGTGCTGGTCGGCCCCTCGGGCTGCGGCAAGTCCACCTTGCTGCGTATGGTGGCGGGGCTGGAAAGCGTCACCCATGGCGATGTGCGGATCGGCGACCGTGTCGTGAACCGGCTGGACCCGGCCGACCGCGACATCGCGATGGTGTTCCAGAACTACGCGCTTTATCCGCACATGAGCGTGCGCGACAACATGGCCTACGGGCTGAAGAACCGGGGCGAGACCAAGTCCGTGATCGCCGAGCGCGTGGCCGAGGCGTCGCGGATGCTGGAACTGGACCCGTACCTTGACCGCAAGCCGCGCGCCCTGTCGGGCGGTCAGCGACAACGCGTCGCCATGGGCCGCGCCATCGTGCGCCAGCCCGCCGCCTTCCTGTTCGACGAACCGCTGTCGAACCTCGACGCCAAGCTGCGCGTGTCGATGCGGGGAGAGATCCGGCGGCTTCAGCGCCGGCTTGGGACCACCTCGCTTTACGTGACGCACGACCAGCTTGAGGCGATGACGCTGGCCGACCGGCTGGTGGTGCTGAACGGCGGCCGGGTGGAACAGATCGGCGCGCCGCTGGAGGTCTACCACAAGCCCGCGTCGGTCTTCGTGGCGTCATTCATCGGCTCGCCCGCGATGAACCTTATCGACGCCCGCGTCGAAGCGGGCAGGGTTCTGGTGGGAAGCCACGACATCGCGCCCGCCGCGACCGACGCCGGCCCGGTCACGCTTGGCCTGCGCCCCGAAGACCTGTCCCTCGCATCCACCGGCCTGCCGGTGACGGTCGAGCATGTCGAGGAACTGGGCGCGCAGCGGATCATTCACGGCGAGGTGGCGGGTCAGCCTATCGCCATCGCCGACAGCGGCACCGCCGAGCTTGGCGAGACGGTGCATGTCGCGGCGACGCCGGGCAAGATCCACCTGTTCGCCAGGGACACCGGCCGCCGTATCGACCTTGCCGCTGCGGCGCCGGGGCTGGCGCACGCCGTCTGAGGCGTCAGCTCAGGCCGCGACCTCGGGCTTCTTGCCGAGGATGATCATGCCCAGCAGGTCGTCCTCGGTGACCTTGTCGACCTCGACCGTGCCGACCAGTTGGCCGTTCTTCATCACGCTGGCCCGGTCGCACAGGGCCTTCACCTGGTGGATGTCGTGGTCGATCAGGAAGATGCCGATGCCCTGCTTTTTCAACTCGTCGATCAGTTCGGCGACCATCCGCGTTTCCTCGACCCCGAGGGCGGCGGTGGGTTCGTCCATGATCAGGATCTTGGCGTTGAAATACACCGCGCGCGAGATCGCGACCGACTGCCGCTGTCCGCCCGACAGCCCCGCGACGGGCGTGTTGTAGCGCCGGAAGTTGGGCGTCAGGCGACCCATGATCTTGCGGGTCTCGGCCTCCATCTTCGCGTCGTCCACGAATCCCAGCGGCGTGACGATCTCGCGTCCAAGGAACAGGTTCTGCGCCGCGTCCAGATTGTCGGCCAGCGCGAGGTACTGGTAGATCGTCTCGATCTGGTAGCGCCGTGCGTCGCGGGGGCTGTTGATCTCGGCCTTCTCGCCGTTGACCCAGATCTCGCCGCTGTCGCGCGCCAGCGCCCCCGACAGCATCTTCATCAGCACCGACTTGCCGGCGCCATTGTGGCCCAGCACGCCCACCACCTCTCCGGGGTAGAGGTCGATGGACACGTGGTCGACGGCGTTGATGCCGCCGAAGGCCTTGCAGAGGTCGCGCAGCTCGACGAGCGGCGTTCCGGTGCGGTCGATCTCGGATGCCATGGGTCAGCTCCCCGTGCGCTTGCGATAGACGATGTCGACATAGACGGCGAGCACCAGCACGATGCCGACGACGATGTTCTGATAGGGCGCGTCGACGCCCACCATCGCCATGCCGGACTGAAGCGACTGCATGATCAGCGCGCCGAGAATGGCGCCGTAGATCGTGCCGACGCCGCCCGCCAGAGCGGTGCCGCCGATGACCGCCGCCGCGATGACGCGCAGTTCGTCCAGCGTGCCGATGTCGTTGGTGTGGAAGGTCAGGCGGGCGCTGGCGACGATGGCCGACAGGGCGCACAGGATGCCCATGATCATGAACACCTTGATCGTCAGCGCGCGGGTGTTGATGCCCGACAGTTGCGCCGCTTCCGGATTGCCGCCGGTCGCGAAGATATAGCGGCCCAGCCGGGTGCGGCGGGCGACCATCATCATCACCAGCGCCACGAGGATCAGCAGCAGCACCGAATAGGGGATGCCGTAGCCCGCGGTGTATCCCTCGGGCATGACAAGGCCCTGATCCTCGAAGCTGCGTTGCAGGCGGCGAGTGGGGATGTCGTAGGCGTTCAGGATCGCCACGAAGCCAAGGATGGCGACGGTCGCGATTGCGCCGATCACGACCTCGGCCCAGACCGGTTTGACCTGGAAGTCGTGGCGGACCTTGGACCGGCGCGCCGCGACCAGCGCATACAGCGTCGCCGCCACGGCAAGCACGCCGAATACCCAGCTTCCGGTTTCCCCCAGCGTGCCGTTGATGCCGCCGAGAAGCTGGAAGTTGTTGTCCAGCGGACCGATGGTCTGGCCGTTGGTCAGGTGCCACGCCACGTTGCGCCAGACGAACAGCCCGCCCAGCGTCACGATGAAGGCGGGGATCGTGAGATAGCCGATCAGCCAGCCCTGAAACGCGCCGATGACCGCCCCGGCGGCAAGGCCCACGATGACCGCCAGCGGCGCGATCAGCGGATGTTCCAGCCCGAAGCCCATCACGTTCGGCACGACGACCGTCTGCATCATCGCCATGATGGCGCTGCAGGTCGCCAGCAGCGAGCCGACCGACAGGTCGATATTGCGGGTGACGATCACGAAGACCATGCCCGTCGCCATCAGCGCGACCGAGACGGTCTGGATCGTCAGGTTGAAAATGTTGCGCGGCGTCAGAAAGCGCCCGTCGGTCAGGAAGTTGAACACAAGGCAGACGGCGATGAACGCGCCGATCATGCCAAGAAGCCGGGTGTCGATTTCCAGCGTCGCCAGAAGGTTGCGCTTGGTGGTCCGTGTCGGTTCGCTCACGGATCGGGTGCTGTCGCTCATCGCGTATGTCCGGGTGTCACAAGGAACGGGACGCCCCCGCCGGAAACCGGCGGAGGCGCTTGAGGTCAGGCAGGGGCCGTCAGTTGCAGATCGCCGGTCCGTCGGAAACGCCCTGGCACAGGGTTTCCATGTCGATCCAGCCCGCGTCGACCACGACATCGAGGTTGTCGATGGTGATCGGGATCGGCGCGAGGAACTTCGCGGTCATCGTGGTGCCCGAGGGCGAGGTCCACGACTCGGCGCCGTCGATATCCGCCATCTCGGTGCCGCCGGCCAGCGCCAGCGCGATCTCGCCGGCGTTCTTGCCCAGCTCGCGCGCGTCCTTCCAGACGCTGACGGTCTGGGTGCCCAGCGCCACGCGGTTCAGTGCGGCAAGGTCGCCGTCCTGACCCGAAACCGGGATGCCTTCCATGCCCTGCGCCGTCAGCGCCGCGACCACGCCGCCGGCGGTGCCGTCGTTCGAGGCGACGACGGCGTCGACGTTGTTGTCCTCGGCGGTCAGGATCTGTTCCATGTTCCGCTGCGCGTTGGCCGGGATCCAGCCGTCGGTATAGGCTTCGCCCACGATGGTGATCTTGCCCTCGTCGATTGCCGCCTGCAGGACCTCCTGCTGGCCGCCGCGCAGGAAGTCGGCGTTCGGGTCGGTCGACGAACCCTTGATCATCACGTAGTTGCCTTCCGGCGCCGCCTCGAGCACGGCGCGGGCCTGCATCCGGCCGACCTCGACGTTGTCGAAGGTCAGATAGAAGGCGCGGTCGTCTTCGATCAGGCGGTCATAGGCGATGACCGGGATGCCTTCGTCGGCGGCAGCCTGCACGGCGGGAATGATCGCCTCGGTATCCTGCGCCAGCACGATCAGCACGTCGACGCCCTGCGCCATCAGGCTTTCGATATCGGCCAGCTGCTTGCTTGCCGAGGACTGGGCGTCGGTCGAGATGTAGGTGGCGCCCGCGGCGTCCAGAACCGCGCGGATCGCGCCTTCGTCCCGCTTCCAGCGCTCTTCCTGGAAGTTGGACCAGCTCACGCCGACGGTCTGGGCCAGGGCAGTTGTTGCAAAGCCTGCGGCCATGGCCGCGGTGGCGGCCAGTGTAAGAATGTTTCGCATTGTCTCCTCCCGTTTGTCCGCCCCTTGGGGCGGGCCGGTTGCGAACCGGCTATCGCTAACATTGCACAGGATTTGCGACGTTCAAAAAACAAATTTCAGCCTTTGTGTCGCGGGCAATGGCATGCCTGCGGCGCATCGGGGGTTGATCCCCGGCGCGGTTTTGCCTGAACTCCGGTCAGGGCCGTGGCCCTGCCGGGGAGGAGACCGAGCCATGATCTTGCGACACAGCCTGACGATGGCGGTGCTGGCCATGTCCTGCGCTCCCGCGCTGGCCGGACCGCCGTCTTTCCTCGATCGCCGCGACGCGCTGCCGGTGTCCCATGTCTACGACGGCGGGTGGGAGCATTTCGTGGGCGGCGGCGTCGCTGTGTTCGACTGCAATGACGACGGCTTCCCCGAGCTGTTCGCGGCGGGCGGCGAGAACCCGGCCCGGCTGTTTCTGAACGCGACGACGGAAGCAGGCGGCGACCTGCGCTTCACCGAGGGAGAGGTTCCGGCGCTGACCGGCGTCACCGGAGCCTATCCGCTGGACCTCGATAGCGACGGGCTCTTGGACCTTGCCGTGCTGCGGGCGGGGCCGAACGTGTTCCTGAAGGGGCAGGGCGACTGCCGCTTCACCGACGCGACCGCCGACTGGGGCCTTGTGTCCGGCGACCGCTGGAGCACCGCCTTCTCGGCGACATGGGAGCCCGGCGCGGACTGGCCGACGCTGGCGGTCGGGAACTACGTCGACCGGGACGACCCCGACGGGCCGTTCGGAGCCTGCGACGACAGCATGCTCTACCGTCCGGTCGGACGGGGCTATGGCCCCGATGCGCCGCTGTCGCCGGGCTATTGCACCCTGTCCATACTGTTCTCGGACTGGTTCCGGCGCGGGCGGGCGGACCTGTGGCTGTCGAACGACCGCCACTACTACCTGCGTGGCGGACAGGAACAGATGTACCGCCCGGAGGAGGGCCGGTTCCTCGACGCAGGCGACGGGTGGGAGGACGTGTCGATCTGGGGCATGGGCATCGCCGCCCGCGACCTGACAGGGGACGGGCGCCCCGAGGTGATGCTGACGTCGATGGGCGACCAGCTTTTGCAATTCGCCACGTCCGAAGGCTACCGCCGCGCGCCCTATGCCACCGGCGCGACCGCGCATAGGCCCTTCACCGGCGACGACGGACGCCCCTCGACCGGGTGGCACGCGGCCTTCGGGGACGTGGACAACGACGGGTTGGCGGACATTTTCATCGCCAAGGGCAACGTGGACCAGATGCCCGACCTTGCCATGCGCGATCCGAACAACCTGTTGATGGGGCAGCCCGACGGCACCTTCGCCGAGACAGCGGGTCTTGCGGGCATCGCCACCACCGACCGTTCGCGCGGGGCGGCACTGGCCGACCTGAACCGTGACGGGCTGGCCGATCTTGTCGTCATCAACCGCCGCGCGCCGATGGAGTTGTGGCAGAACACGACCGAGGGCGCGGGGAACTGGGTCGCCGTGGACCTGCGGCACGAGGGCGCGAACACCCGCGCGGTCGGGGCGTGGGTCGAGCTGCGCGACGCGTCCGGCATCCGCACGCAAGAGGTCACGGTCGGCGGCGGTCATGCTGGCGGCAGTGCGGTGCCGCTGCACTTCGGCCTCGGCACGGCGGACAGCGCCGAGGTGCGGGTCACGTGGCCGGACGGGACCGTGACCGACTGGAGAACGGTCGAAGTGAATGGGACGGTGACTGTCCGCCGCTAGCGGTCGACATCCAGCCCGCTGGGCACCGCGTCGGGCACGCCAAGCCGGCCGGGCAGGGCGCCCGCGCCGGTCAGCGCTTCGAGGAACGCCACCAGCGCGGTCACGTCCTCGGGCGGCAGCACGACGCCGGGGCCTTCGTAGGCGTCGGACAGGGCCTCCGCATCGGGAAGGGCGTTCCAGTCATGCGCGCCCGGCATCTCGGGCAGCACCGCCTGTGACGGGTCGTAAGTCCCCGGCCCGGCGGAATGCGCTTCGACGAAGGCTGCCAGGTCTCGGTAAGCGCCGTCATGCCCGTATGGCGCGGTCAGGGCCACGTTGCGCAGCGAGGGCGTGCGGAACCGGAAGGCGTCCTCGGGCCGCCCGCTGACACGCATCCGCCCGTCGTCGCGGGCGTGGCTTTCGAACCGGGCGCGCTTGCCGGGGCCGATCTGCGGCACCGCCATCGCGTGAAACCCGTGGTCGGTCTGGAACTTGCCCGCATGGCAGGTGGAACAGCTCGCCGCGCCGTAAAACAGCTCCATCCCCCGCAGCGCGTCGCCGTCCAGTGCCGTCTCGCCACGCAGATGCGCGTCGAACGGGCTGTCGTCCGACCGCCACTCGAAGGCGATGAAGGCGGCGATCGCGTTGGAAATGTCGGTGAAGGCGATCTCGCGCCCGGCGGCGATCTCGGGGAACGCGCCCTCGAACATCTCCCGGTAGGCGGGGATCGCGGCCACCCGGCCCGCCAGCACGTCCCAAGCGCCGCCGTCCCCGGTGATGCGGCCCTGCCGCGCCAGCTTGCTGATGTCGTTCTCGCCGTAATGACCCGCCATCTCGTCCTGCGACAGCACCGGGAACATGGTCTGTGCCGACAGGATGTTGTCGAACCCCATCGTCATGTCGTCTTCCAGCGGCGTGCGGATGCCGCTGGCGCGGGTCGGGTCGGCCTCGATCCGCCCGTCGTGGAACATCACGGTGAACTCGTGCGCACCAAGGTTCCAAAGCCCGGTGGCGTTGCGCGGGATACGTTCCTCGGGCGGGTTGTCGGGGTCAAGCGTCCGGTCCGGGCCCAGACCGATGCCGCCCTCGCCGATCCCCAGCGACAGCCCGTCCGAGGTGCCGAAACGGGGGTGGTGGCAGGTGGCGCAAGAGATGTTGCGGTTGCCCGACAGGATCGGATCGTAGAACAGCAGTTGCCCCAGCGCGGCCCTGTCCTCTGAGACTTCGGCGTAGTCGGCGTCGGTTACGGGGGGCGGCAGCGTGTCCATCGCGCCGGTCAGCATCTCTGCCATGACCGGCGCGGCGCCCGCCACCACGGCGCATGCCAGCGCGAAGCGTTTCATTCCGCGCGTCCTCCTCCGCTCCCTTGGGCAAGCCTAGTCGGGTTCGGGCGGCCCTGTCCATCCGCCGTGGACGGCCGTGTCACGCGACGTCATGGAAGAGCGGACATAGGCCATTGCGCGCTTTGGGCGAATTGACGCATTGTTTCTTCATACCGTTCAGGGTGGCATTCGCCCTGTTCCCGGACACAGTTCCGCCGGGCCGATTTGACGAGTGACATTGCTTTTCCGATGACGAAGGAGTGTTGCCGCCATGCCTGTCCCCGACAGCCCCGGTAAGGTCGTCGCGATCCGCGGCGCGGTGGTCGACGTGGCGTTCGAGGGTGGCCGCCTGCCGCAGATCAACGAGGCGCTCACGCTGCGCGATCCGGTGATCGGCGCGGTCACCGTCGAGGTCCAGGCGCATATCGACGACGTCACCGTCCGCACCATCGCACTGCGCGCGACCAATGGCCTGAAGCGTGGCACCCCGGCAGAGCGGGTCGGTGGCCCGGTCGAGGTCCCCATCGGCCCCGCTGTTCTGGGGCGGCTGCTGGACGTGGCGGGTGACGTCGGAGACAGCCACGGCCCGCTGCCGCATGACGTGCCGCGCAGCCCGATCCACCGCGCCCCGCCTCCGTTCCGTGCGGAACACCGCGAAACGGAACTGTTCCGCACCGGGATCAAGGTGTTCGACCTGCTGACGCCGCTGGCGCAGGGCAGCAAGGCCGCGATGTTCGGCGGTGCGGGCGTGGGCAAGACCGTGCTTGTGATGGAACTGATTCAGGCGATGGTGGCGTCCTACGAGGGCATCTCGGTTTTCGCGGGCATCGGCGAACGCTCGCGCGAGGGGCACGAACTGCTGAACGAGATGCAGACAGCCGGCGTTCTGGACCGCACCGTGCTGGTCTACGGCCAGATGAACGAACCGCCCGGCGCGCGCTGGCGGGTGCCGCTGACCGCGCTGACCATCGCCGAGCATTTCCGCGACGACGCCCAGCGCAACGTGTTGCTGCTGATGGACAACGTGTTCCGCTTCGTGCAGGCGGGGGCCGAGGTCTCGGGCCTTCTGGGCCGTTTGCCGTCGCGGGTGGGGTATCAGCCGACGCTCGGCACCGAGGTCTCGCAGTTGCAAGAGCGGATCGCCTCGGTCGGTACCGCCTCGGTCACGGCCATCGAGGCGGTCTATGTCCCCGCCGACGATTTCACCGATCCGGCCGTCATGACCATCGCCTCGCACGTGGACAGCATGGTGGTGCTGTCGCGCGCCATGGCCGCCGACGGGATGTACCCGGCCATCGACCCGGTCGCCTCGTCCTCGATCCTGCTGGACCCGCTGATCCTGGGCGAAGAGCATGTCGCCGTCGCCAACGCGGTGCGCCAGACCATCGAACATTACCGCGAGCTTCAGGACGTGATCTCGCTTCTGGGGGTCGAGGAACTGGGCGCCGACGACCGCCGGATCGTCGAACGCGCGCGGCGGCTGCAACGCTTCCTGACCCAGCCCTTCACGGTGACCGAGGCCTTCACCGGCATCCCCGGACGCTCGGTCCCGCTGGAAGACACCATCGCCGGCTGCAAGGCGATCCTTGCCGGCGAATGCGACGACTGGGACGAAAGCGCGCTGTACATGATCGGGTCGCTGGAAGAGGCGCGCGAGAAGCAGAAAGCCGCAGAGGAGGCCGCCGCATGACCGGCCTGCACCTGACCGTGACGACCCCGATGACCGTGCTGGTCGACGAGCAGGGCGTCCAGTCGGTGCGGGCAGAGGACGCAAGCGGCAGCTTCGGCATCCTGCCGGGGCACACGGGATACCTGACGGTGCTGCCCGCGTCGGTGATGCGCTGGCACACTGCCGACGGCAGCCTGCGCTATTGCGCGCTGCGCAGCGGAATGATGACCGTCGAGGACGGCAACCGCGTCGCCGTCGCCTGCCGGGAAGGCATCCTTGGCGACGACCTTCCGACCCTGGAAGCAGAGGTCGAGGCCCTGCGCGCCGCCGATGCCGACGCCGACCGGCGCGAGCGGGTGGAACAGATGCGCCTGCACGCCAGCGCGGTGCGCCAGTTGATGCGCTTTCTGCGGCCGGGACAGACCGGAAGCGGCGCGGCGCAGCTTGCGAAGATGATGCAGGACGGAGAGGGGTCATGAGCCGCAAGCCGAAAAGCCGTCTTGCCGCCGCCGCCCGCCGCTCGGCCGAGCGCGAGAAGATGCACGCCGAGAACCCCGAGCCGTCATTGGGCGCCCGTCTGGGCCAGATCGGCATATTGGGCTGGGCCGTCGTCGTGCCGACGCTGCTGGGCGTGTTCCTTGGACGGATGGCCGACGGCTATTTCGAGACCGGGGTCTTCTTCACCGCGCCGGGGATCATGCTGGGGGCGGCCATCGGCCTTTGGTCCGCTTGGAAATGGATGCACCGCCAATGACCGCTTTCACCTCACTGTTCGACGACCCGCTGACCGGAGCGATCCTGGCGTTCGGCATCGGCCTTGGGCTGGGCTACCTGCATTTCGCCAGCCTGAAACGGGTCACCGCCCTGTATGTCTCGGGCAAGTCGATCTGGGCCGCGGTGGCGTTGCAGGCGGTGCGGCTGGCGGTGCTGGGCGCGGGGCTGTACGGGCTGGCGCTGCTGGGCGCGATCCCGCTTCTGGCCGGGGCGCTGGGGGTTCTGCTGGCGCGACAGCTTGCGACGCGGGCGGTGCGGAAGGGAGCGCCGTAATGGAAAACCCGCTGTCGATGCACGCCCTGTTCCACATCGGCCCGGTTCCGATCACCGAGCCGGTCGTGGTGACTTGGGGCATCATGCTGTTCCTCGGGCTCGGGTCCGCGTGGGCCACCCGGCGGCTGACGATGGTGCCGGGCAAGCTGCAGGCGGTGCTGGAGATGTTCGTGACGGTCATCGACGACCAGATCCGTGACACCATGCAGCGCGACCCATCGCCGTTCCGGGTGCTGATAGGGACGATCTTCCTGTATGTGTTCATCGCCAATTCCTCGGCGATCATCCCCGGCATCGAGCCGCCCACCGCGATGATCGAGACCGACGCCGCGCTGGCGCTGATCGTACTGGCGGCGACCATTTTCTACGGCATCCGCTATCAGGGCCTGCGCGGCTATCTGTCCGCCTTTGCCGAGCCCTCCTGGGTGATGATCCCGCTGAACGTGATCGAGCAAATCACCCGCACATTTTCGTTGATCGTCCGCCTGTTCGGCAACGTGATGAGCGGCGTCTTCGTGGTGGGGATCATCCTGTCGCTTGCCGGTTTCCTCGTGCCGATCCCGCTGATGGCGCTCGATCTGCTGACCGGGACCGTGCAGGCCTACATCTTCGCCATTCTCGCAACCGTCTTCATCGGCGCCGCCATGGGCGAGCACTGATCCGTCATTCACAGGAAAGGACACCACGCCATGACCTCAGACCTGATCCAGATCGTCAGCATCCTCGCCGCGGCGATTGCCGTGTCGTTCGGCGCCATCGGGCCCGCACTGGCCGAGGGCCGCGCCGTCGCCGCAGCGATGGACGCCATCGCGCGCCAGCCAGAGGCGGCGGGCACGCTGAGCCGGACCCTGTTCGTCGGCCTCGCGATGATCGAGACGATGGCGATCTACACGCTGGTGATCGCGCTTCTGGTGCTGTTCGCCAACCCCTTCGTCTGATCCGGGGCCGCGCGGGATGACAATCGACTGGTGGACACTGGGACTGCAGGCGGTCAACGCCTTCGTCCTGCTGTGGATCCTGTCGCATTTCCTGTTCCGCCCGGTGGCCGACATGATCGCGAAACGGCAGGAGGCCGCGACCAAGGAACTGGATGCCGCCCACGCCGCAAGAACCGAGGCCGAGGCGGCGCTGACCGACGCCAAGGCGCAGGTCGACGCCGTGGTGGCGAAACGGGCCGGGATGCTGGAGCAGGCGCAGTCCGAGGCGGAACGCGACCGCCAGAAGGCGCTGGACGCCGCGCGGCGCGAGGCGGACAAGCTGCGCACCGACGCGCGGGCCGAAGCCGCCCGCCGCAAGGCCGCCGCCGAGGCGGGGATGCGCACCGAGGCCTCGGAACTGGCGCTGAACATCGCGGGCCGGCTGCTGGACCGGTTGCCCGCCAGCGCCCGCGCCGCCGGGTTCATCGACGGGCTGGCCGAAGCCGTCGCCCGCCTGCCGCAATCCACCCGCGACGGGATCGGCACCGAAGGCCCGGTGCCGGTGCGTGCCGCGGTCGAATTGTCCGGCGACGAGCTGGAGGCGCTGAACGCGCGGCTGGCGCAAGTGCTGGGGCGCGGCGTGGCGCTGTCGATCACCGTCGATCCGTCGCTGATCGCGGGGCTGGAACTCGACGCGCCGCACGCCATCGTCCGCAACCATTTCCGCGCCGACCTCGACCGGGTGCAAGAGGAGCTGTTCCGCGATGTCTGACACGACCGCACAGGACGACTGGCTGCAATCCAGCCGCGCCGCCGTGGACCGCGCCGAACTGGCGGCGGACGCCCGCACCATCGGCCGCGTTACCTCGGTCGCGGACGGGATCGCCCGGATCTCGGGGCTGCCAGAGGCGCCGCTGGGAGCGCTGCTGCGGTTCGAGGGCGGGCAGACCGGCTTTGCGCAGGCGCTGGACGCGGGTGAAATCTCGGCGGTGCTGTTTGACGATGTGAACGGGGTCGAGGCGGGGCATCAGGTCACCGACAGCGGCGACGTGGTGCGGGTGCCGGTGGGCGAGGCGCTGCTGGGCCGCGTTCTGGACCCGCTGGGACGCCCGCTGGACGGCGGGCCGATGCCCGAGGCCGAACAACGCCTGCCCATCGAACGCCCCGCGCCGACGATCATCGAACGGGACTTCGTGTCAGAGCCGATGATGACCGGCGTTCTGGTGGTCGACAGCATGTTCGCCATCGGGCGCGGCCAGCGCGAGTTGATCGTGGGCGACCGGGCGACCGGCAAGACCTCTCTCGCGGTCGAGGCGATCATCAACCAAAAGCACACCGACATGGTCTGTATCTACGTCGCCGTCGGCCAGCGCGCCTCGGCGGTGGAGCGGGTGATCGCTGCGGTGCGCGAACACGGCGCACCCGAGCGCTGCATCTTCGTCGTCGGCAACGCCGGCAGCGCGCCCGGGCTGCAATGGATCGCCCCCTTCGCGGGCATGACCATCGCCGAGGGCTTCCGGGACAAGGGACAGGACGCGCTGATCGTGATCGACGACCTGACCCGCCACGCCGCTACCCACCGTGAACTGGCGCTGCTGACGCGCGAGCCGCCGGGGCGCGAGGCCTATCCGGGGGACATCTTCTATCTTCACGCCCGTCTGCTGGAACGCGCGGCCAAGCTGCCGCGCAGCGTCGGCGGCTCGATCACCGCATTGCCCATCGCCGAGACCGATGCCGGCAATCTGTCGGCCTACATCCCCACCAACCTGATCTCGATCACCGACGGGCAGGTGGTGCTGAACACCCAGCTGTTCGCCGCCAACCAGCGGCCCGCGGTCGACGTGGGTCTGTCGGTCAGCCGCGTCGGCGGCAAGGTGCAGGCGCCCGCGCTGCGGTCGGTCGCGGGGCGGGTGCGGCTGGATTATGCGCAATTTCAGGAACTTGAGATGTTCACCCGCTTCGGCGGCATCTCCAGCACCCGCGTCAAGGCGCAGATCGCGCGGGGCGAACGCATTCGCGCTTTGCTGGGCCAGCCGCGCTATGCCGGGCTGCGGCTGGAGGATCAGACCGCGCTGCTGGCGGCGCTGGCGGACGGTGTGCTGGACGGCATGCCGGTCGAGGCGGTCCCCGCGCTGCGGCAACGGCTGCCCGGTTGGCTGGACACGCGGGGCGGTGAGGTGCTAGCGACCCTGCGCGCGGACGGCACGCTAGGCGCCGAGGACCGGAAAGGCCTGAGCGCGCTGGTGGCGGAACTGGTCGCCGTGGTGGCGGTCAGGGAGGCCGAGACGTGAGCGGGCAGCTTGCCGAGGTCGAAGCCCGGATCGAGACGGTCCACAAGCTGTCGGCAGTGATCGCGGCGATGCGCGGCATCGCGGTGTCGCGGGTGCAGGACGCGCACCGGCACCTTGACGCGATCCGCATGTACGCCGCGACCATCGGCGACGCCATCGGCCACGCGATGAGCTTCCCGGTGACCGCCCGGCTGGCCGGCGACCGTCCTCCGGGCGGCGAGATCATCGTGGTATTCTGCGCCGAGCAGGGCTTCGCCGGGGCCTTCTCGGAGAAGGTTCTGACCGTCGCGCGCAACGCCGCCGGGGACGTGGCGGGGCCGGTTCATATGCTCATGGTCGGCGATCGCGGGCTTCTGGCGGCGCAAGAGCGGCGCGTGGCGCTGGACTGGACCGCCTCGATGATCGCGCACCCGGATCGCACCGCTCATCTTGCGGGCCGCATCGCGCAGGAGATCTTCGAGCGCCTCGCGACCGGCGGCGTGACCGGGGTGTCGCTGGTTCATGCCTCGCCGGGCGGGGCCGAGGGCTATGAGGTCGGCGTCAAGCGTCTGGTGCCCTTCGACTATTCCCGCTTCCCGCCGCCGAAATCCAACGTTCAGCCGCTGCTGACCCTGAACCCCGACGACCTGTTGGCGCGGCTGGTGGATGAATACCTCTTTGCCGAGATCAGCGAGGCGGTGATGTTGTCCTTCGCCGCCGAGAACGAGGCGCGGATGCGCGCGATGATCGCCGCGCATGACAACGTCACCCGCTCTCTTGAGGATCTGGTGGGGGAATCCCGCAGGCTGCGGCAGGACGCGATCACCGACGAGATCATGGAACTCGCCACCGGCAGCCTGACCCAGCTTTGACGCGCCCGGCTTTACCCTTCGGGGCGGTCTCGGTAAGGGCTGTATCTGTCACACGGCAATCAGACCGTCCGACTTCAGGCGAACCGAAAGGGGTGTGCCCGCATGATGCGTGGCCCGAAACTCGACAGCTACGACTTCGCGATCCTGCGCGCGCTTCAGGCCAATGGGCGGATGACCAAGGTCGCGCTGGCCGAGGCGGTGAACCTGTCGCCGACGCCCTGCTGGGAGCGCCTGAAGAAGCTGGAGCAGGCGGGTTTCATCACCGGCTACCGCGCCATGGTTGACATCCGCAAGATCGCGCCCGTGACCGAGGTGATGGTCGAGATCACGCTGGCGAACCACAAGGCGGACGACTTTCGCCGGTTCGAGGACGCGATCCGTGCGCGTGACGAGGTGCGGGGCTGCTGGGCGCTGGGGGGCGGTGTCGACTATATGCTGCACCTCGTGGTGGGTGACATCGACGGCTATCAGCGGCTGATGGACGAGTTGCTGGACAGCGCCATCGGGATCGACCGCTATTTCGGCTACGTGGTGACAAAGCAGGTCAAGGACGTCCCGAACCCCATTCCGGACGTCTGACCGAGGATTCCTCGGGCTTTTGCGGCATGGCAGAGAGATCCTCTGCCCAAGCTGCGCAGAACAGACCCACTTTCGGCGGGCGGCGGGATAGTTTTCGGGGAATTGCAAACCCCTGATGGAAGGCCGCACGACATGAGACAGGACCGCATCGTGACGGGCGTCACGCTGGACGACCCGAAACTCTTTCGCAGCTTTTCGTATATCGACGGGCGCTGGACCGGCGCTTCGGATGCCGCCACGCTGCCGGTGAAGAACCCCGCCGACCGCACCGTGGTTGGCGAGATCGCCAGCCTCTCCGCGTCCGAGGGGCGCGCGGCGGTCGATGCCGCGCAGAAGGCCTTCGCCGCGTGGTCGCTGATGCTGCCGCAGGACCGCTCCGCCATCCTGCGCCGCTGGTTCGACCTGATGCTGACCCACAAGGAAGACCTTGCCCGGATCATGGTGGCCGAGCAGGGCAAGCCCATCTCTGAAGCGCGGGGCGAGATCGACTATGCCGCCAGCTTCGTCGAGTACTACGCGGAAGAGGCCAAGCGCCCGGACGTCGAAAGCGTCACCAGCCACCTGCCGGATGCCGAGGTGGAACTGTGGCTGGAACCCGTGGGCGTGGTCGCGCTGATTACGCCGTGGAACTTCCCCAGCGCCATGCTAACCCGCAAGGCGGCGGCCGCGCTGGCGGCGGGCTGCACCGTGGTCGCGCATCCTTCGGCCGAGACGCCGTATTCCGCGACCGCGCTGATGGAACTGGCCGAGCGGGCAGGGGTGCCCGCCGGGGTGTTCAACCTCGTGACCGGCGACGCGCCGACCATCGTGCCCGCGTGGACCTCGGACAGCCGGGTTCGGGCGTTGTCCTTCACCGGCTCGACCGAGGTCGGGCGGCTGCTGTACCGAGACAGCGCGGCGACGGTGAAGAAGCTGGTGATGGAACTGGGCGGCCATGCGCCGGTGATCGTCTTCGCGGACTCGGATCTGGACGCCGCCGTCGCCGAGACGATGAAAGCCAAGTGGGCCACCTCGGGGCAGGATTGCCTTGGTGCGAACCGGATCTTCGTGGAACGGTCGGTCTATGACGCCTTCTGCGCCAGGTTCACCGCCGCCAGCGCCGCGCTGACCGTGGGCCGCGGCATGGACGACCCGGACATCGGACCGCTGATGAACGAGAACGCGGTGGCCAAGCAGGAAGCCCACGTCGCGGATGCGTTGGAGCGTGGCGCAAAGCTCGCCTGCGGTGGCAAACGTCACGCGATGGGGCCGCTGTTCTTTGAACCGACGGTGCTGACCGACGTGCCCGAGGACGCGCTGATCCTGCGCGAGGAAACCTTCGGCCCCGTCGCCGCCATCGCGCCCTTCGAAACCGAGGCAGAGGTCGTGACCCGCGCCAACGACACCGAATACGGGCTGGTCGCCTATGTCCACAGCCTGAACCCCCGCCGGATCTACCGCCTGAGCCGCGCGTTGCAGTTCGGCATGGTCGCGGTCAACCGCACCAAGGTCACCGGCGCGCCGATCCCGTTCGGTGGCGCCAAGCAGTCCGGTCTCGGGCGCGAGGGCGCAAGACTGGGGATGCAGGAATTCATGGAACTGAAATACGTTTGCCGCGACTGGAGCTGACACCAAGATGAAGGACGACAACATGCTGAAGAACGACCAACTCGAAAGCTGGGACCGCGAGAACTTCTTCCACCCCTCGACCCACCTGGCCGAGTTCGCGCGGGGCAACCTGCCGCAGCGCGTCGTGACCGGCGGCAAGGGCTGCCATATCGAGGATCGTGACGGCAACCGCCTGCTGGACGCCTTCGCCGGGCTCTACTGCGTGAACGTCGGCTACGGCCGCCCCGAGATCGCCGAAGCCATCGCCGAGCAGGCGAAGGAAATCGCGTACTACCACGCCTATGTCGGCCACGGCACCGAAGCGTCGATCACGCTGGCCAAGATGGTTCTGGACCGCGCTCCTGCGAATATGTCGAAGGTCTACTTCGGCCTGTCCGGGTCGGACGCGAACGAGACCAACATCAAGCTGGTCTGGTACTACAACAACATCCTCGACCGGCCCGAGAAGAAGAAGATCATCTCGCGCTGGCGCGGCTATCACGGCTCGGGCCTGATGACCGGCTCGCTGACTGGGCTGGCCGCGTTCCAGCAGAAGTTCGACCTGCCGCTGGACCGGGTGATCCACACCGAGGCGCCGTATTATTTCCGCCGCGACGACCTGTCGATGTCCGAGGCCGAGTTCGTGGCCCACTGCGCGTCCGAGCTTGAGGCGCTGATCGAGCGTGAGGGCGCGGACACCATCGCAGCGATGATCGGCGAGCCGGCGCTGGGGACCGGGGGCCTTGTCCCGCCGCCCGCCGGTTACTGGCAGGCGATCCAGGAAGTGCTGGACAAGCACGACATCCTGCTGATCGCGGACGAGGTTGTGACCGGCTTCGGTCGCCTTGGCACCATGTTCGGGTCCGAACACTACGGGATCCGGCCCGACATCATCACCATCGCCAAGGGTTTGACCTCGGCCTATGCGCCGCTTTCGGGGTCGATCCTGTCCGACAAGGTGTGGAAGGTGCTGGAAGAGGGCACCGACAAGTTCGGTCCCATCGGCCACGGCTGGACCTACTCGGCGCACCCGATCGGGGCGGCGGCGGGTGTCGCCAACCTGCGGCTGCTGGACGAGCTGAACCTCGTGTCGAACGCCGGGTCCGTGGGCGCGCATCTCAAGGCGGCGCTGAACGACGCGCTTGGCGATCACCCGAACGTCGGGGACATCAGGGGCGAGGGCCTGCTGTGCGCGGTCGAGTTCGTCGAGAACCGTGACGGCCGGGTGTTCTTCGACCCCGCACGCACCATCGGCGCCAAGGTGAACGCGGCGCTTCTGGCGCGCGGCGTGATCTCGCGCGCGATGCCGCAGGGCGACATCCTTGGCTTCGCGCCACCGTTCTGCCTGACCGAGGCAGAGGCGGAAGAGGTCGCGTCGAAGCTGAAGGACGCGGTGGCCGAAGTTCTGGGCTGACACGGCCCAGGTTAACGGATCGCAACAAACGGCCGGGGGTACTGCTCCCGGCCGTTTCCCTTTGCGGCATTGCTTTACTTCCGCCCGCCGCTTCGACAGTGTCCCACCAAATCAGGGAAAACGCATGACACGCAAGATCATCATCGACACCGATCCCGGACAGGACGACGCCGTCGCCATCCTGCTCGCCCTTGCCAGCCCCGAAGAGATCGAGGTGTTGGGCATCACCGCCGTCGCGGGCAACGTGCCGCTGCCGCTGACCTCGAAGAACGCGCGGATCGTGTGCGAACTTGCGGGCAAGACCGGGACCCGTGTGTTCGAGGGCTGCGACCGCCCCATGGCCCGCGATCTGGTCACCGCCGAATACGTTCACGGCAAGACCGGTCTCGACGGTATCGTGCTGCCCGATCCCCAGATGCAGGTGCAGGACACGCACGCCGTCGATTTCATCATCGAAACCCTGCGCGCCGAGCCCGCGGGATCCGTGACGCTGTGCCCGCTGGGACCGCTGACGAACATCGGCACCGCCTTCCGGAAAGCGCCGGACATCCAGGAGAAGGTGCAGGAGATCGTGCTGATGGGCGGCGCTTATTTCGAGGTGGGCAACGTCACGCCCGCGGCGGAATTCAACATCTACGTTGACCCGGAAGCCGCCGATATCGTGATGAAATCCGGGGCCAAGATCACCATCATGCCGCTGGATGTCAGCCACAAGGCCCTGACCACGCGCCCAAGGATCGAGGCGTTCCGCGCGCTGGGTCACGTGGGCGAGGTCGTCGCCAGCTGGACCGATTTCTTCGAACGCTTCGATATGGAGAAATACGGCTCTGAAGGCGGCCCGCTGCACGACCCGACCGTGATCGCCTATCTGCTGAAGCCCGACCTGTTCACCGGGCGGCACATCAATGTCGAGATCGAACTGCAATCCGACCTGACCAGCGGCATGACCGTTGCCGACTGGTGGCGCGTCACCGACCGTGCGCCCAACGCGACCTTCATGGGCGATATCAACGCCGAGGGCTTCTTCGCGCTGCTGACCGAACGTCTGGCGCGGCTGTGAGCGCCAAGCTTCATCTTGCCGGGGAAGACGACCTCGACCGCCTGCTGCCGCTTGTCGCCGCCTATCATGCGTTCGAGGGGATCGAGCAGGACGATGCCACCCGCCGCGCCGCGCTGGCGCCCTTGCTGGCCGGATCACCTTTGGGCGCGGTCTGGCTGATCGGACTGCGCCGCGCGCCGGTCGGTTACATCGCGCTCAGCTTCGGTTGGTCCATCGAGTTCGGCGGCATGGACGGGATCATCGACGAGTTCTTCATTCGCGAGAACGTGCGGGGTCGGGGCATGGGGACAGAGGTGCTGATGGCGCTGATGCCGCAGCTGGCCCATGCCGGGCTGAAGGCCCTGCATCTGGAAGCGAATCCCGCCAACGAACCCGCCCTGCGGCTGTACCAGCGGCGCGGGTTCAAGGTGCGGGACGGCTATCACTTCCTAACCTGGCGGCCCTGACCCCTTCTCAGGCCGCACCCCGCGCCCTAGGTTTACCGCATGACCCTGCATGTGCCCTTCGACAACAGCTATGGCCGGTTGCCCGACCGGTTCTTTTCCCGTCTCGCGCCGACACCGGTGGCGAAGCCCGGCCTGATCGAGGTGAACGACCGCCTCGCGGCAGAGCTTGGGCTGGACGCCGAAGCGCTGCGGTCGCCCGAGGGCGTGTCCGCGCTGGCGGGCAACGCGGTGCCCGAGGGCGCCGATCCGCTGGCGCAGGTCTATGCCGGCCACCAGTTCGGCGGCTGGAACCCGCAGCTGGGCGACGGGCGGGCAATCCTGTTGGGAGAAGTCATAGATGCCAATGGGATACGACGCGATCTTCAGCTAAAAGGGGCAGGGCCCACGCCGTATTCCCGCAGGGGCGATGGCCGGGCGTGGCTTGGCCCGGTCCTGCGCGAGTACATCGTGTCCGAGGCGATGCACGCCCTTGGCATCCCCACCACCCGCGCGCTGGCGGCGATGACCACGGGCGAGCCGGTGATCCGAAACGGCGCGCTGCCCGGCGCGGTGCTGACACGCGTCGCGACCAGCCACATCCGCGTGGGCACCTTCCAGTATTTCGCCGCTCGGCAGGATCTCGAGGCGATCGAGGCGCTGACCGACTACGTGATTGCCCGCCATTACCCGGAAGCGGGCGACGCCCTCGGGCTGCTGGAGGCGGTGATCGCGCGTCAGGCGCGGCTGGTGGCGCGTTGGATGGGCGTGGGCTTTATCCACGGGGTGATGAACACCGACAACTCCAGCGTCGCGGGCGAGACCATCGATTATGGCCCCTGTGCCTTCATGGATGCCTACCACCCGGGCAAGGTGTTCAGCTCGATTGATCAGTACGGCCGCTATGCCTATGCGAAGCAACCGGAAATCGCGGTCTGGAACATGGCGCAGCTGGCGACCGCCATCCTGCCGCTGATCGACCCGGATCAGAACACCGCCGTCGAAAAGGCCACCGAGGCGGTTCACCGCTTCCCCGACATCTATCAGGACACCTGGATCGAGGTGTTCGGCGCCAAGCTGGGTCTGGCCGACACCAGCCGCGACGACGTGCCCCTGATCGAGGGTCTGCTGGGCGCGATGGCGCGGCAGGGCGCGGATTTCACCCGGACCTTCCGGGGCCTGACCGACGACACCGCCCGCGCCGAGTTTGCCGAACCGCAGGCGTTCGACGCTTGGGCCGAAGGCTGGCAAGCGCGCCGCCCGGACGACTGGCAGGCGCGCGCCGCCGCCGCCAACCCGGCGGTGATCCCGCGCAACCATCGGGTCGAACAGGCGATTTCCGCAGCCGTCGCAGGGGATTACGCGCCGTTCCGCACCCTGAACGCCGCCCTGTCCACGCCGTTCGAGCTGTCCGCCGGGCACGCCCATCTCGCCTTCGTCCCCGCGCCGGAAGAGGAAGTCCGCCAGACCTTCTGCGGAACCTGACGTCGCACCCTTTTGCATTGCAGCGTCACCGCGCCTAGATGCTTTAGGGAGCCCCCGAACAGCAAGGAGCCGCGCCAGTGCGGATTGCCAGCTACAACATCCGGAAATGCCTTGGTCTGGACCGCCGCCGCGATCCGGGCCGAACCCTGTCGGTGATCAACGGGCTGGATGCGGATGTCGTGGTGCTGCAAGAGGCCGACAAGCGTCTAGGCGCGCGGCCCGCGGCGCTGCCGCGCGACATGCTTGAATACGAGACGGACTTCGTTCCCGTTCATTTCGCCCGCAACGACGTGTCCTTGGGCTGGCACGGCAACGCGATCCTGCTGCGGCGGGGGCTGGTGCCGAAGTCGATCGACCACGTCGACCTTCCGGGCACCGAACCGCGCGGCGCGGTGGCGGTGGACCTTGGCGACATGCGGATCGTCGGGGTGCATCTTGGCCTGTTGCGCAGCGACCGCCGGCGGCAACTGGCACGCATTGCCGACCGCTTCCACGACGACCGGCCCACGGTGATCCTTGGCGACTTCAACGAATGGCGCGCGCGCACGGGTCTTGAGGCGCTGGATGGCCGGTTCCACGTCCACACGCCGGGCCGCAGCTTTCACGCGGCGCGTCCGGTGGCGGCGCTGGACCGCATCGCGCTTAGCGACGGGCTGGAACTGCGCGACGCCGGGGTCGACCAGACGCTTCCGGCGCGCAGCGCGTCGGATCACCTGCCGGTCTGGGCCGACATCGCCTTTGACCGCGGCGGCCTGTTGACCAGCACCAGCCCCGCCGCCACCAGCATCAGCGCCAGCCACAGGGCATAGCCCACCGTCTCGTTCAGCAGCAGCCAGCCGAAGGCCACGCCAACGACGGGCGACAGGAAGCTGAATGACGTGACGCCCGACGCCGGGTAGATCTTCATCAGCCACATCCACAGCAGGAACCCCGCCGAGACCAACAGGATCTGGTAGGCCATCGCGGCTGCGGTGATCGCGTCGAAATCGCGGACCGCCGGGCCGAAGAAGGCCGCGAAGCCGAACAGGATCGGGACCGACACCGCGATCTGCCAGGTTAGCTGCTGCGCGGGAGGCACCCGCGAGAAGGGCGATATCTTGGTCAGCAGCGCGATCAGCGCCCACAGAAGCGAGGCCGCCAGCGCAAGAAGGTCGCCCGCCAGCCCCGCCTCGCCGCCGCTCCCGCGAGAGAAGATGGCCACCGCGACGCCCGCCATCGCCATGGTCAGGCCAAGCGCCTTGCGAGGCGACAGGCGGTCGCCGGGCACCAGTACATGCGCCAGCAGCGCCAGCCACACCGGCATCGAATAGAAGATGACAGAGGTCCGCGCGACCGAGGTCAGGTCAAGCGCCAGAAACAGGCACACGAACTCGACCGCGAAGACCACGCCCATCAGCACGCACCAGGGCCGTGCGGCGCGTTCGACCGCCAGCGACTGGCCCCGCAGGCGGATCCAGATCAGAAGGATCGGCAACGCCAGCGCCGAACGAACCGCCGCCGCGAACACCGGCTGCAATCCGTCGTTGGCGATCTTCACCACCACCTGATTGAAACCCAGCGCCACGGCAAAGCAGATCAGGGTGACCGCCCCGAAGGCGTCGATATGGTCTTTGCGCTGCATGCAGTCCTCCCAATCGCTGCCCGGCCGGTGCCGGCGTTTATACCAGCCATGGTCCGGATGCGGTTCCGGGGGGCGGGCAGCCGTGCTAGAGGACCGGAAAAACCATTCGGGCACAAGTCCATGAACGCATTGCAGATCGCCGCCCTGCTGATCGTCCTCGCGGGGGCCTTCGGCTCGGTCAATTACCTCTTTCTCCGGCTGCCGTCCTCTATCGGCATCCTCGTGGTGGCCCTGCTGGCCTCGGTCACGGTGATGGTGCTGGACGCGGTTCTGCCTGGCTTCGACATGACCGGCGCGATCCGGCAGGAAGTGATGGAGATCGAGTTCTCCGAGGCGCTGCTGGACGGGATGCTGGGGCTGTTGCTGTTCGCGGGCGCGCTGCATGTGAAGCTGTCCGATCTCCGGGCGCAATGGCGGCCCGTGGTGCTTATGGCGACGATCGGTGTCGGGATCTCGACCGCGGTGGCGGGCTTCGGGTTTTCGTGGATCACCGGCGCGCCGATCCTTGTCGCGCTGGTGTTCGGGGCGCTGATCTCGCCCACCGACCCGGTCGCGGTGCTGGGCGTCCTGCGCGAGGCGCATCTGCCGAAATCGCTGGAGACCAAGATCGCGGGCGAGTCGCTGTTCAACGATGGCGTGGGCTACGTGGTCTTTCTTGCGCTGTCGGGTCTGGCCTTCGCCGGAGCAGGGCACGGCGGGGGCGACGGTGAGGACAGCGCGCTGGCGGATACGGCGCTGCTGTTCCTGCAGGAGGCGGGCGGCGGCGCGCTGCTGGGCGTGGTGCTGGGCTGGCTGGTGTTCCGGGTGATGCGGCGGATCGACGACTATTCGCTCGAGGTGCTGCTGACGCTGGGGCTTGCCTTTGGCGGCTACGAGCTTGCGGTGGCGCTGCATGTGTCGGCGCCGATCATGGCGGTCTGCGCCGGGCTTCTGATCGGCGACATCGGCACCCGCGAAGGCATGAGCGAGGTCACCCGCCGCTATGTCGACGCCTTCTGGAAGCTGGTGGACGAGATCCTGAACGCGGTGTTGTTCCTGATGATCGGCGTCGAGGTCTTCGCCATCGCCTTTGACATGGCAACCGTGCAGGCGGGCGTTCTGTCCATCGCTCTTGCGCTGGCGGCGCGGCTACTTGCCGTCGCGGTCCCGGTGCTGATGCTGCGGCCGTTCCGGGGCTTCGAACAGGGCACCATACCGATCATGACGTGGGGCGGGCTGAAGGGCGGCATCTCGGTCGCGCTGGCGCTGTCGCTGCCGGATGGCGAGTGGAAACCGCTGATCCTTGCCTGCACCTACATGGTGGTGGTGTTCTCGATCGTGGTTCAGGGGCTGACGGTCGCGAAGCTGGCGGCGCGGGTCGGGCGGCAGCCAGACCTCATGTGAGGCACGTCTTTCCCGGGGGGTTCCGCCCGCGACGCAGTTCGCCTAAGACAGCCGGCACGAGGAGCATGCCGTGACCGAGACGATACTTCAGCGCTGCGAGGCCAAGGGCCTGCGCATGACCGGCCAGCGGCGCGTGATCGCGCAGGTGCTGGAGGCCTCCGACGACCACCCGGACGTCGAGGCGCTGTACTCGCGCGCCAGCGAGGTCGATCCGCGAATCTCGCTTGCCACCGTCTATCGGACCGTGAAGCTGTTCGAGGAAGCGGGCATCGTCGAGAAGCTGGAATTCGGCGACGGCCGCGCCCGGTACGAGGACGCCGACCGCGAGCATCACGACCACCTGATCGACATCCATTCCGGCGAGGTGATCGAGTTCTGCGACCCCGAGATCGAGGCGTTGCAGGCGAAGATCGCCGAGAAACTGGGTTTTGAACTGCGCGGCCATCGGCTGGAACTGTACGGCGTTCCGAAGAAGCCACGGGAATGAGCGTCGAGGCGCATCCCGACGCATCCGCCTCGACCAACGGCATCGGGCTGATGGTGCTGGCGATGGCGCTGCTGGCGGTGTCGGACATGTTCGTGAAGCTGGCGGGCGGCACCCAGCCGCCGGGGCAGGTGATGTTCCTGCTGTCAGTGGGCGGCACCGCCTTCTTCGTCCTGCTCGCCCGGTTGCAGGGCGCGCGGGTCTGGGACCGGCGGTTCTGGTATCCGTCCGTGGTGCGGCGCAACTTGTTCGAGATCGTCGCCGCCTTCGGGCTGGTGCTGGGCCTGACCTATGCGCCCCTGTCGCTGGTGGCGGCGCTGATGCAGACCACGCCGCTGATCGTGACGATGGGCGCGGCGCTGATCCTCAAGGAACCGGTCGGCCCCCGCCGCTGGGCCGCCGTGCTGGTCGGGCTGGCGGGCATGCTGCTGGTGGTCCGGCCGTGGTCGGCCGACTTCGCGCCGTCGGCGGTGTTCGTGCTGGTGGCCGTGGTCGGGCTGGCGTTCCGCGACCTTTACACCCGGCTTTGCCCACCCGAGGTGCCGTCCGTAACCCTGTCGACATGGGGCTTTGCCGCCACCATGCCCTTCGGTCTGGTGCTGATGCTTCTGATGCGCGAAACGCCGGTGGTCAGCGGGATCGGGCTGGCCCATGTGGCGGGCGCCATCGTGGTGACGACCACCGGCTACTATGCCGTGACCTCGGCCATGCGCGCGGCGCCGGTCGCGGTGGTGGCGCCGTTCCGCTATACCCGGCTGATCTTTACCACCGGGCTGGGGATGCTGGTGTTCGCAGAACGGCCCGACACGCTGACCTACGTCGGCTCGGCGATCATCCTCGCGGCGGGGCTTTACACCTTCCTGCGCGAGCGGCAGTTGGCGCGGCGGCGCTAGGGGCTAACCCTTCGCTGCCGCCTTTTCCTCGGCCTTCGCCGCGTCCCACAAAGCGTCCATCTCGTCCAGCGTCGAGTCCGCCGGGGTCTTGCCGCGTTCCGCCAGCAGAGCCTCGATCCGGGCGAAGCGGCGGGAGAACTTGGCATTCGCGGCCCGAAGCGCCGCCTCGGGGTCGACGTCAAGGTGGCGGGCGAGGTTGGCGGCGACGAACAGGAAGTCGCCCATTTCCTCTTCGACCTCGGCCTGCGAAAGCGTATCCCGCGCCTCGGCGAGTTCGTGGGCCTCTTCGGTCAGCTTGTCCAGCACCTGCCCGATATCCGGCCAGTCAAAGCCCACCCGCGCCGCGCGTTTCTGAAGCTTCAGCGCCCGCAGCAGCGCCGGCAGCCCGATGGCCACGTCGTCCAGCACGCCCTTGGCGCCCTTGGCGGCCCGCTCGGCGGCTTTCACCGTCTCCCAGTTCACCGTCTGCGCCTCGGGGCTGTCGATCCCGGTCTGGTCGCCGAACACATGCGGGTGACGGGCGACCATCTTGTCCGACATGGTGTCGGCGACCTCGTGGAAGTCGAACAGCCCGCGTTCCGACGCCATCTGCGCGTGAAACACCGATTGAAACAGCAGATCACCAAGCTCGCCCTTCAACTCGCCCCACGCCTCGCGCTCGATGGCGTCGGCGACCTCGTAGGCTTCCTCGATGGTGTAGGGGGCGATGGTGGCGAAGTCCTGCTCGATGTCCCACGGGCAGCCGGTGTCGGGATCGCGCAGCCTGCGCATGATCTCCAGCAGGCGCGGCAGGCCTCCCTTCGGGTCATGCACAAGCGTATCGCTGTCTTTCGCCATTGTCGGCCCCCCGGATTTCTGGAATCGTCGCCGCCGTTATCCGACAGCCGAGCCGGGAGAGTCCACATGGCCATCGTCAATCGCATCGGCGACTTCGCCGAAGAGATGAAGGAGTGGCGTCAATGGCTGCACCGGCATCCCGAGCTGGAGTTCGACTGCCACAACACGGCGGCTTTCGTGGTTGAGAAACTGAAGGCCTTCGGCGTCGACGAGATTCATGAGGGCATCGCCACAAGCGGCGTGGTCGCGATCATCGAGGGGCAGGGCGCGACCAGGGACGGAGGCCCGGTGATCGGCCTGCGCGCCGACATGGACGCGCTGCCGATGGCGGAAGAGACGGGGCTGGACTATGCCTCTGAGGTGGCGGGCGCGATGCATGCCTGTGGCCATGACGGCCACACCACGATGCTTTTGGGCGCGGCGAAGTATCTGGCCGAGACGCGCAACTTCCGGGGCCGCGTGGCGCTGATGTTCCAGCCGGCCGAGGAACAGGGCGGCGGCGGCGGCGCGATGGTGTCCGAAGGCGTGATGGACCGCTTCGGCATCGGGCAGGTCTACGCCTTGCACTGTGCGCCGCAGTACGAGACGGGCACCTTCCACACCAATCCCGGCGCGCTGATGGCGGCGGTGGACGATTTCATCGTGACGGTGACCGGCAAGGGCGGCCATGCCGCTACCCCGCACGAAGCGGTGGATCCGATCCCGGCGGTCGCCGCGATGGTGCAGGCGGCGCAGGCCATCGTGACCCGCGCGACAAACCCGATGAAGAACCTCGTGATCTCGATCACCCAGATCCACGCCGGCAGCGCTCATAACGTGATCCCCGAGGTCGCGACCTTCGCGGGGACGATCCGCAGTTTCGATCCCGAAGTGCGGTCCGGCACCGTGGCGCGGTTCCGCGAGCAACTGGCAGGGATCGCCGCTGGCTACGGCGTGACGGCGGAACTGGAACTGATCGAGGGCTATCCCCCCACGATCAACACCGCCGAAGAGACCGCCTTTGCCGCCTCGGTCGCCGCCGAGGTCGCGGGCGAAGGCAACGTGGACACCGACGCGCCTGCTGAAATGGGGGCCGAGGATTTCTCGTTCATGCTCGAGGCGCGTCCGGGGTCCTACCTGTTCCTCGGGCAGGGCGACGGCCCGTCGGTGCATCACCCGAAGTTCGATTTCAACGACGAGATCGCGCCCGTTGGCGCCTCGTTCTTCGCGCGCCTCGTCGAGCGCGCCCAGCCGGTGGAGTGACCCATGGGACTTGAAGACGCCAAGACGCACGCCGACCGCGCGGTGACCGCCGAAGGGTTCCGGGGCCATTCGTTCGAGAACACCTTCTCCGGCGCGCCGTCCTTCCTGCGCCGGAAGTATTCCAAGGACCTGACCGGCGTTGACATCGCGGTGACGGGCATTCCCTTCGATCAGGCGGTGACCAATCGCCCCGGCACCCGGCTGGGACCAAGGGCGATCCGCGAGGCGAGCGCCCTGCAATCACCCGACGCGCCTTATGGCTGGGGCTTCGATATCATGGAGGAATTCGCCATCGCCGATTACGGCGACATGCCCTTCGATTATGCCGCGCCCGCGCTGATCCCGCAGGTGATCGAGGCGCACGCGGACAAGATCCTGTCGCAAGGCGCGGCGATGGTGACGCTGGGCGGCGACCACTCGATCTCGCTGCCGATCCTGCGGGCGCATGTGAAAAAGCACGGGCCGTTGGCGCTGGTGCAGTTCGACGCCCATACCGACACTTGGGCCGATGACGAGACCGCGCGCTTCGACCACGGGACCGGCTTCTACAAGGCGGTGAAAGAGGGGCTGATCGACGTCGAGCACTCGGTGCAGATCGGCATCCGGACCGACAACCCCGATACGCTGGGCATCACCGTGATCGACGCGCCCGAGGTACATCGCGTGGGTCCCGCCGCGGTGGCCGCGCAGGTGCTGGACGTGGTGGGGGACGCGAAGGCGTATCTGAGCTTCGACATCGACTGTCTCGACCCCGCCTTCGCTCCGGGCACCGGCACGCCGGTCTGGGGCGGGCTGTCCAGCGCACAGGCGGCGGCGATCCTGCGGGGCATCGCGGGGGTGAACCTTGTCGGCGGCGACATCGTGGAAGTCTCGCCGCCCTTCGATCCGGCGGCGATTACGGCGGTGGCCGGGGCGCATGTCGCGACCGAGATCCTGTGTCTGTGGGCGTGGACCCGGCGGGGCTGACGGCGTGGGGCGACGGTTGCCTCGCGCCGCCTTCGGGCTAACCTCGATCGCATGAAAACGATCCTCGCCCTTGTCGTCCTGCTGCTTGCCGCCGCGATGGCCTATGTGCGCCTTGCGCCGACCGACCCCGACGCCTGGCACGTCGACCCGCTGAAGGCCCCGGACCCGGGCGAGGGTGGCGTCCTGCTGCACCCCGACGACAGCAAGTTCTACCCGCTGCCGCCCGCCTCGCTGCTGGCGGCGTTCGATCAGGTCGCGCGCGAGGAACCCCGCACAACTCGGCTTGCGGGCAGCGTCGAGGACGGGCGCATCACCTACGTGGCGCGCTCGCTGGTCTGGGGTTTCCCGGATTACATCACCGTGGCCGCCGTACCAGAGGGCGAGGGCGCGCGGCTGGCGGTCTATTCCCGCCTGCGTTTCGGACGCGGCGACATGGGGGTGAACCGCAAGCGGCTAGACCGGTGGCTGCATCGTCTTGATGCGGTCGTAGAGTGACACGCCCGGACAGCCGTCCTGTATCCGCCGCCATGTCGGGTTGTTCAGCGACATATCGCACCGCGCCATCCAGGTGTCGCAGCCGGCGGTGATACAGATCACATCGCCCAGTTCCTTCCGTCCGCCAGTCGCATCGGTGCAGTAGTATTCCACCCCCGGCAACGGCTGGTAGCCGCTGAAGGCCTCTTGCGCCATGGCAAGTCCCGGCGCCAGCAGTAGGAAGGCGAACACGCGAAACATGACGTTAGGGTAACCCATTCACGACCGTCTGGCGAGATGCGGCGTATCTTGACGCGCACGCGGCTTTCGGCGACATGCCTGCCATGGTTCCTATGGAAAAACTGGCCCAGATCCGGGAGCGTTTCGAGTATGTCGAGGCGCGCATGTCCGCGGGCTCTGGCGACATCGCAGCGCTGGGGCGCGAATATGCCGAACTGAAGCCGGTGGTCGAGCAGATCGCCGACTATCGCCAGCTTCTCGATGACATCGCGGAAGCCGAGGCGATGCTGGACGACCCCGAGATGAAAGCGCTGGCCGAGGAGGAACTGCCCGACCTGAAGGCGCGGCTGCCCGAGGCCGAGCAGGCGCTGCGGGTGGCGCTTTTGCCGAAGGACAGCGCCGACGAGCGGCCCGCGATCCTTGAGATCCGGCCGGGTACCGGCGGCGAAGAGGCGGCGCTGTTCGCGGGCGACCTGCTGCGGATGTACCAGCGCTATGCCGAGGACAAGGGCTGGCGGTTCGAGATCATCGAACTGCAAGAGACCGAGCTTGGCGGCATCAAGGAACTGGTCGCCAACATTCAGGGGCAGGGCGTATTTGCCCGGCTCAAGTACGAAAGCGGCGTCCACCGGGTGCAGCGTGTGCCCGCCACGGAATCGGGCGGGCGCATCCATACCTCGGCGGCCACCGTCGCGGTGCTGCCAGAGGCGCAGGACGTGGATATCCGGATCGACCCCAACGACCTGCGGATCGACACCATGCGGTCTTCGGGCGCGGGCGGGCAGCACGTGAACACCACCGACTCGGCGGTGCGGATCACCCACATTCCGACCGGGATCGTCGTGACGTCCTCGGAAAAGTCGCAGCACCGCAACCGCGAGATCGCGATGAACGTGCTGCGGGCGCGGCTGTACGACGCCGAACGGCAGCGGATCGACAGCGAACGCGCCAGCGACCGGAAAAGCCAGGTGGGCTCCGGCGACCGCTCGGAACGCATTCGCACCTACAACTTCCCGCAGGGCCGGATGACCGACCACCGGATCGGGCTGACGCTGTACAAGCTGGATCAGGTGATGCAGGGCGATCTGGACGAGATCGTGGATGCGCTGATTTCCGACGATCAGGCGGCGAAGCTGGCCGAGATGGAGGCGTGAGCCCCACCGCGCGCGACGCTCTGGCCGAGGGGATCGCACATCTGCGCGACGCCGGGATCGACACGCCCGAACGCGATGCGCGGGCGTTGCTGGCAGGCGCCATGGGCATCCCGCGCGACCGGCTGTCGTTGGAGCTTGGGCAGCCCCTTTCGGAAAGCCAGAAAGGCATTTACGGGCAGATGCTTGCCCAGCGTTCTTCGCGCAAACCCGTGGCCAAGATCCTTGGCCGCAGGCTGTTCTGGGATCGCTGGTTCGAAGTGACCGCCGACACGCTTGACCCTCGCCCCGAAACCGAAAGCCTGATCGCGCTGGCGTTGGAAAAGCCCTTCGCCAATCTGCTGGATCTTGGCACCGGCACCGGCTGCATCGCGGTGACGCTGCTGGCGGAACGGCCCGGCGCGCGCGGGGTGGCGACCGATGTGTCAAAGGCGGCGCTGGCGGTGGCGGGCCAAAACGCGGCGGCGCATGGCGTCGCGGATCGCCTGAGCCTGCAGGTCAGCGACTGGTTCGCCGATGTGACCGGAACCTTCGATCTAATCGTGTCAAACCCGCCCTACATCGCCTTGGACGAAATGCCGAATCTGGCCCCCGAGGTGCGCGATCACGACCCGGAAGGCGCGCTGACCGACCACGGCGACGGGCTGTCCGCCTACCGCACCATCGCAGCCGCCGCGGCCCGCTTTTTAAGGCCCGGCGGGCGTCTTCTGGTCGAGATCGGCGCCACGCAGGGCGAACTGGTGCGGGAAATATTCACGGCCGCCGGCCTTGACGCAGTCGACATCGGGACCGATCTTGTTGGCAGGCACCGCGTCGTCTCGGCACTAATGAAGGGTCAGAGCGACACATAGGTGCAGAATCCGGCTCGGATTTACCGGATATTGCGACTTTTGGCTTGTCATATGCAGAATCCCGTGCTTACTCGGGGACCAAGCGGGCGGTGGGACGCCGTTAAGGCTCCCCCTCGCCGACAAGCCTAAAAATCGTCAGGCCCTTGGGATAGACCCACCGCGAATAGGCGCGGCGCGGCCAGGCAGAGCCAGAACAATCAGGCTGGAAATAGAGACAGTATGAGATCGTCCAAGTCACGTTCGCGCAACAAGCAGCGCAACAGGTCCGTTGGCAACATCGTCAACCGGGTGTTCGACAGCTCGGGGCCCGAGGGCAAGGTGCGCGGCACGCCGCAGCAGATCATCGACAAGTACAATCAGCTCGCCCGCGATGCGCAGCTTTCCGGTGACCGCGTGGCCACCGAGAACTTTCAGCAGCACGCCGAGCACTACACCCGCATGCTTGCCGAGGCGCAGCGCGAGCAGGACCAGAAGCGCGAGCAGCAGGACCAGCAGCAGCGCGACCGCCAGCAGAACAACGGTGGCGGCAACAACAACAGCCACAACAACCGCAATGACCAGCAGCCGCAGGGCGACGACAATGCTCAGGGCGGCGGTCACGGTGGCGGTCAGGCAGGGGGGCGCGATCAGCAGCCGCAGGCCGAACAGCCGCAGCAGCAAAAGCCCTCGCGCGGGCGTTCGCGTCCGAAACCGGCCGAGGCCGAGGTGGCGCAGTCGGGTGGCGACAATGGCGATGTGATCGACTTCGGCAACGACGGCGACAGCGGCCTTGTCGAGACGCCGGAAAGCAAGCCGGAACCGAAGCCCGCGCGCAAGCCGCGTGCCCGCAAGCCGAAGCCGACCGAAGAGACCGGCGACAGCGGCAATAACGGCGAAGAGCCCGCATCCGACGCGACCGCGGCCGAGTAAGGCCGCGCGTCAGTCGATGTCCGGTGCGATGTCGCGCCACCCGTGCAACAGGCGCTTCTCCGGCCAGGTGAAGCGATAGGCATTGCCTCCCGCGCCGCCGGGCTGATCCTCGGCGCGGTCGATGGCGACCCCCTTCAGATGACACAGCAACAGCGCGCCGACGCCGCCATGGGCGACGATGAGCGGGCGCCTGGCGTCCGTGGCGCAGACTCGCGCCAGCGCCGCCACGATGCGGGACTGCGCCGCCCGGGCGGTTTCCCAGCCGCGATAGCTTTCATCGGGGTGGGCAAAGAAGGCGTCGGCGGCGCGCTCGAACTGCTCTTTCGGCATGAAGCCGGTGGCCGAGCGGTCGTTCTCGCCCAGTTCCGGGTCCATCTGCACGGGCAGGTTCAGCGCCCCCGCGTAGATATTCGCCGCCTCGATGGCTTTCCGCTCGGTGCTGCACCAGATCGCATCGGGCCCGGTATCCAGCGTCTGTGCGTGCCGCCCATGCCGCGCGGCGCCACGGTCGGTCAGGCCCCAATCCGGCACGGGCACATCGGGGTCGATGCGGACATCGGCGTGGGTGACGAACAGGACCTCGATCACGTCCCGGCCACGGCGCGGGCGAGGGCGCAGAACCGTTCCAGATCGACCTGCTCGGCGCGTTCGGTGGGTTCGATCCCGGCGGCCAGAAGACGGTCCTCGATATCCGGCGCCAGTCCCTTCAGCGAGGCGCGCAGCATCTTGCGGCGCTGATTGAAGGCGGCTGCGGTGACTTTCTGAAGCACATCCGCGTCGGCATCGAACTTCGGCGCGGGCAGGGCGGTCAGATGCACCACGGCAGACCGGATCTTGGGCGGCGGGGTGAACGCTTCGGGCGGCAGTTCCATCGCGATCCGCGTCTCACAGCGCCACTGTGCCAGAACCGCAAGGCGGCCATAGGCCTTGGAGCCGGGCTGCGCCACGATGCGCTGCGCGACTTCCTTCTGGAACATCAGCGTCAGGCTTTGCCAGTACGGCGGCCATTCGGTCGGCGTCAGCCAGCGCACCAGAAGCTCGGTGCCGACGTTGTAGGGCAGGTTGGCCGCCACCCGGATCGGCGGCGTCAGATGCGCCAGCGGGTCGACCTTCAGCGCGTCACCCTCGATGACTTGCAACCGGCCCGGATAGGCCTCGGCGATCTCTGCCAGCGCGGGCAGGCAGCGCGCGTCCTTTTCCACCGCCAGCACCCGCCGCGCGCCGGACGCAAGCAGCCCGCGCGTCAGCCCGCCGGGGCCGGGGCCGATCTCCAGCACGTCACATTCGCTCAGGTCGCCTGCGGCGCGGGCGATCTTGGCGGTCAGGTTCAGATCCAGCAGAAAGTTCTGCCCCAGCGACTTCTTCGCGCGCAGGTCATGCGTCGCGATCACCTCGCGCAGGGGCGGCAGGCTGTCGATCGCGCTCATGCCGCGACCTTTCGCGCCGCCGCCATCCGATGCGCAAGCCGCAGCGCCTCGATCAGGCTGGTGGGGTTCGCGATGCCCTGACCCGCGATGTCGAAAGCGGTGCCGTGGTCGGGCGAGGTTCGGATGAACGGCAGACCAAGCGTGACGTTCACGCCCCGGTCGAAGTCCAGCGTCTTGATCGGGATCAGCGCCTGATCGTGGTACATGGCAACGCAGGCGTCATAGCGGGCGCGGGCGGCTGCGTGAAACAGCGTATCGGCGGGGTGTGGACCGGTGAGGGCCATGCCCTCGGCCTTCAGCTTCTCGATCACCGGGGCGATCAGCGCGGCGTCCTCGAAACCCATGGCGCCGCCTTCGCCCGCGTGGGGGTTCAGACCGGCCACGGCGATCCGGGGCGCGTCAAAGCCGAAGTCGCGCCGCATCCCGGCGTGGGTGATCCGCAGGGTGTCTTCCAGCAGGTCCGCCGTCAGCGCCTTCGGCACGTCGGCAATCGCGATGTGGATCGACGTCGGCACGACGCGCAGCTGGTCCGAAGCCAGCATCATCACCACGCGCTTCACCCCCGCCAGCGCGGCGAGATACTCGGTATGACCGGGATAGGCGAAGCCCGCGCCGTCGATCAGCGCCTTCTTGTGGATCGGGCAGGTACAGACCGCCGCCGCAGCGCCGGATCGTGCAAGGTCGACCGCGCGGGCGATGACGTCGATCACGCCCTGCGCGTGAGCCGGGTTCGCGGTGCCGGGCGTGACGGGACCGTCGAAGGCATGCGGCAGCACCGGCATCGCCTCGGCGAAGACGCCGCCCGCCTCGGACGGGTCCGCGATCACGGCCGTCAAAGCGCCGGCGGGCAGGTGAGACGGGTCGCCGATCCAGAAGAACGGTTCATCCCCCGTGCGCAGCGCCTGCCACGCGGCCACCGCGATCTCGGGGCCGATCCCCGCCGGTTCGCCCACCGTCAGGGCGACAGGCGTCGTCATTGCTCGACGATGTAAGCGTCGGCGCGCAGCTCGGAGAGGTAGCCGTCAGCGTAAGAGGCAAGCCGCTGGTTGATCAGCTGCTGGCGGATCTGCTCGCGGTCGGCGTCTTCCGCAAGGGCGGTCGTGCGGCCGCACAGCATCAGGAACACCAGCGCCTGACCGTCCGAAGTGGTCAGCGCGGTCGAGACCTCGCCCGTGTCCAGCTTGGCCAGTTCGATGGCCACGTCACCGGCGATCTGCTCGACCGGGAGGGTGTCGCGCAGCAGGCGCTCGGGCGGCTGGCCCTTGGCGATACCGTACAGGTCGTCGCAGGTGTCCACTTCGCTTTCGATCCGCGCGGCTTCGGCCAGCGCCTTCTCGGTGCGGCCGCCGGGGATGAAATAGCGGGCGAACTCGATGGCCACCGGGTTTTCGGCGGGGGCGCCTGTTTCCTCGATGGCGCGCAGCTGGAACAGCGCGATGGCATTCGGCACCGGGATCGGCGCGGTGACCTCGCCGGGCGCAAGCCCGAGGATCTGCGACCGCAGCGCCGGCGGAAGCTGCGACAGCGGCATCCAGTCCTGACGCCCGCCGACATCGCGCGAGGGCGCGGCGGAATACTGGCGCGCGGCATTGGCGAAGCCGCCGATGGTGGTGATCTGCGCGATCTCCGAAGCGCGGCGCATCGCGGTGGCCTCGGCCTCGGGGGTGTTCGCGGGCAGGAAGATCTCGGACAGCAGGACGCGCACGCCCGAAGTGCCGGGGCCGGCCATGGCCATGGCGCGGTCGATCTCGGCCTCGGTCACCTGCGCCTGCGGGCCGAACTGCGACCGGACGACGCCGCGCCAGATCACACCGGCCCGCACGAAGTCGTAAACGGTCTCGCGGTCGACGCCGGCCTGCGCCATCGCGTTCAGGAACTGCTCGGCCGACATATTGGCGCGGCCCGCGAATTCCTCGATGCCCGCCTGAAGCTGTTCCTCGCTGGCGGTGACGCCCAGCCGAACCGCGGCGTCCAGTTGCAGCCGCTCGTTGATCAGCGTCTCGTAGGCCTGCTCTGCCGGGTCGCCCGGCGCGCGCAGGATTTCGAAGAAGCGGGTGCGCTGGTTCAGTTCGTAGACAGTGACGACACGGTCGTTCACCTTAACGATCGGCGCGAAAAGGTTCTGCGCCAGCGCGGCGGGTGCGGTCAGCACGCTCAGCAGGCTGGCGGCCGCGATCAGTGTCACGGTCAGGAGGCGGGGCATCGGCATGGTCGGTCTTCCGTCTGCTCTGTCTTTCAGGGGGCCTTCCGCGCGGGACATGCCGCGCTAGCCCTTCACTTCGGCACAGCTGCGGGCGTAGGGGCGCCCGTCCCGGCCAAAGCCGGCAAGCGCCACGGTCAGCCCCACATCCGTCGCGGGCTCCACATTAGTCGAGGACGTGAACTTACGCGAGAGGGAAAGCGCCACCGAGACGCACTCGTTCCGGTACGCAAGCCCCACGTTGGCCTTCGCGGCGCTGTTGGACACGAAGTCGTAGGTATAGCCAAGGTTGCCGGTCCAGTGCCGGTCGAACTCGTACCCCAGCGCCATCGTCCATTCCGAGACGTCGTCGGTCCGGCCCTCGGCGGCGGCGGCCTCGACCCAGATATACGAGGTCGAGGCGGTCACCTTGCGCCCGAACCACGTCAGCCGCGATTCCGACTTGGTGAAATCCAGCGTGTCGTCGAACAGGGACCGGTTGGTCAGGCTCAGCCGGTCCGATACCTCGATCCGGGTGGCGACCAGCCAATCGGATGTCGCGCCTTCAAGCCCCGAAGCGCCGCCGAACACGCCCGGATCCTCGGTCCGGTACACGCGGCCCATCGACAGGGCGTATTCCCGGCCGGAGGGCGTGAAATGGGTCCACGCGAAGCCGATGGTGGCCCTCAGCCCGGTCTCGCGGGCGTCCTTGCCGGGGAAGCGGCTTAGCGCCAGCAGGTTGCCCTCGTCGAATTCGACCAGCGAGCTGTCCTCGACCGGCACGGTGTCGCCGTAGCTTTCGGACCATGCAAGCTGCACGACGGGCTGGATAATGTCGCGCCCGCCGTTCGCGGCGGTCCGGCCCATCGGCCAGCGCAGTTCGGCGGCGGCGGCGGGGGTGATGCGGTACAGGCGGTTCTCGAAGCCCGCGTCCTGCCCGACGATGTAGAAATCGCCCGCCACCGCCAGATCCGTCCGCGCGATCATGCCGTTGCGCAGGGTCCAGTCGCGGAACCAGCCCACTTCGACCGTGCTGCGCAGAACGTCGCGCGACAGGCATTCCGCTGCCGTCAGCCCGGCGTCGGTGCAGGCCTGTTCGAGATCGGCGGACACCGCGTCCGCCTCGCGCTCGTAGCCCTGCACGTCGAAGCCCAGCGTCGCCTGACCGCCGAAAAGACGCGGCAGGCGGCGAATGTAGGTGCCGCGGATCAGGTTGGTGGCCAGCGTGTCCTCGATCGGAACCTCGCTGTCGCGCAGGGTGCGCAGGGTCTCGATGCTGGCCGCGATGTACTCGTCGCGGCGGGTCCGCGAAATCTCAACCCCGTTCGACAGGCGGTCGGCGTCGGAATAGTCGTAGGTTTCAAGATAGCCGTTGTCCGACACCAGTTCGATATCGAAGCGCAGCTTGAAATCGCCCGGCAGGTTCGCGCGTCCGCGCCCGAACAGGTAGGCGCGGGTCTCGTCCCGCAGGATGCTGTCACGCGACACGGCGCCGTTCAGTACGATGTCGCCCCACGTGAAGGCGCGGCGGAAGCGGGCCTCCAGCGTGTTGGTCTCTTCCGAGATGAAGGGCGCCAGCGTCAGGTCGGTGTGATCGCCCATCGTGATGAAATACGGAACCCGGATGCCGAACCCCAGTTGCGAGTTCTGCCGCAGCGTGGGGATCAGAAAGCCGGTGGCCCGGCGCAGCGACGGGTCGGGCAGCCGCATCCGCGGCAGCCACAGGACGGGGATGCCCGCGACCTCGAAGATGGCGTTGTCGAAATACAGCTGGCGCTCTTCCTGATCGTGGACCACCCGCTCCGCCCGGATCTGCCACAGAGGCGTGGGGTTCGATGCGCAGACCTGACAGGAAGAGGCGACGGCCTTGTAAAGCTGGGTATAGCGGCCCTCGACCCGCTCCAGTTCCGCGGCGGCCACCTGCATCTGTTCCTCCAGCACCACCCGTGCGCCGCGCATGATGCCGTCTTTCAGATCGCCCGAAAGCTCTGCGAAGGTGGCGGTCACGATCTGGCCGGAGGACTCGATCAGCGTGATCGGCCCGAAGATCTGCAGTTCGTCCGCGGCCTCGTCATAGACCAGCCGCTCGGCCAGCAGGCGCTGGCCTTCGTAGAAGATCTCGACATTGCCCGAGGCCTGCACCGTGTCGGCGCCGTCGAACGAGACGTTGTCGGCGATCAGCGTCGCCATCTGCGCCTGCGCCGACTGCAACGGCTGGACAAGGAACCAGCCCGCCAGCAGAGCAACGGTCAGGGGACGGAACACGCGGCGCATCATCCGTCCTCCAGGTTCAGCAGGATGCCCATCGACAGGATCACCGCCGCCACCGGCACCGTCCACGCGGCAAGGCCCACGGGAAGCTGGCCGCTGTTGCCGAGGATCTGCGCGAAGTTGCGCAGGAAATAGATCGCGAACCCCAGCCCGATCGACAGCAGGACCATCAGCCCGGTGCGGCCAAAGCGCGTATGGCGCATGGTGAAGCCCGCCGCGACCAGCACCATCGCCGCCAGCATGACCGGAAGCGCCAGTTCCATCTGCAGCCAGACCCGGTGGCTGCGGGCCGAGAAGCCGGCGCGTTCAAGCTGCTCGATATAGCCCGGCAGTTCCCAGATCGGCACGCTGGCCGGGGTGCCGAAGCTGTCCTGGATCTGCTCCGAAGTCAGATCGGACGGGATCGTCATCGTCTCTTCGACCATCGCGTCCCGCTCGGGATTGTCGCTGTCGGACAGGTCCCAGACCTTCGCCTGCGTCACGTTCCATTCGCCCGGTGTCAGACCTGCGCTTTCCGCCTCGATCCGGCGCCGGGGCAGGCCGTCGCGGTCGAAGGCAAGGAAGGTCACGCCGAACAGCACCGTGCCCTCGAGATTGGCGCGGTCGGCGTGGATCACCGTCTGCCCCTCGGGGCCGCCCTGCCGCAGCCACAGCCCTTCCTGGCTGACCGACAGAACCGACGCGTCGTTGCCCGACAGCCGGCCTGCAAGGATCTCGTAATGCTTCTGCGTCGAGGCGACGATGGGGTTGAACACGGCGACCGAGAAGGCGCCGATCAGCAGGGCCACCGTCACCGGCGCCAGCAGGCTGCGGATCGCCGACCGGCCAGAGGCACGGGTGATGACCATCTCGGAACTGCGCGCCAGCGACAGAAACAGCGTTAGCGTCGCGAGGATCACGATCAGCGGCAGGATGGTGTAAAGCCCGGCGGGCATGTTCAGAAGCGTCAGCTTCACGATGGGTACGAAGCCGACGGTGCCCGCCTCGAACTGGCGCACCTGCTCGACCATGTCGATCAGGAAATACAGCCCCACGAACACGCCCAGAACCATCAGGAACGACCACAGGAACCGGCGCGCGATATAGAAATGCAGGATCATGCCGCCACCCCGGCGGCGGCGTCCGCCGTCCGGTCGCGGCGCACGAACAGGCCGGGCCGCGCGCTGATCCACAACAAAGCCATCGTCAGGGCGAAGCCGATCAGCGCCGCGCCATAGGTCAGCGGCCACAACGAGGGGTCGCCCCGCGCTATGTCGGCGAAGGTGTTGTCGATGATCTTGACCACCACGATGGCGATCACCGCGCCAAGGATCTGCCGCCAGCGCCCGAACCTCGAGAAGTTGCCCACCAGCATCGCCGCAAAGCCCACCAGCGCCGCCGCCACCGCCAGCAGCGCCTGCGAGATCCGGCCGTGGCCTTCATAGATCATCTGGCCCGCGGTGCGCCGGGTCTCGGCCTCAAGCGCCGGTGTCGGGTTCAAAAGTTCCAGCGTGCTCAGTTCCTTGATCCCGCGCTCTCCCGGCGTCAGCGCGCCGATGAAGCTTGAGATGTCATAGGACAGGTCCGAGAAACTGGTGGTCGCCAGCCGCCCGCTTTCGACGTTCAGCGCCTGCGCCATGCCGTCGAACATCACCAGCTTCGGCCCGGTGTCCGAGCGCAAGAGCAGCGCGCGGCTGGCGGTGTAGGTCACATGCTCGCGCCCGCCGCTGCGGTCGGACAGGAAGACATCGCGCAACTCGCCGTCGACGGTGATCTCGCGGATGTAAAAGGTGATCCCGTCGGTGGGGTGCAGGAACTGCCCCTCGCTGAGAAGGCGCGCGGTGATGTTCTCGGAAATCTCGGCCTGCCGCTGTTCCAGCCGGGTGATCGACAGCGGCACCAGCAGATGCGTCAGCACGGACAGCAGCACGCCCACGATCAGCCCATAGGCAAGAACCGGCCGCATCATGCGGTAAGGCGAGAAGCCCGTGGCCTGAACCACCACCAGCTCGCTTTCCGACGACAGCCGGTTCGCGACATAGACCGAGGCGGCGAAGACGGCGATGGGCAGCACGATGCGGATCACGTTCGGTAGCGACAGGGCTGTGAACTCGAAGAACACGCTGGCGGACTGGCCGTTGGCGATAAGCTGATCGAACAGCACGACCGCGCGATTCACCCAGTAAACCAGCACCAGCACGAGTGCGAAGAAGCCGAACAGCATCAACAGCTGCGACAGGATATATCTGTCAAATCTCGCCAAACTTTCCGACCGCCGACTGCCCTTGAGGGGTTTTTCCAGCCACCTTAATGCAGTTGCCGGGGCGGGAAAACTGATAACTGGCAAATGCCGGGTGCGGGGGATAGGTAAGGTGAAACCCTACCAGGAGACGCATGTATGACCGCCCCCATTTCCCTTGATGTCACCGCCCTCGACCTTGACGCGCTTGCCGGTTTCGAAGGCCGTGTCGTGCTGTTCTGCGAGCCCGACGGCAAGCTGTCGCAGCCCGCGCGCCGGGTGAACCGGCTGACGAAAGGCGCGCTGGAGCGGTTTCTGGGGTCGAAGGCGTTCGAGAGCCTGAAGGAAGGCGATGCGGCCGACCTTGCGTTCCCGGTGGGGATGGCCGCCGACGCGGTGCAGGTGGTGAAGCTGTCGCGCCGCGCCGATGCGTCGGAGGCGCGCAAGGCAGGCGCCGCGGTAGGCCGCACCAAGGGCCACAAGGCCCTGCTGCTGGTCGCGGGCAACCTGAAATCGGTCGAGGACGTCATGCTGGGCGTCGCCCTGCGCGTCTATGACTTCACCGCCCACCTGACCAAGGACAAGGACGCCGAAGGCGGCGTGACGGTGATGGTCTCGAAACCCGAAGAGGTCTCGGCCGAGGGCGTGCTGGCGCTGGCCGAAGGCGTGTTCTTCACCCGCGACCTTGTGAACGAGCCGTCGAACATCCTGACCACCACCGAATTCGCCGCACGGCTGGAAGGGCTGAAGGATCTCGGGGTCGAGGTCGAGGTGCTGGAAGAGGACGAACTCGAGAAGCTCGGGATGCGCACGCTGCTGGCCGTTGGGCAGGGCAGCGAAAGCCCGTCGAAGGTTGTGGTCATGCAGTGGAAGGGCGGTGCCGACGAGGCGCCCTTCGCGCTGGTCGGAAAGGGCGTGGTGTTCGACACCGGCGGCATCAGCCTGAAGCCCGCGGGCGGCATGGAAGACATGACGATGGACATGGGCGGCGCGGGCGTCGTGTCGGGCGTGATGAAGACGCTGGCGCTGCGCAAGGCCAAGGCCAATGTCGTGGGGCTTGTGGGCCTTGTCGAGAACATGCCGGACGGCAAGGCGCAGCGTCCGGGTGACGTGGTGAAATCCATGAAGGGCGACACGGTCGAAGTGATCAACACCGACGCCGAGGGCCGGCTCGTTCTGTGCGACGTGCTCTGGTACACGCAGGAACGCTTCAAGCCCACGGGCATGATCAACCTCGCCACCCTGACCGGCGCGATCATCATCGGGCTGGGGCACGAGATGGCGGGCGTTTTCTCGAACGACGATGGCATTGCCGACGCGTTCCTGAAGGCCGCGAAGGCCGAGGGCGAGGGCGCGTGGCGGATGCCGCTGGCCCCGGCCTACGACAAGCAGCTGAAGTCGCGCGTCGCGGACATGAAGAACGTCGGCGGCCGTCCCGCGGGCTCGATCACCGCGGCGCAGTTCCTGCAGCGCTTCGTGAAAGAGGACGTGCCGTGGATCCACCTCGACATCGCCGGTGTGGCAAGCGTCGCGGCGGGAACCGAGTTTGCCCCCAAGGGTGCGACCGGCTGGGGCGTTCTGGCGCTGAACCGGTTGATCGCCGACGGTTACGAAAAGTGAGCTTTGCCGCGTAACGCACTGACAGGAAAGCCGGATGGGCGCCGCCTATTTCTACCACCTGACCCGCGCGCCGCTTGAGGCGACGCTTCCGACGCTCTTGGACCGCGCGCGGCAGGCGGGCTGGCGGGTGGCGGTGCGCGGACGGTCGAAGGACCGGATGGTCTGGCTGGACGACAAGCTTTGGTTGGGGGGAGACGAAGGTTTCCTCCCGCATGGGCTGGCGGGCGGTCCGTTCGACAAGGACCAGCCGGTGCTGCTGACGACCGAAGCCGACAGCCCGAACGGGGCGGCCTGCGTGATGGCGGTGGACGGGGCCGAGGTCACGCCGGAAGAGGTCAACACGCTGGAAAGGGTGTGTATCCTGTTCGACGGCAACGACCACACGGCGGTCGAAATCGCCCGCGACCAGTGGCGAAAGCTGACCGGCGCGGGCTGCGCGGCGCAGTACTGGAGCCAGGAAGACGGGGCCTGGGCGAAGAAGGCGGAAAGCGGCGGAAGTTGACAGGGACTTCTGGAAGACCCTGTTGCGCATGAATTTCTAGAAATTCATGCACTCCACGATCTTCTAGAAGATCGTGATTCTAGATGCTTAGCAGATGATCTTCACCGGCTTTGGGCAGCAGGCGATCACCAGTTGGTCGCTGCATTCGATCATGTGAAACCCGCGCCGCCGTACCTCAAGCTCCAGCGTCGCCACGCCGATCTCGCGCTCGACATCCGCCAACCGGCGTCGCACCACGCCGCCGCTCATCGCCGCGCGGCTGCGAAAGATCTGGTCCAGCCAGTCCTGTCCGATGGGTTTCTCGACGATCCGGTTCCGCATGGCCGGATCGTCGCAGACATTGGTTAAGCGGGCCTTAACCCGCGCGGCGCCGCCCGCCACGGCGACCGCCCCGGCCGCCGCCCGCCGACATCGCGGCTTTCGAGGCGTCGACGAAGCTTTCTCCGCCGTCGACCGCGTCCAGCACGCGGGAGAACTTGATCCATTCGCCGCCGTTCGGGTCGTTGTTCATCAGGAAGTTGGCGGCGCGGATCGCCTCCATCTCGACCGACCGCACCGGGTTCATGATCGCCGAGGTCATGCCCGCGCAGATCGCCATCGGCAGGAAGGCCGCGTTGATCCCGTGGCGATGCGGCAGGCCGAACGAAATGTTCGACGCGCCGCAGGTCGTGTTCACGCCCAACTCGTCGCGCAGGCGGCGGACGAGGGTGAAGACCTGCTGCCCGGCGGACGCCATCGCGCCCACCGGCATCACCAGCGGGTCCACCACGATGTCATGCGCGGGAATGCCGAAGTCGGCGGCGCGTTCGACAATCTTCTTGGCCACCGCGAAGCGCACGTCGGGATCTTCCGAAATGCCGGTGTCGTCGTTCGAGATCGCCACCACCGGCACGTTGTATTTCTTGACCAGCGGCAGGACCAGTTCCAGCCGCTCTTCCTCGCCCGTCACCGAGTTCAGCAGCGGACGCCCTTCGGCCATCGCCAGCCCGTTCTCCAGCGCGCCGGGCACCGACGAGTCGATGCAAAGCGGCACGTCGACCGTCGCCTGTACCTTCTCGATCAGCTGCTTCATCAGCATCGGCTCGACAAAGTTGTTGTCGGCGTAGCGCGGGTCCTCGGCCATCTTGTTGGTGAAGACCGCGCCAGAGTTCACGTCCAGAACCATTGCGCCGCAGGCCACCTGTTCCAGCGCATCCTTCTCGACGGTCGAAAAATCGCCCATCTCAAGCTCTGCCGCCAGCTTCTTGCGGCCGGTGGGGTTGATGCGCTCGCCGATGACGCAGAAGGGCTCGTCAAAACCGATGGTGACGGTCTTGGTCTTCGACTCGACGGTTGTGCGGGTCATGTGAGGGCTCCTGTGGAAAGGCCGAGCAGCGGCTCGAGCGCGGGGTCTTCGTAATTACGGATGACGTGGTGTGCGCCGTGGTGGCGCAATTCTTCGTCGGACAGGGTGGTGGACAGGCCGATCACCGTCGCGCCCGAGGCGCGGGCGGCCCGCAGGCCCGAGGGGCTGTCCTCGAAGGCCAGCGCCCGGGCCGGGTCGGCGCCGATGCCAGCGGCGGCGGACAGGTAGACGTCGGGCGCGGGTTTGACGTTGTCGACATCGTCGGCGCTGACCACGGTGCCGAAACGATGGCGCAGGCCGATGGCGTTCAGCATCGCCTCGGCATTGTCACGCGGTGCGTTGGTCGCGACGGCGACCGGAACGCCAGCGGTGGCGGCGCGATCCAGCAGCCGCACCAGCCCCGGCATCGGGTCGACCGTCACGCCGGCAAGGCTTTCACGAAACCGGCGCTCTTTCTCCACGTCCATGCGGTGCGGATCCTCGGACGGCAGCAGTTCCGAGAAGACCTGGCTGTTGTGACGCCCGTGGATATGTGTGCGGTAGAAGGCCTCGTCGGCCTCAAGCCCGTATTCGGCGAGCAATTCGATGAACACCGCGCAATGCAGCGGGTCGCTGTCCAGCAGCGTGCCGTCGAGGTCGAACAGGAAGGCCGATGGCATCAGTGCGCCACCTGCACCGCTCCTGCGGTTCCGGCGCGGCTGTTGGTGTATTCGGCGCAGGTCTTGATGCCGCCCAGCGGGAAGAAATGCACCTGCTCGATGCCGAAGCCGGGATTCACGGCCTTTTGCGCGGCGAGACCGGCCAGCACGTCGTCGGGCTCGTAGGGCAGCACCAGCTTGGTCACGTCCATCGCGCGCTTTTGCAGCACCTTCAGCGAAGGTCCGACGCCGCAGGCGATGGCGAACTTGATCAGCGTTTGCAGCTTCGCGGGACCGGCGATGCCGATGTGGACGGGCAGGGCGATGCCCTCGGCCTGCAGGCGGTTCGCCCAGGCGATGATCGGGTCCGCCTCGAAGGCGAATTGCGTGGCGATGGCCATCCGGGCGTCGGTGCGTTCCGAGAACGCCTGCTTCCAGCGCAGCGCATCGGCGACGTTGCGATCGGACCCGTCCGGGTCGATGTCCTTGTTGCCCTCGGGGTGGCCCGCGACATGCAGGCGCTTGAAGCCCGCCTTGTCGAACAGCCCGGTCTCCAGCAACTGCATGGACGAGTGGAACTCGCCATGCGGCTCGGACACGCCGCCCGCCAGCATTAGCGCCTGATCGACACCGGCCTCGCCCTGATACCGGGCAATCCAGTCGGCAAGCGTCGCCTTGTCCTTGATGATCCGGGCCGGGAAGTGCGGCATCACCGGATAGCCGTCTTCGGCAAGACGCTTCGCGGTGGCGACCATCTCTTCGATCGGAGTGCCCTCGATATGGGCGATATAGACGCGGGTGCCCTCGGGCAGCAGCGCCTTGAAATCCTCGACCTTGGCGGCGGTGCGGGGCATGACCTCGATCGAATAGCCCTGCAAGAACGCACGAACCTCCGGGCCGCCGGTCCGGGGTTCGGTGTCTTTCCTGCGGAATTTGAGCAATGCCATCACGGCCCTCCCTAAGTCTCTCGGGCTCATGCCCATCCGTCGTTCTCGATCAGGGCCTTCAGCCGGCCGCTGTCGTACTCGGCATCAAGGCGCGCGGCTTCCGCCGTCGCGGCCTCGTCGTCGGGCGCATCCACCTCGTAAGGCTCTCCCTTGCGCCACTCTGCCAGATAGGCGTCCGTGTCCCGAGCGCCAACTTTCATCGCCGCCCGGTCGATCGCCTGTTCGAAGCGTTCGGGCAGCGGGGCCTTGGCGCCGCGGCGCCCCTTGCCGACGATCACCTGCGCGGGGATGTCCCGCCAGTAGACGATTGTGACACGGGCCATGCGCGATTCCTTCAGCCTGATTTGGTTCTACGCGCGAGCCTGCCCTGATTTGCGGCGGATTTCGACACTCGATGCGCGTGATGCGACGGATGCCCTGGTGCCTATCCCCTTGGCACCGGACCCGAATGCGCGGGTTGCCGAATAATTCCTCATGACAAACATGTGTGCCGGCGGCTGCTTTTCCTTGCTACTCGCATGCGCGCCCCATACTCTTGATCTCAACCAGAGTTGGAGGGCGGTATCATGGCGCCCAAGCGTCCTGCCGGTGGTGGGGGCGCGCTCCCGGGGCCTGTCCCGGTCGAGCCACCCGCACCGGCACGTCCGGATCCGGCGGAACTGTATGCTGCGCTGGATCTTGGGACGAACAGTTGCAGAATGCTGATTGCCCAACCCAAGGGCAGCCAGTTTCACGTGGTCGACAGCTTTTCCAAGTCGGTGCAGCTTGGCGCCGGGTTGGAACGGTCGGGCCGCCTGTCGCGCGCCTCGATGGCGCGGACCGTGCAGGCGTTGAAGATCTGCAAGCGCAAGCTGGTAAAACACGACGTCCGCCGCATGCGGTTGGTCGCGACAGAGGCGTGCCGCCGGGCGACCAATGCGGGCGAGTTCATGTCCTACATCCGGAACGAAACCGGGCTGGCACTGGAAATCATCGAACCCGAGGAAGAAGCGCGGCTTGCCGTGGTCAGCTGTGCGCCGCTGGTGTCCACCAAGACCGAACAGTTGCTGGTGGTCGATATCGGGGGCGGCTCGACCGAGCTTGTGTGGATCGACATGACGCAGGTGCCGCGCCACGACAGGCCGCGTGCGATCATGCGGCTGCACAGCGGCTTCAAGCCGACGGAAAGCCCGTTCGCCCATGCGAAGGTGGTGGACTGGATCTCGGTGCCGCTGGGGGTGGCGACGCTGCGCGACCAGTTCCACGACGTCGACGACGACGCGGCGCGCTATGCGCTGATGAGCTGGTTCTTCGAGGAAAAGCTGATCGACTTTTCGCCCTACGAGCAGATCCAGCAGAAGGAAGGCTTCCAGATCATCGGCACCTCGGGCACCGTGACCACGGTTGCGGCCAGCCATCTGGGCCTGAAACGGTATGACCGCAACAAGGTCGACGGGCTGCGGATGACCTCGGACCAGATCGAGAAGGTGATCCGCGACTATCTTGCCCTTGGCCCCGCTGGCCGCCGGGCCGACCCGCGCATCGGCCGCGACCGCCACGCGCTGATCATGTCGGGCGCGGCGATCCTGCAGGCGCTTTTGCGGGTCTGGCCGACCGACCGGCTGTCGGTCGCCGACCGGGGCCTGCGCGAAGGGCTCCTCTATGCGCAAATGAGCCGCGACGGCGTGCTGGAGGACGGCGCCTACTAGGAAAGCGCCGTCCGCCCGTCCTGTCTTTACACGAACACGTTGTCCACGAAGGCCGCCATGTCGGTCGCGTCGGTGGTTTCGATGACCGCCAGCAACGCGCCGTCATGCTCGATCAGAACGTCGGCGCCGTCCTGCGTTGCGCTCAGCGTGCCGGTGACGTTCATGAACGACAGCGTGTCGCCCTCGGCAAGATCGAAATCCGTAACCGTGTCGACGCCGGTCCCGGCGTGTTTGACGTTGAAGACAAACGTGTCCGCGCCGTTTCCGCCTTCCAGCGTGTCCGCGCCCTTGTCGCCGTTAAGCAGGTCGGCGCCGTTTCCGCCGTGCAGATCGTCGTCGTCGCCGCCGCCGTAAAGCGTGTCGTTGCCGTTCGTTCCCATCAGCGTGTCGTTGCCGCTGTTGCCCAGCAGGACATCCGCCTTGCCCCGCCCAGAGATCAGGTCGTCGCCGTCGTTGCCGGCGATCGTGTTGGAAATCCCCGGCACGCCGGAAAGCTGATCGTCCTCGCTGGTGCCGGAGATCGTGTATTTGATCGCGTTCCCGTCCGCATCCAGCAACGAGACCGAACTGGGCGAGCCGCCGCTGAACTCGGTTGCCGAAAGAAGATCGGCGGCCGAGAAGGTGCTTCCCCGCGAGCCGTTGATGACGGCGGTCAGCTCGCCGTCGATATACAGCTCGATGTTGCCGTCGACGGTCTCTTGGAACACAAAGGAATGCCCGCCGGCGTTTGACAGCTCCAGCGTGTCGTCGAAGGTCATCCGGCGCAGAGAGCGGTCGATGTCGAAATCGGCGATTTGCTTTACGCCGTCTCCCGCCAGATTGGCATTGATCACAAAGGTATCGTTGCCGTTGCCGCCGCGAAGCGTGTCGTTGCCCTTGTCGCCGCTCAGCGTGTCGCGCCCGTTCCCGCCGCTGAGATAGTCGTCGCCCGCGCCGCCATACATCTCGTCATGACCGTTGCGACCGAAGAGCACGTCGTTGCCCTTGCCGCCCAGCAGCAGATCGTTGCCGCCCCGACCGAATATGAGATCATTCCCACCATTACCGGCGATAGAGTTGTCCTCGGCCTTTGTGCCGAAAAGCATCTCACCCGCACTTGTGCCTCTGATAATCGCCATCTTAGCCCCCTTCACAAGAAATCAATCGGTAACCAACCGTTGTTGCATCCGTTTATTGGGCGGTTTATTTTGGGAATTGGAAGTTTATATAATATTATGGCCTTAAGTATGTAATGGATATTTACTATTGCAGCGAGTGTTTCTGCTTTCTTTACTCAGCGTTTCCACGGGAATTTCGCCGGATTTACAACTTCCGATAGTATAACGTCGAAAAGTATTGAATTCCTATGTGATTGCCACTTTCTGCCGCCTGTCGCTGGCACCGCCGCTGAATCCGGCAATTCGGGTGGACGGCGGCTGTATTCATGGCGCATTCTCCGGCTTTCCGAATCACATCCGCCCGTCGCGGCGGAGCCTGCTGGATCAGATCGAGGGATCAGTCGTGGCGAAGAAGACATCCGGCCGCGGAGAGCGGGACCTTCGGGTCAAAGTGAAGACGGCGCGGGGACGCAAGCTGTCTTCGACGCGCTGGCTGGAACGGCAGCTGAACGATCCCTACGTGAAACGCGCGCAGGCCGAGGGCTATCGCGGTCGCGCGGCGTTCAAGATCCTCGAACTCGACGACAAGTTCCGTTTCCTCGTGCCCGGCGCGCGGGTGGTGGACCTTGGGTGCGCGCCCGGCGGCTGGTGTCAGGTCGCGGTGAAGCGGGTGAATGCACTTGGCGAGAAGTCGGGAAAGGCGGTGGGCACCGTGCTGGGCGTGGACCTGCAAGAGGTCGAACCGATCCCCGGCGCCGAGATCCATCAGCTCGACTTCATGGAAGACGGCGCGGACGACAAGGTGAAGGACTGGCTGGGCGGCCCGGCCGACGTGGTGATGTCGGACATGGCGGCCTCTGCCTCGGGGCACAAGCAGACCGACCACCTGCGGATCGTCGCCCTGTGCGAAGCGGCCGCGGAACTGGCCTTCGACGTGCTGGAGCCGGGCGGCACATTTGTCGCCAAAGTGCTGGCGGGCGGAGCCGAAGGCAGCCTTCAGACGCTTCTGAAGCAGCGGTTCGACAAGGTCGCCAACGTCAAACCGCCTGCAAGCCGGTCGGATTCCTCTGAGAAATTCGTCGTCGCCACGGGGTTCCGCGGCTGAAACAATGCCGGTGCAACCCTTGGGTGCGCCTAGGAAATTGTTTCTAAGCAGGCATCAATGCGGTGCAATTCCGGCACTGCGGAGGCAGGGGTGGTTCTTCCATCGCCCGACCTGTGGCGCGTGTGCCGCGCGGTCATGCAAAATCCCCTTATCTGGCGGAAAATGCAGATGGTTATCGAATTAATTGAAGGGGTTGAAGCAGTCCGCGGTTGACCAGAATCGCTCGGCTGGGGATGTTCAAACCGGGCGTGCGTTTCCCCCACCAAGGATTTGCGATTGCCCGAGGTCCGGACCGTCCTTGCAAAAGGCCGGTCGGTTTGCCGCCGTCGCGGGGGCAGAGCAGGGGCAAGAGAGGGTAAAGGAGTTAGACAATGAATCATCTCAAGATCATGCTGGCCGGTCTGCTGTTCGCGACCGTGCTGCCGTCGCTGGCGTCCGCCGCGACACTTTTCTGGACAATCGACAACGACTACAACCGCACTGTGAGCCTGGAGTTCTACAGCCAGGAGCGCAACCACGTGTGGCCCGGCAACGGTCAGGTCTACGTGATCGACCCGAACGAGGGCGATGCGACCTTCAACCTGTCGTGTAACTACAACGAACTGATCTGCTACGGCGCGTGGGTGCGCGGCTCGTCGCAGACCTACTGGGGCGTTGGTCCGAACGACAGCTACAACTGCTCGAACTGCTGCGCGCGCTGCGGTCTGGGCAATGTGGAGCCAATACAACTGCTACCATGACCGCGTGATGCGTCACGCTCTGGTGTTGTGAGACACGCCGCCCGGTCCGAAGAGGCCGGGCGGTTTGCGTTTCGGGCTCAGCCCAGCACCGAAAAGCTCGACTCTGCATTGATCGGGCGCTTTCGGGAATAGAACCCGGCGTCGATGCTGCGGTCGATATAGGGCAGGCGGAACTGCAAGGGGGCGGCGTCGTGGTCGTTGCCCGCCTCGCAATAGTCCACCAGCGCCGCCATCAGCTTTCCGGCGATGGGGGCGTTCTTGTACTGGTTCCCGCTGGTGCCGCACGCCATGTAGAACCCCGGCAGGGCGGACTTGTCGTAGATCGGAATCCAGTCGGTCGAGGCGTCGTACAGGTCCACCACGCCCCGCATCCGGCTGGGAATGCCAAGGCTGGGCACCCGCTGGCCATAGCGCATCGCCTGCGTCGTCCATTGCTCGGTAAAGTCGTGGTTGTAGTCGGTATCGGACGCCGCCCAGTCGTGCGGGTCGCATTCCGGGTCTTCCGAGCCGATCAGGATGTTGTTGCCGTGTTCGGGGCGGCAATAGCAGGCGATGTCGCTGTCGGACACGATGGTGCCGTCGTGCTCGAAGTCGAAGCCCTCGGGCGCGGGGACGTGGACCACCTCTTGCCGCAGCGGGCGGGTGGCGATGGTCATGTCGCCGGTGACACTGGCCAGTTCGTTGATGTGGGACGAGCCCGGACCGGCCACGTTGATCACCACCGGCGCGTGGATCTCTTCCCCATCCGCCAGCCGCACGCCCTTCACGCGGCCGTTCTCCTGCAGGATCGCGGCCACCTCGACGCCCATCCGCGTCTCGGCGCCGTGCAGCTTCGCCGCCGCCATCAGGTTCTGCGCCGACAGCGCCGGGTCGGTGACGTAGCCCGCGTTCGGCCAGTAGACGCCGCCCTTGAGATGCCCGCCATTGGGCTCGCCGAACGCCGCGTCTGTGCGCGCTTTGGGCGGTGCATAGCTGTCCAGCGCATAGATCGGCAGCCGCGCGGTGATCTCATCCGGTCCCCATTCGGCGTGCGGGATGTCCAGCTCGGCGGAATAGCGGATGTGTTTCGACAGGTGATCGTTCGCGGGCGTCTTCATCACAAGGCAGCCGGTCTCGCGGAACGGGGCAAGGTCGCTGCCATCGGGCAGGCCAAGGTACTCGACCCAGTCGCGCCAGTAGTGATAGCCCTCCCAGGCGAAGGCGGTGCCGTCGAGCGTGGAATAGTGCATCCGGATGATCGCGCAGGACCCGGCGGTCGAGCCATGGCCCGCAGTGGCGTTGCGGTCCAGCGACAGCGTCTTCCAGCCAGCCTTGGCCATTTCGAAGGCGGTGGCGGCGCCGATCACGCCGGTTCCGATGATGATCGCGTCTGGTTGGGTCAAAGAGGGTCTCCGGTCAGTGTGGTCCCGCAAGGCGGGTCGTATCAGGGGCAGGGCAGGCGGTTACGTCGTCCGCATCGCACGGCCTTCGGGGTCATAGGGCGATGGTGCGATCACCTTGGCGGGGCGTTCCTGCCCGACGACATGCACGGACAGCGCCGTGCCCGGCGTGGCGACGGCGGGATCGACCAGCGCCAGCGCCAACGATTTCTCCACCACATGCCCGTAGCCGCCCGAGGTCACGTAACCCACGACGGTCCCTTCGGACCACACGGGTTCATAGCCGCTGGCGTCCGCGCCATCCGCGTCGATCTCCAGCGTCGCCAGCACCCGCTCGGGCGCGGTGTCGCGCGCGGAAAACGCCGCCTCGCGGCCGATGAAGTCATCCTTGGTCCAGTCTATCCAGCGGTCCAGCCCGACCATCGCGGGCGTGCGGTCCTGCGTGTATTCCGACCGCCACGCGCCAAAGCTCTTCTCCAGCCGCAGGGATGTCAGCGCGTTATAGCCGTATTCCACCAGCCCGAGGTCGGCCCCGGCCTCCAGCAGCGCGCGGCGCAGGGTGATGTGGTCCGAGGCGCGCACGTTGACCTCGTAGCCAAGCTCGCCCGTCACCGACAGCCGCCCGACCTTGGCCCGCGACAAACCCACGTCCATCGCCCGGCACCCCATAAAGGGCAGGGCGACCTCGCCATCCGTCAGCCGCTCCAGCACCTCCAGCGAGCGCGGCCCGGACAGCGAGAAGCCGACCCAGTCGTCCGAGATGTCCCGGATCATGACGCCATCGTGCCAGCGGTCGTCGAACCAGCGCATATGCCAGTTTCGCAGATAGTAGCTGCCCATCAGCCAGAACGAGCCGTCGCCCCAGTTGAACAGCGTCAGATCCCCGCGCAGCCGCCCCGAATGCGCCAGCATCGGCGCCAGCCGTGCGCGGCCGGGCGCGGGCATCCTGCCCGCCAGCACCCGGTTCAGCCAGCTTTCCGCGTTGGGGCCGGTGATCTCGAACCGCGAGAAGCCGGTGATGTCCAGAAGCCCTGCCGCCTGCCGCACCGCCCGGCATTCGGCGCCGACGATGTCGAACGCGTTCGAGCGGCGCAGCGTCGGTGTTTCCTCGAAATCCCGGGGCGCGAAATACAGCGGCACCTCCAGCCCATAGCTTTCGCCCCATCGCGCACCCGCCGCATCCATCTCGGAATGCGCCGGGGCCATCTTCAGGGGCCGCCCGGCGGGCAGTTGCTCGTTGGGGTAGGTCATCACGAAGCGGCGGGAATAGAACTGCCCGGTGGTCTGGCGGATGTATTCCTTGTTGGACGCGAAATCGCCGTAGCGCGCGATGTCCATCGACCAGCTGTCGGTCTCGGTCTCGCCATGGATCATCCACTCGGCCAGAGTCTTGCCGACGCCGCCGCCCTGCAGGAACCCCGCCATCACGCCGCAGGCCAGCCAGTAGCCCGGCACACCACGCACCGGCCCCACCAAAGGATTGCCGTCGGGCGAGAAGGTGAACGCCCCGTGGACCCAGTCCTTCACGCCCACGTTCTGCAACGCAGGGAAGCGGGTGAAGGCGCAGGTCAGTTCGTGCTCGATACGGTCGGGGTCTTCCTGCAACAACTCGATGCCGTAATTCCACGGCGCGCCATCCATCATCCAGTGATTGTGGTTCACCTCGTAGATGCCGATCAGCATGCCCTGCTGGTACTGGCGCGAATAGAAGAACCCCTCGGGGTCGACGCACATCGGGATCTCGTGATCGAGCGCCGCGATCTCGGGGATCGTCTCGGTGTGCAGGTAGTGGTGCGACAGGGGAGAGACCGGCAGTTCAAGCCCGGCCATCCGACCCACCTGCTTGGCCCACAGCCCGCCCGCGTTCACCACGTGCTCTGCGGTGATCGTGCCCTGCTCGGTCACCACCTGCCAGCCCTCGGGCGTGCGGTGCAGTTCGGTGACGCGGTTGTGCTCGACCACTTCGGCGCCGCGCTGGCGGGCGGCGCGGGCATAGGCGTGGACGACGCCGGTGGTGTCCACGTAACCCTCGCGCGCGGCGTACATGCCGCCCAGGACGCCGGTGGTATCCATCACCGGATGCGCCTTGGCGATCTCGTCGGGGGTCATCAGGTAAGTGTCGTCGATCCCGATCGACTGGTACGTGCGATGGGCGTCCTGCAACAAGTCCCAGCGGTCGGGGGACGAGGCGATGGTGATCCCGCCGGTCATGCGCAGCCCGATGTCCTGACCGGATTCCGCCTCGATCTCGGACAGAAGGTCGATGGTATAGGCCTGCAACGCCGCCATGTTCGGGTCGGCGTTCAGAGCGTGGATGCCACCCGCCGCGTGCCACGAGGATCCGGCGGTCAGCACGTTGCGCTCGATCAGCACCACGTCGGTCCAGCCGAATTTCGCAAGATGATACAACACCGAAGCGCCGACCACGCCGCCTCCGATGACCACGACGCGGTAATGCGATTTCATCCGTTCGTTCCCCTGACCAGCCTGCATGACCGGAGGCTAGCCGAGGCCCGCCCGCCTGTGGAGGGCCGGATGCGACATTTCGGGGTCCGTTTCGCCCGGCGGCGTCCTAGCGCTCGAGCACCAGCTTGTTGTCGGCGATCTCGATCCGCTCGAACCGGCGCAGGTAGGCCATGCCCAGAAGCGAGGTATTCATCTCGCCCCGGTTCACCCAGACGCTTACGCCCTGATCGGTGATGCCGCCGACCGACAGTTCATCGACGGTGGTGCGGGCGGTTCCGACGACGCCGTTCGCCGTCCCGGCGCGGCCCGAGTAGACAAGGCTGTCCGGGTCGATCCCGACCGAAATGGCGTCCTGCCGGGTCAGCACGATGTCGGTGGCCCCGGTGTCGACGACGAACAGCACGGGCGACCCGTTCACCGAGGCGGTGATGTAGAAATGGCCGTCGCGGGCCTGCGGCACCTCGATCCGTCCGGCCTCGGCAAAGACCGACTGCTGCGGAAGGATGTCGCCGCGGATGTCCTGCCACAGCCCGACCGCAGCGATCACGCCGATGAAGATCAGCCCCCACTGGATCATGTTGCGCAGCATCTGCCCCATGTTCTGCCGGTGCGCGAACACGTAGGACGCGATCAGCGCGCCGCCCAGAAGGACGAGGTAGACGAGACTGCCGAGGCTGGTGGTATCCATGCGGAATCCTTTCCCCATGAAGATAGGCGCGCGCGGACGCCATGTCAGCGGGTTCACGCGACTGTCAGGGCGCGTCAGCCTGTCTCAGTCACGGTCCATAGCCCGCGCCCCGGATGCCATCCAGCACGAACTGTACCGACAGGGCCGCCAGCAGCATCCCCAGCAGGCGTGTCACCACGTTGATGCCCGTAGGCCCCAAGGCGCGTTCCATCAGGCCCGCGGCGAACCACAAAAGCAGGCAGATCGCCACGACCGCGACCATCACCACATGCACCGCAAGCACCCAGCTCCAGGATGCGCCGGTCTGGCCCGCAAGAAGGATCATCGTCGCCATTGCCCCCGGCCCGGCGGTCAGCGGCACGGCAAGCGGGAAGATCGAGGGGTCGTCGCCGGGATCGTCGTCTTCATGCGTCTTGTCCTGCCGCCGCTTGGTGCGCCGCTCGAACAGCATGTCGAGCGCGGTCAGGAACAGCAGCACGCCGCCCGCGATGCGGAAGGCGGGCATCGAGATGCCGACGAAGGACAACAGCCGCTCGCCGAACAGGCCGAACACGGTCAGCAGCGCGATGGCGGTGACGGCGGCGCGCAACGCGATGCCACGGCGCTTGTCCGCGGACATGCCCTGCGTCAACGCGACGAACAGCGGCGCCATGCCGATCGGGTCGATGACCACGAACAGCGTGACGAAGGCGGTGATAAGCTGTGCCGGTTCCATGATCCCGTGTTTATCCGATGCGGCGAACAGGTCCAGCCCCGGCGCGCGGCCGGGCGGGGCTTGCGGGGGAAGGGGGGGGGGGGGGGGGGGGGGGGCGCCCCCCCCCCCCCCCCCCCGCGGG
>NZ_JBNAGE010000007.1:0-121043 GCF_049801035.1 Psychromarinibacter sp. S121
GCGGAGGCCGTGCTCTTCGCTGCCGCGATCCTGTTCGGTGTCTGGCTCGTGGCCCCGAAGGCTTGGTCCTCCGCGCGGCGTCTGTCGCCCGATATGAACTTGCTGATGGTGGTCGCGGTGGCGGGGGCCATCGGCCTCGGCGAGTTCTTCGAGGCGGCGACGGTGGCCTTCTTCTTCTCGCTGTCGCTCTACCTCGAAAGCTGGAGCGTCGGGCGCGCGCGGAACGCGGTTTCAGCGTTGCTTGACCTGGCGCCGCCGACGGCAAGGGTTCTCTATGATGACGGTTCTGAAGCAGACGTGCCGGCTTCCGCTGTTGCCATCAATGCACGGTTCGTGGTGCGCGGCGGCGACCGCATCCCGCTGGATGGTGAAGTTGTAGATGGGGCAGGGGCCGTCGATCAGGCGCCGATCACCGGCGAAAGTGCGCTGGTGCCGAAGGAGCCAGGCGACGAGGTTTACGCGGGCACGATCAACGGCGAAGGGACTTTGACCGTGCGCGCGACCAAAGCGGCATCCGACACGGTGCTCGCCAAGATCATCCGCATGGTGGGGGACGCTCACGCCCGCCGCGCGCCCGTGGAGCAGTGGGTCGCGAAGTTCGCGCGCATCTACACGCCCATCGTCATGGCGCTGGCCGTCGCCATTGCGCTGGTGCCGCCGCTCGTCTTCGGTGGAGCCTGGGACTACTGGTTTTACAACGCGCTCGTTCTTCTCGTGATCGCCTGTCCCTGTGCGCTGGTCATCTCGACGCCGGTCTCCATCGTGGCCGCGCTGACGGCCTCGGCGCGGGCGGGGGTTCTCATCAAGGGTGGCGCCTATGTCGAAGCCCCGGGCCGGACGACGGCTCTGGCGATGGACAAGACCGGAACCATCACCTTGGGTGAGCCCGAGGTGGCCGCTGTCCATCCGCTCGGCGGCGCCTCGGCGCGCGATCTGATGACGCTGGCGGCCGCACTCGAAGCGCGGTCATCGCATCCGCTGGCGCGTGCCGTTCTTGCGCGGGCCGCGGCAGACGGCATCGAGGTTCCAGCGGCGGAGGATACACGCACCGTGCCGGGACGAGGGCTGGAAGGACGGGCAGGGGGCCGAAAAGTCTGGCTTGGCTCCGACCGGTTCGCCGAAGAGAAAGGGTTCGGCAGCGCCATTCCGGCGGACCTCCGTGACCGGATCGAGGGGGCCGGCAGTACGCTTGTAGCCGTCGGTGACGAGACCGGCGTGACCGGGATTCTGGAACTGCGCGACCGGATCCGCCCGGACGCCAAGGGTGTCGTCGCGCGACTACATGCGCAGGGCGTGAAGACCATCGTCATGCTGACCGGCGACAATGAGCGTACCGCGCGCGCCGTTGCGGCGGAGGTCGGCATCGACGAGGTGCGTGCCGAACTCTTGCCCGAGGACAAGGTGACGGCAATCGAGGAACTGGTCGAAAGCCACGACCTAGTTGCGATGATTGGCGATGGGGTGAACGACGCCCCGGCCATGGCGCGGGCGCACTATGCCATCGCCATGGGCGCCGTCGGGTCCGACGCGGCCATCGAGACGGCCGACATCGCCCTTATGACTGACGACATTGGCAAGGTGCCTTGGCTCATCGGTCATTCACGCCGCGCCATGTCGATCATCCACCAGAACATCGGCGTTTCACTGGCGACGAAAGCCGTCTTCGTCGTCGCGACGGCATTCGGGATGGCATCGATGTGGGGCGCGATTGCCGCGGATGTCGGCGTCTCGCTGCTGGTGGTTGCGAATGCGTTGAGACTACTGAATGGCCACAAGTCCAATGTATCGCCATCCGGCGGCGAGCCGATTGGTGAGCAGATGGCAAGAGGCGCGCTCGCACACGGGCATTGAACCGCCACCACCCGCAGGGTAGCGTTTGCCCCATACGAGACCTCGCTCACGAGGCATAGAGCAGTGATGAAGATCCATATTCCGCGCCGCGTCGTATTGTTCGGAGGGCTTGTCGCTTTTCTATCCGGTTGCGCCAGCAAGTTCCGAACCTACAGCGGACCCGAGGTCACCCGGCTGCGCCTCTACAAGGCGCAGCGCCTGCTGGTTCTCGACGGCGCCGATCGCGTCTTGCGGACCTATCCGATCGGACTGGGCTTCGCGCCTGTCGGTCACAAGCGGTTCGAGGGCGACGGCCGCACACCGGAAGGTTCCTACGTGATCGACCGGCGGAACCCCGACAGCCTCTTCCATCTGTCCGTCGGCATCTCCTACCCGAACGAGGCCGACATCGCTTTCGCGGAGTCCCAGGGGCGTTCCCCCGGCAAGGACATCTTCATTCACGGCGGACCGCGGCGGGGGATCGACCCCACGAATGTCCGCGACTGGACGGCGGGCTGCATCTCGGTCACGGATCCCGAGATCGAGGAAATCTACGCCATGGTTAGGGACGGGACACCGATAGACATCTACGCCTGAAGGACCGGGAGGCGTCTGCGCGTCGGTCGATCGCTTCAGGCAAACCGGCGGCGAAGAGCCACGTTGATGGCTTCGATGGCGATCACCATCGCGATCACGGCCAGTGTGACGCTTGCTGCCTTGTCGTACTGGAATGAGCGCACATAGGTCTGGATGTAGAACCCGATACCGCCCGCGCCGACGATGCCCAGGATCAGCGACTCGCGCAGGTTCAGTTCGAACCGGAAGATGGTGTCGCGGGCGACGACCGGCGCCATCTGCGGCCAGATCGCGTAGCGGAGCCGCGCCAGCGGCCCGGCACCGGCGCTTTCCAGCGCGGCAATCGGCGCGCGGGAGACGCCGTCGATCGCTTCGGCGTAGAACTTCGCGAGCATCCCGGTGGCATGGAAGGCGACCGCGATGATGCCGGGGAGGGGACCCAGGCCCACCGCACCCACCATGAGCATCGCCACCAGGATCAGCGGGATGGCCCGGATAAAAGCGAGGAGCGTCCTGACGGGTCGGTAGAGCGCCGGCGACGCCATCGTCTCGGACGCAAATATCCCGAGGGGGACCGATAGGAAGACCGCGCCCAGAGACCCCAGGATCGCGATGCGCAGCGTTTCCGCGCTGCCCTTCACGATCTCGTTCATCACGGTCGGATCGGGCGGGACCATCCGGCCGAGGAAATCCGCGATCCGGGGTCCGGCGGACATGAGGCGCGACAACTCGACATCGGTCGTGGCGAATGACCAGAGAATCGCACCCGCGACCATAGCCCCGGCCGCGAAACCGCCAAACCCGCGCGACCGCATCAGGTCACCGCCCGCAAACCGATGGCCGGCAGGGCCCCCGTCTCGCGATAGAGGTCCGCGGTCGCGACATCGCTCAGGTCACCGACCGCCATGTCGAAGGCGATCCGCCCATCGCGCATGCCCACAATACGATCGGCGAAACGCCGCGCGAGGTCGGGCTGGTGCGAGGAGAACAGCACGGTCGCGCCGCGCGCGCGCGCAGCACCGGTCAGCAGCGCCAGGATTTCCGCGGCGCGGGCGGGATCGAGATTGCTGACGGGCTCGTCGGCAAGGATCAGCCGCGGCTCCTGTGCGAGGCATCGGGCGATGGCCACACGCTGCCGCTGCCCGCCGCTGAGGCTGTCGACCCTACGCTCGGCCAGATCGGCGATGCCGCTGTCAGCGAGTGCGGCGCGCGCCACCTCCAAGTCGTATGGCAAGGGAGACCCGAGGGCCGCGCGCAAGGGCGACATGCGGCCGAGTCGCCCGTTCAGCACGTTTCGCAGCACTGAAGAGCGTTCGACCAGCGCGAATTCCTGAAAGACGAAACCGACGTCAGGCCGACTGCCGCGCGGCGGAGCTTGGTCGGGATGGAGCGGCGCGCCCAGGACAGAGACACGGCCGCGCCAGCCGCGAAGCCGCCCGTCGAGCACGGCCAGTAGCGTCGTTTTCCCGGCCCCCGACGGTCCGAGCAGCGCGGTGCTTTCGCCTGCAGGCACCAAGAGCGACACATGGTCCAATGCCGGTAGCCCGGCGCCCTGATGGACGAAGCTCAGATCGCCTATTTGCGCCGCGGCGCTCACCCGAGGAGCCCGTGGCGGCGGGCCATGTCGCGCACCCCGTCATAGGCAGCGGAGTCCGCTCTGACATAGCCGTCGGGTCCGTAGAGGTAGCGCAGCAGGTCGCGGTTGCCGGCTTCGTTGAGGCGCATCATCGCATCGACGAACCGCGACCGGAGGTCTGCGTCCAGTTCCGGTCGCGCGATCACCACGTGGCTGGGGATTGGTTCGCTCTCGGCGATCCAGATGACCTCGGCCTGCTGCTGCGGGGTGAGAAGGAGGTCGGCGTACTGGCTCGCGCCGGCGGCATCGACAAGGCCCTCGGCCATCGCCTGCATCGCCTGCTGATATCCGCCCGCGAAGAAGATGCGACCGAAAAAGGCGTCTGCGTCGCCGGGCCCGGCAACCAATCCGGCCTCGACGAACTCTGCCAGAGGATAGAGATAGCCCGATTCCGAGATCGGGTCCGCGAAGGCGATGTCCTTGCCCCGGAGATCCGCAAGCATTTCGATCCCGCTGTCTCTGCGCACGAAGATCCGGCCGGTGTAACTCGGCGCGCCGCGATAGACTTCGGACAGCAGCGGTACCGCGCCGATCTCGGCCTCGGCCAGCACGAAGGGGAGCGCGCCCATGAACGAGATGTCGGCGTCACCGTTCCGCAGCGCCTCGACGGCCGCTGCGTGGTCGATGGTGACGAAACCCTCGACCGGTACGCCGATCTGATCCGCCAGCCAACCGGTGATGGCCGCGACGTCGCCGAGAAGTTTATCGGGGTTTTCCTGAGGAATGAAGGCGAGGCGAAGCGTATTTCCCTGCGCCGCGAGCCGTGTTCCCAAGGACACGGCGCCCGCGGCGGACAGGATCAGCGTCTTTCTGCGGCTCAGACGGATCGACATCAGAACGCCCTTTCTTCGATTGTGTCGGCCGCATCCCTGAACGCGGTCCAGTGTGCCTCTGCCGTCTCCCAGTCCCCGGCGCGCACGGCGGCACCGACCTGGGCCAATCGCTCGGCAAGTGCATAGACCTCCGGCCGACCGGCAAGGTTGGACATCGTGCTGGCATCGGCCGAGAGGTCCGCCGCGACCGTATCGGTCAGGAGCAGGATGTGCTCTGCGTCCCGCCGGGGCAGCAGCGTATCGAGTGTCGAAGCGAAGGTCGTCAATTCAGAGAAAGCAAGGCGGAAGGACGTGTTCTTGGCATCGAAAGTCTCGTAAGGCTCATCAGCCGAGCCTACCGCCTCAAGATATGCGGTGAGGTCTGAGCGCTCGGCATCAGTGAGTCCGAGCGATTTCGTCTCGTCGAACCAGTCCACGACAGCGGCGAGGGTCGGCAGCGATCCGTCGTGGAAGTATGGCGCAGTGTAGGCCGTCCCGAGCAAGGTCGGCGTGTCGAATGCGCTCGCCCGCGCACCCTCGTAGGGCGGACTGGCGGACCCGATGTTATGCGCCTGACGGTCGAGGAAGTTGCCGTCCGGCACGTGACAGCTGGCGCAGGAGCGGTCGCCGAGACCCTCGAAAGGCCGGGTGAAGATCGCTTCGCCGCGCCGTGCGGGCTCCGAAGCCGCGTCGGTCAGCCGGCCATCCCGCGTCAGCATCGAATTCGGCAGGAAATCGAACTCGAGCATGTAGGCGATCAGCGCGTCCAGCATAAATGGGGTCGGTTCAGAGCCACCAAACTCGTTCACGATCACGTTGCGGGTGAAATCGCGAAGCGAGGCAAAGCGGCCGTCGCGGCCATAAGGCCCGGTGAAGCGCAGTCCGCGTAGGCTCGGGATGTCGAGCGGGTCGTCGCGCCGGTCGTTGAAGATCGGGTTGAAGAAGGCGCCGTCCACGTCGATTGCCCCGGGCTGATGGCTGGCGCCGGGGATGAACAGACGCTGGTTCACGTCCGAGCGATTGTGACAGGTTGAACAGGCGATCCCGAGGTCGCGCGCCGGGCTGCCGAAGATCTGCGCGCTGTCGAACAGCATGTCGCCGTAAGCGACAAGCGGCAGGTCGGTTTCATCGATGCCCTGCGCCTCGAAATTGAGGACGAGCAGGGGCAGGGGATCCTGGTCGAAGATGTCGGACCCCGGCGGCAGGCTCGGTGGCACCTCGATGTCGCGTCCGCTAGTCAAAGCCGTCTCAGGCAGCGGGCTGAGCTGCTGTCTCGGAGCGAAGTCGTCCACAAGATAATTCTCCGCGAGATAGTCAGAGATCACCGCTCGTGCCATGACCATCGTTTTGCGGTCTCGTGGTGTGGTGCCCGCTCCGAGAATACCGGCGGACCCTGTGCTACTGTTAAGTTCCAGCCAGGCTAGGCCGATCCGTCGTGAAGCCTCAGGATCGGCGGCGGCAACGCCGTCAGCGAAGGCGCGGTAGAGCTCGCGCGCGGTCCTCACCGCTTGCTGCGCGCGGGCCGGGTCGTCAACGTCCAGTGCGCGGCCCAGCTCTTCCTCGATCCTGAGAGCGATCAACCTCGTCGCGGCGGCGAAGAGGGACTGTCGATCCCGTCGCGCCATTGCGTCCAGTAGAGGCCCGTCTTCGATATCGCTTTTCTCACCCAACCAGGTCAGCGCATCCGTGGAGAACTCCGAGTTTCGGTAAGGTTCGGACCAGGCGGCCTCGACGTCGTCCCAGGGTAGCGGCTCCAGATTTCCGAGAAACAACGTCAGACGGTAGGCTGCCGCGTCCGGAAGCCATGGGGCTTCTTTCGCAGGTGTCGCGATGGCCGGCCCGAACGAGATCATCGCGCCGGCCAGAGAGAAAATCACGAACCCAAGCAGCTTCCGGATCACCATGACCTCCAATACAAAAGTTAGCCTTGGCTAAATTATCTACCCGAAGCAAACAAGTTGTCAATCCTTGTGTCTCAGGGCAGACTTGCGAAATGACCAAGCCGCAATCACAAGAACGCGAGACCTTTGAACCTGTGGAACGCGCGCCGGAGGCGCAGGCGGAAGGCTTTGCGATCGTGCGGCAAGCGCATGAAAGCGAGATGGCAGAGGACTACGTGGAATTGATCGCGGAGCTGATCGAGACCCGCGGAGAGGCGCGACCGGTCGATATCGCTGAACGGCTGGGAGTGAAGCCGCCGACTGTCACGAAGAACATTTCACGACTCAGGACCGCCGGCCTCGTTCGGCGAGAACGCTATCGAGCGGTGTTCCTTACTGAAGAGGGCCAGGCCCTAGCCGAGGCGTGTCGACGGCGACACCGGATCGTGGTCGCGTTCCTCCTGAGCCTTGGGATCGATGAGGAAACCGCGGAACGCGATGCAGAGGGAATCGAGCATCATGTGAGCGATGAGACACTGGAAGCGTTCCAACGAAAGCTTGATCGGACATAGAGGTTTTGCCGTGAGGTCCGACGCGCTCTCACCGTGTGCCAATCTTCCAATGCGACCTGAGTTCCGAGCGGATCGGTTAGCCTAGAATACGCGAGACCAGGATCGTAGCGAATAGCCCGACCAGGCCGAAGGCAATCGCCGAGGCTGCAGCATACTGAAGAATGTCCAGTCGGTTTCCCTTCCTTCGTCTGGCCAAGAAGCCACCCCAGATCGCTCCCCCGACAATTCCCATGATCACCAGCATCAGGTATCCCGCTTTCTCAAACTTGTGGTCTTCCGAAGACGTCCAGCCGCTGCTGTAGCCCAACAGGAGACCACGAGCACAAGCAGCGTCCAGTCGCCGAAGCGCGCATAAAGCGTTGGCGGATGAGCGGACGGAAGAGCCGCATTAATGACACCGGTTTCTCCGGTGCCGAGCCGCGCGACCAAGTCACCGTTTGCGTCGATGATCGCGGAGATTCCGGTATTCGCGGCCCGGACGATGGGAAGCCCTTCCTCGACGGCGCGCATGCGTGCGGAGGCGAGGTGCTGTTCCGGCCCGATGCTGGTTCCGAACCAGGCATCGTTGGTCGCGTTGAAGATCCAGTCCGGCCGGAACAGGCCGTCAACGACATGGCCCGGAAAGATGATCTCGTAGCAGATGGCGACGGCAACCAGCGGCACCCCCGGAAATGCCAGCGTGCGCGGCCCCGTTCCGGCAGTGAAGTCCCCCAGACCCTCCGTCATGCGTTCGATCGGCAGCCAGCCCCTGAACGGAACGTATTCGCCAAAGGGAACGAGGCGGTGCTTCGCATAGCCGGTCAGGCTCCGGCCGGTCTGATCATAGGCCTGAACAGTGTTGAAGAAGCGTATGCCTTCGTTCGTCGAAACGCGATCCGGCACTCCGGTCAGAAGCAGGCCCTCATCCGGAATGGCGGCAGCGATGCGCGACCGTGCCCCGGAATCCTCATCGAGAAAGCCCGGGAAGGCGGTTTCGGGCCAGAGCAGGATGTCGACAGAGCCAGGACGAGTCGAGAGGTCGAGATAGCGCGTGATCGTCGCCTCCCGGTTTTCGGGCGCCCACTTTTCCTGCTGGGGGACGTTGCCCTGAACGATCCGCAAATCGAGTCCCGGCGGGCCTGGCGGCTCGAGCTGGAGCCGCGCCACGCCGGCGGACCAGGTCGCCACAACGATCCAAAGGCCGAGCACGGGGATGCTCCAGCGCGGGCGCACCTCGGTCAAGAGGGCCGGCGCCGGAAGAGTGCCGACGAGTAACACGAGAAAGCTCAACCCATAGCTTCCGACCCACGCGGCCGGTTGCCGCAAGGCCGCGTAGTCGACGAGGGCATAGCCGGCGAGGTTCCAGGGGAAGCCCGTGAGCACGTGCCCTCGTAGCCACTCTGCCGCCGTCCAGCAGGTCGCGAACAGAAGACAGGCCGCCACGCCTTCGATCGCACGACGGCGTGCGATGGCGGTGAAGAGCGCCGACGCGATAGCCGGAAAGGCGGCGAGACTTGCAGACAATCCTGCGACGGCGGGGATCGCCATCGCACCGAATCGCTCGGCATCCACGTAGAAACTCTCCGCGATCCACGAGAGTCCGAAACCGAACTGCCCGAGACCGAACGCCCAGCCGACAAGTGCTGCCTTGGCGACCGGGAGATGCCGGAGGAGGACAAGGAGGGTGGCGTAGGCAACGGGAACAAATAGGAGGATTGAGAACGGAGGGAGGGTCAGAACAGAGAGGCCGCCGGCCGAAATGGCCGCGATCATGCGCGGCGGCAGGGAAATCGCCCTTTCCCGGGACAGCGCCCTAAACGGTCTCATGGACCGGTCCTAGAGCGTCGCTTGATCATCGGCGCGACAAGAAGCAATCCGACGCCGCCGACCACGAAGACGTCAGCCATGTTGAAAGCAGGCCAGTGCGCGGTGCCGGCGTAGAAATCGAGGAAATCGGTCACGGCCCGGAACCTGAGGCGGTCCAGGACGTTGCCTAGGGCGCCGCCGATGATCGCCCCGTAGGCAAGCGCCTCGATGCCGTCCCGGGTGCGCAGCATCATGGTCACGAGCCAAGCGCACACGGCAAGAGCGAGCGCCACGAGGCTCCACCACGGCGCGCCGCCCAAAAGTCCGAAGGTCACGCCATCGTTCCGATAGAACGTGAGATTGAATCCGGCGAACACGGGAACACCAGCGCTCAAGACGCTCGCATACGTGACGACGATGGCCTTTGTGACCTGATCGATCGCGAAAGCCGCGACGGCGGCCAACATTCCGATCACCGGCGGTCTTTCGGCTGACAACATTTTCTCACCCCAGCCAAACATCGAGAAACAGCATCAGGGTAAGGCCAACCGACAGTCCGAGCGTCGCCTTGTTCTGATGTCCGCTGCGGTGGGTCTCGGGGATGATTTCGTGGCTGATCACATAGAGCATCGCGCCGGCGGCGAACGCCAGCCCCCAAGGCAGCAGCGGCTCCGACAGCGTGATGATACCCGCCCCGAGCAACCCGCCGATCGGTTCGACCATGCCGGTGAGGGCCGCAATGCCCCAGGCGCGCAGCTTCGTGTATCCCTCACCCAAGAGCGACACAGCCACTGCCAGACCCTCGGGCGCGTTCTGCAAGCCGATGCCGATGGCGAGTGGGAGGCCACCTTCCATGCCACCGGAACCGAACCCGACCCCGACCGCGAGACCCTCGGGAAAGTTGTGGATCGTGATTGCAATGATGAAGAGCCAGACCCGCCGGAGCGACGCGGCGTCCGGACCTTCGCGGCCCGTTCTGAAATGCTCGTGCGGCAGCTTCTCGTTCATCAGGGCAACGGCACCCATGCCCAGAAGGATTGCGATGCAGACGATGGCCGCGGGTGCCGCCCCATTGTCGAAACGCGGCTCGGCTGCGTCCAACGCTGGGATGATCAGCGAGAAGAAGGAAGCTGCGAGCATCACGCCCGCCGCAAATCCGAGCGACAGGTCGCGTGTGGCGCGAGAGGGGATCCGCCCGAACAGCACGGGGACTGCCCCGACGGCTGTCAATGTGCCGGCGGCCAGGCTTCCGAGAAAGCCGAGCATGATCGGGGGCAACTGATCCATTCGTCAGATGGCTTACCCTTCCGGGTAGCTCGAAAAGACATCGGTCGAGCCGTCCTTCAGAATCAGAAAGACGTCGTAGGCTTCGCGGTCCTCCTCGGGGCCCATGCCGGGCGAACCGTAGGGCATGCCCGGAACCGCGAGACCGACCGCGTCGGGCCGCTCGTCTAGAAGCCGGCGGATGTCAGCGGCCGGAACGTGGCCCTCGATCACGTAGCCGTCAACGAGCGCCGTGTGGCAGGAGACCATGCGCTGCGGCACCCCGTTGTCGAGCTTGAAGCGCACGAGAAGGCCGCCGAACATGTCCTGGCCCGTCGGTGCGAAACCGTTCTCCTGGAGATGATTCATCCAGGACAGGCAGCAGCCGCATCCATTGGTCTTTCGGACATCGATGGCAGTTGCCTCCGCGAGGGCCTGCGCTGCCGGAAACAGTGCGATGGCGAAGGCCAGGGCTTGTGTCAGACGTTTCATGGGTCAGAGCCTTTCAGTTGCTGTCAGGGCGATCTCGCGGTCGAGACTTTCAGCGAGAAGCGCGCGGGCTTCGGCGAGCATCGACCGCGCGGCAGAGTCATCCGCTTCGCGCTCGGCAGCTTCGGCGAGCCGCTCTTCGGAGAGAGGATCGGTCGGCCGACCGTCCACCAGGACCTCGTAGTGCAGGTTCGGACCGGTCGCGGTGCCGGTGGCGCCCACACGGCCGATCAGGTCTCCGGCAGCCACGCGCTGGCCTTGCACAAGGCCATCCGGCACGGCGCTCAGATGCGCGTAGCGCGTCATGGTGTCGGAGCCGTGCGAGATTTCGACCACGCGGCCGTACCCGTTCCGCCAACCGATGAAGCTGACGCGCCCGGGTGCCGTGGCCTGAACCGGCGTCCCACGCGCCGCAGCGAAATCGACGCCGGTGTGCATTCGCACGTTCCCATAGACTGGATGCGTGCGGCGGCCGAAAACAGAGCTCAGGCGTGCGCCTTCGACGGGCTGCGCGAAGACGCGGAGCACTTCGCCGTCGACGAAGATCGTCGCCTGTCCGCTGCCGCTGTCCGGCCAAACAACCTCGTAGAGCGCGCCGCCGACATCCAGCGCGGCGAAGGCAAGGTCAGGCTGGCCGATCCTGTCGTCTCCGACACGCGCCTCGCGCCAGAGAAGCCGAAGCGTTTCGCCGCCTGTCATCTCACGGCGAAAATCCACCGTTCCGCCGAGCATCTGCGCCAGGTCCACCGCGAACCGTGCCGGGATATCGGCCTCATCGAGCGCAGCGAAAAGCGAGCTTTCGATCACTGCTTCCCCGGCAAGCGTCACCGTCTCAGACTTCGGGGTAACGATCTGCGTGGCAAGTTCATCGCCGAAGATCACCTCGATGCGCACACCGTCATCTATGGCGAGCGCGACCCTGCGCGGGCTGTTGTCCATCGTCGATACGACGGTGACGGAATGTCCTGGCCGCAGCCGCCTCAAATCATACTCCGCGCCAAGGGCGAGGGCGACTTCCGCACGGTCGGTCGCCGAGAGACCGGCCTCCGCGAGAACTGTGTCGAGCGTTTCACCGCCTTCTATTTCGCGCGACCAAGTGGAAAGGGGAGGTTCGATCGTGGGCAAGGAAGTATCAGCGACCGATATCTGCAAAAGAGGCATGGGGCTAGGAAACGTCGTGGGCTCGGCTCCTGCCTGCGCAATTCGCGGCGGTTCGGAGACCACAAACGGGGGAGGCTGGAGACCGTCCGGTGTCCACATGCTTGCTGCGGCGAGACCTGGAGGGACGGGATCCTTCGACCAAATCCCCGAAATAGCAAGACCACCACCCGATAGAGCGGCAACAGTTCCGAAACCTGCCGCGATTGCTCTGATCCTCATGTTGCCCCCTCAGTTTCTTCTTCGAGTGCGCGGCGAATCTTCGGCACCGCGAATTCCCTTGGCTCGTGATAGTCGATCATGGTGACGAACCGCCCTGCAGCGTCGAAAAGGAAAACGCTGGCGGTGTGGTTCATCGTATAACCGCCACCCTCGGTCGGCACCCGCTCGTAGCTCGCGCGGAATCCGCGCACGGCTTTCGCAATTTCCTCATCTGTGCCGGTCCAGCCGCGGATCGCCGGATGGAAATAGCCGACATACTCCGACATCGCATCGACGGTGTCGCGCTCGGGATCGACCGAGATAAAAACCACGGACATCTCATCTGCCTCGTCGCCCAAGTCGTCGAGCCATCCCGAAATGTCCGAGAGCGTGGTCGGGCAGACGTCCGGACAGTAGGTAAAGCCGAAGAACACCATCGCAGGGCGCCCGATCAGCGTTTCCGGCCCGACCTCGTTTCCCTCGTGATCCGTCAGGCTGAAGTCCATGGCGGACAGAGCCAGCGGCCGCTGGCCCACCGGTTCGGGCGCCCCAGGCCCGTCGACTTGCCACCAGCCGACAAAGAGCGCGAAGAGTAGCGCCCCGGCACCCGCTGCGCCGTATCCAAGGATCGTCCGTCGCCGCATCAGTCGTTCGGACCTCGCGCAGCGATGCCAAGGATCGGCACCTCGACCGTCACTTCGCCCCCGTCGTCAAAGAGCAGCGTCAGCGGATAGGATTCTCCTTCTGTCATCGGCGTCTGCAACTGCATCAGCATCGCGTGCAGACCGCCCGGCTCGAGCGACACGCTTTCGCCCGGCGCGATGGTGATCTCGTCGGCCGGAGCCATGGAACTCACGCCATCGGCATTGGTCTTCGACTCGTGGATTTCGGGCATCATGGCGAGCGGCGTCACGAGACCGATCAGTGTCAACGGTGTATCGCCGGTATTTCGGATCGTCATGTAGGCGGCGCCGGGGCGGTTCATGCCGATGGACGCGCGGGACCAAGCGCCTTCGACGACCACGTCCTCAGATCCTGCCAGCGCCGGCGTCAAAGCCGCCGCCGACGACAAAAGCGCTGTCAGCGCGCCGGTAGTAAAGAAGGTCCTCATCCTGCTCTTCCCATTCTCTTGGTTCAGCTTCGCGCCGCTGCGACTTCAGCCGCCACCAGGCTTCGTAATTCGGCCTCGCCGAACGGGTCGAGCGGCTTGCCGTTCACGAAGAAGGTGGGCGTCTGGCGGACGCCCACAGTCTCGACGTCGGCACGGTCCTGGTTCAGGATCGCCACTACGTCCGGTGCAAGCATCTGCGTGCGGGCGGCTTCCGCATCGAGGCCCGCCGTTGCGGCGATCTCCAGGATCAGTCCCGGCTCGGGTGCTCCATGCGACGCCCATCTTGGCTGTTCCCGAAGTACCGCTTCGAGAACCGGCTCAAAGACGCCCTGCATGCGCGCGGCCTCGAGCACGCGGATCGCTTGCTCGGACGCCGGGCCGTGGAACGGCGTATAGCGGATCACCACGCGCACGGCATCGCCATGCTCGGCCATGATGGCTTCGACCACAGGATAGAAGGCGCGGCAGGCCTCACAGGCCGGGTCGAAGAACTCGACGATGGTGACGGGCGCACCTTCGGGACCGAGAACGGGCGAATAGGACCGGATCAGAGCCTCCGCCAGTTCCGGAGCCACAGGCTCGGCCTCCGCCACGGGACCGGGGCGTCTTGCGTACCACGTTGCGCCGCCGAAACCGGCGACGCCGAGGGCGAGAACGGAGAGGATCAGGCCGCGTCTGTTCATGTTCGTGTTTCCTTCAGAGAGAGTGCCGACAGCGCGCCGATCAGGGCGAAAGCGGCAAGCGCCATCAACGGGATAGGAATGCCGAAGACCAACTGGTTGTCGTCAGTGCAGGAGGGACCAGCGGCCGTGCAGGGCTGGATGCGCTCGGGGATCAGGCCAACGTAAAGACCCATGTGCCAGAGCGCGACAGCGCCGCCACCGAGCGCAAGCGCGATCCCGTAACGGCCCGCGAGCGGGTCGCGCCACCAAAGGCCGAGCCCGAGAATGATGGCCAGCGGGAACATGAAGGCCCGCTGGAACCAGCAGAGCAGGCAGGGCGTCTGCCCCAGCACCTCGCCGATGAAGAGCACGGCTAGCGATGCCGTGAGAGCAATCACCCATGCCAGTCCCAGTGCCGTTTCTCCGGATATTCGGGTCATGTCGGTCAGATCCTCTCTCTCAGATCAGCGAGGATCTCTTCGGCGGACGTGCCGTAGGGCCAGGACTCGGCGAAGCCTGTGTCTGGATCGAAAAGGAACAGATGCGACGTGTGCCCCATCGTGTAACCGTCGGGCGCAGAGGCTTCTTCGATGCGTTCGAAGAAGATCGGAAAAGTTTCCGAAGTCTGGGCAATCTGCTCCGGTGTGCCGGTCAGTCCGATGATGCCGGCATCGAACAGGGGAACGTAGTCCGCAAGCGCCGTGGGCGTGTCGCGTTCGGGATCGATCGTGATGAATATCGGTTGCACCTTGGCAGCGTCAGCGCCCAGTCCTTCCATCACGGCCGCGACCTCCGACAGGGTGGTGGGGCAGACGTCGGGACAGTTGGTGAAGCCGAAGAAGATCAGCATCCAGCGCCCCGCGAAATCGTCTTCGGTGCGTACCATGCCCTGATGATCGGTCAGTTCGAACTCCGCGACGAAAGCCGGATCTGCCTCTGATCGCGCGCTGTCGGCGCGATAGTCGGACCAGAGCAGAAGCCACCCAAGCGCGAGAGCTGCAATGCCCACCAATACCCAGAGAACTTTTCTTACCGATGAGAGGGACAATCCGGACTGCCTGTCATTGATTCTTGATTGTTTCGGCGTGTACATCCTCTAGCTACTGTAGATTCAAGCCTGATTGTCCGGCTGCGGCGGGAGGTCACGCATCTGTGAGTCTTGGACTTGCGCTATCAACCCACCAAACCTACAAGGTCTGTAGGTTCTCTTGAGGGAAACATATGCTGACGATTGGCAGTCTGGCGAAGAAGACCGGCACCAAGGTGCAGACCATCCGGTACTACGAACAAATCGGGCTCATGCCTGAACCGGGCCGGACCGAGGGTGGGCAACGCCGATACGAGGATGCCGAACTCGATCGGCTATCATTCATCCGTCATTCGCGGCAACTCGGTTTCTCGCTCGATGCGATCCGGGAGCTCCTCGATCTCAGCGACCATCCGGAAAAGTCCTGCGACGAGGCAGATGCGATCGCCCGCCGGCAACTCCGCCAGGTCGAGCAACGCATGGCGCGCCTGAAAGCGCTTCGCACCGAGCTAAAGCGCATGGTCCACGAGTGCAGCGGCGGGCGAACCGCGGATTGCCGAGTGCTCGAGGTCCTGCGGGACCATTCGGAATGCCTGACCGAGCACGACGACATCGGGGCATAAGCTCCACTGGCACTGACCCTTACGTTTGGAACCCTGCAGCGCGGTGGCGGTTCACCTGATGAACGCCAGAGGAACAGATCAAGCATGGCCACGGCAAAGAAAGCGAGGGAGAGACGCACGCTCTGGATCGTTCTGGCGCTCAACATCGGTCTGGCTTTGGCGTTCTTCGCGACCGGCGCGTTTGGCGATTCGAGCGCCCTGATCGCAAACGGCCTCGACAACCTTTCCGACAGCTTCGTCTACGCCATCAGCCTGTTTGCGCTGTCCCGGTCCGGCAAGTGGAAACGCGGCGCCGCCAATGTCTCGGGTGGGTTGCTGATCCTGTTCGCCTTGGGCATCCTCTATGATGCGTGGCGGCGCTATGTCGGCGGGTCGGATCCGCTCGGGACAATCATGATCGCCATGGCCCTGATCGCCGCGGCGATCAACGCGGTCTGCGTCTGGTTGCTCGCCCGACTCCGCGAACCGGACGTCAACATCCGCGCGGCGAACACCTTCAGCTGGAACGACTTCGCCGCGAACCTCGGGATTGTCGTGGCTGGCGGTCTCGTCGCCTGGCTGGGAACGAACTGGCCGGACCTAGTCGTGGGTGTGGTCGTGGCCGGGATCGCGGCATGGGGCGGTATCGACATCCTGCGCGATGCACACGGCGAACACCACAAAGCCGTTCATGCCGACGACCAGTAGCGATTGATCGCCTTCTGAAAATGGGGGCTTGAAGCTACAGTCGCTGTAGCCTCTATGTAGACCCTCGTTAGATTCGAGGAGATGCATCTTGCCCGCTGTTGACCCCTTGCTGACAGCCACGCGGCTGCTGGATTTCGAAGCCGCCCCTATTGCAGACCTTGTAGCAGACCGGGGCTGGCATGCACTTGGCGAGCATGACCGGATCGGTGCCGCCTATGATTTCGTCCGAAACGAGATCGCATTTGGTTACAATCGCTCTGACGACATTCCTGCGTCCGAAGTGCTTGCCGACGGATACGGCCAGTGCAACACGAAGGGCACGCTTCTCATGGCGTTGCTCCGCGCGCTCGGGGTCCGCTGCCGACTGCATGGTTTCACCATCCACAAAGCGCTCCAGCGCGGGGTCGTACCGGAGCTGGTCTATCCCGTCGCCCCGAAAGAAATCCTTCATTCCTGGGTCGAGGTCGAAACCGAAAGCGGATGGGTCAACCTGGAAGGCTTCATACTGGACGCGCCATTCCTGGCATCGTTACAACGCGAGTTCAGCGAGTCCGAGAGCCTTTGCGGATACGGAGCGGGCACCGGCTGCCTGGGCGCGCCGCCGGTCGAATGGACCGGGCGCGATACCTTCATTCAGAAGACCGGCATCGCCAGCGACTTCGGAACCTTCGATACGCCCGACGACTTCTACTTGAAGCATCGTCAGAACTTCGGAATTCTGCGCGACTGGCTCTATCGCCACATCATCCGCCACGGGATGAACAGTCGGGTGCGTGCAATCCGGCGAGGCCACCTGCCTCGGCTTCCCGGTTTCGCCCAGCCGAACCATCGCCACGAGGAGACGAACCGTGCCGCATGATCACGGACACGCCCATATCGACCCCGACTCCGGCGATCGACGAGTATCAATTGCGATCTGGGCGAACGGGCTTCTGACCGTCGCGCAGATCGTTGGCGGCATACTTTCAGGCAGCCTCGCGCTCATCGCGGACGCGCTGCACAATTTCTCGGACATGGCGTCGCTCGTCATCGCCTTCGCCGCGCGCAAGATCGCGCGCCGGCCCGCCGACGAGCGCATGACCTTCGGCTACGGCAGGGTCGAAATCGTGGCCGCTCTGATCAACTACACGACGCTGATTTTGATCGGGTTCTACCTGATCTACGAGGGCGGAATGCGCATGATCGACCCGCCCGAAGTGCAGGGCTGGACGGTCGTGATCTTGGGCGGGGTCGCACTGGTCGTCGACACCCTGACGGCGCTGCTGACCTACTCGATGCAGAAAGGCAGCGTAAACATCCGCGCGCTCTTCCTGCACAACCTCTCCGACGCACTTGCTTCCGTTGCGGTCATCGTCGGTGGGTCGCTGATCATCCTCTACGACATGCGGTGGGTCGATCCGGCCATCACCATCGGCATTGCGCTCTATATCCTCTATCTGGCTTTCACGGAGATCGGTGGTCCGATCCGAACGCTGATGCTCGGCAGCCCGCCGGACATCGACAACGAGGCCGTCGTCGAAGCGATGCGGAGCGTCGATGGTGTCTCGGACCTTCATCACGTGCATCTGTGGCAGATGCAGGAACATGAAGCTGCGCTAGATTGTCATGTCGTCGTGAAGGCCGAAGCGTGGCCGCGGATTGAGGAGATCAAGAGTGCGATCAAGAAGCGGCTGAAAGAAGAATTCGGCATCAACCATTCCAGCCTCGAATTCGAGCATGAAGAGCGCGCGCACGAAAACGCTGATCTCTACGGCCATGGCAGTTTAGGTGAAAAGGAGGAAATCCATGTTCAAGGAAACGCTGACCGAGCATGACGATGTCATCGGACTGGTGTGCGAAGGCAAGTTGTCAGAAGATGACTTCGAGCGGATGCACACGCTAATTCATGAGCGACTTTCCCGAGGCGGCAGGCCCGGACTTCTGCTCGAACTGACGAAGTTCGAGGGGTACGAAAATGCCTCGGCACTGCTGGAAGACATCAAGATCGACACGGCCCATACAAACGATTTCAGTCGCGTCGCAGTGGTCGGAGAGCGAAGTTGGATGGAATGGGGCACGCGAATGGTGAGTCTGTTGGCCCGTTCCGAGATGCGGTGGTTCGACCCCAGTGAGGGAGACGATGCGGTGGAGTGGGCGCAAAAGGGCAAAAAAGCGTGAAGCAATCCCAAGAAATTTGGACGCATGCGGCTCGTTCGCAATCTAGCGGTTCTTCGGCGCTTCATGTCCGAGGCCCTTGATACCTTTTGCTCACCCATGCTCAGAGATGATGGCCCTTGTCGTCTGAACTGCTGAAGCCAGTGCCGTTCGGTCTTGTCCTGTGATACCCAATGCATCGACGTTAAGTGAAAGCTGACCTTGGCCGCCGCCGCTCGCAGCGATACGAGCCGCGCGGCCGCGGGCCATCGCTGCAATGCCAGGACCGGTTCTCGAAATGTCATTCGACGGCTTCGGCGCGGTCGGGCCTGTTACCTCCGCGGCTTTCTCTGCCCGCACTTCCTGCAGCTCCTGCTTCAGCTTTTCTACCGTCTCCCGCGTTTCAGACATCTGCCGATCCCGCCGCAGGCCGTCCTCGTCAGGATACGGGAAACTCCCCGACTGGCTCGCGTGCAGCACCTTCAGTGCCGGGTCCTCGAAATACTTCACCCTTCTCGCGCGGATCGGCATTTGCGCATCGATCACGAGGATGACCTCGTCGAGGTCCATGCGCCGGGCTTCGTCCTCGGTGAGGAGTGGTGTATCCTCGGTTCGTTCCGAGACGCTGCGTCCTTCGAACGGATTGCGTCCAACAGCACGGGAGCGGGTCACCACACGCTTGGTGGTCTTGCCGACGGCTTGGCTCAGTTCCTCGATGGTCTTCTGCTCGGACGGCGTGAGGTAGAGTTTCACGCCTGCGCCTCCCTGCAGGGACCGGCGCGTGTTCTCACCATAGATCTCGTCCAGCGCGGGGATAGTCTGGGTCACGATGGCGAGGTTGCCGCCGAAGGAGCGCAGCGTCTTGATGCTCTCGGCGACGATCGGCATTTTCCCCAACCGGTCGAACTCGTCGAGCATGATCATCACGGGCCAGGGCTCGTCATCGCCGGGTTCTTGTGCCTGCAGCGAGGCGATCAGGTCCGAGAAGAAGAGACGGATCAGCGGAGCCAGCGGGCGGATCATCTCGGATTCGACCACCAGATAGATCGCATGTGGGCGGCGGCGGATATCCCGGAATGAGAAGTCGGAGGTCGCGGTGGCCGCGTCGATGGCGCGGTTGTCCCAGGTGTCGAGACCCGATGTCATCAGGAGGGAGAGGTAGGACGTGAGGGTGTCGTTGTTGGTCGATGCCATACGCTCGAAGATCAGTTTGGCCGACTTGTTCTTCACCTCCTGCGAGCGCTTCAGGTATTCCTTCTGCTTGTCGCCCCCCGAGGCTGTGATGCGGTAGATCTCGCCGATGGTCGGCACACCGCGCTCGAAGGCCAGAAGCCCGGCCGCCACGAACAAGTCGATGCCGCCTGCGAGAAGGCCGCTTAGCTTTTCGTTGTCGGTCTGGAGAAAGAGCTTGGCGGTGAGTTTCAGCTCCATCTGCTGCCGGTCGGGGTTGGTCATAGCCGCGATGCGCGCCAGCGGGTTGTAGCGATGTGTCGGTCGGTCCCAGTCGGTCGGCGCGAAGCGGAACACCTTGTCCCCCATGCTGGCGCGGAAGCGCGAGGTCTCGCGGAAGTTCTCGCCTTTCACGTCGAGCACCACGGCGGAGCCCTTGTAGGTCAGCAGGTTCGGGATCACGAACCCCACGCCCTTGCCCCGGCCTGTCGGCGCCACGATCAGCGCGTGGGGGAAGGTTTTTGAGACAAGGAACGGGCGCTTGGATTTCGGGGAGCCGAGCTTGCCCAGAAGGAAGCCGCCGCCGGGCTTGGCAAAGAAACCGTTCCTCTTCATCTCGCTGCGAGACTGCCAATGCGTCGTCCCGAAGCGGGTCAATGCATCCCCCAGAAGCGTGACGCTCAGCATGAGCGATGCCAGGCCGAAGCCGCCAAGGATGAGGTTCACCCAGAGGAAGTCTTTCGGAGCAGACTGAGACAGACCCCGATATTCGCGGGCAAGCAGGGTGACGTCGAAACGCGTGGGTGAAAGCCCATAGCGGAACATGACAAAGCCGGTCGCCACGACATAGCCCATGGCGAGACCGACCAGCACGAGGCTCAACACGCCGAGGGCAATCTTGCCTTTATCCATGGGTGATCCCCTTCTCACCATGTGCCGCGGCGTGGCGCGCGCGCTGCGCCTCGATCTGCTCTTCGGCCAATGCATCGAGAACGCGCTCCATCGCCGGGCCGTGCGCCGTGACCTCGCTGCTTTGAAGATAGGTCCTGGCGAGTTCCAGCTGGCGCAGCGGATCCTCAGTGAACTTATCGAGGACTTCTGCGTTGCCGGCCCGCAGCGCGTCGATTGCGTCGGGGCTTAGCTGTTCGTCGACCTGGCGGACTATCTCCTGCTGCTCTGACTCGGAGAGCGGGCCCCCGACGTCGTTGTTCCGCACAAAGGCCATGACGCTTGGGGCGGTCTCTTCCATATACCGGCGCTCGGCGTAGTCTTGTCGCGCCTGGTCCTCGATCTCGAAACTGCGCTCGCTGATATAGGCACGCGACGCGCCGAGCGAACGAAGGTGGTTGATTTCGTTCTGGACGGCCTGCCCGAATTCGTCATCCGGCATCTCCGTGCGATAGCGGGCGAGGGTGCGGAGCTCTTCGGTGATCGGACCGAGATGATCCGAAGGATCCCGCAAGGCGAGGTCCATGTCGCCGGCATGAAGCGTGCGGTCCTGTTCCGATACCGCGTATTGCGGCGGCTTTCGGCTGTCGGTCATCTGGTCCCAGGCCATCGACGCCAGCTCGGCATGCTGCGGGGATCTCTGCGCGTAGGCGTCGAACGCGGCGCGGGCCTCTTCGACTTCCACGGCGCCCGCCCGCCGCACAGAGGGGTCGTCTGAGAACGGATGATCGAAATCCGTCCGACGGAACTGCGCCACCAGCGCCCTGAACGCCTGCCGCTCCGCTGGGGCAAAAATGTCTGGCCCGTCTTGCGCGAGATCACCCCCAGGTTCCGCCAACCGCTCACCGATCACTTCCTCAGCGTCATCCACCTCGTCGACCTCGGTTGGCGCGCGCAGGACGCGCATGTCGGTCAGGACATCGCCCAACCGAACATGCACGGCTTCCAGCCGGTCGAGCGCGTCTTCCCGGTCCTCGAGCTTGTCCAGATCGAGGTCACTTTCCTTAGCGATCGCCTGCAGATCCTGTGCCAGCCACTGGCGTTCCAATGCGGCATTGCCTGCTCCTTCCCGCAGGCGCGCGGCCACAGCCTCGGCATCGATGCCCGTACCTTGCAACGCCTTGGCCAACTTTGGTGCCACCTCTCCATCGTCAAGACGCGCGAGGTGATCTTCACTTGCGTTTGACCTTGCATAGATACCGTCCCGGGACGGAGCATCGACCAGGGCGGCGGAGCGATCCCCGAGCGGGTTCAAATGCACGACCGAGGCCAGAACGTCGGTCAGCTTGCGCTCGATCACCGGCCTCTCGGCCGCCGGAGCCCTGTCGATCGCCGCCTCGATCTGGCGAATGTTCTGAGAAAACTCGGTGATCAGCGTGTCGAACGCTGCTTCGTCTTGGGACATGTAGATGGCTCCGTCAGATTGAATCTGACCGCCACTGGCAAGGATGGTGCTGGCCCTCTCGAGAGCTTCGGCCACGTCGTCGAAATTCGAGCGTGACGCCTCCGCCGCGAGCCCGCGATAGATCAGGGCATTCTGTCGGACGGTTTCCAGCGTGGCCGCCAGGTCAGCCCCGGTTCTCTGGCGCTCGACAGCGGGACGGCCTTCGTCGCGGGCCTTGTAGATTTCATCGATCTCGGCGCGGTAGGTCGTGACGCCGCGATCCAAACGACGCGTCGCCTCAAGGCGGATCCCATGAACTTGGGCCGCCTCGACCATCGCCTCGCGAAAGGCGTCGTAGTTGAAGTGATGATCCTTCCCGAGAAAGAACATTTCGCCATCCTTGCTGCGGCGGTTCAGAACGATATGCGCATGTGGATGTGCGCGATCTTGGTGTATTGCAGCAATATAGTCGAATTGCGAGCCCTCACCGGCGAAGAACTTCTCGCAGACGGCCTGGGTGATATCGCGCACCTCTTCACCACTGGTCCCAACCGGGAATGCCATCAGCAGATGCGACGTATGGCCAAGCTTGGGGCTGTTGCGCTCGTTCCACTGGTTCTCGAACCGCCGCGCCACTCGGTTGATCTCGGCTTCCGAGAGTTGCTTCTTCCCGTCATGGATACCGCGGCTGTCGAGGATATGGGTCGACTTCGTCGTGAGATATGTGAGCTGAGCCCGCAGCTGCGCCCCAGTGTGGCAGCCCCCTTTCGAGATAGCCTTGAAGATTGCCGGCGAATAGCCGCGCGCGGCACGGACCATCTGCGCGCCCTTTGAAAGCCCCTGCCAGGATCCCGAAACTCGGCTCCAGCCGCGGTCGAAGAGCGCCGGGTCGATGCCCCGGACCCGGTCACTCCGCACCATTCGCATCCCTCGCGGCGAGGCCCGTCAGGGCAGAGCTGATCTCAAGGTCCAGCACGCTGCGCCGCGCACGCGACATCTCTTGGACCTGGTCGGCCAGATCGAAGACCAGACCCGCAAGGGCGCGGACGTCACGGTGACTTGAGGCCGGGTAGGACAGTCTTTCGCCCCGCACCTTGGCCTCGTTCAGACGTCGCGCGATCTGGTTCACGTTGTTGCCGACCCGGTTGAGCGCGGCGCCGAGGTTCCTCAGCTCGTCGCACATCTCGTCGTCGGGCAGGAAGACACCTTCGGCCGCCAGCATCAGGCGGCGCATGGCATCCGAGCGATGCGCGATCCCGCGCCGCGACAGGGCGGCATCGAACCGGCGCAAGTCGGCCTCTGACACGCGCATTGTCAGAACGCGAGACCGGCTTCCGTTCGCCGACTTCACCGAACGGCCGTGACTGAGGACGTTGTAGATCGTCTTCTGGCTCACGCCAAAGCGCTCAGCTAGATCGCTCGCAGGAACGCCCTTCGCCCGCTCTCGGACGATCTTCGAGCGCTCCTCGTCGGTCAGGCGTCGGGCTTTGGGCATGTGAAGTATACGTTCCTATTTCTTGCCAACTTCGTACAAGCCCGCCGACTCCCAACGCAAGTGGCGTTGGCCATAAGGGATTGTACTCAATGTAGAAAATCGCCACGCAGGGGCGATTTGACGTTCTCTGCGGAGTGCATCCCGCGTGCTGCCTTCTGCAGCCCGCGAGATGCGCTTCGCGCCCCGTCTTCCGCGTTCCGCGGCCCGTATCCCGTCTTCTGCGTGCCGCCTTCTGCGGGATGCGGTCCGGCGTCTGGCACCCGTCTCAAGTCGCGTGCGCCGCGTCGCACGCCAAGCGCGCTACGCACCCTGCTGCACGGACCGCGTCCCGTGTCGGCTACTGCGTGCGATCCGCGCCCCGGAGAGTGCGCCACGCCGACTGCCCTATGTCTCGCGCAGCCCGCACAATGCTTGACGTCCACAATTGATCGGGATACCGACGTAGCAATCGTTTTGCGACGTTTCACTATTTTTGCCGGAGATGCTCAGATGCCCAACGACAACCTCGTGGTGATCGCCGCGATGGCCCGGAAGGGGGGGAGTGGCAAGACAACGCTCTCCCGCGCCTTGATCAGCGCCGCCGTCGCCGCCGGGCGCCGGGTGATGCTCATCGATACCGACAGCACCGGCGTGCTGTCGTCCTGGCACGCGCGCGCCGAAGGGGCAGGGTATGGCTCACCGCAACTACGCTCATCGGTGGCAGAGAGCGTCGGCGACGTCGACCGGATGATCGAGCAAGTCTACCTGGACGGTTCGGCGGATTTCGTCTTCATCGACACCGCCGGGGTAGGGGCCGAATGGTCCGACGAGATCGCGGTGCTCGCCGATCACATCGTCACCCCGGTCATGCTCTCGACCTCGGATTTCGACGTCGGCGGCCAGACGGTTGGCTGGTTCCGGCAGCTCGCCGCGCGCGTCGACGACGCTTCCGCGCTGCCCCGGCATCATGTTGTCCTGAACATGGTCGACCCGAAGACCACCAAGGCGGATGCGGCGCTGATCGAAAACGCCATCGGGATGTTCCCGCTCGTTGAGACCGTGATGCTGCGTCGGAACGCCTACAAGGAGATGGACGAGAAGGGGCTCTTGCATGCCATCGCGCTGCAGAAGCAGACCGATCCGAACCCACTGATGCGTCCCCATGTCCGCCATATGGTCGAGGCGCTGGAGGAAGCGACCGACATTCTCAACAACGTCCTCGCGGCCTGACGCGATGCGCAAGAAGATCCCCACGATCACGCGCCCGGACCCCGGCTATGCCGCAGGTCTGAAGGTCTCAGCGCCTGTCGAACCGCAACGCCAGGAGGTCACGAGGCCCGACCCTGAAGGGGTTGGGACGACGCGGGCAGGCGAGGGGGCAGAACAGATGACGCCCGAACGGCCACCGGCGCCCCATGCCGAAGCGGTCCCTGGAGTCGTGGATCCTTCGCCAGGTGTTGCGCAGCCTCAATCCGCGCGGACCCGGAAGGTGGATGTGCGGGTGACCGCTCTGGAGCGCCAGGCAGCCGACCTGAACGCCTGTGGCATCAATCCGGCCCATGTCGTCCGGGCTGCGCTGAGGCGCGCGACAAAGCACTGGCAGCTGGAACCGCAGTTCGTTCCGCCGAGCAGCGACCGGGCTGCGAAACCGTCCTCATGGCGGATGCGAACGACCGTGGCCGCGGATGAGGAGGCCCTGACCGCGATCATGGCCACCGAGGACCCGCTCGACGTCTGCAGCAAGTGGTCGCTGATCCGCGGCCAGCTCGAGCCGCTGGTCTGGCAAGAGATCGACAGGATTCTTGCCGATCTGGCTGACGCTGCGGCGCAGAGCGAAGATTCGCCTCCCGGGGACGCCGCGACCGAGACATTGGTCGAGGATTAGGCCCTGAATTCGCGCGATTTTTTGCCGTTCTGCGGCGAGAATCCTCCCGAAGCGCCTATCAACCGCAAATTGTATGTTGCAGGTGCAGCATAACGCTCCTAAGACCCCGACAAGAATGTGACGGCGCTACAGATCAATCGCTTTGCATAACGAGTTCATAGGAGAGCAGAATGTCCCAAGCCCCGCGTTTGACCGGCACACCCATCATGCGGATCCTCTCCAAGACCTCCGGCGAACTGGTCGGCTACCTCTACGAATGGGACAACGGCGACCTACAGCCCGCCTGGTTCGATGGCGAGGTGCAGGGCGTGCTGTACGAACCTATCAAGGCGGCGGCGTAGGCTCGATCAACGGAGCAGCGGCTCGCTGGTTGCATCCTCGGGAAAAGCCGGGGAAGGGCCGCTTTCTCATTTGATTTCCGTGCTTTGCCAAAACTCCGATAATCCGTTTTATGTAACATGACCCAAGACTTGAGCTCACGTTGGTGGGTTTGGGAACGCGCCCGATACACTTCGTCACAACCGGCGCTTGTCCGGGAAATCTTTGTTTCCGCAGCACAGATGCCCCTTTGGTCGCATCCCGGAAAAGCTCGGGGCGACTCTAGCCTGCCCGAAAGCGACTGGTGAACGGCCTTGCATGTTGGATTTTCCAACATTATATTGAGCGCAAGACAGCTATTCGGACATGGACGATGCAAACGACCACCAAGACGAAACTGTTTCCGAAGCAGGATCTGGAACTTGTGCTTCGTGACGAGCTCATGCTCGCGGCGGAGGCTGAAGCCAGCATGCACGGAATTGTACTGCCAGCATCATCTGGGGTTGCGGCAGTCGCACCTGTACCGATGGATTCTCTTGTAGTTGTGGAGCTCCTGTGCGCTGTCGAACCAGTGCTTGGCTTTACGCCGGCGGATGCGACGGTACGCACTGGCGGATACAACTCGGTGCAAGACGCTTTGGATCACCTAATCCCGCGGCTGGAACAGCAGTGGAAAAAGAAGAATGGAGTGTCAGCATGAGCGTCGCGAAGCGGACGAACGACGATGACCAAGAAGCTCGGCAGGAGATGGGGGAGCGGCTGCGGGAAGCTCGTCGGTATTTGGGTCTTAAACAAGACGAGGTGGCCCAGTACCTCAAGATCCAGCGAACCGCGTTGTCAGAGATCGAGGCAGGAAACCGCCGTGTCGAGGCACTGGAGTTGAACCGGCTCGCGAAGCTGTATCGACAACCGGTCGCGTATTTCATCGGAGAAGACGATGCAGCTGGGAGTTTGCCGGTAGATGTAGCGCACCTTGCACGACAAGCCGCAGACTTGTCTCGGCAAGACCGGGATGAACTGGGGCGTTTTGCCGAGTACTTGCGCGCCCGCTCGGCCGCAACCCAGGAGTAGCCAGTGGTTTCCAATTATTCGCAGGCAGTTCGCGGCGGAGCAGCTGCGGCGGCTCGAGCACACCGGCAACTAGGCGTGCGAGAGCGGCTCGAAACTTCAGGCGGTTCAGTCAACGTTTTTGCTCTCATCAATGAACTTGACGTGCCTTTGCTCCTCCGGCCGCTCGACGGATTGCTCGGAGCATATCTTAATGTCCCATCGCAAGGGATTCTCGTCACCACTCAGCGCCCCATGAGTATCCAGCGATTTACGGCCGCACATGAGCTGGGCCATTGTCTTCTGAACCATCAGCCCAGCCTCGACGATGAAGCGAGTATCCTCCGTCGAATGCCAGCCAATTTCGATCCGGGCCACGACTATCAAGAAGTCGAAGCCGACGCTTTCGCAGTCGCGTTTCTCATGCCCAAATGGCTGCTGGCCCTACACATGAGGCGGCAGAATTGGACTGTGCCAGACTTTCGACGCGCAAACGTGATTTACCAGTTCAGTCTGCGACTTGGGGTGAGCTACGAGGCGTTGTGCTGGACCCTAGTTCGGTACAGGATGATTGCTGCGAAGCAGGCCCGCGAGCTTTTGCAGACAAAGCCAAAGGCGTTGAAAGAAGCGCTTCTCGCTGATCATCGACCGACAAACTATCGTGGCGATGTATGGCTACTTACCGAACGCGACGCTGGTGCGCTGATTGATGGCAGTCGTAACGATCTATTCGTTCTCAAGCTCACCGAGCACAGCAACGGAGGATATCTCTGGAACATCCATCAATTGCAGGAGAGCGGATTCGCCATCGTCAGTAATGAAATCGAAGCGCTCGAAACAGATAGCGTCGGTGATCCTGGAATACGGCGCGTCACAGCAAGGCCTCCGGAAGAGTACCGAGGTCGCCTTGTGTTGGATGAAACACGGCCCTGGGATCACAATCAGAGTTACTCCAGACTCGAGTTGGACCTCGACCTGACAGGCCCCGAAGGTGAAGGCCTTTCACGTGCTGAGCGGCGAAGACTACTGGAGGCCGCTTGAGTGACTGTAACGATAGACGTAGATTTACGGGCGAAGTTTGGCCCCGCCAGGGATCAAGGTGCGCGACCAACTTGCTTGGCGTTTGCTGCCAGCGACGCCCATGCTGCATTGCGGAGCGGCTGGGATCCTCTGTCATGTGAGTTCGCCTTCTACCACGCACAAAAACGTACCGGGCGCTCTCCATATAAGGGAGCATTTCTCGACGACATGCTGGCCGCGCTTCGCGATACCGGCCAGCCATCGGAAAGTGGATGGCCGTACATTCCGCGTTTGCCCACGGACCTGAGGCACTATCGCCCCCCATCATCCGTCGGAAGTTTATTTGGGCGCGAAAGTCAGAAGACCAGCCACGAAGTCGATCGAGTTTGCGATGCGTTGGATTCCAACGTCCCTGCTATTGTTCTTTCAGTCCTGACGAGAAGTTTCTTTAATCCGCCATCGGATGGAGTCATCGACCAAATCACCGGTGACGAGGTTTTTCCAACGCCGCGACATGCTGTTATCGCGGTCGGCTATGGGAAAGCGGCGACGAAACGTGTCATTCTGGTGCGAAATAGCTGGGGACCGACCTGGGGTTTGAGCGGGTATGCTTGGCTAACTGAGGATTTTCTGGCTAAGCACATGTATGCCTTGGCAATATTGACGGACGAATGTGATGTATCTGGCCATTCCGCCACAGCCTGATTGTGTAAGAACTTGGCGCGAAGCGGTTCGTTGCGTTGATAGCGAACCCGGACACGAGGCGCACAACGTCCTGATGTCAGTCGATGACCCGACCGCCGGGGCAAAGTTGAGCGACGCGAGCGTCAATGCCGTCAATGAATTCTTGCTCCGGCACGACAAATCCGTCCGGACCATCGCCAACACGATCTTTCCTGAGGCACTCTATCATAGATATGGTGCCCCGGAATTCTTCAACCGGTTTCGCGACCGAGTTCTGCCTACGGTACGACGCAACGAAAGATGGTCAGGATACTATTTCGAGCGGATGGTCGATTGGCCCGGCGCCCCGGCCGGCAATCCGCTTTGGGACGTCGTCACGCGTATGAGGGACCCCGCGGTCAGGGCAAGGAACAAATTTGAGCTTGCTCTTTTCGATCCTGCTCGCGACGTTGATCGTTCACCTTACGGCGGACAGTGCCTCAGTTTTCTCAGCTTCAAACTGTTGGCAGGGAATCCGGAGACGCTCACACTCACAGCGATCTACCGGAACCACTACTATGTCGAAAAGCTACTCGGAAACTTGATTGGTCTCGGCCAGTTGATGTCGTTTGTGGCCACTGAAGCCGGACTCAAGATTGGCTCCCTTACCGTGCTGTCGTCACATGCGACAATCGACCTGCCACGATCAGCCTGCGGGGGGACTACAACACGCGGCGAGCTTCGAGCACTCCTCGACGAGATTGATAGTCTGTCTGAAGCCAATACCTAGGCAAACTCAGCGAAAGGCAGAGTTGCCGTTTCCGGTCGCCGGGCCGAACTTGAGAGATTGTATATTGCCTCGATGCCAGCAATGAACTCGCTTTGCCCACCATAGCTCGGATGGCGGACCTGAGAGACAGGAAGGTCCAAATCTGCTAGAGCTTCTCCCGCATCACGCCCAATTGCCACCAAGCGTTTAGGTTGAAGCATCTCCAGGAGTGCCAACAGAAATGGCCAAGTCGCCGAACGCTCCATTTTGCGATGTGAGCGGTTGGTCATGGGATCATCTGGCGCGTGCGGGTGAAGCGGAAACACATTCCACAGCATTACTGGCCTGCCAATTGACGAAAGAAGCTGCCAAGTGACTGTCGCCGTACGTTCGGCAAGTGCCGGTCCTGTCGTAGCCCGAGCAAGGGTTATTCCGCCAAACAGATGTTCAGCTTCCGTGAGATGTGCTTCGTCGGTCAAGGGTACTCCGGTACGCCGTCCCCCCCGGTACCCGAGGTCCCTTGCTATCCAGATAGTATCAGCACGGGCATTCATCGCGGCCTCAAGACACCGCTTCAGGTTCTCGCGTCGAGCGCGTGCAGCATCGACGGTATCGTGAATTGGGCAGATGTCGCTGTACGGATTAAAGGTGTTCACCAAATCTACAGCGGCAAGTTCTTCGACAAAGGATTCTGGAGTGTTCATGTCAACGGCTCGATGTTTAGCCGCCGCTCTACGGCATCTAGGATAACAGTTCCACGGCGATGTTCGCGCAGATAGCGAAATGCTGCGTATCCTTGCAGGATGGCCTCTTCCCACAGCCAGGTCGGACAGTTCTCGGCTTCGTAGCCGCGAACGAACTGTCTGACCTGCTTCAATAGGTCGAACGGCAACTCCCCGGCCTTCAGGTCTTGAAAGAAATCCATCTCCATGGCCTGTCCGAAAATCCAGGTCGCGATCCCCTCCTCGATCAATGCGGCGCGGGCTCCGTCTTGGGCCTCGTCGATCTTTGGCCGACTCTTGCGTTTCAACCGAAAAAGGGAACGAGTGACTGGCGACCAGCCAAGGATAGCGACGTAGGCATAATGGAAGACATCATGGAACCTGTAGTCATCCGGTGTCATGGCGTTGTCCGTCAGTCGATCCCCGATGTTGAGGCCGTTGCAGGTCTGGAAGACGTAGCGTTTGCCACCAACCTCCCGTTCAAAGATGTTGATCTTGAGGTTCCTGGGCAGCTGTTCTTCCGGGGGCAAGTCCGCATCGAAGAAGGGCGGGTATGCCTTCTGGATGGGCCATCGGTCTGTCGTCTTCGCTCGATTCTTGATGGCCGCAGCTTCCAGTGTGACGCCCGCTTCATTGGCCGCGCGAATGAGTATCTCGAGAATCGCGACAAGTCGGGGTCCGAGACGTCGGCGATCCCTTTGGAGCTCGTTGTTCGATTGATCGGCCATAAGAAGCCCGGTTGCAGCCGCCAACTCGATGAGGGTTGCTTCAAAGGCCGGTGACGGTGACTGTCCAGCGGTCAGTACAGACGGCTGCAAAGCCTCAAAGGTGAGCGGCTCTCCGGTTGCGGATAGCCAGTTCTCGCTATCGCTGGCAAGGTTGGTGACAATATCGGCGAACGAGATTTCTGCCCTAGCAGCAACCAGGTTGAAGTACCAAAGTACGTCGCCGAGTTCTTCTGTAACCGCAGCCGCGTAGGCGCGATAGGAGATCGGGTCTCTCTGCTTCTTCTTCACTTCAGAGAGAAGGCTCCCGACCTCTCCAAAGAGGCCAAGCAAAGGGAAGTTGAGGGAATCTGCGTCCCGCCGAAGGTCCGTCGCAAGCGCATCCGCTGAGAATTCCTGCACTGACAATGGAATGAAATCGTCTGACATCCGTCCTCCAAATGTGTGATAGCTGAATGCGAGGCTACCTATATCTTGTATCTGTCATTTGAATCGATTGCGGTCAGTCCGGCAAGAAAAAGTGACTTTGCGCTCACGGGACTTTCCAGGAACCGAAGCTAGGCACACCGAACGGCTAGGGCTGGAGCAATCATAAAGCGGTCTTCTGGTGCGCGGATCATATCTTGGATGACGACTGGTACCCCCGCCGCTTCTTCGTCGCCGACAGCTTCATCAGCGCGTTCACCGCCCTGCCCTCGTCATCGTGTTGCTCGACCAGCATCTGGCCACGGTAGCCGATCCGACCCCATTCCCGCACCAGGCTCACGCCGCCGAAGAGGTCCGGCTGAACGCTCATCCTGTAGAAGCGCCGCATGTTGAGAAACGGGTCGATCCGCCTGAGATCGACCGCCGTCGGAAACACCTCCATTTGCTGCGATTCATCGAACATCTTGCGGTCACCTTGTCTGCGATAACAATACCAAGTGTATGTTCGTGTTTCCACAATGTTCTCTCCCAAAAGGGAAAGGGGGCTCACGCCCCCTTCTCGAACTTCATGACCGGGATGCCGAGCTTCTTGGCCTTGTCGGCGAGGTTTTCCTGGATACCGGTCCCGGGGAAGACGAGGACCCCGACCGGGAGCACATCCAGCATCGCATCGTTTCGTTTGAAGGGCGCGGCCTTGGCGTGCTTGGTCCAGTCAGGCTTGAAGGCGACCTGCGTCACGCCCCGAGACTCTGCCCATTTGGCGGCGATGAGTTCTGCGCCTTTGGGGCTGCCACCGTGCAGAAGGACCATGTCGGGATACTTGGTCCGGACCTGGTCGAGCTTGCCCCAGATCAGGCGGTGATCGTTGAAGTCGGTCCCGCCGGTGAGAGCGACTTTGGGGCCGGCGGGAAGCATCACCTCGGTCTCCGCGCGGCGCTTGGCGGCCAGGAAATCGCGGCTGTCGATCAGGGCGGCGGTCATGTGCTGGCGGTTCACCATCGAGCCGGTGCGGGGTCGCCAGGTGGATCCCGTGTGCTGAACAAACTCGGTGGCGGCGTGATCGCGCATCATGTCCATGCAGTTGCGCCGTTCGACGAGGGTCAGGCCTTCGGCCGTCAGGCGCTCGAGTTCGACCGATTTCACCTCGGAGCCGTCCTGCTCGCGCTGGAGGCGGCGCTGCGCCTGTTCGTTCTCATCGAGCGACCGTTCGATCCGGGCCGTGGCGCGGTGGAAGAGGTTGACCTGGCCCCAGAGCACTTCTTCGAGATCGGGTTCCATGCGGGTGTCTTCCAGGGTCGCAACGAGGGCATCGAAGATGTCGGCGACGGCGACCGCGAGGCGTTGCCCATCGGGCATCGGGCGCGGATCGGGCTCGTCGAAGGGGCGGTAGCCATAGAGCTGCAGCTCGTCGAGTGCATGGGCGGTCTGGGATGCGGTGTGGGCAGGTTCATACGCGTCGTCGTGGGTGTGGATCGCCATCGGTTTCTTGCCTCCGGGGTTTGCCGTGTCCGCGCGTCAGCCCGCGCGGCCTTCATGGGCAGACCCGAGCCGTCGGGGCGGTTGCCCCTTCACCCCGGCTTCACCGGGGCCGGAACAGCGTGGAGGAGGTCGGCAGGGAAGCTATTTGTCTCGCGATGCAAAGGCGGCAGATCGGGGTCCCCACGCGACCTGTCGCGTGGGGTGGTCTCGCCGCCGGCGGAAATAGGTTCCCTGCCGACCTTGCAGGGGCAACCGCTTTGACGGCCTGCCCATCTCTTGAAGGCCGCTCGGGTGACGGGTGGATGCGCAAGGCCTGGGATGGGGTGAGGACGACGATCCAGAGCCACGACTGGGATGCTGCCCCCTGCCCCGCACCCCAGACCCCCCTGCGCGATGCAGCTCAGCTGGGCAGGCGATGCCGATCCTCTGGCCCGATCTGACCTGCCAGATGCTGGCGCAGCGCGTCCTTGCCGTTCGCCCGAAGATCATCGTTGAAATCCCCGAGCCGCGGTTCCAGCAGCCGCACAGGGACCCCGACCTCGGAGGTTCTGGCGCTCAACTTCTCTGCCGCGCGCTGCCCGGCCGGATCGCGATCGATCGCGACGTAAAGGCGCTGCAACCCTTCCGGCAGGCGCACGGCCCCGAGGTGACCGGACGAGAGCGCCGCCCAGACGGGAAGGCCCGGGGCCGCCTCGGACAGGGACAGCATGGTCTCGATGCCTTCGCCGATGACGAGGATGTCGTCCTGCGGGGTGAGCCTGACAGCATTGCCGAGGAGGTGACCCATAGCCCGACGCTGCGGATCGACATCTGCTTTGCCTTTTCCATCAAGCGCAAGCCAAGTGCGATGCACGCCCTGCAGGGCCCCTGTCCCATCGGTAACCGCCGCGATCATCGCCGGTCTGGGGATATTCCGAGTCTGCCCCTCTTCCCGATGCCAGCACTTCGGGTGGCAGCGTAAAGCACCGTTCGCCCCGAATTGGGTGATGCCCCGGGAACGGAGGTAGGTCTCGGCAAGCGTGCCTGTGATCGGGTTCGAGGCAGCAAACAAGCGCGCCGCCGCTGCTGGTGTCCCACCGGGCGCCTTGGCCTTCCTCGGCTCTTGCCTATCCGGGACGACCGGCTGCGGACGGCCAAGATGTGCGCGCGCCTCGGCCAGAAGGTCGGGGAAGCGCGTAATCCCCGTCCTGGCGCGGATGATGTCCAGGAGATCGCCATGTTCGCCTGTGGCCCCATCCGTAAACTTGCCCGCTGCCCCCGGCCCCGACGCAGGCCCGGTCAGCCGCACGAAGAGCGACCGACCGGCATTGTTCTGCAGATCGCCCACGATCCAGTAGGATCCTTCCCGCCGTCCGGCGGGAAGGTAGGCACGACAGACGCCTTCGGCATTTTCTGCCAGATCGCGCACGAGGTCTTCGGTCTTGGAATACATGGGTCAACAACCTCCGCGATCATGTAGACCTGCGACAGGACAACGTGCAAGCAGACGATCCAGTATCGCGACACCATCGGCGTCGGTCGGGCAGAACAGCCGCAGTTTCCAGCTGATGATCTCCGAGAAGAAGCCGTCGGCCTTGAACCGGTCCTTGGCCGCCTCTGGGAAACCCGAGAGTTCGATCCGGTTCGCGCCCATGACGCGCGAGCGGTGCAATTCCATCCCTTCTGACAGGCGCACGACTGTCTTTCCCTCCAGAACGAGGGCATGGACCTGCGCCGCCGAGAGCTTGGGCGCTTCATTCGCCAGCGTGGTCGCGATCCAGGCGGGCGGGACGCGGCGGCCGATGATACGCTGCCCGTCATCCGTCTGCAGGCGATAGACGCGGGTCTCATCCTGGGGGAGCTGCTTCCAGATCGGTAGCAGCAGACCTGCCACGATGTGCAGCGTGGCTTCGGAGAACTCCGGCACCTCGGCCAGTTCCCCAGTCCAGGCTGCGGAGAAGGCCGCGCGGTCGGCCTCGAGCCAGTGGGTGTCCTCCATGATCCTCGCCGGGACTGTGCTGACATCAAGCGGCCGGATCAGGCGCAGGCGCGGCTCGATGGTGCCATCATCCAGCATCAGGCTGGTGGCGGGCACCTGCACCGCGGCGCGGCCCGAGCGGCTGTTGACCAGCAGGCGTGCCTTCGGATCATCGAGCCACTCGAGAGCGTCCGCGAGAGAAGTCGGCGTGTTGCGCCGCTTTTCCGCGATGGTCAGAAGCTGGGTTTCGGCGCCGGAGTCGGGATGAGTGTAGATGATCTGTGCGTCCGTGACGCGGAAGCTCTCGGCGCGCAGTGTCTCGAGCCCGAGGTCGTAAACTCCGGCCGCGATGGCGCCCTCGATCCGCTGGTCGAGGAGTTCTTCGAAACCCGCGAACAACACGGCCTGCATGTCGATCGTCAGCGCCAGCAGGCGATTGAGGAAGGTCGTGATCGGCGGCAGGTCATCCTTCAGCCCGTTGTCATCGGTGAGCTCAAGGCCAGTGGCATCCTCGAAAGCCCCGAGCGAGCAGCCCGCCAGATCGCCGCGATAGATGCGGCGGTAAAGCTGGCGCAGGGCGTCGCGGGCGTAGGGCGACTCGAGGTTATCCTCGGGGCGGAACAATCCCTGACCGCCGGTCTGGCGCTGACCCCGCGTGATGGCGCCAAGCGTGTCGAGACGTCGTGCAATGGTCGAGAGGAACCGTTTCTCCGCCTTCACGTCGGTGGCGACCGGCCGGAAGAGCGGCGGCTGCGCCTGATTAGTGCGGTTGGTGCGGCCAAGGCCCTGGATCGCCGCATCTGCCTTCCAGCCGGGTTCCAGGAGGTAGTGGACCCGCAGGCGCTGGTTCTTCACCCCTAGATCGGCGTGATAGCTGCGCCCGGTGCCGCCGGCATCCGAGAAGATCAGGATCCGCTTTTCGTCATCCATGAAGTCTTGGGCCTCAGTGAGGTTCGCGGCTCCGGCCCGGTTCTCCACAATGAGCCGTGCCGAGTGCCCTTCGCCCTTGCGCACGATGCGGCGCGAGCGCCCGGTGACTTCGGCCACGAGATCCGTGCCGAAGCGCTGGATGATCTGGTCGAGCGCCCCCGGCACCGGCGGCAGCGAAGCCAGCTTTTCGATCAGCGCGTCACGACGGCGGACGGCTTCGCGGCATTCGACCGGTTGGCCGTCTCGCGTGACGGGGCGCGACGAGAGATTGCCCTCGCTGTCGGTGAAAGGCTCGTAGAGCTGTACTGGGAAGGAATGGGCGAGGTAGTCCAGGACATATTCCCTGGGTGTGATGTCACAACGGATATCGTTCCATTCGTCGGTCGGGATCTCCGAGAGGCGGCGTTCCATCAGTGCCTCACCCGTCGAGACGATCTGGATGACCGCCGCATGGCCCGCAGCCAGATCGGCCTCAATGCTGGAAATCAGCGTGGGGGTCTTCATCGAGGTGAGCAAATGGCCGAAGAAACGCTGCTTGGCGCTCTCGAAGGCTGACCTCGCGGCGGATTTTGCCTGGCGGTTCAGCGTGCCCGACCCGCTCGGCCCGTCGGCCGCGCCGGAGATGTTCGCGGCTTCCATTGCTGCGGTCAGGTTGTTGTGGATGATGGCGAAGGCCTCGGCATAGGCATCGTAGATGCCGCGCTGCTCAGGGCTGAGAGCATGTTCCAGCATCTCGTATTCGACACCGTCATAGGAAAGCGACCGCGCCGTGTAGAGGCCAAGCGCCCGGAGGTCGCGGGCCAGGACCTCCATCGCCGCGACACCGCCAGCCTCGATGGCTTCGACAAACTCGGCGCGAGTAGCAAATGGAAAATCCTCCCCGCCCCAAAGCCCGAGACGCTGTGTATAGGCGAGGTTGTGGACCGTCGTCGCGCCCGTGGCCGAGACATAGACCACGCGGGCGTTGGGCAGTTTGTGCTGCAGGCGCAGACCCGCCCTGCCCTGCTGCGAGGCCATGGTATCGCCGCGTTCGCCTTTGCCACCGGCGGCATTCGCCATGGCATGGCTTTCGTCAAAGAGGATCACCCCGTCGAAATCCGCCCCGAGCCAGTCGACGATCTGGTCGATGCGGGATTTCTTGGCCCCGCGCTCTTCGGAGCGCAGCGTGGCATAGGTGGTGAAGAGGATGCCCTCGGTCAGAGGGATGTCGCGGCCTTGGGCGAAACGCGAGAGCGGCGTGACCAGCAGGCGCTCCTGCCCGAGCGCCGACCAGTCGCGCTGCGCATCCTCGAGGAGCTTGTCGCTTTTCGATATCCAGAGCGCCTTGCGTCTTCCTCGAGCCCAGTTGTCGAGCAGGATCCCGGCGGACTGACGGCCCTTGCCCGCCCCGGTGCCATCGCCAAGGAAGAAACCCCGGCGGAAGCGGACGGTGTCAGCGGCATCGTCCGGTGCAGCGAAGACCACGTCACCAGTCTCATCGACGGTCCACGACCCGGCGAGGTAAGCGCCATGCGCTTCGCCCGCGTAGATCACTGTCTCGAGCTGCGCATCCGACAGCAGGCCGTCGCGCAGGACGGCCGGGGACAGCTTGGGGCGGTACGTGGGTTTCGGAGGTGCGACAGAGGCCATGGCCGCCGATTGCACAAGCTTGGTCGGGTGCGATGCGGCGTCTGGGATGTCGATAGCCTGCAGACGGAAGGTCTCGTAGATCGCGTCGGACAGCCGTGCGGCGTCCTCGTCCTCGGCGGCGTCGCGGAGAGCGTAGTCCAGTTCCTCGGCCTCAATCGGCGTTTCGGGTTTCACCATTTCAGCCGCAGAGGTCGCGCGCGATCGGCTGGTGGTTGTGTGAGTGGCGCGGGCAGGACTTCCCGGGAAGAGGGAAGAATGGAACAGATCCGCATTTACTGCCTGTTCCAGTTCGAGGCGCGGCGGAACCTCTGCAGTGACCCGCGACATCAGATGCGCCACGTCCGGAGACAGGGGCTGGCGCAGGTCGGCGGTGATGCCGCCCGGCTCTCCGCTGCGGCATTTATCGAAGACAGAAATCCGCGTCTCGAAGCTCGTGCCGTGCTTGGCGAAAGCCGCGCCCGACACCGCGCCGGTGAAGACGAGATGGGCCGTCTCGGTCAGGCGGCCGAAGGTCTCGGCCCAGGCAGGCGCATCCGGCACGAAACCGGCCCCTGTGATGGCCACGAGCCGCCCGCCAGGGGCCAAACGCGCGAGGGCCGAGCGCAGATGCCGAGCCGTCGCCTCGGTCGACCGACCAGCGACATTGGCTTGCGCCGAGAAAGGCGGATTCATCAGGATGACGCTCGGGCTTGAGGAGGCGTCGAGATGATCGTCGATCTGCGCGGCATCGAACCGCGTGACCGGTCGGCCCGGAAAAAGCAAGCCAAGAAGATCGGCGCGGGTTTCAGCCAGCTCGTTCAGCGAAAGACTGCCGCCCGCGATCTCGGCAAGGATCGCCAGAAGGCCGGTGCCAGCCGAAGGCTCGAGGACTAGGTCGCGGGGCGTGATCTGCGCGGCTGCCAGAGCCGCAAGGCCCATGGGCAGCGGCGTGCTGAATTGCTGAAAGCGCTCCATCTCTTCCGACCGCCGGGTGTGCGTAGGCAAGAGGCCTGCCACCCTGGCGAGGATCGGCAAGAGCGCCGCAGGCGAGCCGGCACGCGCAAGCAGCGCCCGACCGAACTTTCGCAGAAAGAGGATCAGCGCCACCTCGCCCGCCTCATAGGCGAGCTTCCAGTCCCAGGCACCGGTCGCATCGGAACCGCCAAAGGCATGTTCCATCTCGCGGCGCAGGCGCAGCGCGTCGATCTGAAGCCCTTGCGCCAGATCGGGCTGCAGCGCTTCGGCAACAGCAACGATCGCAGGGACAGGATTTGCTGCCAACGGGACAATGGGCGCAGGCAAGGACACCTGCGCAACAGGGGCAAGATGGGTCATCGGGAAACTCCGGAATGAAGGACAGGATCAGGCCCGGACACCCTCTCTCGGGCACCTTCAGGCCTAATCTTTCCAAGCCCCTCTCTCCCTCTCGAACCGACGCACCCCGGACGCTTGGCTTGATTTTGTTCCCGTTATGTTCTATAATCAGAGCCAAGCCAGAAAGGGAGTTCCCCCATGGAAATCACCACGCACGCCCTGCCCGCAACGCCCAAGCAGATCGCCTATGCGCGGTCGCTCGCGCAGCGCAACCGGACCCTCCTGCCCTGGGAAGTTCAGCAAGACCGGCGATCTTTGGGCGCCTGGATCGAAGCTCAGGCCCGGCTGAAGCCAGTATCGGACATGGACCGGCTGCCCACGTCCAGGCAGGTGGCCTTCGCTGAGAAACTCGCCCGGATCAAACGGCGCGCCGTTCCGGACGAATGCTTCCGCGACAGGGGGCTGATGTCGAAGTGGATCGACGGGAACAGGTAGCCTCCGCCTGCCTTTTTTGCGCCAGGGACTGTTGCCCGCATGGGGGGAGACTGCATAGGCAGGCTCCAGTCTGCAGGACCAAGGCCCGGTCCCGGCGGCATGCCGGGAGGTGCCCGCATCGACATTCGGTAACCACCGTAGGTCTGCGGTTATCTCTGGACCCACAGTGTTTGGAGCTGTCGCCATCCAAGGCCGCTCTAAAGTCTCTTTGAAAATATTGATTTTGGAGCACTCATAACACTGAATCTTTCAGCTTTCCAAAGAAGTCGCTAGTCGCCTCTTTGAAGATATGTCAATTTAGGCATCATGGACGCTGCAAGGTCACAGAATCTGAAGAAGTTACTGGATACCGTGCCCGCCGGGTATCTGGTCGATGCGACATGGCTCGTCTCGCAAGGCATCGCCTATGAGAGCTTCCGTGACTATGTGAAGCGCGGCTGGCTGGAGCGCATCGCACGTGGTGTCTTCCGCCGGCCTGTCCCGAATATGCAGGCGTCCAACAGCATCGACTGGAAGACCTGCATCCTTTCGATGCAGCACATCATGGGTCATGACCTGCACGTCGGCAGCACCACGGCGCTTGGCGAACAGGGACATGCCCACTACCTCCGCCTCGGCGAAAGCGCTCCTGTCTGGGTCTATGGGGACAGGGTCCCGAACTGGCTGGTCAAACTGCCGACGGATGCCCCTTTCACTATCCGCCCTCGCTCCTTGTTCGCCGATCCGGAGCTGGGCGTTATCGAGGGCAAGAAATCTGGCCTGCCGTGGGACTGGAGTCTGACGATGTCGACGCCGGAGCGCGCGATCCTGGAAGCCATGGACGAGTTGCCCCACCATGAAAGCTTTCACACGCTCGACATGGTCTTCGAGAGCTTGACGACCCTGCGCCCGCGACTGTTGTCCGACCTCCTGCAGGCGTGCCGGAAGATCAAGGTCAAGCGCCTGTTCTTCGTCTTCGCGGACCGCCACGATCATCCCTGGCGCAAACGGATCGACCCGCAGGCCTTCGACCTCGGCAGCGGCGACCGGGCCCTGGTCCAGGGCGGCAAGCTCCACCCGCGCTATCGGATCATGGTGCCGGAAGACTTCGTGAAACCGGAGACCGAAAGTGGCACGTGAGACCTATGAAGCCCAGGTTGCGCTCCTTGTACGCGTGCTGCCCCATGTCGCGGGCGAAGGCGTCTTCGCGCTCAAGGGCGGGACGGCCATCAACCTCTTCTACCGCGACCTGCCGCGGCTTTCAGTCGATATCGACCTGACCTACCTGCCCATCAAGGACCGCGCCGAGAGCCTGGATGAGATCAACGCCGCGATGGATCGCATCGTGACTTCCATCGAGACCGGTATCCGCGGCGCGAAATCTCAGCGCATCCAAGGGGGCGGCGGCGGAGCCACGCGGCTCCAGGCGCGCCTCGGGAATGCCGAGATCAAGATCGAAACCTCGCCCGTGACCCGGGGCGTGGTCCACGACCCGGAAATCCGGACCGTCTCTGCCGCCGTCGAGGATGCCTATGGTTATGCCGAAATGCAGATCGTCTCGTTCGAGGACCTGTTCGCTGGCAAGCTGCACGCCGCCCTTGACAGGCAGCATCCCCGGGATCTCTACGACGTCACGCTCCTTTACGAAAACGAGGGCCTGACGCAGGACCTGTTCCACACATTCCTGATCTATGTCGCCAGTTCGCCGCGGCCGGCACATGAGCTTCTCGATCCGAACCTGATCGATCTCGCGCAACCCTACGTGCGGGAATTCGAGGGCATGACCAGAACACCCGTCCCTCTCGATACGCTTCTGGCGACGCGCCTAAAGTTGGTCGCCGATCTGCAATCGAGGCTCGATGACAAGGCGAGGCAGTTCCTCCTGACGCTTCAGGACGGCGAGCCTGACTTTGCGGCGATCGACCGCTCGCAAGCCGCTGACCTACCGGCCGTGACGTGGAAACTCCTCAACCTGAACAAACTGAAGCGCGACAACCCCGAAAAACATGCCGCGCATCGCGACGCCTTGTTGAAGCTCTTGGGCTGAGTCACGCCCAGCACCGTCGCGAGGGGCGCTTTGCGTTGGCCGTCCTCATCGCGTCGACGGGAGGCGCCGAAGACGGGTGAACTCAGTCGGCGCTTCCAAGCCCTGTGTTTCGCTGAAACGACCGCGTTTTCGCCCGACGAAAGGCCGAGCGCAGGGCTTCGGTCGGCGAAGGCAGCGAGTCCATCGCTTCAAAGAAGCGCTCATGGTCGATCTGCTTGAGATCGGTGCGGTCAGGGTTTTCGATATCAGGCGTTGCCATCCTTATAGGCCTCCGGGGCAATTACGGTTTTGCGGATTAGCCGACGGCGGTAATCGAATAGTGTGGTGTCCCATCCCACACAAGATCCCAAGACGCGCCCGGACGGACGTTCTGAATTGCATGGGGCTCGAAGCAGACCAGGCAATTCCCGCCCGGTGCAGGAGCCCGGACCGAAGGGTAAATCAGGCCCTTGGATCCGCCCCGGCGCAGATGCTGGGCCAGGCTTTGGCCCTCGGGATACCCGACAACCGGATCCGGATGCAGCGCCGGATGACCTGCCTCATCGGTCATGTCGTCGAAGACGCCGATGAAGTCGGCCAGCAGTTCCACATAGCGGGCGCTGTCATGGAAGCTGCCGATAAAGCCGAGTTCACGCGTGCGGTGCCAGGCCACTTCGCTGACAGAAACCATCACCTCCCATGCGCAGTACCAGGCACCTCGCTCCTCGGTGTTGAAGCGGTTTCCGCCGGCGCGGGTGTAAGTGAAGGCGGCATTGACGTGACTGTCTCCATAGATGCGCAGATCGCGGCTGCGGCGTTGCCAAGCGAGTTCGCGCGGGTCCAGATGCGGGTTGCGCCCGCGTTCGGCCTGTAGACGTCCACTGGTCAGGCCCTCGATCTCTGCCAAGATCTCCATCTCGTCATCGGTATCAACGAGGCCGCGCAGCGATGGTGGCTTGTGGTAGGTGGCAGGCAGGAGACGAACGAGACCGCGATCGGAAATCTCGGTCTGCTTCATGCCCCACCACGCAACGCATCAAGATAGGTCCGAACCGCGAGGATCTGCGGCAAGCCCCCGTCGATGGCGGTGTCGACTGGTCGGCCGCCACCAAAGAGCGGACCGGTGTTCGGTCGGGTGAACCAGCTTCTTGCCAGAGGCTCCGAGAAGTAGAGTTCGAGCGACTTGAAGATGCCAATTACAGCGCTGAGCCGCAGCAGTTGGTCCTTGGTGAGCTCTCCCGCGAAATCCGGCTTCTTGGCGCGCTTCCATGTGCTCTCCGACATGTCGGCAAGGCCAGCCGCTTCCTTGAGACTGAGACCCCAGGCATCGGCCACGCGGGCATAAGCTTTCAACGCGACGGCGTTAACCTGTGCGGGTTCCCGAATTTTCTCTGCGACATACATGGCGTCCTCCATTGGCCTCAATATAGTTCATATGGACTTACTGTAAAGATCAAATGAACCTTACGCTTTGATCTCTGTTACCCGAACCGCCGCCCTCCTTCCGTGAACGTATACTCGTTGACGATGATCCCCTCCTCGATGGCCTCGTCCGAGGTGAAGTGGTCGTATTCCGCCTCGAGCTGGCGGTAGAGCCAGCGGGCCAGATCTCGCAGCGCCTCCGTCACGACTTCTTGCGCGTCCTCGGTCGGCGGCTGCCAGGTCACGCTGTCCCGCGAGACGTCCACTGACATGGTGTATTCATGGTAGTAGCGGCCGCGGTGGCTGGCCTCGGCGGCGAGCTGGTAGAAATTCCGGCGCTGAATGGCCTGCAGCCGGTCGGCGATGCCATGCAACGTCGCGTCCATGGGCGCGTAGTCCCGAATGCGCGCGGCGGCGCCCTTGGCGTGGGACCAGTAGCCTTCGAACGAAGCTCCATCACCCTGGCTCCAGAAGCCGGAGAACCAGATGCAGGGCTTGGCCCGCGTCCCGCCGCCCATCAGGCGGACGGGGGAGGCCTTCAGGCGGATGCCGAGGATTTCGCAGACCCGCTCGAAATCCTCATAGACCGCGTCCCACCAGTCGTCGTGAGGCCCGAGGTCGCGATACCAGCTGCGCGCCTTTTCCTTCGCGGCATCAGAGAGTTCGGGGAACTGGTAGACGGTGGTGCAGATCATCTCAGGCATCGGCGTCCTCCCCGTTCAGTGCCCCCGCCAGCCATTCTTGGGTGCTGGTCCAGCCGATGGATTTGCGAGCGCCGAGATCGATGGCATGCGCGCCACCGCCGAAGGCGTCGAGGCGCGGTCGGGAGCAGGTGAGGGCATACTGGAAGCCCCAGAGACCGGTGAGGTCGAGCTCTTCCGCGAGGCGCAGCACAAAGCGGATGACGGCTTCGACATCGCCGTGCTCGTCGTCATGGAACCAGAGGGTGCTGCCCTCGGACGCGTCCTGGCGCGCGAGGTCGAAGCCCGCGACCTCCGGGTCGTCAGCGTCCTGATCCGCAGCGCGGAGTTCCTGAAACAGCGCGAGCGCGCGGGCGGCCTTGTCGGGGCTGCCGACGTCGAGCAGGCATGAGAAGTGGGTGAAGTAATCCGCCATGGAGACCTCCTGAACAAGGGGAAGACCCGGCCGAGTGGCCGGGCGTTGTGTTGGAATCAAGGGGTGGTTGGGTGCGATCAGCCGGTGGGTCTGTCGCCCGCCGTCTGTCGCGCGGCATGCACGCAGAGCATCTGCCGGTAGAAGCGCTTGCGTGCTGCCCGGAAGCCGCGAACGGCGCGTGTGTCGGGGTGCAGCGTCCGGACCGCCGCCCGCAGGACGGCGTAGGGCGAAGCCGTTTCGGGCAAGCCGAGGCGCTGATAGGCTGGATCGGCCATGTCACGTGACCTCGACCACGGGCGAGGCGAGATGCGGATCGACCTGTGCCTCGATCCGTTCGGTCCGACCCATCCAGGGTTCGGGCCGAATGGCCTTCACCCAATCGGCGAAGCTCGGGATGAAGCCAAGGTCTTCCTTCACATGCTGTTCGCCTACCCACCGGGTCGGGATGATGCGCCCGGTCGAGAGCGTGACGGTCTGGCCGAATATGGTCTCGGCCATGAAGATGCCCTCGGCATGGTGGCGCAGCGCCCGATGCCGAAAGTCGGCTGTGATCTCCTTGCTCTGATCGAACCAGGAATGCACAGCCATGAAGTCGTCGACCGTGCCGCCCCATTTCTTCACCGAGGACAGGGCGTGGTGATAGGGATGTGCCATCGCCGCCCCCTCAGAAATCGTGTGTGTAGAGTTCGGACGAGGTGAAGCGCTCGTTGAACTCAAGGTGGATGCAGCGAGCGCTCGCGTCGAAGCAGAATTCGCCGTAGGCCCCGTCGTTGTTTTCCCAACCGCCATGGGTGTCGGAGAGCAAGTCGTAGGCCAGTTGCTCCAAGACATCTTCGAGCGAAAGCGCCCGCATCTCGACCTCCGGGTCGTCCCAGGTCAATGCGGCATAGGCGATCTGGGTCTTGGGGAAAGTGACTTCGGCGTCGCCAGCGTAGGCTTCGATACTTTCAACCTGGCCGCTATCGCCATAGCCGTCAAAGCTCACGGTCACATGGGTGATGCCCGCGGCAGTCAGGCCATCGAAGAGGCGCTCCTTGTTGGCCGGACGCAAAGCTGCGATCCGCTCGTCACGCTCGGCCTGCCGAGCCAGCATGGCGGTAAAATCAATCCTGGACGGCGCCATAGGCGCGGCCAGTGTGGGTTCGATCTTAGACATTGGAAACTCCGAAATGAGGGAAAGGATCTGAACCCCGAGGCTCTCTCTCTCGTCCTCGTAGGCTCACATCCTCCCCTGCCCTTCTCTGACTCTCGGGCGTCACGCCGCGATCTGCAGGGCGCGAGACGCGAAGACACGCCAGAGCGGATCGACAAGACGGGCATCGAGAAGGTCGGCGTGGTGCCGCAGCCGTCGCGCAAGGCCATGTTCATGCCACTCGGCCGCCCGCATGGCCTGCGCGCGGGTCTGGCTGGCCTCGGACACGACGGCGCGGGCTTCGGCGGCATCCGAGACCGGGTGGCACCATGCGACCCCGCCATCATGAACAGCCCCGGCCAGAACGAGGCGGCCCTCCCGATCGAGGATTGCCAGGATGCGCGGAGTGTCTTCAGGAGTGATATCTTCGGCGTGAACGATTGCCCCCTGCATGGCCTCGGCCAGCGTGGCAAACCGCTCCAGTACCTTGGGGTGTGCCTGCCCAGACATGAGAGCCGCGGGCGCATGGCAAGCCGTCGTGAGAGCAAACGGTAAGTCTTGATCTACAAAAACGGTCAGGAAGCTCGGCGGCAAACCTGTCTTCTGTGTTTCCGGCTGAGTTTGGAGAGGAAGGTCGAACATGGGCATATCTCCGACGGTGCGGAGAGCCTTTCTCTCCGCTTCAAACCGTCAAAGACCAAACCGCCCCCCTCTGACTCGGAAGGGGGGGGGACGGCAGTTGCGTATTCATGTACCGGACTGTCGGACTCAGATCACTGACGGACAATGGCAGAACGAATGAGTCCTAGCCCTGCAAGGGCGAACAGCCCTGCTATCGCGCCCTCAATGACCCGTCGCGTTCTGGTGTAGACGCCCATGACACCCAGTGTCGAAAACGCAATGGCATAGCAGGAGTAGATTGCGACCCCAAGGGCCATGCAAAGGGTTGTTGAAAGGGCGACCTGCGATGTTCCTGTGCGATCTGAGAGGTCAAGCGCCAGGGTCGCCATCCATGCAAAAACGGCTTTCGGATTGGAAAGGTTTAATAGCAAGCCACGCTTGAAATCGCTTCCCGCACCCTCAGCCTCGGGCATTGCCCCTTCGTTCTTGGCAGCCGATCGAGCGGCTCCCAAGGCTAGCCATAGAAGATACAACCCACCGACAATTTTAAGGATCGTCAAGGCCACAACCGAGGCCTGCAAGATCGCTCCAAGCCCCGTGGCTGCTACAAGCCCCCAGAATGACAGACCTACAGACAGGCCCATGCCAAACCGCAGGCCACGTGCCCTTCCGCCACTCATGGCAACTGTGGCAACACCAATTGTTGCGGGACCCGGCGACGCAGCGGCTACGAAAAACGCCGTGGCAACCGTACCCAAACCAACTAAATCAAGCATTCAATACTCTTCTCATTACTTTCATTCATTACACGCAGGCGATCCTCCGGAAAGATGCCTGAAAGAGAGCGCCGGAACCACGTCGAAACGCGCTTCCGGCCATATACTCAACCAACCCTGTCGAGCAGCTTCTTGGCGCGCCCTTCCATGTCGAGGCGCGCATCCTGCTGGCTCTTGTCGCGGGCAAGCCGCGTGATGCCCTGCACGAAGTCGAAGATGCTCTCGGGCGGGCGGCCTTCCTCCATCAACACCTTCTCGATGATCTTGCCGGATTCGGCCTTCGAGAAGCCCCGCTTGCGCAGGAAATCCGCACGGTCCTCGTCGCTGCGCGCCACGACTTGCTGCCGCGCCGCCTTGATCCCGTTCACGAAGCCCTGCGGCGAGGAATTGGCAAACCGCGTCAGCGCCGGCGCCGCCTCATGTGCAAAGCGGGAGGCCGCGTATTTCGAGTGGCGGATCTTGATCTCCTGGAAATCCTCGACGCCCCACAGGTTCCGGTTCTGGCACACCGCCCGCAAGTAGAAGCTCGCCATGCCGAGGGTCTTTGCCCCCACCTCGGAGTTCCAGCAGTAGAATCCCCGGAAGTAGAGGTCGGGCGAGCCGTCCGCCAGCTTGCCCGCTTCGATCGGATTGCGATCGTCGACCAGGAACAAGAAGACATCGCGGTCCGAGGCGTAGAGCGTGGTCGTGTCGCGACTGATTTCGACATCGGGGTTGTAGACCCCGGTCGACCAGTCGAGCGCACCCGGCACCTTCCAGCGCGTATCGCCCGTGCCATTGCCCGCGATGCGCTGCACCGCCTCGACAAGCTCGAAGTCATGGATGCGGCCATAGTCCGGGCCCGTCACAGCGCGTAGTTCGGTGCGGCCATCTTCCGTCTCGAAGGTCTTCACCTGATCGGCGCGGTGGTTGGTCAGACCGTATTGCAGGTTGATGCCCGCCAACGGCGCGGGCAGCTGACGCAGGTAGGACGCCGGGGCACCGACGATGCTGGCGAGCTGGCCGAAGGCCCAATGGGTGGGTGCAACCGGTTCATCCCCCTTCGGCAGGACCAGGTGCAATCGCTCGGCGCTGTCGCGCGTTGCCTCGACCCGGATGTCGGCCGTCTGCACCACCCGGCTGCGGCTGCGCTCAGACCGACCCTTCACGCTCGCCCAGAGGTCATCGAGCGACAGATACCGCTCGTCATCGGGCCGGTTGAACCATTCGGACGACACCCGCCCGTTCCGTTCGCCTCGGCTCACATCCACCTTCCAGCCACCAGCCCGCACCGGCTGAACCGGATCCAAAACTTCCACAACGCCCATCGGCTATCTCCCGCGACGGGCGCCGGGAGCCACTCTCCCAGCCTTCGACCCGTCACGAAAGGAACCAACCTCGCTCTGCCTCTCGAACCCCACATGCCAGGTCTTTGAGGAACGATCTGGTCTCCGATGGAGGTTGCGTACACCTTGCTGAGGCACACCCTCGTCCACTATAGTGACGGGATGTTGCATGATGATATCGATCTGCGGATCGGCGCCCGCATCCGCGCCGAGCGCGAAACCCGCGGCTGGTCGCTCACCGAACTGGCCGACCGGGCGAAGGTCTCGCGCGCCATGATCCACAAGGTCGAGCGCGGTGACAGCTCCCCGACCGCCAATCTTCTCGGCAAGCTCTCAGGTGCTTTCGGCCTCAGCATGTCCACCCTGCTCGCGCGCGCCGAAGCAGCAGGAGGCGACCTACTCCGCAAAGACGACCAGCCGGTCTGGACCGATCCCGAAACTGGTTACATCCGGCGCCAGGTTTCACCCAAGTCCGACATGCCGCTCGATCTCGTAGAGGTCACCCTTCCGGCTGGCAAGGAAGTGCCGATGCCCGCCTCGGCCTACGCTTTCATCCGGCAATTGATCTGGGTTCTGGCGGGTGACCTAGTCTTTGCCGAAGGGCCCGTCCGCCACGAGCTTCACGCTGGCGACTGCCTGCATCTCGGGCCACCTGAAGACTGCGTGTTTCGCAATGAAGGCAACGAACCTTGCACCTACGCCGTGGCAGTCCTGCGCGATGGATGACGCCAGTTGGCGCATGATAAGATATTGACAACAAGTCCACTATATTAGACTTTACGGCAATCATAGTGCCGCAGAGGGCTGAACCATGCAGATTCGCGATGCGAAGACCGTGACCTTGAGGGGATCACGGCGATCTACAACGATGCCGTCGAACAGACGACGGCGATCTGGAACGAAACCAAAATTGACGTTGAAAACCGACGTGCCTGGCTCGCTGATCGGCGCACGGCTGGATACCCGGTGATGGTGGCCGTCTCGGATGACGACAAGGTGCTGGGCTATGCCTCCTTCGGCGACTGGCGCGCCTGGGACGGCTATCGCCACACCGTCGAACATTCGGTCTACGTCCGTTCAGACCAGCGCGGCGCCGGGATCGGCAAGGCGCTGATGGAGGCCCTGATCGGGCGCGCCCGCGACATTGGCAAACACGTGATGGTTGCCGGCATCGAGGCAGGCAATACCGGCTCGATCCGACTGCACGAAAAGCTCGGCTTCGAACAGGCGGGCCTCTTACGGCAGGTCGGCACGAAGTTCGGCCGTTGGCTGGATTTGGCTTTCCTGCAGCTCACGCTCGACAAACGGGCGGATCCTGATCGTCCATCCAAGCAATGACAGCTGGAATCACTCTGGGCCTTCTTGTGGCGGCGGGCGCAGCGCTTATCGTACAGAACTTGCTGATGGCCAAGATCACCGGGGCGGCCTCCTCAGTGCTGGTAGCACTTCTGATGAATTCGGCTGTGGGATTGGTGCTGCTATCCGCCTTGATATTGCGCAAGACCGGGATGAGCGGGCTGAATGAAATCGCGGGCATGTTTCGGCTCTGGTTCGTTATCCCTGGGATTTTGGGCACGTTCTTCGTCTATGCCAGCATCACGGGCTATCAAAGCGTTGGAGCCGCGCCGACCATCGCGACCCTCGTCGCGAGCCAATTGCTGTTCGGTCTTGCGTGGGACATGTCCCGCTCTAACAGCCTGACATCGAATGGCATCTTGCCAGCGGCAATCGGGGTAGCGCTTCTCGTTGCGGGCACGATCCTGATCGTGTCGCGCTATCGGTGATACCCGAATGGAAGTCCCGAACCCGGCGGGTTTCCCCGCCGGGCCTGAGGGGGAGACCCCGTTCTCAGAACGGGATCTCGTCGTCGCGGTCGACCAGCTCGGGGTTCTCGTTCTCGGCCGACTTCGGGCGGCTCAGGAAGTCGACCTTCTCGGCGATGATCTCGCTGCCGTAGCGGTCGTTCCCCATGCTATCGATCCACTTGGTGTAGTGGATGCGGCCGTGGACGAGGACCTTCATGCCCTTTTCGCAGTGCTCCGCGACCGTCTTGCCGAGACCGTTGAAGCAGGTGATGCGGTGCCATTCGGTGTCCATGACCCGGTAGCCGTTCTCGTCGCGCATCACACGGCCCTCCGAGAGGCGGGGGCGCGAGGTGGCGAGGCTGAAATTGGAGATCTTGGTGCCGCTCTGGGTGGTGCGGACTTCGGGGGTCTGACCGATGTTGCCGGCGAGGATGACGATGTTCTGCATGATAAGCTCCTGTGTTTCCTGTCTTCGGGACCGTCCCTTCGACAAGACCCTGAAAAAGCCCGTCGGGTGACACGTGCACGGTGGACGGAACGGACGCCGGAAACCCCCAGAGGACCGGGGTGGAGCGGGCAGGACGCCAAAAGCGGCCAACACGGCCCGGGCTGACGCGGGGTTGCGCGCAGGAGACCGAACGGGATTAGGGGATTGTCAGTCGAAGGGATGGCCCAGGAGACAGAGAGATGCGGGGAGCCCATGCCAGACCATGTCGCCTTGCCAATCGGGACTGTTTGACCCAAAGCCCAGCACCACCCAGAGCGGCGCAAATGTCGATCACCGGCTCTCGTCCCCCTGCCCTACCCCGCTGGGAAATGCAGGGCCTTGCCGCGGCGGGCTATCGATACCGGAATGTTCCGGACACGGACCACACCCCACAGCTGATAGCGATCTCGGGACGCTGTCGCAAAACGCGTACAAAAAATGCAGAAGGAAGTCGCCGGGGCATGCTCCACGGTCTTGGTTTGGCAGATGGCGAAAGGTTGCACCAAGGCGGAAGCCATCGCCAAGGTATGGACCACTTCCTGGCCGAACTGATCGGGGAGAGTGGAAACCGCTTGTGCGCCGGTATCGTCGGACTTCCGGCAACCTGAGCTCTTGGCACCGACCTGGTCCGGTCACGGCCGAAAACTACGGCTGTTCGTCGATGTGGCGGCGATAGATTGACGGCCGACGACATGGCCGCGCGGAAAACGCCGGTTTCAGTCTGGGTTGGACGGATCAACTGCGTCCAACTCGAAAATCGTTGCCTCGGGTTTTGGCCCCATCACACGCGTTGGCAGATTAGGCGCAGGCAATTGCCCTCTGTGGTGCCCCTTCACCAACACAACCTTACCGCTGCGATAGCGCCGCTCATGTTCGCTCACCCAATGGCGAACAGGGCCACTTCGCCCATCCTGGACCTGACGCTCGAACTCAAGGCGAGCCTGCCGCTCCTGCATGTGAGCCGCGGCCTGCGGACCAATGCGGATTGTAAGATGGGATTTCTGCGCGCCCAGAATCCAGGACTTCCCGAACTTTCGAGCGGTCTTTGCATCCTTGGTCGTGAACGTCTCGTTTTCCGTGGGAATGATGCCACCCAAGTCTGGGGAAACCAGCATCGCGAAGAGCGCGTAGGGAATGAACAGATCGTAACCTGTTTCAACTTGGTGCACCGTGCGCCGACCGTTGATCATTTCCATCGTATCACCGCTCCGCACACGGAATTCGACCATGGAACGGCTCAACTCGACTTCGACGTTGTCGTAGTTCAACTCGCCTGTCGGAGTTCGCTTCACGAGCAAAGCGCAGATTGGATCGACGACCCGCGAATTCTCGCGGCGATGGAACATCGTGATGCGCAAGTGGCAATTGTTTCGATCATCGATGAGATAGCCGCGTAGACCAGTGCCTACGGGATTGTCGTCATGTCTCGTTACAGGTGAAGCCCGTTCAAAGCGCGCGACACCCAGCTCTCGATCGTCGAATTCGACCCAAACAACGTCGGCGGGGAGCTTCACCTCACCCAGAATGGCCATTGCGGGAAGACCGGTTTCCGAAGCCTGCTTGGCGACTGCGTCATGAAGCGTATCGGCATAGGCTGCAGCCATATGGTCGAGCAGGTACACTTTCGCCTGCTGCAGGGCATCGAGCGCATACTCGCGAAAGAGCCTCAGATCCTCGGACGGCGCAAAGTGCCAAACAAGGTCGTCAGCAGGAGCCGATTTGCCCGCAAGCGATGAACCGTATAAGGAAATCAATGATTTGTAGAGCATGCGACGTGACCTGAACCAAATAAAACGCAGTTTCCGACGAACCCTGACGATGTTCAAGCTGCCTTCATTGCACTGCAATTGACCGCTGATGTCTGGGCAAAGCCAGATTGGCTGACACTCGAGCTTGTTTTCTTAATGCAAAGGCATGCCGACCATCGTCGGCTCAGCCAGCCGGTCGGCCGGAACGGTGGACAGGCGAAAGGCCCGGATCGGAGCTTTGCTCCGAGCCCGAGCCGTCTTCGACCCCGTGGGCTTTACGCCCACGGGTCGATCTCACCCACCACCTGTACCTCGTCTCCGTCGATTTCATCGGCGGGCACGGCGCCAAAGGTTCCATCTCCTGCCTGGAAGACGACGATCGAGACCATGAGCGTGGCGGCGAGGGAAGCGGCGAAGGCGTGAGCATCTTTGCGGGACATCTGTTTGGCTCCTGTCTTGGAGGCGGAGGACCATCCCCCGCGCGACAGGACCCCGCAGGCCCGAAGACTGGCTGACATCACCGGGTGCGTTCGGCTCGTCCGAATCCACCCGGCGGCACGGGTTCGCCCGTAGTCCGACCCCTCGCGGGTTGATCTCGAAGACGGGATTCGGGGCAAGGAAGGGAATGGCGAGCGGGGGATGGTGCGGCCGCTGACTGGAGCCGTATGTTCCGCTGATGCTATCGCTGCCAGCCTCCCGGGCAGACATTTGGTAGAAGACCTCCTTCCGTGTTGAATTGGATCCTTTGGTGCCCCGCGATCTCGCGGGACAGGGTCGTGATGGGTGAGAGGCCCGCACTTTGGCGGGCCCCTTGGGTTCTACGTAGGCTCAGGCGGCAAGTTCCGCGTCCCCTGCCCTATCCCCGTCCTCGCTGCCGACGATCTCCAGCCGCGCGTTGCGATAGCCTTCTCTGGCGATCCAGAGTTCGGCAGCCGTGACAGATTCGGCCAGGTGGAGCAGTTCCGTGCAACCGCCAAAATCCACCAGGACGCGCACCTGTCCGGGCTTCGGTTCCTCTGCTACCTCGAAGGTCAAGGCGCTATCCGCCGAATGGGTCCGCATGATCGTCACGAGTATGACCCCGTCCGAGGAGAAGTTCCCCTCGTGCAGCGTGAACGACGCCGGCGCCATCCAGGTCGGATAGGGTCGTGGCGGCTCCTTCTTGACGAGACGGCCAACGCCGTTCGAGCGCTCCCAAGCCGCGAGTTTCTTCGTGAACCGCGCAGGCGGTTTCGGACTGTTGTCGGTGTAGCAAATGAGCGCGCCCAGGGGCGCGGTGTCGAGAATGGTGGTTGCAGACATGATTCTTCATCCTGAATGCGTCTATTTGCATTCATCATATTGATATTGTTACCTTTTATGTGATTGAGGACGGGTTTCCCCGCCCTCGGATGGCGCGGATCACTCGGCAGCCATCATCGATGCCTCATTGCTCGGCAAGTCCGCTGTAAGGAAGGCGGGCAGATCGACATCTTCGGCCTGGTCGGAGTCGGAAACGAGCTCAGGCGCCCCCTGCCCTTCCGCACCGTCGAGTGCTACCAGGTCGTGACGGCGAAGAACCTCTGGCAACCAGCCGCTACCTTTCAGCAGACGCTCGGCTTCGGTCGCCATCTCGCCCTTCTTCAAGTGATCGAGGAGTTGCGCCGTCCCCTCCCCCTTTGCCTCGCACACGGCCTCGAGGATCCGTGCCTTGGGCACGCGGTTCAGGTAGGTATCGGCCGTCGGCTCCCACCCCGCCTCGACCATGTCAAGATCGACCGCCTGTGCGACCAAGTCGGACTGGGTCATCCGCTTGGTCAAACCGCTGGCGGAGATACCGGCACCATAGGGGTTCACCTTCTCATGGAGCGCGTTGATCCCGAAGCTGAGGCAATGCGCGAGCAGCGACAGCCGGCTCCCTTGATCGAGGGAAGCCAGGTAATCCCAGAGAGCGACATCGTCGCCGAGCGGCAGGTCGGCCTCCCACTCCGCGTGACGATCGTCGACGAGCTTGGCCACCACGCTGTCCTTCAGATCGCTCGTCTGCGCCGACATGTAGACGTGACGCACCGAAGCCTCGAGGCAGCTGCCGGCCGAACTGGACGTCCGGAAGGTGTCGTTGACGAGCTTCAGGAGCAGCAGCGTCAACGCGACGTCAGGTGAGCGACCGACAGCTTCGCGCAGTGCCAAGGTCCGGTGCGCCGTCAACTCCATGATCAGCCGCTCAGGCAAGGGCTTCAACGCACCATCGTCCTCGTCGTCGGGCATGTTCGCGCCAAGCGATTGACCGGCAGAGGTGATCACCGTGCCATGGCCGATACCATCCACTTTGCTCCCCGTTGAAAGCTCAACGCCCTGCCCGTCTGCCGCCTGTTCACCGCTGTGGACGTCGGCATCTTGCCGAGGTTCATCCTCGGGCCGGACAAAGCCCCGATAAACGGCAAGCTCGCCATAGCGGTCAAGCGTCACGAAAGCCCCTGCCCGTGCGATCTCCTCATCGTCGAAGATCAGCGGCCGGGCCTCGAGCTTCTCCATCGCGACTTCCAACTCGCCAAGTCGCACGTCGATCTCTTCGGGGAATTCATCCTGGCCCTCGTATTCCTCTTCGAGCGCTCGGTATTCGGCAAGCAGCTTGGCATGGGCGGCGCCTTCGTCATCCGTCATCGGCGCCGGGTCGCCGCTCAGCCGCCGCAAACCGTGGCTGTAGCCATAGGGCAGGTCGAGCGAGACCTCGATCCACTTCCAACCTTCGGTCGCAATGGCTTCGGCTTCAGCCTGAAGCTTTTCGCTGACCAGACGATCGAGCAGGGCTGGGTCTTCCAACCAGCCGCCGTCATCGCCCTGGAAAAGGTCATGCAACATGGTGCCACCAGCCGTCTCGTACGCCTCGACCCCGACAAAGACGGCCCGACGGTCAGAGGCGCGTACCGAGGTTTCCGTCAGCATACGCCGGATCTGATAGGGCTCCTTGTTCCAGGACGACTTGATCGCCTCCCAGACCTGAATCTGACGCTCGTGGTCCGGATTGACCGTGAAGGCCATCAACTGCTCCAGCGTCATTTTATCCTCGGCATAGAGCTCGAGCAGGGCAGGGGCCACGGCGGCGAGTTTCAGGCGCTGTTTGACCACCTGCGACGTGACGAAGAAGGCGGCCGCGATCTCTTCATCGCCCTGTCCCTTCTCCCGCAGCGCCACGAAGGCACGGAACTGATCGAGCGGGTGCAGGGCCGCACGCTGCATGTTCTCAGCCAGAGAGTCGTCTTCGGCGAGGATCGTGGAATTGGCATCCCGCACGATGCAGGGAATGGGCGTCGTCTTGGCCAGGCGTTTCTGCTTCACGAGGAGCGACAATGCCTGGAAGCGCCGACCGCCAGCGGGGATTTCGAACTTGCCGGTCTCGGACCCATCATCCGCCAGAACGGGCCGGACGCTCAGGCTCTGCAGCAACCCGCGGCGGGCGATGTCTTCGGCCAGTTCCTCGATGGAGATGCCGGCCTTGATGCGCCGGACGTTGGACTGGCTCAGCACGAGCTTGTCGAAGGGAATGTCCCGGGACGGGGACAGGGTGACTTTCTGGGCAGATTTCGCCATCAGATCTTCTCCACGACGGGCGCCGGAAGCCACTCTTCCGATCTCACTTCCCGTCACCCCTCCAACCAACAAACCTTTCCCTCTCCTGTTCTGACACTCCCGAGACAGGACCTTAACAGCTGTTAAGTCGTCAGTCCCGAGGTGGCGGAACAGTACGCAGTCTCTCAACCTTAACAGCTGTTAAGCTGCAGATCGTCGTCCAATCAATGCCATGACCATCGGCCCACAGGAAAACTCACCGGCCACAGCTTTGGCAGTCAGAGCTCGCAAGTATCCACCAGGCGATCTGATGTCCTCAAAGCGTTCCAGCATGGCAGAAACGACGATCGACGCTTGCTCCGGACCCATGAACCGCTGCGCTTCTTCCCATGCAGATGCACTGATCCCCATGGCTGGTCGCACATGGCATGCCGCATCGAAAAGCTGGTGCCAATGCCGGATTTCGCCTTGGTAGAAGGTCTTGAGCGAGGGGCATGCCGCGATCACCAGGTGCAGCGGGATCTTTGGCAGGTGTCTTGTGTCCTGTTCATCGACGTCAGCCACGGGCCCATCCCTGTCCACATCTGGCACGCCGGCCACCGCCCCGCTTTTTTCTAAAGCAGCTTCAAGATCTATAGATTCTTTATTTGAATTATGATGGTGACGATCAGATCGAGCATCATTGGTGTTCATTTCTTCTGTTTCAGAGCCATCAATGATGTTGCGTGCCTGATCGAGGAGAGCTTCAAGATCGGCTCGATAGGCCGCGAGGTCCTCAATTGAAAGCTTGCGGCGAAGCGCGCGCGCTGTGAGGATAGCCTTGTCACGAAGCTGGTCCCAGATGCCTAGGCCTGGCTGCATCTCGTCTCCGAACTCCGCGAGGGCCGCGAGATCACGCCGCATGAGGCTTACAACCTCTCTCAGACGCCTGACGCGCTCCTCAGCCTCACGTACGGCCTCTGCGGCCCGTGCTATCTCCTCGGACTGGCAGTAGAGCGGGGAAAGATCGAACCCAAAGGCGACGCGCTCTTCGCCGTGCTTGCGGACGTAGCGCTTTCCATTGGGGCTATCACGCCGCTGGAGCAAACCAGCCTCGACAAGACGCGCGAGGTGACGACGCATAGTGGAGCAGGGCATACCATTCAGGCGCTCACAGATCGCCTTGTTCGAGGGGAAGACTACCATCTCGGCGTTCCCGCCAAGTGCATCGTCTGGAAAGAAGCTGAGGAGCCCCTGCAAAACAGTCAAATCACGTTCTGACACGCCAAAGGCCGCTTGCGCCTTGGAGAGCTCGCGCAGGAGTTCCCACTTGTTGACGGGTCTGCCCGGAACAGATGCCTCGGGTCGCTCGATCACGCGCAGATGGGCGTGCGAGATCGGCCGCATAAACGGCGAAATCGGTGTGTACTCCATGAAAACGTTCACGAAGGCAAAATTTCTGCGGCCCGCGAATCGCTTTGCGCTTGCGGGGTAGGGGCCAGAACGCTACATTCAGAAGTGCGAAAACTGAGATTTTGTAGCGGGCTGATCCCGGTGCGAAACCTTACAAAGGTCTCGTGAAGCTAGCTTCTCGGGGCCTTTTTCTTTTTGCCTGTATCGTGCCTCCTTCTTGTTGGTTGCTCTTCCTCAGTCTCCTGAACGCTTCCAGCGCTCATGAAGCTCGGTAATCAGCTTTGGGGCATTGCCCTCCAACCAGCTGATAAAATCAGGTTCATCCGTAGTCAGATCGAGTTTAAGCTGCTTGCCTTGGCGACCGGTCTTGACCGTCGCAGCTCCGACACCGGGGATCGCCAAAGCAGGCACGCCCTTTCTAGACGGGTTTGCTTTCTTCTCTGGGCTCTTCGCAGCTGCCAGAACTGCGAGAAACGCACGCTCAGAAACCTCATCGACCGAGCCGGAACTTTCGGACTTGGCTGCATGAGCTACGGCTTGCAGTTGGTCTCGATCACCGTCGTAGGCACCCAAGGCCTTTTTGAGCTCTTCCCATCTCGGGCGACCAATCCCGGGAGCCGCACCAATTGCCTGGATGAGTTCCTCGCCGACCGTCCGAACGACACTCAAGAGTTGTGAAACCCCAGCTTCGTGGAGGTTAAGGACTTCGGCGACACCTCGATTGGTGCGCTCAGCCCCTTCCAAATGGTCACCGTCCAGAAGCGCCGTCGCAACAAGCGCACGTTCAATAAAGCTCAGATCACGACGCTCTTGGTTCTCGAGAAGCTGATCTCGAAGCGCTTGATCACCATCAACTTCCGTGACGATGGCTCGAACTTTGATACCGAGCTCGCGACATGCTTCCAGGCGTCTGCGGCCATAGATCAGGTTGTAGCGATCGCCTTCCAGTGGGCGGACCAAGACAGGCACACGCTGACCGTTCTTGGAGATTGAATTCTTCAGGCCCTCAACTTCAATCTGAAGCCTGTCATCCAATCGTCCTTCGGTAATAATCTGCGCCGGATCGATCTCAAATACACCGCCACGCAGTCGGCGCCCTTCAAGAGCGTCAGGAGCGTTGCGAAGGGTCTGCAGCGGCAGGCCAAGTTTAGGCTTTCTTGCCATTCCGCCCCCATGTGTTCTGGATGATTTCAGCGATCTCATCGTTCACTGCGTTCATGGATTCGATTGCACGATCAAACGTCTGACGCGTGAAGTCCTTCTTGTCAGCTTCGTAGAGCGTTTGCTTAGTCAAGCCGGCATCAGAAATTGCGGTCGATTCAACCATGTGATTGGTCAGGACCGACCTCCCGAACAGTCCGCGAATGAAAGCGATGACTTCGGTTTGTGGCGCGTCGCCGACTTTGTATCGCGTTGGCAAAAAGCGCAGCCAATCGAAGCGCAGATTTGCGCCTGCATCCCTGATCACTCCCAGGAGATCCGCGGTCATTCGCAGGAATTGGGACATCGACATGAGGTCAAGCATCTGCGGGTGAACCGTCACGAGGACACCCGAGGACGCGGAAAGTGCTGACATCGTCAAGAAACCAAGCTGCGGCGGGCAGTCGATCACAACAACGTCGTAGTTCGCTTCGACACTATCGAGTGCGTCATGAACTCTCGCGAAGAACGCTTTCGCTCCGCCTCGCTGGATAGCAGCAGGCGTCTCGTGCTCGAACTCCATGAGTTCAAGGTTGCCCGGGATAAGATCAAGGCCGCGGATGTAGGTCTTGCGGATCACTTCGGCGATCGGAACCGGATCGTCGTAGCGAACGGCATCATAGAGGGTTCCGCCCTCCATAAGGTCAAGTTCCGGCTGGATTCCATGAAGAGCCGAAAAAGATGCTTGGGGGTCGAGATCGATCGCAAGAACCCTGTACCCCTTGAGCGCCAAGCGCTGAGCGAGGTGAGCAGACGTCGTCGTTTTGCCGGACCCGCCTTTGAAGTTCACCACTGAAATGACTTGAAGCTCGTCACCGTCGCGACGCCCAGGCACGTAAGTTCCAGACTTTTTTGCGTTTCCTTCAAGCGTCTGCCGGATTTCCCAGATATCGTCGAGCGTATAGCGGCGATGACTTCCCGCCGTCGTCTCGACGTCAAGAATTTTTCCTTCTCGATGAAGCTTCCGAAGATAGGTATGGTCGACGCCAAGGAGCTCAGCAGCTTCGCCGCTGGTCAAAGTGCGCATCACCTTCTTTGCATCCGGCGGGAAGTGGGCAGCGCGCTGAGCATGCAGGTTTGACGCGAGAAGTTCCGCGTAGTGCCCGATGGCGATGTCTAGATCCTGCTCTACTTCTCTCATGTCTGCCCCGATCCGTGGGCGCGTTTTTTATGTGACCGCGCGTTATTTTTCGAGACTATTGCCCGACCAACCAGATTCGTGCAAGCACTTTCTAGATTTAGTGGCAATCGGTTAGGCCAACACAAGTGCCGCCTTTAGAGGAGCCCCAGTTTTTCAGCGCGCTCCAGCAACATTCTGACTGAGGAAGGCTGCCAGCTGGTGCGACCGCGAGGGGTACGCTCACGCATGGATTCCAGTCGGTCACAGATTGCCTGCAGGGTGATCTCGGGGTCAGCACCTTTGATTGCAGCGACAATCGCAGGCAGGCGATCGTCAGTTTCGCGACGTCCAGCGCGGCCAAGAACTTCATCAGGCAGAAAGCCGTCGCGCACATATGCTTTCACGGCGCGGAGCAGGCGGCTTTGGGTCCAATGACGATCTCGGGGCAGGGGGCCATTGATAATCCGCAGGACGTCTTCCCAAGCCATAACGGGGCGCAAGCGGCGCACATGGGGCACCCAATCCTGCGCTGTCTCGTTCAAGCGCTCCATGTAGCCGTCCTGTCGTGCCAACCGCACCTTGCGCAGCGCCGCGGGATCACGGGCGCGCAGACCGGGGTTGCCGCCGATCCGGCCCTTGCTGCGCGCCGAGGCCAGCCCCGCCTTGGTGCGTTCGCGGATCAGGGCGCGCTCGAACTCCGCCGCGGCGCCCAGAACCTGCAAGGTGAACTTGCCTTGCGGCGATGCCGTGTCGATCGGATCATGGAGCGAGCGGAAGAAGGCCCCCTTGGCCTCCAGGCGCTCGATCACTTCTAGCAAGTGCGACAGAGACCGCGCAAGTCGGTCGATCCGCACGACGACCAGCGTATCGCCGCTCTTGACGCGTTCGATCACACGCGCGAGCACCGGCCGCGCCCGATTGCCACCTGAGGCGTGCTCTTCAAAGATCTCTACGCAACCCGCAGATTGAAGGGCCTCCGACTGGGGCAGGGGGGTCTGATCCTCCGTCGATACGCGAGCATAGCCTATGAGGGACATGAAAACCGGCCGTTTGCAATTTTACATATCACCAATAAATGACCGTTTGAAAACGGATGCAAGGGGCGGCTCTGTGGTGGCGCTCGTTAGAAACCCCTTGGTTTCCTTGCGCCGAGCGCCACGAGAACACTCAGACAGGGTGGCGCGGTTGCCTTCTATATAGAGTTATAGGCGGCACCCCAAGATTTCGCTTGGGTGCTGTGCAAAAGCACCATATTTTGCACATATGAAACCGCAACAGTCCGTCTTTCCAGAGGAATTGGAGGATGACACCGAGGGGCCCTATGACGGTGCGCCATCGGAAGAAGACCTCTGGTTCCTGCCGGGTCCGGTCGAAGACGAACCCGACTTCCTGTCGCCGCTGCCCCGGGCGGAGCCCGATGAACGTGCGCTGGTCGCGGATTGGGAAGCCGCCCAGGCATCTCAGGCCCTGCGGTTGGCGCGCGTGGCTGCCCGGTTCGGAGCCCTGGATGACCGTTTGGCCCGCGGGCCTGAGGGGTGGCGGCATCGGCTGGCCCTCCTGGCGTCTTCCGAGTTCAGCTGGATGTCAGGCGACCGGGTATCGGTCGATCGCCTGGGGCTTTGGCAGGCGATGCGCCTGGGCGCGACGGGTGAAGACAGCTCAGATCTCCAGCGTGCAGCTTGGACGTTCCGGCGGCTTTCAGGAGGTCCTGGACCGGAACCGGACTTCGCGAGCTTTCTGGGTCGGCACGAGGTGGAGGGCGTCGAACCGCTCACGGAGAAAGTCGCGGCTTGGAACGCGGTCATGGGCCTGACGTCCAGTCTGCACCCTTTGGTTAGGGCGTGTTTCGCATTTCACCTGTGGCCATTGACCGGGATCGGCCCGGAGGGCGATGTCCTCGAGGGAGCGGTCGTCGCGGCAAGGCTGTCGGGGGCTGAAGGGCAAGGCGGGGCCTTGTTCGCGCCGTTGCAGATCGGCGGGGCAGGGGGGTTGCGCGGAGCCGATCCCGAGGAGCGGCTGGGAAGGTGGCTCAAGGCGGCCGAGCAAGGGATCATCGGGTCGATGCGACAGATCGATCAACTGGAGGCGTGGGAAGCCCGCGCAATCGCGCGCTCCTCGCGTTTGTCGGGACGCACCCCGCCGCGCCTGATCTCTGTCCTGCGCGATTGGCCACTCGTGACCGCGCCCATGGCCGAGGAACTCACGGGCGCCAGTCGCGCAGCCATTCAGAGAAACCTCGCCTGGTTGGAAGCGGAAGGCCTTGTGCATGAAGTCACAGGGCAGGGGCGGTTCAGGGTGTGGCGGGCGTCGGCCTGAACCGCCGCTCATGGACTTATCTCGCCGCGGCGTGCGGCTTCACCGTGGACGGCGAGCATCGCCGCAAACTCCCCGCATCCGAACCGTTCGACCATGGCCCTGACCCGGTCCTTGTAGGCCACATGGCCGATCCTGCGCTGCAGGTCGGCGGCATGAAACTGACGGTTTCCAACCGGCGCGGAGCGCGTCAGACGCACCAGCTCGGTTTCGGCACTCCTTACATCTGATCTGGGGCAATTGACGGAAACTGGCGTTGCCGGCGGTCGCCCAACCGATGTCTGCCAACGCCGCATGAAGCCCAGGAGGAAACCCGCCGGAACGCAGGTGTTTCCGCGGGCTTCGTTGAAGGCCATGAAGCGATCCCAGATCGCCTGCGTATCGACGTTCCAGCAAGGCAGCGCGGCTTTCGCCGCCTTGATGAGCGCCGCCCAGGTGGTGCGATGGACGTTCGAGCCGGGCGCGATCTCGATCTTCCCAGAGAAGATAGTTTTGTTTTTAGATTCTCTAGATAGTGATGTGTCACCCCCAGTTGACGCCAGATGCTGTGGCGACTCGTGGGCCATACAGCCGAAGCGGAAGAGCCACGGCGCGAACTTGCCGTTCGGCTTCCAGCGCTCGACGCGAAGCTCCGATGCCGCGAGCTCCGCAAGCAGGGTTGTGAGGTGTTGACGGGTCACACCCATGATCTCGGAAAGAGTGGAGAGCGTGAAGGCGGCTGTGCCCCGATCGAGCCCGTTGTAGCCGTCCTTCCAGGCGATGCCGTCGAGGATGATCGTCGCGAGCTTGTGCGCGGAAACGGACAGATCGCATCGGAGGATCTGCCGCAGGATTGAGCCGGTTGTAAGGTCCATGAATGTCGTCTCTTCGGAAGGACGACGTCAGATCGTGAGGCAACAACATTCCTGCCAGCAAAACAACTTTGCTGGTTGCAGGTCTCCGGGCGATCGGCTAGAAAACTCGGGCACAGTGAGTAATCGGGCGCGGCGTCGGACTATCGGTCTGGCGTCGTTCTCTTTTCTGGATGTGGGATGCACAGCCTCCGGTGCAAATGGATGATCAGGTCCGGGGTGACCTGGGCCGGGAAATGGTCAGTAGCGGACTTCTTCGGAGCCGTAGTTTCCGGCGTGGTCACGCCAGTCGACGAAGACCGATCGGTAGAAATAACTGCCGCACCCGTTCGGAATCCGCAGTTGCGAGGCAGGCGGGACCTGGGCCGTGCTGGACGGGGTCCAGCGATAGTCGCCCTGCACGCCATAGGACCCGAGCCGCGTCGAGTCGGTGCGGTTGCAGTCGCCGTCGCGGTTTTCGTGCTGGCGGTACTGGATGTGATAGACCCGGATGCTGCGCACGAAATCGAAGGCGTCGCCCGAGATGTCGATGTCCGCCCCATCCGTGGCCTGGACCTCGACGACCGGCGCGTCCTCCGGGAAGGACTGCCGGGGCAGGGTGGCCTGGAAGGCGGCATCGAACAGGCGCTCAGCCGGACCAGGCGCTTCGGTCGGCGAGAACGACGCACCCATGGGACAGCGCCAGATCTGGAGCGGCGGTTCGATGGGCCAGGGGGTGATCCGGCGGATGAACACCGCGCGGGCATGGGCACAAGGCGCAGAGGCCGGCCAGCCGCCCGCGAGGCAGAGCAGGATGGCGCAGTCCACCTGGTAGGCGCTCGCCGGGGTCGCCAACGGGACCTGTCCCGAAAGCGTCAATGTCGCGGCCATCGCCAGCCGCAGGATCTTGCGTCTCATGTATCGACTCTCCACAAAACTATGCGGGCGAATACAATACAACACGCGTGACGGCAATCGGATTTCTTTGTGACGCTCAATGTCTGAAGCGGAGACCAGCAAGCATGCGGGTCCTCACTCGAGGATCTCGACCAGTCGTCCGTAGTCGCGGCTGACCTCCTGCGCCTCGAGGAAGGCGCGCTGGCGCTCGGCGTCGAGGCAGCGGAAATACTCCTGGATGTCGGCGATGTATCCCTCGAAGTCGGCCCGCAGCAGTTCGGCATACTCGCGCACGTCTTCTGGGTTTTCGGGCAGGAAGGGCCGATCCGGCACGATGCAGGCGCTTGCCATTTGACCGCTCAGCACGAAGATCGCCACCAAATCGGGCAGGTTGGCACGTCCGACACAAAACATGCGCAGGGCAAAACTCCTTTGCCGGTGTGAATCGGTGGATTTGTGTGATAGCGGACCTAAGTGCGCGAAAGCATCCAGTCAAGATGAAGAAATCGTCTTGCAGTCATTTATGTTGTATTGTATCGCCCGTGTGGAAATGTCCCGCGGGCCGGTACTCATGATGAGGAGGGCCCAGGGGAGGTCATGATAGAAGAAGCACCGAATGTGGTCACCGAAGACGGACTGCGCGGATTGCTCGGCCAGGGATACAGGGCCGAGGTCGTCTGCAAGGAAGGCGCCGAGAAACGCCACAACAGCTGGTACGGCACCTGGACCGTGCGCGCCGTCTCTTCCGATGGACGGGACGAGAAACTGCTCGTCACCTCGCGCAGCTATCTCAAGATCCGCGAATTCAAGACGATCGTCGGCCTCGTCAGTTTCCTGGCCGACATGGGCGCAACCGTCGTCTCCATCCCGCTCGAAGAAGGCGGACGGGTTCCGCACGAAGCCCCGGGCAAACCTCTGGCCGCCAAGGCCTGACGGATTCACCGCCTGCCGCGTTCTCGCGGTCCTTGCCCTGCTCGGTACAGGTGTTTGTTCCGCACCCTCGGCCTTGCTGGCACAGACGACGACAGGCGGGTTCATCTTCTCCGTCGGCCAGGACGGCCGGCTGATCGATGTCTCTGCCACGCAGGCTGATCCAGAAGCATCTGCCGACAAGCAAGCGAACGGTGCAACGGGTCCCGGCGACCGGCTCTTTCTCTTCTCCAATCGGTCGCATGATGAAGCGAACGCAGAAAGCGCATCGCGCGCGCCCGTCCCGGCTCCTCCCGACATTCTCGCCGCCATCGAGGCGACTGCCTTCCGCTATGCCGGTCACCCCGGGTTGCGCCGCGCCGGTCTCTCGGTCACCGACTGGGCCGCGCTCTACCGGGCCAATATCGAGATCGAGAGCGCCTACAATCCGCGCGCTTTGAGCGGCGCGGGTGCGATCGGGCTCGGCCAGCTGATGCCGGACACGGCGCGGGTTCTGGGCGTCGATCCGCATGATCCACGTCAGAACCTCGACGGATCGGCGCGGTATCTCCTGATGATGCTCGACCGTTTCGGCGACAGCCGCCTGGCACTCGCCGCCTACAATGCCGGACCCGAGGCGGTCGACCGCCACGGCGGCATTCCCCCTTACCGAGAAACCATGGGCCATGTGGCGAAAGTGACCGCCGCGATGCTGCGCCTGAGAGGAGAGATTTCGTGAGAAGACAAGTGAACCTGACCGCCGTCGCGGCGGCCCTGCTGATCGTTGCCGCGGGACCGGCGCTCGCCCAGAGTATCGACCTCTCGCCGGTGCAGACCCTGCTCCAGGGCATCGTCGATGCGATCACCGGGCCCTTGGGCATCGTGATCGGCACGCTGGCGCTGATCGGCGTGTTCCTCTCCTGGCTCTTCGGTATCCTGGATTTCCGCCAGGCGCTCTGGGTCGTGGTGGCGATCGCCGGGATCGCCGCCGCCCCGACCATCGTCGCCGCGATCTGGACCACTTGAGGTCTGACACCATGGCGGAGCAGTCGCGTGTCTTCATCGGCCTCCTGAGGCCGCCCAAGCTCATGGGTCTGCCGATCATGTACGCCATGGTCTGGCTCTTCGGCTCCACGCTCCTGTTCCTCTGGGTGCAGAGCTGGATCGTGGTGCTGATCGCCGGTATCGCCTGGCCCGCGCTCTGGAAGGCCGCCGACTGGGATCCGAACTTCCTCGATGTGCTGGTGATCACCCTGCAGGAGACGCCGCCGACCCGGAACCGCAAGCTGCACGGAGGCGACAGCTATGCCCCGTGATGCTGGATATGGTGAAGACCTCGATCTCGGAACGGCGGTGCCGTCCTGGATTGCGGGCGAGAAGCGTCTCTCGCAGATGCTGCCCTATGTGAGCCTCGTGAGCGACACCACAATCCGCACCCGCGGCAACGAGCTCATGCAATGCATCCGGCTCGAGGGGGTGAACAGCACCACGAGCGAGGATGCGCATCTCGACCGCATCGGCGCGCTGATGGCCGGGATCGTGGCGCAGGCCGGGACAGGGTTTTCCTTCTACCTGCACAAGGTCTCCAAGGCGGTCGAGGTGGACCTGCCGCCGATCGAAGAGGCTGGCTTCGCGGGCGAGATCGACCGGCGCTGGTGCGCGCATCTGCGCGCTTCCGGGCTGCGCGACAAGACGCTGACCCTCACGGTCCTGAAACGCCCCGAGGTGGGCCGCGGCCTGCCGTTCCTTGCCGCCGCCTCCCGGGCGCGGCTCGCGCAGGACACGGTTCGGAGGCTACGCAAGCTCGACGAGGTGGTCGGGTTCATCCTTTCGACCTTCGACGAGATGAAGCCCCGACTGTTGTCCGCAAATTCCGGAGCGCTGCTCGGCTTCCTCGGCAGTCTCAACACCGGCTGCGAGCATCCGCTCTTCCCGCGCTCGCGTTTCGGCATCCTCGCCGAAGACGTGGCCAACACCCGTGTGACCTTCGACGGTCCGACGATCCGTCTCTCCGACGGGGCGGCGGGCGAGAAATTCGGCGCGATCTTCGCGGTCAAGAACTACCCGGCCAAGACCGACGCGCTGATGCTCGACGAGCTGAACCTGCCGGTCGACATGGTCGTCACGCATTCCTTCGTGGCCGTAAACTCGAACATCATGGCCGGCCGGATCAAGCGGCAGCTCAGGCTCATGCAGGCCGCCAATGACGGGGCGGTCAGCCTCGCCGAAGAGCTGGAGCTTGCGCAGGACGATCTGGAATCGAAGCGCCTGATCTTCGGCGAGCATCACATGACGGTCGCGGTCTATGCGAAGACCCGGACCGCCCTCGACGATATTTGCGCCGAGGTGCGCAACATCGCCGCCAGCACCGGCATCAACCTGATCTCGGAAGGCTTCGGCGCCCGGACGCATTACATGGCGCAGCATCCCGGCAATACCGGGGCACGGAGCCGCAAGGCCGCGATAACCAACCATAATTTTGCGGATCTCGCCACGTTGCACCGCACGCCTCTCGGCAAACCGGGGAGCGACGTGCCCTGGGGTCTGCCGATCACGCTCTTCCCGACGCCCGAACGCGGCGGGTTCCGGTTCAATTTTCATGAGCAGGGCGCGCCGGACCGCGAACCGACCGGCGGGCACACGTTGATCCTCGGTCGCCCCGGCTCGGGCAAGTCCGTGCTCGCGGCCTTCCTCATGGCCATGGCGCGACGCGCGAATGCCCGGCTCTTCGTCTTCGACTACCGCGCCGGGATGGAGATGGCGGTGCGGGCGCTCGGCGGCAGCTATTCCACCGTGCGGGCCGGGCGGCCGACAGGGCTCAACCCGCTCCAGACCGAGACCGATGCGCGCGGCCAGGCCTGGCTCGCGGACTGGCTCGCGACGCTCCTCGAACGTCGCGACCGACCGCTCACCCCGGTGCAGACCAATCGGTTGCAGGAGGTCGTGCGCCAGAACGCCTCGGCCAGTCACGAAGGTCTGCGGAACTGGTCGGATTTTGCCTCGCTGCTGGTCTCGACCGATGACGAGGGCGATCTCTTCGAGCGCATGCAGGAATGGACCGCCGAAGGCCGCTATGGCTGGATTTTCGGCGCCAACCCGCAGGATACCTTCAGCCTCGCAGGCGACATCTCCGGTTTCGATCTGACCGGCATCCTCGATTCCGAGAGCGAGCGGGAACGCATGGCGGTGCTCTCCTATCTCTTCCGGCGCGTCGAGCGCGTGATCGAGGACCGCAAGCCGACGGTGATCCTGATCGACGAGGCCTGGAAGGCGCTCGACAACACCTATTTCGCGGAGCGACTGTCGAACTGGCTCGTCACCGCCCGGAAACAGAACGCCGTCGTCGTGATGATGACCCAATATGCGAGCCAGCTTGAGCGCACCCGCACCGGCAAGACCATCGTCGAGGCGGTGCCGACGCAGATCCTGTTGCCCAACATCCGCGCCAGCGAGGCCGATTACGCCATGCTGGGGCTCTCGGAGAAGGAGCTCGACATCCTCCTCGGGGTCGGCTCGTCCTCGCGCCTGGCGCTGGTCCGAGACGATCGGGGCTCGGTGGTGATCGATGCCGATCTCTCGAGCCTCGGGCCGCTCGTGACCATCCTCGGCGGCATGGAGAAGGGCGAGGAGCTGGTGGGCAGCGACTACCGCGACCGCCCGGAATTCTGGAGAACATGATGACCAAGACTTTCACCCTGCGCCTCGGGCTTCTCGTCCTCGGGCTCACCCTGTCGGCTTGCGCCGAATACCGGCCCGCGACGGCCAACTGCTTCAATTTCCGGGCCGAGACCGCGAACGCGCCGCGTGTTTCCACCAAGGGCGTGGCGGTCACGCGGGCCGACACCTCCTGTACCTTCACCGCGCTCGGGCTCGCGGATTGATCCATGCTGCGTCGGCTTCCTCCCCTTCTCGCCTTCGCCGCGCTCGCCTGTCCCGCGTCGGGGCAGGGCGTGCCGACCTTCGACGCCCAAGGTTTCGCACGCACGGCAGCGCTCATCGCGCAGCGCGACCGGGATCTGGCGCTGCAGCGCGACCGGCTGACCCGGGAGGAGGAGCTGGCCGAGATCGAACGCCAACAGCTCGCGGCGCTGGACGATCTCGTCGAGGCGACAAGCGTGGGCGGAACCGATGTCTCTGCACCCATCGCGGGACTGGAGGCGGGCAGGGGCTCCGACACCTCCGCCGCCGTGCTCTATGGGCCTGCGGATGGCAATCCGGCCGCGGCCCGTATGTTCGGCGACGCGCGCGAAGGGATCGAGGAGCTGATCATCCGCGCGGCGCGCGACACCTTCTCCCTCCCTGGGGTGTCGCGCGCCGGTCTCACCCTCGTGCAATGGCGCTGCCTCCTCCAGGCACTGATCTGGCAGGAGAGCCGGTTCCAGATCGGTGCCCGCTCACCCGTGGGTGCCTTCGGCCTCACCCAGATCATGCCCGGCACCGCCTCCGATCTCGGCATCTATCCCGCCTATTACGACGATCCCTACCTGCAGGTGACAGGCGGCGCGCGTTACCTCGCGCAGATGCTGAACATGTTCGGCGGCAACATCATCCACGGACTCGCCGCCTACAACGCGGGTCCCGGCAACGTGCAGGATTACGGCGGCGTGCCGCCGTTCTCGGAAACCCAGCACTACGTCGTGGTCATCCCCGAGCAGTACAACCGCTACCTCGCCGCGGTCGGCGGGATCGACGCCCTCGGCACCATCGATCCGGTCCTTCTCGCCAACGCGAGCTTCAGCCTCTCGGCACATGGCTCCGGGGTCTATGGCGACTATTCGATGGTCTCGGTCCGGGCTTCCGCGCTCCGGGTGCAGGACATCATCGAGCGGATCGGCGAAACCGAGGACCTGCACGAGGCGCTGGCGCTCAACACCTATGCCCGCGCGGAACTGGCGCGCCTCGTCGCCATCCGCACCCGCCTCAAGGCCGCCAGAACCGAGCCGATGAGCGCCGAGCAGATCGCGCTCGCCGCGGCACAGGCCGCCGAGCGGCAATACATGGATTTCAGTTTGGAGATATTGCGATGAGGACGAACTTCCCGCGCGCACGGAGACTTCTGTTCGGGACAGCCGCTGCGGTAGCCGTGACGATGAGCCTGGCGCCCGCGCCGACCATCGCCCAGGGCGTGCCGACCGTCGACACCCAGAATATCGCCCAGGAAATCCGCCAGCTGCAGCAGATGCTGGAGGACTTCGGGATCCAGACCGATCAGCTCGATACCCTCCTTGAGCAGCTCGACCTCGTGCAGCAGCAGCTCGACCAGCTGAACCAGATGTACGCCTCGCTCACCGGCGCGCGGGATCGGATCCTCGGCCTCTTCATGGGCGGCGATCTCGACGGGCTGCTCGAGGCGGATTTCTCCGACATCGGCGATCTGATCACCGGCATCCAGCAGGGCGACTGGAGCGCGCTCCTCGGCTCCTCCGCCGGGCCGCTCCGCACCCAGATGGAGACCGCGCTGGCGAGCGCTGGCTTCGACGAGGACAGCCTTGCCGAGATCGCCCGCAGCGGCAGTCCCGGCGCGCAAGGGGTGGCCACCCGCGCGACCACCGGGGCCGTGCTCTCGGCGGCGGCACAGAACAGCCATGCCGAGGCGGCGCAATCGCTGGAACGCGTCGAGCGCCTGGTGGAGATGATCCCGGATATGGAGGACCTGAAGGCATCCATGGATCACAACACCCGGGTGACCGCCGAGCTTGCCATCGCGATGACCCGGATGTGGGAGCTCGAGGCGATCCAGACCGTCGGCGCGGGCAATGCGGGCGTGGTCGATGCAGCGACCATCGCCGAAGAGCGTCGCTACATGGACTTCACCCTGCCGGAGCTCCGTCCATGACGATGGGAACGGGCATCGACGCCATCGTCGAGGAGGAGCTGGTCTACGGTGCGCTGCGCCGCGAGGAGACCTGGCGCAAGATCGGCATCGGCGGCGCGGTCTTCGGCGTAGTGGGTTGCCTCTCGGCCGCCGCCGTCGCCCTCCTGATCGAAACCCCGCCCCCGGTCGTCGTGCCCTTCGATCCGGCGACCGGCCTCGCCCTGCCGAATGCCGCCGTCCAGACCGTGACGCTCGCCGAGCGCCCCGCGGTGATCGAGGCGCAGATCTATCGCTACATCACCGACCGCGAGACCTACAACCAGCTCGACAATGACCTGCGCGTGCGCCGGGTACTCGCGCAGTCGAAGGGCGCCGCCGAGGCCAGCATGCGCGCCACCTGGACCAGCGGCCAGGAGACCTACCCGCCGACGCGCTACGGGGCAGGGGCCGAGATGGCGGTCGAGATCGCCAGCATCACCCTCATCGGCGAGAACCGCGCCCAGGTGCGCCTGCGCAAGCGCCTGACCGGACCGCAGGGCGTGCAGGACGGCGCCTTCACCGCCACGCTGATGTTCGAGTTCCACACCGAGACCCCGCGTGTCCTCGACGAGGTCTGGCAGAACCCCTTCGGCTTCACCGTCACGCAATACGCCATCAGATCGGACCGCGCCGAATGACCACCCGCTTGACCCTTTCCGGCCTCCTCGTCGCCGCGGCGATGTCCGCGGCCCTTCCCGCCCGGGCAGAGACCACGCCCGGTCGTGGTGCCCATGACAGCCGCGTCCGGATCGCGACCTGGGTCGACGGCCAGGTGTTCCGCGTGGTGACCAGCCTCACCCGCGTGACCACGGTCGAGTTCGGCGAGGGCGAGACCATCCGCTCGATCATCGCCGGCGACACGGTCGGCTTCCAGTTCGACGCGGTCCCGGGCGGACGGGCCTTCGCGATCAAGCCCGTGGCCTCGGGCGTCGCCACCAACATCACCGTATATACCAACCGGCGCTCCTACTACTTCCACGTCGTCGAAGCCCGGGAGACCCCGCATTACGTCGTGCAGTTCCGCTACCCCGAGAGCCGCAACGCGCCCCGGCAGGCGGTGGCGGCCGCCGCGCCGAATGCCAATTACGGCGCGAGCGCGCAGCTTGAGTTCACGCCACTCTCGGTCTGGGACGATGGCACATTCACCTATTTCCGCTTCGCACGGAACGCGCCCGTCCCGGCGATCTTCCGTCACACACGCGGCGCGGAACGCTCGGTCAACAGCCAGGCGCAGGCGGATGGCGTGATCCGGGTCTCCGGGGTGAACCCTGAATGGGTGCTGCGCCTCGGCGACGAGGTGGTCTGCATCCAGGACCTCGGCCGTAGGGGAGCGGGCGCATGAGCAACGAGCCCGACGATCTCGCGGCCCGTCTTGCCGCGCTCGAAGGCGCGAGTGGGAAGAAGGCGGGGGGCCGGCGTCCGTCCCCGGTCACGGCCCTTCTCGGCGTGCTCGGGATCGCGGGTCTGGGCGGTCTCGCCTATGCCGCGCTCCAGCCCAAGGCGTCGGTGCCGATGCCGACCGCCGCACCGGCCGAATTCCAGGACCAGGGGTCGGGCTTCGGCGACCTGGTGCCCGCCGTCCTGCCGGTCCGGACCCCGGAGCCGGCACCGGCGGACGCCGGACCGAGCGAGACAGAGCGTGCCCTGGCCGAGGCCCTAGCGGCAGTCCAGGCCGAACTCGATGCGCTGCTGGCCAGGGAGGCGGAGCCATCGTCCGCCGCCGCCGATGCCGCCATCGCCGATCTGACCGCGCAGATCGCGGCGCTGCAGGCGGCGGGCGAAGAGTCCCGTCGCGCCTTCGAACGGCAGCTGACCGAGCGCGACCGGGCGCTGGAACAGATGCGTATGGATCTGGAACTGGCGCAGCTGCAACAGCCCGCACCCGCCGCGCTTGGGCCCACGGAGGAAGAGCTGCGCCTCGCCGAACTCGAACGCCGCCGCGCGGCAGAAGCCGAAGCCCGCGCCGAACGCATCGCCTCGCCGATGATCGCCTTCTCCGGCGCCGGGAACGGGCCCAGGGACGGGGCCGTCGAAGCGCGCCTCAACGCCGACGAGGCCTTCGTCCGGTCCGGTGCGCAGGTCGCCGAGGTGACCCGCGCGGAGGTGATCGCCAACCCGTCCCACACCGTGCCGCAGGGCACGATGATCCAGGCGGTGACCGAGACCGCTCTCGACAGCAGCCTGCCCGGCGCGATCCGGGCTATCGTCTCCGAGGATGTGCATGCCTTCGACGGCTCCCGTGTCCTGATCCCGCGCGGGTCGCGGCTCATCGGGCGTTACCGATCGGAAGTGGCGCTGGCGCAGTCCCGGGTGATGGTGGCCTGGGACCGGATCATCCTGCCCGACAACCAGTCGGTCCAGATCAGCGCCTATGGCGGGGACGAACTCGGGCGGTCCGGCACGACCGGATTCGTCGATACGCGCTTCGCCGAACGCTTCGGCGCCGCCGCGCTCATCTCGCTGATCGGGGCGCTCCCGGCGGCCGCGGCGGGCCAGATCGAGGACGAAGCGGCCGCGGATGTGGCGAGCGATGTCGGGTCCGACCTGCGCGACAGCACGCAAAGCGTCATGCAGGACTACCTCGCGATCAAGCCGGTCATCCATGTCGACCAGGGCACGCGGATCACCGTCATGGTCGACCGCGATCTCGAGATCTTCTGACATGGCGGCGAGCTACCTCGAAGCCTCGCTCGACGCGCTGGCACCCGCGATCGGGCGTCCCGACGTCATCGAGATCTGCATCAACCCCGACGGCAGCACCTGGGGCGAGTTCCACGGGGATCATTTCATGTCCGCGCTCGGCACGCCCCTGAGCCAGACCGCCATCAAGGATCTCGGCAACCAGATCGCCTCGGCGGCCGGCACGACGCTCAGCCAGAAAAAACCCATCGTCTCGGTCAGCATCCTCTACCGGGACCGCCCGATCCGCGCCCAGGTGATCCAGCCGCCCGCCGTCGAGGGCGGCTTCTCGATCTCGCTGCGGTTCTTCTCGAGCCTGCCGCTGGAAGAGATCAAACTCGCCTATCTCTTCGACAAGGAAACCAGCCTCGAGGCACTGCGGCGCGAGCGCAACCTCGCCTTGCGAGAGGTTGTGGCCGCCGGCGATATCGACGCCGCGCTCTCGTTCTGTGTCCAGAACAAGCTCAACATGATCGTCTCGGGCGGGACCTCGACCGGCAAGACCGTCGCGGCCCGGAAGATCCTTTCCCTCGTCCCGGACGCGGAGCGGATCGTCACCATCGAGGAGGCGGCCGAGCTGCGGCCCGGACAGCCGAACGCGGTGACGCTGATCTCGGATCGGGAAAGCGACACGCGCAGCGCCGACCAGCTCCTGACCTCGACGCTGCGGATGCGCCCCGACCGCATCGTGCTCGGCGAGGTTCGGGGCAAGGAGGCGATGACCTTCCTCGAGGCGATCAACACCGGCCATGGCGGCTCGCTTACCACGTTGCACGCGGAAACCCCCCAGCTCGCCGTGAGACGGCTTGCCATTGCCGCGCTGAAGACCGATCTGCCCCTGACCTACGCCGACATGATCCGCTACATCGAAGGCTCGATCGACGTCATCATCCAGGCCGGCCGCCACCAGGGCACGCGCGGCATCACCGAATTCTACCTGCCCGGCCAGACCGAAGACCCGGGTCAGTGACCATCAAAGGATACGCCATGCGCCTTCCCAACATTGCCATCCTTGTCGTTCTTGGCGCCGGTCCGGCTCTGGCCGAGGTTGCGCCCGCCGTGTCGACCGACCTCACGGTCGACATGGCGCCGCAGCAGTACCGGATCTGCAACGACCGGCCCGCGCGCCCCGCCTGGATGGATGAACTGCATCCGCGTGAAGCCTACAAGGCGCTGACGTTACAGAAGCTGTACGAACTCAGGACTTGGGAAGCCATATTGCAGACCGGGGACTGCGGCTGCTCAACCCGTTTCCCGAGTTGGGAAAGTGCCGACGCCGAATACCAAGAGAAGTATGGGCATCTTCCGCAAGCGGACCAAACGCAGGCCCGATTGAGCATTCGAGGTGAACAACGGCAACTCGCGCCAAATGTCGAGGCAATCTGCCGAGAACAAGGCAACTGGTAATGGGCGTCGTCAGCTGGATGGTCGGAACGGCCGATGCCTTCCTCGCCGATGCCGCGGAGTCCCAGTTCGGGGCGGTCGCAGGCAATATCGGCACGATCGTACTGCTGATGGTCACCATCTCGGCCATCGGGCTCTTCATCAACATGGCCTTCCAATACCGCAGCATGGATGGCGCGAGCTTCTTCTGGTACCTTATGAAGCTGATGCTGGTTGGGTTGTTCGCCTTTAACTGGGTGCAGTTCAATACGGTCGCCAACGCGGTGATCGGAGGTTTGGACTATGTCGCGGGCGCGCTGATCTCGTCTGTGGGGGGCGGTGGGGCAGGGGCCTCATACTTCGCTTCAGAGTTCGACGATCTCATCGACGAATTTAGTCAGTATCTGAACGCCATCGGTAGCAACCTGAACTGGATGACCGGTGCGATCCTCGGCGGCATCGGCCTCGTGCTGCTCAGCCTCCTCGGGTTCATGACCGGCATCGTCCTGATCTTCGCCAAGATGATGCTGACCCTCATGCTTGGTCTCGCACCGGTCATGATCGCGCTCTCGCTCTTCGAGGCGACGAAGGATTTCTTCCACCGCTGGGTCTCGACCACCGTCAGCTATGCCTTCTACCCCGTCGTCATCGCCGCGATGTTTTCGACCGTCGTGGGCATGGCCAACGCGCTCCTGGCGCAGCTGGGCGATCCGGGCTCCGCGACCAATATCGGCTCGCTCATCCCGTTCTTCGTTATGGTCTTCCTGGCGAAGGGCTTCGTTGCTGCGACGCCGCTCATCGTGCGCGGGCTTTCGGGGAATTTCATGGTTGTGGCCGGACCGAATGCGTTTGCCGGTGCGGCTGCGGTTGCCAGGGGGATGGTCAATACGTCCGGCGTTCAAGGGCGGGCGCGGATTGGGGCACTGACCACTGGGGAGATCGTGGGGCGCGCGACAGCGAAAGCTCCTTCGGCGGTTGCAATGACCGCAAGGTTAAGCGGCGAGCAGATAACCCGGATGGCGGAGAGAGCGCGGCGGATCGGTCGGTCGTGAGCTAAGCCACGCAGAAAGAACAGATCGCGCCGCCAATGCTGGTGCCGGGGACACTTAAACGTGAAGCAACCATTCGCTCACATCGCGAATGTAGATTGACGAGAATCAAGCTTGGTGCAACATCGCCGCCATGATCGTGACTTGGCGCAGCCTTTTCGTTGTCTTTCTATCCATGCTTCTCATTGGCACGGGTGCCGCAGCGCATTCCGTTGGACATGACAAACACGGTTTGGACTTCGCCAGTTCTACGGATTGCACCGGCCACGAGGAAATTGTCGCGGACCATGTCGGCAAGGACCTTTCCGCCACACACGATCACGGCCACGGCGATGCCGAGCTTGGAAACGACCAGCATTGCAATGGCACACCCTGTCCGTTCCTGTCCCTCGGGCCGGAGGTGGCATTTCAGGCCACTTCAACCCGGCGAATTGCAATTGTCGTCTTCGCCGACGAACAGTTGATTTCCAATCCGGCGGATTTGGTTCGGCGTCCTCCCAGAACCTGAGCTACGTCTTTTGATTGCCTGCGCCGTCTTCGGCGCGGGTCTGCATTCGTAGAGTATCAGGAAAATCCATGAAGAAATCTTACTTGGCGATCTGCGGATCGCTGTTTGTCGCGGCGTGCGGCGCATCCGAAGTGCGCGTGGCGCAGCTGCCGGTCGCGGATCCGGCGATTGCGGTCCGTCCTCAACCGGCGATGGGCGTGGTCGGGTATGTGAATCGCGTACCGGCAAGCCCCGAAGAGTGGCGGAACTTGAACGACCTTCAAGGTCCAGATGGGGAGCGGACTCAATGAAACGTGCACGCATTATTGTCTTGGCGCCGCTGGTTCTCGCGGCTTGCGCCACACCGCCGGGTCTTTCAAGTGTATCGTCGCCAAAGGCCGGTTTCGGGACCGTATCTTCGATCTCGGCCAGAGCGTCGGGCGCACAACCGGTCTGGCTGCAAAGCGCCGAAGAAACCCGCGCCGCCGGTGAGCGTGTGCATGCGCTGGTTCACAAGAAAACCATCAGCGCGGACACCGCCGTTCAGGTGGCCTTGCTGAACAATCGCGGTCTTCAGGCCGCCTATGCCGAGCTTGGCCTTTCTGCGGCCGAGGCCTGGCAGATGACGATGCAGCCGAACCCGACGGTTTCCGTGGGTGTGCTGGGTATCGGGGCCGAAGGGTTGAATGGCTATCGTGCGATCGAAGGGCTGATCGCGAACAACATTCTGGCCCTGGCCACGCGCGAACGGCGCCTTGGGATCGCGGAGATCCGCTTCCGCCAAGCGCAACTCGTCGCGGCGCAGCAGACCCTGGCCGCGGCGGCCGAAACCCGGCGCGCCTGGGTGGAGGCTGTGGGCGCATTCGAGCAGGCGGGGATCGTGCGCGATGCGCAGGGCACCGCCGATGCGGCGTCCGAACTTGCCGCAGAGCTTGGGCGAACCGGCTTTCTCAACAAGGCGGACCAGGCGCGGGAACATGCGTTCTTCGCCGAACTCACAGGACAGCGGGCACAGGCGCGGCTGGATGCGGAACTGGCCAAGGAGACGCTGACCCGGGCCATGGGTCTGTGGGGAAGCGAGGTCGATTACTTCGTCCCGAACGCCCTGCCGGCGCTGCCGCGTTCGCCGGCTTCGCGCCCGCGCATCGAAGCGGAGGCGCTTTCACACCGCATCGATCTACAGATCGCGAAGCTGGAACTCGAAGCGATGGCGAGGTCGAAAGGACTGACCGGGGCGACACGCTTTGTCACCGACCTTGAAATTATCGCGGGCTTCGAGGCCGAACGGGAGCTTGACGGAACGGAGATAGAAACCGAGACGACACCACAGATCGAGGTCGAGTTCGACATTCCGATCTTTGATTCCGGGCAGGCACGGCTTCGCCAAAGCGAGATGGCCTACATGCGCGCGGCCAATCAGCTTGCCGAACTGGCGGTCAATGTCCGGTCTGAAGCGCGGTCGGCCTACAAGTCCTATACCGGACGGCACGCCATCGCGGGGCACTATGCGGCAACGCTTCTGCCCCTGCGAACGACGATCGAGGAAGAATCCCTGCTCAGCTACAACGGCATGATCACCAATACGTTCGAGCTTCTGGCGGATACGCGGGCGCGGCTGAGCAGCGCCATACTGGAAGCAAATGCGCGGCGCGACTTCTGGCTCGCCGACGCGAATCTGACTGCAACGATCTACGGCGGCGGCGCTATGGCCGTTGCCGGTGGCGGTGCGACCCGGGTCACCGACCCCGGCGCCGCGGCGCATTGATGGGAGTGTTCGACATGATGAACAGAAGACATGTGCTTGGTGCCGGCGCGGCGCTGGTTTCCACCGCTGCATGGGGCCAAACCTCCAACACGGCATTGCCGGAGGCTGCGGTTGCCGAAGGGGCCGCAACGCAGGTCCCGCCCCGTCCGTCGACGGGCCCGGACTACACGCCGGTCGTCACGCTGAACGGCTGGTCGCTTCCGTATCGGATGAACGGCAATGTGAAGGAGTTCCATCTTGTTGCCGAACCTGTTGAACGGGAACTGGCGGAAGGCACCATCGCCCGGCTCTGGGGCTACAACGGCCAGTCCACCGGCCCGACGATCGAGGCTGTGGAAGGCGACCGTGTCCGCATCTTCGTGACGAACCGGCTGCCCGAGCATACGACGGTTCACTGGCACGGACTTATCCTGCCCTCGGGCATGGACGGGGTGGGCGGGCTGTCACACAAGGCGATCCCGCCCGGCAAGACCTATGTCTACGAGTTCGACCTGACCAAGTCCGGCACGTTCATGTATCACCCCCACGCCGACGAGATGGTGCAGATGGCGATGGGGATGATGGGCCTCTTCATCGTGCATCCGCGCGATCCGTCGTTCATGCCTGTCGACCGCGACTTTGCGTTCCTTCTGAATGCCTTCGACATCGACCCCGGCACGTGGATGCCTCGGGTCATGACGATGACCGACTTCAACCTCTGGTGCTGGAACAGCCGGATCTTTCCTGACATCGATCCATTGGTGGTGAGCAAAGGCGACCGCGTGCGGGTGCGGGTCGGCAATCTCACGATGACCAATCACCCGATCCACATGCATGGCTATGATTTCAAGGTGACCTGCACCGACGGCGGCTGGGTGCCGCCGTCGGCGCAATGGCCGGAAGTGTCCATCGACATACCCGTCGGGGCAATGCGGGCCTACGAATTCGATGCCGTGCATGAAGGCGACTGGGCGATCCATTGCCACAAGTCGCACCACACGATGAACGCCATGGGCCACGACGTGCCCACCTTCATCGGCGTCGACAAGTCGCGCCTGACCGAGATGATCCGCAGACACCAGCCGGAATACATGCCGATGGGCACCAGAGGCATGGCCGACATGGGCGAGATGGAAATGCCGTTGCCCGACAACACCACGCCGATGATGACCGGTTGGGGCCCGCATGGCCCGATCGAGATGGGCGGCATGTTCTCGGTCGTGAAGGTGCGCGAGGGCATCGGCGCCGACGATTATTCGGATCCCGGCTGGTACGAGAACCCGCCGGGGACCGAAGCCTACGAATGGAAGGGCGAGGTTTCCGAGCCTGCCATGCACGATACGGCCCAGACGCTCTACACGCCGCGTCCCCCGTCTCGTGGAAGAACCTAAGAAACTCAACCCCTCAAGGAATACAGGAATGAAACATCTACTTGCAGGACTGACGCTTCTCCTCGGATCGGGGGCGGCCATGGCAGGCGGAACCCATGCCGGCGGCCACGACGACATAGCCATCGGGCGACCCGGCGATGCCGCATCCGTGACGCGCACGGTCGAACTTCTCATGGTCGAGACCGACGATGGCGACATGACATTCGAGCCCGAGGTGCTGGAATTCGCCGAAGGTGAGACTGTTCGCCTGGTCGTCGTGAACACCGGCGAGTTCGAGCACGAGGTCGTGATCGACAGTTCGGACAAGATCACCGAACACAAGGCGCTGATGGAGGAGTTCCCCGAGATGGAACATGACGATCCGAATGCGATCCGGCTTGAGCCGGGGCAATCGGGTGAAATCGTCTGGACCTTCACCAAGGCAGGGCGTTTCGAATTCGCCTGCCTGATCCCCGGCCACTACGACATGGGCATGCATGGCCCGGTCATCGTTGCCGCGAAATCCTGAGATCCAAGACAACCCGACAACTGACAACCGTATCAACCGAAGGAACTTCACATGAAAAACCTGACCACGATCGCTCTTGCCGGGCTCCTGTCGCTCGGCTTCGCGGGTTACGCCGCAGCCGAAACCTTCACCAAAGGCGTCGTCAAGAAAATCGAGGCCCCGGCCGGTAAGGTGACCATAATCCACGAGGAACTCATCGATCTGGGCATGCCGGCGATGACGATGGTGTTCCGGGTCGCCGACCCGGCGATGCTGGAGTCGCTCGCCGAGGGCTCAGAAATCCTGTTTCTTGCCGAGCGGGTTAACGGCAAATTGACGGTGACGAAGCTTCAGTAGCGGCTCCGGTCGCAGGCACGAGTATGAGCCGGGCGGCTCAAATTGGTCGCCCGGCTACCAGCCCAGCACGTAGTGTTTCAACGGCATCCAGAGCCCCATCGCGATCATCATGAGGTTTTCGGTCAGCGACACGAACCCCAGCGGCACGTTGCTGCCGCCGCCGACACAGGCGCATTTCAACTCGCGCTTGTCGATATAGACCGCCTTGAAGACCGAAACCGCGCCGACCGTGCCGATGAAGATCGCCACCGGGGCCGATATCCAGGTCAGCGCGCCTGCCACCATCAGGATGCCGGCGAAAGCCTCGCCGAACGGGTAGACATAACCATAGCGCACCCAGCGGCGAGCGAGCAGGTCGTAGTTCAAGAACATCGTCGAGAAGCTTTCGACATCCTGCAGTTTCTGCACCGCGAGGAAGCACATCGAGATGGCGATGAACCACTCGAAGGCTCGTAAGGTCAGGATCGTGCCGAACATGGCCCAGCTGAGGCCGAGCGCCATCAGGAAAGCGACAGAGAAGATGGCGATGACCGGCTGGTAGCTGGTTTCGTCTTCTTCCTTCACATCCTTGCCGAAATGCGCGCGCAGATCGTCGTAACCGCCGATGCGCTCGTCGCCGATCCAGGTCTGTGGTGTCGTCTCGACACCGTGCTTCTCCATGAAGGCGTCGGTCTCTTCGCGGGTTGTCAGGTGGTGATCGTCGACATCGTATCCCTCGCGCTCCAGCAGATCCTTGGATTTCAGGCCGTAGGGGCAGAGATGGTCGGGCATGACCATCCTGTAGAGCGTCGCGGTCTTGATGGGAGTCGTGTCGGCCATGTCGCACCTCTCTCGTTTGGTTATCCGCCGCAGCTGTAGAAGCCCCGGTAGCCGGCGCTCAGTCCGGCATCGAGGTCGAGTATCATATCCGCTTCGGCGGGGTCTGGTCTGGCCGATCCGAGGGTGTCCGTGCTGTCACCCGGCGCGCCGATGCGGATTGTCAGGCCGCCGGTGCCGAGCTCGGTCGCCGAGGCTGCATCGAGGCGAACGAGATCCCCGCTGAGCTTGACCAGACCGGCGGTCTGCCCGTCCACTTCGCCTATCGCGAGTGCGGGTCGGCTGCCGGTAGTGTAATTGAATGTGCAAGCTGCTCCAGAGGGGAATAGCGCCGCAATATCCTCATCGGTCAGGAAGCCGGGATCCAATACCGCGACATGCGCCGTGGACAGAGCCTGATCGAGACTCACGACTTGGGGACTTGAGGGCTCGGCGGTTTCGGTCGCGTCACCGGAAGCCTCAATGCTGTCGATGAGATAACGCATCTCGGCGATTTCCTTGTCCTGGGCATAGATGATCTCGTCGGCGAGCTTGCGGACGCGGGGATCCGAGATGTTTGCCCGGCTCGAGGTCATGATCGCGATCGAATGGTGCGGGATCATCGCTCGCATGAAGCTGGTATCGCCGACCGTGACCTGGCTGCGAACGAGCCAGAGCGAGGCGGCGAAGGCAATCGCCGCACCGCCAAAGATCGCGGCGTTGATGGCCTTGTTGGAATACATCGACAGCATGAAACCCAGCATGATGATCGCCATCGTGGCGCCCATCAGCAGCGCCATATAGGCGCGTGTCTCGGACCAGAAGACATGGGCCAAGAGATAGGTGTTGAGATACATTAGACCGAACATGACGACCGTTGAAGTCACGATCATCGCCGCAAATCTCCAATATGACATAGGCGTTCTCCCCTCTGGACATAGCAAAAGACACACGGACAACGTCCTTCCAGCGCTGGAAGGTTCCGAAACTCTTCACCGACAGGTGCGAGCGGATTGACGGATTATTGTCGGTCTCTTGTAACAACGAGAAAGATCGTCGACGCAGAACAACTGATCAGAAGAAAGCCATTCAATGCCTCGACACCGGCAAGAAAACGCAAATGACCGGTGGGATAAATATCGCCAAGCCCCAATGACGAGTAATTGACGACGGAGAAATAGAAGACGTCCATAAATGTTGCGACATTCGCTTGGGCGAAACCACCTATTCCGATGCTGTCGCCCAAACTGAATCCAACAGCATAAAGACCAGCTTCAAGAATGTGGGCGATCGCCAGAGAATAAAGTGCAACCAACAGATTGCCTGACCGGGAAAGAGAAGCGCGTTTGGTGACACTCATCACCAGGGACATCGCGCGGACATGTATGAGCCCACTCATTCCAAAAAGCAGGACCGCAAAAACGATTGCCCAGGTCAACGACGGCGGCCCGACTACGCTGATTTCTCTAGTTGGTCATCCTTGCGGCACTCCATGGCCAGATCCGCAAGGATCGGACAGTCCGGGCGATGATCCCCAGCGCATGCATCGACAAGATGCGCAAGCGTCGCGCGCATTTCCGTCAACTCGGCGATCTTTTTGTCAATGCGGTCGAGATGCAGTTCGGCGATCTCCTTTACCTCAGCGCTGGCGCGATCTTCATCGCTATAAAGCGCAAGCAGGCTGCGGCAGTCCTCTATGCTGAACCCGAGTGCGCGGGCACGGCCGAGGAAGGCCAGCTTGTGGGCATCGCTTTCGCGAAATGTCCGATAGCCGTTCGTGCTGCGCAGGGGTTTCACAAGGCCGATGTCCTCGTAATAGCGGATTGTCTTGGCGGGTAGCCCCGACAGGTTGGCGACGTCTCCGATGTTCATTGCATGCTCCTCCTTATTCAGCGGCGATAGGGGCAGGTGTGACAGTTATGGTCTCGCCAGAGGTCGTTGATTTCGCTTCGACCATTGCTGGCCGAACGCGGCGCAAGCGCAGGGCATTCGTCAGAACGAACACGGAGCTGAGCGCCATGGCCCCGGCCGCCAGGACCGGCGACAGCAGCAGGCCGAACACGGGAAACAGCGCCCCGGCGGCCACGGGAATGAGGGCGACATTGTACCCGAAGGCCCAGAACAGGTTCTGGCGGATGTTTCTCATGGTCCGGGCAGAGACCTCGAACGCGTTTACCACGCCGCGCAGGTCGCCAGACATCAGGACGACATCGGCGGATTCGATGGCGACATCGGTGCCGGTGCCGATGGCGATGCCCACATCCGCATGGGCCAGCGCCGGTGCGTCGTTGATCCCGTCGCCGACAAAGGCGATCCGGCTGCCGGATCCGCGCAGTTCCTCCAGTGCCGCGACCTTGCCGTCGGGCAGGACGCCTGCGATCACATGGTCGATGCCCGTTTCCCGGGCGATCGCCTCGGCCGTCTCACGTTTATCGCCGGTGATCATCGCGACCTTCAGGCCCAGATCGTGCAGCGCAGCGATGGCGGCGCGGCTGGCCGGCTTGACCGGGTCGGAAACGCCGATCACGGCGGCAATCCGTCCGTCCACCGCGGCAAAAAGCGCGGTGCGTCCGGACGCTGCGAGGCGGGTTTCCTGCTCCGCCAGCGCGCCCAGGGAAATCCCCGCTCGCCGCATGAACCGATCCGCGCCGACCAATACGTCGCGCCCGTCGACCTTGGCCCGTACGCCATAGCCCGTTATCGATTCGAATCCCTGGACGTCCTGCGAAACGGGTCCCTCGGCTTTCGCCGCGCGCAGGATCGCTTCGGCGATGGGATGTTCCGACAGGGACTCGACCGCCGCGACAAGCGTCAGCACCTCGGCGCGGTCGAATGCCTCGGCCAGCACCAGGTCGGTCAGTTCCGGGCGGCCCTCCGTGACCGTGCCGGTCTTGTCGAGCGCGAGCACGTCCACACCGGTCAGTTGTTGCAGCGCGTCGCCCTTGCGAAACAGCACACCCATCTCGGCGGCGCGGCCGGTTCCGACCATGATCGAGGTGGGCGTGGCCAGTCCCATCGCGCAGGGGCAGGCGATGATCAGCACCGACACGCCGGCCACCAGCGCGTAGGAAAGCGCGGGTGAGGGGCCGGCCACCAGCCAGACCAGCACGGTCAGCGTCGCCAGCGCCATGACGGCCGGCACGAACCACAGCGTGATGCGGTCCACCATGCCCTGGATCGGCAGCTTGGCGCCCTGCGCCTCCTCGACCATGCGGATGATCTGCGCCAGCGTGGTGTCGGCACCGACGCGGGTGGCACGGAACTGGAAGCTGCCGGCGCCGTTGACCGTGCCGCCGGTGACGGCGTCGGCGGGCGCCTTGCTGACCGGGACAGGTTCGCCGGTGATCATGCTTTCGTCCACATGCGCGCTGCCCTGGGTCACCTCGCCATCCACCGCGATGCGTTCGCCGGGGCGCACGATCAAAATGTCGCCGGTCCGGATCCGCTCTATGGTCACATCCCGCGCCTCGCCGTCGACCAATACCCGCGCCGTCCGGGCCTGAAGCCCCAGCAGTTTCTGGATCGCGGCGCCGGTGCGGCCCTTGGCGCGCGCCTCCATCCAGCGGCCCAGCAGGATCAGTACAACGATCACCGCCGCCGCTTCGAAATAGACAGCGCGGGTGCCCTCGGGCAGCAGGGCCGGGGCAAAGACCGCAGTGACGGAATAGAGCCATGCCGCCCCGGTGCCCACGGCGACGAGGCTGTTCATATCCGGCGCGCCTTTAAGCAGGGCCGGAAAGCCGGAGGTATAGAAGTGGCGACCCGGCCAGGCCAGAACGATCGTCGTCAGCACGAACTGGATCATCCAGCTTGTCTGATGACCGATCGTCCGTCCGATCAGATCGTGCATGCCCGGAACCAGATGCGCGCCCATTTCTAGCAGGAAAACCGGCAGGGCAAGCGCCGCTGCGAACATGGTCCTGCGGGCGAGGACGCGGGCTTCGACTTCCTTGCGCGCGCCACGGTCTTCGGGGCTGGCGTCGTCCGCAGCTTCGGCGGGGTATCCAGCATCTTCGGCCGCCCTGAGCAGGTCGTCCAGATCGAGCGCGCCTTCGGCAAAGGTCACTGTCGCAGTTTCCGACGCGAGGTTGACATTGACGCCAAGCACCCCAGGCACAGCCGCAAGTGCCTTGTCGGCACGTCCCACGCAGGATGCGCAGGACATGGAGGACACGTTCAGGCGGACGCTCCGGATCCGGGCGGGATAGCCCGCTTGTTCCAGCGCCTCGATCACCGCGGGGAAATGAGCCTCAGTCCCGATCCGCACCTGCACCGTCTCGGTCGCGAGGTTCACGTTGACCTCCTCGATCCCGGTTACAGCCGAAAGCGCGCTCTCAACCCGCTGGACGCAAGACGCGCAAGACATATTCTGGACAGAAAGGCGCAGACTTTGCGTGGCGGGCATCATGATCTCCTTGTCACTCGGGATATAACTAGGGCTTCCACTGACTGGAAGGTCAACCCTGCAAGATAGTTTTTCTTCGACCCTTGACCTTCCCGTGCTGGAAGCACTCACCTGATGCGAAGAGAGAAGGAGACGCAAATGACGAGCTTTAATGTTCCAGGCATGAATTGCGGACATTGCACCGCCGCGATCGAGAAGGCGATCAAGGCCATTGACCCGACAGCGACCGTTTCATGCGAACTGCCCACCCGCACTGTTTCGGTCGAGAGCTTTCTGAGCGACCGTGCCCTGTCCGAGGCCATAAGGGGTGCCGGCTACGAGGTAGCCACGCCTGCAGAAACCTGACACGCGGAGAGCGCCGGTCCGCCCGGTGCCGGGTTCAAGGGGCCGCGCCGATCAACGGCCGCCGCGGGTATCGTCGACAGCCGATCTGAGTTGCTCCTCTTCCACAAACCCGGGAATGAGGTTGTCACCGATGACGAACGATGGCGTTCCATTGAAACCGAGCGCCTGCGTCAGTCGCATCGACGTGGCGATATGTTCCTCGATCTCGGGCGCATCCATGTCGGCGCGAAGCCGTTCGACATCCAGGCCGATATCTTCCGCGACTCGCAATACCGAAGCTTCCTCGGCGCGTCCCTGCATCCCCATCAGGGCCCAGTGGAACTCCTCGTACTTGCCCTGTTCGCGCGCCGCTAACGCGGCCTTTGCGGCAAACACCGAGCCTTCGCCCAGAATCGGCCATTCGCGGTAGACCAACCGGACGTTGGGGTCTGCGGCGATCAACCCCTGGACCTCGGCCATGGCGCGTTTGCAATAGGGGCAGTTGTAGTCGAAAAACTCGACGACGGTGACATCTCCGTCGGGATTGCCGAGAACCGGTGCGTTCGGGTCGCGTTCAAGCAGTTCCCGCTGGTTCTTCAGCACGTCTGCTTGCGCATCGGCCTGAGCGGCCGCTTGCTCGGCTTCCAGCAGCTGTACCGCTTCCATTATGATCTGCGGGTTTTCCCGGATGGCTTGCAGCGCCAGTTCCTTGATCCGCTCTTCAGTCAGATCCTGCGCGGTCGACTGAACGGGACCGAGGGTTAGACCCAGCGTGATTGCCGCGATTTTGATCGATCGCATTTCAGTTCCTTTCCGCTATTGCGTCTGGGCGCTTCGTTCGGCCTGAATGGCGCGCTGGCGCTCGGGCCAGGTAGATTTGATGTAGGCGATGACATCCCAGATCTCTGCATCCGAGAGCTGTTCGTCGAAACCGGGCATTCCGCTTTCGAAGTCGACGCCCTGACGCGCGAGTGCCGCCTTGCCCCCGAGTTTCGTGTAGTCGAAAAGAACGCTATCGGCATGGTGCCAGGTATGCCCGGTCTCATCATGGGGCGGTGCGGGCAAAACGCCATCGGGGCCGGGCGATCGCCAATCGGGCTGGCCCTCCAGGTCCGCTCCGTGGCAGGCCGCGCAATACTCCGCGTAAAGCGTTTCGCCCCGGACGATATCGAAGGTTTCGGGTGTGGCTTCGGTCTGAGCATCGGCCTGTGTCATAAGCCAGCCTCCAACCGCCGCCGCGCTCAAGACTATTGCTGAAATGGCAAGATATCTGCCCATCACGCCACCCTGACCCAAGTCATCATGCCAGAGGCCGCATGGCTGAGCATGTGGCAATGGAATAACCAGTCGCCCGGATTGTCGGCGACGAAGCCGATCGTCCTGGTCTCGCCCCCGAACATCATCAGCGTATCGCGAAGCGGCCCGGGGGTGCCGTCCTGACCGATCTCGCGGAAATGCATTCCATGCAGGTGCATTGCGTGGGGGAAGGACGTGTCGTTGTAGATTTCGAGCTCGACGGTCTGGCCAAGTGCGAGTTCGGCAAGCGGTGCCTCGGTCATTCCGATGGTGCCGTTGAAGGCCCAGAACTGGTTCGCATCGACAAGTTCCCGGAAAGACTTGCGCTCTCCATCGAGGACCGCCGCGTCCAGCGATCCCATCGCTCCGCCCTGCATGTTCAGGCGCACAAAGACTGCGTCTTCGAGGCCGGTGACCTCCATCTTCGGGTTGCGGGGCAGGGCGGCGGGCTCGCCGCGCCGTTCGGCCGATGCCAAGCCGGTGACGGGAAACGCGACCTGCGAAAAACCCTCTTGATCCTCGATCCGAACCAGATGCGCAGTCTCGCCTTGGTTCGCGGTCACGTCGACTATCAGGTCGGCGCGCTGACCCGGACCGAGGATAAGCGCATCAGTCAGTGGTTCTGGCGACGCCAGGGGCATTCCGTCCAGCGCGATGCTCCAACCCTCCAGTCCGGCCAGTGACAGCACGAAGATCCGGGCATTGGCGGCATTGATCAATCGCAGGCGTAGCCGTTCGTTCTGCCGCACTTCGAGTGATAAGTCAGGGCGCCCGTTGGTCGCAATGAAATTGCCTCGACGGCCAGCGTGGCTGCGGTCGTGGACAGAGTCGAAATCAGGATCGATCTGGGCTGTCTCCGGGTCGAGCAGCCAGTCGTCGAGGATCAGCACTTCTTCCCGGTCGACCTCCGGCGGTTCATCTTCTTCGACGATCAATGCGCCGTAAAGGCCGCGTGCGACCTGTTCAACCGACCGGTTGTGGGCATGGTACCAATAGGTGCCCGCATCCGGCGCGACAAAATCGTAGTCGAAGGTCTGACCCGGCTCCACGGCGAGTTGAGTCAGTCCTGCCACCCCATCCATGGCGTTGTCGATACGGATGCCGTGCCAGTGGACAGAGCTTGCCTGGGGCAATGCATTCCGGAACGACCGCTGCACCCGCGCGCCCCGCGCGATCCGCAGTTCGGGGCCGGGCATGATGCCGTCGTAGCCCCAGATGTCTGTCTTGGGGTAGGATGGGGGTGCCAACTGCATCGAAGCCGGGCGCGCCGTGAGTTTCGTGAACGGCCCGGTTTTGGCACGTGCCGAAACGGGCAGGGTCAGAGCCGCGATCGTTGCCGCGCTGTGTTTCAGGAATTCCCGCCTTGTGGTCATTCTCTAGTCGTCCTTTTATTGGATGGGGCGCTCTCGCGCCCCATCATGTCAGTCCAGCTTTGGCCCGTGAGCGGGTATGGAGGCGATTTCATCTTCGGGCCCAAGATCGCTGTCCAGAAGATAGGTCGCCATAGCGCGCAAGTCGTCCCTGGAAAGGAATCGGGTCCCGTTTTGCACGACTTCGCCCATGCTTCCCCCGAAGACATCGCCCGAAGGCGTGACACCACTTTGCAGGGCATAGGACAAGTTCGCGACGGTCCAGCCACGTTCCCGTAGATCTTCCGGAAGGATGGACGGCGCCTTGTTGCCGCCGGGCAGCGCATCGTTGCCTGCAAAGACGGCGCTTGCAATTCGGGCACCGGCAAGATTGCGACCTGTGTGGCAGGCGCCGCAATGCGTGGCGCCGCGCACAAGCTCTCGACCGCGGTTCCACGCTTCACTCCTACCTTCGACCGGCTCTGTCTGCGGGTCGCCCAGATATGCGGCCCGCCAGAGCTTCAGCCCCCACCGCTGATTGAAGGGAAACGCGACCTCGTGAGACGGAGCGGATTCGGCGACCGGGGCCACCGTCTGAAAAGCCGCCCAGAGATCGGCGATGTCCTGATCCGAGAAGTCCTCATAAAAAGGATAGGTGAAGGTCGGGTAATACGGCTCGCCGTCGGGCGAAACGCCCTGCCTGACCGCCATCGCGAACTGCTCGGCGGTCCAGCCTCCAATCCCATGCTGGACATCGGTTGTCAGGTTTGGCGGATAGAAGGTTCCAAAGTCGGTCTCAAGCGGTGCGCCACCTGCAAGTGGCGCACCTCCATCCTCGAAATTCGTGTGACAAGCGATGCAACCACTGGCGCGCGCCAGGTAGGCACCGCGCTGGACATCGCCTGCCAAATCGATCTTCGCCGGTTCCTGGCCGACCGGCCACATCACCAGCGCTGCCGTCGCGGCCGTACCCACAAGGGCAAGCCCGACAACACCTGCAAAAACCCGCCTCATGTCACTTGGCCTCTGTCCGGAACCGTGTGTGACATGAAGAGCATGTTTCGCTGACCATCGCGAAGACGGCATCGGCCGGCATTTCAGCGAGCTCTTCCCGGCCCATCGTGGCGTCGGCCATCATCCCGCTTCCGCCCATCATGTCACCAGAGCCCATCATGGCGTCGCCGCCCATCATCGCGCCCGCATCGGCCATGCCGTTTCGAGAGGAAGCGAGCCCGTTGTCGGCGGCAAGGGCAAGTCCTTCGGAGTAGGTGTGCAGCCGTTCCGCAAGCTCGGTGAAGGTGTCCCAGTCCTCCCAGATGGCATCCTTGACGTAGGAAGCCGCGTTCTCGTTGTTTTCGGGAAACAGCTCCGTCATCGCACTGCCCGCGTGCGATCCGATCAGTTCGGCGGCTTCGCGAACCACCTCCGCGTCATAGGCGGCCTCGCCGCTCATCATCGGCGCGATCGCCTTGACGGCGTCGCCCATGGCCGACATGGCAACCATGCGCTCCTTGACGATGCCGGTTGCGCCGGTATGCGCAAGTGCTGCCGATGCAACGCCAATCGCCAATGCGGCAGGGATCAATCCTTTGATTTTCATATCCTGTTCCTTCGTCCTTCACTGTTCGATTTCGCAATTTCGATCAGACGAAATCTCGTGGAGGCGGAGGGTCATAGGAAAGGTCGGTTCCCTCATGGGAAGCGTCGCAGGGGCGAAATTTCTCGCCGTCAAGCCCGATACCTTGGAGAAGGCGTACTGGTTGGATCACCACAGCCGCAAGCGCACAATCGAGGCCAGGGTGGCAGTGACCCAGAACCTCTTCGATCAGGTTATGGGGGTGATCCTCATCGCTCGTCGCCGCATGCACCTCTGCGGCAACCACCAGGTCCTCTGTATGCGCGTCGGCTGATTGCGGCGCCAGGCCGAACGCGACGAGTGCGCAAAGGACAGCAGCGCGAAGGATCATGAAGGGGGAAAGCCTAGGATACATACCTCTAGAAAATACCGTTCGCTGCCTGAAGTTCGCGCACATAGCGCGCGATCATCTTCACGTCGGCATCCGTGAGCCCCTCAACGGGAGGCATGTTCCCGAAATCCCAGTGGTGCGCTCTAACGCCGTTTTTTGCCGCAAGTAGGAATGCCATGTCGGAGTGATGACTAGGCTCATAGATCTTGTGAACGAGCGGCGGCGCGACGCCATTCTGGCCCGCGGCATTCGCGCCGTGGCACTCGGCACATTTTGCATCAAAGGCGCGCTTTCCGATCTGCGCTTCAGACGACAGCTCTGCGGGAAGCGAGACCTCCACAATGGGCGCCCCTTGCTCGATGTCGCTCGTGTCCGGCGGCACCATGGAATGCCCAGCAGGCGATTGAGCGGATTGCGTCACGTTCCAATACACTGCAAAGCCGCCAACAATAAGAAAGGCCGCGACAGCCAAAATCATCTTGTTCATTATCGCTGTTCCTCGCGGGCGCTTCTTCTGATCATATCAGTTTAACCTGCGTTCCAACCGGCGTTCTGTCATAAACTTCCTCGATATGCTCGTTGTACAGCCCAATGCATCCGTTCGACGACCGCCGCCCAATCTTGCGAGTGTCCTGCGTTCCGTGAATCCGGTAGTATTGCCAGGACAAATAGAGCGCGCGGGTGCCAAGCGGATTGGCCGGATCTCCACCAGCAATAACCGGAGGCCATTCGGGGTTCCGCTCCCGCATAGACGGCGTTGGCGCCCAACTCGGGTTCATTCTTTTTTCTATCACCTCGGTATAACCTCGCTTGGTCAACTCGTCCGTCAACGGAACCGAAGTTGGGTAGATGCGCATCTCGCCATCGGTGGTCCAGTGCTGGAGGACCTTCGTGGTCGTGTCCGAAATGATGATACCCTTACCAAGCGAATCGAAGTGATCCTGCCACTCGTGGGTGCGGAAAGACGAAACGTTGCGTCGCGTGGGTGCTGCTTCTTGAGCTCGAAGTAAAGACGGTGCCGCCAACGCCAAAAGACCGCCGGTCGCACCTGCTAGGAACCGACGGCGGTCGGTCATGGTAAGGACATGCTCTGCCAAAGCCTGCTTGCTCCGAGTTCTTGCCTGTTCGGCAAGCGTAAATCACGTTCCAGCGCTGGAGGGTCAAGCAAGCCCTGTCTGACATAAGAGTGATTTTTGTATCGGTTTGTAACGTTGACCTTCCCGTGGGGGAAGCCGTTAGCGAAGGCCTGTCTGTCAATAGAGAAGGGCGCAAATGAGAGTTGAAGAAGAAGCTGCACGGCCAGCGTCTGGTACGCTGATGAAATATGGCATGTGGATCTGTTGCGCGGTGATGTTATTGCCGATCATCGCTTATCTGGCGACAGGTGGGGTATCGGGCGTTTCCGAGAGCCTCATCGCCTTCGCGCCGCTATTTCTATGTGTCGGAGCGCATCTGGTCATGCACCGCATGATGGGGAGGTCCTGTCATGGGACGGCGCGCCAGACAGGTGCCGAGGACGAGGCAGTCGAAGCCCGGCCAACTACGAAAATTGCGACAGAATAGGATTGGCCGTCTCACCCTGCGCAACATCTATCCCCTTTCTGTGGTCCTCTTGCTGGGTGCTTGCTCGACCTCTCTACAGGATTGCTTCGAGGCTGGCGCGTCGCGACTATCGACCAGTGGCTCCGCAGGGCAACTCCCTCAAGGTTGTGTGGCAAGAGACGCGGGATCGAGTGGGGTGATGATCCTCGACTGCGACGACGGGCGCGAGGGTTTCATGTTTCGTGGCGAATTTCTGGAATAGATATGAACAGTGTATTGAAATGAGCTAACCAAGGTGAACAGGGAAAGACGAAACGCATTGCTGCTGTTTTCCGGGCTGGCCGCGGCATATGCCGCTTTCCGAATTGCGCCAGGTTTCGGCCGCGAGGAGCTAGTTCTCGAAGACATCGACGATCCCGCAGGGTTCCGACGCCTGACCGCCGGGCAAAGTTCGTCCGGCTTCGATCCGTTCGTCGGTCTGGAACCTCAAAAGAACAACGACGATCTCGAGGCTGCCAGGGTCAGGGTAAGACAGAACATCTGCGCCGCGCTGTATTACGACAGGCCGACGACGGCAGACGAAGTGCCCGTAGCGTCTTTTTCCGACTACTATTGTCCATTCTGTCGTGTACAGACCAGACGGCTTGCTGAAATGGAAGCGCGCCAGGAAGGTGAGATTCGTGTAAGCTGGCACGAACTGCCTTTGTTGGGAGAAACCTCGACGCTCGCGGCAAAAGCGGCGCTGGCGGCGAGAAACCAGGGGGCCTATCCTGCATTCCACGAACGTCTCATGAGGTCGCCGTTCCGCGCGACACCCGAATACCTTCAAGCCCTCGCAAATGCTATCGGCGTCGATCATGTAAGGCTGGTCGCGGATATGAACGGCGAAGAAGTCCTCGAAGACCTCGAAAACAGTGCAGCGCTTGCGCGCATCTTCGCCTTCGTTGGCACCCCTGCAATGGTGATCGGCCGAACAGTTGTCCAGGGTGAAGTCAGCGAGCGAACAGTTCAGGCGATTATCAAGAGAGAGCGCGAGGAAGGCTGGGGATCGGTATGTCGGGTGGCTTGAAAGGGCGCATGGCGCCGCTTTGCAGCAAGGTTTGGCATGTGATCGCCACTCTGTTCGCCATATCGGTATCCGCCTCGCTCGTGGCGGCGGCCGAGTCAGAAAGTTTTTCGAATCCGGCCGTGGAGGCCCGTCTGATCTCGGCAGAGAACGGCGTCGGTCCGGATGCAGCGTCGATTTCGGCGGGTCTCCACCTGCGACTCGGCGAGGACTGGAAGACCTACTGGCGTTCACCTGGCGAGGTCGGTCTTCCGCCGACCATCGACTGGACCGGGTCCGAGAACATCGCCGAGACCGATTTCTTGTGGCCCGCGCCAGAGCGGTTCACCGCCTTCGGCATCGAGAATTTCGGCTATCATGACGAGGTCGTCTTTCCGATCCGGATCACGCTGGAGAACCCCGGTGCGCCCGCGCGGCTGGAAGCGCGGGTGAACCTGCTGACCTGTTCGACGGTCTGTGTGCCGCAGGACTTCGACCTTGCGCTGGACCTGCCGCGGGCAAGCGGAATCGACACGGACTCGGCCACGCTGATCTCCGCTTTCGCGGCGCGGGTGCCGGATGAGGGCGGGCAGAGCGGTATCGGCATAGAGGCGGCACATCTCGACGCGGAGCGCTTCGCCCTGACCATCACGGCGCGCAGCGACAGGCCGTTCGAGGCCCCAGACATCTTTCCCGAACTCGGCGAGGGCACGGCGTTCGGAAAGCCGGATATCCGGCTGGCGCAGGGGGGCAGATTGATGTGGGCCAGGCTGCCGGTGCTGGCTGCCACCCCGGACCTGCCCGATCTGCGGGTCACCGTGACAGATACCGGGCGCGCGGCCACGTTGCAGCCCGCCTATGCCGAGGTGGCGCCCGACCCTCCTTTCCGCATCGCCGCATCGGTTCCGGGACTGGCCGAACTTGCATGGATCGCTGGCATAGCCTTTCTCGGCGGGCTGATTCTGAACGTCATGCCCTGCGTGCTGCCGGTGCTGTCGATCAAGCTGTCCTCGGCCATGAAGTCTGGCGACCAGTCCCCCGCCCGGATCCGGGCGGGGTTCGCGGTCTCGGCCTTTGGGGTGCTGGCGTTCATGTGGGTGCTGGCGGCGGCGACGCTTGCGGCGCGGGGGCTGGGGCTGAGCGTCGGCTGGGGCCTGCAATTCCAGAACCCGGTCTTCCTGGCGGTGATGATCGTCGTGCTGGTGATCTTCGCGGCCAACCTGTTCGGGCTTTTCAAGATCGCGCTGCCGTCTTCCTGGCAGACGCGGATGGCCCAGGCGGGTGGCGGGCAGGGCTATGGCGGCGATTTCGCGACCGGTGCCTTCGCCGCGATCCTGGCCACCCCTTGCTCGGCCCCCTTCCTTGGCACCGCGGTGGCCTTCGCGCTGGCAGGCCGCGCGGTGGATATCGCGGTGATCTTCACCGCTTTGGGTCTGGGCCTGTCGGTGCCGTACCTGTTGATCGCCGTATTCCCACGACTGGTCGAGCGTCTGCCCAAACCGGGGCGTTGGATGGTTGTGCTGAAGATTGTGCTGGGCCTGACGCTGGCTGCGACCGCGGTCTGGCTGTTCTGGGTGCTGGCCGGAGTGGCCGGGCGGGAAGCGGCGGCCTGGACGGGCGCGTTCAGCCTCGGCGGCGCGGCGCTGCTGGCGCTGCCCCGGCTCTCCGGCAGGGTCCGGCTGTCAGGCGCCGTGCAGTCCTCGGCCGCCGCCATCGTTCTGGCGGGCTACCTCTCCGAGGCGGACACCCCCACCGCCTCCGGCGCAACGGAATGGGCGGGGTTCGATCGCGCGGCCATCGCCCGTCACGTCTCGACCGGGAAGACCGTGTTCGTGGATGTCACCGCCGACTGGTGCCTGACCTGCAAGGCCAACAAAACCCTGGTTCTCGACCGCGATTCGGTCGCGGCCCGGCTGCGCGAACCGGGGGTGATCGCCATGCAGGCGGACTGGACGCGCCCGAATGAGGCCATTTCGCGCTATCTGGAAAGCTTCGGGCGCTATGGTATTCCGTTCAACGCCGTCTACGGCCCCGGCGCGCCCGAGGGCATCGTCCTGCCCGAACTCCTGTCCAGCGATGCCGTGCTTGAGGCTTTGGAACAGGCGGGTGCAGGGCAGGTGGCTGCCGCTCGATAGCGCTTGGCCAGCCCTGCCGGTGCCTGGGATGGGAGACGATCAGGAAAGGAATCCGTGATGCAGAACGCTTCGGGGACCGCCCCCGCCGCCCATGCTGGGCACATGCCGACATTCGGGCGCGGGTTGATCATCTCGGCTTGGCTGACTGGCATTTATTTCGTGATCGAGCTTGCCATCGGCCTCTGGACCGGGTCCATCGCCGTGATTTCGGACGCATTCCACACCTTCTCGGCCGTGGGCGGCGTGCTCGTGGCGCTCGCGGCGGCCCGTCTGGCACGGCGGCCGGCCAGCGCAAGCCTGAGCTTTGGCTGGTTCCGTTCGGAAATCCTTGGCGCGCTGATCAATGGCGGGTTCCTTCTGGGGATGGCGCTGGTGGTCATCTACATGGCGGCGATGCGGCTGGGATCGCCCATCGACCTTCCAACCGGCCCCATGCTGCTTGCGGCGGCAGGGGGGCTGGTGACGGAATTCGTATCGCTCGGCCTCATCTGGAAACAGAGCCGCGACGACCTCAATACAAGAGGCGCGCTTTGGCACATCCTCCAGACCTTTGTCGGAAGCTTGCTGATCATCGTGACGGCGCTGGTGATCGAGTTCACCGGCTTTTTGCTCATTGACCCGATCCTGGGCATGGCCTTCGGCCTTGTCCTGATATGGGCAAGTTGGGGGATCCTGCGCAATGCCGGGCGTTTGCTGATGGAAGGAACGCCAAAAGAGATTGACCTGCATGATGTCGTGGATGCATTGGCCAGCCTTGATGGTGTGCGGGACGTTCATCACGCGCATGCGTGGACCTTGACCAGCGGACGGAACGTGTTCTCGTCGCATCTGCGGGTTCAGCCGGATGCCGACGGGCCGCGCATTCTGGAAAAGGCCCATGCGCTTCTCAAGACGCGGTTCGAGTTCTACTTCGTCACCCTGCAGATCGAAACCGCCTGTCTCGACGAAACCGGGGCAGAAGAGATCGACGCGCTGGCACAGCCGGCAGGGGGCTAACCCCGCAGGTCCGACAGGGCGTCCCGGATCGTCTGGATGCGCGGATCTTCCACTGGCAGGGTTTCGGCGAGCCGTTCCGCCGCCTCGAAGGCTTCGCGCGCTGCCTGCATCTCGCCCAGCACCCGATAGGCGTTGCCCAGCCGCAGCCATCCGTCCAGGTCGTCGGGGTTTTCCTCCAGGCTCGAGGCAAGGCGATCGACCATCGACCGAATGAATTCGGCGCGATCGGCGTCGCTCATCTCCGCGGCTGCCGCCATGTCCTCGCGGGTCGGACCGGGGGCCTCGGACCCGGCCATCGGGGCGAATGTGGCAAGTGTCACGGGCGCGCGGCCAAGCCGTTCGCCGATCCGGTTGGCCTGGGCGATGAATGGCTCCATCCAGGGGACGGGGCCGGCGGCTTGCTCAAGTCGTGCGACCAGCAGATCATGCGCCTCGGCGCTGTCCCCGGCCTGGTCCAGCGCCAGCGCCTCGTAATAGGTGGCGGCGGGGTTGGTCGGATCCATCTCGCGGGCACGGCGGATCGCTGCGCGGGCCTTGGGTGTCACGATGCCGTTCTCGACCACGACCAGCGCCTCGGCAAACTGCGACAGCGTGGCCGAACTTGCATCCTGGCGCTCGATCACGGTTTCCATCGCCGCGGCGGCATCGCCATAGCGCCCCATCCGCATATAGGTCTGCCCCAGCAGCATCCAGCCTTCGGTCGGCCCGCCCTCGGGATCGCTTTCGAGGCGTTCCCGAAGCCGGTCTGTAAGCTCGGCGATCTGCACCTGATCAGCGCGTTCTTCCTGCCGGTCCGCGTAAGACATCGACGGGATGCCGGGCGCGCCGAGCCCCGCATAGAAAAGAGCGGCGAGCAGCGGTACGGCCGCTGCAGAGATCCACAGAGCGGCCCTGCCGCCTTGGGTTGAGGCGGATCCCGCGCCCTTTCGCCGCCCCAGCTTCAGCAGCCGTCGCTTGATTTCTGTCCGGGCGGCTTCGGCCTCGGCGGGCGAGATCAGGCCGCGTTCCTCATCGCGATCAACCTCGCGCAGCTGATCGCCAAGAACGGCGACGGCGCCCGCGTCCCGCTCCGTGCTGCCACCGCCCGCGCGGCGCATCGGGTAAAGCATCAGCACGACCGCAAGGCAGGCGAGCGCCGCAAAAGTGATCCACAGAATCATGCGCTGTCTCCGTTCTCATCGCCCAGCATCTCTGCCACCGCACGGTCTTCCGCATCGGTTAGCGGACGTTCGCCCGCGCGTCGGGGGCCTCCGCGCAGCACGGCGAACATGGTCGCCGCACCGATCAGCAACAGCACCACCGGCGCCAGCCAGAGCGCATAGGTTTCGGGCTTGAAGGGCGGTTTGAGCAGCACGAAATCGCCATAGCGCGCCTGCACGTAGGCGAGGACTTCGGCATCGCTTTCGCCAGCTACAAGCCGTTCGCGCACCAGCAGACGCAGGTCGCGGGCCACGCCGGCGTTCGAGCTGTCGATGTCCTGGTTCTGACAGACCACGCAGCGCAGCTCTTTCGAGATCTCGCGGGCGCGCGCCTCGAGCGCGGAGTCATCCAGCATTTCGTCGGGTTCCACGGCCGATGCCGCGAAGGGCAGCAGGACCCCGATCAGGACTGCGGCAAGGATACGGCGTGTCATGAGTTCGCTCCGGTGTTCGCGCGCGCCTGGGCAAGCGCAGTGGCAAATTTTCCCTCGGCCTCCGGCCCAACGATCGGACCGACATAGCGGTAGAGAACGGTTCCGTCGCCCGCCACGATGAAGGTCTCGGGCACGCCCGAAATCCCCCACTCGATCCCCGCGCGCCCATCGAGATCCGACCCAATCCGTTCATAGGGGTTGCCCAACTCCTCCAGCCAGGACCGGGCGGCCTCGGGCTTGTCCTTGTAGTTGATACCGAACAGCCGGACACCGTCGCGTTCGACCATGCGCGTCAGCACGGTATGTTCCGCGCGGCAGGGCACGCACCAGGAGGCGAAGACATTCACTACGACCGGGTCGGCATTGCCGGTCAGATCGCCGCGGGACAGTCCCGGCACGCCGACACCCTCGACCGTCGGCAGGTCGAATGCCGGCGCGGGCTGCGAGATCAGCACCGAGGGGATGGCGTTGGGGTCGCGGTCGGGGTTCAGCCCCCACAGGAAGAAGCCGCCGAACACAAGGACGATGAGGACGGGCAGCGCGGCAAGCAGGCGTCGCATGGGCTCACTCCGCAGGTGTTGCGGCGGCGGGCGCCCGCGCGGCCCGGCGCGGGGCGCCGACGCGCAACCGCCGGTCGCTGAGCGACAGCGCACCGCCGAGGATCAGCATCGCCGAGCCGATCCAGATGAGGTTCACCAGCGGCTCATAGAGAATGCGCAGCGTCCACGCACCCCGGTCGGCGGCACTGTCCGAGGCAGGCTCGGCCAGCGAGACATAGAGATCGCCGGCCACGGTCGAGCGGATCGCTGATTCCGTCGTGCTGCTGTCCGCCACCGGATAGAACCGCCGCTCGGGGTAGAGCGTGGTGACGAATTCGCCGTCCCGATTGACTGCCAGCGCGCCTCGGTCGGCGACATAGTTCGGACCGCGCACCCGCTCCACGCCGTCGAACCGCACATCGAACCCGGCGATCTCGATGACCGATCCGGGTTGGACGAAGACGATTTCTTCGGATTTCCAGGCACTGGACCCGACAAAGCCGAAGATCGCCACCGCCAGCCCGGCATGGGCCATGGTCATGCCATGCGCGGCGCGCGGCAGGTTGCGCGCGCGCCGCATCGCGTCCCCAAGCGGCACGTCGAAGAGCCGGATGCGCAGCGCCCATTCGCGCAGCGTCGCCAGCAGCAGCCAGGCAGCCAGCCCGACCGACAGATAGGCGAGCACCGGACCGCCCCGCGCCAGATACCAGGTCGCCAGACCGGCCAGCACGGCCAGAAGTGCGACAAAGCGCAGGCGTTGCATCACGCCTTTCAGATCGGCGCGTTTCCAGGACAGGAACGGCCCCGCGCCCATCAGCAGGACCAGCGGCAGCATCATCGGCACGAAGGTCGCGTTGAAGAATTGCGGCCCGACCGACAGTTTCTCGCCCGTCAGCGCCTCGATGAACAGCGGGTAGAGCGTGCCGAAGAGCACGGTTCCGGTGGCCGTCGCCAGCAGCAGGTTGTTGACCAGAAGCCCCGCCTCGCGGCTGATCGGTGTGAAAAGGCCCCCGCCCTCCATCGCCGGGGCGCGCCAGGCATAGAGCGCCAGTGAGCCGCCGATTGACAGGCCCAGCAGCCCCAGGATGTAGAGGCCGCGTTCCGGATCGACCGCGAATGCATGGACCGAGGTCAGAAGCCCCGAACGGACGATGAAGGTGCCCAGCAGCGACAGCGAGAAGGTGAGGATTGCCAGCAGGATGGTCCAGCTTTTGAACGCGTCGCGCTTTTCGGTGACGATGGCCGAATGCAGCAGGGCGGTCCCGAGAAGCCAAGGCATGAAGCTGACGTTTTCGACCGGATCCCAGAACCACCAGCCGCCCCAACCCAACTCGTAGTAGGCCCACCACGACCCCAGCGCGATACCGGCGGTCAGGCTCATCCAGGCGGCCAGCGTCCAGGGCCGCACCCAGCGCGCCCAGGCGGCATCGACCCGGCCCTCGAGCAACGCCGCCACGGCGAAGGAGAACACGATGGAGAAACCGACATAGCCGACATAGAGAAGCGGCGGATGCAGCGCCAAGCCCACATCCTGCAAGAGCGGGTTAAGGTCCTGACCATCGAGCGGCGGCGGAAAGACCCGCTCGAACGGGTTGGAGGTCAACAGCAGGAAGGACAGGAACCCGGTGCTGATCCACGCCTGTACCGAAAGCGTGCGCGCCTTCAGCGCCTCCGGGATGTTTGACCCGAAAAGGGCGACACCGGCACCAAAGGCTGCCAGGATCAGTACCCAGAGCAGAAGCGAGCCTTCGTGGCTGCCCCAGCTTCCCGCGATCTTGAACAACATCGGTTTGAGCGAATGCGAGTTTTCCACCACATTCGCCACGGTAAAATCGCTGACCATGAAAGACCGCACCAACGCCGCGAAGGCGATGGAGATGAACATCAGCTGCGCGATGGCAGAACTGCGGGCGCTACGCATCCAAAGAAGGTTGTTCCGAGCGGCGCCCAGCATGGGAAGCACGCTCTGCACCACGGCGGCGCCAAGGGCGAGAGCAAGGGCGAATTGTCCGATTTCAGGTATCATTGTCTTTGGTCCTTTGCTGGCCACCCTGCGCGGGTGCGAGTCGCGGAACTCACTCCCCACCGGAAAGGCGGGCGGGACTACGTCTCCAGCCCGGCCTTGCGGCGCTCGTATTCCTCCTCGTCGATGTCGCCGCGTGCATATCGTTCACGCAGGATCTCGCGGGCGTCCGGGCCGCGACGGGCCTCGCTTCCGCCGGAAAAACCGCGCACTGCAAGCGCGATCAGGACAATGATCCCGCCCCAGAACAGAAGCATCATCACGCCGCCGACCATGCCAAAGCCGCCGCCCAACATATGGCCGAACCCGTCGCGCCAAGTCTCGGCGCTGTCGGCCAGGGCCGGTGCGGGCGTGGTAAGTCCGGCCAGCGGCGCGGCAAGTATCGTGTATCTGGTCATTGCAAGCTCCTTTCCTGTGGTCCGGGCGCGACCTCGCGCGGCAGCGTCACGGTCGCGACAAGCCCGCCCTCGGGGCGGTTTGCCAGCGTCACCTCGCCGCCATGTGCGCGGATGATCGAACGGGCGATGGACAGGCCAAGCCCGGTGCCGCCTGTCTCGCGCGAGCGGGATTTCTCGAGCCGGAAGAACGGCTCAAACACCTGTTCGATCTGATCTTCGGGGATGCCTGGGCCGGTGTCGGAGATGAGGATCCGAACCTCCTCTGAGTCGTGTTGGCAGGTCACGGAGGCGCCGCCGCTATAGCGCTGCGCGTTCTCGATGATGTTGCGCAGGGCGCGCCGGACCGAATGGGGCCGCAGGCGCAACTCGATTCGGTCGCCGGTGTCGAGATCGAAACCCTCGACCATGTCGGCCTGTAACTGTCGCAGGTAGTCGCCCAGATCCACCGTTTCGTAAGCCTCGGCGCTGGCCATACCACGGGCGAAGGACAGCGTGGCGTCGACCATTTCCTGCATCTCCTGGACCGAGGCGATCAGACTGTCGCGCGTCTCGGCCTCTTCGACCATCTCGGCGCGCACCCGCAGCGCGGTCAGAGGCGAGCGCAGGTCATGGCCCAGGGCGGCAAGCAGCCGGGTCCGGTCGGCCACGAACCGGGTCAGCCGAGCCTGCATCCGGTTGAACGCCTGTGTCAGATCGCGCAACTCGCCCGGACCGATCAGCGGCAACGGATCCACGGCCTCGCCCCGGCCCAGCCGGTCGGCGGCGCGCGAGACGCGCAGAAGCGGGCCGGTCAGCCGGGTCAGCAGGAACCAGCAGGTGGTGATCAAGATCAGCGCCGCGGTGAGGCCGAAACTGACGAAGGACACCCAGGGCCATTGCAGCGGGGGCCGCTCGAACCGGGTGCCGACATTCAGCCATTGCCCATCCGAGAGCGCGATGGACACCTGCATCTCGATGGCCGAGACCTCGCCCCGCATCATGGCCAGATGCATCTCGGCCATCTCGGCGGCCAGATGCGGCATCGGCAGAATGTCATGTTCGACCGTGTGCAGCTCCACCCGGATTTCGCGGTCGGGCGCGCCGCCGAGCAGCCCGCGCACCCGCGTCTCGACCGCGCCGCCATCGGCATGACTGCCGTGATCCACGGCCGGGACAGGCGACAGCTCGAACCGCACCAACGGCGAATTCGCGGCCCGCAGGATCGCCTGATGCAGGGACGAGGGCGCTTCTTCGAGCAGAAGCGCGACATTGGCCGCGCGACCGGCTGCCTCGAACCCCAAGGCGGCGCGGACGGCCAAGCCGCGTTCGTCCACGAACAGAAATAGGCTCACCGCCTGGGCTATGGCCAGCGCCGCGACGATCAGCAGGACCAGCTGCCCCCTGAGGCTGTCGAAGAGGCGCCGCATCACTCCAGCTCCCGCACGTCGGCGGCCAGGCAATAGCCGCCGCCGCGCACGGTGGTGACAATGCGGGGCCGCGCCGGGTCGGGTTCGATCTTGCGGCGCAGTCGGCTGACCTGGTTGTCGATGGTGCGATCCAGCGGCGATGCCGCGCGCCCCGCAGTCAGGTCGAGCAGCTGATCGCGGTTCAACACCATGCGCGGGCGCTCCAGGAACGTGATCAGCAGCTTCAGTTCGGATCCGGTCAGATCGACTCGCGCGCCGGCCTCATCGGACAGCACCCGGCTGTCGGTATCCAGGACCCAGTGGGCAAAGGCGATGCGTTGCCCCGACAACCGGCCGGCGAGCGACTCGGGCGTTGCCGAGCGGCGCAGGATGGCCTTGATCCGCGCCAGTAATTCCCGGGGATTGAACGGCTTGGCCAGGTAATCGTCCGCGCCGATTTCCAGCCCGACGATGCGATCCGTCTCTTCGCCAAGCGCGGTCAGCATCAGGATGGGCATATCGCCCTGTGCCGACAGGCGGCGACAGACGGACAAGCCGTCTTCACCCGGCATCATCACGTCCAGCACGATCAGGTCGAACTGACCCCGGGCCAGCTTGGCGTCCATCTCGACCGCGTCGCGGGCCGAGGTCGCGCGCAGCCCGTTCTTCTCGAGATACCGGGTGACGGACTCGCGGATCTCACGGTGGTCGTCCACGACAAGGATATGCGGCTGGTCGCTCATGGCCTCCTTTTAGCGGTCGCAAGCGCGGCTTTCCCGAAGAGATTTGTCACGAAATGTAACCGCAGCGGCGCTTGCGACCCACCGATACAAACCGCCCGTTTCCCGGTGTTTCGATGACCCCTAACCCTGTCCATATGCGTTTTGTCGAAACCAAGGATGAGGAGATCTTCATGTCACGCAAGAAACTGTTGGCGGCAATCGTGCTGGCCGCAACCGCACTCGGAGGCGCGGCTTTCGCCGATGCCAACCACCACGGCGCCAAACCCGGACCTGGGGCCGCCGCAGGAATGGCGGCCCCGGGCGGCACCGGCATGATGGGCGGCATGTCGGGGATGATGGACATGATGCAGCAGATGCACGGCCGCATGATGGGCGGCGGCATGATGGGCGGGATGGGTCCGATGCACGGCACCATGATGCAGATGTTCGATGCCGATGGCGATGGCACGGTGACCGCCGAGGAGTTGCGCGCCGGGTTTCAGGCGAAACTGACCGAGTATGACAGCGACGGCGACGGCACGCTGTCGATCTCGGAATTCGAGACCCTGCACAGCGCTATGATCCGCGAAACGATGGTGGATCGGTTCCAGCATCTCGACGCCGATGGCGACGGGTCGGTGACGGCGGACGAGATCTCGGCCGTCGCCGACACAATGGAACGCATGCAGAACATGCGTGCGCGGATGATGCAGGCCCAGCCCGGCGACGCCCCCACGCCCGGGATGGACGGCATGATGACGGACAACTGAGCAGGTCGGCACCGCCGCCCCCCGGCGTTCACGCGGCGCCGGACGGGCAGCGGCAAGGCCGGGCACAGACGCAAAAGGAGAACGGAATGGCCTATACCTATGATCGCATACTGATGGGCACCGATATCGACGATGCCGACATGCGCCTGCGCGACGCGCTGGCCGAGGCGGGTTTCGGCGTTCTCACCGAAATCGACGTCCAAGCGACGATGAAACAAAAGATCGACGCCGACATGCCACCCTACCGCATCCTCGGGGCCTGCAATCCCTCCATGGCGCACAAGGCAATTGAGATCGAGCCTCGCGTGGGCGCGGTGCTGCCCTGCAACGTGATCCTCCGTGAGGTGGACGGCGGCACCGAAATCAGCGCCATCGACCCGGTCGAATTGATAAAGGCCATTGACAGTCAGCAGCTTCACGACGTCGCCGACGAGGTTCGCGACATGCTTCGCAAAGCGGTTGATGCTGCCTGATCATCCATGCCTTGACCTTCCAGCTACTGGAATTGCTATTTCCGTGAGGATTAGATCCGAACCTCAGCAATCACGGAGATCAAGAAACATGCCGACTGACCGAACTGTTGAAACGGACATTGGACACAGGTTCGGGCCTGGCAATGCGGGACCGAGCGCAGTGGGAGCGGGACTTTTTGTCGTCACCGCTCCTATCCATCTTCTCGTCCCGCAGGAAATCTCGGTGGCGGTCGCATCGGTGACGCTGGCCCTGATCGGCGGGGCGTATATCGGTTTCGGCGCCACTTCCAGATCGCTGAGGACTTTCTGGTCCGAACTAGGCGTCGCAGTCCTCTTCGGTTTGGCCGCCCTGGCTGGTATGCTCTGGAACCCGCTGGCATTGCCAGCCGGACTTGCCGCGCATGCCGGATGGGACGTGCTACATCACGGCGGCAGGGTCGGAGCGCCCGTTCCCCGATGGTACATCCCATTCTGTGTGGTTTTTGATCTGCTGGCAGCGGGCTTTCTACTGGCCCTATATCTGCCGTGAGAGCGCCCATGGCAGACTGGTCGATATCACGCCCGGCTGCTAAGTCAGCCATCGCAGCGCTTCTGGTTGCGGTTCTCGCAGTGTTGTTTCTCGGATCCGCCACCGACATGCTCGAACAATTGGATGGCGACCGGATCTCGGGCTGGATCGAGGCCGCCGGGATATGGGGGCCGCTGCTGATCGTCGGGCTGATGACGGCGGCGATCGTGGCCACGCCGATCCCCAGCGCCCCCATCGCACTGGCGGCCGGGGCCGCCTACGGGCACACGCTGGGCACCGCCTATATCGTGGCCGGGGCCGGGCTTGGTGCGCTGATCGCCTTCGGGCTGGCGCGATATCTCGGCCGCGACGTGCTGGTGCGCTGGTTTGGCGAGAAGGTCGACAAGGGCTGGCTCGGGTCGCAGAACGCCTTGACGTTCACAGTCTTTGTCAGCCGGTTGCTGCCCTTCATCTCCTTCGACATCGTCAGCTATGCGGCAGGGCTGAGCCGGCTTCATTTCTGGCGCTTCGGGCTCGCCACGCTAGCCGGGATCGTCCCGGCCAGTTTCGTGCTGGCGCATTTCGGCGAGGAGGCGGTGAGCGGAAGTTCCTCCCGCGCCGCCTGGGCCGCGATCGGACTGGGCGCGCTGACGCTGATTCCGCTGTTGATCGTGGGCCTGCGCGACTGGCGAGACAACAGGTTGCGCCATGAGTGACCTCCGCGCCAACTTGCTCCACCGTTTGGGCCGTTCCCGGCCTGCACAGTCAACCCGCCGCCTTTTGCGACAGAGAACGGAATCCGGCCCATGCTGACCGCTGCAATCCCCTTCCCGGACATAAACCACGCGCTGTTCACGATCGAGATCGGCAGTTTCAGCTTTTCCCTCCGCTGGTATGCGCTGGCCTATATCGTCGGGCTGCTGGTGGGCTGGCGCATCTGTGTCGCGGCGGTCAGCCGACCGGCGCTGTGGTCCAGCGCGGGTCCGCCGCTCGACCGGCGCCAGATCGAGGATTTGCTCACCTGGATCATCCTCGGCGTGATCCTGGGCGGGCGCCTGGGCTTCGTACTGTTCTATCAGCCGGAATACTACCTGGCCAATCCCGCGGAGATCCTCAAGATCTGGCAGGGCGGCATGTCCTTCCACGGCGGGTTCCTAGGCGTCGTCACGGTGGCGCTCATCTTCTGCCTGCGCCAGAAGGCCCCGGTTGCGGCCGTCGCCGACCTGCTGGCGCTGGCGACCCCACCGGGCCTGCTGCTAGGCCGGATCGCCAATTTCATCAACGCCGAACTGTGGGGGCGGCCGACGGATGTTCCCTGGGCGGTGATCTTTCCGGGTGATGCGGCGCAGGATTGTCCGGGTATGGTTTCGCTATGCGCCCGACACCCATCGCAGCTCTACGAGGCGCTGTTGGAGGGCGCGCTGCTGGGCGCGGTGCTGCTCTACCTCGCCTGGCGTCGCGGCTGGTTGAAGATGCCCGGTGCGCTGACCGGGACCTTCCTGGCGGGCTACGGCGCCGCGCGGAGTTTCGTGGAACTATTCCGCCAACCAGACGCGCAATTCGTCGCTCCGGGAAACCCGGTTGGCCACGTAATCCATTTCGGCGACTGGGGGCTGACGATGGGCCAGACGCTATCGGCACCCATGATCCTGATCGGGCTGGCGCTGATCCTGCACGCCTGGCGGCGGCCGGCACCTCCGGCCCATACAGGCTCTCGCCCGGTCTCATGACGCAAGAAAGGAGGAGGCATGTGCACCACAACTGATCGCAACCCATCGGCCGAGACCCGGTTGATCAACCTGCGCCCGGCGTTTCTTAGCTTTCTTGCCAAGCGGCTCGGCAACCGGGCCGAGGCCGAGGACGTGTTTCAGGAATTTTGCGTCCGGGTTCTGACCCACAAGGACCAGCTGCGCGATGCGGGGCGGATGGATGCCTGGCTCTACGCAGTGCTGCGTTCGACGCTCAACGACCATTTCCGGACAACCGGCCGCGCGAAAAGCCTCAGGGAGGGGGTGGCACGAGAAGCAACAACCGGCGTCACAAGCGAAGATGCGGCCGAGGACATGGCTGTGATCTGTCAGTGCGTCAGAGAGCTGGTGACGGACCTTCGCCCCTCGGACGCCGACCTGATCCGGCGCGTCTACTTTGACGAGGACGCCCGGACGGACGTGGCCGCCGACCTGGGGCTTAGGCCCGGAACGCTGAGCGTGCGGTTGCACCGCGCCCGCGCGGCCCTGGGCGACGCGCTTGCGGTCCATTGCGGCCCGTGCTGCCGGGACGGTTTCGGCGATTGCGCCTGTGGCGCGCGCCAAAGACCGGCTCATGCCGCCGGTCTGTAACGAAAACCCGCGCGCGGCGTCTACAAGGTGACGGCGCCGCAGGCACCGTCAGAGAGAAGGGAGAAGAGACATGACAGCAATGCTGATCATATTGGCCTTCATGGCAACGGCGCTTCTGCCGGCACGCCAGCTTCGGTTGGCTCCGGCCCGGGTTCAATACGCCCCTGCGGCCCCGCGCCTGCGCGGCGGCAGCCATGCAAGCGTTTCCGGCGCACGCCTGAAGGGGAGGACGTGACATGGCCGCACCCAGCGACACGCGCCATGCCCCGCGCATCCCGATTCAGGCACTGGGCTGGAGCCTCGGCATTTTCTTCGCGATCACCTACACGATTTGTGTCGTCTTTGACCTGGTCTTTCCGGGCCAAAGCATGACCAGCCTGTGGACCCCGCTTCTGCCATGGGTCGATGGCATCAGCCTTGGAGGCTACGTCCTCGGCGTTGCCGAAACGCTGCTTTACGGCTGGTTCGTCGCGCTGATCTTCGGCTCGTTGTTCAACTTCTTTGCTGAGCGGAGTTCGTGATGGCCACGACCAGATCCCCCAAGCGGCAACTCAAGGCGGTTGCGACAGTAACGAACGACTTTGTTGCGAACCAAAGCGGCCCAATAGCTGAAGAACCGAAGGCCGCGCAGGTCGAAAAACCGGCCGCTGCCGCCACGACTTATCCTCAGGACCTGTTTGAACGCTGGGTCCTGTTCCTGGACACGCTGCGCGAACGTGCTGACAACATGATCGAGCACGAGCGGCGGGGGATGCCGCCGCTTCTGGATTTCAAATACGAAACTCTTGTCGACGCGCGCCACTTTGACCGACCGGCCAACTACGCGCTTCTCAGGATCACCGCGATCGGCGACGACTGCTGGGACGATTGCGTCGACATGGCCAAGCCGCCGGTGATCGTGGTCGACCCGCGCGCCGGTCACGGCCCGGGCATCGGCGGTTTCAAGCGCGACAGCGAGGTGGGCATCGCCATGCACGAGGGCCACCCGGTGTATTTCGTCGTGTTTTCCACGGAGCCCGAGCCAGGCCAGACCCTGGCCGATGTCCACCACGCATTGCGCCGCTTCGTCGAGGAGGTCGCCCGCCACCACCCCGGCCACGCGCCAGTCCTCTACGGCAACTGCCAAGCTGGTTGGGCGATCACCTTGCTTGCCGCTGACTGCCAGGGTCTTTCTGGTCCGATTGTCCTGAACGGCTCGCCGCTCTCCTATTGGGCCGGTGAAGCCGGAACCAACCCGATGCGGATGATGGGCGGACTTGCCGGGGGCACATGGGCCGCGCATATGGCCGCGGATCTCGGCGACGGACGCTTCGACGGCGCGTGGCTCGCGCAGAACTTCGAGAACCTGCAGCCGGAAAAGGCGATCTGGGAAAAATATGCGGGCCTTCTGACCGATATCGACGCCGAACGCGACCGGTTCCTGGAATTCGAGCGCTGGTGGAACGGCTTCTATACGCTGAGCCGCGAGGAGATCCTCGCCATCACCGAAAACCTCTTCATCGGCAACAGGCTGGAGTCTGGCGAGATGCGGATCTGCGAGGGCCGCACGGCCGATCTGCGGCGCATCCGAAACCCGATCGTGATCTTCGCCTCCGAGGGCGACAACATTACCCCGCCGGCGCAGGCCTTGGGCTGGATCCCGAAGGTCTATTCCGACACCGCCGCGCTCAAGGCCGCGGGACAGCGGATCGTCTATCTCGTGAACCCCCATGTCGGGCATCTCGGCATCTTCGTATCCGCGTCTGTGGCGCGTCTCGAACACCGGGCAATCCTGGAAAGCCTCGACGAGATCGAGGCGCTGGCGCCCGGGCTCTACGAGATGCAAATCGACAATCCCGCCGGCGATCCCGACTGCCGGAAGCCGTCCTATTCGGTCAGCTTCGAACCGCGCGACGTGTCGGACATCGGCGAAGTGCATCCCGAGCATGCGCTGCAGAACGTCGCGCAGGTCTCGCTCATCAATGAGGCGGCATACGACCTGTTCCTCGGCCCGTGGCTGAGGGCCATGACCACGCCGCAATCGGCGGAGGCCCTGCGTGCGATGCATCCGATGCGCTGGAGCCGGCTCATGTTCTCGGCGCGCTACAACCCGTGGATGGGCGCGGTGCAGGCCATGGCCGACACGATCCGCTCTGACCGCAAACCGCTACCTGCCGACGACCCCGCCGTAGCGGCGGAACGCAAGGCGATGGCCCGGATCGGCGCCAGTCTGCGCGCGATGCGGCTTGCCCGGGATCGCGCCATCGCGGCGGTGTTCAAGGCAATCTACGCGCCCGGCGCGGGGCTTGTGCCGCATCCGGGCCAGACCTCCCGCGCGCTGCGACACTCCAGACGGATCCTGAAACCGAAGGAGCCAAAGAGATGACTAATAGCGACGGAACTCTACTCGAAATCGACCCGGGAACCAGAGAGAGCCGACGGGATTTCCTCTACTACGCGGCGGGCGGGGCAGGGGCAGTCGCAACGGGAGCCGCCATCTGGCCGCTGGTCAACGCGATGAACCCCTCCGCAGATGTCCTGAGCCTCTCACGGGTGCGCGTCGATCTGTCCGGGATGGAGCGCGGCCAGCGCATCACGGTCGGCTGGCAGGGAAAGCCCGTTTTTGTCTGGCGCCGGTCGCAAGCGTCCATCGACGCCGCGCGGGCGACACCGCTTGAGGCGCTCGTGGATCAGACTGACAGTGCAAGAGAAAATCCGAACCATTCCGGGATGGTGCCGGCGCTCGACCAGAACCGCACTGCCGACGGGGCCGGGGAATGGCTAGTCGTCATCGGCATCTGCACACATCTCGGCTGCGTTCCCGTCGGTCAGAGGTCGGGCGACGCGTTGGGGGAATACGGCGGCTGGTTTTGCCCCTGCCACGGATCCCATTACGACACTTCGGGCCGCATCCGGAAAGGTCCCGCCCCGCGCAATCTCGACATTCCTGATTACACTCTTGCCGATGATCTAACCCTGACGATCGGGGAATGATATGGACCGAACAACAAATCGGGTTCCCCGGACCGCAGGTGGATCCGACCGGGCGATGTCACGTCGCGGGATTCTGAGCCCGACACCATTTCCACAAGCCGGAGCCGGCCTCCGCGCCGCGCTTGTATTGTCATATGCGACACGCCTTGACCCTCCAGTCAGTGGAAGGACTAGGTTGACCCCGACTCGCCCCGAGAGGAATTTCCGATGAACGACCACGCCCACCATTCGGTGACCGATACCAACAGCTATGTCTGCCCGATGCACCCCGACGTGCAGCAGGACGGCCCCGGCGATTGTCCGGAATGTGGGATGCATCTTGTCCCGGAGGCGGAACTCGATGCCCATTCCGAGCACGACCACCATGCCCATCACGGAGCCGCAACACCCGTTGATGGAAAATATGACGAGATCCCGGCCGGATATGATGGCGCCGTCTATACCTGCCCGATGCACCCACAAGTCCGTCAGACGCATCCCGGCTCCTGCCCAATCTGCGGCATGGGGCTTGACTTGGAGTCGGCCACGATGGTTGCGGAGGGCCCGAACCCGGAGCTGGTCGACTTCACACGGCGCTTTTGGGTTGGCACTGTTCTGACGATCCCGCTTCTTGTTCTGACCATGGGTCCGTATCTGGGCTTCCCCGGGGTGCGCGACATCTTTGGCGAACGCACGACGCTCTGGATCGAACTGGTGCTCGGCACGCCGGTCGTCCTCTGGTGCGGATGGCCATTCCTGGTTCGCGGATGGAATTCGTTCCGCACGTTGAATCTCAATATGTTCTCGTTGATCGGCATGGGCGTTCTGGCGGCATGGCTGTTCAGTGTCGCTGCCGTGCTTGCCCCAGACATCTTTCCGGACGGGTTCCGCGATGCAGAGGGCCATGTCGGTGTCTATTTCGAAGCGGCTGCCGTGATCGTGACGCTGGTACTGCTGGGACAGGTGATGGAATTGCGCGCACGCGAAGGGACGGGCAGGGCAATCCGTGCGCTTCTCGATATGGCAGCCAAGACCGCGCGGGTGATCCGGCCTGACGGAACGGAAGAGGAAATCGCGCTTGAAGAGGTTCAGGTGGGCGACCGGCTGCGGGTGCGGCCGGGCGACAAGGTGCCGGTGGATGGCGTTGTGGTCGATGGCCGGTCTTCGGTCGACGAAAGCATGATCTCGGGAGAGCCCGTCCCGGTCGAAAAGACCGAGGGCGATCCCGTGACCGGGGCAACGATCAACGGCACTGGCAGCCTGGTGATGGAGGCGACACGCGTTGGCGCCGACACTATGCTGTCACAGATCGTGGATATGGTCGCGAACGCACAGCGCAGCCGGGCGCCGATCCAGAAATACGCCGATCAGGTCGCCGGGTATTTCGTGCCGGCGGTGATCGCAATCGCCATCCTGTCCTTCATCGCCTGGGCCGTCTGGGGGCCGTCACCGGCCTTGTCTTATGCGCTGGTCTCTGCCGTCGCAGTGCTGATCATCGCCTGCCCCTGCGCGTTGGGTCTGGCCACGCCCATGTCGATCATGACGGCGACGGGCCGCGGCGCACAGGCCGGCGTGCTCATCAAGAACGCCGAGGCGCTGGAGCGGTTCGAGAAAGTCGACACCCTCATCGTCGACAAGACCGGCACCCTGACCGAGGGCAAGCCGAAGCTGGTCGCCGTCCTGCCTGAGAAGGGTCATGATGAAGCAGAAGTACTGCGCCTTGCCGCCTCGCTCGAACGCGGCTCCGAGCATCCGCTTGCCGAAGCCATCGTTCGGGGTGCCGAAGAGCGCAACGTGGAGATGGCCGATGCGAAAGACTTCGAGGCCGTCACCGGAAAGGGGGTCAAGGGAATCGTCGACGGACAGACGGTCGCACTCGGCAATCTGGCCATGATCCGCGATCTGGGGCTGGAGGCAGGCGACCTGACTGCCAAGGCAAACGCTCGCCGCGACGAAGGAGAGACGGTCATGTTCGTGGTGGTCGAAGGCGAGATCGCCGGCCTGGTCGGCGTCGCGGACCCGGTCAAGGAAACCACTCCTGCGGCGATCAGGGAACTGCATGAGCTTGGTTTCCGCGTAATCATGGCCACAGGCGACAATGAACGCACGGCAAAGGCGATCGGATCGCGGCTCGGTATCGACGAGATACGGGCGGACGTTCTGCCCGAAGACAAGGCCCGCATCATCAGAGAGCTGCAAGAGGCAGGCCGAAAGGTTGCGATGGCTGGGGACGGCGTGAATGACGCGCCTGCGTTGGCGCAAGCGGATGTCGGCATCGCCATGGGCACCGGCGCCGACGTCGCCATCGAAAGCGCCGGCATCACTCTGGTAAAAGGCAACCTTGACGGCATCGTGCGTGCGCGGCGTCTGGCGCGCGCAACCATGCGCAATATCCGTCAGAACCTCTTCTTCGCGCTGGTCTACAATGCCTCCGGCGTACCGGTCGCGGCAGGCGTTCTGTTTCCCTTCTTCGGCATCCTGATCAGCCCCATGTTTGCCGCGTTCGCCATGAGCGCCTCGTCGATCTCGGTGGTGCTCAACTCACTGCGTCTTCGCAGCGCAAAGGTATAGAAATGGAGACCCAGCATGGACAAACACCATGATCCTGCACATGCCGAACACGACCAGTCGGCAGAAACCTCCCCGACACCGTCCTTCTGGCGGTCACGCACCGGCATCTATCTGATCGTCGCACTGGTCGTCGGCGGTCTCCTGTTGGGCTACGAGCACCGGGTCCATATCTTCGGCAGCAACTGGCTGCTTTGGCTGCCGCTATTGCTCTGCGTGGGCATGCATTTCTTCATGCATGGGGGCCACGGCGGACATGGCGGAGGAGGCGACAAGAGATGACCGATACCGGAAATGCTTATGGACTTTGGCTCCTGGTCTTCATCAACTCGGCCGTCTTCATCATCTTCGCCTTCAGCTTCTTCAAGCCACAGACGTCGCGCGACTGGCGGAGTTTCGGGGCGTTCAGCGCCTTCATCGTCGCCCTGTTCACCGAGATGTACGGGTTCCCCCTGACCATCTTCTTTCTGTCCGGCTGGCTCCAGTCAACCTGGCCGGATATTGACTGGTTCGCGCATGACAGCGGGCATCTGCCCGAAATGATGTTCGGCTGGCGCGCGAATCCGCATTTCGGCCCGTTCCACATTCTGAGCTTCGCGCTGATCGGCGGCGGGTTCTGGCTGATCTCGGTGGCCTGGCACCATCTCTGGTCCGCGCAGCGACGCGGCGTGCTGGCAACGACCGGACCCTATTCACGCATTCGCCACCCGCAATATGCGGGCTTTGTGCTGGTCATGGCGGGCTTTCTCGTGCAGTGGCCGACCTTGTTGACGCTCGCGATGTTTCCCGTGCTGGTCTGGATGTACGCACGTCTCGCGCGCGCCGAGGAGGCCGACAGCCGGTCGCGCTTCGGGGATGACTGGGATCGCTACGCGGCGGCTGTCCCCGCGTTCATTCCGGGCCGGATGTCCAGCATTGTCGATGCGCATAGGTAGCGGGCGGGAATATGGCCGATAGCAGGAAGACCGGAAATCCCGCAGCAGTATGGCGAAAGGCAGTTGCGATTGCCTCCTTATTCGCCATCGGATTGGCAACAAGCCTGCTTGCCCAGTCCGATGAGGCAGAAAACCTCCGGCCACGGGTCAACACCCAGATGCATGGCGACGCCGCCGGAGCGCCCGCACCCGACCCCGATAGCGTAATTGTGCCGAAAACCCTGAGCGCACCATCGTATTTCGGCCAGCTCGCGTTCGAGAAAAGCTGCGCGTCGTGCCATGGAAAAAATGGGGCAGGCGGAACTAGGAATGGTCCGCCGTTGGTCCATCCCATCTACGAGCCGGGTCATCACCCTGACGGGGCATTCCTGCGGGCCGCGACGGCGGGCGTGCGGTCGCACCATTGGGATTTCGGCGATATGCCTCCTGTGGAAGGGGTCACGGAGGAAACGGTTGGACTCATCGTCAGCTACATTCGCGAATTGCAGCGCGCCAACGGGATCGACTGATGGCAAGCCGGGCCGACCCGCCGCCGGTGCAAGGAACCGTCGTTCTGATCGGAGGCACGGGCGATGTCGGCGGTCGACTGGTCCGGTTGCTGCTCGATCATACGGCAGCCCGATTATTGCTGGTTTCGCGCAGCGGTGTTGGGTCAGGTGATCGTGTCGAGGCACTCGAGCTCGATATCGCCGGTAAGGACGCCGTTGGAAAGCTGCCGCTTGGCGCGACAGTGATAAACCTGACCGAAGCGACGCCGCCAACGATTGCGATCGAAGTTGTCCGAAACGGCGGAAAATTCCTCGAGACCTCTGCGTCGCCGAACTACGTGCAAGCACTGAGACGTGGAGTGGCGGAAGTCGGTGGCCCGGGCACTGTTGTCCTCTGCGTCGGAACTGCACCCGGTTTGAGCACCTTGATGGCCGCCGAACTTGTCCGCGTCAAAGAGGCTGCCGCGGTAGACATCGGGTTGGAACTAAGCATGGGCCGCCACTACGGTAGAGCCGCCACGGAATGGTCTATCGACGCCCTCGGCCGCCCCTATCGGCTGTCCGGCGCTGAAAACACCATTGTCCGGCCCGGAGAGCTTCGCCGTTCTTTTACCTTCCTGCGCGGAACACGAGCGCGTCCCGCTCTCGGTATCGGCTTTGCCGCGGATGGAATTACAGATTGCCGAAAGGCTGCCAGGCCGGCTCGCGTTCGGACTTTTGTGGCGATCGATCCTCCCTTTGTGACGCGCGCAGTCGGCCTGCTCTTGCGGCTTGGCCTCGGTCCAGCGCTGGCGCAACGCAAACGCGGTGTAACGCAGGTATTGAGGCGCCTGCCGGAAACGGGTCAAGCGCACGCCCGCATCGTTGTTGAGGCGCAGAACCCCGAAGGCATCGTTGCGGCCTCGCACCATGTCGCAGCTGGCGATCAAGCCGCGGTGACCGCGGCCATGATCCTCGCCACAATCCGCGCGTTGCCAGCGGCGGACAGGCCGATGCCCGGCGTGAGGACCATTGTCGACGTCTTGACATTCGCCGAGGCGCTCGAGGCACTTCGTCATCTCTTGCCGCGCATGGCGATCGAGACCTGGTCGACCGACCTCAATGGAGAAAGACCGTGAACCGCGTCGGGAACTTCCTGCGGCTGGTCCGGATTGCCGTCGTCTTGTCGAAGGACATTTGGGTCCTCCGGCGGTATGATCCGGCCAGTGGCGACCCCGCCGCACCGGATCGGTTCGCCCGAAACCTGCTCGCTCTGGGGCCGGTTTTCGTCAAACTGGGCCAGATCCTCAGCACCCGCCCCGACATATTGCCCGAAAGCTACATCGCGCGGCTTGCGGAATTGCAGGAGCACGCGCCCGAGGTTGACTTCGCCACGGTGCGACGCATCATCGAGGATGAACTAGCCGCGCCGCTGCAAACCGCCTTTGCCAGCTTCGAGGACAAACCCGTCGCCGCCGCGTCCCTGGCGCAGGTGCACAAGGCAAGCCTGGCGGACGGCACGGTGGTCGCGGCCAAGGTGCAGCGACCGGGGCTGGAGCCGCTGTTCCGCCGCGATCTCGACGCGCTCGACCTCGGGCTAAGGATCGCACGTCTGGTAGTGCCACGCCGCCTGCGTCGCACGAATTTGCCAGCGTTACTGTCGGAGTTCCAGCGCTACTCCTTGGCCGAACTCGATTTTCGGGCCGAAGCGGCTGTCATGGACCGGTTTCGCGAGAATCTCGCGGGGCAGCACGGCGTCCGAATCCCTAGAACCTATCCCGGCCACACGACGGCCCGTGTGCTGACCATGGACTGGGTCGAGGGCATGCGGCTGGCCAAGGCTGTGGCCACCCTCCCTGAGCAAACCCGATCCGCGCTGGTCAAGGCGCTGGTGTCGATGCTGCTGAAGATGTTCGTGTCGGACGGGCTGTTTCACGCCGACCTGCACCCCGGCAATATCGTCTTTCATGCCGATGGCAGTTTCACGCTGCTCGATTTCGGCATGTATGGCGAACTGGACGCGGCGCAGCGCGACCGTTTCGTGCTTTACTGGATGGCAGTGGCACAGCGGCAGACCCGGCGCGCCTACCACCATTTCAGCGTCCAGACCGAGGCGCTCGCTGGTGCCGATCACCGGCTTTTCCGACAAAGGTTCGAGGAACTCGCGGCGGCCTTCTACTCCACGCCCTCGCGCGAAGCCAGCCTTGCTCGGACCTACCTTGCGATGATGCGCGCGGGCTACGGGGCCGGGTTCGTGTTTCCGGCATCGCTCATGATCCATGCCAAGGCGCTGACGACCGCCGAAGCGCTGCTGTTCGTGCTGGCGCCAGAGGCACGGTTCGACGACCTGTCGCGGCCCGCTATCGCGCGCGAGCTCACAGCGCGGCTGGCGGAAAGCGATCCGCTGGGGCGGATCACGCAAATGCTGCCTGAGTTCCTGCTGACAGGAACACTGCCGCCCGCCGAGGCAATCGACGATATCTGGGACCGCACCGCGACGCAAAAGATGGTGCGAGGAATGCTGGAGGCCGTCGTTCCGGGCGGCGAATCCATCGGCCGCAGCACGCTGTCAATGCTGTTGCGCCGTTTCGCCCTGCCACATCTGGGCAAGGAGACTGACGCGATCCTTGCCGAGACCTGGGTGGCCTATGACCTGCTGGACCGCGATCTTCCGCTCGAATCCAATACGGGCGCGATTATTACCACGCATCTTGCGGTGCTGACACTGGCTCTGCACCGAACGCTTCTTGCAAAGGGCCGGTCGGAGGCGGAGAGCCACGAACTCATTCACGCGATTGGCTGGGATATCTACAACCGCATGGCCGATCCGCCGTTCGAATTTGCCCGGACCATCACCGCCGATCCGGTCAAGCGGCTGCGCATCGCCACCGACGTATTCCGCAGGTTTCCCTTCGGGCCGCCGGGATATGGCTGGCGGGATGTGGAAGCGGGTGCAGGCGTCGTGGCCTTCGACTGCACGAGATGCCCGGTGGCGGAGTTCTTTGCGGGCCATGAGTCCGCAGTGCTCTGCACAGCCACATGGTGCGCCCTCGATTATCCGGTGGCCGAGAAATGGGGCGGGCGACTGGTACGGCCTAAGACGATTGCCGGCGGCCACGACCACTGCGACTTCAGATGGCATGCCGGCCCAGGATTGGACGAAGATGAGAGAACAACGGCAGGTGAGAATGCAACAGGAAGATAGAAGCGGCAGCTACCGCCAAGGGTCGATCAGCCTGGGCGGCGCCGTCGCGATGGGAACGGGCGTGATGATCGGCGCGGGCATCTTCGCATTGACGGGGCAGATCGCGCAGTTTGCCGGGCCCCTATTCCCGCTCGCCTTCATCGCCGGCGCAATCGTGACCGGGTTCAGCGCCTACAGCTACATCCGGATGTCGAACAGATGGCCGTCTTCGGGCGGGATCGCCATGATCCTGAAAAAGTGCTATGGCCCCGGTGCGGTCGCGGCGGGGGCGGCCCTGCTGATGGCCCTCAGCATGGTCATCGCCGAAAGTCTGGTGGCACGGACCTTCGCAACCTATGTTCTGCGTGCCTTCGAGATCGAGGGCGGGCCAATGGTGCCGATCCTTGCCGTGGGCGTTATCCTCTTCGCGTTTCTGGTGAACATCGCCGGCAATCGGTCGGTCGGCGTGTTCTCTCTGGTCATGGCGGCCATCAAGATCGGAGGCATTGGATTGTTTGGAATCGCCGCGCTCTGGTCGAGCGGCTTCCAGTTCGCCGCCGCGTCCGATAGCGCGCAGGACTATGGCGTCATGGGTTTCGTCGCCTCGGTGGCCTTTGCAATACTGGCCTTCAAGGGTTTCACCACTATCACAAACAGCGGCTCCGAGATCACCCAGCCTAACCGCAACGTGGGCCGCGCCATCGTGATCTCCATCAGTATCTGCGTGGCCGTCTACCTGTTGGTTGCCTTCGGTGTCGGCTCGAGCTTGACCATTGACGAGATCGTCGCCGCGCGGGATTATTCGCTCGCCGAAGCCGCCGAACCTGCCCTGGGGCAGACCGGCTTCTTCCTGACCGTGATCCTTGCGGCGGTGGCCACGGCTTCGGGCGTGCTGGCCAGTGTCTTCGCCGTATCGCGGATGCTTGCGATGTTGACGGACATGAAGATGATCCCGCATCGGCATTTCGGCATGTCGGGACCGGTCCAACGGCACACGCTCGTCTACACCGTTGTCATCGCTTCGACGCTTGCCGTGTTCTTCGACCTCGGCCGGATCGCCTCGCTCGGCGCCTTTTTCTATCTTGTCATGGACATGGCCGTGCATTGGGGCGTCTATCGCTATCGGCGTGAAGAGATCGGGGCGTCCGGCTTGGTACTGCTTTCGGCTCTAGCGTTCGACGCCATAGTACTGGTTGCCTTCACCGTGATGAAACTTCGGAGCGATCCGCTGATTGTGCTCTATGCTCTTGGCGGCATCTTGGCTGTTTTCGTCTTCGAGCGGATGTACTTGTCTCGGTGGCTGGCGCCGCAGGAAGTTGCGCATGACCACTGATGCCGGGCAGCAAGACAGCCGAGCGGGTAGAACCGCGGCGAGAGGACCGAAATGGTCGGTGTCGGGGCCACGACCGCCTGTCGGCCAACGGAATCACACAGAGCCGTTATTGGACTGCTCGAAAACGGTGCGTTTCAATGCGGTGATGCGGGTTGCCCCTACGATAAATTTCCTCGGTTACCTAAAGCGTTTCCAGTTCTGGGACGTATCGGATAAGCGTTGCGGAGCTGTTTTGTCAGGTCACGAAAGTTTTCCTTGAACCTCTAGTGGCTTTAGACGTTAGCCCTCTACAGAGCGTCAGTGCCGCGGGCAAACTGCCAACGCAACCTCAAACCCTCTCGGGCTGGCAACAATGTATCCGGGAAATTGCGCGGCCCGCCATACAATTACGAAGGAGACGTCTAACATGTTGACGAGAAGGCATTTCATTCAATCGACCACCGCGCTGTTCTCGGCATCGCTGGCCAGCCCGGCATTCGCCGACTCTTGGCCCACGGAAGCGCAAAAGGCCGCATGGGACGCGCAAGTCACGCCGCCGGGCTACGATCCTGCCACGTCCAATCCCTGGGGTCTGCATCCGCGCTTTCTTCCGCAACGTGTCGCCGCCAATGCGGGCCTCGTCCCTGGAGACATCCATGTGGATGCGGTGGCGCGCTATCTCTATCACATCGAGGAAGGTGGCACTGCGATGCGCTATGGTGTGGCGATCGCGCGTGGCAATTTATACGAGCCGGGCACATATACGATCAAGCGCAAGGTCAAGTGGCCGCACTGGCAACCGACGCAGAACATGATCGACCGCGATCCCGAACTCTACGCGGACATCGCCGACGGCATGGAGCCTGGACCGGAGAATGCGCTCGGGTCTCGAGCGCTTTACCTGTACGTCGGTGATCGCGACACCTATTTGCGGATACACGGTTCTCCGCATCCGAGCAGCATTGGCGGTCGTGCAAGCTCCGGTTGCGTACGCATGGTTATGGCGCACATCAATGACCTTTACCCAAACGTCGAACTCGGATCGACAGCGTATCTTTATTCGGCCGAGGACAGCGTCACCGCCCGCAGCTAGACGCGCGCGGGCTTGGCGGGCGGTTCGACGGTCTGTCGAGAGGCTCAGCTTTCCCGCGCGGTGCAGATCCGACTGCCGTTAGGCGTGCGTAGCGGAACCAAGGTCGTCTCAACCGGCCCGCTGTGCTCGTACCAGTAACAGCCGTCGTCCGGCACAAGGCGCGCGGTGGAAATATCTTGGTCGGGCGCCGCCATTGCCACGACGCGATCGGGAATATTGCCGATAGCGTTCGCCGCGTCGCTCCCGCTGCTTGGAGGGATGGCACACCCTGCGGTGAACAACAGTGTGGTTCCGATCGTCACGTTTTGCTTTGATAGTACCGGCCGCATTAAATTTCCTTCCTCTTTTGTCGGTCTGGCAGCAACAGATGGCCAGCCTCTTTCCGACGACACATAGCAAGAAAGCGATCTGGAGAACCATCAATTAATGTTCTTGAACCTCTAGGTACTGTAGGAACTATGTTGTCCTGAACAACCCGACTCTAGAGGTCCGTTCATGTCTGCTGATACCAACCGCCGAGATCATTCTCACGCCTCGCAAGAGAACGGCAACAGTTGCTGCGGGAGCGATCGACCATGCGGCAACGTCTCTCCCACGACGCCTGCGCCATCTGTCGGGCGGAGCTTCCAGGTCTCCGGGCTCGACTGCGCCGAAGAAGTGGCGATCCTGAACAAGGTCGTCGGTCCGAAGGTCGGCGGAGCAGAGCATTTGGCCTTCGACGTCATCAACGGGCGGATGACCATTCTGGACAGCGCGGACCGTGTAACTGACGACGAGGTGGCGCAACTGGTTGCGACCACCGGCATGAGTGCGAAGCGCTGGGATGCGGGAACCGCATCGGAAGATCAGGCGGCCCATCTCGCCCGGCAGCGGCTGTTCACGGCGCTGAGTGGCGGCTTCTGGGCGGCCGGCTTTCTCTGGCACATCGTCGAGACCGGCATGGGCGGGGCCCTCGGCCTGTTCGCGGGTCACGGCGAGTTCCCCATGCCGCTGGCGGAGGCCGTGCTCTTCGCTGCCGCGATCCTGTTCGGTGTCTGGCTCGTGGCCCCGAAGGCTTGGTCCTCCGCGCGGCGTCTGTCGCCCGATATGAACTTGCTGATGGTGGTCGCGGTGGCGGGGGCCATCGGCCTCGGCGAGTTCTTCGAGGCGGCGACGGTGGCCTTCTTCTTCTCGCTGTCGCTCTACCTCGAAAGCTGGAGCGTCGGGCGCGCGCGGAACGCGGTTTCAGCGTTGCTTGACCTGGCGCCGCCGACGGCAAGGGTTCTCTATGATGACGGTTCTGAAGCAGACGTGCCGGCTTCCGCTGTTGCCATCAATGCACGGTTCGTGGTGCGCGGCGGCGACCGCATCCCGCTGGATGGTGAAGTTGTAGATGGGGCAGGGGCCGTCGATCAGGCGCCGATCACCGGCGAAAGTGCGCTGGTGCCGAAGGAGCCAGGCGACGAGGTTTACGCGGGCACGATCAACGGCGAAGGGACTTTGACCGTGCGCGCGACCAAAGCGGCATCCGACACGGTGCTCGCCAAGATCATCCGCATGGTGGGGGACGCTCACGCCCGCCGCGCGCCCGTGGAGCAGTGGGTCGCGAAGTTCGCGCGCATCTACACGCCCATCGTCATGGCGCTGGCCGTCGCCATTGCGCTGGTGCCGCCGCTCGTCTTCGGTGGAGCCTGGGACTACTGGTTTTACAACGCGCTCGTTCTTCTCGTGATCGCCTGTCCCTGTGCGCTGGTCATCTCGACGCCGGTCTCCATCGTGGCCGCGCTGACGGCCTCGGCGCGGGCGGGGGTTCTCATCAAGGGTGGCGCCTATGTCGAAGCCCCGGGCCGGACGACGGCTCTGGCGATGGACAAGACCGGAACCATCACCTTGGGTGAGCCCGAGGTGGCCGCTGTCCATCCGCTCGGCGGCGCCTCGGCGCGCGATCTGATGACGCTGGCGGCCGCACTCGAAGCGCGGTCATCGCATCCGCTGGCGCGTGCCGTTCTTGCGCGGGCCGCGGCAGACGGCATCGAGGTTCCAGCGGCGGAGGATACACGCACCGTGCCGGGACGAGGGCTGGAAGGACGGGCAGGGGGCCGAAAAGTCTGGCTTGGCTCCGACCGGTTCGCCGAAGAGAAAGGGTTCGGCAGCGCCATTCCGGCGGACCTCCGTGACCGGATCGAGGGGGCCGGCAGTACGCTTGTAGCCGTCGGTGACGAGACCGGCGTGACCGGGATTCTGGAACTGCGCGACCGGATCCGCCCGGACGCCAAGGGTGTCGTCGCGCGACTACATGCGCAGGGCGTGAAGACCATCGTCATGCTGACCGGCGACAATGAGCGTACCGCGCGCGCCGTTGCGGCGGAGGTCGGCATCGACGAGGTGCGTGCCGAACTCTTGCCCGAGGACAAGGTGACGGCAATCGAGGAACTGGTCGAAAGCCACGACCTAGTTGCGATGATTGGCGATGGGGTGAACGACGCCCCGGCCATGGCGCGGGCGCACTATGCCATCGCCATGGGCGCCGTCGGGTCCGACGCGGCCATCGAGACGGCCGACATCGCCCTTATGACTGACGACATTGGCAAGGTGCCTTGGCTCATCGGTCATTCACGCCGCGCCATGTCGATCATCCACCAGAACATCGGCGTTTCACTGGCGACGAAAGCCGTCTTCGTCGTCGCGACGGCATTCGGGATGGCATCGATGTGGGGCGCGATTGCCGCGGATGTCGGCGTCTCGCTGCTGGTGGTTGCGAATGCGTTGAGACTACTGAATGGCCACAAGTCCAATGTATCGCCATCCGGCGGCGAGCCGATTGGTGAGCAGATGGCAAGAGGCGCGCTCGCACACGGGCATTGAACCGCCACCACCCGCAGGGTAGCGTTTGCCCCATACGAGACCTCGCTCACGAGGCATAGAGCAGTGATGAAGATCCATATTCCGCGCCGCGTCGTATTGTTCGGAGGGCTTGTCGCTTTTCTATCCGGTTGCGCCAGCAAGTTCCGAACCTACAGCGGACCCGAGGTCACCCGGCTGCGCCTCTACA
>NZ_JBNAGE010000008.1:0-85081 GCF_049801035.1 Psychromarinibacter sp. S121
CAGGAAGTTCTGGGTCAGGTGATGCGAGCCGCAGATCTGGTCGCCGCCGACAAGGTTCGGGTTCCCGGCTTCGAGGTCCAGGGGCGACACCGTCGTCTGCCCAAGGATGGTCTGGCGGAAGCCGGGCGCCTGTTCCTCGATCAGGTCAAGGACACGCTCGGTCATCGGGGCCTTCGCGGCGTCCCAGTCGGTCGCGGCGATCTGCCCCTTGGCGTCGCCGGTGATCCCGGCGGGCACGACACGGGCCTGCACCCACAGGACGTGCTTGCCCTCGGGCGCGCGGGAGGGGTCGAACAGCGTCGGTTGTCCCACCACCAGAATCGGCGTGTCGGGCAGCAGACCGGCCTTCGCCTGCGCATAGGTGCGGGCGGCGGTGTCGATCGAGCGGCCCACGTGGACATAGGCGAATTCGCCAAGCTTCTCGGCGGTCCACGGCACCGGACGATCCAGCGCGAGGTGCAGCATCATGGTGCCGGGGGCGTGCTGGAACTTTGCCATGCCCCGGTCGAACCGCGCATCGCCCGAGGTGCCGCCGATCAGCCGCATCAGGTGTTTCGGCGCCAGCCCCGCCAGAACGGCAGAGCCGGGAATGCGGGCGCCGTTCGCGACGACGCCGATCACCGAGCCCTTGTCGTGCAGGATCTCGGTCACTTCGGTGTCGCACTCGACCAACCCGCCGCGCGCCTCGATCATCTTCACCAGCGCGCGCGTCGCCACGTCGGCGCCGCCCTTGCCGATGACCATGCCCATCGCCTGACCGGCCATCGCCTCGAGGTAGGGGAAGATCGCGCCACCGGCGATGTCGGGCGCGAAGTCGAGGTGCATCCCCCATGTCGACAGCGCGGTGCGCAGGCGGGGGTCCTCGAAGGTTTCTTCCAGCCATGTCCGGGGCGAGGTCATCAGGAATCGCGCCACGTCCAGCGACTTGGCGGTGCCCTGCGCGCGCCACGTTTTCCACAGGAACTTTGCCAGCGGACCGCGCCGCATCGGCGTGCCCAGCAGACCGCCGACGATGCCCGCGCGTTCCGGGAACTCGGCCATCAGGTCGCGCCACGCCTTCTTGTCGGCGTCGGACGCGAAGGTCGCCAGCGTCTCGTCCACGTCGGTCGAAACGCCAAGGTAATCGCCCGGCTCCATCGCCTGTGCGAAGGGGCGGGGGATCGGGACGAACTCCATCCCGTGCTCGACCATCTCGGCCCCGTGCTTCGCCATGAAGGCAGAGCCTGCGAACATCGACAGGTTCATCGCCGCCACATCGTGACGGAAGCCGGGCAGCGTCAGTTCCTCTGTCCGGACCGCGCCGCCGGGGGTCGGGCCCTGTTCCAGCACCCGCACCTTGAAGCCGCGCGTGGCAAGGTCGGCGGCGGCGACAAGGCCGTTGATCCCCGCGCCGATGATCAGAACCGGACCGCTCATGCGGCGAAGCTGCGCACGGTTTCCAGCGCGCCGTCCAGTTTCTCGCCCTTCACGTCGTCCAGCGCGGCGGTGCGCAGGCGGCGCATCCAGTCGGCGGCATCGTCGCGGCCCTTCAGCATGTCCAGCGCGCCCATCACCTTGGCGAACTTGGACAGGCCGCGGGCGTGGGTGTCGGAGTAGCCCTTGATCAGGCGGTAGTTGGCCAGCACCTCGGCGGCCAGCTTGCGGTCGGTCTTCGCGACGTCCAGCACCGTGGCGAACCACGCATCCACATGCGCCATCTCGGATTCGTGGCGCAGCAGGCGGCGGCGGATCGGCCGCAGCGAGGACATGACCCACAGCGACAGGAAGCCCGGAACGCTGTCGGTGCGGATGCGGCGGCCCTTGTCGAACCGCTTTTCGTACCACGCCTCGAAGCCCTTGCGCTTTTGCACCCAACGGCCAAGGCCACGGGGCAGGGTGGTCGAAAATTCCTCGAACCGGGGGTGGAAATACTCGGTCAGCATCAGGACCTGATCGTCCTTCACCACCACCTCGCCCTTCACGCGCTCATAGCGCGAGGCGCGGGTCTTGATGTCGGCGACGCGGGGAATGTCGTCGTAGCACAGCGCGCGGGCGCAGTACTTGGCAGCGTTGACGCTCATGTCGAAGGGGGCTTCATCCTGCGCGACGACCTTCTCGACCATGTCGAGATACTGCGCGCCATAGGCGACGTCCTGATAGTCGACGACCTTCTTCAGACCCAGCCCCGCCATCTCTTGCACCTCGGCCGGCAAGGCGGTCAGGCGGGATTCCAGCGCGGCCCATTTGGCTTTCAGCTTCTCGGGGACGTGCAGCACCGGGACCGGCGCGACGGGCTTTTCCTCGATCACCGGTGCGGGCTTCTTGCCCTGCGCCACGTCGTAGGCGTCGTTGAAGGCCCGCAGCGAGGCGTCGACGCCCCGGCCCGAGGCGCGGATGACTTCTTCATAGCTTTCCTTCGGGAAGGGCAGGGCGCCCGACCCGGCCAGACCGCCCAGAAGCGAGGACGAGATGACCGAGCCCGCCTGTTTCGCGATCGTCTCCATGTCGAAGGCAACGACGTGGTCGGCGGCGATGCCCATCGCCTCGATCACCTCGGGGCCGTTGGCGCGGCCGTCGCCGGGGACGACCTTCTCGGACACCGCCGGGATGCGGTGGGTCGAGGCGATCATCGTGGTCCGGCCCGGAGTCACGAAACCGCGCATGATGGCGCGTCCGCCCTCCATCAGTTCGGACGCGATCATGATGTCGACGTCACCGATGGCCGGCGACAGCGCGAAGACCGGCATCCGGCCGGTGTCGCGGCACATCTCGACGTAATAGATCGTGGCGCCGGTCCGTTGCGCGACGCCCGCTACAGACGTGGACTGCGCGCGATAGCCGTTGGCCTCGGCCACGGCGACGATCCAGTTGGTCAGGACCCCGCCGCCCTGACCGCCGACGGCCAGCGCCGCCAGCGTGATGATCTTTTCCCCGTCGGGGCCCGGAGAACGGCGTGCGATGATCGGTTTGGCTTGCATGTTCATGGGTTTGACCTCAGGCGAAGGCGATGCGCTTGGCGTCGCGGCGGGTTTGCAGCCACGAGATGATCCGGCGCGACCGCGAGGCGCGGCGTTTCTCGGCGTCGGACGGGTTAGAGACGATTTCCGCCTGATAGAACGACGGGCACAGCACGGCGGCATCCGCCACCTCGCCGCAGTTGCCGCAGCCGACGCAGGTCTGGTCGATGGCGGCGACCGGATCGTCGCGCAACGGATCGCCGGTGTCCTTCACCGACAGCGACGGGCAGCCCGACAGCCGCATGCAGGCGTGGTCGCCGGTGCACACGTCCTCGTCCACTCCGAAGCGCGGGCGCACCACGCGCTTGCCGTCCTTCGCGGCCTTGGCCATCTCGGGCTTCACCCGGCGCTGCTTGTTCAGCATGCACTCGGACGAGGCGACGATGACCTTGGGGCCTTCCTCCTCGGTGGTCAGGGCCTCTTTCAGCGTGTCGCGCACCTTGGTCACGTCGTAGGTGCGGTCGATCTGGCGGACCCATTTGACGCCCATGCCCTTCACGGCGGTGACGATCGAGTTCTGGGTCTGCTTGGTCTTGTTGTCGGCGCGCGACGACAGGATGTCCTGCCCGCCGGTGGCGGCGGAATAGAAGTTGTCGACGATGACGATCACGTTGTCCGACTTGTTGAACACCGCGTTGCCGACCGACGAGGTCAGGCCGTTGTGCCAGAACCCGCCGTCGCCGACGAACGAGATCGAGCGGCGGCCGCCCTTGTTCTCGTTGTGGAACGCCGCGGCCGAGGCGGGGCCAAGGCCATAGCCCATCGTCGTCGCGCCAAGGTCGAACGGCGGCATGATCGAGAACAGGTGACAGCCGATGTCGGACGAGATGTGGTGTTCGCCCAGTTCTTCCTCGACCAGCTTGGTCGCCGCGAAGATCGGACGTTCCGGGCAGCCGGTGCAGAACCCGGGCGGGCGCGCGGGCAGGGTCTTGGACAGGTCGGGGATCGCGACGGGTTCCTCGTTGGTGGCGACCTTCGCCACCGGCAGCAGGTCCGCGGCGTGTTCGGCGAAGAAGGCGCCAAGGCCGTCGACCATCACCTGCCCGGTGTACTCGCCGCCCATCGGCAGCATGCCCTTGCCTTCCAGCTTCACCGCCTTGCCCTGCTTGTACAGCATGTGGGCGATCTGCTGTTCGATGTAGTTGGGGTGGCCTTCCTCGACGATCAGGACGGCGTCCTTGCCTTCGCAGAAGTCGAGGATCTGGCTATCGACCAGCGGATAGACGCAGTTCAGCACCAGCATGTCGATGTCGGTGTCGCCGTAGATGTCGGCGAGATCCAGACGGTTCAGCGCGCGGATCACCGTGTTGTAGGTGCCGCCCTGAACGATCAGGCCGACCTTGCCGGCGGGGTTGCCGAAGCGTTCGTTGATGCCCTGATCGACGATGAACTTCTCGGCCGCGGGCTTCCGCTTTGTCAGCTTCTCGGCCTCGTGAAGGTAGGTGGCCGGCGGCAGCACGATGCGGTCGAGCTTGCGGCGCGGGTTCTCCAGCGCGTCGGTCACCGTCATCGCCGGGCGCTTGTTGTCCGAGGCGGTGAAGTGACCGTGAACGTGGCACGACCGGATGCCGACCTGAAGCATGACAGGCGTGTTCGAGATTTCCGACATCTCGAAGCCCTTGCCCACCGCGTCGACGATCGACGGCAGGTTCGGGCGCGGGTCCAGCATCCAGACCTGGCTTTTCATCGCGAAGGCGTAGGTGCGTTCCTGCATGATCGAGGACCCTTCGCCGTAATCCTCGCCCACGATGATCAGCGCGCCGCCCGTGACCCCGCCCGAGGCGAGGTTCGACAGCGCGTCCGACGCCACGTTGGTGCCGACGACCGACTTGTAGGTGACCGCGCCGCGGATCGGGTAGTGGACCGAGGCGGCCAGCATTGCGGTGGCGGTGGCCTCGGAGGCGGACGCCTCGAAATGCACGCCCAGCTCGCCAAGGATCTCTTGCGCGTCGGCCAGAACGTCCATCAGGTGCGAGATCGGCGAGCCCTGATAGCCGCCGACATATCCGACGCCGTTTTCCAGCAGCGCCTTGGTGATGGCAAGGATGCCCTCGCCGGTGAAGGTCTCGCCCTCACCCTGTTTGAGTTTCTGGACTTCCTTGGCGAACGATCTTTCGGCCATGGGTTGTCTCCCTGAGGTATCTTGCGGCCCGTTTTGCGCGGGTCGGGGGTCAGTATTCGTGGTGGCGGATGTCGTAGAAGATCCGCAGAAGCAGGTCGTTGAAGGTCGCCCGTTCCTCGCCGGACAGCGCGGCAAGCATCGTGTCGCGCATCCCCAGCATGGCGGGCCACGCGGACCTGTAGGTCTGTTTGCCGGCGTCGGTCATGACGATCCGGCGATAGCGGCTGTCGCCGTTCTGCGCCTCGCGCCGGATCAGCCCGGCGGCCTCCATCGTGTCCAGCGTGCGGGACAGGGTGGATTGCTTGATGACGGTCAGCACCGACAGTTCGTTCACGGTGCGCGGGCCGCTTTCGGCCAGCACCGCCAGCGCGCGCATCTGGGCGACGCTGACGCCCAGTTCTTTCAGCGCGGTTTCCACCCCGCGATTGTACCGCGCCATGATGCGGTTCATCAGGTAGGGGGTGAACGCCTCTAGGTCGTCCTGCATCACCGCGGGCCGCGGCGGCGTGGCTGGCGTGGGCGCGGTGGCGGTCATGCCCCCAGTTCCTTCGCCACAAGAAAGCCCGAGCCGCCCGACAGTCCCGGCCCCGGATGGGTCGAGGCGCCGATGTGGTACAGGCCCTTGATGCCGGTGTCGTGCCGCTTGGTGTCGGTGAAGGGCCGGAACAGGAAGAACTGGTCCAGCGTGCAGGCGCCGCCATAGGGATCGCCGCCGACGAGGTTGGCGTTGTAGCCTTCCAGATCGGCGGGAGAGATCGCGCGGCGGGTGATCACCTTGTCGCGGAAGCCGTCGATGTGGCTGGCGAGGATCGCCTCGATCCGGTCGGCATAGGCCTCGCGCAGCGCCTCGGTCCACTGGCCGTCGGCGGGCACGTCGATTTCGCCTGCGGCGTCGCCTTTCACGTGGCGCGGGGCTTCGGGCATCTGCAGCCACAGGACCGTCTTGCCCTCGGGCGCACGGCTGGGATCGGCGGCGCAGGGCTGGCCGACGCAGATCGTTGGCACCTCGGGCAGCATCCCGCGCTCGGCCTCGTTGCCGGCTTTCGACACGCCGTCGAGGCCGGGGGTCAGGTGCAGAAGCTGGACCTTCTCCAGCCCCGGCGTGTTCCACGCGACGTCGCCGTCCAGCAGGTAATGCAGCTGGAAGTTGCCCTTGCCGTACTTGTACTTGCGCAGGTCGTCCCTGCGTTCCGGCTGCGGCGCGAGTGTGCCGTACAGCGCGTTCGGCGTGGTGCTGGCCAGCACGGTGCCCGCGATGACGGTGTCGCCGTTTGCAAGCCGCACGCCCTTGGTGCGGCCGGCGGAGATCATGACCTCGGACACCTCGGCGCCGGTGCGCACGGTGCCGCCGTGTTCCTCGATGATGGCGATCAGGCCGCGCACCATGTTCGCGGCGCCGCCCTTCACGACCGGGGCCGACGCGGCCTCTAGCGCGAAGCCGATCACTTGCCCCATCTGTCCCGAAAAGGCGGCTTCGGGACCAAGTCCGGCGTGCAGGCACCACGGCGCCCAGATCGCGCGGGACAGTTCGCCCTGAAAGGATGTCTCAAGCCAGCCCCGCATCGAGGTCAGCGCGCCGCCCAGCGTGGCGGCCAGCCCGCGCGGCTTGCGCCGCCATGCCTCGCCCGCCAGCAGCCTGGTGGTGGATTTCGACCACGGATCGCCGCCCATCAGCCCGAACAGCAGCCCCGCATCCGCCCCGAAGGCATCGAGATCGGCGGCCAGCTGCGCGCCGTCGCCCGTGTGATCCGCGTCGAAGGCCGCGACGTTGGTGGCGCGGTCGGTGGTATATGTCATCGCCCGTCCGTCGGGCAGGAGCACGCCGGTGGGCGTGTCGGTGGCGCAGAATTCCACGCCATGTTTTGCAAGGTCCGCAGCCAGCGCGCCATGGGCGGCCCCCGTGACCCACAAAACGAAAGTGGTGGCGAGGGGATCGTAGGTGACCCCCTCGGCCAGTTCTTCAGAGCGCATGCAGCCGCCCGCCACATCCTCGCGTTCGAACACGGCGACCCGCTTGCCCGAACGGGCCAGCATGGCGCCAGCGGCAAGGGCGTTCACGCCCGAACCGATGATCGCGACGTCTGCGGTGGTCTCGGCCATTCCGATGCGCTCCCTAAGCCCGGATCAGCCTGCGACCAGCGCCAGCGCGCGGATCGGCGAGCCGGTGCCCTTGACGATCTTCAGCGGCGCGGTGACGAAAACGGCGCCCTTCGGCGGCAGCTTGTCGAGGTTGGCCAGCGAGGCGAGACCGTACTTGTTGTGCTTGTGAAGCAGGTTGTGGGCGGGGAAGGGGATCTCGAACCCGCCGGCGGCGCCTGCATCGGTGCCGATGCACTGCGACCCCCAGCCAAGGGCCTTCTTCTCTTCCATCAGGTAGATGATCGCCTCGGCGGTCGGGCCGGGGGTGACGGGGCCCTCGCCCTTGTCGTTCAGGAAGGCGTCTTCATCGGTGTTGAACTTGTCCCAGTCGGTGCGGAACAGGACCCATTCGCCTTCCTTGATCTCGCCATGCTCGGCTTCCCATGCCTTGATGTGCTCGACGGTGAGCAGGAAGCCGGGGTCTTCGGCGGCCTCTTTCGAGAAGTCGAGAACGTTGGCCGGGGCGACGAAGTTCTGCGGGTCGATGGTGTCGACCGAACCGTCCGGGAAGTCCTTGCCGGTGATCCAGTGGTGCGGCGCGTCATAGTGCGTGCCCGAGTGTTCGCCCAGCTTCAGCCAGTTCCACGCCCACCACGGACCGCGGTCGCCGTATTCCGAGATCTTGTGGATCTCGATCGGCGGCGTCTGGTCAGCGATTTCGTCGGGCAGTTTCAGCAGCGGCGTGTCGGGGCCGAGCGGTGCGGTACAGTCGATCACCTTGATCGACCCGTCCAGCAGGCCGGTCGCGAGGGTGGCGAGTGTGTCCTGAGTGGTCATGTGTTGGCTCCCTGTGATCTTTCCGGAGGGTGTTGTTCCGAGGTATATGCAAAAGCATGTATTATTTTTCTTCAAGGGCAAAGTTTCTCGAACGGCATTTTTCGTTCTTTTTCGGGGGCGTCGCCCTGTGATCTTTTCCGGATGAGTAAGTTTTAGGCGCATGAAACGTGGCGAATCCGGATTGATGTGCTGCGAAATGATGCATCCGCAGAAAAATTTCCGCGCTGCGGAGGAATCGGCCAGATCGTCGCGTTCTGGAGAAAACGATTGAAGGTTAAAATAAATGGTGCGAGGGTTGACGTGACCGCGGCGGACCTGCCGCATCGGTGTGAAAGGGAGGCATCCACATGACCGATAAAGTTGTACCCGTCGTCACCCGCTCGGGCGATCTGGACGAGACCACGCTGCAGTCCGGCGAGTGCGTCCGCAAGTCCGGCGTCAGCCCGCAGCACACGCCCGCGACGAAGATCTGGTTCGGCCGTGTGACCAACGAGCCGGGCCACCGCTCGCCGCCGCACCACCACGAGCACGCCGAGACCGGCGGCTACGTCCTGAAGGGCCACGGCCGCATCTACTTCGGCGAGGGCTACAAGGAATACGTGGACATGTACGACGGCGACTTCGTCTTCGTGCCGCCCTTCATGCCGCATGTCGAAGTGAACATGAGCACCACCGAGGAACTCGTCTGGCTGACCTGCCGCACCCCGGACAACCTGGTGACCAACCTCGAAGACGTGCCGGACGAGGCGCTTGAAGGCTACCGCCGCGCCTGATCCGGAAAGGAAAGACGAATGAAGCTTCTTCGCTACGGCGCGCCCGGCGCAGAGCGTCCGGGCCTGCTTGGCGCCGACGGCGCGATCCGTGACCTGTCGGGCGTGGTGTCCGATATCGACGGCGCCGCGCTGTCGCCCGACAGCCTTGCGCGGCTTGCCGCCTTGGACCCGGCCTCGCTGCCGGTGGTCGAGGGCAGCCCGCGCATCGGGTCCGCCATCGCACGTCCGGGCAAGTTCCTGTGCGTCGGCCTGAACTATGCCGACCACGCCCGCGAGACGGGCAAGGAGCCGCCGGCAGAGCCGGTGCTGTTCTCGAAGGCGACCACCGCGCTGTGTGGACCCTATGACGATGTCGAGATCCCGCGCGGTTCCGACCGCACCGACTGGGAGATCGAACTGGGCGTGGTGATCGGCAGCCGCGCGAAATACGTCTCTGAAGCGGACGCTTTGGACCATGTCGCGGGCTATGCGCTGGTCAATGACGTGTCCGAACGCCGGTTCCAGTCGGAACGCGGTGGCCAGTGGGTGAAGGGCAAAAGCCATGACACCTTCGGTCCGGTCGGTCCGTGGATGGTGACGAAGGACGAGATCGCCGACGTGCAGGACATCGACCTGTGGCTGGATGTGGACGGTGAGCGCCGCCAGACCGGCAACACCAGGACGATGATCTTCGGCGTCGCACACCTGGTGCATTACATCAGCCAGTTCATGACGCTGGAACCCGGCGACATCATCGCGACCGGCACGCCTCCGGGCGTCGGGCTTGGGATGACGCCGCCGACCTTCCTGAAGGAAGGCCAGATCGTTACGCTGGGGGCCGCCGGTCTTGGCGAACAGAAACAGCGGATGGTGCAGGCATGAGCATGGACGTCGACAAGCTGAAGGGCGCGCTGACCGACTTGTCGGGCAAAACCGCCATCGTCACCGGCGCTGCGCGCGGGCAGGGGGCGGTCGAGGCCGAGCTTCTGGCCGGCGCCGGGGCGTCGGTGCTGATTTGCGACGTGCTGGTCGAGGAAGGCGAGGCGCTGGCCGCCCGCCTGACCGGCGAAGGGCGCGACGTGCGGTTCCTCAAGCTCGACGTCACCTCCGAAGCCGGCTGGGCCGAGGCGCTGGAGGTGGTGCGCGACTGGACCGGGCGGCTGGACGTGCTGGTCAACAACGCGGGCATCATCAACCGCAAGATCATCGCCGATATGTCGGTCGAGGAATGGCGCAAGGTGCTGGACGTGAACGCGACCGGCGCTTTCATCGGCGTCAAGCTGTGTGCGCCTTTGATGGCGGAAACCGGTGGCGGCTCGATCGTGAACATCTCGTCGAACAGCGGTTTCTCGGGGCATTACGACCCGGCCTATACTTCATCGAAATGGGCGTTGCGCGGGTTGACCCGGTCAGCGGCGATGGAATTCGCCGAAGCCGGAATCCGGGTGAATGCGATCTGCCCCGGCCTGATCGTCACCGACCTGAACCGCAACTCGCCGCACCTTGGTCCGATGATCGGCATGACGCCGATGCAGCGGCCGGGCGAAGCGGAAGAGGTGGCGCAGTTGGTGTTGTTCCTCGCGGGTGAGGGATCGGCCTTCATCACGGGCGAGGATTTCGTGATCGACGGCGGGTTCACCGGCGGCGCGGCGTATCGGCGGGTTGCGACCGAGACCGGTATTTTGTGATCCGGGTGGTGTTGGGATGGGGTGGAACCCCATCCTACATTCTGGTGTGGGATGAATTTGTCGCGGGGGTGATGGGGTAAAACCCCATCCTACGATCGCGGGTCGATCCAACCGGTGTAGATGGGGTGAAACCCCATCCAATCAGCCACATCTCAACCCACGTAGGATGGGGTTCCACCCCATCCAATCAACCACACCACACCCCACGTAGGATGGGGTTCCTCCCCATCCCATCCAACATCTCACCCCGCCACCATCTCCGGGTGCAGGTACTTCTCCAGCCCCGCGCGGCAATCGTCCGGCCAGGGGTGCGACTTGTGATCCTTGGTCGAGGTCATCACGATCAACTGCTCGATGGTCCAGATCACCTCTCCGTCCACCGTCACCACCGTGTACAGATCCAGCGACGACTTGCCGATCTTGCGGACGTGGACGTTGAATTCCAGCACATCGCCATAGACGGCGGGCTTCTTGAACTCGATGTTCATCTTCACGCTCGGCAGCCCGAGATGGCGTTCGAACATCAGCTCTTTCCACGTCACGCCGAAGGACGCGAACATCGCCTCGTTCACGTCCACCAGCATCGACAGGTAAGCGGGGTGATAGGCGATCCCGGTCAGGTCGCAGTCGCCGAAGCGCATGGGCTTCTGAATCGTAAAGGGCATTCCGTTGTCCTTCCGTGCGCGCCCCCGACAAGCCCTGCAAATTCGCAGCGTGCCGCCGATTTGGGCATCCATTTATTTTATGTCTAAACCTTAACAACCGCAGCGCCACGGTCAAGCGAACTTGGCCAGATGGGCATACAGCCCCGTGTTTTAACGAAAAATTAACTCTCGCGAGCCGGCACCCGATGGACCGCGACCCACGCAGTCGGTTTATTTTAGTCTTGAAATAAATATCCGACTCACTATTCTGAGGGAAATCAAGCAGGGAACGATCTGTCATGAAAATCGCTGTGCTTGGCGGCGGCCCCGCCGGTCTGTACTTCGCCATTTCGATGAAGCTGCGCGACAGCGCTCACGACATCACCGTCTACGAACGCAACCGTGCCGACGACACGTTCGGCTGGGGCGTGGTGCTGTCGGACGAGACGATGTCGAACTTCGACGACAACGACCCCGTGTCGGAAAAGATGATCCGGGACAAGTTCGCCTATTGGGACGACGTGAAGGTCGTGCGGGGCGAAGAGTCGATGACCTCGGGCGGCCACGGCTTTTGCGGCATCGGCCGCAAGCAAATGCTGCTGCTGCTTCAGGAACGCGCCCGCCAGCTTGGCGTTTCGCTTGAGTTCGAGACGGAAATCACCCCCGAACGCATCAACGAGCTGAAAGCCTCGAACGACCTGCTGGTCGCCGCCGATGGCCTGAACTCGCGCACGCGCAGCCAGTTCGAGGACAAGTTCAAGCCCGAGATCGACATGCGCCAGAACCACTTTGTCTGGCTCGGCACGCACCAGAAGTTCGACGATGCGTTCACCTTCATCTTCGAGAAGACGGAACACGGCTGGATCTGGGCGCACGCCTACCAGTTCGACGATGACACCGCGACGTTCATCGTCGAATGCGGCCCCGAGACCTACAAGGCCTTCGGCTTCGACACGCTGGATCAGGACGCCTCGCGCAAGCTGTGCGAGAAGATCTTCGCGGCGCACCTTGGCGGCCACGAGCTGATGACGAACGCCAGCCACATCCGCGGCTCGGCCTGGATCCGGTTCCCCCGCGTGACCTGCGAGAACTGGTATTTCGACAACGTCGTGCTGCTGGGCGACGCCTCGGCCACCGCGCATTTCTCGATCGGGTCCGGGTCCAAGCTGGGCATGGAAAGCGCCATCGCGCTGGCCGACGAACTGAACTCGGACAAGCCGCTGGGTCAGGCGCTGCAGGACTATCAGGACGAACGCAAGCTTCAGGTGCTGCGCGTGACCTCTGCCGCACGGAACTCGACCCAGTGGTTCGAGGAAGTCGAACGCTACCTGTCGCTGGACATGATGCAGTTCAACTATGCGCTGCTGACCCGGTCGCAACGGATCAGCCACGAGAACCTGCGCCTGCGCGATCCGGAATGGCTTGCCTCGGCAGAGGCATGGTTCCAGCAGAAGGCGGGCAGCAATTCCACCCGCAGCCCGATGTTCGCGCCGTTCAAGCTGGGCCAGATGGACCTTGTGAACCGCGTCGTCGTCTCGCCGATGGCGCAGTACAAGGCGAAGGACGGGATGCCGACCGACTGGCATTTCGTGCACTACGCCGAACGCGCCAAGGGCGGCGCGGGCCTTGTGTTCACCGAGATGCTTTGTGTCTCTATGGAAGGCCGGATCACTCCGGGCTGCCCCTGCATCGGCCCCGAGCAGGTGCCGGTCTGGGAACGGCTGGTCGATTTCGTCCACACCGAAACCCCCGCGAAGATCTGCGCCCAGATCGGGCATTCCGGCCGCAAGGGGTCGACCCGGCTGGCGTGGGACGGCATCGACCACGCGCTGCCCGAGGGCGAGAACTGGCCGCTGCTGTCGGCCTCGGCGATCCCGCTGATGGACGGCAACGTCGTTCCCAAGGCGATGGACCGCGCCGACATGGACAAGGTGAAGACCCAGTTCGTCGACGCGGTGAAGGCCGCCGACGCCGCGGGCTTCGACATGATCGAAATGCACGCCGCCCACGGTTATCTGCTGGCGTCCTTCATCTCGCCGATCACCAACACGCGTGACGACGAATACGGCGGCAGCCTTGAGAACCGGATGCGCTATCCGCTGGAGGTCTTCGCCGCGATGCGCGACGCGTGGCCGTCGGAGAAACCGATGACCGTGCGGATCTCGGCTCACGACTGGATGGGCGACGAGGGCGTGACGCCGGACGAGGCGGTCAAGGTCTCGGCGATGCTCAAAGAGGCCGGCGCCGACGCGATCAACGTGTCCTCGGGCCAGACCGACAAGAAGGAACAGCCGATCTATGGCCGCATGTTCCAGGTTCCGTTTGCGGATCAGGTGCGGCAGGAAATCGGGCTTCCGACGCTGGTCGCGGGCAATATCTATGAACCCGACCACGTGAACTCGATCCTGATGGCCGGACGTGCCGACCTTGTGCTGCTGGCGCGTCCGCACCTTGCCGACCCGTACTGGACGCTGCACGCGGCGGTCGAACTGGGCGACACCGAACAGGAATGGCCCGCGCCCTATGAAGGCGGCCGCCGTCAGGCGAACACGCTGGCCGAACGGGCAAAGGCGATGGCTCAGTGAGCCTTGCCGGCAAAACGGCCTTCGTGACGGGTGGCGGCTCTGGTGTCGGGGCCGTCATCGCCACGATGCTTGCCGACGCCGGCGCGCAGGTGGTGATCTGCGGCCGCCGCGCCGAGCCGCTGGAGGCGGTCGCGGCGACGCATCCGAATATCCACGGCACCGTCTGCGACATCACCGACGAGGCGCAGATCTCTGCCGCCATCGCCAAGGCCGCGCCGGATATCGTGGTGGCCAACGCCGGGGCCTCGGAAAGCGCGCCGCTGGTGAAAACGGAACTTGCCGCGTTCGAGCGGATGATGTCGGTCAACCTGACCGGCACCTTCCTGACCTTCCGCGAAGGCGCGAAGGCGATGAAGGGCAAGCCGTGGGGCCGCCTGATCGCCATCGCCTCGACCGCCGGGATCAAGGGCTATGCCTATGTTGCGCCCTATGCGGCGGCGAAACACGGCGTCGTCGGGCTGGTGAAATCCGCCGCGCTGGAATTCGCGAAGAAGGGCGTCACCGTCAACGCGATCTGCCCCGGCTTCCTGGATACCGAGATGACCGAGCGATCCATCGCGAACATCGTCGAGAAAACCGGCCGCTCGCCCGAGGACGCCCGCGCCTCGCTGGAAGCCACCAACCCGATGCACCGCCTTGTGCCGCCCGAGGATGTCGCCCGCGCCGTCCTGTGGCTGTGTGGCGAGGGGTCGGACATGGTGACGGGGCAGGCGATCTCTGTCTCGGGGGGCGAGACATGACGCAGACCTTCACCCTCCGCCGGCAGGTAGAGTTCAACCACTGCGACCCCGCCGGGATCGTGTTCTACCCGCGTTACTTCGAGATGATCTCGGCCGTGGTCGAACGCTTCTTCTCGGACGGGCTGGGCTACAGCTGGGCCTCGATGGGTCTGTTGGAAGGCAACGGCACCCCGATGGGCGACATTTCCGTCCGCTTCCACAACCCGTCGCGGCTGGAAGAGTGGCTGACCTTCGACCTGACGGTGAAACGTCTGGGCCGGTCGTCGGCGACGCTGATCGTCCGCTGCTCGTGCGAGGACGAGCCCCGCTTCACCTGCGAGGCGACGCTTGTACACGCAAACATCAAGAAGGGTCGTTCGCAAAGCTGGCCGGATACCGCACGCCGGCGGATGGAACGCTACCTGACCGAGACCGAAACAGGAAAGACACCCGCATGACCGTTCTGACGCCCCATATGTTCCTTCAACCCGACGGCTGGGTTCCTGCCAAGGGCTATGCCAACGGCGTTCTCGCCGAGGGCCGGATGGTGTTCACCGGCGGCCTTGTCGGCTGGAACGCCAAGCAGGAATGGGAACACGAGGATATGGTGGGCCAGTTCCGCCAGACGCTCGAGAACATCGTCGCCGTGCTGGCGACGGCAGGGGCGCGGCCCGAGCATCTTGTGCGGCTGACGTGGTACATCACCGACAAGCGCGAATACCTCGACAACCTGCGCGGCTTCGGCGCCGCCTATCGGGACGTGATCGGTCGGCACTTCCCGGCGATGGCCGTGGTGCAGGTCGCGGGCCTGATGGAAGACGAAGCGAAGGTCGAGATCGAAGCGACCGCGGTGATCCCGAATGCTTGACGGTTCCGCCGCAGCCCCGGTGATCGCCACCGTCGCGCCCTATGGCGAGGTCACGCCGCGCGGTGCGGTGTTCGGAGGCTGGATTCTGGCCCAGATCGACCACGCCGCCGGGCTGGCGGGCCGCAAGCTTGCGGGCGGCGACGTGGTGATCGTGTCGATCAAGGACCTGACCTTCCACGCGCCGCTGTATGCCGGCGAGGAATTCGTGATGCACGCCGAGGAGACACGGCGCGGCAACACTTCCTTTAACCTGTCGATAACGGCGGTGGCCGAACCCGACACGCAGGTGCGTCAGATCATGACGGCCGACGTGCTGCTGGTCGCCGTCGACGCGGAAGGAAAGCCCCGTAAACTCTCGGGCGCTTAAGACGAGTTCCCCGACCGGCAGCCTTCCGAGCCGGGCAGGGCGGCCGCGCGCAGAACGCTTTGCGCGCGGCTTCAAATTTTGATACTCAAAATAATCAGGCAGGATCAGGTATGGGTAAAGATTTCATGGACGCGCCGATTGCCACCGACATCGCGGACGAGAACCTTGCGCGGCAGCGGCTGCGCCTGTGGCTGCAGATGCTGAAAGCGACCCGCTATGTCGAAGGCACCCTGCGCGAGAAGCTGCGGGCCGGGTACGACACCACGCTGCCCCGCTTCGACGTCCTCGCCGCCCTGCACGCCGCGCCGGAAGGCATGAAGATGAGCGAGCTTTCGCAACACCTTGTGGTGTCGAACGGCAATGTAACCGGCGTCGTGGACCGGCTGGTGACCGAGGGACTGGCCGAGCGCCGCAATCTCGAAACCGACCGCCGCGCCTTCGTGGTGAACATCTCGGACAAGGGCCGCGCCCTGATGGACGAGATGACCGCCGAGCATCTTCAGTGGATCGATTCCATTTTCGAGAACGTCTCGGAACCCGACGCCGCGCGCGGGATCTCGATCATGCTGGACATCCGCCACAAGAGTTGAGGCGGTCGGGGTTCGACATGATTGGATTGGTCATGATGGGGTGAAACCCCATCCTACACCCTGCAATGAAACCGCACCGTAGGATGGGGTTTCACCCCATCAACGCCCCCCGCCGCGACACGCATCACCGCGCCCAACGTCACCGCTTCACGGTCACTCCGGCCGCCTCGCGGTCCCATGTGGTGTCGGTCACGCCTTCTTCGCGAAGCTTGAACTTCTGGATCTTGCCATTCTCGGTTCGCGGCAACTCGGCCCGGAAATCCACAAAGCGCGGCACCGCGAAATACGGCATCCGGGTCTCGCAATGGCGGATCACCTCTTCGCCCGTCAGGGACGCGCCGTCCTTCAGGACGATGGCGATCATCACCTCGTCCTCGGCCAGCTCGGATTGCACCGGATAAGCGGCGGCGGTGGATACGGCAGGATGGCTCAGAACGCCTTCCTCGACCTCGAAGGACGAGATGTTCTCGCCCCGCCGCCGGATCGTTTCCTTGATCCGGTCCACGAAGCGGAAGCTTCCGTCAGCCGACCGCACCACGCGATCGCCAGTGTGGACCCACAGGTTCTTCCATGTCTCCACCGTCGCCTCGGGCATCCCGAGATAGCCCGACGCGAAGGCATGCGGCGCGTCGTTGCGCAGCACCAACTCGCCCGGCGCGCCATCGGGCACCTCGTAGTCCTGGGCATCGACGACACGCGCCTGAAAGCCCTTGGTGACATAGCCCATGGTGCCGGGGTTTACCGTGTTCGCCTCGGTCTGGATCACGTTGTTCGTCTCGGTCGAGCCGAATGCGTCCAGCAGCAGGATGCCGGTGCGGCGCAGAAACTCGGCGTGGAAATGCGCGGGCACGCCGGGAGCCAGCGCGATGCGGGTCGAATGGTCCAGCTCGGCGGGCGATTCCGTCCGCGACAGCAGCATCGGCACCATCGCGCCCAGCAGGTAGGTCACGGTCGCGTCGGTTTCCTTCAGCGCCTCGTAGAAGCGCGAGACCGAGAATCGCGGCGCAAGCGCCTGCGTCGCGCCGTAGACCAGCGCCTGAAAGAAGCAGTTCAGCGCGTTGGTGTGGAACAAGGGCAGCGTTGTGTGCAGCACGTCGCCTTCGGTGATGCCCAGCTGGCGGCCCGTGGTGATGGCCCACCAGAAGAACTGCGCGTTGGGGCAGATCACGCCCTTGGACAGCCCCGTGGTGCCCGAGGTGTAGAGGATCGAAAACGGATCGGACGGCAGCACCTCGGCCCCGTCGACCGGCGCGCCGGGGGCGGGCAGGGGCTTGGCCCCTTCGGGCAGCGTGTCGCCCGCGTCGACGACGAAGACCTGTTCCAGCGGCAGCGGATCGCGGTCGATGGTCGACAGCGAGTCGGTCAGCCCGTCTTCCACGATCAGCAGCTTCGCGCCCGAGTTGGCGAGGATGTGCTGCAACTGAAGCCCGCGCGAGGCGGTGTTGACCGGCACGGACACCGCGCCGATCCAGCTGATCGCGGCGAACAGCTCCATGAACTCGATCCGGTTGCCGCAGATCAGCGCGACCTTGTCGCCGGGCTGCACCCCCGCCTCGACCAGCATCCCGCCCCAGCGGGCGGCGGCGTCGCGCAGTTCTCCGGCGGTGCGGGTCTCTGCGCCGACGGCGATCAGCGGCAGGTCCGGCAGCATCGCCGCGCGGCGGGCCAGCAGCTTGGGCAGCGAGCGGTCGCGCTCGGGCACGTCGCGTTCCAGCGCGTCGGAACGGGCGTGGGAGTCGGCCGCATAGGCATTCGCGACATCGGGGTCACCCAGATCCGGGACTTGGCGGACGGCAAGCGGCGCATCGGTGTTCATCTGGGGACCTCCTGGATCGCGCGGACCGGCATGGTCCGTCAATTTGGTTGAACCCTAAAACAATTTGCGCAGCACGCAAGGCACTTTTGTCCAGACCCCCGCGCCCCCGCGTCAATTGGCCGATTCAACCGATGAAGCGCACGTATTCTGTGCATTCCAAGCACGAATAGCGCGCCTCTACACCGGCCCGACCAATCAGATCAGGCTTGCACAGCACCCGACTTGCCGTCAGTATACTTTTAAATTCGTAGTTTCCGGGGGCAGGATGACAGCCACTCGAAAGGGCTATGACGGGGTTGTCGTCACGACGCCGACCAGCGTGCCCTACCAGCGATTCTCGACCGAGACCGCCCAATGGTGGGCCGGTGCCGCGCTGCGCGGGCTGGCCGAAGGGTCCGGGATTTCGCACCGCGAGATGGACGGGCTTAGCCTTGCGTCCTTCGGCATGGCGCCCGACAGCGCGATCAACTTCGCACAGCACGCCGGGATGACCGTGCGCCATCTCGACACCGTGCCGCTGGGCGGCGCGGCGGCCACCGTCTCGCTGCGCCGGGCGGCCCGGGCCGTGCAGGCCGGTGACGCCGACGTGGTCGCCTGCATCGGCGCCGACACCAACACGCCCGACAGCTTCCGCGCCATGCTGGCCGGGTTCTCACGGTTCGCCCAGGACGCGGTCTATCCGGTCGGCGCGGGCGGGGCGAACGCCAGCTTCGCGCTGCTGACCCGTCACTATATGCAGCGGTTCGGCGCCACGCGCGAGGATTTCGCCCGCATCTGCATCGCCCAACGCGACAACGCGCTGAAGAACCCGCGCGCGCTGATGAAGAAACCGCTGACGCTCGACGCCTACATGGCCGCGCGCCCGGTGTCCGACCCGGTCCACCTGTTTGACTGCGTGATGCCCTGCGCGGGGGCGGAAGCCTTCCTTGTCATGCGCGAAGACACCGCGAAGGCGCAGGGCATCCCCTTCGCCCGCCTGACCGGCACCATCGAACGTCACCACGCCTTCCCCGACGACCCGGTGCAGATCCGGGGCGGCTGGGCGCAGGACGTGGACGAGCTGTACGCGATGGCCGGCTGCTCGCCCGCCGACATCGACGTGCTGCAGACCTACGACGATTACCCCGTGATCGTGATGATGCAGTTCGAGGATCTGGGCTTTTGCGCCAAGGGCGAGGGGCCTGCCTTCGTGCGGTCCCGCGACATGCGCATCGCGGGCGACTTCCCGCAGAATACCTCGGGCGGGCAGCTGTCGGCAGGGCAGGCGGGCGCGGCGGGCGGCCACCTTGGGCTGGTCGAGGCGATCCGTCAGGCCGCCGGCACCGCCGGGCCGACGCAGGTCGCGGACGTGAAACGCGCGATGGCGCTTGGCTTCGGGATGATCAACTACGAACGCGGGCTGGCCTCGGCCGCCGTGGTGCTGGAGGCCGCATGACCGTTCTGCTTCCCCCCGCCGCCAGATCCATCCCGACGCTTGGGCTTGTCCGCGGCGCGGCACAGGGCCGGTTCGCCCTGCAACGCTGTGGCGGCTGCGGCGCGTTCCTGTACCCGGTGCGCGACGTGTGCCCGGCCTGCCTGTCGCAGGACTTCGGGTTCGAGGACGCCCCCGACACCGGCACGCTGCTGTCGGAAACCACCGTCAATATCACCAGCGATCCGTATTTCCGCACCCTTCCGCCGGTGCGTCAGGGGCTGGTGCAGGCCGACTGCGGCGTCACGATGATCGCGTTCGTCCACCCCGCCTGCGCGCCCGAGGGGCGGGTGCGCCTGTCGCTGAAACTCGACCGCGCGGGGATGCCCGTGGTCTATGCCCAACCCGAAACCGGAGACGCCGACATGCAGGACGATCCCCACTGGCGCGCGCTGACCGCCGACCCCAAGGGCCGCCGCGTGCTGATCACCGACGCCACGCATCCGGCCGCACAGCCGCTGGCCGAGGCGTTGACCAAGGCAGGGGCAAAGGTCATCCAGCCCGACGCTGCCGAGCTTGACCTGACCTCTGACGCATCCGTCGCCGCGCTGGCAGAGAAAATTGGCGCGACGGTCGACATCGTGATCCACACCGCCGGAGCCTTCCATGCGGGCGGCGTGACCGATGACACCGGCGCCACCCGCAACAGTCTCGAAAAAGGGCCTTTGGGCCTGATGCGTCTGGCCGCTGCCTTTGGGCCGAAGCTGGGTGAAGGCGCGGTTGCGTGGGTGAACCTTCTGGGGCTCAACGCACAGATGGCGACGCCGGGGGCCGCGGGCTTTGCCGCCGCGCAGGCGGCCACCCTGTCGGTCGCGCAATCCCTGCGCGCCGATATGGCAAAGCGCGGCATCCGCGTGATCAACCTGTTCTCGGGCGCGCTGGATCATCCGGCCTTCGCCGCCGCCCCGCCGCCGAAACTGCCGCCGCAGGCGCTGGCGAAGGCCGTGGTCACCGCGCTGCAACAGGGTCTGGAAGACGTCTACGTCGGCCCCGAGGCCGAAGAGTTCCGCGACCGCATGGCGAAGGACCCGAAGGCCGTCGAACGGATGATGTGGGGCTAGGCCGCCGTCACACCCGGAACCGGTCGCGCGTCGTCGCATAGGACATCGCGCCGACCCGGCCGATGGTGTCGATCACGTCCTGATCGATCCGCCCGTCGGCGCCGATCGCATCCTCGCGCAGGTGAAAACCGACGATGGTGCCCAGCACGATATCGCGCGCAGGCCCAAGATCGACGGTCGAGTGCAGCTTGCACTCCATCGCCACCGGCGCTTCCGCGATACGCGGCACGTTGACCGAGGTGCCCGGCACCGTCGCCATGCCGTTCAGCGACAATTCGTCGGCGCCCGGTTCTACCGGCGCACCGCAGGCGTCCATCTGCGCCGCAAGCGCCGCGTCCGAGATGTGAACGATGAACTCCCCGGTTTCGAGTATGTTCTGCGCGGTGTCCTTGCGCCGCCCGTCGGGACGCGGCTCGATCCCGATGGCAAGCGTGGCGGGGTCATGGCTGAGCAGGCCGAAGAACGAGAACGGCGCGGCGTTCGGGACACCTGCGCCGGATACCGTGGTGACGAAGGCGATGGGCCGGGGCGTCACCGCGTTGGCCATCAGCCGGTAGCGGTCGAAAGGCGTTTCCGCCGTGAAGTCGAAATACCGGTGATCCACCTTGCGCGTTCCTTGTTCATCCGTGCCGGTTGCAGGTGCCACGACCGCCGCCCAAGGTCCAATCAATGCGCCGTATACGGCTCATTCGCCGCGCGAATATATCTCCATGCACCATATTCATCCGCAATATTCCAAGAATGAATTTGAATTATAAAATATCCGCGGTGCATCATTTCCCCTAAGCCAACAAGGGACCGCCACGATGAATCAGCCGTTTTCGCCCGCCCTGTCCGCCGCCGACCTGACGGAAGCGCAGTTCGACAAGCTTACAGAAACTTCAGAGTTCGAGCATCTCCTGCAGGTGATCGGCGAACGCGTCGAGGAATTCGAGGAAAAGCGGCACATCCCGCGCGACGTCATCGACCTGATGAAGAAGGCCCGCATCTTCCGCTCGGCCACTCCGAAGAAGTTCGGCGGCGATGCGATGGCCCCGCATCACTTCCTGAAGATGGTCGACAAGATCGGCACCGTCGACGGCTCTGCCGCGTGGGTCTCGGCCTTCGGTTCGGCCAACACCTACACCGCCGCCCTGTGCGAAGAGGCGCAGGCGGTGATGTACGCCGACGGCCCCGATCAGGTCTTCGCGGGCGGTCTGCACCCGGTGCAGGAAGCCACGCGCGTCGACGGCGGCTGGCAGGTCTCGGGCCGGTGGAAATTCGCGTCGGGCTGCATGGGCGCCGACTGGATCGGCGTCGGCATCGCCGGCAAGCCGCAGGGCGCCGAAGAGGGCGCGCCGCCGACCGTGATGATGGCCGTCGCCCCCGCCGCCGAGGTCGAGATCATCGAGTGCTGGGACGTCTCGGGCATGCAGGGCACCGGCAGCCACGACACGACCGTCACCGACAAATATTACGCCGATATGTGGATCTGCGAACGCGGTGCGCCCGGCGTCGTGGACGAGCCGCTGTATAAGTATCCCGCCATGGCCTATCAGGCGCAGGTCCACGCCGCCTGCAACCTTGGCCTTGCCCGCGCCGCAATCGAGCAGGCCAAGTCGGTCTCTGGCGCCGCCAAGATCGCCGTCGGCCATGCCCGCCTGTGCGACCGCCCCTATTACCTGTCCGGCATCGCCGAATGCGAGGCTTTGCTGCGTGGCGCGCGGGCGTTCTTCTACGAGGCCGCCGAGGAAGCGTGGGACAGCCTGCAAAAGGGCGACCCCGTGACGCTGGACCAGAACAACATGCTGCGCCTGTCGGCCACAAACGCCGCCCGCGTCGGCGCCGAGGTGGTGCAGCGCGCCTATACCATTGCCGGGATGGGCGTGATCTCGAAGAAGAACCCGATGCAGCGCTATCTGCGCGACGCGATGGTCGTCACCCAGCACGCCGCCGTCACCGATGTGGTGCTGGAAAGCGCCGGCCGCGTGCTGGCCGGTCTCGACGCGCCGCGCGGCTATCCGTGACATGGACGGGTCGGGTGCCGATACGCGGGGGCTGTCATTCCCCCTGGGAATGGCGCAGCCTGCGCCCATGAAACCCGTGCATCCGACCCGGTTCGACCTGAACCTTGTGAAGGTCTTCCTTGCGATCTCTGACACCCGCAGCCTGACCGACGCGGGGCAGCGGCTGGGGCTGACCCAGCCCGCCGTCAGCCACGCCCTGAAGCGCCTGCGCGACCAGTTCCAGGATCCACTTTTCCAACGCGTCGGCAACCGGATGGAACCGACCGAAACGGCCACCCGGCTGCGCGGACCGTTCGAGACGGCGCTGTCGCTGCTGGAACAGACGATCCACGACGCCCACAGCTTCGACCCCGCCGACTCTACCCGCCGGTTCCGCATCGCGATGACCGACACGGGCGAGTTCTATTCCATGCCCCGGATGCTGGCCGCGCTTGACCGGCTGGCGCCGAAGGCCAGCCTGACCTCGGTGCGGATCGACCCGGAAGAAACGGAAAGCGCGCTGCGGTCCGGGCAGGTGGATCTGGCGCTTGGCTACCTGCCGGGGCTGGAGGATGCGCGCTGCAGGGGCGACCACCTGATCCAGGACCGCATGATCTGCCTGATGCGCGAAGGCCACCCCGCCGCCACCGGGCCGTGGACGCAACAGAGCTTCGCCAAGCTGTCCTTCGTCGACGTCAGCCGCGCCGCCACGGGCTATCAGATGGCGCGCGAGATCCTTGAACAGCGCGGCATCCGCATCGGCGCCCGCGCGCGGCTGGAACACTTCACCATCGTCCCCGAGGTCGTCGGCCAGACCGATTTCGTCGCGATCTTCCCGCATTCCATCTTCACCCGGCTCGAACCGCGCGGAGGCTTTATCGCCCGCGACTTGCCGTTCGAGCTGCCGCCCTACGATATCAAGCTTTGGGTGCACGACAGCTTCGCCACCGATCCCGCGCTTGCGTGGCTTCGGGCGATGATCGTCGAGACCCTGACCGGCAAGGAGACCACGCCATGACCATCACCACCGAGGACTTCCGCGAGTCGATGGCGCATTTCCCCGGCGCCGTGACGCTTGTCACCGTCGGCTCGGGCGACGCCCGGCGCGGCATCACCGCCACCGCCGTCTGCTCGGTCTCGGACACGCCGCCCAGCCTGCTGGTCTGCGTCAACCGCAAGACGGCGACCTGCGCCGAGATCACGCGGACCGGCAAGTTCAGCGTGCAGTTGCTGGACGACACCGCCGACGAGATCGCGATGACCTTCGCCGGCGCGCGGGGTCTTGAGGGCGCGGCCAAATTCACGGCCGGAGAATGGGACGAAACGACAGGCGGCCAGCCGCGTCTGGCGTCCGCGCTGGTGTGCCTGTGCTGCGAGGTGGAAAGCCACAGCGATTCCGGCACGCACCGGATCTTCATCGGCCGGATCAAGGAAAGCACCCGCGCGAACGGCGAGGCCCTGGTCTATGCCCGGTCGCGGTTCCGGAGGTTGCAGGCGGCGGGGTGATGTGAGCGGGGGTGCGATTGATGGGGTGGAACCCCGTCGACCGGCCATCGGATTTTTGCACCATCTTGTTGCCACCCCACAAAATACAACGCCGGGCCGATGATGGATGGTCGCGGTGTTCTTGGGTGCGGTTTGGATGGGGTGGAACCCCATCCTACGCGGTCCCGGCGCGGCCCGGCGGTGCGGGCGATGGCGTGGAACCCGATCGCGCATGATCCCGACGCGGGCGGACGGCATGGCGGATGGGGTGGAACCCCATCCAGACGACCCGATACCAACCCGGAAACCCAGATCACCCCAACGGCGCCAGCGCCTGATCGCTGGCTTGTGTCAGCCACAGCGCGTCCGAGCCCTCGATCACGAAGGCCAGCCGCTTCAGCCAAAGCGCGCTTGCCTCGCGGTTCGGGGTAAAGATCCCCGCCGGGACGCCCGCTGCTTGGGCGCTCGCAAGCAGCTGGTCGATCAACGCGTCCAGCGTTTCGGACGACCCGCGCGCGACGCGGTCGACGTCCAGATCGCCCGGCCCGATGAAGGCCACGTCGATGCCCGGAACGGCAAGGATCGCGTCGACGTTCCGAACCGCGTCCAGCGTTTCAAGCTGCACCGCCACGACCGTCTCGCGCCGCGCGCGATCCACAAGGCTGCCCATGTTCCGGATATGGCCCGCCGCGCGGCCCGGTCCGGCGCCGCGTGCGCCCTCGGGGGCGAAGCGCGCCGCGCGGACGACCGCCTCGGCCTCGGCTGCTGTCGACACGTGCGGCACCACGATCCCGCAGGCGCCCGCGTCCAGTGCCGCCGCGATGTTCGGCACCGCCTTGCCGCGCACCCGCACCAAAGACGGCACCCCCGCCACGTCCGCCGCGCGGATCATGTCGGTCAGCAGCGCGTCGCCGATGGGGCTGTGTTCGGTGTCGATGCAGATGAAGTCCGGTTTCGCGCCCGCGACGATCTCGACCGCGACGGGCGAGGGGATCGCCATGAACGGCCCGCGCAGCGCCTCTCGCGCCGCGATGCGCTCGCGCAGCACGCTCACGCCGCCATCCCCGCGTCGAAGCTTTTCGCCGGGTTCAGGATGCCTTTCGGATCCAGCGCCGCCTTGATCGTGCGCATCAGCGCGATCTCGGCCTCGGTGCGCGAATAGCCAAGATAGTCCCGCTTGATCGCGCCGATCCCGTGTTCGGCGGACACCGTGCCGCCCAGTTCGCGGGTGATGCCGTAGACGATCTTCTTGATCTCTTTCTCGGGCTGCGCGCGCCCCGCCTCGGGGACGTTCACCACGACGTGCAGGTTGGAATCGCCGATATGTCCGTAGGACAGCGACCGCGCCGTCGGATAGGCCTTCGCCACCGCCGCCTCGATCCGGGTCACCGCCTCGTCCATCTTCGCGATGGGGATGCCCACGTCGAACGGAACCAGCGGGCCCAGCACGGTCTCGTACTCGGCGGGGCTTTCGCGCACGGCCCACAGGGCGCGTTCTTCCTTGACCGAATTCGCCAGCACGCCGTCCTCGACAAGACCGTCCTCGAATGCCTTCTCGAACAGGCTTTCCATCGCGCCCCGCGTCGCCTCGGCGTCGAAACCGGTGGCTTCAAGGATCACGTAGGCGCCATGTTCGCCCGCCAGCGGCGAGCCCAGCCCGGTTCCCTTCGACATGAAATGGAAGAAGCTGGGCCACATCACCTCGAAGCTCGACAGCATCGGCCCCAGCGCACCGCGCGCGGCGCGCAGCAGGGCAATGACCGACGCGGTATCGGCGCAGCCAAGAAAGGCGGTCGCCTTCGCGGGCGGGTTCGGATGCAGCCGCAACACGCAGCGCGTGATGATGCCCAGCAGGCCCTCGGACCCGATGAAAAGCTGTTTCAGGTCCAGCCCGGCGTTGTTCTTCAGCATCGTGTTCATGCCGTCGATCACGGTGCCGTCGGCCAGCACGACCTCCAGCCCCAGCACGTGATCGCGCGCCATGCCGTACCGCACCACGGTATTGCCGCCCGCGTTGGTGGCCAGCACGCCACCCAACTGGCACGACCCGCGCGCGCCGATGTCGATGCCCAGCATCATGCCCTTGTCGGCGGCCGCGTTCTGCGCGGTCTCAAGGATCACGCCCGCACCGGCGGTGATGGTGCCGGCGTCGGTGTCGATCCCTTCGATGGTGTCGAACCGTTCAAGGCTTAGAACGATGCCGTCGGCCTGCGGATGCGCCGCGCCCGAGATCCCCGTCAGCCCGCCCTGCGGCACCACCGGCACCCCGGCGGCGTGACAGGCGGCCAGCAGGCCCGACACCTCTTCGGTGGTCGAAGGCCGCGCCAGCGCCAGCGGCTCGGTCGCCGTCAGCCCGGCCCAGTCCTGCCAGTATTTCTCGGGGATCTCGCCCGCCAGTGTGACGACCTTCTCGCCGAAGGTCTCCTGAAGGGTTCTTGCGAAGTCAGTCATGGTCAGCCTTGTTGTTCCGGCACCGCCTCGAAGACGCAGCGGTCGGCGCCCATCGAGGCGCAGGCGGTCTCTGTAACGCGTGTCGGTCCGCCGAAGATCATCGCGGAGACCGCCGTCAGCATCCCCCGGATCGGTCCGCAGACCGGGAAGTCGGACGCGCCGAACCCGGCGGCGAAGGGCGAGCCTTCGACCGTCACCGTCAGCGTGTCATCGGTCAGCGCGATGTCCCATTTGCCCCAGCCCAGCTGGCCCGAGGTCTCGCGGATCACCGCCAGCAGTTTCTCGGCCTCGTCTGCCCCGGCGGACTGGTAGGTGGCGGCGGACTTGCCGCCCGCCACCCTTACGCTTTCCGCCATCGCGTCGATCACCGCCGGCCGCTGTTCGGCCGGCATCGCCAGCGCGATCCCCATCAACGCCTCGGGCTTGATGAACATATAGCGCATCGCCCCGTCGTGATAGGTTCCTGCCTCTGCGTCGTAGGCGACTCTGTCTCTGAAGCTCATCTTCGTGCCTTCTCTACAGGATCATGTTCGGCACGACTGTCGCGAGCGACGGCACCATGATGACCAGCGCGATCAGCAGGAAGACGCACAGGATATAGGGCAGGGCGGCCCGTGCCACCTGCGGCAGCGTCGTGCCCGGAGGGCTGACCCCGTGCATGACGAACAGCAGCAGACCGAAGGGCGGCGTGGTGAAGCTGACTTCCAGCATCAGCAGCATGATCAGGCCCCACCAGATCATGTCGTATCCAAGATGCTGCGCCAGCGGCACGAAGATCGGCAGCGTGATCAGCATCATCGACACCTGGTCCATGAACATGCCCAGCACCAGCAGGATCAGCATCATGACCATCAGCGTCTCAGTCGGCCCCATCTCTAGCGAGGTGGCCCAACGGACAAGGCCCGAGGACGCGCCCGAGAATGCCAGAAGCTGTGCGAAGGTGGTCGACGCGGTGATCAGCAGGAAGGTCATGCCGGTGACGCGGGCGGAATCCGCGATGGCTTCACGCACCGCCTTGAAGTCCAGCGCGCGGAAGATCAGCGCGAGGATGGCGACGGCAAGGATGCCAAGCGCGCCGCTTTCGGTGGGAGTGGCAAAGCCGGTCAGGATCGAGCCGACCACCGCGATGATGATCACCACCATCGGCAGGATGTCCCGGCAGAAGATCTTGATGCGCTCGCTTACGGGCAGCGGCGTGTAGTCATACGAGGGCGCCGCCTCGGGATCGACCTTGGCCTGAATGAAGATCAGGATGCCGTAGAAAACCGCAAGGATCACGCCCGGCAAAAGACCCGCGACCAGCAGGCCGCCGATGTCCACCCGCGCAAGCGAGCCGAACAGAACGGCCAGCGCCGACGGCGGAATGATCACGGCAAGACCGCCCGAGCCAAGGATCGGCCCGATCGCCATGTGCCGCTTGTAGCCCCGTTTCATCATTTCCGGCACCATCAGCGAGCCAAGCATGCCGGTGTTGGCCAGCGACGAGCCCGACAGCGCGGCGAACACGGTTCCCGAGGTCACGGTCAGGTACGACAGGCGCGCGGGAAGGCGGCCGATCAGCACGTCGATCCCGTCCAGCACCCGGCGCGCAAGGCCCGAGTGGAAGAACAGCGCGCCCATCACAAGGAACAGCGGCACCGGGGCCAGCGCGTAGGTCGAGACCGCCATGGTCGCGTTCGAGACCATCTGCTCGATACCGCGCACGCCGCCCATGAAGAGGAATACGCCGATTACGTTGACCACGAAGAAGCCAAGCGCCACCGGCAGGCCGATCCCCATCGAGAACAGCAGGCCCCCGACAAGGATCGCGATCGAAAGTGTCCAGTCCATCATCGCCCTGTCTCCTTACATGCCGGCGTGGGATTCGGGGGGCGCCCCGAAGAAGCTCTCGCCGCGGGCGAAGAAAGCGAGGAATTGCAGGCCGCCAAGACCGAAGCCCAGCGGCATCGTCAGGTACAGCGCCCACATCGGCGCGTCGAAGCTGCGCACCTCGTAGGACCCGTCGGCCAGCACGCGGATCAGCGATTTGCCGGTGTGATAGGTCAGGTACAGGCAGACGACGGCGGACAGGATCTGAAGCCCGGCCTGCCAGTAATGGCGCAGGCCGGCGGGCATGTAGGTCAGCAGGACTTCCACGCAGACATGGCCCCGCGTCAATACAAGCCACGGCAGGCACAGGAAGGTGATGTGCAGCATCGCGTACTCGACAGAGTTCACGGCCCAGATCACCGTGGGCAGGCCCAGGTTCCGCGACAGCACGTCATAGATCACGATCAGAACGATCGCGGCCACCAGCAGACAGGCAATGCGGAACAGCAGCAGGCAAACGGCATCCAGGATGCGCAGGGCGGATGTCATCGGGGTGTCCTTTCAGGTGCACGGGCCGCGCCCGCCTGGCGGGAGAGGGTACCGGGCGGGCGCGGGGCTGTCGGCACGGGCGGCAGAGTGCTGTGCCGCCCGTGCTGGTGACATGCTCAGAAATCTTCGAAGAAGATCGCCTTGAGCGCGTCGTGGTGGGTCGGGTCACGCTCCATCAGGCGCTTCCACGCGATGTCGTAAGCGGTCTCAAGGAACATCTGGCGCTGTTCGCCGGTCAGTTCGATCGTCTCGATACCGCCTTCGGCCAGCAGCTTGCTTTCCTCTTCGGTCAGCGCGGTGTTGTCCTCGAACGACGAGATCTCGTGCTCGATGGCGGCCTGGTTGACGATTTCCTTGGCTTCGTCAGACAGGTTGTTCCACGCGTCGAGGTTCATCGAGATCAGAACGTCGGTCTGGAAGAAGCCCGGGTCGATCCGGTACTTGATGAACTTGTCCCAGCCAAAGTCGCGCAGGCCGGTCACAGGATAGCCGGTGCCGTCGACGACGCCGCGTTCCAGCGAGGTGTAGACCTCGGATGCGCCCTGAACCACGATGGTGGCGCCCAGCTCTTCAAGGAAGGCGCGGTACAGCGGCGACGACCGCAGGCGCAGACCGCTCAGGTCGACCTGACCGTCATCGGCGACGCCGGGCTTCTCGGTGGTCCACAGGTGGAACGCCGCACCGCCGTCGACGTGGGCCAGAACGTGCGCGTTGGCCTTCTCGTGGAACATCTGGTTCACCAGGTCCAGGCCGCCCTCTTCACGAACCGTCATCGGGTCCTTGTTCGACCCGGCGAAGGCTTCGCCTTCCGGCACGATGTTCAGGTACAGGCCGGCGGGCAGCAGGAACATGTCGGCGATGCCGTTCTGCTGGGCTTCGCCCATCCGCTCGTTCGGGATGGTCTCGGGGCCGCCGATCACCTGGATCTGCACGACGCCTTCGCCACGCTCGTTCACGAGGTCCACGAAGTTCTGGAAGTTGCGGGCGAAGGAAACCTGCGCCGGCACGAAGGTCACGGCGCGGATGATTTCCTGCGCCTGAACGGCAGCGGCGGAGAGCGCGAACAGCGCCGCGGTGGCCGCCCCCTTGATCAGTCCGTGTTTGGTCATTGTCGTCCTCTCTGTCAAAGTTGGTTGTGGCCCGTGCCGCCCCATCGCGGTCGTGCGGGCCGGTTGGTCACCCGACCGCTTCGGATCGGTTGGCGGGTCGTTGTCTGCGCTCGGCATCGGCGCGTTCGAAGAAAACCAGCGCGGCGTCCACGAAGGCCGCCATCGCGTCCTGCGCGGCGGCGGGATCGCGCGCCATGTAGGCGTCGGCCAGCCGCGTGGTGCCGGCCCGAGCGGCGGCGCGGCCCTCGGGGGAATCCAGCGTCGCGGCGCGGACAAGATGCACCTGCATGTAGAACCGCAGGATCGTCTCGCGCAGGCGGCGGTTGCGGATCCGTTCGACCCAGAACGCCCGCAGCGCGCGGTTCGCGGCGGCAGAGTCCTCGGGCCGGTCGGCGCACTGGATCGCCTCGTAGAGGCTGCAGAACAGTTCGTCCTCGGACGGGTCGGCGGTGCGCACGACGCTGGCGAAGGCCATCGGTTCCAGCGCGCGCCGGATCTCGAAGATGTCGCGGATCTCGTCCAGCGAGGGCGAGATGACGATATAGCCGCCGCGGCCCGCGTTCTCGATCAGGCCGTCGCTTTCCAGCCGCCCCAGCGCCTCGCGGACCGGGGTGCGGGACACGTCCTTGTCGCGGGCGATATCCGCCTCGACCAGCCGCTCTCCGGCCCGGCCATGCTGCCCGACGAGGTCCGACAGCAGGCTGTCGTACACCTTCTGGGCTAGGGGGATGGTTCCGGTCCTCTGTCGCATGCTCACTGGCTCTGTGGCTGTTTTGTATACCTTTAACTCTAAAATATTATTTGCAAGCCAAAAGTGACATGGCAGCTATGCAGCCAGCGCCAATCAAAGCGCTTCGCATCCGTAATTACCTGTTTTTCATGGTTTTTAAAAACTAGAGGCCATCAGCATCCCATTGATGACGCCAAAAGCGACGGCAAGGGCCCGAATCCGACGCTGCCTATTTGAACTGTTTAGGGTTGAAGGAAAAATCTGCCAGTCTGCAAAGGCACTTGCTGCGCGCACCATTCCGCAAAACGCCCGCCGCCGCGCTCCGGACGGGGAACGCGGCGGCGAAAATCAGCCTGATTTTTCAACAGAATTGAAACGCGCGCCCCGTCAGGCCACCGCCTCGATCCGATGGAATCGGGTGCCCGCATAGATCAGCGCCTCGCCGTTTTCGGCAAAGGCGACGTCGGTCATCCGCCCGATGAAAACCGTATGGCTGCCCGCATCGGTCGCCGCCGTCACCTCGCACGAGATACTGGCCAGCGCGCCCGACAGCCGCGGCAATCCGGCGGGGCAGGCGCCCCAGTCACCAGAGGCGAACTTGTCGCCGCCGCTTTGCCCGCCGGCCCCCGCGAAGGCCATCGCGACATCCGCATGATCCTGCCCGAGAAGCTGGACGGAAAACCGCCCGGACCGCGCGATCTCCATGCAGGTGCCGGTCTTGCGGTTCACGCAGACCAGCAGGCTGGGCGGGCTGTCCGTCACCGAACAGACCGCCGTTGCCGTGATCCCGCGCCGCAAGTCGCCTTCCCCGGTGGTGATCAGCGTCACCGCGCCGGGGAACAGGCCCATCGCCTGACGGAACGTGGGAACGTCGACCGACATCACGCCGCCTGCAAGCTGGTCAGATAGTCGTCCGCCGCCGACGGGTCCGCGAACCACGGGAAGAAGTCGCGCGGATCGTCGAAGCCGTTGGCGATGCGCTGCGCGAGACCGGGCAGCACCTGCGCCGAGCCCATGATCTCCAGCACGAAGGGCGGCGGCGGCAGCAGCATCATGTTGGTCCAGCGCACGACCCACTGTGCATAGTCCCAGAACCGTTCGAAGGTCGAAGACATCCACGCCTCGTCGAACGGCCTGTCGCCCTGCGCCACGATCGCATCGAGATACACGGCGGCCGCTTTCGCCGCGTTGTTCGCGCCCTGTCCGGTGATCGGATCGTTCAGACAGACCGCGTCGCCCAGCCCGAGGATCTTGGCGCCAGAGGGCAGCGTGCCCACGGGCTTGCGCACCGTCGGCGGGAAGCGACCGGCAAGGATCCCGTTGTCGTCGGTCAGTTCCACATTCCGGCAGCGGTCGGCTTCCCACGGCAGGAAGGTGTCGAGGATCTTCTTCGACGTCGCCAGATGCTCGGCGGGCGAGGACACGTCGCGCCAGCAGTCCATCGGGCCGCCGGGAATGCCCTCGAACACCATGATCTCGCAGGGGCCGGTTTTGGTCAGCGCCGGGAAGACGAAATACTCGCCCACGCCGGGGATCAGGTTGAAGTTCACCGCCGAGTATTCCGGCCGCGGCGTCATGCCATGCACATAGGTCAGCGCCAGCGCCCGCTGCGGCGCGTCGAACGGCGAACGGTCTGCGTCGCGTTCGAACAGCCGGCCGATCTCGCCCTTGCCGGACGCCACGATCACCAGATCCGCGGTCTTCGCCTCGGCCTCCAGCTTCGCCACGTCGGCGCTTGCGATCTCCAGCGTGCCGCCCAGCTTGGTGAACTCTTCCAGCCAGCGCGGCATCTTCACCCGCTGGTCCACCGACTGCGCCGGCTTGTCCAGCATCGCGGCCCAGTCCACGACCTTGCTCGGGCCTTCCGGGTTCGGCACCGAAAAGCTGATCCCTTCGACCGGCGGGCAATCCTCGGCCCAGAAGTCGATGCCGAGCTCGCGCTCGTGCGCCAGCGCGGCGTCGAACTGGCATTGCGACGACAGAACCTTGCCCGCCGCGATGTCCTCGCCCGTGCGGTCCTGGATGATCTTGGCGTCATAGCCCTTCTTCAGAAGCCCGATGGCAAGCTGAAGCCCCGACTGTCCGCCACCTACGATGGTGATGCGTTTCATTGTCTCTCTCCTGCTGGTTTGTCGCTGTTATTGTCAGTCCATCAGCCGCGGGATCGCCGGGGTGTAGCCCTCGGGGCCCATGGCCGTGTATCCGCCGTCGACCCGCAGGTCGGTGCCGGTGACGAAGCTGGCCTCGTCCGAGCACAGGAACATGATCGCGCTGGCGACCTCTTCCGGGTCACCCACGCGCGGGAACAGGTGGAAGTCGGCGCCGACCTTGTCGGTCTTGTCGCGGTCGCCGCCGGTGAGGCTGTCCATGATGTTCGACCACGTCCAGCCCGGCGACACCGCGTTCACCCGGATGCCATCCGGCGCAAGATCCATCGCCTGGTTCTTCGTAAGCTGAAGGATCGCGGCTTTCGACACCGGGTACAGCCAGCGCCCGGTCTGCGCGACGCGGGCCGAGATCGAGCCGAAGTTGACGATCGCGCCCTTGCTCTTCGCCAGTTCCTCGCGCGCGGCCTGCATCAGCATGACCGAGCCCACAAGGTTGACGTCCAGCGCTTCCAGCCATTCCGCCCGGCTGCTTTCGGCGCCGTTGTCCAGATAGGTCGCCGCCACGTTCACGATGAAGTCGATCCGCCCGAAGCTGTCCTTCGCGGTCTGCACGACAGTCGCGATATCCGCGTCCGACCGCAGATCGGCCCGCACGAAGACCACCCCGTCACCCGTCACCCGCGCGCCGCCCTCGGCGTCGATATCGGCGACGACGACCTTCACGCCGTGATCGCGGAACGCCGCGACCACCGCCGCGCCGATTTTGGTGGCACCGCCCGGCACGATCGCCACCTTGTCCGCCAGTCCCCGCATGTTCAGCTCCCCGTGTTGTCATGGATTTGAAATAATCCTTGCAGGTCTCCCCACGGCATCGGCTATCCTGCTTGCGAAGGCGGTATCCGGATTGCGCAGAAATATGCTTCGAACCTGAAGCAACCGCCCTCAGGGAGATGTCGATGCAGGACGCCCGGCCATTCTCGGACCCGACCACGCGGGGCAGGGGACTGCCCCTGTCGCGCTATCGTCTCTTCGAGTCGACCGACATCGACGACGCCCGCGCCCGTGTCGCGCAGGTCTATTGCGATCACCGGCTGGACGTCGTGGGCCGCCATGGCTTCGCCGCCGCCCAGAACCGGATCGAGGGCAGGGCGCTGTCGGTCAACGTGATGACCTACGGCGCGAAGACCGTGATCGCCCCCGGCGCGCTAGAGCGGTTCTTCCTGTTCCAGTTCCCGATCCGCGGCCACGCCTCGGTCAGCAACGGCGACAACGTCCACGAGATCGGCGGCGGCCGCAGCGGCGTGCTGAACCCCGACGCCGAGACCTGCATGATCTGGAGCGAGGACTGCCTGCAAGTGATGCTTCAGGTCGAACGCACCGCGCTCGAGGATCTGGCCCGCCGCCAGTTCGGGCTTCCCGCCTCGGCGCCGCTGCGCTTTGCAGGGGCCGCCGACATGACACGGGGGCAGGGCCGCGCCTTCGCCGGTCTGCTGGAACACGCGATCCGCGAGGCCGACCACGGCTGCAACCTGTTCGACGGCCCCGCCGTCATGGCCGAACATTTCGAGACGATGCTGCTGCTGGGCCTGTTGCAGACCCAGCGCCACAACGCGATGCCCGCCGCCGACGACAGCCCCCGCGCCATCCCGCGCGCCGTTCGGCTGGCCGAGGCGTACATGGAAGCGAACCTTGCCTTCCCGATGACGCTGGACGAGATCGCGACCGAGGCCGGCGTCAGCCTGCGCGCCCTGCAATCCGCGTTCCGCGCCTGCCGGGGCAAGCCACCGATGACCGTCCTGCGCGACATGCGGCTTGACCGCGCGTGGCAGGCGCTCAGCCACCCCACGTCCGACACCAGCGTCACCGATGTCGCGATGTCGCTGGGGTTCTTCCACCTCGGCCGCTTCGCGGAACAGTACCGTCAGAAATTCGGCTGCACCCCGGTCGAGACGCTGAGGCGGTCGATTACCGGATAACTCCGGTAATCATGATTATGTAAACCCCGGATCGCTCCGGGGCCCGGCAGACCGTCAGCCTTCACCAACCGGGCGCAGGAAACCGGCGAAGAAGCTGGACAGGTCCTCGTAGCCATCCAGCGGCAGCACGTTGGCGATGTACTGATCCGGGCGGACCACGATCATGCAGCCCGCGTCCCGGTCGATCCCGCGCATGTCGAAGATATCGCCCAGACCCTTGTGATCCACGCAGAACACCTTCTCGTGGTCCTGTAGGCCCAGCGGCCCTTTCTCGGGCTTCAGCAGCGACGGCATGTCCTCATAGGCCAGCTGGTCGAAGGTTTCCTGAAACACCGCCCGCACGTCGATCACCGCGTCGATATCCTCGTCGCGCCGGGTGTGCCGCACCACGGGCGAGGCCGGGTCGGTCTTCAGCCAGTCGGCCAGCCGGTACAGCGCCGACCCCGGCGCGGCGTCGTTGCGGCCCGCGAAGGCATAGATCCGCCAGCGCCCGTCCGCTTCGGCCACGTGGCCCAGTTGCATCTGCATCGCGTCCGCCACCCGCACCACCGGGGCGGAATGGAACCGGCGGCCGATCTCTTCGCCCGTGGCCAGCGCCTGATGGGTCGGCGCGGCGGTCAGCGCGGACTGGTCGTATTTCACGGCAAGCCCGCCGGTGAACTCGAGGTTCTCGATGAACTGCGCCTGCATCCGCGGCATGTCCGTGCCGTCCAGTTCGGACTCGCCCGGCGGCGCCGACATGATGCGCGACCACGCGTGGTCGGTGTCGATCAGCCGCTTCGCCTCGACCCAGCGCTCGGCGGAATAGCTGCGCAGCAGGCTTGGGTCGGCACGGCCCTGGAACACGTGCGCCAGCTTCCAGCCAAGGTTGAACGTGTCCTGCATCGACACGTTCATACCCTGCCCGGCCTTCGGGCTGTGCGTGTGACAGGCGTCGCCTGCGGTGAATACGCGCGGATTGCGGCTTTCGCCCTCGGCCACGTCGTCGAACCGGTCGGTCAGCCGGTGCCCGATCTCGTAGACCGACCACCACACGACCTCTTTCACGTCCACCGTGTAGGGCGCCATGATCCGGTTCGCGGCGGCGATGATGTGCTCGTCGGTCAGGTTGCGGGCCGAAACGCGTTCGTCCGGGTTCAGCTTGTCCAGCTCCACGTACATCCGGAACAGATAGCCACCCTCACGCGGCAGGATCAGCACGTTGCCCTCGGTCGCCGAGGCGATCAGGCACTTCTGCCGGATGTCGGGAAAATCGGTGTTGGCGAGGATGTCCATCACACCCCACGCCTGATGCGCGGCGTCGCCGTGCAACTCGCCGCCGATGGCCTTGCGCACGTTCGACCGGGCGCCGTCGCAGCCGACCACGTAATTCGCCCGCACGGTCTTGGTGATGCCCGCGTTCACGCCGGTGTTCTCCAGCGTCACGGTCACCGGGTGGTCATCGGTGGTGGGATCGACGGTCAGGTCTTTCACCGACCAGCTGTAATCAGGCTCCAGCCGCGACGGCGACTTGCGCATCACGTCCAGAAACAGCTCGTGAATCCGCGCCTGGTTCAAAAGCGTGTGCGGCATTTCCGAGGAATCGTCCGCCACGTCCTGAACCCGCCCGACGCGGCGCACATGCGCGGGGTTCGCGGGGTCCGGCGTCCAGAAGGTCGTCTGGTTCACCCAGTAGCTTTCGCGCTTTACCTTCTCGCCGAAGCCGAAGGCCTGAAACATCTCCATCGTGCGGGTGTTCACGCCGTCGGCCTGCCCCTTCTCCATCGGGCCCGGCTTGCGCTCCACGATCATCGTGTCGATCTCGGGGAACTGCGACAACTGCGCGGCAAGGCACAGGCCCGCCGGTCCGCAGCCCGCGATCAGTACGTCGACCTTCTTGGGCAGCGGCGCGAAAGGCGTGCGGTCTCGCCGGTTCGGCGCCGCCGCTTTCAGGTCCGGGTCCCCGCCGCGAAATCCGTCGTCATAGTACTGCATCGTCGCTCCTCCCTGCCGGGACGATCCCGGGATGGGCAATTGATAACTGTACTTACTACCTCGAGTCAAGAAAGTATGTGTACAAATCATTTTCCCGCTCCTACCATGCCGGGGCGATGTCAGAAGGAGGCCGTGATGGAGGCCTACGGAATGGCCGGGCACCTGATCCGGCGGCTCAACCAGATCTCGACACAGGTCTTCAGCCGGCGGATGCAAGAGGCGGGCTATGACGTCACGCAGGTGCAGTTCGCGGCGATGGACGCGCTGGCCGCCCAACCCGGCATAGATCAGGCCGGTGTCGCCACGCTGATCGCCTATGACCGCGCCACGATCGGCGGCGTGATCGACCGGCTTGTGCAGAAAGGATTCGTTGCACGGAAGGTCAGCAAGAAGGACCGCCGCGCCCGCGAGGTCCGTTTGACAGACGAGGGCACGCGCGTGTTCCAGGAAATCCTGCCCATCGTCTCGAACCTTCAGGAAGAAATCCTGCTGGGCCTCGAACCCGACGAGCGCACCGCGTTCCTGTCCCTCGCCCGCAAGGCAGTTTCCACCGCTGAAGACGGGACGCTTCAGCCCGACGCGCAGCCCTAGCCACCCGGCATCCTGCCCAACGATCAGGCAGTTATCGCCGTCCGGCGCAGTCAGGACGGTCGTTCGACATGCAATAACCGACCAGAGTTTGACATCGTTTGCTCATTTGATCAAACTATCCGGGAACACTCCCTACACGTCCTTCCCGGAGACCCCATGTCCCTGACTATCCTGCGCAATGCGACCGTCTTTGACGGTCATTCCGACGACCTGATCCCCGACTGCGATATCGTGATCGAAGGCGACACCATCCGCGAAGTGACCTCTGGCCGCTCCGGCCTGACCGCTGATATCGAGATCGACGCCAGCGGCAAGACCCTGCTGCCCGGCCTGATCGACGCCCACGTCCACCTGTTCGCCGCGCACCTGTCGATGGCCCAGTGCGCGCACTACCCGATGACGCTGATGACCCTGAAATGCCTCGCCCGTACCAAGAACATGGTCGAGCGCGGCTTCACCACCGTCCGCGACGTCGGCGGCGGCGACTTCGGCATGCGTCAGGGTCTGGCCGAGGGTCTGATCCCCGGCCCCCGCGCCTTCATCGGCGGCCCCGGCCTGACCCAGACCGGCGGCCACGGCGACCACCGGATGAAGACCGACGAAGACCTTGTGCGCAACCGCTATGCCAACGGTCACGAATTCACCCACCGCCTTGTCGACGGCACCGAGCAAATGCGGCAGGTCGTCCGCGACGAGCTGCGCAAGGGTGCCGACCACATCAAGCTGATGGCTTCCGGCGGCGTCGGTTCGCCCAACGACGCGATCGAGGACTGGCAGTTCTCCGAAGCCGAGATCCGCACCGCCGTCGAAGAGGCCGAGGCGAAGGGCAAATACGTCGCCGCCCACACCTATGCCTCGACCGCCGTGCAGCGCGCGGTGAAGAACGGCGTCCGCACCGTCGAGCACTGCAACCTGATCGACCGCGAGACCGCCGCCGTCGTCCGCGACTGCAACGCTTTCGTGGTGCCGACGCTGGTCTGCTACGAGGTGACCAAGATCCACGGCGACAAGCTGGGCCTGTCTCCCTACGTGATGCAGAAACTGGACGAGGTGAACGAAGGCGGTATTCACCTGCTGGAACATTGCGAGGCCGAGGGCACGCCGATGGGCTTCGGCACCGACCTGATGGGCGAGATGGAATATGCCCAGTCGATGGAATTCGTGATCCGCGCGCGGGTGCAAAAGCCGGTCGACGTGATCCGCTCCGCGACCTCGGTCAACGCAAAGATCCTGCAGATGGAAGGCAAGCTGGGCTGCATCGCCGAGGGTGCGCTGGCCGACATCATCCTTGTCGACGGCAACCCGCTGGAAGACATCACGCTGCTGGACGGTCAGGGCGAGAACATCCCCTTCATCATGCAGTCGGGCAAGGTCTACCGGAACCGCATGAACTAAGCGCGGCCAACGCCGAACGCACCGCCCGTCGCTTCACGCGGCGGGCGTTTTCGTTTCGCTGCTGTCAGTCGAACCGGCCGACCGTCGCATCCGGCGACAGGTCCAGCGTCATCCCGTCCTCGGCCCAGACGATCCGCCCGCCATAGACCGCCAGCATCTCTTGCTGGGCGCGGGCGCGCAGCAGCGGGTCGTCGAACTGCTCGGACAGATGCGACAGCACCAGCGTCCCCACCCCGGCCTCCTCGGCCATGCGCGCGGCTTCCAGATGGCTGGCGGCGGTGGCCCGTGCCGCGTCGGGCAAGGGCGTGCCGTGCAGGTACTGGCACATCGTGATCATCACGTCGGTGCCCTTGGCGAAGTCCACCACCTCGGCGCAATACCCGGTGTCGCCGGTATAGGTCAGGTCCGCGTCGCCGGACCGGAACCGGTAGCCAAGACAGGACAGATGCGGCGCGAAGTGCTGGGCGTGCCCGACCGTGACGGCCACCTCGCCAAGCTGGAAACCGTCGCCCGCCGCCACCTCCGTCACCTCGTAGGCCAGCGGCGGCCGCACCCCCTTGCCACCCCGCGCGGCAAAGATCGCAAGGCTGGCGGGATGCTCTCGCCGGGCGATGATATCGGGACGAAACGCCCCTTCAGAGCCGAAAAGCCGGTCAAGGAACTGCGCCACCGGCGGCGGGCCATAGACGCGCAACGCGGGCGCGTCGCTTTGCTGGTCCCAGCGCGTCATCACAAGCCGCGGCACGTCCAGCGCGTGATCGGAGTGCAGATGCGTCAGCAACAGATCGGTGATCTCGCCCGGCACACCGCCCGCCTCGATGAACCGCTGATGCGCGCCGCCGCCATGGTCGATGACAACGGACCGATCCGCGGTCCGCAGCCAATAGCCGGAACTCACACGGCGCGCCGAGGGGCCGGGCGTGCCGGTCCCAAGACAGGTCAGCTTCAAGACCCGCCCTGCCCTTCGTTCTCGGTCAGGAAATCCGTCACCAGGTTGTGCGTCGCCTCGATATCCTCGCCCATGGTGCGGACAAAGGCGTCGCGGTCGCCATCGTCCAGCGCCTTCAGCATCACCTCGTGATACATCGCGAACCCCTTCTTGTAGCTGGTCTGCAAAAGCTCTCCCATCCGGTCCGACAGGAACCGGACATAGGCGCCCGACCGCAGCCACAGGTTCTCGATCTGGCTGATCAGAACGTCGTTCCCGGCAGCGCGGTAGATGCCAAAGTGGAAATGCCGATTGCACTCCAGCATCAGCACCACGTCGCCCGTCTCGCCGCAGGTCTGGTGCTTCTCAAGGATCTTCCCCAGCTCGGCCCGTTCATCCGCGCCGATGTGGTCGAACGCGATCCGCGCCGTCGCGGGCTCGATGATCATCCGCGCCTGCGTGATCTGCGCCAGTTCCGCGCGGTCAAGATCCGGCACCACCGCCGTTCCCGTCGAAGAGATCCGCAAGGCGTTCTCTGCCGCCAGCCGCCGCAGCGCCTCGCGCACCGGCATGTGCGAGGTCATGAACCTGTCCGCCATCGCCGAGATGGTGAAACTCTCGCCCGCCTCGAAGGCCCCGTTGACCAGCGCGGTGCGCAGCTGGTCATAGATCTGGTCCTGCACCGTCTGGCGGGTCCGGACCGGCTTGAAGGGGGCGGCACTATCCATCTTGGTTCTATCCCGTCATCGCAATTTCGGATCCAGCCTGTCGCGCAGCCAGTCGCCAAAGACGTTCAGGCTGACCAGCAGCACGATCAGCAGGGCAGAGGGAAATACCACCACCCACCATTCGCCGGCAAAAAGATAGCCATATCCGACCTTGATCAATGTCCCAAGCGAAGGCTGGCTGGACGGCATTCCGAAGCCGAGGAACGACAGCGTCGCCTCTGTCATGATGGCAAAGGCGATGTCCATCGTCGCCAGCACGAACACCGGGTTCAGCGAGTTCGGCAGGATGTGGCGGAACAGGATCGACATATGTTTCCGCCCCGCCAGCCGTGACGCCATCACGTAATTCTTGCCGCTTTCCGAGATCACCGCCGCCCGGACAAGGCGGGCAAAGTGCGGCCAGTGCGAAATGCCAAGCGCCAGCACCACGATATAGATCGCCGCGCTTTCCTGCTGCGACACCGGCAGCATCGCGCGGGCAAGGCCACCGATCAGCAGCGCCAGCAGCATCGCGGGGAAGGTGAACTGGATGTCCGCCGCCCGCATGATGATGGTTTCCAGCCAGCCCCGGAAATACCCCGACAGCAGACCCATAACCAAACCGATCAGGACAGAGATCGACACCGCCATCACGCCCACTTTCAGCGAGGTGCGGGTGCCGTAGATGATCAGCGACAACAGGTCCGCGCCCTGGCTGTCGGTGCCCAGCAGATACCGCGGATCGCCGCCCGGTTCCCACGACGGCGGCAGGTGGCTGGCGAACAGGTCCAGCGAGGCAAGGTCATACGGGTCCGTCGGCGCCACCAGCGGCGCGAAGACGGCACATAACACGATGAACGACAGCACGCACAGCGCGATCAGCGCGGCGGGTTTGCGGCTTAGGGCGCGGGCGTGGCCGCGCAGGGCTGCGGTCGGAGTCACGGGCCTTTATCCTTTCGCCAGTCGAACGCGCGGGTCGGACACCGCGTAAAGAAGGTCGACGATCAGGTTGATCACCGCGAACAGCAGCGCGATCAGCACAAGGAAGGTCGTGATGATCGGAATGTCGGACTCGGTAAGCGCCGACAGGAACATCGTGCCAAGGCCGGGCCACTGGAACACCTGCTCGACCACCACCGCGAACGCCACGAGATAGCCGATCTGGATGCCGCTGACGGTGATCACCGGCAGCAGCGTATTGCGCAAGGCGTGGCGGAAGTGGACGACGCGGTCCTTGATGCCGCGCGCGCGGGCGAACCGGATATAATCCATCCGCAGCACCTCCAGCATCTCGGCCCGCACCAGTCGCGCCACCAGCGCAACCTGGCTGATCGCCAGCGACAGCGCAGGCATGATCAGCGCCAGAAGCCCCGACTTGGTCAAAAGGCCCGTGGTCCAGAAACCAAGGTCCACCGTCTCGCCGCGTCCGAAGGATGGCAGCCAGCCAAGATGGACCGAAAACAGGAAGATCAGCAGGATGCCGATCACGAAGGTCGGCAGCGAAACACCAATGATAGAGCCTGTCATAAGCAGGCTTGCCCACCATTTCTCGCGCCAGATCGCCGCCACCACGCCCAGCGGAATGCCCAGCATCAGCGACAGGATCAGCGCCAGGATCGCCAGTTCCGCCGTCGCCGGGAACCGTTCCGCGATGATCTCGCCTGCCGGGCGCTGCTGTTTGTAGGACAAGCCAAAGTCGCCGTCCAAAGCGCGGTCGATGTACCGCACGTACCGCTGAACATAGCTGTCATCCAGCCCCAGTTCCTCGCGCAGTTCGGCGCGGGCCTCGTCGGTGGCTTCCAGCCCGAGGATCGCCGACACCGGGTCGCCGATGACGTTGCCAAGCTGGAACGCGATCAGGCTGACGACGAAGACGACAAGGAAGGCGTGGAACAGGCGCCGGGTCAAAAAGGCAAGCGACATGCGGGCGGTCTCTTTCTTGGGTCTGTGGCCCCGCCCGGTCGCGCCGGGCGAGGCCAGTGTTTGCCACGGGTAAGGATTACTCGCTGACCGTCACGTCTTTTAGCTGAACCGAGGTATCGGCCCGAACGTAGATGTCGACGTTGTCCTTCATCGCCCAGGTAATCGCCGGCTGGTGCAGATAAACGGCATGCACCGAGTCCTGCGCCATGCCGATCGCGGTGGCGTACAGCTCGTCGCGTTTCTCCAGATCGAAGGTCTGCGACAGCTCGTCGACCACGGCGTCAAGCTCGGGGTTGCTGAACAGCGCCCAGTTGTTCGCGCCCATGCCGTCGCCACGGGTATAGGCGATGGCGATCAGCGTGTCCTGCAGGTCGCCCGAGTTACCGGCGGCGCCGATCAGGTGGAACGAGCTGTCGGGCCCGTTGACCAGCATCTTGGCGAATTCCGGCCAGACCATGCCGTTCACGGTCACGTCGATGCCGATCCGCGCCAGAAGCTGCGCCGAGGCGCGGCAGATTTCCTCGGCGTTGACATAGCGCTCCAGCGGGCAGTTCAGCGTGGTCTTGAACCCGTCGGGATAGCCGGCTTCGGCCAGCAGCGCCTTGGCGCCCTCGACATCCACGGTCACCGGCTGCTCCATCTCGGGCGCATAGCCATAAAAGCCCGGCGCACCCGGAAGCGACACGGGGCTGGCGTGACCGCGCATGATGCGTTCGATGATGGCGTTCTGGTCGATCGCCATGCGGATCGCCTTGCGCACACGCACGTCCTTGAACGGGTTGGCGTCCAGCGGATTGCCGTCCTTGTCGAAGGTGGCCAGCGCAACGTCACGGGTGCCGTCCATCTCGATTTCCATGAACAGGCGCTGCGGCGTCTCTTCGATCTTGAAGCCCTCGGTGCCGGTCACCCGCTCGATATCCTGCAGCGGCAGGTTGGTGATCAGGTCGACTTCGCCCGACAGCAGCGCGGCCAGACGGGTCGGGTCGGACCCGATGGCGGTGTAGATCGCGCGGTCGACGTTGCCGGTGAACTCGCCCCACCAGTCCTCGTACTTGACGAAGGTGGTCTGCTCGCCCGGGATCTGCTCTTCCAGCATCATCGGGCCGGTGCCGTTGGCGTGGCGCAGGGAATAGGCCTCGGCGCTTTCCGAGCCCAGCTGCGGGATCTCGGTCACGCCATGCTCGGCGGCCCACGCCTCGGACATCACGAACAGGCGCGTCAGCTTGGCGGGCATCACCGCATCCGGCGCTGCGGTGATCATGTCGACGGTGGTGTCGTCGACGACGACCGCGTCGGTCACCTTGCCGAACATCGAGGAATACAGCTTCGAGGTCGACTGGCGCTTGATCGAGAACGCCACGTCTGCCGCCGTCATCGGGGTGCCGTCGTGGAAGGTGACGCCCTCGCGGATGGTCAGGCGCCAGGTCGAGTCGCCTACGTATTCCCAAGCGGTCGCAAGGCCGGGCACCAGCGACATGTCCGGGCCCAGCTCGACCAGCGTCTCGTAGGTCTGGCGCGCCAGCGCGGTCGTGACGAAGTCGTTCGTCGCGTGCGGATCAAAGGTCAGGGCGGTCGTCGTCCCGGCGTAATTCAGCGTCGCGGCCGGCGCGGCCATCGGCAGCGCCAGCGCGACGGCAAGCGCCGCGGCACGGGTGAAGGACTTGTTAAGCATCGCTGTCTCCTGTTGGCGAATTTGTTGTTCGTTGCGTCTGATCATCGCTAAAACGATCATTTGATCAAGCCTATTTACATTCATTCAGCCATGACGCAGTCTGAAACGGTGAAAAATTGATCGAATGCCGCGGGTGTGGTCACGATGACCGGGCCGAAAGGCGCAGAATCTAAAAGAGCGGATGCGATGAACGCGCAAGGCAGCGAAGACTACCGCATGGCGACAGACAGACTCCCGACGGCAGCGCCCGTCCTTTCGGTGCGCAACCTGTCCGTCGAATTGCGCCGCGACGGCAAGACCACCCCCATCGTCCAGGACATTTCCTATGACCTGCGCGCGGGCGAAATCCTTGGCATGGTCGGCGAATCGGGGGCGGGCAAATCGATGTCCGGCAACGCGGTCACCGGCCTGCTGCGCCCGCCGCTGCACGTCTCGGCCGAATCGGTGACGCTGGACGGCACCCGCATCGACACCCTGTCCCAGACCCGGATGACCGACCTGCGCGGACGCCGGATCGCGATGATCTTCCAGGACCCCCTGACCTCGCTGAACCCGGTGTTCACCATCGGCGACCAACTGGTCGAGACCATCGTGCGCCACACCGCCCTGCGTGGCCGCGCCGCCCGCGACCGCGCGCGCGAGCTTCTGGAACAGGTCGGCATCCCCGGCGCCAGGGACCGGCTGGACAGCTACCCCCACGAATTCTCCGGCGGCATGCGGCAGCGCGTGGTGATCGCCCTTGCCCTCGCCGGCGACCCCGACGTGCTGTACGCGGACGAGCCGACAACGGCGCTGGACGTCTCTATTCAAGCGCAAATCATCGCCCTGTTCCGCCGGCTCTGCCGTGAACGCGGGCTGGCCGCCGTCCTTGTCACGCACGATATGGGTGTGATCGCGCAGGCCACCGACCGCGTCGCCGTGATGTACGCGGGCCGCATCGTCGAGACCGGCCCGACCCGCGACGTGCTGAAAGCCCCGCGCCACCCCTACACCTCGGCCCTGATGCGCTCGATCCCCGAGATCGGCCGCCGCCAGCATCGCCTGCCCCAGCTGTCCGGCGCGATGCCGCGCCCGGGCGCCCTGCCCCCCGGCTGCTCGTTCTCGGACCGCTGCCCCCGCGCGACCGACGCCTGCCGCCTCGCCGTGCCCGAGATGACCGGCGCGACGACCCACCCGGCGGCCTGCCTCCACCCCCTCGACGGAGACGCGTAATGTCCGACCAACAGATGCTGCTCGAAGCGAACGGCCTGGGACAGGTCTATGGCCGCAGCGCCTCGATCATCCAGAAGGCCCTGCGCATCGAACCCCGCCGCGTCGCCGCCGTGCGCGGCGTCGATTTCCGCCTGCGTCCCGGCGAAACGCTTGCGCTGGTGGGCGAGTCCGGCTGCGGCAAGTCCACCGTCGCCCGCTGCGTCTCGGGGCTCGAAATCCCGACCGACGGCACGGTGCGCTACGCCGGCGAGTCGATGGAGGCGATCGCCCGCATGGGCCTGCCCGCCCGCCGTGACGTGCAGATGGTGTTTCAGGATCCCTACTCTTCGCTCAACGGTCGCTGGACGGTGGGCCGCAGCATCGCGGAACCGATCCGCGTGCTGGGAATCGAGACTAAGACGGCGCGTCTGAACGAAATGGTCGCCGATCTTCTGACGCAGGTCGGCCTGTCGCCCGAAGATGCCGACAAGTACCCGCACGAATTTTCCGGCGGCCAGCGCCAGCGGATCGCCATCGCCCGCGCCCTGTCCACCAAGCCCAAGGTGATCATCTGCGACGAGCCCACGTCGGCGCTGGACGTCTCGGTTCAGGCGCAGATCCTGAACATGATGAAGGACCTTCAGGACGAATTCGGGCTGGCCTACCTGTTCATCACCCACGATCTTGGCGTCGTCGACCACATGGCCGACCGCGTGGCCGTCATGTACCTTGGCCGCATCGTCGAGATCGGCACCCGTGACGAGATCTTCGCGGCCCCCCGCCACCCCTACACCAAGATGCTGATGGAGGCGGTGCCAAGCCTCGACATCGACGCCGCCGAGACGCCGCCGCCGCTGGGCGAACTGCCGGACCCGGCAAACCCTCCCTCCGGCTGCCCCTTCCGCACCCGCTGCCCCCACGCCGAGACCCGCTGCGCCGAAGCGCTGCCGGAACTCGAAAGGCTGGACGGTCGCCGCGTTGCCTGCCTGCGGGCCGGCGAACTGGCGCTTTGACCGCCGCATCAATCCCGGACATGCCCGAATGACCCTACCCGACCCCCAGGACACCCTCTGGCGCCGCACCGCACGCGGCGCATTCACCGGCGACGCCGCCTTGCCCGACACCGTTGACGTGCTGGTCATCGGCGGCGGCTTCACCGGCCTGACCGCCGCCCGCGAACTGGCGATGGCGGGTCACAGCGTTGCGGTGGCCGAGGCGTCGCAGCTTGGCGAAGGGGCCAGCGGCCAGAACGCCGGGTTCGTGGTGCCGAACTTCGCGCTGATGGACCCGAAGGCGGTGATCGCCAAGCTGGGCGAGGACAAGGGCGGCGCGCTTCTCGACCTCGTGTCGACCGGTGCCGACGCCGTGTTCGAAACGGCGCGTGCCGAGGGCATCGCTTGCGACGCCGCGCAGACCGGCTGGCTGAACCCCGCCGCGACAGAAGCAGACGCCGAGATGCTGCGCGCCCGTGCCGACACATGGCGCCAGCGCGGTCGCCCGGTGCGGTTCCTGTCCGCCGACCAGATCGCACAACAGACCGGAATGAGGCTCTATAAAGGCGCTTTGCTGGACGACAGCGGCGGCACGATCCACCCGCTCGACTACCTCTTCGGCCTTGCCAATGCCGTTCGCCGCCATGGCGGCACCGTTCACGAAGGCGCGCCGGTCAAAAGCCTGGCGCAGTCCGGCGACGGCTGGACCGCCACCGTGAACGGCAACCGGATTCGCGCGGGCAAGGTTCTGCTGTGCACCAACGCTTTCACCACCGGCGCCGCCGGTCGGCTTGGCCGCACCACCGTTCCGCTGCGCGTCTACCAGATCGCCACCGCGCCGCTTGACGCTGACACCGTCGCGCGCATCGCCCCGGACCGCCGCCCAGTGGGCGACACCCGCAAGAACCTGTTCACCTACCGCCTCGACCGCGACAACCGCCTGATCTCGGGCGGCATGGCGGCCGTGCCGCTGGGCGCAAAAGCGCGACTTGGCCGCGTCATCTCGGAACGGCTGGCGCAGGAACTGTCCCTGCCGAATATCCCCAGAACCGAGGTCGTCTGGACCGGCGTCGCCGCCCTGACCCCCGATTTCCTGCCCCGGATCTACAGTTTCGGCCCCGGCGCGTTCGGCGGCATCGGCTGCAACGGGCGCGGCATCGCCATGACGGCGCAACTGGGCCGCACCCTCGCCCGCGCCGCGATGGGCGAACCCGCAGATACCCTGCCCGTGCCCTTGCGCGACGCCCGGCGAATCCCGTTTCATGCGCTGACGCCGCTCGCCGCCTCTGCCGGGCTGATCAAGGCCCGGCTTACCGACGCCCTGTCCGCAAAGTCCTGACCCATGACCGACCTGCTGAAGCTCGACATCGCCACCGACACCCCCTTTGCCGGCGGTGCGTCCTTCGGTGACACCGGCCCATACCGCCTGATCACTGGCCGCGCCCTTCTGGCGATCCGGCCCGACGAGATAGGCGCCGATGGCATCTACCACGCCGACCGGATCGAGACCGACGCGCAGGGCCGCATCCGGGCCGAGGCCGACGTGTTCCTGATGACCCCCGCCGACCCCGCCAAAGGCAACGGCACCCTGCTGTTCGAGTTCATCAATCGCGGCAACAAGCGCGCGCTTCAGTTCTTCAACATGGGCGCGCCCGGCAACACCCCCCGCACCGCCGCCGACGCCGGGGACGGTTGGCTGATGGCTCAGGGCTATACCCTTTGCGTCGTGGCGTGGCAGGGCGACGTGCTGCGCGGCGACGGTCGGATGACCTGCCGCCTGCCCGGCTACACCGACGACACCCCCACCCGCATCGCCGCCGAATTCATCGTCGAGGACGAAAAGACCCGCTTTCTGCCGCTGTCCACCAAGACCGGCACCCGCAGCTATCCGGCGGCAAAAACAGACACTAAACAAGCGAAACTTACCCGACGCCGCTTTCCCGACGCCCCCCGCGAAACGATCGCCCCTGACGCATGGGCGTTCGAGCGGATCGACGGCGACGCCTCTGGCCTCGGCGCGGGCGACGTGATGGCGGCGGAACAGGCCATCGTCCCCTGCCCCTCGCATATCCACCTGTTCGACGGCTTCCGCCCCGGCTGGATTCACGAACTGGAATACGACGCCACCGGTGCCATCGCGCTGGACATGGGCTTTGTGCTGGCCGCCGAAACCGTCGCCTTCCTGCGCCACGCCACCACCGGCAACCCTCTGGCCGGCGCGATCCGCCACACCATCGGCTGGGGCCGCTCGCAATCCGGCCGCGCGATCCGAGATTTCCTCTGGCGGGGCTTCAACGCCGACCACGCGGGCCGCCCGGTGTTCGACGGAATGCTTCCGCATATCTCGGGCGCGGGCAAAACCAACATGAACCGGTTCACCAACCTCGTCGTCGCCGCCTCGCGGCAGTACGAGGATCAGCAGAACCCGTCGGACCAGTTCCCGTTCTCCTATGCCGAGACGACCGACCACATCACAGGCCGCACCGACGCCATCCTGAAGCACCCCGAAACCGACCCGAAGGTGATCCACACCCACACCGGCTCGGAATACTGGTATCGCCGTGGCTCGCTGGTGCACACCGATACGCAGGGCAACGACCTGCCGCAGCCCGACGGCGTCCGCGTCTACACGTGGTCCAGTTCGCAGCACTGGGCCGACACCCGCGTCGCCAAACCGGTGAAGGGCCCCTGCCGCGAGTTCTTCAACAACGTCTACACCGCGCCCTTCTTCCCCGCGACGCTGACCCTGATGCGGAACTGGATCGCCAAGGACACCGCCCCGCCGCCGTCGCGCATCCCCACCGTCGCGGATGGCTCGCTGGTGACGGCGAAGGCCTACCGGGACAGCTTTCCGCAGATCCCCGGCACCCTGCTTCCGGCGGACGCCAACGCCCTGCCCTTCACCGACTACGGCGCGGGCTACGCCACCGGCGACGCCGTCAGCCACCCGCCGAAGCGCGGCGCCGACAGCTACGCCGTCCTCGTCCCCGCTCCCGACGCACTGGGCAACGACCGGGGCGGACTGGCCGCGCCGATGGTCTGCGCCCCGCTTGGCAGCTACACGGGCTGGAACCTCCGCGACCGGGGCCACGGGCATGGTATGATTTTCTCGTTCATGGGGGCTTACATCCCGCTGCCCGAAACGGCGGAAGAGGCCGCGCTGACCGGCGACCCCAGACCGCCGATCCCGCAGCTGTACCCCGATCCGGAAAGCTATACCGCCGCGATCCTGCAAGCGACCGACCAGCTTATCGCGGACGGGTTCCTGCTGCCCCCGGCCCGGCCGATCTATGAGACGCTATCGCGCAACTATGGCGCGTCGCTGCATCATCACCGTCTCTAAACCGCGCTTTAGCGGATCAATTCCGGGAACCCGGCCTCGTCCACTAGTCGGAACGCGCGCTCGGCGATCTCGTCCTGCAACGCGTCCAGTTCCGGCTCGTTCACCAATCTGCCGCCCTGCTTGCGGATCTTCCCCGCGATCATCACCGTATCGACGTTGTTGCAGTTCGCGAACGCGACCACCGTATCCAGCGGGCTGATCGCCGGGGCAAGGTTCATGTCCCGCCGCCGCAGCATCACGATGTCCGCCTGCTTGCCCGGCGTCAAAGACCCGACCTTGTGATCCAGCCCCATCACCGCGGCGTTGTTCAGCGTCGCCCACCGCAGCGCGTCCAGCGTCTTTACGCTGGTCACGTCGAACACGCTGCCGCCGGTCCCGATCGTCTTCAGGTTCCCCGGCTGCCCCGCCGCCTCGCGGGCCTCGTCGTTCGCCCGCTGCTGCGCGATGTTGTCGTACAGACGCTGCACCTGAAGGCTCAGCCGCATCGTCTCGAACATATTCCCGACGAAACACATCTCGCCATCGTTCCCGATGCTCGGACGCCCCCCGGCAGCGGCCACCCGAGACACCAGCGGGGGCCGTCCGTGCCCCCGGATCTCGGCCGGCGGAGTCGCCGTGATCGTCGCGCCATGCTCCACCAGCACCCGGATCTCCGCGTCGTCGATGTAGTTCCCGTGCACCGCGTTGTGCTTCGGCGGGATCAGCCCCTCGGCCGCCAGCGTCTTGTACCCGCCCGCCACCATCCGGTTGCCGCGCCCCCAGATATGCGCGCTGGACACCACGTCCAGTTCCCGCGCCAAAGCGAAGTCCTGCCGGCAGACCTCCATCGTCGAGTAATCCGGCCCAAGGATGCACAGCGCCAGCCCAAGCAGGTCGTCCGCCGCCAGCGCGCCGCTTCGGATGCGCTCGACCTCGGCACGCGGATGCGGCACCTCCGAGAAATGCGGCTCGCCCGGCTTCGGCTCGGGCTTCAGCGTGCCATGCCCGAACACGCCGCGGATACCGGCCTTCAGCAGACCGTCGATTGCGGCGTCGGTATGCTCGGGCGTCCGCGTGTTGTGGCACCATTCGAAATGCGTGGTGGTGCCGCCATCGATCTGCGCCAGCGCGCCGAACCGCAACGCAACGTGCAGATCCTCGGGCGTGTACAGCGGCGCCAGCCCGCCCTGCAGGTACTTGTAGTAATCCGAGCCGACGAAATCGCCGCCGACGCCCCGCAGGATCGTGTGCCACAGGTGGTTGTGCGCGTTGACCAGCCCGGGAATGACGATCATGTGCCGCGCGTCGATCTCTTCGGCATCGTCCACATCCAGACGGGGCGCAACCGCCACGATGCGGTCATCCTCGATCAGGATATCGCCCTTCGGCAGCGTCCCGATCTCGTCGTCCATGGAAACGATGGCTGCCGATCTGATGACGCGTCGCATGATGTGTAAAATCCCTGTTCCGTGCCCTGCGCCACCCACGCCCATACCGGGCCAGACGTTCCGCAAGTTACGAGAACGTCTGACATATCATTTGATCAAAGGCAATGGAGGCGGCTGCCAGACCCCCGCTTCAGCCCCACATCTCGCGCATCTGCGCCGCGACGTCGATCCGCGCGGGCGCCGGGGTCGGCGCGCCCCCTGCCCCCTCGGGCCGCCATGCGAAGGCATCGAACCGGCCAAGGATCTCTTTCGGGATGAACCGGGTCCGGATCGCGTACAGGTGCCGGTCGCCGTTCCGCGTCTGCTGGGTGACATGGAACCGCAGCGGCACCGTCAGCGAAAGACTGTCCTTCGCGCGCGTCATGCCCACGTACAGCAACCGCCGTTCTTCCTCGATCTCGTCCGTGGTGCCGGTGCCAAGGTCGGACGGAATGCAGCCGTCGACCACGTTCAGCACGTGCACCGACTTCCACTCCTGCCCCTTGGCGGAATGGATCGTCGACAGGATCAGGTAATCCTCGTCCTGCAACGGCACGCCGGCCTGCGCGCTGGTCGCCTCGGGCGGGTCCAGCGTCAGTTCGGTCAGGAACCGCTCGCGGCTGGGATAGCCCGCCGCGATGGCCTCTAGCTGCAACAGGTCGCCCCTGCGCGACTCGGCGTCCTCGTGCAGCCGCTCGAGATGCGGATCGTACCACGCCCGCGCCCGCCCGATGGCCTCGGGCCAGCCCTTCAGCCCGCACAGCGTCTCGACCAGACCGGGCCAGTCGGCGGCGGCGCGCGGCGGCGGCTCGACGGCCTCCAGACCCGCCAGCGGATCGGGAGCGATGTCGATGGCGTCCAACACCCTGCCTGCCGCCACCGGCCCAACGCCGGGGATCAGCTGCAACACGCGGAACCCCGACACCCGGTCACGCGGGTTCTGGGCAAAGCGCAGCATCGCCAGCATGTCCTTCACATGCGCGGAATCAAGAAACTTCAGCCCGCCGAACTTCACGAACGGCACGTTGCGCCGGGTCAGTTCCACCTCCAGCGGGCCGGAATGGCTCGAGGTGCGGAACAGCACCGCCTGATCCTTCAGCCGCATCCCCTCTTCCCGCGCCGCCAGCACCCGGTCGGCCACATAGCGCGCCTGATCCGCCTCGTTGGCTACAGTTACTAACTTGGGCTTTTCGGCGCTGTCGCGGTCACTCCACAGGTCTTTGGTGAACCGCTCCCGCGCCTGTCCGATGACTGCGTTCGCCGCCTCGAGGATCGGTTTCGTCGACCGGTAATTCCGGTCCAGCGTGACCACGTCCGCCGCAGGCTGGAACGACTGCGGAAAATCAAGGATGTTGCGCACGGTCGCGGCCCGGAAGGCATAGATCGACTGCGCGTCGTCGCCCACCACCGTCAGCCCCCGCCCGTCCGGTTTCAGCGCCATCAGGATACGCGACTGTAGCTTGTTGGTGTCCTGGTATTCGTCGATCAGCACGTGATCCCACTGACCGCCGATATGCGCGGCGAACGCCTCGTCCGACATCACCTGCGCCCAGGCCAGCAGCAGGTCGTCATAGTCCAGCACGTTCTGTTCCTGCTTGGCGCGCACATAGTTGCCGAACAGCTGCTTCAGCTGCGCCTCCCACGCATTGCACCACGGGAAATGCCGGGTCAGCACCTCGGCCAGCGGTTCTTCGGCGTTCACGGCGCGGGAATAGATCGACAGGCACGTACCTTTCGCCGGAAACCGGGTTTCCGTCTGCGACAGGCCCAGACCGTGACGGCACAGGTTCATCAGGTCGGCGCTGTCCTCGCGGTCGTGAATGGTGAAATCCGGCGCCAGCCCGATGCCTTCCGCGTTCTCGCGCAGGATCCGCGCCCCGATCCCGTGGAACGTCCCCGCCCATGTCAGCGCCTCGGCCGCGTACCCGCTGCCCATCGCCGCGCCCGTGATCCGCTCCACCCGCCGCGTCAGTTCCGTCGCCGCGCGCCGTGAAAAGGTCATCAGCAAGATCCGCCGGGGATCGGCGCCATTCACCAGCAGATGCGCCACCCTGTGCGCCAGCGTGTTGGTCTTGCCCGACCCCGCCCCCGCGATCACCAGCAACGCCGGGGGCACACCGTCGCCCACGCCATGCGTCACCGCCGCCCGCTGATTGTCGTTCAGCTTGTCGAGATAGGCCGTGTCCATGCCCCCTGCCCCGCTTTTCCTGGCCCGCTTGTTCTTGGTTTGATCCAAGCTAGCAGAGCAGGAACGGAATGGGAACAGATTTACCCCAGCCGCCCGTCATCGTCGACCAGTTCAAGCGACGCCGCCGTCCCCTGCCCCCAGCCCCACAGCACCACGTTTGCACTGTCCGCCCGCGCCCCTCGGGCAAAGCTGCGCACGACCATGCCACAGTGCCCCTGCCCTATCAGCGTCTCGGCCAGATCCTGCGTCGGCACCCGCTCGCCCCGGTGCATCCGCAACCGCCATGCCGGGTCGCCAAGATTGTCGGGGGCAAACCCGACCGACGCCAATGCACCGGCGTCTCGCGCGTCGAACAGCCCCGAGATGTCGGCGCGAAACTCTACGATGACCGAGGGCTGAAACGCCCCGCCCCGCGCAATCTCATAGCGCAATGTCTCGAAGTCGCGGGCAAGGTACAAAGCCGCCCTGCCCTGCCGGTTGAACCGCCCGCCGAACCGCCGCGCGCCCTCGCCCGACAAGGGCTCGCGCGCGTAATACGGGTGCAGCGCCCGGAACAGCGGCCCGCGATAGTCCATCGTCAGGCGAACACGCCCGCATCGACCGACAGGATCCAGTCGCGCACCCAGTCGGCGTGGCCGTCCTGCACAAGGTCCATCGCCGTCATGCCGTCGAACCCGTCCAGCGGTTCGGACCGATACCACGCATAGGCAATCGCCTCGCCGCCGACGCGGGGCGCCATCATGTTCACGATCTCCAGCATTTCGCGAAGACGCCGCTGCGTGCGCGCCGACTTCACCCGCTCGCGCCGGGATACCGCATCGCGGCCAAGCCCCACCGTCCGCGCGATCTCGTCCCGCGTGGTCAGCAGCGCCGCCGCGATGCGTTCGGGCTGGAACAGCCCGTCGGACTGATAATCGACGATGGACATGGGCAAGGCCTCCATTCACACAGAATGACACATAATGCGTCAGCCCGCGTGAATCAACGGTCCAGCAGCCGCTCCAGTTCCGCCATGGCGACCTGCACCAACTCGCGGTCCACCCGCTTGCCCCGCAGCCGGATCATCCACCCGCGCGAGTCTTCCTCGGCCTGCAACGTCAGCCCGGTCGACAGTTCCTTGACCGGCCCCGTCTTCACCGCCTTCGGCCGCCCGCCCCGCTTTGGGTCCGCCTTCAGCTCGATGCCCGCCAGCGCCGACCCGATCATCTCGGCTTCCTCCGCCGGGGTCTCGGGCGTCCGCTCGGCCAGCGCATCGCGCAGCCGTTCCTCGGCCCCCTCACGCAGCGCCGCCGCCAGCCGAAGCCCGTCCTTCTCTTTCAGCATCTCGGGGAAGGTCAGCATGTCGCCCAGTTCCTCGAAAATCAAAGCGAAGGACCGGATCTTCGACCGCTTCGCCTTGGACGCCGCCGGGAACAGCGCGTTCACCGCCGCCTCGGTCGTCTCGAAGGCGCCCTGATGAACGGCGATGACGGATATCCGGCCCCGCTCGAAATGCGACAGCGAGGCGCGGATCTCGTTCTCTTCGATCATCGCGGCAAAGGTGCCGCCCATCGCTTCGGGGTCGCGGATCACGGCCTTGATGGTGCGGTACTTGTCCATCTCGGTCATCGCGAACAGGTCGCGATAGGCCATCAGCCGGCGGTAGCCCGACAGCAGCCCGTACTCGGTCCCCAGCCGCTCGTTCGGCCGCACGAACACCTCGATGGGCAGCCGCAGCCCGCCCTTGGTGATCGAGGCCTTTAGCTCCTGCATCTCCTCCGCGTCCAACACCACCCGGTCCCGCACCAGCGCATCCGCGTCGATGGTCTCGATGGGCAGCTCCAGCATGACCAGCCCCCGGCCCTCGGCGTCGCGCAACCGCTCGGCGTCGGCCTTGTGCTTCGCCGCCTCGGCCCGCTCCTCGGGCCCGCGCGGGTCATGCAGCCCGGCGCTTTCCGCCGCCACCTGCGCAATCGGAGCCGCCATCGGCCCCCGTCCGGGCGTGGCGCTGAACTCCTGCTCCAGCTTGCTCAGATCCTCGGCCGAGGGTGCTTCCAGCTTTCTCCGCTTCGCCATCTCACACGGCCTCCTTCTCGGCCTCGGCCATCTGGGCATCGCGCCACCACGTGCCAAGGATCACTTCCTTCACCTCTGCCCAGGTCCGGTCAAAGGTCTCTCGCCCGCGGACATAGGTGTCCCGGTTGAAGTCGCGATAGTCCGTCTCATAGATGCCGCTGACCTGCTCGCCGGCCTGCCCGACCATCGCGGTGACTTCCTGCCGGTAGGTGGTCATGAAGTCTCCGAAATAGGCCTGGATCACGTTCGCCAGATCCGTCTGCTGCCCCGCATCGAACCGCGTGATCAGCGCCCGCACGGCATCCCACTCGAACCGCATCTCGGGCAGCCCCCCCTGCCGCCGCGCCCGGTTCTCGCCCTCTTCGATCGACGCGAAGGTCGAGTAGATCATGTCGAAAAACCTGCCGGTGCTGTCGAACTCCAGAAACGAGGCCCCCAGCGGAACCAGCAGGATATCCGCCGCCGACAGGGCGTTGATCGTCAGGTAGCCAAGAGCGGGCGGGGTATCGAGCAGGATGATGTCGTAGTCATCCAGCATCCCGCCCTCGTCCAGCGCGTTCAGCAGGGCGTCCCACAGGGGCCAGCCACGGGCCTGCATACGCCAGACGGGGACCTGGAATTCGGCCCAGTACAGGTTCAGCTGGGCGCCGATCAGGTCGATGTTGGGCCAGTGGGTCTTCTGGACGAGGTTTCGTGGCGAAACCGTTAAAGCCTCGTTAAGGGTTTCGTCGAACGGGATCGGAGGCTGGCCGCCTGCCTCGCGGATGCGGTTCTCTTCCTGGAGGTGCAGCGCATAGTCCCGCGCCAGCATCGGGAACACCGTCTGCCATTCGTCCTCGACCTTGCCGCCCATGATCGAGGTCATCGAGCCCTGGCTGTCGAGGTCGATCACCAAGACTTTGTAGCCGTCCAGAGCGGCGGACATCGCGAGATGCGCCGAGGTGCTGGTCTTGCCGACACCGCCCTTGAAGTTCGCCACCGCGACCACCTTCGCCGGCAGACCCTCGGGCCGCCATGCGCGGTACTCGCGATCCTTCGCGCCTTCCTCGGCGAAGTGGTCGCGCAGGATCAGGATCTCGTCCAGCGTGAACCACTTCGACCCGCCTTCGCCGTCGCCCTGGGGCAGGTCCGGGTTCTGCCGCAGCACCCGCCGAAGATGGGCCGGGTTCACCGGGATCAGGTATTTGCAGACTTCCCATGTCGAGAACTTCCGCAGCCGCTTTTCGCCATCCGGGGCATAGCCGCGCCGGGCGAGGTCGTCGCGGCCCCGCGTGGCGAAGGCCGCCGCCTTGGCGAAACGGGCCGTGTCGATCGGGTCGGCGAGCTTTTCTGCCGCGCGCTTCGGATCTATGTTGAAATAGGGGGGAAGGTCAGGTTTGCTCTGACTGCCGGGTTTCTGTGCCATCGTGCCTCGTCCATGTTCGCTGTTTGCCGCGATATCCCGGAAACTATGGCACATGGATTAGCCCTTGTGAATCGCATCGTGCGATGGGTCGGGCCTATACGTCTCTAATCCATATAGAAAAAAGACAGCACGAGCGGGTGTTTAGATTCTTTTTTATTCTTTAAGAATCTTTCCGGTCCAAAAAAGACATTAACATCATGGCGTTGATGGTGATCGGGTTCCCGTCTCCGGGATCAACGGGCACCGTATGCAGGGCGAAAGGAACCCGTTTCCGGTATTGCGGGTGCCGATTCGCGGGGCAGGGGAGCCATATTGAATCGGAATGGCCTGATTTGCCGCGTTTAGACCCGGTATTGCGCGAATCGGACCCTCTGGCCAATGATGCCGCCTGGGGGCGTTCCCGCAAATGGGTACCTTTCACTTCTGTCCGGTCAGCACAGGTACCCGTTTCCGGGACGCCCCCAAAGGTATCAACGCCGCTCTTGTCAGCGGATACCTTTTCCCCGATCATGGGCCGCAACGGGACAGGCCCTGCGCGAGTCGCACGGCCCACCAGATTCCGAGTATCGAGGCATGGCGGGCCAGCGACCCGCCCACAGGACAGGCAGCGCCTTTCGGCGCTGCGGACAGGGGCAGAATGGACGACATTCCCCGCGATCAGCTTTCCGGCCCGCTTCGTCGCGGAGCGGTGAAAAAGCACGTCGCCGCGATCCACGTGTCCGGCAAGCTGACGCTGTTGCAGCGCAAGCTGTCGAACGTGCTGCTGCTGAACGCCTACGACACGCTGACCTCGCACAGTCGTCACCAGATCGACGCGCGGACGCTGTGCATGATGATCGGCTACAACTCGAACGACATGGAAACGCTGAAGGCCTCGTTGCGCGGTCTGGCCGAGACGGTCGCCGAATGGGACATGCTGGACGAGAAGGGCCAGCAGGAGTGGGGCGTCTCGGCGCTGTTGTCCTATGCCAAGCTGAAGGCGGGCGTCTGCGAATACGCCTATTCCCCGGCGCTGGCCGAGAAACTGCACGACCCGAAGGTCTTTGCGCTGATCAACCTGAACATTCAGCGCCGGTTCACATCCGGGCACGCGCTGGCGCTGTACGAGAACTGCTATCGCTTCGTGCGGACGGGGTCGACCGGGTGGTGGTCGCTGGACCTGTTCCGGCGGCTGATGGGGGTTGCGGACAGCCCGTATTACGAGACGTTCAAGCACCTGAACGCCAAGATCATCAAACCGGCGGTGGCCGAGGTGAACAAGACCTCGAACATCGTGGTGACCCCCGAGGTCCGGAAGATGGGGCGCGCGGTGTCCGAGATCCGCTTTCGCATCGCCGAGAACCCGCAACTGGCGATCCTTGACCTCGACGATGGCGAGGGGCTGCGCAACACCGACGTCTATTCGCGGCTGCGCGCTCTGGGTGTCAGCGACCGGCTGGCGCGGCAATGGCTGACCGAGCATGGGCAGGACTATGTGAAGCAAAAGCTGGACTACGTGGCGGATCAGGGACGGGTGACGAACGCTGTCGGCTATCTGACCGCCGCCCTGCGCGACGACTATGGAGCACAGGTTTCGCAACGAAACCATAACACACCGACCTCTCTTCGCGCCCGCCGTCTGGAACGGATCCGCGACCTTGCCGCCGCCCGCAAGCCAACGCAGCGGGACGCCGACAAGCGCCTGTTCGTGGCCCGTCTGGAAGGGGCCGCTCGGGATGATTTCGAGCGGCACGGCTGGATGTCCGCCCTGAATGCCGAGGCCATCGTGGCCTTCTGGAGCGAACTGTCTCCGGGGGCTTTCGACGGGCTGGACGCCGACACCTGAAACCCCTCTTGGCCCCGGCGAACGGGGCGACTATCACGGGGAACCCCACACCCCGGAGGAGCACGATTTGGACAAGACCCCCGCCCGCATCGCCCAGACCATCGCCACCGAGATCGGCGCGCGGCCGCAGCAGGTGAATGCCGCTGTCGAGTTGCTGGATGGCGGCGCCACCGTTCCCTTCGTGGCGCGGTACCGGAAGGAAGTGACCGGCGGTCTGGACGACACGCAGCTTCGGACGCTTGCGGACCGGCTGGGGTATCTGCGGGAACTGGAGGACCGGCGGGCCGCCATTCTGAAGTCGATCCAGTCCCAGGACAAGCTGACCGACGACATCGCCAAGGCGGTGGCCGGGGCAGGGACCAAGGCAGAGCTGGAAGACATCTATCTGCCGTTCAAGCCGAAGCGGCGGACGCGGGCGATGATCGCGCGCGAGCAGGGACTGGACCGCCTTCTAGAGACGATCCGCGCCAATCGGAGCCAACCGCCGGAGGCGCTGGCGGACGGGTTCCTGACCGAAGAGGTGACCACCGCCAAGGACGCGCTGAATGGGGCGCGGGACATTCTGGCGGAAGAGCTTACCGAGAACGCCGAGTTGCTGGGACGGTTGCGGGAGTTCATGCGGCGCGAGGCCTTCATCTCGGCCAAGGTGGTCGAGGGCAAGGAAGAGGCGGGGGCGAAGTTCTCGGACTATTTCGATCACCGCGAGAAGTGGGCCGACATCCCTTCGCACCGGGCGCTGGCGATCCTGCGGGCGTCGAAGGAAGAGGTCGTGACCGTCGAGATCGCGCCGGACCCCGAGACCGGCGCGGCGAAGGCCGAGGGCATGGTTGCGCTGTTCGCGGGCGTCGAGGGCGATACGCCGGGCGATAAATGGCTGCGGACGGCGGCGGGGTGGACCTGGCGGATCAAGCTGTCGCTGACGATGTACATCGACCTGTTGGGCGAATTGCGGGCGGCCGCGCATGAGGAGGCCATCAAGGTCTTCAGCCGCAACCTGCGCGACCTGCTGCTGGCCGCGCCCGCCGGACCGCGCGCAACGCTGGGGCTGGATCCGGGCATCCGGACCGGGGTGAAGGCGGCGGTGGTCGATTCCACCGGCAAGCTGCTGGAGACCGCGACGCTGTACCCGTTCGCGCCGAAGCATGACGTGCGGGGTGCCGAGGCGGCGGTGTTGCGGATGGTGCAGGCGCATAACATCGACCTGATCGCCATCGGCAACGGCACCGCCAGCCGCGAGACCGAGAAGTTCACGGCGGACGCTTTGGGCCTGCTGCCGCCGTCGGTGAAGAAACCGACGAAGGTGGTGGTTTCCGAGGCCGGTGCCTCGGTCTACTCCGCGTCGGAGCTTGCGGCGCGGGAGTTCCCGGATCTGGACGTGTCCCTGCGCGGCGCGGTGTCCATCGCGCGGCGTTTGCAGGACCCGCTGGCAGAGCTGGTGAAGATCGAGCCGCAGTCGATCGGCGTCGGGCAGTATCAGCATGACGTCGATCAACGAAAGCTGGGGCAGGCGCTGGAGGCGGTGGTCGAGGACGCGGTGAATGCCGTGGGCGTCGATCTGAACACCGCCTCGGCCGCGCTGCTGAGCCATGTTGCAGGGCTGGGCAACTCGCTGGCGGAAAGCATCGTCGTGCACCGGGATGCGCATGGGGCGTTCCCGTCGCGAAAGGCTCTAATGAATGTTTCGGGACTGGGTCCGCGGGCATTCGAGCAGGCGGCGGGCTTTCTGCGTATCCGTGACGGCGACGAGCCGCTGGACGCCTCTGCGGTCCACCCCGAGGCCTATGGCGTCGCGCGGCGGATCGTGCAGGCCTGCGGGCGTGACCTGCGCAGCCTGATGGGCGATGACCGCGCGTTGAAGGGTCTGCGGGCCGAGGATTTCGTGGACGACACGTTCGGTCTGCCAACCGTGCGTGACATCCTGGGCGAGTTGGAAAAGCCCGGCCGCGACCCGCGGCCCGAGTTCAAGACCGCCACCTTCACCGACGGGGTCGAGACGATGGCCGACCTGAAGGCCGGCATGTTGCTGGAAGGGACGGTGACGAACGTCGCGGCCTTCGGCGCGTTCGTGGATATCGGGGTGCACCAGGACGGGCTGGTTCACATCAGCCAGCTGGCCGACCGGTTCGTGAAGGACCCGCACGAGGTGGTGAAAGCGGGCGACGTGGTGAAGGTGCGCGTGACCGAGGTGGACATCAAGCGCAAGCGGATCGGGCTGTCGATGCGGAAGGATGCCGAGCGGCCGCAGGGCAGGGGCCCGGCAGAGCGGCCGGACCGCGGGCAGCCCGCGCGCAAGCATCAGGGTGGCGGCAAGGCGGGTCCGAAGCCGAAACCCGAAAGCCGGGATTCGGGCGGGGCGCTTGGCGCGGCGCTGGCCGATGCGTTGAAAGCGAAGGGGCAACGTTAACAAGTTGCCTAAAACTTAGCCGAATTTCGTAACCGCAGGTTGCATCAACGGAACATTCGTTCACGACCTTAAGTTGAGCTTCGGTAGGAATTTGACATCTTTAAGTGATTCGTTACCGTTAACTGTGGGGGCGATAATGCCGAGGTGCGCATTATGGCTGAACGGAAGACGCACGCGCCGAGCCTGACACGGGCCTTGTTCGGGTTTGTCATCACGACCGCTTGCGGCGCGATGATCCTGATCTGGGTTCTGCTGGCGGGACGGATCGACGATGTGGAGGGCAACCTGCAGGACACACATGCTGTCCGCGGGGCCGAAGCCTTTCAGATGGTCATGACCACCGCGATCGAACGCGAATGGCGCAGTCTGACGGCGGTGGCCGAGCAGATCGGCAACGCGGTTCCGTCGAACATCCGGACCATCGTGGACGCGGTGCCCAATGCGGGCGGGCGGATCTTCTGGGCCGGGATGGCGGATACCTCGGGTGTGATCGTTCACGGGTCTGGCCGCATGATGGAAGGCGAGGACGTCAGCACGCGTCGCTGGTTCCGTGAGGGGCTGCGCGGGCCGTCCGTCGGGAATGTCTATGAGCTGGACAGCACCGAGGGCGACGATGACACCAGCAGGGTGAACATGTCCCTGCCGGTGTACCGCGAGGACGGGTCGCTGCGGGGCGTGATGGTCTACACGATGCGGATGGCGTCGCTGGAAGCCTATGCAAATGATATCGCGGGCGAGCTGGACCTGGACGTGTTCGTTCTGGACCGGAGCGGCAACATCGTGATGGAAGCGCGCGAAGTGGATTCCGCGCCGCTGGACGCCAGCACCATCGCGCCTGCGCTGGCGCTGAACCTGCCGACGCTGCGGTCCTCGACAGACCGGAAGGCGGGCGCGGCGCTGGCGATCCTGCCGGATCTCGTACAGGGCGACATGCCGTCCTTCGGCTGGAAGCTTGTGGTGCGGGTGCCGATGAACGTGTCGGGCGGGCAGGTGGTGTCGACGCTGTCGCCGCTGGTGCCGGTGCTGGGTACGCTGATGCTGTCCCTTCTGCTTCTGGTCGGGTTCTACGCGAACCACTTCCTGCGGCCGGTGCGCCAGCTTGCGAATGTCGCGCAGGCGCTGGCGAAGGGCGAGGCGATCTATCCCACAGACAACCATTCCAGCCGCGAGACCGCGACGCTGTCGCATTCGCTGGCGATCATCCAGTCGAGGCTGGACGAACGGACGCGGCGCGACGCGCGCGAGAAAAAGAGCGTCGAATGGGACGTTCAGGCGCCGCCCAAGCGTCACTGGGCGGCCTGAGTCAGCATGGACCAAGGGAGTCGGGCGGGCGACGTCCGACTCCAAGCTGCGCTGATTTTGTGCAGACGTCATTCTAACGACAAAAAAATTTTGCGAACCGCTGCGGCGGCGCGTGTTTCGATGCGTCTTCCGGCGGAATCGCCGCGTGTGTCGGGGCGGGCGTCATAGCATCGACGCAAACGAGACCCGGACCACCAATCATGATCGACGAACGCGACCGAAAGCTTCTGGCGCTGTTGCAGGAAGATGCCGAACTGCCGGTGAACGACCTTGCAGACCGTGTATCGCTTTCGGTTTCGGCCTGCTGGCGGCGGATCCGCCGGCTGACGGACGAAGGCTATATCAGCCGCCGCGTCGCGGTGCTGGACCGGCGCAAGATGCAGGTGCCCACGACGATCTATGTGCAGATCCGGACCTCGGACCATTCGGCCAACTGGCTGGAGTCGTTCCGGTCGGCGGTGGCGGACATTCCCGAGATCGTCGAGGCGTACCGGCTGGCGGGGAACATCGACTATCTGCTGAAGGTGATCATCCCGGACATCGAGCAGTGGGACATCATCTACAAGCGCCTTGTGGGGCGCGTGAACTTCTTCGACGTATCTTCCTACATCTCGATGGAAGAACTGAAGGCGACCGGCAAGATCCCGGTGAACTATGTCTGAAGCGCAGCTTAGAGACGCATATGGCATGATCGTCCCGCGTATCTCGGGACGCAGCGCACGGAGTTTGTGCGATACGCGCCGGGGGGGGAATGAGTTTGCGCCAATCCCGGGTTCAGTGGAAAGAAACGGTCGCGAAACGGGCGGAGGCTTGCCCACAACGCGGATAATTTGCCCGGTGGCCGCTATAGGCTGATTTACGAAACACGGTGTGCGCGTGCCGAGGGGAGGCGGCGCTCACGGGGTGCCGATGGCGCGCGCAGACTGTCGATGACCACGCAAGGTGCGAGGACGACATGACTGCTTTTGCCGCGACCGGCCGGATGCCGGATCCAGCGAATACGGACGGGCTTGCCGCCCACGAGGCCGCGCTTGCGGTGGATCTCGAGCGGTTGTGCCTGCCGCGCAAGCCGTTCACCGCGCCCCGGACCGGACCGGACGGCAAGCCGATGCTGGACGTGCTGGTGATCGGCGCGGGGCAGTTCGGTACCGGCATCGCGGCGGCGCTGAAGCTGGCGGGAATTCCGAACTTTCTTGTGATCGACCGCGCGCCGGAAGGGCAGGAGGGGCCATGGGTGACCTATGCCCGGATGCCGACGCTTCGGTCGCCCAAGCATCTGCCGGGGATCTGCTTTGGCATCCCGGCGCTGACCTTCCCCAGCTGGTGCCGGGCGGCGAAGGGCGATGCTTATTACGAAGAGATGTACAAGATCCCGAACCAGGACTGGCAGGATTACATCCTTTGGGTGCGGCAGGTGCTGGAGATCCCGGTGCGGAACGGCGCCGACGCGGTGGAGCTGCTGCCCGAGGCGGATCATGTGGGCGTGATGCTGGCGGATGGCGAGGTGATCTTCGCCAAGCGCGTCGTGGTCGCCAGCGGGCGGGCCGGGACGGGGGGCTATGCCGCCCTGGCGGGCGTGTCGCCCGAACTGGGGCCGGACCGGGTGGCGCACACGATGCACGACATCGACTTCGCGCGGCTGAAGGGCAAGCGGATCGCGATGGTCGGCGTCGGCTCGTCCGCGTTCGACAATGCGGCGACCGCTTTGGAGGCGGGCGCGGCGTCGGTCGACATGTTCGCGCGGCGCGAGGTGCTGCCGCAGTTGAACAAGGGGCGGCCGTCGAGCGTGCTTGGCTATCTTGACGGCTGGATGGCGCTGCCGGACGCGGACAAGTGGCGGTTGGGGGTGTACCTGGACCTGATGACGGGCGTGCCGCCGCACGAGACGGTGCTGCGGTGTCTGAAGCTGCCGGGGATGTCGGTGCATTTCCGGACCAAGTTCCTGTCGGCCACGCCGTCGGGGGACGGGGTGCGGATCGAGGTCGAGGGCGGGCCGTCCGGCGACTATGACTTTCTGATCATGGGCACCGGGTTTCGGGTGGATCTGGCATACGAGCCGCTGTTCGAGTCGATCTTTCCGCAGATCCTTCAGTGGCAGGATGTCTACACCCCGCCGCCCGAGCTGGAACGGCCGCACCTGGGGGTGCAGCCCTATGTCGGCGACGCGTTCGAGCTGATGTCGAAAGGTGAGGATCCGCTGGGGCGCATCCACCTGTTCAATACCGCGACCTACATGAGCGCCGGAACCATGGCGGGCGATGTGCCCGCGCTGGACGTGGCGCCCGAGCGGCTGGTCACCGGACTGACCAAGAAGCTGTTCGCCGAGGATTTCGACCCGATCTTCCAGACCTTGCAGGACTGGGAAGAAGAGCACGAGCTTGAGACGACGCCCTTCTACGAGCCCGATTTCGTGAACAAGACGGGACGCTGAGCGATGGGCGGAACAGTCACTAACATGCGGTGCAGGGCGGGGGCGCGCGATCTGATCGTCGCGCCGATCCCCATGTCCCGCAAAAATCCAACGGGCGCGGCCGCAGTCTGGCTGCCGCCCGATACCCCGGCCGATCTGACGGCGGCCGGGACGAACCGTTCGGCGCGCTGAGCGGGGGACAGACAACAAACAAGACACGTCAGACCGAGCCAAACACACCAACAGGGAACCAAGATGAAACAGAACAAAGCACATCTCTTCACGCGGCGCGGCCTTGGCGGGCTGGCGCTGGGTCTGGCCTTCGCATCAAGCGCGATGGCGCAGGACGCGATCACCATCGGCGTGACCGGTCCGATGACCGGCCCCGCGGCGCAATATGGCGAAGCTTGGGTCGAGGGTTTCGACCTGGCGCTGGAAGCGATCAACGCCGAGGGCGGCATCAACGGCACGCCGCTGGAGTACATCTTCGAAGACAGCCAGAACGACCCGCGCCAGACCGTCGCCATTGCGCAGAAGTTCATCAACGATCCGAAGATCGTGGTTGAAATCGGCGATTTCTCTTCGACCTCGTCGATGGCCGCGTCGCCGCTGTACCAGCGGGCCGGTCTGGTGCAGTTCGGGATGACAAACTCGCACCCCGATTTCACCAAGACCGGGGATTACATCTGGTCGCCGTCGATCCCGCAAAGCCAGGAACAGCCGCTGCACGCGGCCTTTGCCTATGACGGGTTGGGGATGCGCAAGGTTGCGGTGATGCATCTGAACACCGACTGGGGCACCACCGCGATGACCCTGTTTACCGATGCGTTCAAGGAGATGGGCGGTGAAGTGGTCGCGATCGAGGGCTATCTGCCCGAAGAAAAAGATTTCCGCGCCACGCTGACCCGCATCAAGGCAGCCGCGCCGGACGGGATCATGCTGGAAAGCTATTATCCGGACGCCGCGCTGATCGTGCGGCAACTGCGGGACGCCGGCATTGATATCCCGATCCTTGGCGTCGGGTCGATCTATTCGCCGTCGTTCATCGAACTGGCGGGCGAAGCCAGCGAAGGCGTCTACACCTCGGCCTATTTCTCGCCGACGTTCACGCGCCCCGAAGTGAAGGAATTCGTGGATCTGTTCGTGGAAACCTACGGCCACGAGCCCAACAGCTTCAACGCCTACGCCTATGACGCGATGAACATTCTTGCCGCGGTCATGCGCGAGTACGGCACCACGCGCGAAGACATCAAGAACGGTCTGGCGGAAATCTCGGGCATCTCGTCGGTGATCTTCCCCGAGGTCGACTTCGACCCGGAAACCCGCCGCGTGTCCGGGCCCGTCACGACGCCCTTGGTCGTCAAGGACGGCAAGTTCGAGATCTACGAAGCGGAAGGCTGATCCGCCCAGGCCGGCGCGGTCTCCGCGCTGGCCGCCACCACTCACCCATCCGAGGACGGAGAGCGTCGAACGGCACTCTCCGTCCAGTCCCGGGCCAAATCGCCCGCCTGTCTTCGCGGAGAAGCCAAGACAATGTTAGAATTCATCCAGAGCGTCTGGCTCGATTTCACCATCGCAGGCGTCGTTATCGGGTCGATCTATGCGCTGATGGCCGTCGGGCTTGCGCTGATCTTCGGTGTGGCGAACCTGATCAACTTTGCCCATGGCGCGGTGTTCACCGTCGGAGCCTATGTCGGCTGGATCTGCCTTATGGCGCTGGACCTGCCGCTTATCGTCAGCGTGGTCGTCGTGGCCCTGGCAGGGGGCGGGATCGGTGCCTTGATCGAATGGCTGGCGATCCGGCCGCTGAACCGGCAATCGCGGATCGCGCCGCTTCTGGCTACGATCGGGGTCGGCCTGATCCTTGACCAGCTGATCCACATCATCTTTTCCGCGACGCCTCGCGCGCTGAACGCGAACTTGCCGAACTGGCGCATTCCGCTGGGGTCCGGCACCATCGGCACGCTGGATATCGTGATCTTCCTGACCGGGCTGATCTCGGCCGCGCTGCTGTATTCCTTCCTGCGGTTCACGAAAATCGGGATGGCCGTGCGGGCCACGGCGCAGGATGACGACGCGGCCAAGCAGATGGGCGTGAACATCAACAAGGTGAACATGACCGTGTTCGCGGTCGCCGGAGCCCTGGGCGCCATCGCGGGGCTTCTGGTCGGGCTGTACTACAACAACATCGACCCGATCACCTCGTTCAACATCATGATGAAGGGCATGGTTGCCATCGTGATCGGCGGCATGGCCAACGTGCCTGGCGCCATCGGCGGGGGCCTGATCCTTGGTCTGATCGAAAGCTATGGCATCGCCTTCTTCGGCGCCAGCTATCGCGACCTGTTCGCCTTCGTCGTGCTGCTCTTGATGCTGCTGTTCCGTCCCAACGGGCTGTTCACGCGTCACCGCGAGCGGCATGCCGAACCGATGACCGGCACCTTCGTGACCAAGGCGGCACCCTTCAAGATACCGTGGTGGGGCACCGCGCTGCTGGTCGTGCTGGCGGCGATGATCCCGCTGGCGGGCAAACCCTATATCACGCAGGTCATGACCAACGCCTATATCTATGCGTTGGCCGGTATGTCGCTGACGCTGGTGGCGGGCACGATCGGCATGGTGTCGATCGGACATGCCGCGTTCCTTGCCATCGGGGCCTATACCTCGGCCTTGCTGACCCTTGCCGGGCTTCCGGTGGTGTTCGGTATCCTGGCGGGCGGCCTTGTCACCGCGCTGCTTGGCACGGGGCTGGCCTATCCGGCGTTCCGGCTGCGCGGACACTATGTGTCCATCGGGACATTGGCGCTGGGTCAGATCGTCGTGATGGTCATTCTGAACTGGGACAGCGTCACCAACGGATCGATGGGGCTGTATGGCATTCCGCCGCTCGATTTCTTCGGGCTGCCGCTGTACTCGACCAATGCCACCTACTGGTGCGTGCTGGGGCTTGTCGTCATCTGCGGGCTGCTTCAGGGCCGGTTGCTGACGTCGCATCTGGGTCGCACATGGCGCGCGATCCGCGAAGACACGATCGCCGCCGAAACCTATGGCGTAGCGTCGAATTACTACAAGGGGCTGGGCTTTGGTGTTGCCGGGTTCATCGCCGGTGTCGGCGGAGCCATGACGGCGCACCAGTTCAGCTTTATCGACTACAACACCTTCAACCTGCTGATTTCGGTTCTGATCCTGACGATCGCGATCCTCGGTGGGCTGGGCAACATCACCGGCGCCGTGATCGGCGCGGTGCTGGTGGCGGGTCTCCCCGAGATGTTCCGCGTCCTCGCGGAGTACCGGATGATGTTCTACGGCATCGCGCTGATCCTTCTGATCCGGTTCCGGCCGCAGGGCCTTTTGGGGAGTGGCTGACATGACTGAACCATTGCTGACCGCACAAGGTATCGTTCGCAAGTTCGGTGGGATCACGGCAGTCGACAACGTCGATCTGCACGTGGCCGAGGGCGAGTTTCTGTCGGTGATCGGGCCGAACGGGGCGGGCAAGACCACGCTGTTCAACCTGATCTCGGGGCAAGACCGGATGGACGCGGGGAAGGTCACGCTGGAAGGGCGCGACATCACCAACCTTACCCCTCACAAGATGGCCGAGATCGGAATGGCACGCACATTCCAGCATGGCCGGGTCTTCGGCAACCTGACCGTGATGGAAAACGTGCTGATCGGCTGCCATACGCGGCTGGCCGCATCGCGTTCGCGGGTACCGGTCGCGGCGCCGTTCCTTGAGATCATGAAGGCGCTGGTGCAGCCCGGCGCCGTCAAGGCCGAGGAGGCAGCGATGCGGCAGGAGGTGATGGATATCGTCGCCACCTTTGGCGACCGGCTGACGCCGCGCGTCAACCAGCCGGCCTATTCGCTGTCCTATGCGAACCGGCGGCGCGTCGAAATTGCCCGCGCGCTGGCCCTGCACCCGCGCATCCTGATCCTCGACGAACCGACGGCCGGGATGAACGAAAGCGAGACCGCCGAGATGCAGGGCATCATCGGAGAACTGAAGAAACAGGGGCGCACGATCCTTTTGATCGAGCACAAGCTGAACATGGTCATGCAATTGTCGGACCGGGTCATGGCGATGGACAACGGCGTCGTCATCTCGGAAGGCACGCCTGCCGATGTGCGCAACGATCCCAAGGTGGTCGAAGCCTATCTGGGCCATTCCACCATCGGTGGCGACAAGCCGGCTGAGGACAGCCTGATGCCCGCGGCCCCGACAGAACCCGAAACGCCGCCGCTGAAGGTCGCAGGAGGTGCGGAATGAAGAAGCCGCTTCTGGAACTGAAGAACTGCAACTCGTTCTATGGGCCGGTGCAGGTGCATTTCGACGTGTCGCTGACGGTGCCGGAACAGTCCATCGTCTGCCTGCTGGGCGGCAACGCGTCGGGCAAGTCCACCACGATGAAGACGATCCTCGGTTTGCAGATCCCCAAGACGGGGTCGGTGACGATGGAGGGCAAGGACATCACCGGTGCGCCGACGCCCGAGATCGTGAAGGCCGGGATCAGCACCGTGCCCGAGGCGCGGCGGCTGTTCGGGGACATGACGGTGCGCGAGAACCTGTTGATGGGGGCCTATGTCCGCGACGATCAGACCGAGATCATGCGGGACTATGACAGGGTTCTAGAGCTGTTTCCGCGCCTGAAAGAGCGGATACGCCAGAAGGCCGGCACCATGTCGGGCGGCGAGCAGCAGATGGTCGCGATGGCGCGGGCGCTGATGGGCAAGCCGAAGCTGATCATCATGGACGAGCCGACGATGGGCCTGTCGCCCAAGTATGTCGACCGGGTGCTGGAACTGATCGCGACGGTGAACAAGACCGGCGTGTCGGTGTTCATGGTCGAGCAGAACGCCTCGATGGCGCTGCGCATCGCGGACTATGGCTATGTGTTGCAGACCGGGCGGATCGTGCTGGAAGGGCCGGCGAATGAGCTGCTGGCCAACCCGAAGATCCGCAGCGCCTATCTGGGCGAGGACGTGGCCTGACGCGCCGCTTGGCTTGACTTCCGGCCGATTGAGGGGCGCTTTGTCTGATAGAAGACAGGAGCGCCCCGATGCCCGAAGACAGCGTTACGGAAGACAGCCTGCACGAAGCCGGCACCTTCGACCGAGAGCTTGAAGAGCGGCTTGTCCGCTATGCCGCGATCGATACGCAAAGCGATGCGGACAGTCCCAGCCAGCCCAGCACCGAGATCCAGTTCGGCATGCTGAAACTGCTGGTGGACGAGTTGACCGAGATCGGCGCGGAGGACGTGACCCTGACCGACTATGGCGCGGTTCTGGCGACGGTTCCGGGCACCGCCGAGGGGCCGACCGTCGGACTTCTGGCGCATGTCGACACCGCGCCGCAGTACAACGCGACGGGTGTGAAGCCGCGGGTGATCCGGGGCTACAACGGTGGCGACATCACCTATCCGGACAATCCGTCGCTGGTGCTGTCGCCCGAGGACTTCCCCTATTTGGCCGAGAAGCGGGGGCATGACATCATCACCGCCTCTGGCAGGACGCTGCTGGGGGCGGATGACAAGGCCGGCGTCGCGATCATCATGACCGCCGTGCGGCATCTGCTGTCGAACCCCGGCATTCCGCACCCGACGCTGCGGATCGCCTTTACGCCGGACGAAGAGATCGGGCGCGGCGTGGACGAGAAGCTGCCCGCCGATCTGGGCGCCGATTTCGCCTATACGTTCGACGGGGCGAAGGTGGGCGAGATCGAGTACGAAAGCTTTTCGGCCGATTTCGCCGAGATCACGGTGACCGGCGTTTCGATCCATCCGGGGACCGCGAAGGACAAGCTGGTGAACGCGATCCATCTTGTGTCGAAGATCATGCAGACGCTGCCGCAGGCGACAATGACGCCCGAGACGACCGACGACCGCGACGGATTCATCCACGCGGTCGAGATGACGGGCGACGCGGCGCAGATGGTGCTGCGGCTGATCCTGCGCGATTTCGAGATGGACGGGCTGGAGGCCAAGGGCGCGCTGGTGCGGCAGGTGTGCGATGCGGTGCAGGCAGGCGAGCCGCGCGCAAGCATCACCTGCGAGATCCGGCCCCAGTACCGCAACATGCGCTATTGGCTGGAGAAGGACATGACGCCGGTGGAACTGGCCCGCGATGCGGCACGAAGCCTAGGGATAGAGCCTGTTTCCGTCCCGATCCGGGGCGGCACCGACGGGTCGCGCCTGACCGAGATGGGGGTTCCGACGCCGAACGTGTTCACCGGGATGCAGTGCATTCACGGACCGCTGGAATGGATCTCGGTTCAGGACATGGCGAAGGCCACGGGCGTCTGCCTTGCGCTGGCGGCGCTGGCGGCCAGCCGCTGACGGTCAGCGGTAGCCGCGACGGTATTTCTGTTCCAGCCAGCCGGTAAAGCGCACCATCGGCCACAGGATCGCGATGTAGATCAGCGCGGCCAGCAGCAGCGGCGTCGGGTTGGCGAACAGCGCCTGCGCGTCGGTGGCCTGTTTCAGCAGGTCGTTCATCGCGACCACCGAGGCCAGCGACGTGTCCTTGACGATCGACACGCAGTAGGACGCCAGCGGCGGGATCATCATGCGGATCGCCTGCGGCAGGATCACCTTGCGCATGGTGGTGAAGAACTTCAGGCCAAGCGCGTCGCAGGCCTCGAACTGGCCCTTCGGCACCGCCTCGATCCCGGCGCGGACCACTTCGGCGGTGTAGGCGGCCAGCACCAGCGACAGCGCGATGGTGGCGCCCACGAAGGACGAGAACACGATCCCCGCGAAGGGCAGGGCGTAGTAGACGAGGATCAGCACCACCAGCACCGGGATCGCGCGCAGGATGTCGATGTAGAAGGTGGCCAGCAGGCGGAAGGGTTTCGCCGCGTAGAGACGCACGAGACAGACCGCGACGCCAAGGATGCCGCCGAAGAAGATCGCGGCCGCACCAAGGGCGAGGGTGTTCACCAGCCCGCGCATGAGGATCGGGAAGGCCCGCCGCATGACGTCGAGGTTGAAGAAGATGTCGAAGATTTCCATGCGGCGGATCCGGGTCTGCGGGGCGCGCGGCGGGGCTGGGCGCCCCGCCGCGACCTGTCAGGTCAGTCGGCCGAGGTCGGGATCGGCAGCGGGGTCAGCGTGAGGCTGTCCGCGGCGGCGGCGACGCCGAACCACTTTTCGTACAGCGCGGCCATCGTGCCATCGGTCTTCATCTCGGAAATCGCGTCGTTGAAGGCTTCGAGGTTCTCGGAGTCCTTCGGCATCATGATCGCGAACTTGTCGCCGGTCGGGATTTCGACGGTGACGGCCAGCCCTTCCATGTTCGGCTGCGTGAAGGCATAGCGCAGGCCGACGATGTCGTTCACGGCGGCGTCGATGCGGCCCGAACGCAGGTCGGTCAGCATGTTGGCGGTGGTGTCGTAGCTGGAGTAGGACGCATAGCCCAGCTCTGCCTCGCGCTCTTTCAGCCAGTTCTCGGGGAAGGAGGTGGCGATGGAGCCGACGCGCTTGCCTTCGAGATCTTCGAGGCTGGCGATCCCGGCGCCGTCCTTCACGCCGACGCCAAGCGCGCCGGAAAAGTAGGGCTGGGTGAAGCTTTGCGATTCAAGGCGTTCGTCGGTGATGGTCAGCGACGAGATGACGGCGTCGACGCGGCGCGAGGCGGAGGCGACGAACAGCGCGCGGAAGTCGTAGCCCTCGATCTCGGTGGTGGTGCCGAGACGGCTGGCGATCTCGTTCACGATGTCGACCTCGAAGCCTTCGAAGTCACCGGCTTCGTTCTTGAATTCCCACGGCGGGTTCGCCGGGTAGCTGCCGATCTTCAGCGCGTCCTGCGCCATGGTGGCGGTGCCGGCAAAGGCGGTCAGGGCAAGCGCGGCAAGACCCGCGAACAGGGTTCTGGTGGATTTCATGATGTGGTCCTCCCGGGACGTCAGGGTGCGGCATTGCAGCCGCTTGGGCGTAGGGTTGGCACGTTGGCCAACGGGATTCAAACGTTTTGTTTGAAGCTTAAAGTTTTTGGCGGGTCATGCCTCGACCGGGACGAGGTCGGACACGAAACGCTGGATGCGGTCCATCGCGGCGCCAAGATCCTCGACACTGGCAGAGCCGAAGCAGACGCGCAGGTGCCCTTCTCCGGCGGCGCCATAGAAGCTGCCTGCCTCGACCACCACGCCCGCTTCTTCCAGCAGACGGTCGGCGAACGCTTGCGACGTCAGGCCGGTGCCAGAGATGTCGGGAAAGGCGTAGATCGTCCCTTCGGGCCAGTCGCATGTCACGCCGGGCATCTGGTTCAGACGGCTGACGGCGATCTGGCGTTTCTCGGCATCCTCGGCGATCAGGCCTTCCAGCGCGGCGGGGTCGCCGGTGACGGCCGCCAGCGCGCCTTCCTGAATGAAGGTGTTCACGTGGGTCACGTCGTTGGCGGTGATCTTCAGCAATGCGCCGATGGCGGCCTCGGGGGCGACCATGTAGCCCAGACGCCAGCCGTCCATCGCGTAGCTTTTGGTGAAGGCGAACATCGAGATGGTGCGTTCGTCCATGCCCGGAAGCGCGCCGATCGAGATGTGTTTGGCGCTGTCGAACAGGATGTCTTCGTAGACCTCGTCGGACATCACGATCAGGTCGTGCTTGATCGCGACATCGGCGAGCGCTTGCAGTTCCTCGCGCGAGTACACGCGGCCGGTCGGATTGCAGGGGTTGATCAGCACGATCATCTTGGTGCGCGGGGTAATTTTCGCCTCGATCGCGGCGGGGTCGATGCGGAAGCCGTTGGCGGCGTCAAGCTGCGCCATCACCACCTTTGCCCCGGCCAGTTCGATCTTTCCGGTGTGCTGCGGATAGTAGGGTTCCAGCAGGATCGCTTCGTCACCCTCGTCGAGGAAGGCCATGATCGCGGCATAGCTGGCGTGGGTCAGACCGTTCGTCACGATGATGCGGTCGGGCGAGACGTCGAGGTCGTTCTTCGCCTTCAGCTTGGCGGCCAGCGCCTGCCGCACGTGCAGCTCGCCCGGAAGATCAGAGTAATGCACCTTGCCGGCGCGGATCGCGGCGATGGTGGCCTCTTTGATGTGCTCGGGCGTGTCGGCGGCGGGGCGGCCGACCTCGAGGTGAATCAGGTCGTCGCGGCCGGTCATCATCGCTTTTTGGAACATCCCGAACGACTTGGGCGAAGTCTCGGTGATGCGGCGGGCGAGCTGTTTCATCAGTATTTCCTTGTGTCGGTCCCAGCGGCGGGGAGGTGTGCGTGCCTTGACGGTGCGGCGGGGGTTGCCATCGGGAGCCGCCTGGTTTTGCCTTGATCGTTGTACCGTTCTATAACAAGATCGTTTGATCAAACAATAGCCAAGGAGGCTTCTTCGTGCGATATGCAATCTCTTCCGGCTCGCCCTTCGAGAAAATCGGCGGCTATTCGCGGGCCGTGGTGGATGGCGACTGGGTCTTCATCTCGGGTACTGCGGGCTATGTCGCGGGCGAAACCGACCCGGATGACGCAGAGGCACAGACCCGGAAGGCGCTGGAGATTGTCGGCAACACGTTGCAGGAAGCGGGCGGAAGCCTGCGTGACATCGTATCGTTACGTGTCTACGTGGCGCGGCGCGAGGATATCATGCCGATTGCCAAGCATCTTGGCACGGTGTTCGAGGATCCCCGGCCAACGAATACGACGGTGACCTGCGGTTTCGTAAACGACGAGATCAAGGTCGAATTGGAAGTTGTCGCGCGGCTGGGGTCGCTTTAGGCGCGCGCAGGGGAGGACGGCGAATGGCGGACGTGAAGCTGAAACCGGTGCGGTCGCGCCAGACGGTGCAGGACCAGGTCTATGCGCAGTTGCGCGAGGCGCTGGTCAGCGGCGCGTTCGAGGCGGGGCAGGGGTTCACCATCCCCGCGCTGGCCGACAGTTTCGGCACGTCGCACATGCCCGTGCGCGAGGCGCTGCGGCGGCTGGCGGCGGAGAACGCGCTGCGGATCTCGTCCACCGGAACGGCCACGGTGCCGCCCCTGGACATCGACGAGCTGCGCAAGATCTGCGAAGTTCGGCTGGTGCTGGAGCCCGCCGCCGCGCGGCTGGCTTTCGGGCGGATGGGCGCGTCTGACATCGCCACGATGAAAGACCTGCTGGCCGCGCACCAGCGCACCGGCGAGACCGGCGACATCGTCGAGATGCTGGCCGCCAACCGCGCCTTCCACTTCCACATCTATAACGCCACCGAGAACGAGGTTCTGGTCAGCCAGATCGAGAACCTGTGGCTGCGCAGCGGTCCATACGTGCGCTATCTGTCCGACCGGATGGCCGACCTGCTGCGCACCAGCTACAAGTCCGGCTACACCAGCCACCACGAGGACATGCTGGCCGCTTTGGAAGCGGGCGACGAGGCCGCGTTCGTGCAGGCGATGGTCGAGGACGTCACCGCCACGCACGAGCTGCTGTACAAGTTCCTGTCGGAATAAGCGCCTACATCGCCGGGGGCGGGCCTGATTCCGCCTGGGTCAGCACGCGGACGCGGGTGCCGTTGGCGACGCGGGCGGCCAGGTGCATGACGTCCTGGTTGAACATCCGGATGCAGCCCGACGAGGCCTGGTGCCCGATGGTCCACGGGCTGGGGGTGCCGTGGATGCGATAGTAGGTGTCTTCGCCGTTCCGGTAGAGATACAGCGCCCGCGCGCCCAGCGGGTTTTCCAGCCCGCCCTCGACGCCGGCGGCGTACTGGGCGAATTTCTCGGGCTGGGTGCGCAGCATGTTCTGCGTCGGCGTCCAGCCCGGCCAGTCGCGGGTATAGGCGACCGAGGCGGTGCCCGAGAACCCATAGCCCGCCTCTCCGACCGCGATGGCATAGCGCATCGCCTTGCCGCCCTCCATCACGTGATAGAGATAGCGCGCGTAGGGATCGACGATGATCGTGCCCGGCCTTTCGGGCGAGGGATAGTCGACCATCTGCCGCTTCTTGGCTTCCGAGAGGTAGTCGACCGGGATCGCGGGGACGAGGATGTCGCCGTCCTGCACCTCGGCATACATGGCGATGGTCTCGGGGCTGACGGGTTCGCCCTCGGCGTTGGTCGGAATATCCTCGGCGCGCATGTCGCCACAGGCGGCAAGGGCCAGCAGGCCGATCAGCGCAAGGCTGCGTCGGATGAGGGTCATGTACTGCTCCACTCTGCCCGGCATCGAGGGCCGGTTGTTCGTTGCCGGGTCCGGGGCCGGACCGGCTTTGCGCGGAGGATGGCGGGTCAGGGAGAGCGATGCAACGCAGGGGAGGCGGTTTGTGGCGGAGCGTTGTGGGGATGCAAGGGGGGTGGGCACGAGGTCACACGAGCTTGGGGCGGAGAGCCGCCTTTCGCGGCACCCTGAATGAACGGCGGCAAAGCGCAGAAAGCGGACGTTGTGCTAAAATGGGCCGCGCTGATCCAGCTTGTGCAGCCTTCCCAAAGTCGATCTTCGATGTGTCTGCTAAACGTCCAAGTGAAACTACCGACGGACATCCAACTCTTGAAACCGAACAATTGAAAGAGATCAGCCGCTATCCAAAATGCAGCCGCTTTATCGAATATGTCTACCCGCTTTTTCCCAAATTGTCAGCGAGAGATGCTATGCTGCAACCAACGTTTGCGATCTGTGGGGTGCTGATCTACAAAGTAATGAAATCATTCAAGGGCTATAAGCGCCTTAGAAGATTCACCTTCTATGGTATGGAAAATAAATGCAGCTTACTTCTTTCACTGTGTCCAACTTCAGAAGCATCACAACTGCGAAGAAAGTTCCTCTAACGAACTATTCGGTTCTCGTGGGGGCTAATAATGAAGGTAAGTCAAATATTCTTCACGCGCTAGCGCTTGGCATGCAGGTAATTGAAGGATTCAAGCATTTAGTCGTGCGTGATCGTTTAGGTCGAATCATTAGCACTAGATCAACCCCGCTAGGTTCGCGCACGAGACACAACTGGTCACACGATTTCCCGATATCGAAACAGGTTCGATCATCAAAGGATCAATGCATTGAGATAAGCTTTGAGTTCAAGCTGTCTGATGCAGAAGTTGAGTCATTTCATACGGAAATCGGAAGCAAGCTAAATGGAACGCTTCCGGTTTTAGTTCGCCTTTCGAGAGATGACCAAGAGGTGTTGATTCCAAAGCAAGGTCGCGGCGGGGCGGTGCTTAACAAAAAGGCTAATAGGATTGCAGATTTTGTATCGAGGAATGTTCGTTTTGAGTACATTCCTGCAATCAGAACATCTGAAAGCGCCGAGGATGTAATTCTAAACCTCCTATCGAAGGAGCTGGATCGCCTGGAGGAAAACCCTGAATACAAAGATGCTTTAAGGAAAATTGACGAAATTCAAGAACCAGTTCTGCGGGATCTATCCGAGTCAATGACGGCGACGATCTCATCTTTTCTGCCTTCCGTAGATTCAGTCGAAATTAAGATGCATCGCGACGCCCGCACGAGAGCGATGAGGCGAGGGCTCCAAATCGAAGTAGATGACGGAAACAAAACACTTCTTGAGAGAAAGGGCGATGGCGTCAAGAGCTTGGTTGCACTGGCTCTTATGCGCTATGCATCAAATGCTGCGAGCGGCTCGGCGAGTTCTATTGTCGCGATCGAAGAACCTGAAGCCCATTTGCACCCACAAGCTATCCATGAATTGCGCGACGTTTTGACAAGTCTTTCTGATAACAATCAAGTAATTCTCACCAGCCACTCGCCACTTTTTGTGAATCCCGCACTGCTCGACAGCACTATCGTCGTCCAAGAAAGTAAAGCGGCCGTTGCGAAAAACATAGCTGAAGTGAGGGAGGTTCTCGGCGTTCGCCTGTCTGACAATCTTCAGAGTGCACGCCTCGTCGCAATTGTTGAAGGCGATGACGACGTGATTGTCCTCAAAGCTATTCTGCAAAGACGTTACCCTGCGCTTGAGGCGGCTATCAAGAACGGCGACTTAGTATTCGATGCTCTGGGGGGTGCGTCAAATCTCTCTTACAAGGTGCGGACATATCGAAGCTCGGCTACGCTAGTTCAGTGTTTCCTTGACAGCGACGCGGCCGGTGTATCCGGCGTACAAAAGGCTCTTTCCGACGCTATTATTCGAGAGGCGGATTATAACTTGATAAACGTCCCTGGGCAAAAAGAAGCTGAGCTTGAGGATCTTTTAGATGCGAAGAAGTACAAAGATGCCTTCTTTGACCATTTTGAAGTAGACCCCACAGTTTCTCCGCCGGCCGCAAAAGGCCAGAAGTGGTCGGTGGCAATGGAAAAAAAGTTCCAGGTGCACGGCAAGATCTGGGATGATGGAGTGGAGATGCGAGTTAAACTATGGCTGGCGGAGTTTGCGAAAGACAATGTGGGCAATATAGTCATAGAGGCGCGGTCCGGCCCGGTTGATGCTTTTGCAAGATCTCTACTAAAAAAGCTCCAGATCGATAGCTAGCGAGCATTGCAGACGCTAGACCCGCATCAGGCTGCCAGTGCAGAGCACGGCAGGGAGGTCCGCATAGCCGACCTTCCGTCGTTATAAATGCTCCGGCGCGGATGAGGGCCGTTTCGGTGACGCCGCGCTGGCGAGCGCTTCGAATGGCCGGATTGGGCTGGGACCAGTCATTCGCCGCGCCTGGCACGAAGGTCGGCTCTGGGCCGACATCGATCATCCGTGGTGCCTAGGCTGAAGGGTAGCTTCGGGCCGAAACCTGCCCTCCAACCCACCCCCCCTCACTCCCGCAACGCCTCCCGCACCACGCCATAGCTTGCGCCCCAGGCGTCGGTCATGTTGCAGCGGATGTCCCAGAGCTCGGGGAAGAAGCGGTGGCGGGTGCCGGATTCCAGCATCTCGACCGGGCGGCCCTTGAGCGAGCGGGAGCCGAGGCCGATGGAGCGGTGGATCAGGTACAGGTGCATCGCTCGGAACTTCTGGAACAGCTCGTCGTACTCGATCAGCGCCTCGGCGACGACATAGCTGTCTCCGTGGTCGTACTTGGCGTCGTAGATATCGGCCACCGTCAGGCCGCGGGCGTCGAGGTAGGTGGACTTGTACGCGGCCCAGATGTCTCGGGGCATCCGCAGCAGGGTCTGGAAGCCGGGGCTTTCCTGGCCTGAGCCGTTGCCAAGCTGCAGCCGGATCTCCTGGTATTCGCGGGGCGACATGGTTTCCAGCACGTCCAGCTGCGCGGTCATCAGGCGCATCAGGCGGTGGACGCGGCCCATCAGGGTGACGACGCGGTTCGTGTTGCCCTGTTCCAGATAGCCCATGACGTCGACCAGCGTGTAGGCCATCAGCTTCATCCAAAGCTCTTCGACCTGGTGGACGATCTGGAACTGCAACTCGTCGGCGTTGCACAGGTCGTCCAGCGGTTTCTGGCAGTCGAGAAGCTTCGACACGTCGAGGTAGACGCCATAGTCCAGCATCTGCGGCGTCTCGATCATGCGGTGATAGTCGGTGCGGTTCATGGGCGTGGTCCGTTCGTGCGTGTGTCGCGCGGTATGTTCTATGATTTGCGCGAAATAGCGTTCTCATTCTTCCGCGGTTCGCGGTAAACTCGGAACGGATTTGCCAGTTGGATCGGGATACAGAGAACGAATGGACAGGGTCGATCTTGCGTTGATGCGGGTGCTGGAGAAGGACGCGCGGATTTCCTTCACGGAACTGGCCGAGCGGCTGGGGCTGTCGAAGACGCCGGTGTGGAAGCGGGTGAAGGCACTGGAGGCCGAGGGGGTGATCACCGACTACATCGCGCGGCTGGACCCGAAAGAGCTTGGCTTCGGGCTGGAGGCATTCATCGCGGTAACGATCGATTTCAAGGCGGCGGAAGAGTTCGAGGCGGCGGTGCTGGCGCATCCCTCGGTCTGGCGCTGCCACGCGATGACGGGCGACGCGGATTACAGCCTGCACGTACTGGCGCGCGACATGGAGGACATGGACCGCCTGATCCGGCGCGAGATCGCGCGGCTGCCCGGCGTGGACCGAACGAAGTCGTCGGTGATCACGCGGGCGGTGAAGCGGGGGCAGAGTTTGGCGGAACTGGCGGAGCGACGTTAGTCGTCGAACCAATCGTCGTCGAGTTCCGGCAGCGGGATCGCGGCCAGCAGGGTCTTGGTGATCTCGGATTGCGGCGTGTCGAACACCTGTTCCACCGGCCCCTGTTCCACGATCTCGCCCCGGTTCAGCACGATGACGTTGTCGCACAGGTGGCGGATCACCGACAGGTCGTGACTGATGAAGGCCATCGTCAGCCCCATGTCGGCGGCGAGGTCTTTCAGCAGCGCCAGAACCTGCGCCTGGCTGGAGACGTCGAGGCCCGACACGATCTCGTCCGCGAGGATGAAGCGCGGCTCAAGCGCGATGGCGCGGGCGATGCCGACGCGCTGGCGCTGGCCGCCCGACAGCTGGTGCGGATAGCGGTCGGCGAAGTCCATCGGCAGGCCGACACGGCGCAGCGCGTCCTCGGCCTGTTCGCGGGTTCCGCCCCGGCCATAGCGTTTCAGCGGCTGCGCGATCAGGCGCCCGACCTTGTGGCGCGGGTTCAGCGAGGACATCGGATCCTGAAAGATCATTTGCAGGTCGCGGCGCAGCGGGCGCAGCGCGTCCTCGGTCAGGTGGCCGATAGGGTCGCCGTCGAACAGGACGGTGCCCGAGTCGGGTTCCAGCAGCCGCACCAGAACGCGGCCCGCGGTGGACTTGCCAGAGCCGCTTTCGCCGACGATGCCGGTGATCTGCCCTGCCGGGATGTCGAAGGACAGCCCCTTCAGCACCTCGGTCCGGGGGGCGGGGCCCAGCAGCGGCTTGTTGGCCATGTCCGGGAAGGACAGGCGCAGGTCACGCACCGAGAACAGCGGGGGCCGGGTCTGCGAGGTCATGTCTTTCGTGGTGCTCATGTCGGTCATCGGGCCGGGGCCCTGCCATGAAGCAGGTCTTCCTTGCGGATGTCACCGTGCAATTCGGCGATCAGCTCTGCCGGGACCGGAGAGAACGGGCGGTTCAGGTCGGCATAGCTGGGCGTCGCGGCGATCAGGGCGCGGGTGTAGGGGTGCTGCGGGTCGGTGAAGACCTGCCGCGTCGGCGCGTCCTCCATCACCTTGCCGGCGAACAGGACGGTGACTTTCTGGCTGATCTTGGCGACCACGCCCATGTCATGCGTGACGAACAGCACGGCGGTCCCCGTCTCGCGCTGAAGCTCGCGGATCAGGCGCAGGATCTGTTTCTGCACGGTCACGTCCAGCGCGGTTGTCGGCTCGTCGGCCACGATCAGGCGGGGCGAGGGCGCGAAGGCGGCGGCAATCAGGATGCGCTGCCGCATGCCGCCCGACAGTTCGTGCGGATAGCTTTCCATCACGCGTTTCGGGTCGCGGATGTGGACGCGGTCCAGCAGGTCCAGCGCCTTGGTGCGGGCGGTGTCGCGCGACCAGCCGTGGATGCGGATCAGCGGGTCGACGATCTGCGGGCCGATCTTCTTCACCGGGTTCAGCGCGGTCAGCGGATCCTGCGGGATCAGCGCGGCGCTTTTGGCGACGGTGGTGCGGCGGGTGGTGTCGGTGAGGGTGCCGAGGTTGCGGCCTTCGAGCAGGATCTCTCCGTCGGTGACCTTCACGGCGGGAGGCAGGATGCCCAGCACCGCCTTGCCGATCATCGACTTGCCCGCGCCGCTTTCGCCCACCAGCGCGCGAACCTCGCCGGGTTCCAGCGTCAGGGACACGTCGCGCAGCAGGCGCTGGCCACGGGGCAGGGCGACGTTCAGGTTCATCACCTCGAGCGTATGGGGATGAAGGCTCATTGCAGCACCGGGTCGAAGCGTTGTTTCAGGCCCTCACCCAAGGTCGAGAAGCTGAGGACGGTCAGGAACAGGGCGATCAGCGGGAACAGCAGCACCCACCACGCGAAGTGGATGGCGTTGCGGCCTTCCGCGATCATCGAGCCCCAAGTCGGGTCGTCGGACGAGATCGAGAGGTTCACGAAGCTGAGGATCGCCTCGACGATCACGGCGATGCCCATTTCCAGCATCAGCAGCGCGACGATGGAGGGCAGCACGTTCGGCAGGATTTCGGACACCAGCGTGGCAAAGCGGCGGGCGCCGCCGATGCGGGCGCTGTCGACATAGTCCATGCGGCTTTGCACCATCGTCTCGGCCCGGATCACGCGGGCGAAGCGGGTCCAGTCGATCAGGGCGATGGCGGCGATGACCGAGGTCAGGCCGGTGCCCATCACCGCGACCAGCAGCACCGCGAACAGCACAGGCGGGAAGGCCATCCAGATGTCGACGAGGCGCGAGATCACGCGGTCCCACCAGCCGCCGTAGTAGCCCGCGACAAGGCCAAGCGCCGAGCCGAAGACACAGGTGGCGGTGGCGGCGATCAGGCTGACGAACAGCGCGATGCGGGCGCCGTGGATCATGCGGGACAGGACGTCGCGGCCAAGGCTGTCGGTGCCCAGCCAATAACCCGGCTCGGTCCCCGCCCTGAAGAAGGGCGGCAGGCGTTCAAGGAACAGGTCCTGCGCCAGCGGGTCATGCGGCGCGATCAGCGGGGCGAAGATGGCGGCGATGGCGACCACGAGGATCCACGCCAGCGGCAGCCACAGGCGCAGGTTCAGGCGGCCGGCGCGGCGGCTGCGTTTCGGGGGTGCGGCGACATCAGCCATGGCGCAGCCTCGGGTTCAGGAAGGTGTAGCAAAGGTCGACGGCAAGGTTGATCACGATGAACAGCGCGGCGAACAGCAGCACGATGCCCTGGATCAGCGGCAGGTCGCGGTTGATCACCGCGTCGATGGCCATGTTGCCCAGGCCCTCGTAGGCGAACAGCCGTTCGACGATGACGGTGCCGCCGATCAGGAAGGTGAACTGCACCCCCACCAGCGTCAGCGTCGGCAGGGCGGCATTGCGCAGCGCCTCGCGCAGGATGACGGCGGTTTCAGAGAAACCGCGTACGCGGGCGAGGGTGGTGTAGTCCTGCACCAGCACCTCTTTCAGGTTCTGTTTCAGCAGTTGCGAGATCATCGCGGCGAGCGGCAGCGCCAGCGACAGGGCGGGCATCAGCATGTGCGAGAAGACCGAGCCCGCGACGTCGAAGCGGCCGCGCAGAATGCCCTCGATGAAGTAGAAATTGGTGGTGAAGTCGAAGTCCAGCCGGGGGTCGATGCGGCCCGAGATCGACAGCACGGGCCAAAACACGCCGAAGATCAGCACGAACAGCAGGCCCCACAGGAAGTCGGGGATCGACAGCACCGCGCCGCCGGCCAGATCGACGCCGACCTCGGTGGCCGAGCCGCGCTTGCGGGCGCCGACGACGGCGGCGGTGACGCCCAGGATCAAAGCGAAGACCAGCGCCATCAGCGCCAGTTCCAGCGTCGCGGGCAGGCGGCCCAGCACAAGCTGGTCGACCGGCTGGCGCAGGGTGATCGAGGTGCCGAAGTCGCCCTGCACCACGCCGCCCAGCCAGATCACGAACTGGTGCGGCAGGCTTTTGTCGAAGCCGTACAGGCGGGTGAGGTTGGCGATGTCTTCCTCGGTCGCGCCGGGAGGCAACATCATGGCGATGGGGTTGCCGGGGGCGACGCGGACCAGCGTGAACACCACGACGGCCACGCCGAACAGGGTGACGGCGGTGGTCAGAAGCCGGATCGCGATGGTCTTAAGAAGCATTGGGGCCTCGGGATTGGGTACACGGGCCGCCGACGCGGCCCGCGTGCCTGTCTTGGATCAGGCGCCGGTGATCGCCTGCGGCAGCAGGTCGCCCGAGGTGTAGGGCGTGACCGCAAGGTCGGACCGGTAGACGATCGGCATCACGTACTGCAGCAGTGGAATGACATAGCCTTCCTCGGCGATGTAACGCGACACGTCCTTGTAGCCCTGGATACGCGCCTCTTCGTCGGCTTCGACGAACAGCGGGCCGATCTTTTCGATCAGGTCCGGGGTGTCCCACACGGCGTGGGGAGACGGGCCGAACATCGAGAAGCCGGTGGCCGTCGACGGGTCGCCGATGGAGTTGCCCCAGTTGTAGAACGCGGCCGGGGCCAGCGTATCGGCGGCGCGGAGCTCGTAGTGCTTGGCGATCTCGTAGACCTCGATCTCGGCCTCGATGCCGACCTTGCGCCACAGGCCGACGATGGCTTGGATCATCTCGTAATCCTTCGGCTTGAAGCCGCGCGTGGTCTGGATCGTGAACTTCACCGGGTTGTCGGTGGAATAGCCCGAGGCCGCCAGCAGTTCGACCGCCTTGTCCGGGTCGTAGGGCACCACGATGCTTTCGTCGTAGGCGGCGTATCCCGGTGCTTCGAGGGTCGACAGCGGAACGCCGTAGCCTTTCAGAAGGCGGTCGATGATCAGCTGTTTGTCGATCGCGTAATGGGCGGCAAGACGCACGTTCTTGTCGGTCATCACGTCGATGTCGTTCAGGAAGATCATGCCGATGTCGGTGATCGGGATCGCCTCGCCCGACAGGCCGTCTTGCGCGATTAGGCGGTCGTATTCCTCGTAGGGCATGTTGACGGTGACGTCAGAGTTGCCCGATTCAACCTCGGCCACGCGGCTGGCGGCGTCGGTGACGAACTTGATGGTGACGGTCTCGAACGAGGGCGCTTCGCCCCAGTAGTCGGGGAAGGCCTTCAGGCGGACATAGGCGCCCGGCTCGAACGCGTCGACGGTGTAGGGGCCGGTTCCGACGGGCGCGGCCTCGAAGCCTTCGGCGCCGACTTCCTCGTAATAGTCCTTGGGCAGGACGAAGGCGGTCAGGAAGGCCATCCACTTGAACAGCGCCGGTTCGAATTCCAGCACGTCGGCGGTGATCACGTTGCCGTCCACCACGAAGTTGCCGATCTTGCCCCAGACGAACTGCATCGGGTTGCCGGTTTCCGGGTTGCCCGCGCGGGTCAGCGACCAGACGATGTCATCGGGGGTCAGGTCGGCGCCGTTGTGCCATTTCACGCCCTCGCGGACGGTCATGGTGATCTGGGTCTTGTCGTCGTTGAACCCCCAATCGGTCAGCAGTCCGGCGTCGAAGGACAGGTCGGGGTTCTGCGCGATATAACGGTCGAACACGGCAAGGTAGACCGCCTGCAGCGCCGGGTTCACGGCGGCGGGGCCGGTGGTCGGGTCCCAGCTGTGGACCGGCAGGTTGTAGGCGATGGTCAGGCTGGACGCGTCCTGCGCCAGCACCGGCATGCCGGCAAAGGCGAAGCCCGAAAGCGCCGCCGAGGCGCCAAGGAATCCGCGCCGCGAAAGGGTCGTTTTGGCAGTCATCTCTGTTACTCCCGTTGGGTTGACAGCCCCGGTTCGGCCGGGTGCGTTTCTGATGGGCAGTTAAGCCCGAGATATTTTAAGTTAGAAGCAAAACTTGACGTCAGTGTCCAATTTTCTTCGTTTGGTCTTCATTTCATCGCTTGAGCCGTAAAGAACCCGGACCCTGCGCCGGTTCCCGCGCCGGGCCAGCACGCGGCGCCGATCATGTGCAGCCCGTCGATGGGCGTGCGCCCGTCGGCAAAGCCCCGCACCGGGCGGAACAGGAAGTTCTGGGTCAGGTGATGCGAGCCGCAGATCTGGTCGCCGCCGACAAGGTTCGGGTTCCCGGCTTCGAGGTCCAGGGGCGACACCGTCGTCTGCCCAAGGATGGTCTGGCGGAAGCCGGGC
>NZ_JBNAGE010000009.1:5000-73223 GCF_049801035.1 Psychromarinibacter sp. S121
GACAGTTCCTGGAAATAGCCCTCCATCAGACCGTACCCTAAACCGACACAGGTGGACTGGTAGAGAATACCAAGGCGCTTGAGAGAACGATGTTGAAGGAACTCGGCAAAATACCTCCGTAAGTTCGCGAGAAGGAGGCCCGGCTCAAGAGGGTCGGGGGCACAAACCAGGGGGTGGCGACTGTTTACTAAAAACACAGGGCTCTGCGAAGTCGCAAGACGACGTATAGGGTCTGACGCCTGCCCGGTGCCTGAAGGTTAAAAGGAGGAGTGCAAGCTCCGAATTGAAGCCCAGGTAAACGGCGGCCGTAACTATAACGGTCCTAAGGTAGCGAAATTCCTTGTCGGGTAAGTTCCGACCTGCACGAATGGCGTAACGACTTCCCCGCTGTCTCCAACATCGACTCAGCGAAATTGAATTGCCTGTCAAGATGCAGGCTTCCCGCGGTTAGACGGAAAGACCCCGTGCACCTTTACTACAGCTTCACACTGGCATCAGGCACAACATGTGCAGGATAGGTGGTAGGCTTCGAAGCAGGGACGCCAGTCTCTGTGGAGCCATCCTTGAGATACCACCCTTGTTCTGCTTGATGTCTAACCGCGGACCGTTATCCGGTTCCGGGACCCTGTGTGGCGGGTAGTTTGACTGGGGCGGTCGCCTCCCAAAGAGTAACGGAGGCGCGCGAAGGTTGGCTCAGAGCGGTCGGAAATCGCTCGTTGAGTGCAATGGCAGAAGCCAGCCTGACTGCGAGACTGACAAGTCGAGCAGAGTCGAAAGACGGCCATAGTGATCCGGTGGTCCCGAGTGGAAGGGCCATCGCTCAACGGATAAAAGGTACGCCGGGGATAACAGGCTGATGGTGCCCAAGAGTCCATATCGACGGCACCGTTTGGCACCTCGATGTCGGCTCATCTCATCCTGGGGCTGGAGCAGGTCCCAAGGGTACGGCTGTTCGCCGTTTAAAGAGGTACGTGAGCTGGGTTTAGAACGTCGTGAGACAGTTCGGTCCCTATCTGCCGTGGGTGTAGGATACTTGAGAGGAGTTGCCCCTAGTACGAGAGGACCGGGGTGAACGATCCACTGGTGGACCAGTTGTCATGCCAATGGCAGTGCTGGGTAGCTATGATCGGAAAGGATAACCGCTGAAGGCATCTAAGCGGGAAGCCCCCCTCAAAACAAGGTATCCCTGAGGGCCGTGGAAGACCACCACGTCGATAGGCCGGAGATGTAAGCGTGGCGACACGTTCAGTTGACCGGTACTAATGGCCCGATAGGCTTGATTTGATCCAGTAGTAGACAGACCAACGTCAATACTGATCAAAAGCATACGCCAAAGGATAAAGTCCTTGGCTTGGATCCTGATGTGTAGCTCGCAACAAAAATGCGAGCAGGGTTTTTCCTTGGTTTGGTGGTCATAGCACGAGCGAAACACGCGATCCCATTCCGAACTCGACCGTTAAGCGCCGAAGCGCCGATGGTACTGCGTCTTAAGACGTGGGAGAGTAGGTCACCGCCAAACCTAGAAAAAACCCAATCTCAATACGATACAAATACACACAAAGCGCGCCGAATAAGGCGCGCTTTCGCGTTATGGGGGCATCTCTTGCATTGAAGGTGTCCGGCCTATGAACACTCGGTCAGAAGAGAGCCGCCAGCCTTTATTCCATACCTTCAAGCTCACGCGTGAACTTCGTAACCCACTTCGCTTCCGCCCATTTGCTGCGGGCGGTGTCGAGGATGGCACGTGCCTCGTTCAGCTGGCCGGCCGTCAACAGAAGCCGAAGCCTCAGACGGCACGCCAGTTTGGCCAGTCCAAGTTCCTCCACCCGATCCACGCCACTTAGTGCCAGTTCTGTGTCCTGGCGGGCGAGCTCGGTGAAAACTCCGGTAGCAATGCGGTCGTTCGCAAGGACGAGTTCGCGGACCCGGTCGGAAAAAGGAAGGCCCTGTTTCAAACAGCGTGCGAGGGCCCAGCAGGTTTCCAGTTGCTCAAGTTGCATCGTCGTCACCGGAAGGCGCATCGGCGCGCCCGCGACGGCAATGGAGACACGAGCATCGGTTGCAGAGGGCTGAAGCCCGATTGCGGCCATCCCACCGTCAAAGGTGTCAGCTTCCGTCGCACCCTCATACGCGAACAGGGCACGCGCGCAGTTGAACCCGATTTGAGCGGATGCGCGGACACGGTCCATGTAGCCGGGGGCATTCACCTTCGCCAAGAAGGGCTGAAGTTCGGTCAGGCGGGCGAGGGGCGTCATCGCACGTCGCTCTCCTGTTCCGGTCAGTTTGAGATAGGTCGCGTAGGCGCTGCTGGCCCGCCGGATTTGCGGATTGCGAAGGTATTTCAGCCACATCGTCTTGTCCGATGGATGGCCCTCTTTCGCTGGCGTCCAGCCGGACGGAAGCGAAAGGTAGGCGCTGCGCCGCACGGCTACGTTGTTCAGGCCGCCAGCGACCATGGTGGCGGGCGAGCCGGACGCAAGCTTTGCCGCCATGTCGCCACTTTGGTTTGCGAACCGCCAGACGGCCCTGCCATTGGGCCGGATCGTGAGTTCCGATGCCATGGCCCAGTCGGCGTCGGCCAGCATCCGCTGCATCGTCTCAAGATGACGGTTAGACCAGATATCGTCGTCTCCCATGTGGCAGACGAATTCCGAATCTGACTCGCGGATGACCGGGTCGCGGTAGGCTTCACCGAAGTGGGCACCCTTCGGATGCTCGATGTACCGGATGCGCTTGTCGCGGCGCATGAAGCCTTCGACGATCTCGGCCGTTCGGGGCGGTGCGCCATCGCCGATCACAACCAGTTCCCAGTCCTTCTCGCGCTGCGCGAGGGCCGCAGGGATGGCGGCAAGCAGCGTATCCGCGTGATCGTGGGTCGGGCAGATGATGAGCGTTCTTGCCATGGCGTTGCTCCCGTGACTTGTTGAACTCATTAAGCGAGGGAGCCAGACATGACCACTAGGGCCAGACACCAGCCGCGTGTGGGCTTCCATGTTCAGCCTGCGCGGATCCACGGCGTCTGGCGGCTGCAGCCCGAGCCGATCGAGGACAGCCGAGGCTTCTTCGCCGAGACCTACCGCACCAGCGCTGTCGAGGAAATCCTTGGCCGTGCCTATAGCTTTGCCCAAAGCAACCACTCTCGGTCGCAGGCCAATACGCTGCGCGGCTTCCGGTCCGAGCCGTGGGACAAGCTGATCTACATCCCCCGGGGCACTGCCCTTTGTGTCGTGGTCGACCCGCGCCCCGACAGCCCGACATTCCGGCAGCACGAGAGCTTTATGCTGGGCGACGCGCCGGGGCAGCGCGAACGGCTTTTGATTTCGCGGGGGCTTTGCAATGCCTTCTATACGCTGACCGAGACCGACTATCTGAACGATGTTTCGAAGGAATTCGACGCCTCGGTCCGCAGGGGGTTTCGCTGGAATGACCCCTCGCTTGGAATCGAGTGGCCCTGCACGGACCCGCTGTTGTCCGAGTCGGACCGGATGTTGCCGGACTTTGAAAGCTATTTGTCAGGCCATTGAAAGAATTAAGAATTTTTCGTCGAAAAAACGGGCAGAAGCCCTTGCAGTCACCCGCGCATAGGCATATTACACCCGGACTTGGCGCGGGATGGAGCAGCCCGGTAGCTCGTCAGGCTCATAACCTGAAGGTCGTAGGTTCAAATCCTACTCCCGCAACCAAAACCAAGCAGAGACGCACAGTCTTTCAAGCCCGCCACTTCGGCGGGCTTTGCTTTTGTGGGTATCAGGAACGCAAACGGGCGCAGCCGTCCTGATCTGAACGCGTCACTGGCCCTCGGCCAGCCGCGCGAGATAGGCGCCGTAGTCGGTCTTGCGGAACGTCTCGGCGTGCTTCTTCAGTTGCGCGCGATCGATCCAGCCGGCGAGATAAGCGATCTCTTCCGGACAGCCCGATTGCATCCCCTGCCGCACAGACAGCGTCCGAACGAAGTTGCCCGCGTCCAGCAGCGAGCCGTGGGTGCCGGTATCCAGCCAGGCGTAGCCCCGGCCCATCTTCTCGACCAGCAGCGAGCCGTCCTTGAGGTAGGTCTCGAGCAGGGACACGATCTCTAGTTCGCCACGGGCCGAGGGCTTGATCGTCTTGGCCCGCTCGGGCGCTTCGCCATCAAGGAAGTACAGGCCGGTGACGGCATAGTTCGACGGCGGCACCTCGGGCTTTTCGATGATCTCGCGCACCGTGCCGTCGGGAGCGAAGTCCACCACGCCATAGCGTTCGGGATCGGCGACGTGATAGCCGAAGACTGTGCCGCCCTTTTCGCGCGCGGCGGCGCGCAGCAGGATCTCGGGCAGGCCGTGGCCGAAAAAGATGTTGTCGCCCAGCACCATGACCGACGGCGCGCCGTCCAGAAAATCCTCGGCCAGCAGGTAAGCCTGCGCCAGCCCGTCGGGCGAGGGCTGTTCGATATACTCCAGCGTCAGGCCCCACTGGCTGCCGTCGCCCAGCAGGCGTTTGAACTGGGGCTGATCCTGCGGCGTGGTGATGATCGCGATCTCGCGGATACCGGTCAGCATAAGCGCCGTCAGCGGATAGTAGATCATGGGCTTGTCGTAGATCGGCATGAGCTGCTTCGAAACGGCCATGGTCAGCGGGTAAAGCCGTGTGCCGGAGCCGCCGGCGAGGATGATGCCTTTGCGCGCGGTCATGCGTTCTCCAATTCCTTCAGTATGTCAGTCAGCTCCGCCTTCCAGTCCGGGCGTTCGACCCCGAGCCGGCTCAACGAGCTGCAATCCAGCCGCGAATTGTGCGGGCGTTTGGCCGGGGTCGGATAGGCGCTGGTGGGGATGTCCTCGACCACTACGTCACGACCGGCCTGCCGGAAGATCTCGCGGGCGAAATCCGCCCAGCTGACGTCGGGCGCGCCGGCGAAATGATAGGTGCCCGAAACGGACGGGTCGGCTTTCAGGGCGTCGACGGCGGCAAGGCAGGCGGCGGCGAGCGGTCCGGCAGGGGTCGGTCCGCCGATCTGGTCGGCGACGATGGTCAGCTTGTCGCGTGTCTCGGACAGCCGCAGCATCGACTTCACGAAGTTCGCGCCGTGGGACGAGACCACCCACGACGTCCGCAGGATCACGTGCGGCCCGTTCACAGCGCGAATGCCCAGTTCGCCAGCCAGCTTGGACTGGCCGTAGGCATTGATCGGGCCGGTGGCCGCGTCGGGCGGTGTCGGGGCGTCACCGTCGCCCGGAAAGACATAGTCGGTCGACATATGCACGAACGGAATGCCACGCGCAGCGCAGGCGGCGGCCATCTCGGTCGGCGCTTCGCCGTTGATGGTCATCGCAAGATCTCGTTCTTCCTCGGCCTTGTCGACGGCGGTATAGGCCGCGGCGTTGATCACCGCCGAAGGCTCGGCTAGGTCGATGATCGCCTTCAGGTCCTGCGGACGCGACAGGTCCGCCTCGCTGCGGCCAACGAACCGTGCATCGGAAGCGCGGCGGGCGAGTTCGCGGGCGACCTGGCCGGACTGTCCGAAGACAAGGATCATGCCGCGCCCCCGGTACCCAGCCGCTGGCCGACACCGTGGCGCGACTGCAGCTTGCGCCACCACGCCTCGTTGTCGAGGAACCAGCGCACGGTTTTCTCCAGCCCTTCCTCAATGGTCACAGAGGGCCGCCAGCCCAGCTCCTCGCGGATGCGGGTCGGGTCGATGGCATAGCGCGCGTCATGGCCGGGGCGGTCGGTGACAAAGGTGATCTGGTCGGCATAGCTTCCGCCGTCCTTCGGCTGCAGCCGGTCGAGAATACCGCAGAGTGTCTTGACCAGTTCCAGGTTCGACCGTTCATTCTCGCCGCCGATGTTGTAGCTGCGCCCGATCTCGCCCTTCTGCACCACCAGCAGCAGCGCGTCGGCGTGATCCTCGACGAACAGCCAGTCCCGTACGTTGGACCCGTCGCCATAGATGGGCAGCGGTTTCCCGGCCAGAGCATTCAGGATGATCACCGGGATCAGCTTTTCGGGGAAATGGTACGGCCCGTAATTGTTGGAGCAGTTGGTCAGGACAACCGGCAGGCCGTAGGTCTCGTGCCAGGCGCGCACAAGATGGTCGGATGCGGCCTTCGATGCGGAATAGGGACTGCGCGGGTCGTAGGGCGTGGTCTCGGTGAACTGCACCGACGGGTCGGCGGGCAGGCTGCCGAACACTTCGTCGGTCGAGATATGGTGAAACCGGAAATCGTCGGGCTTGCCGGCGTCCTGCCAATAGGCGCGGGCGGCTTCCAGCATGTTGAACGTGCCGGTGATGTTCGTCTCGATAAAGTCCGAAGGGCCGTCGATCGAGCGGTCCACGTGGCTTTCGGCGGCAAGGTGCATGACCGCATCGGGCTTGTGCTCGGCGAACACCCGGTCCAGCTCGGCGCGGTTGCGGATGTCGACCTGCTCGAAGGCGTAGCCCGGATCGGTCGCGGCATCCGCGACGTTGTCGAGGCAGGCGGCATAGGTCAGCGCGTCGACGTTGACGACCTGATGGCCGCGCGCGACGGCAAGCCGGATGACGGCAGAGCCGATGAACCCGGCGCCGCCGGTGACGAGAAGTTTCACGAGCCTTGCTCCGTGTAGGTGAACGGCGTGTCGAAGTCAGCGAGTGACTGTGCCTTGGCGTCCTTGTCGGACAGCACAGGCTCGACGCCGGTGTCGGGCCACGCGATACCGATGTCGGGATCGTTCCAGCGCACCGCGCCGTCACATTCCGGCGCGTAGAAATCCGAGCACTTGTAGACGATCTCGCAATCCGGCTCGAGCGTCATGAACCCGTGCAGGAAGCCTTCGGGCACCAGAAGCTGTTTGCCGTTCTCAAAGCTTAGCTCGGCGCCGGTCCACTGGCCGTAGGTCGGGCTGCCCCGGCGGATGTCGACGGCGACGTCGAAGATGCGGCCGCGCCCGCACCGGACAAGCTTGGCCTGCGCGTGGGGCGGCGACTGGAAATGCAGGCCGCGGACGGTGCCGGTGGTGCCGGACAGAGAGTGATTGTCCTGCACGAAACGGATGTCGATGCCTGCGTCGGAGAAGACCCGTTCGCTGTAGCTTTCACTGAAGAACCCGCGATGATCGCCGAACCGGCGCGGCGTGATGATGTAAACGCCGTCCAATGATGTCGTCTGAAATTCGGCCATAAACCCTGAAATCCACGTGTTGTCGGTACCGGCTCTCCCCAGCGCGAACCCTAGGGGATGAACACGGAACGGTCCATCACGCATCCGGGGAAATACTGTGGCAATCAAAGGGCCTTAACGCAGCGACCGGCCCTTGACGATCGCATCGGGGCCAAACCGTTGCCGGATCGCGTCGGTCGCGCGCTCGGCGTCGGCGCGGCGGCCCGCCTGCGGGTCCAGCAGGTCGCCAGAGCGGTCGGCGGTCTCGTCGCCCGACAGGTGCGAGATCCCGACCCCAAGCAGGCGATACGGGCCCTGATCGCCGACGTGGTCGAACAGGTCACGTGCGGTGCGATAGATCCGGTCGGCGATCTGCGTCGGATCGGTCAGTTGCGATTGCCGCGTCAGGATGCGGTGGTTCGCGCGCTTCAGCTTCAGCGTCACCACGCGGCCCGCCTTGCCCTTCGCCTTGGCGCGGTCCGACACCTTCTCGGAAAGCCGCCAGATATGACCGTCCAGCACGTCGGGGTCCGAGGTATCCTCGTGGAAAGTCGTCTCGTTCGAGATCGACTTGACCGGCGCGTTGCGCGTGACCCGCCGGTGATCCTCGCCACGGGCAAGGTGGTACAGCCGTTCGCCCATCGACCCGAACCGCGCGACAAGCTGATCCTTGTCCCACCGTTTCAGGTCCGCGAAGGTCCGGATTCCCGCCGCTTCGAGACTGCTGCCGGCGGCAGCTCCGACGCCCCAGATCAGCTTTACCGGCCGGGGGTCAAGGAAGTCCTGCGTCTCTGCCTTGCCGATCACCGCGAAGCCGTGCGGCTTGTCGAGATCGGACGCGACCTTGGCGAGAAACTTGTTGTGCGAGAGGCCGATGGAACCGGTAATCCCCAGTTCGGTCTTCATACGCTTCGTCAGCCGCGCCAGCAGCACAGCCGGGGGCGCGTGGTGCAGGCGCGCGGTGCCGGTCAGATCCAGAAACGCCTCGTCCAGCGACAGTGGCTCGATAGAGGGCGTCAGCTCCTCCATCATCTCGCGCACCTGTTTCGAGACCTCGACGTATTTCTCCATCCTGCCCTTCACCACGACGGCCTCGGGGCACAGCTTCAGCGCCTGAAACATGGGCATCGCGGACCGAACGCCCTTGATCCGCGCGATGTAGCAGGCGGTGGACACGACGCCCCGCCGTCCGCCACCGATGATCACCGGCTTGTCGCGAAGCTCGGGATTGTCGCGCTTTTCGACCGAGGCATAAAAGGCGTCGCAGTCCATATGCGCGATGGACAGATCCCATAGTTCCGGGTGCGACACGATACGCGGCGACCTGCAAGACGGGCAGCGGGGGCCGGTCTCGAAACGGGTCAGGCAATCTCGGCAAAGGGCGGGCATGCGTGCTGTCCGATTGGGCACAAGGCGGGTTCGGTGCCCAGAATAGCGTGGCCGCGATCCGGACGGGAGAGGGGATCGCCCTTCCCGCGCGCCAAGGGTTGCACGCGGGCAGGGCGGGGGGGCAGTATGCGCCCGGTTGAACCCGGCTGGAGAATTCCCGTGCGCATTCAGGTCGTTGCATTCGACACACCCGTCGATGCCTTCTTCGCCTTCCGGTCGGCGCAGGCGCTTCTGGCCTTCGCGCCGGATGCCGAGGTCGAAATCGCCGTGCAGGGCGAGCCCGGCAGCGTGTGGGAGGGGTTCCGCACCGCCCTGCCGGGTGTCGCGGTTGTGGGCGGCCCGGCCGCGACCGGGGCCGTGCCTGCCGGTGCGCTGCTGCGACCGGGTGCGGCGGTCGACTATCCGGAGACGGCGCTGACCGCTTGGCTGTCCGACCCAGGCACGCCGCCCGGCGACGTGGGCGGCTATCTCGATATCCGGGGCCGGATCAACGCGGTCGGCCTTCTGGATCTGCGCCACGTCGATGAAGCCTTGCGGCCCGAGGCGCGCGTCATGAACCGCGCCTTCCGGTCCGAGTTCGAGAACCGGTTGTTCTGGTCCTATCGCTATGCCGTGAACCCGGAACTGGGCAGCGGCAAGGGGTCTCGCGGGATCTACGTCACGGTCAAGCGGCGCTGCCTGAAGCTTGCGGGGATCGAGGACGCGGAAAGCATTCTGGACGTCGGCTGCGGCGACCTCGAGGTGGTGCATGCACTGTCCCTGAACGGCTATCTTGGCCTCGACCTTGCCGAAACCGCGCTGGACCGGGCGCGGGCGTTGCGGCCAGAGTGGTCGTTCGAGGTTGGAATGGTCGATCCCGAACGGCATGGCCCGCGCGACATCGTCCTTTGCCTTGACGTGCTGATCCATCAACGCGACCCGAATGCCTTCGCCGCGCTGATCGACGGGCTGGTTGCTGCAACGGGGCAACGTCTGATCGTGTCGGGCTACGAAGCCTCGGCCGGGCCGGGCTATATGATCGGCTTTCACGGCCCGTTGTCCGAGGCGCTGGCCGCAACCGGCGCATTCGAGCGGATCGTGACGGTCGCCCGCTATCGTGGCACGTCGCTGATCATCGCCGACCGTGCGGGAAGCGAATTCCCCAAGGCGCAGCCGCTGGACACGCTGGAAATCGGCGAGATCATGTTCGACCACCTCGACGGTCTGGGGCTGTAGGCGCGCCATGGTCGCGGGCGAGGACAACGCGCAGGACTTCGACGGCGCCAAGCTTGCCGTGATGTGCGACGGCGTTGTGCTGTCCTTGATGCGCGACAATCGCCCGGACATCCCCTTTCCCGGCCTGTGGGATCTGCCCGGCGGCGGGCGCGAAGGGGACGAGACCGCCGAAGACTGCGCGTTGAGAGAGACCCTCGAGGAAACCGGCCTGCGGCTTGACCCTGCGTGGATCGTCTGGAAGCGGCTTTATCCCAACGCCAACGATCTGAAGGGTCCCCGGCGCTGGTTTCTTGTGGCCGAGGTGCCGGCGGACGTGATGGCGTCCGCGCGCCTTGGGGACGAAGGGCAGGCGTTACGGTGGTTCGGCGTGGCAGAGTTCCTGTCGCGTCCTGACGCGATCCCGCATCTGCAGCGGCGGCTCAGGGATTTTCTGACCGGACGGGCGGAACGCGGCTAGGCAAAAAATAGGGGTTCCGCGCCACCGGGATGGGGACTGGTGGACGCGAAACCCCCGGTCCCCATCAAAGGGGAACCTTTCGGGCCTATGGGAGACTGTCTACCGGGACCGAGAGGCCGGAAGATGCCCGAAATTACCAACACACACCGGGTCCGATGCCATTCTGGTTCCGACGCATACAAGCCGGAACACGGGATGAATGCGGCAACGCGCGATGACCCTGTACAACAACTTACTCGTTACTTGTCCGGCCGTTTCCGAACCGGGATATCCACAGCCACGAAGGGTTTCGCAGGAAGTTTCAAAAAAGATGGAAAAAATTTTCGACGCGCGGAAACGCATTCCGGTCGGTTGCGTTGCGGGTGTGGGGGCAGGTGCTAGGCTGACGCCGACAGACGACAGGAGCCCTTGATGAGCGACCCCTTCTTTCACCCCGTGTCGGGCTTTGACCTGCCCCGTTTTGCCGGCGTGCCCAGCTTCATGCGGCTGCCTGTGGTTCCGCCCGGCCATGACCGGTTCGGCGAGGTGGACATCGGCGTGATCGGGGTTCCGTGGGACAGCGGAACGACGAACCGCCCCGGTCCGCGTCACGGTCCGCGCCAGTTGCGCGATGCGTCGACGATGATCCGGGCCGAAAATGGGGCGACGAGCGTCCGACCGTTCGAGGCCGTGAACTGCGCCGACCTTGGCGATGTCGGGCCGAACCCCGCGGATATTCAGGACAGCATGACGCGGATCACCGCGTTCTACGACCAGGTGACAGACGCGGGCATCCGTCCGTTGACGGCAGGCGGCGACCACCTGTCCAGCCTGCCGATCCTGCGCGCCCTGGCAAAGGACGCCCCGCTTGGGATGATCCACTTCGACAGTCATACGGACTTTTTCCATTCGTATTTCGGGGGCCAGATGTACACCCACGGCACGCCCTTCCGCCGTGCGGTGGAAGAAGGATTGCTGGACCCGAAACGGGTGATCCAGATCGGGATCCGTGGCAGCGCCTACGACACCGAGGACAAGGACTTCGCCCGTGCCAACGGGGTGCGCATTGTCGAGATCGAGGAATTTTTCGCGCGCGGCATTCCCGACGTGATGGCCGAGGCGCGCGACGTGGCCGGCGACAAGCCGACTTACGTCAGCTATGACATCGACTTCGTCGATCCGGCTTTCGCACCGGGCACGGGCACGCCCGAGGTTGGCGGGCCGAACTCGTTCCAAGCGCTTTGCGTCGCGCGGGAACTGGCAGGCGTCGATATCGCGGGCGCCGACCTTGTCGAGGTCTCGCCGCCCTTCGACGCTTCGGGCGGAACGGCGTTCCTTGGTGTGTCGATCATGTTCGAGATGTTATGCGCCATGGTCGGGCGCGACTGACCGCACACGAATTCGTGCGCTGCAATCGGGGATGGACAAGCCACCTTTTGCGCCAGATCATGGTCTCAACCCCACGCTCGCGAGAGTGTTGGACCGAAGAAAGGAGCCGAAACAATGGCCGAGATGCAGATTTCCGCACGCCGCGTCGCGCACGTTATCTTCCGTGCCCGCGAGCTGGACGCGAAAGTCGGTCGCTGGGACAGCCCCGGCGACTCGATCGATTCCGACTCGATCCTCGAAATGCGCCGCGGTGACGCCACCGAAACCGAGCTGCGCGAGTTCATCGAGAACCTGCCCGAGGACCAGCAGGCAGAGCTTGTGGCGATCATGTGGATCGGACGCGAGACCTTCGAGGCCGAGGAATGGGACGAAGCGGTGCAGACTGCCGTCAGCGAACGCACCGGCCCGACCTCGACCTACCTGCTGGGCATCCCGATGCTGCCCGACTACCTCGAATCCGGGCTGGAAAAGCTGGATGTCGACGTGTCCGAAGTCGAGGAAGACTTCCTGTAATCCCGCATCGCCTCAGGGCGTCGCGATACACAGCCCCGGCAACAGGAACAGCTCTTGCGGATGGTCGCGATATGCGCCGTCCGTGGGGGCCATTTCGGCAAGGTTCATCGCCTCTGCCGGGCAGGGCGGCTCTGACCCCTGCGGCAGCACCAGCAGCACGTCGCCGCCGTCGGCGCGGTACGGATACTTCAGCGCGTAGTGATGCGGCGCGCGGCCCTCTGGCGGAACCGCGTACATGCGGATGCCTGCGTCGCGCCCGGTATAGAACAGGTCGGCGAGGATATCGCGGTTCGACGCCACGATGGCGCCCACGCCAAGGTCGCCTGCGATGTCGATGATCGTTTCGCTCATCTCGGCGCGGCCAAGATAGCGTGACAGAAGCTGCTCGCCGTTCCAGGTAAAGCTTGCGGGCATCACGCTGGCGATGGGCAGCAGCACGCAGAAGAAGCCGTTGATCGCGAAGGACGTGATCAGCCACGCCCGGTGACGGCGCAGAAGCCACGGCACCGCGACCAGCAGGCCGGCGATATAGGTCGCCGCCGCCCAGTTCGCATAGGCGCGGCTTAGTAGGGCCTGCACGCAGACGATGGCAAGGATCGGCAGCGCGAAGATCAGCAGGAACTGCACCACCGGCGACCGCTTGCGGGCGCGGGCGGCGATGATCAGCAGCGCGGCGAACAGAACCGGCCCGAACACGATGAACTGCGACAGGAAGAACTCGACCAGCCCGCCGAAATTCAGGCTGGCGCGGCTGCCGGGGTCGCGGACCCAGTCGGCATTGTCCAGCGTGTGCGACACGGTGGAAAAGCCGTTCAGCAGGTTCCACAGCAGGTTGGGCGAGATCGTCAGAACGAAGACACCAAGGATGATGCCGACGTTGCGGCGCGTGGGCCGCGCCTCGTGAAAGAAGAACGCCGCCAGCACCGCACAGATCGGATAGTAGATCGCGGCGTATTTCCCAAGGAACGCGAGGCCCAGCAAAAGACCCGTCAACGCCGCGGCCTTGCGGTCCTGCGTGTCGAGCACCTTCAGGTACATCGCCAGCGATCCGGCAAGGAACGGGAACATGATCGTATCGGTCGAGATCAGCAGGCTCGCCAGCGCGACCATCGGCAGCGTTACGTAGGCCAGCGCCGTGAAGATGGCGGCCCGCGTTCCGAACAGCCGATCGGCGATGGCCCCAAGGATCAGCGCCGTCGCGCCGTGGAACAGCGGCGCCGGCAGGCGGACCCAGAAGGTCGCATCCGAGAAGACGGTGAAAAGCCCGATCACCCAGCCGATCAGGGGCGGCTTGGAGTAGTATCCAAGCGCCATCTCCTGACCCCACAGCCAGTACTGCGCCTCGTCGACGAAGAGGTCGGTGCCGTTCAGGGCAAGCAGGACGACGCGGACGAAGGTGATGGCCAAGACGCCCGCGGCTGCGGGGATCAGCCATCGGCGGGTATCAGACACCGCGCTTCTCCGCATGGATCAGCCACAGGTTTCGGGCATAGATCACCACGCCAAGCGACTGTCCCAGCACGAAGACCGGGTCGGCGCGGTACAGCGCATAGGTGAACAGGACCAGCCCGCCGCCCAGCGAGAAATACCAGAAGGCGATCGGAATGACCGAGCGGCGTTCGCGTTCCGATGCGATCCACTGGACAAGGAACCGGCAGGTGAACAGCAACTGCCCGGCCAGCCCGAAGACCACCCACCAGAACTCGGTCAGGGTGTCGACGTGCAGCCAGTTGAACAAAGTCTGCATCGTGTCGTTCATGGGCGCGTTGCCTCTTGCGGTGCGGCCTTCTTGCGGCGGCGGATCAGCCACGCGACCCCGATCAGGTCGTAGATCCCGACAAGCGCGCGCTGAAGGTTGTTATAGTTCGAACTGCCCGATTGCCTTTCCCGGTGCGCGACGTCAACCAGCCGGATGCCCCAGCCGTCGCGCGCGAACAGCGCGGGAAGGTAGCGGTGCATGTGATCGAAGTAGGGCAGCCGTAGGAAGGCTTCGCGCCGGAACCCCTTCAGGCCGCAGCCGGTGTCGCGGGTCCCGTCCTTCAGCGCCCAGCGGCGGATGCCGTTCGCCAGCCTCGACGCCAGCCGCTTGGACCACGTGTCCTGCCGCTTGACGCGCTGCCCGGCGACCAGCCCGACGGACACGTCCTCCATCAACGGCACCCACAGCTTCGCCAGTTCCTCGGGCGGGTTCTGGCCGTCGCCGTCCAGCGTGCAGACAATGGGCGCGCGCGCGGCCAGCACACCGGAATGCACCGCCGCGCTTTGACCGCCCGATGTCGCGTGCTGCAGAAGACGGACCGGGTGGTCTGCCATCAGTTCCTTCGCGCGGGTTGCGGTGGCGTCGGTCGAGCCGTCGTCGACCACGATGATCTCGTAGTCGGGCAGCACGGAGCACGCGGCCGAGATACCCTCGACCAGAGGGCCGATGTTGCCCTCTTCGTTCTTCATGGGAATGACGACCGAAACCGCCGGCATGATACGCCCCAAAACCACTGTGACCCGCGCGTCTGTCGCGCGGCATTAACAGGCCGGACGCCGGATTGTCCACCGCGCAGGCCAAGCGTGCGCGGGGCGCCGCGCGGGTCAGCGCTTGAGCGTCGCGCCCAGTTCGATCGTCGGGGTCAGCACAACCTTCTCGCCGCCACCCTCTTCGCCGCTGGCGCGCTGGGCGATGATCCGGGCCGCTTCACGCCCGATTTCGGCGCGGCAGGCGTCCATGGTGGCCAGCTTGACCGGCAAGCCGTCCAGAAGCTCGACACCGTTGAACCCGGCCAGCCCGACCCGACCGGGGACGTCGATGTTGTTGTCGAGACAGTACATCAAGCCACCGGCGGCGATCATGTCGTTCGAATAATACAGAAACTCGAGATCGGGCGACCGCTTGAGGATCGTTTCGGTCATCTCGCGGCCCTTCAGCAGGGCAGAGCCGCCTTCGTAGAACTCGCGGTCGTGGATCTCGATCCCTTCCTTGGCAAGCGCCTGCGTGAACCCCTCGAACCGTTTCCGGGCGCGGTGGTCCAGCGGCATCTTGGTCCCAAGGAAGCCGATCTTGCGATAGCCTTGCTTGACGATGGCCTGCGCCATCTCGCGGCCGGCGCGACGGTGCGAGATACCGACCATCGCGTCGATCGGTTCGCCGTCGGTGTCCATGATCTCGACAATCGGGATGCCCGCGGATTTCAGCATCGCGCGGCTGGCGTCGGAATGCTCGAGCCCCGCGATGATCACCCCGGACGGACGCCACGACAGCATCTCGTACAGCACCTTCTCTTCGCGTTCGGGCTTGTAGTTGGTGACGCCGAACACCGGCTGGAAATGGGTTTCGTCCAGCACTTCGGAAATGCCGGACAGCACTTCGGGGAAGACGAGGTTTTTCAGCGACGGCACGATCACGGCGACAAGGTTCACCCGCTGCGAGGCAAGCGCGCCGGCGATCTTGTTGGGGACGTACCCAAGCTCGCGCGCCGCTTCGAGAACCTTTTCGCGTGTCGCGGCAGAGACGTCGCCGCGGTTGCGCAGCACCCGGCTGACCGTCATTTCGCTGACGCCCGAAGCCTCGGACACATCGCGCAAGGTCAGGGGACGATTGCCATTCTCGAGATCGTCACTGGCCACTCTTTATCCTCCATCGACTGCGCGTCTGGGGAAAGTAAGCGCCAATTCGTAAACATGCGCAAGCAGTCGCACCATCACGCCCCGGCGGTTTGGGCGATGTGGCGCCCATCTGCCGCATCTCAGCTGCCTTCGGGTGTCTCCACTGGCAGGCCGGCGTCGCGCCATGCCGAGAAGCCGCCGCCGATTTCGGCGACGTTGGTCATTCCGAAGTTTTGCAGCGCATCCGCCGACAGCGCCGACCGCCACGCGCTGGCGCAGAACAGGATCAGCGTCCGGTCTCCCGCCAGTTCAGGTTTGTGATAGGGCGAAGTCGGGTCGATCCAGAATTCCAGCATGCCGCGCGGCGCGTGGAAGGCGCCCGGCACGCGCCCCTCGCGTTTCAACTCGCGCACGTCCCGGATGTCGACAAGCAGTGCGTCGCCAGAGTCGGCTTGCGCCTTCGCTTCTTCGGGTGACAGCGTCGTGATGCGGGCCTTCGCCTCGGCGACAAGCTCTTTCACGGGGCGGATCGGCATGGCGGTCTTCTCCTCAGTAGCCCAACGCGCAGCCGTCCTTGCGGGGGTCCGAACCCCCTTCGAGGATGCCGGTGTCGTGGTCGATGCGGATCGCCTGCGCGCCGCCTATGCCTACGGGCACGGGCTGCAGCTTGTGGCCACGGTCCGAAAGGTCCTGTTTCACCGCGTCGGAATAACCGGCCTCGATGGTCAGCGGGCCGCCCGGTTCGGGGAACAGGCGCGGGCCGTCGATGGCGGCCTGCGGGTCCATGCCGTAGTCGGTCACGTTGGTCAGGAACCGGCCATGGCCGCAAGACTGGTACTGGCCGCCCATCACGCCGAAGGTCATGTGCAATTTGCCGTCGCGGCGCAACATGCCGGGAATGATCGTGTGCATCGGACGCTTGCCGCCTGCCGCCTCGTTCGGGTGGCCTTCCTCCAGCGTAAAGCCGGCGCCCCGGTTCTGGAACAGGATGCCGAACTTGTCGCTGGCAAGGCCGGAGCCGAAGCTGTGGAACACCGAGTAAATCAGCGAGACCGCCATGCGGTCGCGGTCGATAACCGTGATGTAGATCGTATCCCGATGCACCGCCTCGGACAGCGCCGCGGGCGTGGGCATCGCGCGGGCCGGGTCGATCAGCGCGGCAAGCGCCTTGGCGGTGGCCGGGTCCAGCATATGCGCAAGCCGGGTCATGTGGTCGGCATCGGCCATGAACCGGGCGCGGGCGTCATAGGCCAGCTTGGTCGCCTCGGTCTCGATATGCGCGCGTTCCGCGCCGAACGGGTCCAACGCGGCAAGATCGAAGTGCGACAGGATATTCGCAAGCAGCAGGGCCGTGGCCCCCTGACCGTTTGGCGGATGCTCGACCAGATCGGTGCCGCGATAGTCGGTCGACAGCGGGTCGCCCCAAAGGCAGGCGGTTCCGGCGAAATCGTCCAGCGTGTGTGTGCCGCCAAGCGCGTTCAGCGATGCGACCATGTCCTCGGCCACTTCCCCGGCGTAGAACCCGGCGCGTCCTTCGGCCGCGATGCGGCGCAGGACTTCGGCTTGCTGCGGGTGGCGGAAAACGGTGCCGGGCACCGGCGCGCGGCCGTCGCGGCACAGATAGAAGTCGCGCGCGCGTCCTTGCAGCAGCCCCGCCGATTCGTCCCAGTCCCGCGCAACGCGGGGTGCGACGGGAACGCCCTCCTCGGCATAGCGGATCGTGGGGGCCAGCACCTCGTCCAGACCCTTGATGCCGTAGTCGTCGCTAAGCTTGCAGAAGGCATCGATGGCGCCCGGGATGGTCACCGCCTCGACCCCCGTGGTCGGGATCGCGGTCAGCCCCCGGTCGCGCATCTCTGCCGCGTCCAGACCAAAGGGCGCGCGGCCCGACCCGTTCAGCGCGACGATCCGCTCGTCCCCCGCCGGCTTGATCAGCGCGAAGCAATCGCCGCCGATGCCGGTCATCTGCGGCTCGCAGATGCCCAGAAGGACCGCACCGGCGATGGCGGCGTCGACCGCGTTGCCGCCCTGTTCAAGCATGTTGACCGCCACCTTTGCGGCCAGCGGATGCGAGGTGGCGCACATGCCATTCGCCGCGAAGACGGGCGAGCGGCCGGGCGCCTGAAACGAGCGCGGTTGGTTCATGCAGGAGGGCCTTTCCGGGTTTTCGGCAAAGCCTACTGCGTCGCGCGCGGGTCTGGAACCGGAAAAGGCGGGGAAAATCGCCCGGATAGCGGGCAGGGGCTGAACGGTCCCGACAGGGCACATTGGGTGGGGGCTATAATATGCACCCTGCCGGGCTTAGCCATTCAGCTACAATCCCGTTATCCCGCCCGTTGCGGGCTGCGGTGTGACTGACGCAAGGTCATTTCGCGGCGTATCCGGCACGGTTGCCTCGCCCGCGCCGCAATAGTTTACGACCCGCCAACGATTGACGGGGGGCCGGACCACGGGGTCAGGGGCGAGGCGCAAGCGTGATGGACACGCGGTTCGTCCCGCCATGCCGCTGGTAGGTCAGCGCGTCGACAAGATGCCGGATCAGGAACCAGCCGTAACCGCCTTCGGGGGTGTCGGCGGCAGTCCCGGAGGCTTCGGGAAGGCGTCCGGATGGCAAGTTGGCATCCGGCATGGGTCGCCCGTCATCCGTGACGCACAGCACAAGACGTCCGCTGTCCAGCTTCCAGTCGACGGTGATACGACCGTCGGGGACATTCCGCATGGCATGTTCGACCACGTTGTTCAGCACCTCTGCCAAAACAAGCTCGGCCCGAGTGATCAGATCCGGTGGTATGTCGCGCGTCCGCCATTCCGCCACGATCCCCGCAAGCGCTTGGCGTACCTCGGCCAGCGTCGGCGTCAGGTGCCACGGTGGTCGTGGGCATGTCCCCGTTTCGCCGGCGCCGTCCTGCACTGACGACGTTTCAGGGGGCATCGGCCGGCGCTGCCAGCGCCTGCGCCACATCGGCATGGATGGGAAACACGGTATCCATTCGGGTCAGGCTGAACACCTTGGAGACGATGGGGCCAAGCGAGGCGAGTTCCAGCCGTCGGTCGGGAGCAAGATGCTTCATCCCGGCGACGATGGCGCCAAGGCCGGAGGAATCGAGGAATTCCACCGCAGCAAGGTCCAGAACGACCCGGGGTGGCGCGTCGGCGGTCAGATCGCGAAACGCATCCTTGAACTGCACCGCGATCACCGCATCAAGCCGCGGTTCCATCGCGCGCACGATCCGGACACCGTCCCGGTCCTCGGCTTCCAGCTGCATCGGTCCCTCCATCGCCGTGTGTCGGGCAGGTTAGGGCGCAATGGTTACCATCTGGTGAGCGCGGCTCTGGACGCTGCGCTGCGCCGCAAATATCTACGGCGCAGCACAGACCCAACCGGAACCGGACACGGAGCCCGCCATGCGCATCGACTATCCCGCCATCACGAAGACCATCGGCGCGCTGACGGAAGGCGAAACCGACGCCGTCGCCCTGATGGCCACGGTGGCCTGCGAGCTTCACCACTCGGACGAGCGGTTCGACTGGACAGGCTTTTACCGCGTCACCGCGCCAGAGATTCTGAAGATCGGTCCCTATCAGGGTGGTCACGGCTGTCTTGTCATCCCCTTCGCGAAAGGGGTCTGCGGCGCCGCCGCGCGCACCGGTGAAACCCAATTGGTGCCTGACGTCGATGCCTTCCCCGGCCACATCGCCTGCGCCTCGTCCACCCGGTCGGAAATTGTGCTGCCGGTGCGCGACGCGGGCGGCGATATCATCGCGGTGCTCGACATAGACAGCGACCGGCCCGATGCGTTCGACGATACGGATGCAGCGGAACTGGCGAAGATCCTTGTGTCGGTCTTTGCGCGGCCGGGCGTCGCCTGAGCCGCCGCTGGCGGCTTGCGTCCTTGTCTGCGCAGCGCTAGGCCGCCGGTCATGTCCGATGTCTACAACCCGCCCGACACTCCGCTAGAGGTGATCCACGCCGATCACGAGATCCTCGTGGTCGACAAGCCCTCTGGCCTGTTGTCGGTTCCGGGCAAGGGCGAGCACCTTTCCGACTGCCTGCTAAGCCGGGTGCAGGACGCGTTTCCCGAGGCCCTGCTGGTGCATCGGCTGGACCGCGACACGTCCGGCGTGATGATCTTCGCGCTGACGCCCTCGGCCCAGCGGCATCTGGGGCTGCAGTTCGAGAAACGGCAGACCAAGAAAACCTACGTCGCCCGCGTCTGGGGCCGGCTGGAGCCCGCGAAAGGCACCGTGGACCTGCCGCTGATCGTGGACTGGCCGAACCGCCCGTTGCAGATGGTCGATCACGAGAACGGCAAGCCCGCTCATACCGACTGGCGGGTGATGCGGTTCGAAGATGTGAATGGCGCCGAGACAACGCGAGTGCGCCTGATGCCCAAGACGGGGCGAAGCCACCAGTTGCGGGTTCACATGAAGGCGCTGGGCCACGCGATCCTGGGCGACCCGTTCTATGCGGAAGGCCCCGCACGCGACTTCCCGCGGCTGATGCTGCATTCCGAAAGCCTGCGTCTGCGCCATCCCGACGGCGGGGTCGGCGTGACCTTCAAGGCGTCCGTTCCGTTCTGAGAGGGGCGATCCCGCAGGATCAGTTCAGCTGCACCTGCAGCGGATAGTGACCGTCCTCGAAATCGCCGAACAGGTCCGGCAGGTCGGGATGGTCGACAGGTTCGCCGGAGTAATCGGCGACAAGGTTCTGCTCCGAGACGTAGGCCACGTAGTAGCTGTTCTCATTCTCGGCCAGCAGGTGATAAAAGGGCTGCTCTTTCGACGGACGGCTGTCCTCGGGGATCGCACGGTACCACTCTTCGGTGTTGGAAAACATGGCGTCCACATCGAACACGACGCCCCGAAAGGGGTGCTTCTTGTGACGTACGACCTGGCCCAGAGAATACTTGGCGCGCGATTTGAACATAATTTTGCCCCCGTTTCGCCAGATTCTTACCGGAGTCGAGCGCCTGCGTCCATGCAACCGCCCGTAAATTCGGGGAAACAGTCTGTAAGGTCAGGTCCGACAGTGGTTTCGTCGACCTGCGCAATCGCCACGACACGGACGGATTCGTGAAGGGGTCGAAAACAAAATTCCGTTTCGTACGCGTGACTTTTACTTTAGTCTCCATAGGCAAAAGAACACAAGAGGGGCATATGGGCAGGACCCTTCGCGCATTGATACTGCTGGCGTTCGTCGCGTCCTGCGGCGGCGGCAGTGTCGAACCGCCGCGAAATCTGGACAACGCTTGCGCGATTCTCGCAGAGCGTCCGGACTTCAAACGTGCGTTCCGCCGGGCGGAGCGCAAATGGAACGTGCCTGTGCACGTCCAGATGTCGACGATCTACCACGAGTCGAAGTTCGAGGGCGACGCGCGCACGCCGCTTAAGTTCGCGCTGGGCGTGATCCCGATGGGCCGGCTCAGTTCGGCCTACGGCTACAGTCAGGCGCTGGACGGCACCTGGGATGAATACCTTGCCGCCGAAGGGCGCCGGAACGCCAAGCGGGACGATATCCGCGACGCCACCGACTTCATCGGCTGGTACATGACCAATACCGAGCGGCGGCTGGGCATTTCCAAACGCGACGCCCGCAACCAGTACCTTGCCTATCACGAAGGGCAGGCGGGTTATGCGCGGGGAAGCTTCAAGGCGAAGCCGTGGCTGATGCGCTATGCGGACAGCGTGCAGGAACGCGCGATCATGTACGAGATCCAGCTGCGCAGCTGCCGCTAGTTCGCAGGTTCCGGAATGAAAAACGCCGCCCTCGACGGGGCGGCGTTTCGCGTTCGGGGAAGGGCGCGATCAAAGACCGCGCTTTCGGATCTCGTCGGGAATGTTGAACAGACCAACGCGCGGGCTTTGCTCGGTGTCCAGATCGTTCAGCGTGACCGTGGTGCGGGTACCGTCGCCGCTGGTGATGATCCACTGGCGCAGTTCGATCGGCGGGCCGGTGAACTTCAGACGGATGTTGCCGTACTCGGGGTTCTCCGGGTCCTGCGCCACGATCATGGTCGAGGTCCCGTCGTATTCGAACGCGGTCACCATGTTGGCGCGGCCAAGGTTCACGTTCCGCTCCAGAATGATGCTAAGCGGCGTGCGGCGCAGCGGGTACTGTTCGGGCGGCTGGTTCGACTTGTTGTCGAAGATCGCGACCTGCCCGCCGCCGGCGATGACCAGTGCGTCGTTCGGCGGATCGTACTCGAACCGGATCCGCCCGGGGCGGCGGATGTAGATCGTGCCCGTCGCGATAGAGCCGTCGTCATTGATCTGGGTGAACCGGCCCGACGCATCGGTGATCGAGTTCAGGTAGGCCGAGATCTGGTTCAGGTTCAGCGCGTCCGCAGAGGCTTGCTGAACCGATGCCGCCAGAAGCAGCGGCAGAAGGAGGAGGCGAAAGAGTTTCATGCCGCGCATTTAAGCATGTCGGCGCGGGTTTGCACCTGTCGACATTTCACGTTGCGGAGATTCGCCAAGCGCGGCCCGGGGGATAGGGGGCGGATGCCCTTGCTACTCGACCGCGAAGACGACCGAATAGGTCACATCGGCGTCGGTCCGGTTCGTGATCTCGACGATGTGGTCGCCGGACTGTGTCAGCTCTGCCGCGTAGTCGCGGATGCTGGAGAGCCGATCCTGCAACACGGTGCTGTCGGGGTTGATGATCCGGTAGGTGATCGGCGGCCCCTCGGGGACCACGCGGATGTTCAGCGTCTGGCCGCTGTACGCTTGCAGCACATAGCGGCGCGAGTCGCCGGGCGCGAGAAGCCCCAGCAGTTCCGCACCGGGCGAGCCCGCCGCGACATCGACACGGGTGTCCTCGGGCGCGCCCGCGGGGGCGGACATCGGCAGCGGCATCGACGACGCGTCCGCCTCGACCACGTAATCGCCAGAGACCCAGCCTTCGATTTCCGGATCGGTCAGCGTCAGGACATTGCACCAGCGCCCGCCGTCCACCATCCGGCACCCGAGGTTGCGCAGACCCTGACCGTTGGGAAGCCCGGCCAGCACCGCCGACGAGGACGTGGGGCTGGCGCGCAGGTTCAGCGAACCGCCCGGAGAGACGGACACGGCAAATACATCGGGGCCGCCCCCCAGCGAGTCCGCGAAGTCGCCGGCAAGCACTTCGTTGGCCGCATTGTCGACCGAGATATTCAGCGTGAAGTTAGAGGTTTCGCCCTGCCGCGCGGCGGCGCGGTACAGGTAGACCGTCACGGTGTATTCGCCTGTTTGCGTCAGGGTGCGCGACCAGTCGTTCGGCGGACTGGTGAACTCGCCCACGGCCAGCGCCTCGTCGCCGGGACCACGCCCGGGCGCGTAAAGGTTGAAGTAGGTGGACGGATTGTCCGAGGTCAGGGTGACCCGCACCGTTTGCCCGACCTCGGCGTTGAACCGGAATTCGGCGGTCTCGTCGCCGGTGACGGCTTCGCTGATCGTGGTGATGTCGGCCCCGTCAGGCACTCTGGCGCCAAGGGTGAGATCCTGCGCGGTGGCAGGCAGGCCCGCCACGGCAAGCACAACGGCAGCAAGAAGGGTTCTGGACCAGATCATTTTCGCCCCCTCGGCATTGCCTGTCCCACGTCAGGCCGAAAACTGACTTCAGGTTAATAACGCGAACCGGACAGTCAATGCGGCACACGCCCCGCGAGGTGCGGAGCGTGTGAGAGGGTTTGCCGATGTTGTGGGCCGCCCGCCGTCGCGGCGGCTGGCGTCAGTGCTGTTCGGGCACCAGGATCTCGCGCTTGCCGACGTGGTTCGCGGTGCTGACCACGCCCTCTTCTTCCATCTGCTCGACCAGCCGCGCGGCCTTGTTGTAGCCGATGGCCAGCTTGCGCTGGATGTACGAGGTCGAGCACTTGCGGTCCTTGATCACGATGGCGACGGCCTGATCGTACAGCGCGTCCTCGCCGCCGGTGTTGCCGCCAAGGCCAAGCACCAGGTCGATGTCGCTTTCCTTGTCGTCGTCCGGCCCTTCGACCACGCCGCCGACATAGTCCGGCGGGCCGTAGGCCTTGAGGTAGTTCACGATTTCCTCGACCTCTTCGTCCGAGACGAAGGGTCCGTGGACGCGGGTGATCTTGGCGCCGCCCGCCATGTACAGCATGTCGCCCATGCCCAGCAGCTGCTCGGCGCCCTGTTCCCCGAGGATCGTGCGGCTGTCGACCTTCGAGGTCACCTGGAACGAAATCCGGGTGGGGAAGTTCGCCTTGATCGTGCCGGTGATGACGTCCACCGACGGGCGCTGCGTTGCCATGATCAGGTGGATGCCCGAGGCCCGCGCCATCTGCGCAAGGCGCTGGATGCAGGCTTCGATCTCCTTGCCCGCGACCATCATCAGGTCGGCCATCTCGTCGACGATGACGACGATATAGGGCAGTTTGACCGGACGGAATTCCTCGGTCTCGAAGATCGGGTCGCCGGTCTCGTCGTCAAACCCGGTCTGGACGGTGCGGCTGAACATCTCGTTGCGGCTCAGCGCGTCGGCGACGCGGCCATTGAAGCCCTCGATGTTGCGGACGCCCATCTTGGACATCTTGCGATAGCGCTCTTCCATCTCGCCCACGACCCATTTCAGCGCGACGACGGCCTTCTTGGGGTCGGTGACCACAGGGGACAGCAGGTGCGGGATGCCGTCGTAAACCGACAGTTCCAGCATCTTCGGGTCGATCATGATCAGGCGGCACTCTTCCGGTGTCAGCTTGTACAGCAGCGACAGGATCATGGTGTTGATCGCGACCGACTTACCAGAGCCCGTGGTCCCGGCGATCAGCAGGTGAGGCATCTTGGCGAGGTTCGCGACAACCGGGTCGCCGCCGATGTCCTTGCCAAGCGCCAGCGGCAGGCGCTGGTTGCCGTCGCCGAAGTCGCGGGTGGCGAGGATCTCGCGCAGCACGACCTTCTCGCGGTTCGCGTTGGGAAGTTCGATGCCGATGACGGACCGGCCGGGCACTGTCGAGACGCGGGCGGACAAGGCCGACATCGAGCGGGCGATGTCGTCGGCAAGGCCGATCACGCGGCTGGCCTTGAGGCCGGGCGCCGGTTCCAGTTCGTACATGGTGACCACGGGGCCGGGACGGACCGAGACGATCTCGCCCTTCACGCCATAGTCGTCCAGCACGGTTTCCAGCATCCGCGCGTTCATCTCCAGCGCCTCGTCGCTGAGATGGTGGCGTTCCACCTCTACCGGGCTGGAAAGCAGCGACAGCGGCGGGTTCTGATAGTCGTCGGCCGGATCGTCGAATTGCAGCGCCGGCTGGGCTTCGGCCTGCGCCTGACGCGACGGGGCGGTCTTGCGGTGCGTGTGCTGGACCATGCCGCGCGGGTCCGGACCCGGGGCAGGGGAGGCGGCGGGCATCGTCGCGGCAGAGGCCGGCGCGGCCTCGCCACGGCGGATGACCTCGGGCGCGGGCTCGGCGTGACCCTGCGCGTCATAGGCCACCGGCTCGCGATGCGGATGGAACTCCGGCGCGTCGAAGGTGCCTGCGGGCTCGGCCTCGATCCGGTACTCGGCTACGGGCTGCGGTGCCGAGGCACGGGCGGGCGCCTCGGGCGCTGCGGCGTGGACCGGACCGGTACGGACGCCGGCCTGCGTGGCGGCGTTGTGCATCGCCTGGCGCTGGGCCACGGCGGCGGACACGGCGGACATGCCGGGCGCGCGCAGCGGCGGTTCCTGCATCTGCGCGGCGGTCACCGGCGGCTCTGGCGGCAGCATGTTGGGGTTGTTCAGCAGCATCGGGCGCGGGCCATGGCCCCGGCCACGGGTCAGCGACGGCTCGGCGCGGGCAGACGAGCCCAGCCCCGGCACATGACGGACACGGGTGCGGATCACGTCGGCGATCTTCGACTTGATGCGGTCCTCGGTGGGGCCGTCGGCGTCGTCGAAGTCCAGCGGCTGCGGTTCGACCAGTTCCGGCTCGGGCTCCGGCTCGGCGCGCTTCATCAGGCCGGGCAGGCGGATGCGCAGGCCGCCTTTGGGCTCGGGCTGCGGCGCCGGCTCTGCGATCAGCATGTCCGGTTCGTCGTAGTCGTCCGGTTCGGGCGCTTCGATCTCGAAGTGTTCATCGACCGGGCGGCGGGCGACCAGCGGTGCGCTGCGGGTCATGCGCGGCGCGATCTCGATCTCGGCGGCAAAGGCGGCTTCCTCGGCGGCGGCCTCTTCGGCGGCAAGGCGGCGGCGCTCGGACCGTTCGGCGCGGGCGGCTTTCATCGCCGAAGCGCCACGGACGGCGCCGTTCAGCGCCCCCGACGCGCCGCGACCGGCAAGGGTCATCAGGCTGGCATAGGCAAGGACGACGCCATAGCCCATGAACCGCGCGGTGGCGCGCAGTTCCGGCACGGTGAAGCCGAGTACGAACAGCGCCATGGCGACGGTGCCTGCCGCGAACAGCAGCGCAAGGAACTTCAGTCCGAAGGCGGCGCCAACGGGCACGACACCCAGCACCGCACCCAGCACGGTATCGCCGAACAGACCGCCAAGGCCGAAGGAATGGGTCCAGACCGAGCTGGGAACGTGGGTCGACGCGTAGACCGAGGCAACCGCGATGGCGATCGGGGCGAAGATCACGCGGCCAATCGCGCGGTCAGACCCCTTGTGCAGCACAAAGCGGAGACCCCATGCGCCGAATACCAGCGGGAAGCCCCATGCGCCGAAGCCCACGATGATGAACAGCGGCGAGGCGATGGAAGCCCCGAACCGGCCCAGCAGGTTCTGCGCGGGTTGGTCGGTGGCTGACAGCCACGAGGGATCGTCGGGCACGTAGGATCCAAGGATCATCGCCGAAAGCAAACCGAGTATCAGAAGCGCGACGCCCAGCAGTTCCTTGCCGCGGCGTTCGATAATCGCCTGCGTCTTGCTGTCGAAAAGGCGCTCTCGCTGTCTGACCTGATAGGAAGCCATCGGTTACCTCGTCCTTACCCGTAAATGCAGTCGCGCAGCATCATGAGGCCGCGTTGCATGTCTTCGATCGGGGCCACCATCGCGACCCGAATGTATCCTGCTCCCGGATTTCCCGCGCCGGTGTCGCGTCCGAGATAGGCGCCGGGCAGAACCCGCACCCCGGTTTCGGTCCAAAGTTTCAATGCCGCTTCCTCGCCGTCCTGAACCGGCAGCCACAGGAAGAACCCGGCGCGCGGCGGCATGTAGTCCTGAACGCCGCCGAAGATCTCGTCGGCGATCTGGTACTTGTCCTGATACAGCGCGCGGTTCGCCTCGACATGGACCTCGTCGGCCCAGATCCGTTCGGCGGCTCGCTGCAACGGCAGCGGCAGCGGCGCGCCCGCATAGGCGCGCAGCTTCTTGATCCGGGCGATGCTTTCCGGCCCGCCCGCGACGAAGCCCGAGCGCAGGCCCGGAAGGTTCGACCGCTTGCTGAGCGAATGGAAGATCACGACCCGCTCGGGCGCAGCGCCCATCTCGTAGGCGACCTGAAGCGCACCGACCGGCGCGTCACCACGGTAGATCTCGGAATAGCACTCGTCCGCGAAAATCTGGAAATCGTGCTTCTCGGCCAGTTCGATCAGGCGCGCCCAATAGCCTCGGTCGGCCACCACGCCCTGCGGGTTCGAGGGCGAGCAAAGATAGGCGATCTCGGTCCGGTCGAGGATCTCGGCGGGCAGGCTTTCGTAATCCGGCAGGAACCCGGTCTCGCGGGTGGCCGGCACGTAGACCGGCTCTGCCCCCACGGCCAGCGCCGCCACGGCGTAGACCTGATAGAACGGGTTGGGCACCAGCACGACCGGCTGCTTGCCGCTGCGCGTTTTCTCGGGGCACAGTGCCATGCAGGCGCCGAACAGCCCTTCGCGGGTGCCGTTCAGCACCATGATCTGCTTGTCCAGCGCCACCGGCACGCCATAGCGGCGACCGATCCAGCCCGAGATCACGTTCAGAAGCTCGGGGGTGCCGTCGTTCGGAGGATAGCGGCCAAGTTCACCGATGCTGTCGGCGATGATCTGGCCGATCCAGTCCGGAAACGCGTGTTTGGGTTCGCCCAAGGACATCAGAATGGGATCGCCGCCGGGCGCGTAATCGTCCAGCAGCGTCCGCAGACGCGGAAACGCGTATTCTGGCAGGTTCGAAAACCGCTCTGGGAACGTCATCGGTTCGCTATATGCCTCAGGGTCCGGGGTCATTGGCGCCCCGTTTGCCGATCAGCGTACCGGGCAAACCCTGTCCGGTCCAGAAAACGAAAGGTTTTTCAGACCTTGAGCGACAAAATTGTGTCTTTTAGGCCAGCGCCTAGGACAATGTTGCCTCTGCGGCACGACCCAGCCGCAACAGTCTTTCCTCGGCCATCGGCGGTGCGATGAACAGGATGCCGGTCGAGGGTAAGCCGGTCGGCAGCGTCAGCGAGCAGTTGCCCAGCAGGTTGCCGATCCGGGTATTGCGCAGCGTCAGCAGGTTCTCGGTCACGTAATAGTCTTCGTCGCGCACAAGGCGGTCCGCATCGGGCGGCAGATTGGGGGCGGTTGGGATCACGACGGCGTCGTATCGGGCGGTCGCCTCGGCCCACATCTGGCGGTAGCCGTCCAGCTTGCGCCACGCCGCGACGAAATCCGCCGCGCTGACGGCAGAGCCGCCCCGGAAGCGTTCCAGGATCGGCTGGAACATCTTGTCGGGCGCGGCTTCGATCACGTCCTTCCAGATGCCATAGGCCTCGGGCGCGTAAAGCAGCGGCGACAGGGCCAGCATGTCGTTCACGAAGGGCAGGTCCACCGTGTCGACCGTCGTGCCGGCGTCCTGCAACCGTTTGACGGCGCTTTCGAAACCCTCGCGCGGGGCGTCCCGCAGGCAGTCCATCGCACCGGTCGTCAGGATCATCAGGCGCGCGCCGTCCAGTGTCGTTCCGCGCAGGTCGGGGGCCTTCGCACCCTCCATGATCGCGGTCAGCAGCGCCGCGTCCTCGACCGAGCGGCACAGGGGGCCGACGGTGTCGAACCGGTCGCAAAGCGGCACGGCACCGGTCAGCGACAGGCGACCGTGCGTGGTCTTGAGACCCACAAGGTCGTTCCAGGCCGCGGGAATCCGCACCGATCCGCCAGTGTCCGAGCCGATGCCCGCAGCGGCCAGCCCGAAGGCCACCGACGCCGCCGCGCCAGAAGACGACCCGCCGGGCACCGCGCCCGCGTCGTTCACGCAGGGCGGCGTCGCCGTCATCGGGTTCAGGCCGAGGCCGGAGAAGGCGAGTTCCGACAGATGCGTCTTGCCAAGACAGACCAGCCCGGCGGCCGCCGCGTTTTTCAGGACGGTCGCGTCGCGATCCGGAACCCGGCCTTCCAGCAGCTTGCTGCCCGCCTCGGTCGCGGTGCCGGCGCTGTCGAACAGGTCCTTCCACGAGATCGGGACGCCATCCAGCGGTGACAGCCTGCGGCCCGACGCGGCGCGCTGGGCGGCGGCTTGCGCCTCGGTCCGGGCGCGGTCGGCAGTGGTGCGGGCATAGATCCGGTCGGCATCGGCATGCGCGTCGATGGCCTGCAGGTAGGTCTCGGTCAGCGCAACGGGGTCGATCTTTCCGTCCGCGATCCCGCGCCCGAGATCCGCCGCCGTCATCCACAACCAGTCGTCCACGATCCGCACCTCCTGTTTTGCGCCGACGCTAGTCGCTGCGGACGGCAGAGGAAATGGGGGAAGTCGCGGCGGATACGCCGGGAAAGGGCGTCTGCCGTTAAACTGTGCGCCCGCGCGGGCCCGCGACCCGGTGATGCGCAGCCAGGCCAACCCATCCTGCCGCATGGACAAATCACGTTTCAGGCGCATATTGCGCGGCATGGACGTGATCCTCATAGGCGGTGGCCTCAACGGCCCGGCTTTGGCGTTGGCACTGGCCCGCGCCGGGCTTTCCGTGACCGTGGTCGAGCGCCTTGCGCCCGAGCGGCGCACCGATCCCGATTTCGACGGTCGTGGCTATGCGCTGGCGCATGCCTCGGCCAGGCTGCTGCATGCGGTGGGCGTCTGGAACGCGGTCCAAGCGCAGGCCCAGCCGATCGAGAAGGTGGTGGTCAGCGACGGTCGAGCGGGCGAGGGCGCGTCGCCGATGGCGCTGCTGTTCGACGGCGCGGAAGTCGAGGACTACCCGGTCGGATGGATGCTTGAGGACCGGTACCTGCGCATCGCCTTCCAACAGGCGATGGACGCGGAAGAGGGCATTACACAGATCACCGGCGTCGATGTCACCGGGCATGAGGTCGGGCCCGGCGGCGTGACCGTTGCGCTGTCGGACGGGCGCGTGCTGGAGGCGACGATGCTGGTGGGCGCGGACGGTGTCGCCTCGCAGACCGCGAAGCGTGCGGGGATCGGGCGAATGGAATGGTCGTACGGCCAGACCTCTTTCGCCTGTGCCATCGCGCACGATCTTCCGCACCACGGCAAGGCGCACCAGTTCTTCATGCCCCCGGGGCCGCTTGCGATCCTGCCGCTGCCCGGCAACCGCTCGTCCATCGTGTGGACCGAGGCCGAGGATGCCGCCCGCCGGATCTCGGAGCTGGACGACTCGGGTTATCTTGCGCTGCTGCGGCCGCGCGTGGGCGATTTTCTTGGGCAGATCCGGCTGGAAGGCAATCGGTTCGCCTACCCGGTGCCGCTGTCCATCGCGCATCGCTTCGCCGCGCCCCGGGTGGCGCTGATCGGCGACGCCGCGCACAGGGTGCATCCTCTGGCGGGGCAGGGTCTGAACGCCGGCCTGAAGGATGTGGGCGCGCTGGCCGAGGTGCTGGTGGACGCGCATCGGCGCGGCGAGGATATCGGCGGGCTGGACGTACTGGAACGCTACGAGCAGTGGCGGCGGTTCGACGTGGCAACGCTGGCGCTGGCCACCGATGGGATCAACCGACTGTTCTCGAACGACAATCCGCTTTTGCGGCTGGGGCGCGACATCGGTCTGGGGCTGGTGAATGGCCTGCCGGGGCTGCGCCGGACGCTGATGCGCGAGGCGGCCGGGGTCACCGGGGAGCTGCCGCGTCTGCTGCGCGGGCTGGCGTTGTAGCGGGGGGCGCTGCCCCCCGGCCTGCGGCCTCCCCCCGGGATATTTTCGGACCGAAGAAGATCAGACGTATTTGACCTGATCGCTTGCCAGAAGCTCGAGGATGTTCTCTGGCACTTTCAGTCCCTTCTGCAACTCGGCGTCAAGGCTGGTCTCCAGTTCGGTGACCTTCTCCAGCATCGCGATGACCTCGTCGATCCGGTCGAACGGCACCACCGCGATGCCATCGCGGTCGGCGACCACCATGTCCCCGGTATCAATCGGGCGGCCGCCCAGCGTGATCGGGAAGCCGACGCGCCCCGGACCCTTGGCGAAGGGCGAGCCGGGCGTGAGGCCGGTGCACCACACCGGCATGCCGACTGCCTTGATGCCCGCAACGTCGCGCATCGGACCATCGGTGATAAAGCCCGCGGCGCCGCTGTTCTTCATGAAGGCGCAGGCGCGGTCGCCGGCGGCGGCGCAACCCTGGTGGCCACCGAAATCCGACACCACGACATCGCCGTCGCGGATTTCGGGCAGGGCGGCGAGCACGGCGAGGATGTCGGCGGGGCCGGCCTCGACCGTCAGCGCGGGGCCGGCGACGGCTCCCTCGGGGTCAAGCGCGCGGATGGTCGGCGGCAGCGCACCGTCACCGTACATCGCGTCGACGACGAAACTGGACGGCACGCCCTGAAACGCTGCGATCTGGGCTGCGGTGGGCCGGCGCGTGGGGCGCCGGATCGTAAGCAATGGCGGTTCTTCGATCATGGATGATCCTCCCTGCCCGGCACCAAAGCCGAAACGGCAGGGAAGGTCCATGCGCCGTGTAATCTGTTCAGGACAGGGGGATCGCGTAGCCGCAGGTGACGGGCGGCAGCAGCGCCGGGTCGACCACCTCGAACCCGATGGAATAGACGGTGCCCGCCTCGGTCCGGGCGGTCATGCGCCAATGGCCTTTCAGGATCTCGTATTCGTAGTCGAAGGTGTAGCCGTAGTATTGCGCCTCGAGCCCCGAGATATCGGTGTACCACGTCTGCGTGGTCACACCGTCCGGCCCCATCGGCGGGTGTTCGATGGTGATTTCCACCGGACCGGCGAACTCGGGCAGCGCGCGCACGTGAACGCCGAAGCCCACGTCCTTCTGGCCGGGAACCATCGGTCCGGGGCCGAGGAAGGGCGGCAGACCCTCGACGAACGAGACGGTGCCGGACACGGTGCCCTCGGCCACGCCGATATCGACCGGTTCGCGCGCGCAGAAGTATCCGGCGGTGAATTCGGCCGCGCCGGGAGTTTGCGCCCCTGCGGTGGCGGCCCCGGTCGACCAAGTGACGGCGCAGACGAAAAGGAGCCAGCCGGCAATCCGGCGGGCTCCCTGCGATGCTATGCGGGCAGAGCGTTTCATGGGGCGCACCCTAGACCCGCTTTGCCTGCGTGGAAAGCGTCAGCCGATGGCGACGGCCTTCACGTCCTCGTGGATATGCGCCTCGTACTGGGCGAAGTTGTCGGCGAACATGCCGACCAGCTTCTGCGCCTGTGCGTCATAGGCCGCGCCGTCATCCCAGGTGCGGCGCGGATCCAGCAGGATCGCGGCCACGCCGGGCACCGAAACCGGCACGTCGAAGCCGAAGTTCGGGTCCTTGCGGAAGGTGCTGTCGGCCAGCGACCCGTCGAGCGCCGCGGTCAGCAGCGCGCGGGTGGCCTTGATCGGCATGCGCGAGCCGGTGCCATAGGCGCCACCGGTCCAGCCGGTGTTCACCAGCCAGCAGGTCGCGCCGTGCTTGGCGATCTTCTCGCGCAGGAGCGCGCCATAGACCTCGGGGCGGCGCGGCATGAACGGCGCGCCGAAGCAGGTCGAGAACGTGGGTTCGGGTTCGGTCACGCCCTTCTCGGTGCCCGCGACCTTCGAGGTGAAGCCCGACAGGAAGTGGTACTCGGCCTGCGCCGGCGACAGCCGCGCGATCGGCGGCAGGACGCCGAACGCGTCGCAGGTCAGCATAATGATGTTCTTCGGATGCCCGCCAAGCGCGGTGGCCGAGGCGTTCGAGATGGCCTCGAGCGGGTAGGCACAGCGCATGTTCGCGGTCAGCGAGTCGTCGTCGAAGTCCAGTTCCAGCGTCTGCGGATCGTGGACCATGTTCTCGATCACGGTGCCGAACATCGAGCACGTGGCGTAGATTTCGGGCTCTGCCTCGGCCGACAGGTTGATCGTCTTGGCATAGCAGCCGCCTTCGAAGTTGAAGGTGCCGCGCTCGGACCAGCCGTGCTCGTCGTCACCGATCAACACGCGGTTCGGGTCGGCGGACAGCGTGGTCTTGCCGGTGCCGGACAGGCCGAAGAACACGGCGGTGTCGACCGGGTTGTTCGGCGCATGGTTCGCCGAACAGTGCATCGCCATGACGCCCTTGCCCGGCAGGATGTAGTTCAGCAGCGTGAAGACGGATTTCTTGTTCTCGCCCGCGTATTCGGTGCCACCGATCAGGATCAGCTTCTTGTCGAAGTTCAGCGCGATGACGGTGCCCGAGCGGCAGCCGTGCTTTTCGGGGTCGGCGGTGAAGCTGGGGCAGTTGATGATGGTGAATTCGGGGGTGAACTCATCCAGTTCGCCGCGGCCGGGGCGGCGCAGCAGGTGGCGGATGAACAGGTTGTGCCACGCCATCTCGTTGATGACCCGGACGTCCAGACGGTGCTGCGGGTCGGCGCCGCCGAACAGGTCCTGCACGAAGTAGTCGCGGCCCTTCATGTGTTCCAGCATGTCGGCATGCAGGCGATCGAAGGCGTCCGCGTCCATCGGCGTGTTGTTGTCCCACCAGATCGAATCCTCGACCGACGGGGTGCGGACGACGAATTTGTCCTTGGGCGAGCGCCCGGTGTGCTTGCCGGTGTTGACCAGCAGCGTGCCGCCATTGCCCAAGTCGCCCTCGCCGCGCTCGAGCGCCTTCTGCACAAGCGAAGCCTCGATGAGGTTGTAATACACATGGCCGAGCCCGGTGATGCCCTGGTGCTCGAGTGTCTGGTTAGGATTGACCCGTCCGGTTTCCATGCGGTCTGTCTCCCTCGCCGCGCGGGCGGCGTCTGGCTGAACGTGAGGCGCGGGACTGCGCCGGCCGGCCCCGGAAATGGCGCCGTGCGTTTGGCCTATAGCATGTCGGTTTTGTGCGTGAACAGGACGCAAGCGCACAGTTAGCGCAACCAAAGACGGGTTAGCGCAATCATCCTTCGCGCGGCGGAAACCATCTTTCCACGTACGCAAAATCGTGCCGTGGAGTGAGACATATTAGCAATTGCTTGCGGAATTTCGTGCCTGAATGGGGCGCGATGGGGCGATGATTCGCACATAACGGTTGATTTGGCGGGGTTGCGTAGTGACTATGCCCAAAAAATGCAGGTATAAATAGAGCAGTAGAGGAAAACCTCATGTCGCGGATTGCTTTGGTGGACGACGACAGGAATATCCTGACGTCGGTATCCATGACTCTCGAGGCCGAAGGCTTCGAGGTCGAAACTTACAATGACGGTCAGGCGGCTCTGGAAGCTTTCAACAAGCGGCTTCCCGACATGGCCGTGTTTGACATCAAGATGCCCCGCATGGACGGCATGGACCTTCTGCAGCGGGTTCGCCAGAAGACTTCGATGCCCGTTATCTTCCTGACCTCGAAGGACGACGAGATCGACGAGGTGCTGGGCCTTCGCATGGGCGCTGACGATTACGTCAAGAAGCCCTTCAGCCAGCGCCTGCTGGTCGAACGCATCCGTGCGCTGCTGCGCCGGCAGGAAGCGATCGACTCGGGCGAGAAGGGCGATACCGAAGCCAACAAGGTCATGGTCCGCGGCGAGCTTTCGATGGATCCGCTGCGCCATGCGGTGACCTGGAAGGGTCAGGACGTATCGCTGACCGTGACCGAATTCCTGCTGCTGCAGGCGCTGGCCCAGCGGCCCGGCTTCGTGAAGTCGCGCGACCAGCTGATGGATGTCGCCTATGACGATCAGGTCTATGTCGACGACCGGACCATCGACAGCCACATCAAGCGGCTGCGCAAGAAGATGCGGACGGTCGACTCTGATTTCTCGGCGATCGAGACGCTTTACGGCATCGGGTATCGTTACAACGAAGAATAAGCATGAACGCCACGTCTGACATCGACGTGCGAGGGTCCAAGCCCGCGGCGCGTGACGCGGAGATGGATAACCTGGTCCTCGGCGAGGACTGGGAACGTCCGGAATCCGAGGTCAGCGCCGACGTGAAAGAGCGTCGCAGCAAGCGGAGCTTTATCTCGATCAACCGGTCGCCGCTGGCGCGGAAGATCATCACGTTCAACCTGCTGGCCATGCTGATGCTGGTCGCGGGCGTGCTTTGGCTGAACCCGGTGCGCGAGAATATCGTGCTTCAGCGTGAAAGCACGCTGGTGGCCGAAGCGCATCTGGTGGCCAACGTTCTTGAAGCCGCAATCGCCGGCAACGCGGCAGAGTCCGCCGCGGGGCTGGACGGCGCGGCGCTGGGCCCGCTGCTGGACGGGTTGCGACTGCAGCCGGGGATCGAGGTTTACGTCTTCGATCCCGATGGCAGCCTGTTGCAGGAATCCGGCGGCGTGGACCGGCCGCAACTGGACGGAATGCCCGCGCTGGACCGCGAGGAATCGACGGTCCTTTCGGATTCCCTGAACCGTGCGTGGGATGTTTTGTCGGGCCTGTTCAACGCGCAGGACGACGGCGTTTCCGCCGCCGACATCCAGGAAGCGTTGCGCACGATGGCCGCCGACGCCGCTGGCGGCGAGACGCAGGTTTCCAGCCAGGTCTATCGCGACGGCGGTACGATCTTCTCTGTCGCGACCCCGGTGATGCAGAACGGCGTGGCGGTCGGCGCCGTGGCTCTGACCAGCGCCGCGGGCGAGATCGACCAACTGGTTCTGGCAGAGCGCGAGCGCGTGCTGCAGATGTTCGTCATCGCCATCCTCGTGTCGATCGGCCTGAGCCTTGTGCTGGCCTCGACCATCGCCAACCCGCTGTCCGATCTTGCCGCCGCGGCGGAAATCGGGCGCGACAAGAATTCCAAGCGCCGCAGCCCCGCGCGCATCCGCATCCCCGACCTGTCGGGCCGCCCGGATGAGATCGGGCGGCTGTCGGCGGCGCTGCGCGGTATGGTCAGCGCGCTGTACGAACGGATCGACGCGAACGAACAGTTCGCGGCGGACGTCGCGCACGAGATCAAGAACCCGCTTGCCTCGCTGCGGTCCGCCATCGGCACCCTGCGCGTCGCCAAGCGCGATGATCAGCGCGAACGGCTGCTTGAGGTGATCGAACACGACGTCCGCCGGCTGGACCGTCTGGTCAGCGACATCTCGAACGCGTCTCGGCTGGACAGCGAACTGGTGAAAGAGGACGAGGAATCCTTCGACCTGCTGGCGATGCTGCGGAACCTCTCCGACTACCTTGGCAACGAGGCGCGCGAGAAGGGGATCGAGTTCATCACCGACATGCCGGCCGACTCGATCGAGATCCAGGGTCTCGAGGCGCGGCTGGCGCAGGTGTTCGTCAACCTGATCTCGAACGCCGTGTCGTTCTGCGAGGACGGCGACGCGATCCGCGTCTGGGTGCGCCGCCGCGACAACCGCGTGCTGGTCGTGGTCGAGGATACCGGCCCGGGCATCCCGGAAGAGGCGCTGACGAAGATCTTCAACCGCTTCTACTCGGAACGGCCCGCCGGCCAGTTCGGCAATAACTCCGGCCTCGGGCTGGCGATTTCCAAGCAGATCGTCGAGGCGCATTCCGGCGTGATCTGGGCAGAGAACATCCGCCCAACCGACGCCGACGTGACCTCGGACCCGCTGGGCGCCCGTTTCGTGGTCGGCCTGCCCGTCTGATCGTGAGGGCCTGTCGCGAAAGGCAGGGCGTTGCGGACTTTCCCGAGGTCGCGGAACCTTCCAACAGATTTCGCAAGGCAGCTTCGACCGGAAGAAGCTGCCTGCGCCCGCTGTGATCGTCCACGCCAGTTGCGTCGCGCTGGGTGGGCGCGGTGTTCTGATCCTTGGCGCGTCCGGGTCGGGCAAGTCGGGTCTTGCGCTGCAACTCATGGCCTACGGCGCCGGGCTGGTGTCGGACGACCGGACCGTCCTGACGGACCGGGGCGGCTGGCTGGAGGCCTCGGCCCCCGACACGATCCGCGGCGGGATCGAAGCGCGGGGCATCGGCATTCTCAACGCCGACCCTGCACCGCCCTGTCGGATCGTGCTTGCCGTCGACATGGACAGTACCGAGACCGCGCGCATGCCCGAGCCGCGCCATTGGAGCGCCTGCGACGCAACGGTACCGCTCCTTCACAAGGTGGAGAGCCTTCATTTCGCCGCAGCGATCTTGCAGTATCTTGAATCTGGACCCGCCGAGATGTGAGTTTTGATGTCCCTCGACCGTGCAGACGCTTCGCAGACGATGCGGCTGGTGCTTGTCACCGGTCCGTCCGGGGCTGGCCGATCTACGGCGATCAACGTGCTAGAGGATATCGGCTACGAGGTGATCGACAACATGCCGCTGCGGCTGCTGCCGCGGCTGCTGGACGGCCCGCCTTTGGGGCGGCCGATGGCGCTGGGCCTCGATGTCCGCAACCGCGATTTCAGCGTCGAGACGATCCTTGATCTTGTGCGGCAGCGCGGGTCCGACACCGGGCCGACCGTCGAACTGCTGTACCTGGATTGCAGCACAGAGGTGCTGCTGCGCCGCTATTCCGAGACCCGCCGCCGCCATCCGCTGGCCCCCGCCGAAGCGCCGCTTCTGGGGATCGAGCGCGAGGCGGCGCTGTTGCAGCCGCTGCTGGCGCAGGCCGACACGCTGATCGACACTTCGGAACTGACGGTCCACGATCTGCGTGACGAACTTCAGGCGCAGTTCGACACCGACCCGAATGCCCGGCTGGCCGTCTCGGTCCAAAGTTTCTCCTACAAGCGCGGGCTGCCGCGCGGCGTCGATACGGTGTTCGACTGCCGCTTCCTGCGCAACCCGCACTGGGAGCCGTCGCTGCGTGCGATGGATGGCCGCGACGACGCCGTCGCGACCTATGTCGAGGGGGACCCGCTGTTCCCCGAATTTCTTGAACGTGTGACCGGATTGATTGAAATGTTGCTGCCCGCGTACCGTGACGAGGGCAAGTCGCACCTGTCCATCGGTTTTGGCTGTACCGGAGGGCAACACAGGTCGGTTACCCTTGCGGAAAAGCTGGCAAATACCCTTGCAATGCAGGGGTGGCAGGTTTCTAAAAGGCACAGGGAACTGGAGCGGACGGCGCGTGCGGCGCCCCCGTCATCCGTGGGGTAAGCGTACCTTGATCGGCATCGTCATCGTCGCCCATGGCGGCCTAGCCCGGGAATACCTAAGCGCCGTCGAGCATGTGGTCGGACGGCAGAACGGGATTCGTGCGATCTCTATCGAGCCGGATCACGACCGGGGTGTGAAGCAGACCGAAATCTGCGCCGCCGCCGACAGCGTGGATGCGGGCGACGGGGTCGTGGTCGTCACCGACATGTTCGGCGGCTCGCCCAGCAACCTCAGCCTGCGGGCCTGCACGCCGCAGGATCGCAAGATCATCTACGGCGCCAACCTGCCCATGCTGATCAAACTGGCGAAGTCCCGGCACATGGCGCTGGGCGACGCGGTGAGCGGCGCCTTGCAGGCGGGTCGGAAATATATCGACAGCTACGACGTAGCGTGACATAGCCTTTCCCGTCATGAGCAATGCCGTCAAACGTACCCTGTTGATCGTCAACGAAAAGGGCCTGCATGCCCGGGCCTCGGCCAAGCTGGTCGAGGTGGTCGAGGAACATGACGCCACGGCGACCGTCGCCAAGGACGGTCAGAGCGCCACGGGCGACAGCATCATGGGCCTTTTGATGTTGGCAGCTTCCAAAGGAACCTCTATTGAGGTCGAAACCAGCGGACCGGAGGCTGACAAGCTTGCCGACGCGCTGGAGGCGCTTGTGGCCGACCGGTTCGGCGAAGAGATGTAGCCCGGTCCCGCGAGGAGAGAGTTTGGCTTGTCAGACACCACTCCCCAGAGGCAGCAGTTGATGCAGGCGCGGCGTGACAGGATCGCCGCGCGCGGCGCAGAGTCGTCTGGCAGCCAGCCGACCGGCGTTCCGGCGGGACAGGCCTATGACCGCCGCCGCCTGACCTATGCGAACACGTTCGACAGCCCGCTGAAGGGCTTCACGATCCGCGCGCTGGAGTGGTTTACCGGCAAGATCACCATCATCCGCATGCTGCGCGAATTCCAGCGTCGCGGGCCGCATGACCGGCGCGACTTCTGGGGCGTCGCCCTGGACGTGATGCGGATCCGGCTGGACACCCCGCAGGAACAGATCGACCGTATCCCGGCCACGGGTCCGCTGGTCGTGGTGGCGAACCACCCGCACGGGCTGGTGGACGGCATGGTGATCGCGCATCTGCTCAGCCGCAAGCGGCAGGACTACAAGGTGCTGGTGCGCGCCTTCCTGACCGGCATCGACGAAATGGCGGCGAGCTTCCTGATCTCGGTGCCGTTCCCGCACGAGGACGAGGCGCAGCGCAAGGGCATCGAGATGCGCGCGGCTGCGATGGACCATCTGAACGACGGAGGCGCGATCGCGCTGTTCCCGTCGGGCGTCGTGGCGCATTCCGAGACGATGTTCGGCCCGGCTGTCGAGTCCGAGTGGAACGTCTTCACCGCGAAGATGATCCGCCGCTCTGGCGCGACCATACTTCCGATCTACTTCCCCGGCTCGAACTCGCGCGCCTACCAGATCGCCAACCAGGTGTCTCCGGCGATGCGGCAGGGCCTGCTGCTGCACGAGATTGTCGCTGCCTGCAAGAAACCGCAGGCGCCGGTGATCGGGCGGCCGATCACGCCGGACGAGTGGGACGAGCCGATGAAGGACCCGCGCGCCTACATGGCCTGGCTTCGCGACCACGTGCTGTCCCTGAAGGGCCGCGCCTGAGGGCAGCGGTCGCGGGGGGCTCTGCCCCCGCCGCGCGTGCCGCGCGACTCCCCCGGGATATTTTCAGACCAAAGAAGCCCGGCGTCAGTCCGGATGGATGCGCCGCACCTCGCGCGCGATGAGGTCTCGCAGCCAGACATGCATCGGAGAGGCGTGGGTGCGGGTGGTCCAGACGAGGTCGATCTCGAACGGAGCGGGGCAGGGGCAGTCGAGGATGCGGACAGAGGCCCCCATGGTCGCCGCGAGCCTGCGGGGGATCGTCGATACGATGTCGGTCCCCGCGACGATTGTCTCGATCCCTGCCGGGCTGGGCAGGCGCAGGACGGGGTTCAGGTCGATCCGCTGCGCTTCGAGTTCTTGCAGGTAGCCCGATTTCCACGTGCCGCCGTAGGTGACCACCGCGTGCCGGGCATTGGCATAGGCATCCAGCGTCAGCGGGGCGTCGGCCAGCGGGTTCGCCGGGTCGGCGATGCAGGCGTAGCGATCGTCCAGCAGGTTACGGCAGTAGAAGCCTTCTTCCTCGGGGCGAAGGGGGCCGATCAGGATATCCGCCTCGGCGCGTTTCAGTTGCAACCGCCCCTGCGCCGACGAGTTGATCAGTTCGACCCGGATGCCCGGCGCTTCGGTGCGCAGACGGCGCAGGACGAAGGGCGCGATCAGGACGCGTTCGTAGTAGTTGCAGGCGATGGTGACGGTCTGCCGGGCGCGGGCCGGGTCGAACTCGGGCGGCGCGGCCAGTGTCTCGAACTCGTCGAGCAGGCGGACGGTCGAGCCAATGATCGCGGTGCAGCGATCGGTGGCCGCGATGCCACCGCCCTGCCGCACGAAAAGCGGATCCCCCAGAGCGCGGCGCAGCTTGTCGATTGTGTAGCTGACGGCGGACTGGTTGGTGCCCAGCACTTCGGCGGCAGCGGTGAAACTGCCTTTCTCGTGAACCAGCCGCAGCGTCCGAAGTGCGGCGAAGTCGATCGTGTAAGGGTCTGACATGACGTTAACATCAATTTTTCCGATGTCATAAATCAAATACATCGGATTGTCATGTGGTCCGTTCCAAAGCTATTTCGTCCGACACAGCCAGAGCGCCAAGGAGGAGGGCAGCCATGGCACTTGCGCCATATGACGACACCATCACCATTTCCGAGCTGACGGAGAATCCGTACCCGGTTTACCGGAAGATGCGCGCCGAGACCCCCGTGTTGCGGGTGGAGTCGGTCGGACGCACCCTGCTGACCCGTGCCGAGGATGCGCGGGCGGTGAAGGACAACCCGGATCTATTCAGCTCGAACGACCCGAACACCCCGATGGAGCGCGCGTTCCACGCCCATACGCTGATGCGGAAGGATGGCGCGGACCACAAAGCCGAGCGGATGGCGATGACGCCGACGTTCAGCCCGAAGAACCTGAAGGGACTTTGGGGGCCGGCCTACGAAAAGCTGGCCAACGAGTACCTTGACCGTCTGCCGCGCGACGAGGTTGTCGACCTGTTCCCGGCGCTGGCCGGTCCGTTGTCGGCGCGCATCCTTGCCGTGATCCTTGGCATCCCGGGCGCGTCGGACGACGACATGCAGTTCTGGAGCCAGGCGCTGATCGACGGCGCCGGCAATTTCGGCTGGGATCCGAAACTGTTCGAGCGGTCCGATCTTGCTCATGATCAGATCGTTGCCGAGATCAACCGGCAGGCGCCCATCGCGCGCGGCGAGCCGGACCAGTCGGCGCTGTCGGTGATGCTGAACGCCGAGAACCCGATCGACATGAGCCAGGTGGTGGCCAACATCAAGATCGCCATCGGCGGCGGGATCAACGAGCCGCGCGATGCGCTGCTGACGATCCTGTACGGCCTGCTGACCAACCCGGACCAGCTTGAGGCGCTGAAGGAAAGCGGCGACTGGGGGCTGGCGTTCGAGGAAGGCGTCCGCTGGGTCGCGCCGATCCAGGTCAGTTCGCGCCTTGTGATGGAAGACACGCAGATCCGCGGCTTCGACATTCCGAAGGGCGACGTGGTGATGACCGTACAGGCCAGCGCCAACCGCGACGAGACGCTGTTCGAGAACGGCGAACGGTTCGATGTGTTCCGCAAGCGCACGCCGCACCAGAGCTTCGGCAGCGGGCCGCATCACTGCCTTGGGACACACCTGGCGCGGATGATGCTGGGCAAGATCATGCTGCCGCTGATCTTCGAACGGTTCCCGAACATGGAACTGGTGACGCCGCAGGACGTGGTCTGGAAGGGCTTCGGGTTCCGCGGGCCGCTGAACCTGCCGGTGCGGCTGAACTGAGGGAGGGTACGATGATCGAAGTGACTTTCGTGGAAGCCTGCGGCAAGCGCACCACGGTGCAGGCCGCCGAGGGCGCGACACTGATGCAGATCGCGCGGGACAACGACGTCGAGGGTATCCGGGGCGAATGCGGCGGCTCGCTCGCCTGCGCCACGTGCCACGGCTATGTCGACGACGCGTTCCTGCCCGAGGTGGGCGGCGCGGGCGAGGAAGAGGCCGAGATGCTGGATTTCGCCGCCTGCGAGGTGAAGCCGTCCAGCCGCCTGTGCTGCCAGATCGCGGTCAAGCCGGCGCTGAACGGCATGGTGGTGCATCTGCCCGAAGCGCAGGTCTGACCGGGCGCAGGGGGCTCTGCCCCCGGCCTGCGGCCTCCCCGAGGTATTTGGGCCCGAGGTATTTGGGCCCGAGGTATTTTGAAAGAGAAGAAGCCCCGGCCGCCTTCGGTCGGGGCTTTTGCGTGTCAGCGCGTGGGGACCGGCGTTTCGCCGCGGTAGTCGTAGAAGCCGCGCTGCGTCTTGCGGCCAAGCCAGCCGGCCTCGACATATTTCACCAGCAGGGGGCAGGGGCGGTACTTGGTGTCCGCCAGCCCGTCGTGCAACACGTTCATGATCGCGAGGCAGGTGTCGAGACCGATGAAATCGGCCAATTCCAGCGGGCCCATCGGGTGGTTGGCGCCCAGCTTCATCGAGGTATCGATCGACTTCACCGAGCCGACGCCCTCGTAAAGGGTATAGACCGCTTCGTTGATCATCGGGATCAGGATGCGGTTCACGATGAAGGCGGGGAAGTCCTCGGCGGAGGCGGCGGATTTACCAAGGCTCTCGACCACGCCAAGGCAGGCCTTGTAGGTTTCCTCGTTGGTGGCGATGCCGCGGATCAGTTCGACCAGTTGCATCACCGGGACCGGGTTCATGAAGTGGAAGCCCATGAACTTTTCGGGCCGGTCGGTGCGGCTGGCGAGCCGGGTGATCGAGATCGACGAGGTGTTCGAGGTCAGGATCGTATGCGGCTGAAGATGCGGCACGAGGTCTTCGAAGATCGCCTGCTTGACCGTCTCGCGCTCGGTCGCGGCCTCGATCACAAGGTCGGTGGCGCCGAGTTCGGGCAGCTTCAGCGTGGTCGAGATGCGGTTCATCGCCGCCTGTTTCTCGTCTTCGCTGATGCGGTCCTTGGAGACTTGCCGGTCGAGGTTCTTCGACACCAGCGACACGGCGGCGGAAAGCGCCTCTTCGCTGATGTCGTTCAACACGACCTCATAGCCCGCGAGCGCCATTACGTGGGCGATGCCGTTGCCCATCTGGCCTGCGCCGATCACGCCGATCCGCTTGATTTCCATGCTCGCCGCTCCTTCGGGTTGTCGCCGGGACCATATGCGCCGCCTTCGCGGCGGTGCAAGGGTGAAAGCCCGGCAGCGCGCAGCGGCAATTCGAGACAAATGCACGGTTTAGGCGGTTGGCAACGAGTTTGTGCGAATCCGGTCGCGGGTGGATCACTTTCAGAAGTGTGGGTGGAATGAACTACGCGAATCTCGAACGACCGGCTCTCGACTATTTCCCGTGCCGGTACGGCGCCTCGAAACAGCTGTTCCGCGGGCCGCGCCGGCGGCTGGAGGGCGATTTCGTCGCCTATCTCGGCGGAACGGAAACCTACGGCAAATTCATCGACACGCCGTTCCCGGCGCTGGTCGAGGTGGAGGCCGGGATCAGGGGCGTGAACCTTGGCTGCATCAACGCCGGGATCGACGCCTATTTCAACGACAAGACGCTGCTGGAGATCTGCAACAAGGCGCGGGTCGCGGTGATGCAGGTTATGGGCGCGCAGAACATGTCGAACCGGTTTTATGCCGTGCATCCGCGCCGCAACGACCGGTTCCTGCGGGCGTCGTCGCTGTTGCACAAGATCTATCCAGAGGTGGATTTCACCGAATTCAGCTTTACCCGGCACATGCTGCAATCGCTGAAGGACATTTCTCCTGAGAAGTTCGCGATGCTGCGGAGCGAGCTGAAAGAGGCGTGGCTGGCGCGGATGCGGATGCTGCTGTCTCAGATCGAACGGCCGGTGGTCCTGTTGTGGCTGTCGGATCATCCGCCGCTGGAAGAGGACGACCGCAACTTCGGGCAGCACGAACTGGCCTGCGGCGATCCGCTGTTTATCGACCGTCCGATGCTGATGTCGCTGGAGGGAAAGGTCACGAAGGTGGTCGAGGTCGTGGCCTCGGCACCGGAACGGCGCAGTGGCATGGACGAGATGCATTTCTCGGAGGGGGAACGCGCCGCGGCCGAGGAAATGCTGGGCCCGGTGGTGCACCGGCGCGCCGCCAGAGCGTTGGCGCCGGTGCTGCAGTCGATGCTGTGACGGGGTGTGCCGTCAGTTGGCGCAGGTTTCCGCCAGCAGCGCTGCGAAGGCGGCGGCGACCTCTTCCTCGGATTTACCCTCGCCCTTGTCGGCCCGCACCTTGAAGGTCATTTTCGATCGCGCGCGCGGGTCGTCGAGGAATTCGGCAAGATAGGCCTTGGGGTCCTGCAGATAGGTGACGAGGTTCTCGGCGTCCCAGACCAGCCCGGCCTCGCCAGCTTCCTCCATCGACTTGCCATAGCGGAAGCCGTCGTAGGTACCGGCGGTGCGGCCGATGACGCAATGCAGGTTGGGTCCGACCTTGCCGCGCTTGCCGTACATGACCTCGCCCGAGTCGTCGGCGATGACATGGCAGGTGGCGCACTGGCCGAAGCTGTCGGCGGCATAGGCGGCCTCGTCCGACAAATCCTGCGCGGTGGCGGGGGCGGCCAGAAGGCTGGCGGCCAGAAGGGAATTGGCTAGGCGTTTCATGATGTCCTCGCTTTTCGCATCCTTCGGGGGCCCGTTCGGGCCCGTGAACTTGGCTGTCGCGCGAAGCGGACGATTCCGCGTATCCGCTGCAAGATCAAGGGCGTCCCGTGCGGCGAAGTGACCGGGGCGGCTGGCGGTGCGGCGCGGCATGGCGTATCTGGCGCCCCGATGCAGGACATGATCCCGGCCTGGGTGAACGGCGAATTGGTGGCGGTGGACAAGCTGGCGGCGCACCGCGAGGGGCTGCGGCACAAGGCGGTGTCCGTCTTCGTGCTGGATGGCGACCGTGTCCTGCTGCAACGGCGGGCGCTGGCGAAGTACCACACGCCGGGGCTTTGGGCGAACACCTGCTGCACCCACCCGTTATGGGGCGAGGACGACGCCGACTGCGCGGTGCGGCGCCTGCGGCAGGAGCTTGGCATCGAGGGGTTGGCGCCGGTCCACCGGGGCGAGGTGCGCTATCGCGCCGATGTGGGCAACGGCATGGTCGAGGACGAAGTGGTGCAGGTGTTCGTCTGCGCCGCCGGGGCCGACCTGCGGGTGGTGCCGAACCCGGAAGAGGTGGCAGAGGTGCGCTGGACGACGCTGGATGCGCTTCGCGGCGAGATCGACGCAGAGCCGGACCGTTTCACGCCGTGGCTGCGGATCTACCTTCACGACCACGCCGAACGGATTTTCGGCGAGTCTTTGGGGTGATGGCTTTTGGGGGATGGGGTGTAACCCCATCGTACGTGGCCTTTGGGTGTCCGTGCGGTGGGGTGCGAAACCGCCTTTTGTGGGATGGGGTGTAACCCCATCCTACGTGGGCGTCGCGTCTCCTTTCGATGGGGTGCAATCCATCCCTCGTAGGATGGGGTTCCACCCCATCTCCCAACACCAGCGAAGCAATTGCCCGGGATTTCACCCAGCTTCCCCAATCCCAAACAATCAAAGTGGGCGTCGCGTCTCCGTTCGACGGGGTGCAATGCATCCGGCGTAGGATGGGGTTCCACCCCATCTCCCCCACACCAGCGAAGCATTTGCCCGGGATTTCATCCACCTTCCCCCAAAAGAAAAGGCCCGCCACAGGGGCGGGCCTATCCATGTGATGGGTCTGACGCCCCCATCCCGATCAAAGCTTCTCGGTCAGTTCCGGCACGGCGGTGAACAGGTCCGCGACCAGTCCGTAATCCGCGACCTGGAAGATCGGCGCCTCCTCGTCCTTGTTGATCGCGACGATGACCTTCGAGTCCTTCATCCCCGCAAGGTGCTGGATCGCGCCGGAGATGCCGACCGCGATGTATAGCTCGGGGGCGACGACCTTGCCGGTCTGACCCACCTGCCAGTCGTTCGGGGCGTAGCCCGAGTCGACCGCAGCGCGGGACGCGCCGACAGCCGCGCCCAGCTTGTCCGCCAGCGCCTCGATGATCTTGAAGTCCTCTTCCGAGCCGACGCCACGGCCGCCCGACACGACGATGCCGGCCGAGGTCAGTTCGGGGCGGTCGCTTTCGGCCACCTTGTCCTCGACCCATTCCGACAGGCCGGGGTTCTCGGCGGCGCCCACGGTCTCGACCGGAGCCGCGCCCTGTTCGCCGGCGGCGTCGAAGGTCGAGGTCCGGATGGTGATCACCTTTTTCGGGTCGGACGACTTCACCGTCTGCACAGCGTTGCCCGCGTAGATCGGGCGCTCGAAGGTATCGGCGTCCACGACACCCGAGACGTCCGACAGGATCATCACGTCCAAGAGCGCCGCGACGCGCGGCATCACGTTCTTCGCGTCGGTGGTGGCCGGCGCGACGATGTGGTCGTAGTCGCCCGCCAGCGACACGATCAGCGCGGCGGTGGTTTCCGCAAGGCGATGACCCAGCGAGGCGTCTTCGGCAACCAGCACCTTCGCCACGCCGTCGATCTTCGCGGCGGCTTCACCGGCGGCGGCGGCGGACGCACCGGCGCACAGCACGGTCACGTCACCCAGCGCCTTCGCGGCGGTCACGGCCTTCGCGGTGGCGTCCAGCGACAGCTCGCCGCCGTTCACTTCACCCAAAAGAAGAACAGCCATTACAGGACCCCCGCTTCGTCTTTCAGTTTCGCGATCAGCTCGTCCACCGAGCCGACCATCTCGCCCGCTTTACGCGCCGGCGGCTCTTCGGTCTTCACGATCTCGAGGCGCGGCGAGACGTCCACGCCGTAGTCGGCGGGGGTCTTCTCATCCAGCGGCTTCTTCTTCGCTTTCATGATGTTCGGCAGCGAGGCATAGCGCGGCTCGTTCAGGCGCAGGTCGACCGTGACGATGGCGGGCATCTTCACCTTGATCGTCTGCAGGCCGCCGTCGACCTCGCGGGTCACGTTGGCGTGGTCGCCGTCGATGTTCACTTCGGACGCGAAGGTGGCCTGCGACCAGCCCAGCAGCGCCGACAGCATCTGGCCGGTGGCGTTCATGTCGTTGTCGATCGCCTGCTTGCCGCAGAGCACGAGGCCCGGCTGCTCTTCGTCGACGATGCCCTTCAGGATCTTCGCGACGGCCAGCGGCTCGATGTCCTGGTGCACGTCGTCGGCGGCGACCACGAGGATCGCCCGGTCGGCGCCCATCGCCAGCGCGGTGCGCAGCGTTTCCTGCGCCTGCTTCACGCCGATCGAGACGGCCACCACTTCTTCGGCGGCGCCCTTCTCTTTCAGGCGGATCGCCTCTTCGACGGCAATCTCGTCGAACGGGTTCATGGACATCTTGACGTTGGCGAGATCGACGCCCGTGCCATCCGCCTTCACGCGGACCTTCACGTTGTAGTCGATAACCCGCTTGACCGGTACGAGGACCTTCATGCGTGTCTCCCTAGGTTGGTTGCGCCCCTTGCGTCGGCCGGGGGAGCGAATTCCCGGTGAGTGTTAGCCGGTAAGGCGCGCGGAGAACAGGGCAAAATCGACGCGTTTACGCCATTCAACGCCGCGTTTCCCGCCATTTGGGATGGTAGCGCTAATCAGCGGTTTTCGCCGGGCTTCCACAGAACGTCCGCGCGGCCGTCGTCGTTGGCGATCCGGGCGGCGACGAAGAACCAGTCGGACAGGCGGTTGAGATATTTCACCGCCGCCGGGTTCACCTTCTCGCCGGTGGCAAGGTCGACCGTATGCCGTTCGGCGCGGCGCGCGACGGTGCGGCACAGGTGCAGATGCGCCGACAGCGCAGTGCCGCCGGGCAGGACGAAACTGCGCAGCGGCTCCAGCCGGGCGTTCATCGCGTCGATTTCCGCTTCCAGCCGGGTGACCTGTCCGTCGGTGACGCGCAGAGGCGTGTATTCGGCCTCGGCGTCCTTCTCCATGTCGGGGCGGCACAGGTCCGCGCCAAGGTCGAACAGGTCGTTCTGGATGCGGGCCAGTTGAGCGTCGGTGTCTTCGGGGGCGTATAGCCGCGCCATGCCGAGCGTCGCGTTCAGCTCGTCTACCGTGCCGTAGGCGGTGACGCGCGGGCTGTGTTTCGCGACGCGTTCGCCGTTGCCAAGCGCGGTGTCGCCGGCGTCGCCGGTGCGGGTGTAGATCTTGGACAGTACGACCATCAGTTGCCTCCCATGCGGCGGAAGGCCACGAAGATCAGAATGACCACCACCGCGATGGCCTGCGCCGCGACGCGATAGCGCATCAGCCGGTTGGCGTGTTTGCGGTGAAACTCGCCGCCTTTGCCGAAGCTGCCGATGCCGATCATCAGGATCACAAGCACCACCAGCACCGAGATGGCGACCAGGATGAAAAGCGGGTCCTGCCACATTTGGCGTCCTTTCGGTCAGGTCTGGCCCGCGATGTAGCCTGTCCGGGCCAAGAAACAAAACCGGCAAATTGGCGCGGGGGCTCAGGAGGCGCGGCGCACCACCCAGTCGCTGGCCCGGGTGGGAAGGATGCGGGTCAGGAACTTCGCGAAATGCGCAAGCTTGGTGATCTTGTAGCGCGGGTGCGGGCGGCGGCTTTCCAGCGCGTGAATCAGCTTGGCCGTCACGTGGCTTGCCGGCACCTCCAGCCCCGCCTGCGGGTTGTCGCCGCGCCACTTGCGCATCAGGTCCTTCTCGTAGCGGTCCCGGTGGATCGAGTTCCGCCAGTCGATCCACTTCTCGAACTGGATGCGGCCGTTGGCCCCGAACTTCGTAGTGATCAGCCCCGGCTCGATCAGCACGACGTGGATCGGCTCGCCATGCAGCTCCAGCCGCAGCGTGTCGGTCAGCCCCTCCAGCGCCCACTTGGTCGCGACATAGGCACCGCGCCACGGATAGCTGGTGTAGCCCATGACCGACGAACAGTTCACAATCCGTCCGCCGCCCTGCGCCCGCATCACCGGGATCAGGCGGCGGGTCAGGTGGTGGTATCCGATCAGGTTGGTCTGCAAAATGGCGCGCAGGGCTTCGGTCGGCAGATCCTCGACAAGCCCCGGAATACCGTAAGCGCCATTGTTGAACACCGCGTCCAGCGTGCCGCCCGTGGCGGCAAGAACCGCGTCCAGCCCGGTGTCGATCGAGACCTCGTCGTCATAGTCGATGCGCGGGCTTTCCAGCCCCTCGGCGATCAGCCGGTCGCAGTCGTCCTGCTTGCGGCACGACGCGAACACGCGCCATCCCCGCGCCTTCAGCGTATGCGCGGCGTCATAGCCGATGCCGGACGAGCAGCCGGTGATAAGAACGGATTTCTGCGCCATGCGCACAAGTCAGCTGCATCGGCACCAATGGTCAAGTCCAACGTGAGAGTATGGGACCGTTAGTTTGTCGCACCACGCTGACGGGCGAAATAGGTTGCGAGACGCGCGGGGCTGACATCGGATTCGTAGCACATCGGGGCGTAGCCACCGGGTCTCGACCAGGCGCTTCTGCCCCCACAACGCCGTCCAGCTCGATCTGTATTGTACGGACAGGGGCAAGAGCCGCTGTACGAGTTGATCGACTGCCGAATGATCTCGGCCTTGGCACGCGACACTTCCGCAGAACTCGGAGGTGCGACGGATCTTTTTGGCGGTGCAGCCGGTGTGGTAGCCGTTGTTCCGGGCAACGCAGCGGAAAGGTAGGTGCCCGACATCCAGCCTCGCCAAGGGGGTGCATCGAACTCGATCTCGACCCAGCCTCCGTCCGCATTCCCGACCACATATGTCTTTGTGCCAAATACGAGGGCTCCGATCTTTGCCGTGCTGACGGAAGGTCCCTGCCGGACGTTGACCACGGACCCCGTGACGAACCGTGCAAGCCTAAGCGTGGAAGGCGGTCTTGACGGCACGTCTGGCGTCACGACGGGCGACTCGTCGAGCTTCGGTTCCGCAAGGCCCGTGGGCGGCACTAGGGAGGGGTTGGTTGAAACCGTGCTGCCCGCTCCCGTGACCGACGCGAGTTTGTCTTCGTCAGGGGGGATGGGAAATGGCGCGGTCTCGGCGGGATAGTTGCCACTGCTGTGGGAAATCTCTGATGGGGCTTCGGGTCCTTGACCCAACTTCCCAACGATGTAGAGGAAGGCGAGTATTGCCAAAATTACGTTGAGAAATCGCATTTTGAAGAGGTCCGTGAATTATCTGTTAAGAAATCTTAACACCACGGAAGTGCATCTCCAAAATTTATTCAGGTTCACTATTTGCATCGACGCCGCGCTGGCATCTTGTCTCGAGTAGGGATGTGCCAGTTCGAAGAATTCCCGTGACCTGACGGTTATGTCACTGCTGGCTGCCCGAAAGCACGCGGGCCGGGACGAACCCCGTCTCGCCTGTGCTGATCTCGCGCACGCGCAGCCAGCCGTCGCCCATGTCGAACAGAACCTCGGTCTCGTCGCCGCGATAAAGTTGCAGGATGCGCTCGGCGGCCTCGTGCGGCGCGCTGCGCAGGATCGCGCCGTCTTCGGTGACGTACATCAGCTCTGGCCGCGCGCCGTCCAGCGCTTCGGCCAGCGCCAGCGCCACCAGTTCCGCGTCGGTTGTGGTGACGGGGGCGGGGGGCGTCTGCGTCGCGGCCACAAGCGACGGAGGAAGTACCTCGGGCCCGGCCAGCGCGGTGGCGACAGGCTCGACCGGTACAAAGCCGGTGGGGCGCGGGGCCGGTCGCGGTACCGGCACCCGGGACACGTCGAGCGTCGGGGCCGTGGCACGGTCGGGCGCGGCGTCCTCTACGCTGGTATTCGGCGCGGTGGTATAGGTCGCTTCCATCACCGGCAGGCGTTCCGCGGGGATATCGCCCAGCGGCAGGGACTCGATCGCCATCGGGATCTCGTCGGGGCTGGCGGGGTGGACGGGTTCCGGCACCGCCTCGGCAACGGGCTCGGCGCTGTCCGGGTGCGGCGTGCGGATGCGCGGCCCCTCGGGTTCCGGTTGCGCCTTGATCTCGGCCAGCAGGGCCGAAAGCTCGGCCGCCGTATGCAGCCGGTCGGGCCGCACGTCCGCCGGTTCCGGCGCGTTCGCCGTGGTGGTGGCGTCGGTCTCGGGCGCGTCTTCTCCGAAGAATAGCATCGCGCCGACGATCACGACGCCAAGCGTCGTCGATAGAAGTCTTTTCATACTGCCCGTTCCCGCGATGTGACGCTTGTTTGTTTGGTCGCGTTCTTTTCGCCGTGCCACACGGGTACCAAGCCGGACGCCGCGTGCCTAAGCAAAATGTGCCCGGGCGCGCGGCTGTGGGGCGGAATGATGCACGGATGCCATCATCGGCCGGTTCACGCAGCGGCCTTGGGGCGATCCCGCCTTGTTCCCCTGAGGCGCGAGGCGTATCACATCATCTATGAGCGATCAGTCCGACGACCCCAATATCCCGGCCCTTGCCGAGCCCCTGCGCCGCGCGATCGGCGAGCGGTACCTGACCTATGCGCTGTCGACCATCATGCACCGGGCGCTGCCCGACGCGCGTGACGGTCTGAAGCCGGTCCACCGCCGCATCATGTACGCGATGCGCGAGTTGCGCTTGTCTCCGGATGGGCGCTTCCGCAAGTCGTCGAAGATCTCGGGCGACGTGATGGGCAACTATCACCCGCACGGCGACGCGGCGATCTACGACGCGATGGCCCGTCTGGCGCAGGACTTCAACGTTCGCTATCCGCTGGTGGACGGGCAGGGCAACTTCGGCAACATCGACGGCGATAACCCGGCGGCCTCGCGTTATACCGAGGCACGGCTGACGGCCGCCGCCGAAGCGCTGATGGAAGGGCTGAACGAGGACGCCGTCGATTTCCGCGACAATTATGACGGCACGCTTCAAGAGCCCGAGGTTCTGCCGGCGTCCTTCCCGAACCTGCTGGCGAACGGCGCAAGCGGCATCGCGGTGGGCATGGCGACAAACATCCCGCCGCACAACATCGACGAGCTGTGCAACGCCTGTCTGCACCTGATCAAGACGCCGGACGCGCGGGACGACACGCTACTGAATTACGTGAAGGGCCCCGATTTCCCGACCGGCGGCGTGATCGTCGAGCCGGTGGAAAGCATGATGCAGACCTACCGCACCGGGCGCGGCGCGTTCCGCTTGCGGGCGAAGCATCACGTCGAGGATCTGGGCCGCGGCCAGTGGCAGATCGTCGTCACCGAGATTCCCTACCAGGTGCAGAAGTCCAAACTGATCGAGCGGATCGCCGAGGTCATCCAGACCAAGAAGATCCCGATCCTTGGCGACGTCCGTGACGAAAGCGCCGAGGACGTGCGCGTCGTGCTGGAACCGAAATCAAAGAACGTCGACCCGGACGTGCTGATGAACATGCTGTACCGCAACTGCGATCTCGAGGTCCGGTTCAGCCTGAACATGAACGTCCTGATCGACGGCCGCACGCCGAAGGTCTGCTCGCTGAAGGAAGTGCTGCGCGCCTTCCTCGACCACCGTCGCGAGGTTCTGCTGCGCCGCTCGCGGCACCGGCTGGCGAAGATCGATCACCGGTTGGAAGTGCTGGAAGGCTTCATCACCGCTTTCCTGAACCTCGACCGCGTCATCGACATCATCCGCTACGACGACGACCCCAAGGCCGCGCTGATGCGCGAGGACTGGTCGCGCGATTTCGTCAAGGCGATGTCCGAGGCGGACTATGTCTCGCCGCCGCCGGGCGAGGGCGAGTTGTCCGAGGTCCAGACCGACGCCATCCTGAACATGCGCCTGCGGTCGTTGCGGCGTCTGGAAGAGATGGAACTGCGGCGCGAGCGCGACGCGCTGATGGAAGAGCGCGCCGGGCTAGAGGACCTGCTGGAAAGCGATGACGTCCAGTGGTCGCGCATTTCCGACCAGATCCGCGAGACCAAAGCCCAGTTCGGCGCCAAGGCCGAGGGCGGCGCGCGGCGGACCCAGTTCGCCGAGGCCACCGAGGTCGAAGAGGTCCCGCTGGAAGCGATGATCGAGCGCGAGCCGGTGACCGTGGTCTGCTCGAAGATGGGTTGGATCCGGGCGATGAAGGGCCACATCGCGCTGGATCAGGAGCTGAAATACAAGGACGGCGACGAGGGACGGCATATATTCCATGCCGAGACCACCGACCGCCTGCTGGTGTTTGGCTCGAACGGGCGGTTCTATACGCTGTCCGTCTCGAACCTGCCCGGCGGTCGCGGCATGGGTGAACCCGTGCGCCTGATGGTCGACCTGCCGAACGAGGCAGAGATCGTCGAACTGTTCATCCTGAACCCCGAAAGCAAGCTGCTGGTCGCGTCGAGCGCCGGCGACGGTTTCATCGTGCCGCAGTCCGAAGTCGTGGCGCAGACCCGTTCGGGTAAGCAGGTGCTGAACGTCCGGGGCGACGTGAAGGCCAAGATCTGCCGCAAGGTGACGGGCGATCACGTGGCCTGCGTGGGCGAGAACCGCAAGGTGCTGGTCTTCCCGCTGGACGAACTGCCCGAGATGGGTCGCGGCAAAGGTGTTCGCCTGCAGAAGTACAAGGACGGCGGACTGTCCGACCTGACGACCTTCACGCTGGCCGAGGGCCTTAGCTGGCTCGACCCGGCGGGACGGACGCGGACGGAGAGCGACCTGACCGAGTGGCTGGGCAAGCGGGCCGGATCGGGCCGTATGGCGCCGCGCGGCTTCCCGAGGGACAATACCTTCACCTGAGCGCCGCGCTTTTGCCGTCTTCGGCCCGGACACTCCGGGCCGATGAATGGCCCGCGCCGTGCGGGGTATGACGACGGACGTCAGAAAGGCCCGGATTCGACGTGAAACTGCGCACACTGGTCTTCCGCTACGCGTTGTTCGCGGTGATCGCGACGCTCGCCAATCTTGGCGCGCAGCGCGTCGTGTTGTCGTTCCGTGAAGACGGCGCGGCTTTGCTGGTGGCCATCGCCGTCGGCACCGGTGTCGGGCTGGTGGTCAAGTACCTGTTGGACAAGCGCTGGATCTTCCTCGACGCCTCGACCGGCGCGCGGGCGCACGGCAAGCGGTTCAGCCGCTACACGCTGACCGGCGTATTCACGACGGCGATCTTCTGGGGCATGGAAACCGTGTTCTGGATGATCTGGCAGACCGACCTGATGCGCGAGCTGGGTGCGGTGTTCGGGCTTGCGATCGGCTATGTCGTCAAGTTCCAGCTCGACAAGCGGTTCGTCTTCGAATCTGTCGCGGCGCCGCCCGCCCAAGCCGGCACCGTGGCGGCGGAGCAGGCACGATGAGCGCGTGGCCAAATCGCAACGCCTGCTGCCAATCCTTCGGGCGAAGCCATGCTGGCCGATCACAATTAAACTGGGTCCGCTTTACCCGACTTCCCCGTAAGCGGAAAATTTCCTACCACCTGCCACACCCCCCGGAACGGCGGCCCCATGGGAAGGGTGAGTCGCGGGAACGAGGAGCATAGAGACTTGAAGAAACGCATTTTTGACCGCGCCCTTTTCCGGCTTGTGGGCCCCGCGATGGCGACGGTGCTTGCGGGGTCGGCTGCGCATGCGCTGGACATCGAGGATCGGCTGGCGCAGCTGCGCGCCGCCTACGATGCCGAGACAGCGAAGAATATCATCGAGATTCAGCCCTACCGGTTCGAGCAGACCGTGACCCTGCCGGACGACGGCACTCCGGTGACGCTTGTCTCGCTGAACCCGAACATCAACAGCTGGTTCCTGCTGGGCATCGGCGACACCCGCCGCACGTGGTTCCACCTGGAGAACCCGGCACCGAACGACCGCGCCGTGTTGCTGGAAGACGGTCCCGAAGGTCCGGCGCTGCTGATCACCGAGGGTGTGAAAACCTTCCGCTGCACCCCTTGGGCGGGCAACCCGTCGATGCTGGGCGATGCAAGCCGCGCCAACCTGCCGTACTCGCCGGTTTGCGGCGACCGTCTGTACCTGCGCGTGAAGACCAGCGGCTCTTATTCCAGCCTCGAGGCGACCTCGCAGTTCCTGCGCGATCACGTCTGGGGCGGCGATGCGCTGGTGACGTGGGTCAAGGCGACCTTCAACAAGGACAAGTACGCGCTGCTGGACGAAGGTCTTGGCACCGGCAAAAGCGAGACTCCGGTCGCCGGTCCGATCCCCGCCAACGTGCGCTACCCCGAGGACGCGCGCCCTTTGATGGCGGCCTATCACACCATCAAGCTTGAGGGCGCCGAGTCCGGCATGGCCGCGGGTTCGTGGTACCCGGTGCAGGGGCAGGCCGGCGTCTATGTCTCGGCGCTGTCGCCGGGCTATATCGCGCCCGAGGTGTTCGACGTGCCCGGCGCGAACTGGCTGGACGGTGTCGAGAGCCGGGCGATCAACTATTTCGTCGCCTTCGAACTGGACCGCTTCGACCTTGGTTTTGCGCGTGGCACCGACCACCCGCGTCTGGACTGGTCGCCGCGCCCGCCGCACTACATGCGGCCCTACGGGATGCCGGGACCGGACGGTTTCGCCACGGAAGCGCCGCTTGTGTCGCTGGGCATGGTGCCGCCCTACCTGACCGACAAGGTCACCGCGGCCTTCACAGCCGGGTTCAAGCGCCAGCACGGCGCGTTCCGCAGCGGCGCGCTGCGCGACCAGAACTATGGCTCGCACTACGGCTTCCTTGAACACGGCGTGATCTACTCGAAGATCTGGCCGGGCCTGTCGACGGTCTACGTCACGCAGGACGGCGAGATCGGCATGAAGACCTGGACCGAAGAGGACAACGAGAACCTCGCCAGCATGCGCTTCGTCCGCCAGAACGGCGTGCCGCTGGTCGAGGATGGCCGGCCCGGTGCGCTGGTGACCCAGTGGGGGCCGGGCAACTGGTCGGGCTCTGCCAACGCGGACCTGCGGACCCTACGCGGCGGCGCCTGCCTGATGAAGTCCGAGAACACCAATTACCTTGTGTACGGCTACTTCTCGACCGCGACCCCGTCCGGCATGGCTCGCAGCTTCCAGGCTTATGGCTGCGACTACGCCATGCTGCTGGACATGAACGCGCTGGAGCACACGTATCTCGGGCTTTACTCGTTCAACGACGCCGGTCAGATCCAGGTCGACCACATCATGCGCGGCATGGGCAACCTCGACAAAAGCGGGTCCAACGGCGTGATCCCGCGGTTCATCGGGTATCCCGACAACCGCGATGTCTTCTATCTCGTTCGCAAGGAGTAACGGCATGATCCGGGCATTCGCGCTTTCGGTCGGGCTCGTGGCGCTGGCCGCGGGCGTGGAGGCACAGTCGCTGCAGCAGAACAACGAGGTTCTGTTTCGGCAGATCCAGCAGGTCCACCGCATCTCGGCGGGCCAGCTGAACCGGATCCGCGAGATCTTCGCGCGGTCGGGCTGGATGGGGCAGGGCAACCCCGGCCCGACGCGGCACCCGATGTCGCCGGAACAATGTGCAGCACGGGTCGGCGGGACTGCCGTCTACAACAACCCCCGGTTCGAGGCGATCTGCGGCGCCAAGTACATGGCGCCGCTGTATGACCCGCGCACGCAGACGCCGGAACAGGCGACCGCCTGCATCGACCAGTTCGAGTTCCCGAACATGCCCTGTACTTACCCCGTGACATGGGTGCGCGCGAACGAGGCGGCCGAGATCTGCTCTGCCATGGGCAAGCGTCTGTGCGACGCCCACGAATGGGAAGGCGCCTGCGCCGGTGCGCTGACGCCGCCCGATTACCCGTTCGGCGCGGGATCGGTGGCCGCGATGCGGTCGATCCACAACAACCGCTACGCCGGGTCGAAAAGCTGGGCCTACGGCCCGAACTTCCGCACCGGCGTCTGCGGTCAGGATTCGAACAAAAGCGCGGGCTGCAACGGCGGCGACTTCAACGCCTGCGGCACGAACACGTACCCTGCGGGGGCGTTCCCGGGCTGCACCAGCGGGCTGAAGGTATACGACCTGCACGGCAACGCGGCCGAGCATATGAACCTGCCGATGAACCCCAGCCAGATGTCGTCGAACGGCAGCCGCACGCTGGGTGTGACCGAGATGAAGGGCAGCTGGTTCATCTGGGACAAGTACCGCGCCCACGAGGACTGGTGCCGCTGGCGCGCGCCCTACTGGCACGGCACGAACGTGATGAACACGTCCAGCCACCGGAACTATCACCTTGGCTTCCGCTGCTGTTCCACAGTGAACTGAGGTGAACTGATCGTCCATGGCGGCCGGGGCGTTGCCCTTTGGCCGTCAGCGGCGCTCGGTCAATACCCGGACCCTGAAAGTGGAACCGCCCGCGGCCGTTTTCGGCGCGCGGGCGGTTCCGTCCCTCGTGTTTTTCTTATTCCGTGACTAGCGGTAAAGCGTCGCCATCAGATTGCGGACATTCTGCATCGGCCCTTCGGTGCCGGTGACGATGCCCGCGATGTCGTCATCCTGCATCACCTTGTCCAGCGCGACCGGGCGGCCGTTCAGGAACGCGATGCGGCTGACAAGCCGGATGCCGTGGCTGTAGTCGGCGTATTCCTCGCCGTGCACAAGGCTGAGCGGCTGGATCGGGCTGCCGTTCGAGCGGTGCCAGCCGTAGATCGCGACGCGACCGGGCTGCTTGCGCAGACGCTCGGAGATCACGAGATCCTTCTTGATCCCTGCGATCAGCGCGGCCGGGTGCAGACCCAGCGGACCGGCCTGACCTTCCACGGTGTTGTTGTGCCGTGCGAAGTAGCTGGTGGTCGTCATCGCCGCGCCCGGTTCCATCGGGTTCGGGGCAAGACGCACCTCTGCCTGTTCATAGATCGTATCGACCATTGCGGGCGTCGGAAGGATGAAACCCATCTGGTCCGCAATCCGGGCCGCCGACGCCATGCCCAGCGGAACGCGGACATAATCGCTGTCGTCACCCACCGCGAGGTAATCCGGCGTCACGCAGATGGTGATGTCCAGCTGCCGCCCGTTCACCACACCGGTCATCGTCACAGGGACGAGATCGCGCATGAACTCGGGCATGTTGCCGCCCAGAATTTCGCGTTCGAGAACGGCGTCACGTTCGACGCCGCTCATGTTCATCACCGACCGGATCACCTCGGAACCGCCCTGAGAGCTGTTCCGGCGCACCGGCATCATCTTGGTGAGTTTCTGCATGCAAAGCCCATGCCCGCTGCCGGCCACTGCCGGCGCTGTGACTGCCAGCGACAATGCAATCGCCAGCGAGCCCAGGAGTCCTAGCCTCGTCATCCCCTACGTGCCTTCTGTCCCAACAAACCGCGTCCAGTTCCCGCAACACCGCCCCGTCCGGATGTCCCCACATCCGTCAAAGCGTTTCGATGTCCCACGGGCTGATTGGACGCCTCGTTCCGTATGCAACCAGAAGGCGCTTGTAGGGCAGTTATGTCAAGTTTGTGTAAATCCGCTTGGCGAGAATCCGCCCGACCAATGGCGGGCGATTGCCTTTATTAACAAGGGTTGCGGCGGTTTTCGGGGTTGCGCCGGGCGGTCGCCTGTCGGGTGACCGCGGTGGGAATCGGAACGGTTTGGGGCGCTTTTGCGTTGAGTCGGGTCCGCAATTGTGTGGCGGGCGTGTCACGGGTGGAGGCCGAAAATGCCCCGGATTCCAAACAGTAAGATGCTGCGCTGCAACATGGATCGCGGGGGCGCGCGATGACCGGACCGATTCCCCGGAAGGCCGGTTTGCCGGATGCCGGCGCGGGGCTTTGCTATTTCCCCGACGACCGCCCCGGAATCAGCCGCATCCGGCGCGGGACGGGCTTCAGCTACCGTTCTCCGGACGGCACGACGATCCGCGATACCGCGGAACGAAAGCGAATCGCCCTGATCGCGGTGCCGCCCGCCTATGAAAAGGTCTGGATATCGCCGCTGCCCAATGGCCATCTGCAAGCCACGGGCCGGGATGCGCGCGGGCGAAAGCAGTACCGATACCACCCCGACTGGACAGCCCAGCGGTCCGCCCGGAAATACGCGCAGCTTGCGGCTTTCGGAGAAACGCTGCCCCGGCTGCGCGCCCGGATTGCCGACGGCCTTCGCGCCAAGCCCGGCTCTCAGGAACTTGCGGTGGCGGCGGTGCTGGCGTTGCTGGACCGCGCTGCGATCCGGGTCGGCGGGGTCGACTATGCCCGCGAGAACGAAAGCTACGGCGCGACCACGCTGCTGCCGGATCACGTCAAGTTCGGCAAGGATGGCGTGACGCTGGACTTCCCCGGCAAGGGCGGCACCCAGATCACCTGCCGCCTGCATGGCAAGCGGCTCGAACGCGCGCTGCACAAGGTGCAGGATCTGGCGGGGGCCGAACTGATTTCGTGGGTCGACGACGACGGCGAACCGCGCGGCGTCCGGTCCGAACAGGTGAACGCGATGATCGCCGAGGTGTGCGGCGAGGGGATGACGGCCAAGACCTTCCGGACGTGGAACGGGACCCATGCCGCCTTTTCCTGCGCCTGCCGGCTGGAAGAGCCGAAGATCGCGGACCTGACCGAGGCCGCGGCAGAGCGCTTGGGCAATACGCCGGCCATCGCGCGTACAAGCTATGTCCACCCCGAGGTAATCGCGCTGGCCGGGGCCGAAGATCGCGCGCGGCGGATTTCGCGGCTGAAACCAGAGCCACGGCACGGTCTGAAGGCCGGAGAAGCAGAGCTGATCGCGTTTTTGGGCTGACAACGGTCAAGAACGTAGTGGATTATCCTGCATTCTTGTGCTTTTCTTCCCGCAAGTGGGGAGAAAGCACAACTTATGAGCCCGGACGGCAGCATTCTGGCACAGGCGATTGGCCTGATCCTTGCTTGGGATCCGGCGCTGGCCGAAATCATCGCGCTGTCGCTGCGCGTCACCCTTACCGCCGTCATCCTGTCTTGCGTGATCGGGCTTCCGCTGGGGGCCGCGGTCGGTGCGTTCCGCTTTCCGGGGCGCGCCGTGCTTGCGGTCATCATGAACGCGCTGATGGGCCTGCCGCCCGTGGTGGTCGGCCTTGTCGTCTACCTGATGCTGTCGGCTTCCGGGCCGCTGGGCGTCCTGCAACTGCTTTATACCCCGACGGCGATGATCATCGCCCAGACGATCCTTGTGACCCCGATCGTCGCCGCGCTGACGCGGCAGACGGTCGAGGACCTGTCGCAGGAATATTCCGAACAGTTCGCCTCGCTGGGCGTCGGACCGCTGGCGCGGGTCGGCGCGCTGTTGTGGGATGCGCGGTACAGCCTGCTGACCGTGGCGCTGGCCGGGTTTGGCCGCGCCGTGGCCGAGGTGGGCGCGGTGATCATCGTGGGCGGCAACATCAACCACGTCACGCGGGTGATGACGACGACGATCGCGCTGGAGACCTCGAAGGGAAACCTCGAACTGGCGCTGGCGCTGGGCGTCGTGCTGCTGGCGCTTGCGCTGGCGGTGAACGCGATGGTGATGGCGATCCGCGCGTCGGCGGGAAGGACCGTGTATGCTTGAGCTCGTTCACAGCCGCACGCTTGAAGAAGAGACTCCTGTGCCCGCGCCAATCCTGACGGCCCGTGGCGTAAGTTATGATGCTGGCGGGCGCAGGCTGGTCTCGGACGTGACCGCGAACATCCGGCCCGGGCGACGCACGATGGTGATGGGCGCGAACGGGGCGGGCAAAAGCCTGTTCCTGCGCCTGATGCACGGGTTGATCCAGCCAGCGGACGGCGAGGTGCTGTGGCAGGGCCGCCCGCTTGACCGCGCCGCGCGCCGCGCGCAGGCGATGGTGTTCCAGCGGCCGGTGATGTTGCGGCGGACGGTGCTGGGCAACCTGCGGTTCGCGCTGGGCGTCCGCGGCATCCGCGGCAGCGAACGCGCCCTTCGGGTGGCCGAGGCGCTGGACCGCGCGCGGCTGACCGACATGGCCTACAGACCCGCCCGCGTCCTGTCGGGCGGCGAACAGCAGCGTCTTGCCATCGCCCGCGCCCTGGCGACCGCGCCCGAGGTGCTGTTCCTTGACGAGCCCACCGCCAGCCTTGACCCGGCCTCGACCCACGCGGTCGAGGAACTGGTGAACGCCGCTCATGCGGCGGGCGTTGCCATCGTCATGATCACCCACGACGCCGGCCAGGCCCGCCGGTTGGGGGATGACGTGATCTTCATGCACAACGGCCGCGTCGCAGAAACCGGGCCCGCCGCCCGCGTGCTGGACGCGCCCCGGTCCGAGGCAGCGCAGGCGTGGCTCGACGGGCGGTTGTGCCTGTCCGACTGACCTTATCCAGAGACTCGAGGGAGACTTCCTAATGTTCAGACGCGCGTTTCTCGGCCTTGCCGCCGCGCTTGCCTTCGGTGCGCCCGCGCTGGCGGCAGACGATTTCATCGTCGTTCAATCGACCACTTCGACCCAGAACTCGGGTCTGTTCGACTACCTGTTGCCGATCTTCACCGACAAGACCGGGATCGAGGTGCGCGTCGTGGCCGTCGGCACCGGGCAGGCGATCAAGAACGCCGCGAACGGTGATGGCGACGTGCTGTTCGTCCACGCCAAGCCGGCGGAAGAGAAATTCGTCGCCGATGGCGACGGGGTCGAGCGGTTCGACGTGATGTACAACGACTTCGTCATTGTCGGTCCGGCCAGCGACCCGGCGGGCGTCGGGGGCATGTCCGACGTGACCGCCGCGCTTGAGATGATTGCCGAGGCCGAGGCGCCCTTCGCCTCGCGGGGGGACGACAGCGGCACCCACAAGGCCGAACTGCGCCTGTGGGGCGAGACGGATGTCGATGTCAGCGCGGCGTCGGGCGGCTGGTATCGCGAAACCGGGTCGGGCATGGGCGCGACCCTGAACGCGGGTCTGGGCATGGGCGCCTACGTCCTGACCGACCGCGCCACCTGGATCGCATTCGGCAACAAGGGTGACCACGAGATCCAGGTCGAGGGCGACGAGAAGATGTTCAACCAGTACGGCATCATCCTCGTGAGCCCCGAGGCGCACCCGAACGTCAAAGCGGATCTGGGCCAGCAGTTCGTGGACTGGATAATCTCGACCGAGGGGCAGGACGCCATTGCTGCCTACACGGTCGATGGGCAGCAGCTTTTCTTCCCCAACGCTGATCCCAGCGCGATGTAAGGGTTGCTGTCCGAACTGCCCCGGCGCGTCGTCCTTACCGGCGCGCCGGGGTTTTTTATGCGGTGGGACACGTCAGCGCGACAGCCACCGCACCTCGCCCGCAGCGCCGACGTCGTAGCCGCCCAAAGCCTCTGCCTTGGCGCGGAAAGCATCCGTCCGGGTGAAGGCCATCAAACGCTGGAACGGCGGCGTGAACCACGCGCGGCGGTCGATCAGAAGGTCGAAACGCTCGTCGACCAACGGCACGAACCCCAGCCCGAACTGACGCGCCATCGCGCCGATCCCAAGCGCCGCCTCTGCCTCGCCCGCCGCGACGGCGGCTGCCGCGTCGCTTTCGGTGCGGGCGACCGTGCCCGACGCCAACACGTCGTCGCGTGTCATCCCGGCGTCCTTCAGCAGACGTCCAAGCAGCGCCGCCGCCCCGGCGCCTTCCTGCCGCAGGGCCATCCGGCGGCCCTTGAGGTCGGCGAAGCCCTGCACGTCCCGATCCAGCCCATCCGCCAGCAGGATGCCCCGCGCCCGCGTGGCCCAGCCGATCAGAACGCAGCCGCCCAGCCCGCGCGCCGTGACGGTGGCGATGTTCCAGCCGTCGTCCTCGGGAACGTGCATCCCAGCGGCGGCAGACTGACCGGCTGCGAAACGCTCCAGCCCGTCAAGGCTGCCATCGGTCAAGGTCGCCAGCCCGGCGCCGCTTTCGCGTATCGCCCAGTCCAGCAGCGGATCGTGCGAGCCGGCCACCACGTCCGGGCGGATGCCGGGCGCGCCGCCGTCGCCGCCCTCGATCCAGGCGTGGATCTCTTCGGCGGGGAACAGCAGCTTGCCGGTGATGCGCCGGTGCGGGATCTCGTCCGCTGCGGCGAGGTCGTAGACCTTGCGCTCGCGCACCCGCAGCAGTTCAGCCACTTCCTTGGTCGTCAGGTATCGCGGCTGGTCCATTTCGGGCATCTGTCGGGGTAACTTCGTGCGGTGGAGTGGACAGGATGACCCGCTGCGACCCGGACGGCAAGAGCGCGCCGTGTCAACGTGGTGACCCCGGCAGGATTCGAACCTGCAACCTGCCCCTTAGGAGGGGGCTGCTCTATCCAGTTGAGCCACGGGGCCACGCAGTCAGCGTGATAGTCCAGTCGCTGTCGCCTGTCATCCGTAAACTCCCCGCAAATTGCCACCTGCGCGCGGGTGCGGCGGATGATACGGTGCGCGCATGAGCCTGTTGCGAAAACTCTTTGGCGGGCGTCCGGCGACGCAGGGTGCGTCCGGTGACGCCTTTCCGCCCCCGGTGCCGGACCAGACGTTTTACGCCATCGGCGACATCCACGGCTGTGCCGAAAAGCTGCGCGCATTGGTCGACCACGTGAACGCGGAAGACCCCCACGCGCCCCTGATCTGCGTCGGCGACTACGTCGACCGGGGCGAGCAGTCGGCCGAGGTGCTGCGGCTGCTGATGCGGCTTCCCGACACCCGGCCCGGGCCCGTGGTGTGCCTTGCCGGGAACCACGAGGCGATGCTGCTGGACGTGCTGGACGATCCGCAACGGAGCGGCAGCCGCTGGCTGCGGCACGGCGGGCTTCAGACACTGGCCAGCTTCGGTGTCGCTCCGGGCGGGTCGGAGGACCGCACGGCGATGGCGGCGCGGCTGCGCGAGGAGATGGGCGACGAGATGCTGGCGTGGCTGCGGGCCCTGCCGGGCTGGTGGCAAAGCGGCAATGTCGCGGTGGTGCACGCGGCGGCCGACCCGTGGCTGCCGATCGAGGCGCAGGCGGACAGTACGCTGATGTGGGGCCATCCCGATTTTCGCCGCATGGCCCGCACCGACGGGGTCTGGATCGTGCATGGTCACACGATCACCGAGCAGCCCTATATCAGCGGCGGCTGCATCGGCATCGACACCGGCGCCTACACCGGCGGGCCGCTGACGCTGGCGCGGATCTCGGCGGACGGGGTGACGTTCGAGGGCGTCTGAGCCAACCACGGGGCAAGGATGTGCTGCGCATGGACAGCGGCCTTCGCGCTGGTCTAACGTGCGCCGGGCAGGTGGGGGCACATCCGCCAAGGGGGAGGACGGGACGCTGACGGACCGCACGATACTTTGCTTCGGCGACAGCAACACGCATGGCACCCAGGCGCTTCGGTTCCTCAACGATCGCCGGCGTCACGCGAAGCCTGCCCGCTGGCCCACGGTGATGGCCGAAACGCTTGGCGACGGCTGGGACGTGATCGCCGAGGGGCATCCGGGCCGCACCGCCGTCTTCGACGATCCCATCGAGGGCGAGCACAAGAACGGCATCCGCGCGCTGCCCGCGCTGCTGGAAACGCATCTGCCGCTGGACCTTGTGATCGTGATGCTGGGCACCAACGACACCAAGACCCGCTTCTCGGCCACGGCGTTCGATATCGCCAAGGGGCTGGAGCGGATCGCGAAGACGATCCTTGCCTCGGACGCGGGTCCGGACGGCAGCGCGCCCAAGGTGCTTCTGGCCGCGCCGGTGCCGGTGATCGAGGTCGGACCCATCGCGCCGATGTTCGTCGGCGCACAGGCAAAGTCGGCAGACCTTGCAGAACATCTTCAAGCCGCCGCCGGGCGGCTGGGGGCGGGGTTCATCGACCTCGCGCCCGTCGCACAGGCCGATCCGGTGGACGGCGTGCATCTCACGGCAGAGGCGCAGGCCGCCATCGGGCGCGCCATGGCCGGTGCCGTGCAACAGCTATTTTCCTGAGGAGTGAAACCACAGTGAGCGCACCTATCGTGATCCTCGGCGTCTTCGTCGCCGACACCGCCTATCGCGCCGACCGGATGCCGAAGATGGGCGAGACCATCATGGGCAACAGCTTCAAGCTGGGGCCGGGGGGCAAGGGCTCGAACCAGTCGGTCGCGGCGGCGAAAGCGGGCGGCGACGTGCGGATGATCACCCGGCTGGGCAAGGACGCCTTCGCCGACATCGCGTTGGCGACATGGTCCGAGGCCGGCGTGGTGCCCGAGATCGAGCAGACCGAGGACAGCTATACCGGCGCGGCCTACATCTTCATCGAGGAATCGACCGGCAACAACGCGATCATCATCTCGCCGGGTGCGGCGGGAACCATCGACGTTCCCTTCGTCGAGCGGCAGGCGGACCTGATCCGGGGTGCTTCTGTCTTCATGACGCAGCTGGAACAGCCGATGCCGGCGGCCGTGCGGGCGCTTGAGATCGCGCGCGAAGGCTCGGGCGTCACGATCCTGAACCCGGCGCCCGCGGCGGAGTTGCCCGAGGGCATGCTGGCGCTGTGCGACTACGTCACGCCGAACGAATCCGAAGCCGAGAGCATCACCGGCCTGCCGGTCTCGACCGTCGAGGAAGCGCAGGCGGCGGCGGAGATCCTGCTGGCGCGCGGCGCGAAGGCCGCGATCATCACGCTGGGCGAGAAGGGCGCGCTGTACCACGACGCAACCCGCTCGGAACACGTGCCGCCGTTCTCTGCCGGAGCGGTTGTGGAAACGACCGGCGCGGGCGACGCGTTCAACGGCGCATTCGCCGCGGCGCTGGCCGAGGGAATGGACCCGGTTGATGCAGTGCGCTTTGGCTGCGCCTGCGCTGCGATCTCGGTCACGCGTCCGGGCACTGCGCCCTCGATGCCGGCGCGGGCGGAGATCGACGCGCTGCTGGCGGGCTGACGCGGTCCTGGAGACGGGCGATTGGGGGCTCTGCCCCCGTCGCACCGTTGGTGCGACTCCCCCGAGGTATTTGGAAAGAGAAGAAGCGGCATGTGCGCCCGCCGGGAGGCGGCGCTTGTGTGTTCACGCTGCGTGGAGGATTGGCCTGGCAGGGGCGGAGGGGCTCGAACCCCCGACCCTCGGTTTTGGAGACCGATGCTCTACCAACTGAGCTACACCCCTAGGCCGGCCTGCTGGGTACGCATTCCCACGGACAAACGCAAGAGCAATCAGGGGGCTGGGCGGGGAAATATGGCCCGGTGGCGCGTCAGGGGTCCTTGCGGCGCCAGCGGCCCGGGACGTTGACCCAGCGCATGCGCCACAGCACCAGGAGTTGCAGCACCAGCACCACGCAGAGGGCGGCGGAGAATTCCCAGAAAGCGCCGCCATCTTCGGACCCCGGTATGCCGCCGAGGTTCACGCCCAGAAGGCCCGTCAGGAAGCTGAGCGGCAGGAACACGGCCGAAATCACCGACAGGATGTAAAGGTTGCGGTTCAGCCGGTCGGAATGCGCGCTGGCGATCTCGTCTCGGGCGACGATCAGGCGTTCGGCAAGACCTTCGAGATCCTCGACGGTGCGGGTCAGCGCGTCCTGCGATTCGGCGATCTCAAGCCGGGCCTCTCCTTCGATGAAACTCAGCCGCTCGGCCGCCAGCAGCCCCAGAGCGTCGCGCTGCGGGCGCAAATAGCGGCGCAGGTCGACGAGTTCCTGCCGGATGTCGGTGATCTGCGGGCGCAGGGTGCCGGGGTCGGCGGCGTCGGACAGCACCGCCTGCTCGATCCGTTCGCCATCGTCGTCCAGCACGTCCACGCGATCGATGATCCGGGCGTTCAGGCGGGCGACGATATCGGCGAGGAAGGTGCCCGCGTCCTGCGGCCCGTCCCCGGCGGCCACGGTCTCGCGCAGTTCGCGGACCGAAGCGAGCTGGCGCAGGGACAGGGTGACGATGCGGGCGGGGTCGATCCAGATGCGGAGCGAGACCATGTCCTCGGGTTCGGCGCCGGGGTTGGTGTTGACGCCGCGCAGGAAGATCATCGCGCCGTCGCCGTGAAAGCTGACGCGGGGCCGGGTGGCGTCGGCGACCAGCGCGTGACGCACGGCCACGGGAAGATAGGCCATATGGGCCTCGATCCACGCGGCGGCGCCGGGATCGCCGGCGTTCATGTGGACCCATGCCAGTTCCGGCGATTCGAGAGAGTCCGCTATCGCCTGACCGGTCAGTTCCGCACCGGGGGTGGCGCCGTTGAGGCTGTGGGCGAAAAGGATGTGGTCACTCATGGTCGGTCACTCGTCTGCGTTGCGGCTGAACCTAGCGCCCTGCGCCGGGGGCGCAAAAGAAAACGGCCCGCGCGAGGGGCGCGGGCCGTTTCCGGAAGTTCTGGAAGCGATCGATTACTCGATGATTTCCGACACGACGCCGGCGCCGACGGTGCGGCCGCCTTCACGGATGGCGAAGCGCAGGCCGTTTTCCATCGCGATCGGCGCGATCAGTTCAACCGTGAACGACACGTTGTCGCCCGGCATCACCATCTCGGTGCCGTCGGCCAGGGTCACGGTGCCGGTCACGTCCGTGGTCCGGAAGTAGAACTGCGGACGGTAGTTCGCGAAGAACGGGGTGTGACGGCCACCTTCCTCTTTGGTGAGGATGTAGGCCTCGGCCTTGAACTTCGTGTGCGGCTTCACCGAACCCGGCTTGCAGAGAACCTGGCCACGCTCGACGCCTTCACGGTCGATACCGCGCAGCAGCGCGCCGATGTTGTCGCCGGCTTCACCGCGATCCAGCAGCTTGCGGAACATTTCCACGCCGGTGCAGGTCGTCTTCTTGGTGTCCTTGATGCCGACGATTTCCAGTTCGTCGCCCACGTTCACCACGCCACGCTCGACACGGCCGGTCACAACGGTACCGCGGCCCGAGATCGAGAACACGTCTTCGATCGGCATCAGGAACGGCTGGTCCACAGCACGCTCGGGGGTCGGGATGTACTCATCGACGGCGGCGAGAAGTTCCTTGATCTTCTCTTCACCGATCTCCGGGTTGTCGCCGTTCATGGCGGCCAGAGCCGAACCCGCGATGATCGGAATGTCGTCGCCCGGGAACTCGTACGAGCTCAGCAGTTCGCGAACTTCCATCTCGACCAGCTCGAGCAGTTCCTCGTCGTCCACCTGGTCGACCTTGTTCAGGAACACGACCAGCGCCGGAACGCCGACCTGACGGGCCAGCAGGATGTGCTCGCGCGTCTGCGGCATCGGGCCGTCAGCGGCGTTCACGACCAGGATCGCGCCGTCCATCTGGGCGGCACCGGTGATCATGTTCTTCACGTAGTCGGCGTGGCCGGGGCAGTCGACGTGTGCGTAGTGACGGTTCTCGGTCTCGTATTCCACGTGAGCGGTCGAGATCGTGATGCCGCGGGCCTTCTCTTCCGGCGCGCCGTCGATCTGGTCATACGCACGGAAGTCACCGAAGTACTTCGTGATGGCCGCCGTCAGCGTCGTCTTGCCATGGTCAACGTGGCCAATCGTGCCGATGTTGACGTGCGGTTTGTTACGTTCAAACTTTTCCTTAGCCAT
>NZ_JBNAGE010000010.1:0-54135 GCF_049801035.1 Psychromarinibacter sp. S121
GCGCCCTCGCTGACCATCGTGCCCGCGCTGGTGGGCGGCGGCGCCAAGGTGCGCGCGGTCGACCCGCAGGGCATGCGCGAGGGCGAGGCGCTGCTGCCGGGCGTGCAATGGGAGGAAGACCCCTACAAGGCGGCGCGCGGCGCCGACGCGGTGGTGATCCTGACCGAGTGGAACGAATTCCGCGCCCTTGACCTGAAGCGGCTGGCCAAGAAGATGGACACCCCCCGCATGGCCGACCTGCGCAACATCTACAGCCTGCGCGACGCGAAACGCGCCGGGTTCGAGGCCTATGTCTCGGTTGGCCGTGAGGAACTGACGCCCGGATAGGAATGTGCGGCAATTCGAGCAAAGAAAAAGCCCTTAGAATTCTGAATTCTAATAATTTAAAAAAATTTTTAAAATTCGATACTTTAAATATTAAAATTCTTAATTTATTGAATAATATGAAGCCATAACTTAGATGTGGGAAATAATCGGTCTCATATGCGATGCAAACTACACATAGGCACCCAGAAAACCGGGACATCTTCTCTGCAGGATATTCTGACACGTCGTGCGCCTGACCTGTGCAAGAAAGGGGTGTGGTATCCTCGGCCGATCTTCGGGCGGAACCATTTCAAGTTGATGTGCTACGCTCAAGGCGAGGACATGATCGGATCGCACCACCGTGAACGGTTCGGCGTGGACAGCCCCGGGCGTCTGCAGGAGTTCCGCGCCCGGTTCGAGCGTGAGCTTGGAGGATCAATCCGGCGAGCGGGTCCGGACGATTGGATCGTAATGTGCTGCGAGGACCTATTCGAGCTTCGCGACGTGGACGAGGTCGGGACCCTGAAGGCGCTGGTGGGCCAGTTCTGCGACAAAACCGAAATCTTCCTGTATATCCGCCGGCAGGACAGGGCGCTGCGCAGTCTCTACTCGACGAGCCTCAAGAACGGCCAAACTCGTGAGAATGTGTTCCCTGAACCAGGCAGTAAGCAGTACGCTACCCATGACTATGCCCGAGTGCTAGCGCTTTGGACCGAAGTCTTTGGCGCCGAAAATATCCATCTTCGTATCTTCGAGAAAGACAGGCTTGTAGGCGGGGACAGCGTAAAAGATTTTCTTGAGGTCTCGGGGATCGCCGCCCGTACTAAGGGGCTTGACCTTGAAACGCCGCGCTCTAACCGGTCTCCGGACGAGATCAGCCTACACATTCTGAGAGAATTCAACCGCCGCTACCCCGAGGGCGCGATGCGCGGGAAGTTTGGCGAGTATCTCGGCGACCTGTTCCCTGGCTCCGGGATGCCGGTCACCCGCGCCGAGGCGCAGGACTGCCTTGCGCATTTCAACGAGAGTAACCAGAAGATCGCCGAGACGTACTTTGACACCGCCGAGTTGTTCGACGTGTCAGACCTCGATCAGCTGCCCGACAAGATAGTTTGGAAGGAAGTCCGTGCCGATAATGTGATCGAGCGTTTCGCGCAGGTTTGGGCCGCTCGGATGAACGATTTCGAGCAGGATAAACAGCGCCAGATCAAAATTGAGCAGGGGCTACGTCGGAGGCTCTCGGAACTCGAAACGGAAGTGCAGAAACTAAAAGCTGCCGCAGTGGCCCCATCTATGCTGCACCTGATGAAGAAAGCCGTGCCGCGCTCGATCCGCAGGGCGATCAGGGCCCGGCTCTGAGGGGCGTGCGACGGCGTCGCCGAAAGGCCGTGCCAAGTTGCATTTTAGAAAATTCCCGTCCTTTTCGTTCTGTGCTGGAAAATCGGCTGTTTCTAGAAACGCCTTCGGGAGACCGGCGCGGTTCGACCTGCTCGCGGGTCCGCTGTCGGGCGCGACTCGCTGATCGGAGCTAGGGCCGACGGCGACCGGATTACAATCTTGTGCACTGGCGAGGACCAGCTATTGCTGGCCCCGCGCTATGGAAGAGCACCCTGTCGGCGCAGAAGATGGTGAACGGGCGCGCCAATGCCAAAGGCGGCGGGATCGAGCGGGACTTCGGCGGCAGCGACAGTCTGCGGTAGGGCCGCGTTACCTCGTTCGGCGCGCTGGCAGGCAGCATCGTGTTTCTCTGACGCCGCTAGGCAAGTCGGCGCAGCTCGTACGGGTAGAAGCGCGCGAAATCGTCGTGGTAACGCCGGATGATCTTCTCCAGCACCGAGCGCGGCAGCCTGTCGGCGATGTCGGGTTGCGCTTTGGCGCGCACGTTCTTGGGCCACAGCGGTGGCACCCGCCGCCCGGTCCGCACCCGCATTTCATAGCGGATGTGGTTCCAGTCGGGTACGATCGTCTCGACACGTCCAACGAAATCCGGCAGCACTTGGCCGTCTAGCGTTAGAATCGATGTCTGCGAACGCACGTGGATGTTGCTATCGGCGTCAACGGTCTCAGCCACCCGGTCGACGAAACTGGCAAAATCCATCCCCGGCGTCACCCCCATCTTCTTGAAGCGAGGCGACAGCGGGCGGTTCTCGACGATCTTGTTGTTCCACGCGGAATACAGCCGCGCCACCGGGTTGCGGACGAAGCTGAAGCACCAAGGCCGGTCGGGCCCCGCCTGCAGCAGGGCAAACTCCACAGGGGTCAGGCACTGCGCCGTCCCGGGTGGCTGTGCGGCCCAGAACCTGTCCTTGTTGGGCACAAGGTTGGGTTCGGCCTCGGGCGGGGTAATACTGAACCGCTTGGCCAGCAGGAACCGGACCGAGGAATTAGCCGCCTTGGGCACCCGGCAGTATGCAAGCCCCAGCTGCGGCAGCATCAGATAGTGACGCTCTCGCACCGGGGTAGGGCCGGCAGTGGTCGGAGGTTCGGATGACATCGTGCGTAGTACCTTCCTTCTTAAGCCGCGACCGCTCCGGCCCGGGCGCGGTCAGCCTGGCAGGATGGCCGACAGCTCTGCCTTTCGGTCGGGGTGAACGAACAGGAAGTTGCGATTGCCTGCGCTGCGGATATTGTTCGCTTCACCCGCGCCGGCCACTGGTACGGTTCTCTGCTCGTCCTCGAGGAGCAGGTGACAGTCATAGCCCAGGTCCTCGAAGATCACGAAGACCTCCCCCCGGCCCACGTCGCGGCGTAGGATCTCGCACAGCACCGTGGGTTTCGTCGCCGCCAGCGTCCCGGCCGCGCCGGTCAACGCCAGCGCCTCGTGGCCCTCGACGTCGATCTTGATCAGGTCGACCTTTTCCTTGGCGCACAGCGTGTCGATCATCTCGGTCTGCAGCCACTTCTTGCGCGGCTTGCGGTTCTGCAGCTTCTTGTCCTTCAGCGAAGCGCCCTTTGACATCATCTGCGGCCCGAGGTTCAGGTTGATCACGCTCCAGCCCGAGCGGTCCGACACGCCGACGTTCTCGCCCTTGATGACGGCGCTCATGCCGTTGGCCTGTATGTTGACCATCAGCCGGGCATAAATGAAGTCGACCGCCTCGAAAGCGCGGATCCGCGCCTTGGGGTTGGCCCGCGCCGCGGCCAGCGAGAACAGCCCCACGTGCGAGCCGATGTCGAGGATCGTCGAAGCCTTGCGGCACAGCTTCATCCAAAGATCGAGGCTGAAGGGCTCTTCCTGAAAGCCGTCGATCCACAGATAGGCCAGCGCGGTCAGGTCGTCGTTGTTGCAAAACAGGCTGACCGGCTCGCCGCCGGGCAGTGGGATGTCGATGAAGCCGTGATAGGGATACTGCTTGCGGCAGTCTTGCAACTGCGCGACGTCGGTCAGCCCGGCCTTCTCGATCTGCTCCAGCGTTTCACGGTTCCGCGCCTCGACAGTGTTGCTTCGCATGCTGGGGGATCTCCGGTCAGATTATGGCCCGGTTGGCTCTAGCAAGAAGCCCGCCCCTAGTCCATCGACCGCCCCGGCGGGTCACAGGGTCATCAAACGGCGGTGGTATCTGCGCAGTAGCAGCAGGCCGAAGAAGGTGGTCCCCAGCGCGATCGCAAGCACATAGGGGATCGAGACATAGGTGGCCTGATAATAAGAAAAGAACCCGGTCCGCGACAGGCCGGTCAGATGCGCCAGTGGGTTGAACCACAAAAAGTTGCGGGCGAATTCAGGCAGGTCCTCGTAGATGTAGATCACCGCCGACACGATCATCAGCGGCCGGGTAACCATGCCCCAGACCGATTTCCACACCGGGTACAGTTCGAACAGCAGGCAGTTCAGCGTGCCGATCCCGAAGCCAAGGAAGGCGGCCAGCGCGAAAGCGGTCAGCACCGGCACCACGTCCAGCAGCAGCCGGATCTCGTGGAACCAGATCACCCCCGACAGGATCAGGAAGCTGACCAGCAGCTGCGTCATCACCGACAGGATGAGCCGCGCCAGCAGCGCGTCCATGTAGGACACTGCCGGATAGACCAGCAGCCCCCGCGAATAGCGCAGCGCGTTCGAGGTAACCTGCTGGCAGTCGGTGTACATCCGGTACGGCAGGAAGCCGGTGGCGTAGAACAGCACGAAATCGGTGCCCAGCGACGGTGTGCGGAACATCAGCCCGAAGGCCAGCGACAGCACGAGGATCATGCCCAGCGGTTCGAGGATCGCCCAGATGTAGCCGCCCGGCGAGCGGCCGTAGGTCGAGGCCATCTCGCGCAGGACCAGCGCGGTGATGGTGCGCAGGTTCTGGAACCGGCGCTGCGGCCGCGCCTTCAGAAGCGCGGGCGGCGGGCCAGACGGGGGGCTGGGGGGCAGGGTCTGCGCCATCGAGGCGGAGCTGTCAGTCATGCGGATCGCTGGAAACCGGGGCCGGGATGTGCCATGCATAGGCAAATCGTTGTTCGCGGATTATATTGGGATATTCCGCAGACACCAGTGCCCGCAGTCACTGGCACCCGGCGCGGCGAAAACGAACCGGGGGCGACAGAACAAGAACCGGAGACACCCGAGCACCGTGCCCGACCACGTATCACGCCCCGCCCGTCCTCCCTCGGCCGAGCCCGAAACTGGATCCAAGCCCGCGGGCGCGCCCGACGCCCCGGCCAAGGCCAAGGCGCCCCCCCGCGATCCGGCCGCCGCCCCCGCGCGCGGACCCAATACAGGCTCTAATGCGGGCCCCGAACAGGGTCAGACCGCACCCAAGGGTCCCGGAAAAGGCCCCGGAACCGGGCCAGGAAAAGGGCCGGGCAAGGGCCCAGGTAAGGGGCCGGGCAAAGCTGGCCTGTCGGTGGTGCAGGGCCGCGCCGGCGGTCCGAATGCCGCCCCCGGGGCAGACGCGCCGGAACAAGACGTCGAGGCGCCCCGCCGCAAGAAGCCCGGGCGCGACGCGAACCTGCCCGCCCGCACCGACGGCGACAAAGTGCCGGCCAAGCGCCGCAAGGCGAAGGTGCCCGACCGGGTCGCCGAGCCCGACGCCGAGATGACCCCGAAGCGGCCGGTGCCGCCCCCCGCGATGGCCGCGCGCCCGCGCGCCCGCCACCGGGCGATCCTGCTGACCTTCCTGCTGTTCGTGGCGCTGCCCGTCGGCGTCGCCGCCTGGTACCTGTGGAACCGCGCCGAGGACCGCTATGCCTCGGAGCTGGGCTTCACCGTGCGCCAGGAAGAGGCGCCCTCGGCGGTCGATTTCCTTGGCGGGCTCAGCAACATGTCCAGTTCGGGCGCCTCGGACACCGAGGTGCTGTACAAGTTCATCCAAAGCCCCGAGCTGGTCCAGAGTATCGACGCCGAACTGGACCTGCGAGGTCACTATTCCCAGTATTTCGACACTGATCCGGTGTTTTCCTACAATCCCGCCGGCACCATCGAGGACCTGACGGCCTATTGGCGGCGCACCGTGCGGATCTCGTACGATCCGGGCACCGGGCTGATCGAACTGCAGGTACTGGCCTTCGATCCGCAGATGGCGCAGGACATCGGCAACCGGATCCTCGCAGAAAGCTCGCGGGTGATCAACGAGCTGAACGCCGTCGCCCGCGAGGACGCGATGCGCTATGCCCGCGAGGAGCTGGAGCTGGCCAAGTCCGAGCTGCGCACCGCCCGCGAGGAACTGACCTCGTTCCGGTCGCGCACCCGGATCGTCGATCCCGGCGCCGACCTGCAGGGTCAGATGGGCCTTCTGACCACGCTGCAGCAGCAGCTGGCGCAGGCGCTGATCGAACTGGACATGCTGAACTCGACCTCGACGGTCAACGACCCGCGCCGCACCCAGGCCGAGCTGAAGATCGACATCATCCGCCGCCGCATCGAGGAGGAACGCGCCAAGTTCTCGGGCGACGGCGCGATCGACGGCGAGGGACAGGACTATGCCTCGCTGGTGGCCGAGTTCGAACGGCTGGCGGTGGAACGCGAATTCGCCGAACAGGCCTATACCTCGGCCCTGTCCGCCTATTCCGGCGCCCGCGCCGAGGCGGAACGCCAAAGCCGCTATCTTGCGCCCTATGTCCGGCCGACGCTGGCCGAGCGGTCGCAGTACCCCCAGCGCGAGATCGTGCTGGCGCTGGTCGCCGCCTTCGCGCTGCTGGCCTGGGCCGTGATGGTGCTGGTCTACTACTCGCTGCGCGACCGCCAATGATGTGATGCCAGTGACACGATGGCAATAACGCGATGATCCGGCTGGAGAACCTGTCGATGGGGTTCCGGACCCGGCGCGGCTATAAACAGCTGTTCCGGGACGTGAACCTGACCCTGCCGACGGGCCGGTCGGTGGCGCTTCTGGGCCGCAACGGCGCGGGCAAGTCGACGCTGCTGCAGATCATCGCCGGCGCGGTGGAACCCACCGGCGGGCGGGTGATCTCGGACGGCACGATCTCGTGGCCGGTGGGCTTCGGCGGCAGCTTCAACAAGAACATGACCGGGGCGCAGAACATCCGCTTCATCGCCCGGGTCTACGGGGTCGACACCACCGAGCTGCTGAACTTCGTCGCCGAGTTCGCCGAGCTGGGCGCGCATTTCCACATGCCGGTGCGCAGCTATTCCTCGGGGATGAAATCGCGGCTGACCTTCGGCGCCTCGATGGGAATCCAGTTCGACACCTACCTCGTGGACGAGGTGACGGCGGTGGGCGACAAGGCGTTCCGCGAACGCAGCGCCGAGGTGTTCAAGGCGCGGATGGCCGACAGCAGCGCCATCGTGGTGTCGCACTCGATGGGGCAGATCAAGCAGCTGTGCGACGCCGCCGTGGTGCTCGAGCGGGGCGAGATGACCTGGTACGACGATGTCGAACGGGCGATCGCCGTGCACGAGGGCAACATGGACGGCGAACAGGCCGCCTGAGCCTTACCCCTTCGCCTGCACCTGGTCCGGCGGCGGGATCATCCGCCCCACCGCGACGGGACGGGCGCGGAATGCGCCGATCGCCTCTTCCACCTGCTCGGCCAGCCGTTCGGCGGGGCAGAAAAGCGTCTCTGTCCAGGCCGGATCGGGCGTTTTCGCCTGCAGCCGCAGCACCTCGGCCGTGTCGGCGACCAGCCCGCTTTCGCCGAACAGCCGCCGCATCGGCGGCACCAGCGGATCAAGGTAGCTTTCGACGTAATCGAGATACACCAGCGCCGGCACCCCCGCGCGCACAAGATCGACCGCGGCGGTCGAGGTGCAGGTGATCCCCACCGCCGCGCGGGTCAGCACCGCGTCCATCGGGTCGGCGGTCAGCTTCAGGTTCCCCGGCAGGTCGCCCATCTCTTTCATCAGGGCCGGATAGGGGTATTCCTCGCGATGCAGGTGGCCGGTGTTCTCGTGCGGCAGGTGGCGCAGCTTCAGCCAGACGGTGCGGTCCGGATCGGCCCGCGCGATGGCGGCCAGCATCCGCAGCAGGTGCAGCCGGGCGCGTTTCGTCGGCGGCGAGATCGCCTGCGCGAAGAAATACACGTCGCGCCGCTCGGCCAGATCGGCGGGCGGCGCCCCCGGCGCCAGAAAGGTCGGATGGCCGAAGCCAAGGTACTGCGGCCCGGTGTCGGCGGTCTCGGCATGTTTGCGGTAACGGCCGATGTCGCCCTTCGGCACGACGAACACCGCGTCGGCGGCATGGCGGTTTGCGAACCCCCGCTCGGGGTCGAACTCCAGCCCGCCCTGGAAGGCGATCACCGCCGGGCGGTTCGCGCCATAGCGGACATGGGGCATCCGGCTCATGTCGCGCAGCGCCGCGAACATGCGCGAGGTGACGATCGCGTCGAACTCGGCCAGCGGCGCCGCCTGCCGGAAGGCGTCGGTGTGCAGCAGCACGTCCGGCCCGTTCGGCAGCACCGCGGTCATCTGGCGATAGGACAGGTCGGAATCGTTGGTCACCCAGCCGGTGACCAGCTCGTGCCCCCGGTCCGCCAGCACCGCGCGCATCCGCTGCACGAAGAACAGGGTGGAATCGTCGACGAAGGGCAGCAGGATCCGCGCCCGCGCGCCAGAGGCGGCGGTGGCAGAGCCGGTGATCGCGGGGATCATCGGCCGGTCTCCCGCTCGAAGGCCGCCAGCGCCGCCTCGGCCGCCTGATCGTGCGCCCGGTGCGCCGGGTTGCGGCGGCGGACCGAGGTCTCGGCCTCCTTCACCATCCGCCGCGCCGGCTGCAGCACGGGGGCGACCAGCGGCCGGTTGCTCAGGCGGTACAGCCACAGCCCGGCGGGGGTCTTGGCGAATTTTCGGACGAGGCTCATGGCGGTTCCGGCGATGGATGCGGGTCCCGTCCACTTACCCCATCCGGCCCCCGCGTTGAAAGGGCAACGGGTTCCCAACGCTCGTAAATTCCCGTATCCCGTACCGAAAAGGCAAAAGGACGGGCAGGGCGCATGAGCACGGGTTCCACGGCGGCAGTCATCCTCGCACGCGGCGGCTCCAAAGGGGTGCCGGGCAAGAACCTGCGCAAGGTCGGAGGCGTGTCGCTGGTCGGCCGCTCGGTGCGCGCGGCGCGGGCCGCGGTCTCGGTCGACGCGGGCGTCTGGGTCTCGACCGACGACGCCGCCATTGCCGCCGAGGCGCGGCTGCACGGCGCGGACGTGATCGACCGCCCCGCCGAGATTTCCGGCGACACCGCCACCTCCGAGGCCGGCTGGCTGCACGCGATGGACGAGATCCGCAAACGGCACCCCGGGCTGGCGCGGCTGGTGCTGTTGCAATGCACCTCGCCCTTCACCACCGCCGGCGACATCGAGGCGGTGCTGTACGCGCAGGCCGACCGGGGCGCGGACTGCGCGCTGTCGGTGGTGCCGGACCACGGATTCCTCTGGCGCAGAGACGAAAACGGCTTCGCGCGCGGCACCAACCACGACGAGACGCAGCAGCGCCAGCGGCGGCAGGACCTTGAGCCCGTGTTCCGCGAATCCGGCGCGATCTACACCGTGAACACCGACGCTTTCGAACGGGTCGGCCGCCGTTTCTGCGGCTCGGTCGCGATGTGCGAGGTCGACCACCCGCCGTTCGAGATCGACAGCACCGACGACCTTGCGCTGGCCACCGCCGTCGCGGTGCAGCGCGGCACCGGCGGCATCGACGCGGACCGTCTGAAGGGGATCCGCGCGGTGGTGATGGATTTCGACGGGGTCCACACCGACGACCTGGTGCACACCAACCAGGAAGGCACCGAAAGCGTGCGCACCTCGCGCGGCGACGGGCTGGGGCTGGAGATGCTGCGCAAGCGCACCGGCCTGACGCTGATGATCCTGTCGAAAGAGACCAACCCGGTGGTGCTGGCGCGGGCGCGCAAGCTGAAGATCGAAGCCTTCGGCGCGGTCGAGGACAAGGCCACCGCGCTGGCCCAGTGGTGCGCCAAGAAGGGCCTGTCAGAGACCGAGGTGCTGTATGTCGGCAACGACCTGAACGACGCGCCGGTGATGGCGGTGGCGGGGCTGGCCGCGTGCCCGTCCGACGCCCAGCCCGCGATTCAGGCGGTGGCCGACTGGATCCTGCCGCTGCCCGGCGGCAAGGGCGCGCTGCGGTCGATGGCCGAGCGCCTGCTCGAGGTGCATGGCGCCGAAACCGGCGCCCCCGCGCGTTCGGAAACGGATCGGGAATGACCGGCGACGCCCCCGCTACCGTGCCCGTCACGGTAGTTGCCGGCAGCGGACCGTCGCTTGCCGCCATCGACCCGGGCCGGGTGCTGGCCACGGACCGCATCATCCGGGTCAACAACTTCTTCTTCGAGGACCGCTTTCACCTCGGCCGCCGGGTGGACGTGGCCTATGTCTCGGGCGACCCGCGCGTGGTGCCCTTCCTGTGCGCCACGCTGAAGAAGGCGCGCGCCCAGTACGACCTGCGCGCATGGTCCGCCCCCGGCGGCCGGGTGACGCGGATCGCGCGGCGCCACCTCGGGCCGCTGCCCTACCGCCCGATGCGCCCCGCCGACGCCGAAACCGAGGCCCGGATCGCCCTGCTGACCGACCGCTACGGCGTGAAGCCGTCCAGCGGGGTGCAGGCGCTGCTGCTGGCGCATGCGATGGGCGCGCGGCGGATCGTCCTTGCCGGAATCGATCTCTATTCAACGGAAAACCGCTATGTTTACACCCCCGGCCGCCATCAGCGCGACCTGCTGGGCGACGACCTTGGCCAGCGGGCCTGGGACCTGCGGCTGCACCATCCCGACTTCGACCGCGCCCTGATCGGCTGGCTGGCCGAGCGGCCCGGCCTGACCCTGTGGCGCGCCGCCGACGTGCCCGCGCTGAACGACCTCGTCGACCTGGCGCCGGAACGCGAGGGCGCGCGGATCGTCGTGGAGCCGAAAGAGCAGATCGAGGACTGGGCCGGCTGGGCCGGCGCCTATCCGATCGGCCTGCTGAAGATCCTGCGCCGCCTGCGCCGCTGGCAGCGCACCCTGACCGGAGACCTGCCGCGATGACCCAGACGCCTCTCGTTCACGCGGACCGTGTCCGCACCTGGCTTTGTGATCACGCCCTGCCCTTGTGGTCCACCGCCGGCATCGACCCGTCGGGCGCCGGCGCGTGGGAAGCGCTGGAGCATGACGGCACCCCGCAGCGGTCCCGCGACAAGCGGCTTCGGGTGATGCCCCGGCAGGCCTTCGTCTTCGCCTCGGCCCACATGGCGGGGCAGGGGGATTACCTTGCCCTTGCGCGCGACCTGTTCGGTTTCGCGATGACCCGCGGTTTCGACCCGGACACCGGCCATCTCGCCGCGCGCCTGTCCCCCGCCGGCGATATCCTGAACGCGCCGCACGACCTTTACGATCTTGCCTTCATGCTGCTGGCCGCCGCCGCGCTGACAGAGGCGGGGATCGATACCTCGGACGCGCTTTCGCGGCTGAAACAGTCCCTGAATCAGCTGAAAGCGCCGCGTGGCTGGTACGAGGACGCGGCCCACAGCCTGCCGCGCCGGCAGAACCCGCACATGCACCTGTTCGAGGCCGCGACCGAGCTGTTCCGCGTCACCGGCGATCCCGACTGGCGCGCGGTGGCCGACGAATGCCTTGGCCTGTTCGCCGAGGTCTTCCTGCAGCCCGACGGCCGGGTGCTGGAGTTCTACACCAGGGACTGGACCCCGGTCACGGAAGGGCAGGCGGTCGAGCCGGGCCACATGGCGGAATGGGTCTGGCTGCTGGACCGCTACGAACTGGCAACGGGGCAGGGGGCTGGCGCCGAAGCTGGCATCGACGCTGACGCGATGTTCGGCGCCGCCATCGCGGCCCGCGACGGCGCGGGTCTGCTGCCCGACAGCCTGCTGCCCGCCTCGGACAGCCGCCGCACATGGCCGCAGACCGAACTGCTGAAAGCCTGTCTCGCCCGCCGCCGGCAGGGCAAGCCCGAGCTTCTGCACCCCGACGCGGTGCTGGCCCCGATGTTCGCGGAATATCTCGAAACGCAGGTCCCCGGCGGCTGGTACGACAAGCGCGGGCTGGACGGGCGGCTGCTGTCCACGGACATGCCGTCCTCGACCTTCTACCACCTGCACGGCGCCTGCACCGCCTATCTGGCGGCGGCAGAGGACTAGCGCCGGGAAAGCCTAGGCCGTCACCTCGGTCAGGGTCGCCGCCTCGCCCGACCGGGCCAGGCGCCAGGTGCGCGGCCGGAACGCGGGCAACGCGGCGCCATGCGTCTCGAACCAGGCGATAAACGCCTTCGGATCGGTCAGCGGGGCCTCTTGCCGCCGCATCTCGACCGGGCAGCGCGTCCACCATTCGGTGCGCCGCATCGCCGCCGCAAGCCGGGCGGCCTCTGCCGGGTCGTCCCCGGCGATCTTGCGGAACCGCGCCGACAGCCGCCGCGCGGGCAGCCCGCCCCAGATCTCGTAGTCCGGCACCGACCGGTTCAGCAGCGCGCCAAGCGCCAGCACCGCGCCGCTGCCGACCTCAAGCGTATCGGTCACCGACACCCGGTCGCCGATCCACACGTCGTGCCCGATGGTCACCCGCAGCCCCTGAATCCGGTCCGACCGCCAGCGGTTGTTCGACACGATCTCGCGGTAGGGGGGATGAAAGCCGAACCGGCTGGACCCGTCATAGGCCATCGGGTGCGAGGTGACCCAGTCGGTCGGGTGCTGGGTGTGACCGATCTCCAGCCGCTGCCCGATGGAACAGAACCGGCCGATCCGCGTGTTGCGGATCATGCCGTTGCCGCCGGTGTAGGTATAGGCGCCGATGCGGCACCGGCCCATGATCGTCACCTTCAGCGCGACCGGCTCCTCGTAGACCAGTTCGCCCTTCAGCAGGTCCAGCGACGGCAGGCTGAGCCCGTAGGCCTCCAGCGCCTTCGCGCGGGTGATCGGGATTTCCCCTTCGTCCGACATGCCGGGTCCGCCTGTGCCGCTGGATTCACCCGCCACTGGTTACAGCAGGAAGTCCTGCTCCGTCACCCCGGTCGTGCCCTGCAGCGTGACGCGCAGGTCGGAACTGCCGTCGCCGTTGGCATCGACGAAAACCATCGTGCCGCCGCCGGTCTCGGCGGTGCGGGCGCTGGGGCCGCTGCCGGTCAGCGCGCCGCCGATGGACAGCGTCAGCCCCGCCGCCAGCGCCGACAGGTCGACATGATCCGTCCCGGTCTCGAAATCGGTGATCACGTCCTCGTCCGCCCCGATGGCCGAATCCGATACAGTCTCGAACACGAAGATATCCGCGCCGCTGCCCCCCGTCAGGGTGTCGGCCCCGGCGCCGCCGGTCAGGGTGTCGTTCTGCGCCCCGCCCGACAGGGTGTCGTCGCCCGAGCCGCCAAGGACCGCGTCATAGCCGTCGCCGCCCGAGATCTCGTCGTCGCCGCTGCCGCCCAGCAGCGTGTCGCCGCCCGACTCTCCGGTGATCGTGTCGTCGCCGCCGCCGCCGTGGATCCAGTCGCCGCCCTTGCCGCCCCACAGGTCGTCCCTGCCCGCGTTGCCATAGATCGTGTCGGCGCCGCTGCCGCCCTCGGCCTTGTCGTCGCCCACGTCGCCGACCAGAAGATCGGTGCCCTGTCCGCCCTTCAGCAGGTCGTCCCCGATGCCGCCGTACAGCGCGTCCTTGTCGTCGTCGCCGCGCAGGGTGTCGTCGCCATAGCTGCCGTACAGCCCGTCGTTGCCGGCGCCGCCGTCGATCTTGTCGTTGCCGCGCTGGCCATGGATCGTGTCGGCGCCGCCGATCCCGTTGATGGTGTCGTTGCCGAACCGGCCAAGGATCTCGTTGCCGGCGTCATTGCCGTCGATCGTGTCGTTGCCGGTGCCGCCGATCACGTTCTCGATCAGCGAGCGCGCGTCGCCCTGGTACTGCAGCGCGTTGTAGATGTTGCCCGCGGCATAGTTGCCGTCGCCGAGGTTGGCCTGCTGCACCGCGCTGAACAGCGACGCGCCGCCGGGGGCGAGATCGACCTGCACCCCGGTGGAATAGGCGCTGAGATCGTAGGTGTCGGTGCCGCCGCCGTCCCAGATCGTGGCGAAGATCCGGTTGGCGCCGGGGCTCAGCGCCACCGCGCCGTCGATCAGCGTGTCGCCCGATCCCGGCGTCCACGCATAGACCGTGTCGCCGCTGTTGGTGCTGAAATTCGCCCCGTACTTGTACTGCAGCGCCGCGATGTCGAGCATCATGTAGGTCTGCGCATAGCCCCATGTCTCGTTCGAGTAGCCGCCCACCAGCGGGTCCCCGACATAGGACTTGTAGGTCATCACCGAGAATTCCATCGCGTCCCACTCGGTGGGCAGCGCGCCATAGTCGGTCGCCTCGTGGCCGTGCTCCAGCCCCAGCGCATGCCCCAGCTCGTGCACCAGGGTCAGCCAGGCGTAATTGCCGATGACCGGGTTGGTATAGTCATAGCCGCCGGCCGAGGTGAACCACACGTCCCCCGAGGCCGCGCCGCCGCCGGGAAAGTAGCTCCAGGCGGTGCTGTAGCCATAGGGGTCGTCGGTGGTCTGCGCGACGCGGACCGACGCGCCGACGCCGGAGGCCGCAGAGATCGACAGGTTGGTGAACCCCTCGACCGAGAAGCCGTCGGCGGCGGCGCTGCCCCACGCGGTGTCGAGGATCGCCGCCACCGCCGTCGCCATCGTTCCGCTGACCGCGAAGAACCCGGTGTGCTCGCCGGCGCCGTAGGACGCGGTGTCATAGTATTCCCACACGTCCGAGGGGGCGCTGTAGGTGATCGCGCCGCTCCACTGGGTGTCCTCGATGAGACCGTCGATCAGGGGGTCGCCGCTTGCCGGGGTATAGGTGGTGCTGCTGTAGATGCCGCTCATCGCGTCCGTCGTCCTGCCTGAAGATGCCTGCGGGGCCTGCGCCGGCCCCGGTCTGTTCTGCGTCGGCCCCGCGGGCCCGCCGGGTCTTGCCGCCCGGCTGGTCGTCCCGGAACCGATCTGGAACCGGTCCGGGTCTAGTCCTGCGGCGGAGCCGTCTTGCCCTGCAGCGCCGCCAGCCGGTCCCGTGCGGGCGCGGCCAGAGGGTGATCCGGGTGGCGCGCCAGGAACAGGGTCCAGGCCTCTGCCGTGCCGGCCTTTTCGGCGCTGTCGAATTCCTCGCGGATCGCGATGTTGCCGTCGCGCGCCGTATTGGCGTCCTGCCCCGCCGCGGCCTCCGTTCCCGCGGCGACGCCCGTCTTCGTCCCCGCGAAGGCGGCGGCCGCAACAAGGGCGATCACCGGGACCGCCGTCAGGGTCGGGGTAAGCTTCATGGCGCTCGGATACAACGTTCCCAAACGGAAATGGAGCCCCGAAACGCATTTCGGCGCGAGTTTTTAACCGAATCTTAACGAATCTGTGAACGGCCTTTGCGCCGGTCTCTCCGAACGCGGAGCCCCGGTCAGGGCGTTTCCATCACAGGATGAAATCGCCCGCCGTGACGCCCGTGGCGTCCTGCAGCGTGACGCGCAGGTCGGAACTGCCGTCGCCGTCGGCATCGACGAAGACCATGGTATCGCCGCCCGCCTCGGCGGTGCGGGCGCTGGGGCCGGTGCCGGTCAGCCCGCCGCCGATGGACAGCGTCAGCCCCGCCGCCAGCGCCGACAGGTCGACATGATCCAGCCCGGTCTCGAAATCGGTGATCAGGTCCTCGCCCGCGCCGATGGCCGAATCCGATACGGTCTCGAACACGAAGACATCCGCGCCGCTGCCCCCCGTCAGGGTGTCGGCCTGCGCGCCGCCGGTCAGGGTGTCGCCGCCCGAGCCGCCCGCGATCAGGTCATAGCCGTCGCCGCCCGTGACCGCGTCCGCGCCGCTGCCGCCGGTCAGCGTGTCATTGCCCGCGTCGCCCGCGATCACGTCGGTCCCGGCGCCGCCGTGGATCCAGTCGCCGCCGGTGCCGCCCGACAGGTCGTCCTTGCCGGCGTTGCCATAGATCGTGTCGGCGCCGCCGCCGCCCGTGGCGGTGTCGTCGCCCACGTCGCCGACGATATGGTCGGTGCCCTGATCGCCCTGCATCAGGTCGTCCCCGATGCCGCCATACAGCACGTCCTTGCCGTCGCCGCCCAGCAGCGTGTCGTCGCCATAGCCGCCGTACAGACCGTCGTTGCCATGGCCGCCGTCGATCGTGTCATGGCCCCGCTGGCCATAGATCCGGTCGTCGCCCGCGCCGCCGTCGATCGTGTCCTCGCCGAACTTGCCCAGGATCTCGTTGGCGGCGTCGTTGCCGCCGATCGCGTCGCTGCCGGTGCCGCCCACCGCGTTCTCGATCAGCGCGCCGAAGGCGATCGACAGGTTGCCGACCAGCCCGCCCACGTCCGAGAACACGCCCGCCACCAGGCTGACCGCCTGATCCATCGAGAAGCCCGACAGGTCCAGCGTGTCGGTGCCGCCGCCGTCCCAGATGCACAGCACCGGGTCGTCGTTGACGGTGAAGTCGTAGATGCCGCCGACGGTGCAGTTGAAGCCATAGATGCTGTCGCCCGACTCGTGGTCGGAATTGACGCCGTACAGCTGCTGCAGCGCGAGGATGTCGAACAGCAGCAGCCCGTCGGCATAGCTCGAGAAGCTTTCGGTGGTGTTCGCCTCGTCGAAATAGCTCATCACCGTGTACTGCTGGCTGTCCTCGGTGAAGCGCGCGTGCTGGGCATAGGTGATCGAGACGCCGGGCCCCGCGTTGTAGTCGCCCGGATGCGACAGGCCCATCGCGTGGCCCACCTCGTGCAGGATGGCGAAATGGCTGAAGGTGCCGGTGGGCAGCGCGGTCTGGCTGATCGAGGTGTTGTTCAGCCAGACGTCGCCCGCGGCCGCCGCCGAGGCGGTCGAACCCGGGTAATACGCGAAAGCGCCCGCGCCGTCGCTGCTCGAGGTATAGGCCCCGAACAGCATGGTCGCGTCGTCCGAGGTGCCGCCAGCGTTCACCTGCACGAAGGTCACGTCGGCCACCGCCGAAAAAGAGGCCAGCACGTCGGCCACGGCGGCGGCCTGCGCGGCCGACAGCGTCTCGAAGGTGACGCTGTTGCCGCTGGCGTCGGCCGCCGGGCCGCTGGCGCGCAGCGCCCAGGTGATCGTGGCCCCGGTGCCGCTGGCGCCGCTCCACGAAGTGTCCGAGCGCATCAGCACGCCCGCCGCCATGTAGGCGTCATAGCTGGCGCGGCCGCCCTCGACGAAGGACACGCCGTAGGCGCCCCCCTGCGAGGTCTCCCAGGACTGCGCGTCGACGTAATAGATGCCGGTATAGGTCGCGGTGAAGGTCAGGTTCGAGAACAGAAAGCCCGGATAGCCCGCGTCGTCGTTCTCGTCCACCAGCGCGCCCGAGGCGTCGCGCAGCCGCAGATAGGTGTCGTCCACCCCGTCGTCCAGCGCGCCGATACCGGTCAGGCCGATGGTATAGGTCTGCCCCGCCTCGACCTCGATGGCGATCCAGTCGCTGTCGGTCGGGCTGTTCAGAAAGCCCCGGAACCACGCGCCCGGCAGAAGCCCATAGGCGGTGCCGACGCCGGCAAGCGCGTCGGAAGTCTCGGTCAGGTAGCTGCCCGAAGGGGCGGGGGAGGAACTCATGGGGCGGGCTCCCTTGCCATTGCGCCAGCGCGTCGTCTCGCCGGGTCCTGACCGGGGCCTTGCCGGAGGTTTACCGGAAGTTAACCCATCGTTCAGCCCTGTGCGATATGATCGCGGAAGGGGCGCGTCGGGGCGCCGGGCCGCGCGGAAATCGCGGGTCCTGCCGCCACCGCGGGACGCACCCCCGGAAACGGCGTGACCTTATGCAGCCAGATACGGCAACAAGATGGCGGGCGACGAAAGTTTGGGAACGATTTTCGGGAAGATCCCGGGAGAACCTCGGGGGAACTTCGGGGGCCAGTGCGGGGGCCAGTGTGGAGGCCAGTGTGGAGGCCGGCACCGGCGCGCGCATCCGCCCCCTTCGGCCCCGGACCGCGGCGCAACACGCACGCCGGGCATGCACGAACTGCCTAAAACCGCGTCGGTTGCTTTCCGCCGATGCCTGAATGCGGTTCAAAAACCGTTTGCGCGCCCCTTCCGGGCGGTTATCTTGCAGATGCAGAAATTGTCCTGTTACAGTCACTTGTACCGTTACAGGCGTCCTCGGACCCCGCTGCGCGACGGCCCCGGCCGCCCCCCGGCCAGACGGCGCGCGCGAAGTACCCCACGGACGTCTTGCAAAAAAGAAACATCGCGGCCCCGAACCGCGAGCAGACCATGAGCACCTCCGCCGCATGAAGATCCTGAATCTCGTTAAGAACATGCCGAGACGGCAGAAACAGGTGATCATGCTCGGGGTCGACCTGGTCCTGGTCCCCGCGGCGCTGTTCCTGACGCTCGGGCTGCAGCAGCAGGGCGCCACCGCGTCGGGCGAACTGGCCCGCGCCGCGCCGATGCTGGGGCTTCTGATGGTGCTGGGCACGGTGCTGTCGCTGTTGATGGGCATCCCGAAGATCCAGCTGAAAGCCTACGACCTGTCCGGCATCGGCCGCACCGCCGTTTTCGCGATGGCGATGGCGATGGCCGCCGGCGGGCTCGGCTCTGCCGCGGGGCTGGGCTATGCCTCGGGCGTCTACATCGTCTTCGGGCTGGTGTTCTTCCTGCTGTCCGCCGCCAGCCGGATGATCCTGCTGCAGATCCTCTGGGCGATCTACCGCGGCGACCGGCCGCGCCGCCGGGTGCTGATCTACGGCGCCGGCACCACCGGCGTACAGCTTGCCTCGGCCCTGCGCACGCACGAGACGATCGAACCCGTGGCCTTCACCGACGACAACGCGGGGCTGCAGGGGATGACGATCCTCGGCCTGCCGGTCTACAAGCCCGCCCGCATCCCCGAGATCGTGCGCAAGCGCCGCATCGACCGGGTGCTGCTGGCGATGCCGTCCCTCAGCCTGCCGAAACAGACCCAGATCCTGCGCGAGATGGAGAAACTGGGCGTCGAGGTGCAGGCGCTGCCGTCCTTCGCGCAGCTGATCGGCGAAGAGGAACTGATCGACAAGCTGTCGCCGATCATGCCGGGCCATTTCCTGGGCCGCGAGAAGCTCGACGACCAGATGCAGGCGTCGGAAACCCATTACGCCGGCCGTACCGTGCTGGTGTCGGGCGCGGGCGGCTCGATCGGGTCGGAACTCTGCCGGCAGGTGCTGGCCTGCGGGCCGAAGCGGCTGGTGCTGTACGAACTGTCGGAACTGGCGCTGTACCAGATCGAGATGGAGCTTCAGCTTCTCGCCGAAAGCTCGGAGACCGAGATCGTCCCCGAGATCGTTCCCGTGCTGGGCTCGGTCACCGACGCCCGGCTGGTGCGCAAGACGCTGGGCGAACAGGCGGTCGACGTGGTGCTGCACGCCGCCGCCTACAAGCATGTCCCGATGGTCGAGGCGAACCCGCTGGCGGGCCTTGCCAACAACGTGCTGGGCACCGCCACCCTTGCGCGCGAGGCGCAGGAGGCCGGGGTCGAGCGCTTCGTGCTGATCTCGTCGGACAAGGCGGTGCGGCCCACCAACGTGATGGGCGCGTCGAAGCGGCTGGCGGAACTGGTGGTGCAGGATCTCGCCGCGCGGGCGCAGGGCACCGTCTTCGCGATGGTCCGCTTCGGCAACGTGCTGGGCTCGTCGGGCTCGGTGATCCCGCTGTTCCAGGAACAGATCGCCCGGGGCGGACCGGTGACGCTGACCGACCCGCGGGTGACGCGCTATTTCATGACTGTGCAAGAGGCCGTTGGCCTTGTGCTGCAGGCGGGCGGCTTCGCCCGCGGCGGCGAGGTCTTCGTGCTGGACATGGGCGAGCCGGTGCTGATCGCCAAGCTGGCCCGCCAGATGATCGAAGCGTCGGGATACACCGTGCGCGACACCCGCCACCCCGACGGCGACATCGAGATCCGGGTCACCGGCCTGCGCCCCGGCGAGAAGCTGCACGAAGAGCTGATCATCGGCGAAGGCTTCCTGACCACCGCGCACGAAAAGATCTTCGCCGCGCGCGAGGCCCGGCTGTCCGAGATCGAGGTCGCCTCGGCCCTGCGCGGCCTGCGTTCGGCGGTGGCCGCCGCCGACGACGACGCCGCCCGTGCGCTGGTCGCCCGCTGGGTCGAAGGCTACGGCCCCGACCACCACAAGGACGGCGACGAGGCCAGCACCAGCTAGGGGGGCGGCCCCCGGCCCGGAACAAAGGCGCAAGGCGCCACCGGGCAGCGCCCGACCGCATTAAGAAATCCTTTGCACCCTTCCCCTATGCCTCTGCCGGCGCGCGCTGGCGGTCCGCTCGGCCGAGGCCGCGAAAGAGATCGACGACCTGAATAGCGCCAGTTCCGCCCATATCGAGGCGGGGGTGTCCCGCGTCGGGCAGGTCGGCGGCGCGCTGGAGAAGATCGTCGCCGACGTCGGCGTGGTGACCGGGCTGGTCACCAACATCCCGGCCAGTTCCCAGACTCAGGCCGCCTCGCTGGCCGAGATCAACGCCGCTGCCAACCAGCTGGATCAGGTGACCCAGCAGAACGCCGCGATGGCGTAGGAGACCACCGCCGCCCCGATCCTTGACGAAGAGGGGTTTCAGGACTTCTGACCCCCGTCAGGCCCCGCACCACCGTCCCCGCCTGAATCCCCCGCTTGCATCCCTTCACCAAATAGCCGCCCGAACAGCTCTGCGCCTTCCGCCCCGCGCCGCGCCATGCCATCAAGGACCCGCTGACCCGTCCCGATCCCGCAGGCCCCATGCGCATCCTTCTCGTTCACCGCAATTTCCCCGGCCAGTTCCGCTATCTCGCCCCAGCCCTGATCAAGGCCGGCCACAAGGTCGGCGTGCTGACATGGGAGGGCAACAAGAACCCCGACCAGCTGCCCGCCGCGCGCTATCGGCACGAGATGCAGCCGGGCAAGGGGCTGGCCGGAAGTTTCGCGCAATACGCGGATCTCGGCGCCACCGTGGCCCGCGCCGCCGAAGTACTGCGGGGGCGGGGGACCTCGCCCGACGTGGTGTTCGGCACAATCAGCTGGGGCGAAACCCTGTTCCTGCGCGAGGTCTGGCCCGACGCCCGCCACCTTGGCTATGCCGAATTCCTGTACGGGACCGAGGGGCGCGACACCGGCTTCGACCCCGAGTTCTCGACGCCCGACCTGAACGGCCGGATCGCCACGATGGCCCGCCGCGCCCACCTGATGATGGCCGCGATGGACGCCGACGCGCTGCTGTGCCCGACACGCTGGCAGGCCTCAACCTTCCCCGAGGACTTGCAGCGCAAGATCACCGTCGGCCACGACGGGGTCGACACCGCCCGCATCGCCCCCGATCCCGCCGCCAGCTGGAAGGTGCCCGGCGGCCCGCTGCTGACCGCCGGGGACGAGGTACTGACCTTCGTGAACCGCAACCTCGAACCCTATCGCGGCTATCACACGCTGATGCGGGCGCTGCCCAAGGTGATGGAGGCGCGGCCCGACCTGCAGGTGGTGCTGGTGGGCGGCGACGAACCCGGCTATGGCCCCGCGCCCTCGGGCGGGCAGACGTGGAAGCAGATCTTCCTCGACGAGGTGAAGGACCGGCTGGACCTGTCGCGGCTGCATTTCACCGGGCGGGTGGTCTATGACGACTTCCTGAAGATCCTGCAGGTCGGCCGGGCGCACGCCTATCTCAGCTATCCCTTCGTGCTCGGCTGGTCGATGATCGAGGCGATGGCCGTGGGCGCTTGCGTGGTGGGCTCGCGCACCGCGCCGGTGGAAGAAGCGATCGAGGACGGGGTGACCGGGCATCTGATGGATTTCTTCGACGTCGAGGGCTGGTCCGACAAGCTGATCGAGGTGCTGTCCGACCCCGAGGCGCAGAATCCCGTCCGCGCCGCCGCGAGACAGCACGCGGTCGACACCTACGATCTGAAGACGGTCTGCCTGCCGAAACTGATGCGCTTCGTCGAGGGCGGCTGATCCCGCCCGGCCGCAAATGTTTCGCGCGCGAAACGTTTGAAAGCAACATAAGACTGATTACCGGATTTGAGGGAGAGCGCCCTGATCCGGTAGGTTTGGATACTGAAGTCTCCTTTTTTGATGGTCTGCGATCGATGTTGCGCAAGCGCGAGATCTCGGCCGACCGTGTGCGCGGGCTGACCGCCAGGCACCTACTGACGCGGTTGCCCGATCGTGATCGGTCGCCGATGAAACCGGGGCGCCCCCCGGGTGTTGAGCTCGCAACCATACAATGAATGGAGAACTCCCCATGGGTACCGACATCAAGACCGTGAATCCCGCGACGGGCGAACAGATCGCCACCTACACGCTAATGTCCGACGCCGAGGCGAATCAGGCGGTCGAGGCCTGCCACGCCGCCTTCGAAGCGTGGCGGCTCAAATCGCTGGACGACCGTTCCAAGGTCATCAAGGCGATCGGCAATACCTTGCGCGACAACAAAGAAGAGTTCGCCCAGCTGATGACCCGCGAGGTCGGCAAGCTGATCGGCGACAGCCGTGACGAGGTCGACCTGTGCGCGGCGATCTGCGACTTCACAGCCGCCACCGGCCCGAAAGAGCTGGCCGACGAGGAACGCGACATCCCTGACGGCACCGGCGTCGTCACCTATTCGCCGGTGGGCGTGATCTACGGCATCCAGCCGTGGAACTTCCCCGCCTACCAAGCGGTCCGTTATGCCATCGCCAACCTGATGGCCGGCAACGGCGTGCTGCTGAAGCACGCGGCCAACTGTACCGGCAGCGGACTGTTCCTGCGTGACCTGATGGCAAAGGCGGGCCTGCCCAAGAACCTGTTCACCGTACTGGTGATCGACCACGACCAGTCGAACGACATCATCGCCCACAAACTGGTGCGCGGCGTCACCCTGACGGGCAGCGACGGCGCCGGTCGCAAGGTAGCCGAAGAAGCCGCCAAGCACCTGAAGAAGACGGTGATGGAGCTGGGATCGAACGACGCCTACATCGTGTTGGACGATGCGGATCTGGACATCGCGGTCGAGGCCTGCGCCACCGGCCGGATCTACAACAACGGCCAGACCTGCGTGAACGCCAAGCGGTTCGTGGTGACCGAGGCGAATTACGACGCCTTCGTCGAACGCTTCACCGAGAAGATGAAAAGCTTCGAGATGGGTGACCCGACCGCCGACGGCACCGGCCTCGGCCCGATGTCGCGCGAGGACCTGCGCGACGACCTGGCCAAGCAGGTCGAGGACAGCATCGCCAAGGGCGCCCGTGCCCTGTGTGGCGGCGCGGTGCCGGACCGGAAGGGCGCGTACTACCCCGCGACGGTGCTGGTCGACGTGGCGCCGGGCCAGCCGGCCTATGACGACGAGCTGTTCGGCCCCGTCGCCTCGGTCATCAAGGCGAAGGACGACGATGACGCGATGCGGATCGCCAATGACAGTCGCTACGGTCTGGGCGGCGGCATCTTCTCGAAGGATGTGAAGCGCGCCCGTGAACTGGCCTCGGCGCACTTCGACACCGGCATGGTGTGCATCAACAAGTTCAACGTCGCGATCCCGAACATGCCGTTCGGCGGCGTAAAGGACAGCGGTTATGGCCGCGAGCACGGCGGCTTCGGCATGAAGGAATTCGTCAACGCCAAGTCGCTCTACGTTGCGTAAGCTTCCAGCTCCGGCCGGCCTTCCGGCCGGGGTTTCCCTGCCCTTGGGAAATCAAGTTTCGGGCGGGATCCCAACGTCTTACCGTGAATGCCATCGCTACAACTGACGTGTAACGATCAGACACGAAAGGCGATGATCACATGAAACCTCCCGCCCCTTACGCCGACAGCCGGCTGGCGAAGTTCCTCGAGACCGAGATCCTGAGGATGCGGCCGGTGAAGACTCAGGCACAGATCGCTGTCGAAGCGGGCTTCGTGCACGCGAACATGATGTCGATGGTCAAGGCCGGCAGGTCGCGCCTGCCGCTCGACCGCGTGCCGGCGCTGGCCAAGGCCCTCGACTGCGACGCGCGGTACCTGTTCCGGCTGGCGCTCGAACAGAAGAACGCGGAAACCGACCGTGCGGCGATCGAGGCGATCTTCGGCACCATCGTCAGCGAGAACGAGGTCGGATGGCTCGAGGAACTGCGAGACGCCTCCGACAACAGGGACCCGCGCATGACGAACCGCGCGCGCGCCGCGCTGCGCGGGATCTTCGGCAAGTAGGATCGCGCTGACATGGGCCCTGTGCGGATCTGAAACCCAAAGCTGGCGCGTCTTCGGGCGCGCCAACAGTCATTTCTCGCGACGTTGAAAGTGAAGCCGAACCGCCCGAACACCCGTTGCATTGTCGCGCGGCTTGTCATCACGACCTACCAGACCCTCGATGCCGGCATGACCCGGTCCGAGGATGTCGTCTACACCGAAGACCGCAAACAGGTCGTCATTGCCGCCCTCGAAGGCAAACGCACCTACAAGCTGGTTGACGGTGAGTGGAAAAGCACCGTCATCTCCGTCCGGATGGGCGGCGAAGAGATCCTTCTGGGCCGCGACACGAAGAAGTTCCCCGATTGGCGCGACCCCATGTGGAAGCCCGGCCTCACCGACGACCCCGGACCTTGAGCACAGGAGAGCACCATGACCACCGCCGAACTGATCGAGCACCTGGAGACCTACCCCAGCGACACCCTTGTCGTGGTCCGCAGATACGACGACCACTACCGCGCGCCGGCATGGGACAGGACCACTCTCGTCGAAGAGACCGCGCCCAACATCTACCGGGACATGTGCGACCAAGAGCGCGACCGGGACCAGCTCGCCATCGTCCTCTAGGCCGCCGATCCCGCACCCACACCCATGTTGACAGACCCCGCAATCCGTCAACATCTGTCAACATGGGTGTCAACTTAGACCGGGTAACTGTCAACTTAGGTGTCAACATAGCCACCCGAAAACGTAAACATCCATGTTTACGTCAGCGCCCATATGTCAACAAAACAAGGGCTTCCAACGGCGAAAGTTGACACATCGACCAGCGGACGAAAAACAGGCCGACATATGTCCGAAGATCGTCACCGACACGTTGACATGACCAGCGCAAACACACGCGCACCAGTGCGACCAAACTCGTTAGCAGACACCCAGAGCGCAAGCACACACGGACGCACTCACACGCGCACCCGGCCCAGCCCCAGCACGCACCAACACACGCAGCCCAGACACTCAGGTCGAGCAGCAGACGCAGGCCCAAAACACGCTCGGGTGGTATGAGCACTGGCCCGCCCCCAGCACAAGCATATCAACCAACAAACAAAGGCTAATACCGGCCAGGCCAGACCAATCAGGCCATGCAGACCAACAGAGCGCATAAGAAGCCCGTAGAGCGCACCTAGCACTCAGACGAACACAGGTAGCGCACACACCCAGAGGACGCACCAGAGACGCGTCACAGCGAGCCCCAGAGCATAGACCGATAGAGACGCACCCGTAGAGGGTACGCGTAGACGAGAGAGACGTACCCGGAGACAGATCGCTCATAGACGGGACGCGCTAGGAGAGACGCACGCCAGAGACGGGTGGGTGCTAGGTGCGTAGAGAGGGGCCGGGAGAAGTCGGCAGGAAAGTCCGGCGCCACCCCACGGACACACATGGAGCCCCAACCCCGGCCCATGCCCACCCACGGAACGATTTCCCGCCACTCGCCGCTCGCTCCCCGGAAGCACCAGTGATATTCTCAAAAATGAAGCGACGTGGGCACGAGACGTTGCAGCGCTGAGGCGCGTCTTTCTATGTGTGTCGGGAGCCAAGCGTGCCAGAGGCTTCTCACTTCAACGCCGGGACCTGGAGACAGGATTCCCGGCGTCTTTTTGGCACCCGGAGAGTATGGACCCGGAGAGACAACCAGAAGGCGAGCTAAGCGCCTTCCATCGTAAGAGTATATATACCTTCTAAGAGTATATTATACTTACGGTGAACGGCGCTTAGGGAAGGCAGGTTCCGGGTCCTTAAGCGCCATCCTCCTCCGGGGTGAGGAATGGACAGCACTTTTAGGCCAGCCGGTCCGGGTCGATTGTGGACGCGGGTGCAGCTCCAGCCCCGTGCGGACACGGACAGGCACAGGACAGGCTCAGGAGAGGTTCCGGCCAACCCACGGGCCTCCACGCGTTTCCATGGACAGGTTCGGTGCGGTGCGGGCCGGGACAGGGACCGACCGAGGGGCACCCCGGCGTCACCGACATCTCCCTGCATGTCGCCGCTCTAAGCCGCCCGCACCCCGCGTCGTCATGTGAGATTCTACAGATACAGCGACATGAAGCGCTGCCATAGAAACGCTGAAGGAGACCACATGAACCATCGCGCGGGGTGCACGTTGCGATGTGTGCGTCATCGCACGCGCTGGATGGCGTCGCCGCCGGGGCTCAGCATAGTATCTGCAACCCACATCCGCGTATGAGCTTGAGCGCTTGCGAGACGGTCCTCATGTGTTCGTGTCGTGCACTTAAATCGTTGTTATGACGGCCAATCCTTCCTCCTTTCTCCCGGTGTCGTCAGCTTGACCGCCGGTCCGGCTATGAACGCATGCTGGATGCCCCTCAGAGGCTCTGTGGCGGCCTTCAGGTGACTCCTGGCGCTCGCGGAGGGGATTGGGTGCGGCAAGGCGCAAAAGGCGCTCAGTGGCCGAAAATGGGGGTGGCCGACGTCCGGTCGTCGATGGACGGACCGAAAGCCGCGGATCTGGAGCGCCAACCATGGCGACGCAGGGGCCATTCTGCACGACCGATAGAACCCCTCGTGAGCGGGCAAGGCGTCAGCGAGCCACCTGCAAGATGTCACCGCCGAGCGGGCGGCCCTGAGGCTAGATCCTGCACGTCCCACACGCATCGCGACGACCAGACCGCTATAACTGAGAAAGCGGCCGGGTGGTACGAGCTCTGGCCCGCCCCCGAGAAGAGGTTAAGCGCATGAAAGATAATAAGGATATGTATGTCTGGGGAGGAAAACCCGATGCACGCTTTTCGACGCAGATCGGGGGGAGTGGCGGTGCGCCGACGGAGCAGTTGCGCGACGTCTTTGTTGGCTACACGCGCGTCTCGACCCCCTCGCAAGCGGGGGGCGGCCTCAGTCTCGAGGGGCAGGCAGACGCCATCCGTGGCTACGTCCGTGACGTTGATGGTGCTCTTCTGGCCATCCATACCAATGTCGCATCCGGCGGCGGGAAGCCGGAGTTGCGACAGGACCTGCTGGCAGCCATTCGTCTCGCAAAGCTTGAGGGTGCGGATATCCTCGTGACCCAGGTGGACCGCCTCGCACGCGGTCTCGATGTCCTCGGCCTGCTGAAGTCTGAGGGCGTCCACGTCCATGTCGTCGGCAAGGGGCGCATTCCCTACCGCGAAGTCGACAGACTGCTCCGGAAAGCCCGGCGTGAACTGTATAGCAAGCAGGCGAGTGGAAAGCTGCGGCGTGCCAAGAAACCGGGAGCCGGGAAGGTCACGCAGGTGCTGGGAAGTCGCGAGACCAAGGCGCGTGGGGCCATCGCACATTCCCTGCGCGCACAGGACCGCGACAGGTCGATGTTCCGGTACTTCGACACGCACCCGGAAGTCGTTGCGATGACTCAGGCGGCAAGAGCCGAGCACTTGAATGCGCTCGGTGTGTTCAACAAGACGCGCATGAATGGACCGCCTGTCGCCTGGACCAAGGAATCCGTGAAGAAGATGTGGCACCGCTACTGCCACCATCTGGCCGCAGAGCGAGAGATGGATCAGGACGACGCGTGACCGTGCTCCATGTAGGCGCGCACGTCCAAGCGGGCTTCGTCGATCTCTTGTTTGTTCGTTTCCACGGCGTGTTGGCGATACTTTCGGGACGCGCTTTCCGGGGTCGGTTAGGCGACCCTGTCTGCGTCGACATGTAGGGTCGTGTCTGGTTCAGCACAGATGCCTGCTACCGGTGTCGTTTCAAAGTAGCGGCGGGTCGTGAGCTCGTCACGTGCGCCGGGTTCACACGACAGAGCTCCGAATGTGGTGTGAGGAATGGCGACGCGTCCCGGGACCGGTGGATGGGGCGCCCGATGCGAAGTCCTAGGAAAACCGTTAGCAAGCGATGGGGATGCCTTATGGGCCCACCAGCTTCCCGGCGACATATCCTGCCTCTGGGGCATGTTCGTCGAGCAGGTGTAATTTTCCGGATGGCATGAGGGCATGAGCACACTCACGTTCATCCGTGTCTGTCGGCCTTTCATCAGATCCCATGCGCACCAGTCGAGGGTGTTCCCGTCTTCCCACAGGCGCTCACGACAAAAAAATCCTGCCAACACATTATCAGGTGCGCGTCAGGAAGCGGCATAACATACTGGCGCGTCCGCATGCACCACGTCAGCGCTCCGCACCTTTCTGGTAAACACCGGGAACTCTCAGACGTCCACAATCAGGGTCGGGAGATCGCCTTCTTGTGCGTGTCGATCCACGGGATCAGCTTCTGCAGCACTTCCGGCTTTATCTTCCAGCCTTGCCTGGCCGACATCCAGATAGACATGTCGTGTGTCCCGAGTTTCAGCTCATCTCTGACGTCGATTTTTTTAAGCGACCGAACTCGCATGATGTGGTCCAGATCGGCCACTTCTTCAGCAGTCAGAGGCCGTGCTTCTGTCAGTGAAACGCGCGGCGTCGGATGGGGCGCAGACGTCGGCGATGGCTTTCCAACAGCCTCCCGGGACGCACGATCCGCTTCCAGCAGCGCCTGCGCCACTTCCCATGGCTTGCGCAGAGAGCCCTTCGTCCAGGCCGCGCGCTTGCGCCGGGAAATCTGGTTCATGATGCCGAGATCATTCAAGCGTTCGGAACGCTCGCGCCACTTCAGGTCCTCCAACTCGGGGTTGGCCGCGATCGCATCCGCAAGCTCGCGATACTTTTCCTCGGCGCGCCGCCGGTTCGATGCGGAGCCAAGCGGTGAAACGGCTGCCATGTTCTTGTTGCCGAGCGTCTCGCCTTTGGCGCGGCGTCTCGCGTTTGCTTCCTTCTGGCGCTGGCTACTCTCTTCATTCGCTTTCTGGGCCGCATCGACCAACTCCCGGAGCCTGCGCTTCCAGCAGTTTCCCTCTGCAACACTGAAGACGCGGATGCTCCTGCTGGAGATCTCGTCCGCGACTTCGACGTTCCGGGCCAGCCGGTCAACTTTCGAAACCAGGATCCGGGCTCCCTCGGCCTGCGCGCGATCCAGTGCATCTTGCAACTTCGGCCGAAGCGACAGGGTGGCGCCCGCAGGAGAGCTGTCCTCGATGATATCCAGTAGCTCGGCTTTGCCATCATCTGTCCATCTGCGAAGCTGTTCCTTTTGAAGCTCCATGCTGATCCCTTCGGTTGCCTGCCTTCTCGTGGAGACCCGCACGTAGCCAACGTACTTCTTCGGTACGGCGGCCATATGCGTGGATATCAAGGAACGTCGTCGCAGGGCTTTCCTGAACGGCGAATTACCGGACCAGTGGCTGTTCATGCCTTATGCAGAGCCACAAGGCATGAACAGCACACGCACAAGCGGATCGGAGGCCGGATATGAGAGTGACTACGATATCGCAACGAGCATTCCAATAGGCATGAACAGGGTGTTAGCGCAGTTCGGTCGGGCTTTTGATGAGCCGGACGCAGTGAGTTCCCGTTGCTCCCGCAATCCTAGCAAGACCCTGCCCTACCTATACTTCTCGCTATCGCGCGCAAGTGAAACATGATGGCTTTCAAACCCCTACGTTACGTTAGGGCAGAAAGAGCCAAAGGCCGCCTAAACTGCGGACGCCAAGACCAGAAGGCGGCCTGGATTCCGAAGGGAGCAAGCTGGCGCGACCGCCGGACATGTTCATGCCCGACCGAAGTACTTCAACCATGAGCGCCCATAAGCGACACAATGGGCATTTTCCTTCACCACGAGACGGCGAACGCCCGGCCGTGGCTCTGCAGAAGAATATCCACGGCATAACGGGCCCAGGAACTGGTGGGAGGTGAGCGTCATAGCCCTAGCCCGAGAGAACCGGGGCGTACTTACGCGCGGCTTGACGGCGCTGCCATAGAAATGATGCCCCGAGCGTTTTCAGCGCGGCCCTCACCGACGCCATGAGCGAGCTAAGGGCGCCGGGCTGCGGAGTCTCAGATTGCACGCGTCGAGGTACCCAAGTTCGCTTTTTGAGTCTCGACGGGGCGGGTATAGAGAGTGTGGTCGGCCAATGCTCAGCTACGCAGGAACCTCGGAATGCTCATTCCGACACAGGTCTTCGGGTGTGCTCATGCCTTGTGCAGGGGCGCCAGGCATGAGCAGGTTCGTCGTCTCTTGATTTAGCGATACCGCCCCTCGCTGGCTACGCGACCGCCCTGCCCTTTGGAGTCTTCCCAAGGATGATCATTTCCAGCAGGTCATCCTCGGTCACGTCGTCCGTGCGGACAGTGCCGACGAGACTGCCGTTCTTCATCACGCTCGCCCGGTCGCACAGGCGCATGACCTGATGAACGTCGTGGTCGATCAGGAAGATGCCAATACCGCGCGACTTCAGCTCCTCGATCAGCTCGCCGACCATGCGGGTTTCCTCGACGCCGAGGGCCGCCGTCGGCTCGTCCATGATAAGCACCCGGGCGTTGAAATAGACTGCCCTGGCAATGGCAACGGACTGGCGCTGGCCGCCGGATAGGTGCGCCACCGGCGACCCGAACTTGCGGAAGTTGGGGTTGAGCCGGTTCATGATTTGCCGGGTCTCTTCCTCCATCTCCGCACTCCGCAGGGTGCCGAACGGAGTGCGCAGCTCGCGCCCCAGAAACAGGTTCGCGGCCGCGTTGAGGTTATCTGCCAGCGCCAGAGTCTGGTAGATCGTCTCGATGTTGTGGGCGCGCGCCTCGCGCGGGTTGGTGATCCGGGCCACCTTTCCGTCGACAAGGATGTCGCCCTCGTCGCGCCTGTAGGCCCCCGACAGGATCTTCATCAGGCAGGACTTTCCCGCGCCGTTGTGGCCAAGCACACCCACGACCTCGCCGGGGTGCAGATCGACCGAGACGTCGCGGACCGCGTGGACACCGCCGAAGGACAACGAGATGTCGCGCATCTCGACAAGGGGGGTGGTGGTCATGGTGTCTCCTCCCGGTTCAGCGACGGTTGCGGACGCGGTCGAGCGTGACGGCGCCGATGATGATCAGCCCCTTGGTGATGTACTGCCAGACGTCCGAGACGCCGACGAGGATCAGCCCGTTCGTCAGCACGGCGATAATCAAAGCACCGATCAGCGTGCCCCAGACTGACCCGGCGCCGCCGAACAGCGACGCCCCGCCCAGGATCACCGCCGCAACGGCGTCCAGTTCGTACATCAGGCCCAGTTGCTGGCCGTTGGCGGCGTAAAGCCGGGCCGAGGCCATCACGCCGCCAAGCCCCGCGAAAAAACCCGACAACGCATAGACCACGACAAGCATGATTCCGACCTTGATTCCCGACAGCCGGGCGGCCTCGGCGTTGCCGCCGATCGCGTAGACATACCGCCCGAAAACCGTCCGCCTCAGAATGAACCAGGACACGACCACCACCGTTAACGCGATAACGACAAGCCATGGGATGCCGAAGATCGTGCCGTTTCCGATCACCGCGTAGGACAGATCCGAGTTGTAGACGCTGCGGTCGCCGCCCATCAGGCGGGCAACGCCACGAATGGCGGTCAGCCCGCCCAGCGTCACGATGAAAGGCGGCAGCCGGACGCCCGCGATCAACACGCCGTTGACGATGCCGAACCCGGTTCCGACGAGCAGCGCGGCAGGGATCGCAAGCATCCCGAAGCCCGGGTCGAGCGACACGATCAGTCCCGCCATCGCCGCGGCGGCAAGGATCGCGCCCACCGACAGGTCGATACCGCCTGTCAGGATCACGAAGGTCATACCGCAGGCCAGCACGAGGTTGATCGAGGCCTGTTGCAGGATGACGACCGCGTTCTGCAAGCTTGCGAAACGGCCGTTCGCGGCGGCGAAGGCGACGCACAGCGCGATCAGCACCGGCAGCATTCCCATGGCCGCTAAGCTGCTGCGCATCCTGTCCATTGTGCTGGGCGCCCCTGACGAGGGTGGCGCTGTTTGGCCGGCGTCTGACGGCATGGTATCTCCTCCTCTGCGGCCTTCGGGCCGCCTCTCCCCGGCGCGGACGGATGCCCGCGGCCGCTATGTCAGGGTGTCACGAAATCCTGCAGCTCGTGCCTCAGGTCGGCATAGGCCGCGCGCAACACGGGGTCGGGGTCGATCCGGTGCACGTCCGCCGCGCCCTGCGGCACGACCTGATAGGCCGTGTCCCACAGGCCGATGGCAAGACCGCCGACCAGCGCCGCGCCGACCCCCGCAGCCTCGGGCACGTCCGCGACGACGAGCGTGCGGTCCAGAAGCGCCGCCTTGATGCGGCCGTAGGTCACGTGGCGCGATCCGCCCCCCGTTAGCAGCAGCTCGGTCGGGTCGTGCCCGGTCTGGTCGACGAAACGCTGAACCGAGATCGACAGCCAGGCCGACAGGCCCTCGTAGGTCGCGCGGATCAGGTCGCCGCCGCCAGTGCCGACGTCGATGCCGTCGATCCGCATGCGCAGGTCCCGCCGGTTCCACGGCGAACCGGAACCTTGCAGGTACGGCGCGACACGCACGCCCCGCGCCCCGGGTGGCGCCGCGGCCGCCGCGTCGTCCCCTGCCCCGCCAAGACGTGCCGCCATCCAGTCAATCGCCGCGCCCGAGGTCGGGATGTGTCCCGACAGCAGGAACTGGCCGGGCACCGCGTGGGGATAACAGTCGTATTCTCCCCCGCCGGTGCCGGCATGGTCCAGCGGCGCGTCGACCAGGGTGATCAGGGATTCCGCCGTGCCGGCCGAGTTAACGAAACGGCCCGGCGTGGTCATCCCCGACCCGAACCCAGCGCAAGGATGGTCATGGCCCGCATTCACCAGCGCCGTGGCGCGCGGCAGCCCGGTGGCCGCCGCGACCTCGTCCGACATCTGCCCCGCAACACTCGCCTGGGGTAGAATCCGGGGCATCGCGTCGCGCGAGACCCCGGCGATCCGCAGGTGATCGTCGGACCAGTCCAGCCTGTGGCGGTCCGTCAGCCCGGTGCGCGCGGCAAGACTGGGGTTCGCCACGTGTGCGCCACCCAACCGGAACAGCGCGTAGTCCGACACCGAAAACCAGCGGCGCGTACGGGCAAAGGCGTCGGGGTCCTCGCGCTGCCACCAAATCATCCGCCATATCGTGTAGATGTCATCGTCGACCATGCCGGTCGTGTCGAACCAGACCTCGGCGGACAGGCCCGTCCCGGACCGGAATGGAGCGGTCCGGCGGTCGTACCACGTAGGACAGGGCAGGACCGGCCGGTCGTCTTCATCGAGGCCGACGAAACTCTCGCCGATCGCGGCGACCGAGATCGCCGCGATCCGGTCCGGGCCGTGCCCTGCGGCTTCTAGCCCGGCGACCGTATCCTTCAGAAGGTCCAGCAGGGCTGCCGACAGGGCATCAAGATCGAACTCCGTCGCGCCGGGCGCGGGGCTGCGGATGACCATCGGCCTGCGATGGACACCCAGCACCCGTCCTGCAGTGTCAATCGCCACGGCCTTGACGTTCGTCGTACCGATGTCGATGCCGACGAGGATCGCCTGCTGCGTGGCCATTGGGTCAGCCCTGCGCCTTCTGCCATTCGAGGAAAGCGCCTGCCCGCCCCTTGGATCCGAGATCCGACATTTTTTCGGCGATCACGGCCTGTGCGGCCTTCTGCGCAGGAACGAGCGCGTCGATGATCGCGATGCCGTCCGAGTTCGCATCGTAGACGGATTTCATGCCCCTGTTGAAGGCGGTAATCATGTCAGAGAAGAGGATGACCATCGCCACGCCGGCCGTCACCGCATCGTTCATCATCGCGGGCGGGGTGCCCGAGCCCCCGTGCAGGCAGATCGGCACGCCCGTCGCCTCGCTCAGGGCGCGGATGCGGTCGATGGCCAGCGACGGCGTCGCCTTTTCCTCGCCGTGGGCCGACCCGTGCACGTTCCCGATCGCCGGCGAAAGGATCGTCGCGCCGCTTTCCTTGACCAGCCGCACCGCCTGTTCGACGTCGGCCAGGTCGTCCTCTCCCTGCACCGCGCCGTGTTCCATGTGGCCGATAGCAGCCTCGACCATGACACCGAGCGGCGCGGCGAAGTTCACCACCTCGCGCACAGCGGCGATGTTGTCGTCCAGCGGCTCCTCGGCGGCGTCCAACATCACGCTGGTACACCCAGCGCGGATAGCGTCCATCGTGTCGCCGACAGTCTCGCCGTGGTCGAGGCTCAAGCCCACCGGCACACGGGCCATGCCGGCCAGGTGCTTGGCGATCGTGGTCAGCGTATCGAACCGCGTGATTTCCCGGCTGTCCGGGTGGATACGGATGATGACGGGCGAATCTTCCGCCTCGGCGGCGGCAATGGCCGCCTGGATGACTTCGAGGTTCATGCTGACGAAGGCCCCGACGGCATAGCCGTTGTCGGAAGCATGGGTCAGCATCTGGTTCAGCGGCACAATGGGCATGACAGTCCTTGGGATGGTTTTCGGATCGAAAGATGCGCCAGTCGCGCGATACGACCGACAGGATATTCCCCGCCCGACCGGGAGAGAGAGACCGAGCGGGGAAACGTAGAACGCGCGCTACTCGGCGGCGTCCCAGCCTTGGTAATCCCCGACGTTCTCGCGGGTGATCAGCTCGGGCGAGACGAGCGTGACCGGCTCGTCGATGGTCTCGCCGTTCATCAGCTTCAGGCCCGCCTCGAGAGCGGCGCGGGCCAGGTCGCGGGGAAGCTGCGCCGACGAGGCCTCGATCATGGTGTCGCCGCCAAGGGCGTCTACGATGTCGGGCGAGCCATCGACGGTGGTGATGATGATGCCCTCGCGCCCCAGCTGCTTCGCGGCAAGGTCGGCACCGATGGCCGAGGGATCGTTGATGGTGAAGATCGCGTCGACATCCGCGTGGGCGATCAGCAGACCGGTCGTCACCTCGAGACCGCCATCCCGCGTCCCGATGCCGTTCTGGTTGTCGGACAGAATGGTGATGCCGTCGTAGCCGTCGAGGACGGACTTGCAGCCCTCCACCCGGTCGATCACTCCGGACACTTGCGGGCCGTTGACGATGATGACGTTGCCCTCGCCGCCAAGCGCGTCGGCGATGTACTGGCACGCCTGTTCACCGGCAGTGACGTTGTCGGTGGTAATGGTTGCGCCCGCCCCGTCGGCAGTGTTGTCGACGGCGACGACCGGGATGCCGGCCTCTTGGGCGCGGTTCACCGCGGCGCCGATGGCTTGGCTGTCCACGGCCGAGACGATAATCATGTCGACACCGGCTTGGATGAAGTTATCGAACTGGGTCGACTGACGGGCCAGGTCGTAGTCGCCAGACACGATGGTCGCAGTCGCACCCTCCCCGCCCAGCTCCTTGACGGCCCCGTCAATTCCGTCGGCAATCGCGCCGAAGAACGGGTTACCCATGTCCACGACGGACACCCCGATGGTCAGTGGGCCATTTTGTGCCATAGCGGGGCCGGCAATCGCCAATCCGGACACGATGGCAAGAACGCTCGTGAGCGATTGAAATTTCATGGTTTTTTCTCCTCCATGCGAATCTGGCCGCGCTGCGCAGTCTTTACGCATTGCCTCCTTCAGGCCATGATGGGACACTATACGAGACGTAATGTACCGCAATAGTAAATTTTGTGTGGGAGGGCTCGTTTTGTCTCATGGGGCGACGTCTGCAGATACTGAAAACGCCCGGACCGCAGGGATGGGGCTGGCGGAACGTGCTGAAACCGTTCAGCTATTCCCGACCGAACGCCGGATCCTGACGCAGCTTATCGCAATCGATCCGCTGACGCTCGGGTCGATGACCTCTTCTGACCTGTCCGAGAAATCCGGCGCCAGCCGATCCAGCATCGACCGCCTATCCCGCAAACTTGGCTACAGCGGGCTGAAGGACATGCGGCGTTCGCTGCTGGAAGAGGCCAAGACATCCGGGGGCAGATTCTCCCCGGCCAATGCCGACGCGTCGACCCCAGCGGGCATGGCCCGGGACGTTCTGTCGAACCTCGGGCAACGGATTGATCCCTTCCTGCGCAGCCTGTCCCAACCCGGACTACTCGACCAGCTGGTTGACTGGCTTCTGGCCGCACGCTGCATCGGCTTCTTCGGCGCCGGCGAATCCGCCGCAGTCTGCTCGGCGCTCTATCTCCGCCTCATGCGACTTGGCCTGCCTGTCCAGTTCAGCCAGGAGCATCACACGCAGGTCTCCGTCGCCGGGATGATGCGCCCCGGGGACCTGGCGATCATCGTCTCCTACTCGGGCCGCTCCAAAAGCGTCGTCTGGGCCGCGCGGACGGCGAAGGATGCGGGCGCCCATGTCGTCGCGATCTCCAGCGCGACATCGTCACCGCTCAGCAAGATGTCCGACCTGCACGTCGCCCTGCCCGGCAGCGAAGGATTCCAAGGAAGCTCCGAGATCCACGACCGCATCCTCAGCGTGGCCCTGGGCCAGATCCTGTTCGACTGCGTCGCCGCGAGGCGCCCCGACATGCTCGAGTCGGCAGTCCACGTTGACGACCTGTTTGGCGAGGACAGACTATAGCCCCCGGGGCCAAACCTGAGGAGGTTGATTGCCCCCAGTGGGTGGCCCCGGTTGATTGTTAATGCATGGCGGGCCTGTGATCTATCTGGATCACGCTTTCCGGAGCGGGCAGAAGCTCTCGCCGTTGAGCAATTAATCCCGGGACCGAGCGTTAAAGCTATCCACATCGCGAACCCTCGGTCTCGAATGTAGCCGAACAACAGATTGCGATCATCAGAAGCAGCAGCGCTTCGAAGGCACAGCGTAAGGCAGTCCAAGCCAACCTAGCACGGTGTAGGTTCCGAGACGCATGCACTCGTCATTTCAGCCTCGCTTCACCCTTGCCCACTTTCTCGCGCGGCTAACACCGATCGTCCCAGCCCGACAATATTGGCATGCTGACATGCCGACATGCTGTTTTATCCAACTCGCGATGGCCACTACGCAACATTTGACTCCATAAAAGCTAGCGTCGGCATCGGTCATGCAACACACCACAACCACGATGATCAGCGATCCGGAACCCGCCCCAGCGCGAAACCCAGGACGCCCCCCGGCGCACCTCGCAGCCGGCGACGGTTTTTTAACGCGAAGGCCAGCCGCATCGGCCCCGCCAGCGGCCCGAACACCCGCCGCAGCACCGCCATCCGCGCCCGCAGCAGCACCGGATCGGACCAGTCGGCGCCGGTACTTTCCGCCGGGTGGTGCCCGATCACGATCGGCGCGAACCACCCTTTCAGTCCCACTTTCAGCGCATCGGCCAGGAACACGTACTCGTCTCCCAGCGGATGCGGCGCGCCGATGCCGAAGCCGGTGTCGAACCGCACCCCCGCCGCGCGCACCGGCGCCACCCGCAGCAGGATCTCGGGCGTCGCCGTCTTCGCCGCGTTCCACAGCCGCAGCGGATGCCCCTGCCCCGCATAGCGCGCCGGCACCGGCCCGGTGCGCCGCCCGGTGACCACCGCCAGCGCCGGGTCGTCGCGCAGCACCGCCCACAGCCGGCGCACCCCGGCCAGATCCAGCGTCACGTCGTCATCGCCGAACAGCAGATACGGGGTCCGCGCCGCATCCAGCGCCGCGTTGCGGCTGGCGGCGACCCCCTGCCCCTGCAGCGGCAGCACGCGCACGTCGTCGCGGCCCGCACCCAGACGCGTATCCGGGCCTGCATTCGGGCCCTCTAACGAAGATGCAGCGCCAGGGCGCTGCACCAAGATGTCGTAGAAAATAGAGGGCTCGGGCGGCGGCAGGACGATCCCGTCGGCCCGCGCGCCCAGCGTCGAGATGGCGACGGTCAGTCCCGCAGCGAAACCGGGATCACTCGGCAACCAGGTCCCCGTGCCGTTCCTTGACCCATTTCAGCTTGTCGCGCTGCACCTGCTCGACCGGCAGAATGTCCTGATCCTTGTTGGTCAGGGCCAGGTTCACGTTCTTCAGGTCGCGGCACAGGCGGCGCATCCCGTCGGGTTCGAGACTGGCGGCGTGGTCGGTGCCCTTCCACGTGCGGTCGAGGGTGAAGTGCCGTTCGATGTGGCTGAACTTGCCCTTGCCTTCCGCCTGCTTCATCTGGCCCACCGCCAGCGCGGCGACGTCGGCGGCGATGCCAAGGTGGTGGCCCGAGAAGCCGATGCCCTTCACGCGGGGGCCGTAGATGTCCATCAGCTTGGCGATCTCGAACAGGCAGATGTCCTCGAAGGCCACCGGGTAGCCCGAGGTGCAGCTATAGACCACGAGGTCCTGCGCCCGGCCCCGTTCCTCGTAGAACTCGACGAGGTTCTTGATCTCGTCCCCGGTCGACATGCCGGTCGAGACGTGGATCTCGCCCGCGTAGTTCTCGCACAGGTAGCCCTGCAGCTCGAAATGCTGGTTGGTGGCCGAGGGAATCTTCAGCAGCGGCGGGTTCAGCGCCGACATTTCCTTGGCCGAGGTCAGGTCCCAGACCGAGGTCGAGTACTTGATGCCGTTGGCCTTGCACTCCTCGATCAGCTCGCGGTGCTGTTCGGTGTCGAATTCAAGGAATTCGCGGTGCGCGCCATAGGTGTCGCCATAGGAATTCTCCGGCACCGGGTGCGGGCGGTCGTATTCCTCGGGCGTCAGCAGTTCGCGATTGGTCCGCTTCTGGAACTTGGCGATGTCCGCCTTGCACACACCGGCGGCGACGCGGATCAACTCTTTGGCGATGTCCATGTCGCCTTTGTGGTTGCAGCCGATTTCCGCAATGACCTGAACGGGTTCGAAAGGCGTGGTCATAACCAACTCCATACGTTAATTGGGCTCATTGGCCTTGGTGCGGGCTTAGCCGTGGCCGGGGTCCAAGTCAAACCGGCACGCCAGACCAACGGGACCGCCCGTGACCCCCACCGTTACCGTTATCACTCCGGTTTTCAATGCCTTGCAGACGCTCGAACGGACCGTCGCCTCGGTCCGCGGGCAGGACTTTGCCGACTGGGAGTTGCTTCTGAGCGACGATGCTTCCACCGACGGCAGCGCCGCGCTGGCAGACCGGCTGGCGGCCGGCGATCCGCGCATCCGGGTGTTGCGCTGCGAAACCAACGGCGGCGCCGCCCGCGCCCGCAACCGGGCACTGGAGGCGGCGCGGGGCCGCTACATCGCGTTTCTCGACGCCGACGACGAATGGGTGCCGCACAAGCTGTCGCGGCAGGTGGGGTTCATGCAGAAGACCGGCGCGGCGTTCACCTATGCCGGGTTCTGGCGCGTCCGCGACGGGCGCACCCGGCAGGTCACCGTCCCCGCCTCTGTCAGCCATGCCGAGCTTTTGAACGGCAACGTGATCGGCTGCCTCACCGCGGTCTACGACAGCGCGGCCCTTGGCCGGGTGCCGATGCCGGACCTGCGGATGCGGCAGGACTACGGGCTGTGGCTGACGCTTCTGCGCCGGACCGACCGCGCCCACGCGGTGCCCGAACCCCTGGGCTGGTATCATGTCCGGGCAAGTTCCCTGTCGGCGGGAAAACTTGCCGCGACCCGCGCCACGTGGCGTCTGTACCGCGACGTCGAAGAGCTGTCGCGCCTTCGGGCCGCACGTTGCCTTTTTCGTCATCTGTCGCGCCGCCTGTTCAACTGACCGGACCGGATCACGAACGGCGACTCACAGTATTCTGTTGCCATGGATCATATCCAAAATGAAGTATTGCGCCGGCGCATTCTCGCCCGTCGCGAGAAATCATGCTCTGATCACGTAAATATTTTGTTGAACAAAGGGTTAACTTGGTTAAATAGCCCTTATTGCCGTGATGACAATTTGTTATTATTTGGCCACCACTCAAGACAAGGACCCCACATGACAGAAATCATCGAAGACATGGCTGGCGCCGGCGACGAGATCCTGGCGCTGACCTCGGAGATCGTGGCCGCCTACGCCGGGCGCAACCAGATGGCGCAAGCCGACCTTCCCGACCTGATCCAGACTGTTCACTCCACTCTGGCCGGCCTGGCGGGCGTTGCTCCCGATGTCGAAGAAGAAGAAACCGTGGCGGACGCGCCGCTGGTGCCCGCCGTGCCGATCGACGCGTCGGTCACCCCGGACGCGATCATCTGCCTCGAGGACGGCAAGTCGTTCAAGACGCTCAAGCGCCACCTGCGCACCGCCTACGACATGTCGCCCGAGGAATACCGCGAGCGCTGGGGCCTCTCGAAAGACTATCCGATGGTCGCCCCCAGCTATTCGGCGAAGCGCGCGGAAACCGCCAAGAAGATCGGCCTCGGCCGCAAGCCCAAGAAGTGACGCTGCACTGGCGGGGATCGTCCCGCCGGCTGCGCTTTCACGCGAAAAGGCCCCGGTGTCAGCCGGGGCCTTTCTCGTTCCGTGGGGCCTGATCCGGGCCCCAAATGTTTCGCGCGCGAAACATTTGCAGTCAGGTGTTGGCGCGGATCCAGTCCATCAGCCGGCCGTGGAACGCATCTGTCATCCCCTGCCCGTCCAGTTCCAGCTTGCGGCCGTCCCAGCGCGCGTAGATCCCCGGCGCGACCCAGTTGCGCGGCGCGGCGGGTGCGGCTTCGGGCTTTACGCCCTCCACCGTCCCGGGCGCCCCGGGCGGCACAGGCTTTGGCTCCGGCGCGGCGGCGCGGGCCTCGTCCTGTTCGAACACCGTCAGCATCCCCTCCAGCACCGCCTGTTCTTCCGCGGCGCTGTCCGGCGCGCAGGCGTCCAGGGCGGCGCGCAGCGCCTCCTGCCGCGAGCCGCGCCCATCCAGCGCCTTGGCCAGCGCCATGCCCAGCCGTTCGCCGATGGCCGAGGGGAACCGCAGCAGGTCGTCGGCGGCGTGGTAGAGTTCGAGGAAGGACCGGATCTTCGACCGCTTCGCCCGGCTGGCCGAGGCGTAAAGCGACAGCAGCGCCTTCTTCTCAGTCTCGAACACGCCCTGCTCCACCGCCTTCGCGGCGACCCGCGCGCGTTCGTAGTAACTCAGCCCGACGCGGATCTCGTTTTCCTCTACCATCGCCACATAGGCGTCGGCCGCGGTCTCGGGGCGCCGCAGCACCGCCAGCGCGGTGGCGAACCGGTCGTCGCCGGTTTCCGCCAGAAGCCGCCCCAGCGCGGTCAGCCGCCGCCAGCCCGAGATCAGGCCATAGCGCCCCTGCCCCAGATCGACCAGTTCCACCGGCGTCTGCTGGCCGCGCGCGCGCAGGCTTTCCATCAGCGCCTGCAGTTCCTCGTCATCCGCCGCCAGCCGGTCGCGCACCAGATAGCCCGCCTCGATCCGCTCCAGCGGCACCGCCTCGATCATCCGGCCCTGCGCCCGCGCCTCGCGCAGCGTGCCCGCCAGTTCCTCGAGCGCGGCGGTGGTCGAGGCCTCGCCCGCTACCTGCGCGATGGGCGCCCGCCCCAGCGGCATGGATCTCGTCTCTAACGCCGCGGTTTGGGTCTCGAGATAGTCGCTTTGCGCCGGGCTCAGCCGTCTACGTTTCGCCATGTCAGCCTCCGAAAACCCCATCCTGCACCGGCAGGCCCCAAGCCCCGGTCAACGCAGCGCGCGCTGCTTCTTCTCTTTGAAAGTACCTCGGGGGAGTCGCGCGGCCGCGCGACGGGGGCAGAGCCCCCTGCCCACCCAGGTTCTGGCCACCCAAATTCTGGCCGCAAATGTTTCGCGCGCGAAACATTTACGCCACCGCCTCGGTCTGATCGCTGCCCTGCACCGCGCCTTTCGCCGCCAGTTCGTCGCGCCGCCAGATCCCGAACAGCAGCCGCTTGAAGGCGGCGTATGTCTCGTCAAAGGCCTCGCGGCCGCGCACATAGGTCTCGCGGTTGAAGTCGCGGTAATCGGCCTCGTAGATCCCCGACACCTGCTCGCCCGCCTGCCCGATCAGCGCGGTGAAATCCTGCCGGTGCGGCGAGAGGGTCTGGCCCAGATAGGCCTGCATCAGCGCCGCGAGTTCCGCCTGCTGCGCGCCGTCGTAGCGGGTCAGCACCGCGCGCACCGCGTCCCATTCAAAGGCCATCTCCGCCCGCCCCAGCGCCCGGGCGGCGACGTTCTCGCCCTCTTCGATCGACGAGAAGGTCGAATGCAGCATGTCGAAGAACCGGCCGGTGCTGTCGAATTCCAGGAAGGACGCGCCCAGCGGCACCAGCAGGATATCGGCGGCGGCCAGCCCGTTGATCGTGAGATAGCCGAGGGCAGGGGGGGTATCGAGGAAGACGATATCGTACTGGTCCAGCACCCCGTCGGCCTCCAGCCGGTCGGTCAGCGCGTCCCACAGCTTCCAGCCGCGCGCCTGCATCCGCCAGACCGGGATCTGGAACTCGGCCCAGTACAGGTTCAGCTGTGCGCCGATCAGGTCGATGTTGGGCCAGTGGGTGTTCTGGATCAGCTGGCCGGCGGTCATCGACATCGCCTCGGTCAGCGTCTCGTCGAGGGGCAGGGGAGGGTCGCCGCGCTCGATCCGGGTCTGGTTCTCGCGCCGCAGGTGGGTGCCGTAGTGGCGCGCCAGCAGCGGAAAGACGGTGCCCCATTCATCGGCCACCCTGCCGCCGAAGATCGAGGTCATCGAGCCCTGGCTGTCGAGGTCGATCACCAGCACCTTGTAGCCGTCGAGCGCCGCCGACATCGCGAGATGCGCGCAGGTCGAGGTCTTGCCGACGCCGCCCTTGAAGTTCGCCACCGCAATCATTTTCGCGGGCTGCCCCTTGGGGCGGTAGGGCAGGTATTCCTTCGCCTTCGACCCCTCGGTCGCGAAATGGGCGCGCAGGCGCAGCACCTCGTCGAGGGTGAACCACTTGGCGCCGCCCTCGGTCTCGCTGGTGCCTTGAGGCAGGTTCGGGTTGGCTTTCAGCACCCGGCGGAAATGCGGGGTGGCGACGGGGATCAGGTAGCGGGTGATCTCCCATGTCGAGAACAGGCGCAGCGGCTTGCGGCCGTCCTCTTCCAGCCCGCGGCTGGCAAGATCGGCCCGGCCCCGGGCGCAGGCCTCGGCGATGGCGGCGAAGTCGCCGCTGCCGGTGGGCGCGCCCAGATCGGCCAGCGCCGCGTCGGGGGAGATGTTGAAATACGGAGGCTGCTCTGCCGATGCCATGTGATCCTGTCCCGTTCTGGAAGATGCCTGTCGTCTTTGTCATTCCGCGCCGATGTGCGCGGTTTTCGCCAGTATACGCAAAAACGCGGCATATGGAAGGAAATCACGCACAAAACGAGATTTTCTAAGCAAATCCGAAGGGTTTGACCGGGCGCTGCCGCCGGATCGGGGCACAGGATCGGGGAGCCCGAAAAAAATCCAGCCGTTAGAATCCTGTTATCTTCTAGTTACGGTGTCCGGCATGATCGTGGAAAGCCCTTGTTTTGCGGGGCGGGCGGGCTGTTGCATCGGGGCCGGGCGACTCTGAACCCCCGAACGCCCGACTCCGAACCCACGTTGCAGCGACTCCGATCCCCCGAACCGGGGCGCGCCGGGTGCTGGACGGGTCCTGTGGATAATTCTAGGGTGGGTGTCACTGAAACCACGATACGCCCGAGTCGCGGGACCAACCCGCGCAAAGAGGCACCCACGAGCAGAACAGCCGCCCCGGGCGGCGCAGGGACAGGCATATGAGCGGCGCAGGCGGCTTGCTACCGGACAGGCATCCCACGGGGGACTTTTTCGTCTGCGACGTGTTCGCGGGGCTGCCCAAGGACGACCTCGCGTCGATGGAACATCCGATCTTCTCGCTGGCGACCCGGCCCGACCGCAGCGTGTTGTCCTACACCCACAACGGCGCGTCGGTCGAGATCACCCCCAGCGTGAAGGGCCGGGCGACGATCCACGACAAGGACATCCTGATCTATTGCGTCAGCCAGTTGGTCGCGGCGCTGAACGCGGGCCGCACGGTCAGCCGCACGCTGCACCTGAAAGCGCACGACCTGCTGGTCGCCACCAACCGCGAGACCAGCGGAGACGCCTACCGCCGCCTGCGCGAGGCCTTCGAGCGGCTGGCGGGCACCCGCATCACCACCAACATCACCACCGGCCCGAAGGGCGCCCGCGTCGAGGTGACCAGCGGCTTCGGCCTGATCGAAAGCTGGGAGATCCTGCGCCGTGCGCCCGGATCGGGAACTGGATCGGGCAGGGGCGCGGGCCGCATGGTCTCGGTCGCCGTCACGCTGTCGGAATGGCTGTTCCGCGCGGTGGTCGGGCGGTCGGTGCTGACCCTGTCGCGCGATTACTTCCGGCTGCGCAAACCGCTGGAGCGGCGGATCTACGAACTGGCGCGCAAGCATTGCGGCCACCAGCCCGCGTGGCGGGTGTCGGTCGAGGTGCTGCACAAGAAGTCCGGCTCGGCCAGCCCGCGCCGGGTGTTCCGCGCCATGCTGCGCGAGATGATCGCCAGCGACCACCTGCCGGGCTACCGGCTGGAGGAAGAGCCGGGCGACATCCTGTGCGTCCGCCCGCGCCGCCGCGACACCGCCGGGGCAGGGGGGCCGGTGCTGTCCTCCGCCACGCTGGAAGAGGCCCGCGCCCGCGCGCCGGGCTGGGACGTGCACGGGCTGGAAGCCGAGTGGCGCGCCTGGTGGGAGGACACCGGCCGCCCGCGCCTGCGCGCCCCCGACCGCGCCTTCCTGGGGTGGCTGGGCAAAAGGCTGGGACAACAGTGAGGGGTGGCGGCAACGATTGCCGCGAATTTCCCAACGGATCACAACCTTGGGGAAAGTGTCCCTTGGTCCGCGCGGGGCGCCCGCCTATAGTCCGGGGCGCATCGCGGGGGCTTCGGGAGGTTTTCGAGGGGCCCTCGGGCGGGCGGCAGGACGAACAGGGAGAACGGGCATGAGCCGGACGACGACACGCACCATCACGGGATTGGTAGCCACGGCGGCGATGCTGACGGGCAGCGCGGCGCTGGCCGACCAGGTGTTCAACGACGACCTGATCATCTCGGGCTCGGCCTGTATCGGCTTTGACTGCGTCAACGGCGAAAGCTTCGGCTTCGACACGATCCGGCTGAAGGAAAACAACATCCGCATCAAGTTCGACGACACCTCGAACTCGGGCAGCTTTCCGAATGTCGACTGGCAGCTGACGATCAACGAGACCTCGAACGGCGGCGCCAACAAGTTCTCGATCGACGACGTCACCAACGCCCGCACCCCGTTCACCATCGAGGCGGCGGCGCCGTCGCATTCGCTGTACGTGGACGACGGCGGCCGGATCGGCCTTGGCACCGCGTCGCCGGCGGTGGAACTGCACGTGGTCGATGGCGACAGCCCCACCCTGCGGTTGCAGCAGGACGGGTCCTCGGGCTTCACTCCCCAGATCTGGGACGTGGCGGGCAACGAGACCAACTTCTTCATCCGCGACGTGACCAACGGCAGCAAGCTGTCGTTCAAGATCAAGCCGGGCGCGCCGGAGAACTCGCTGTTCCTGTCGGCCAGCGGCAACGTGGGCCTTGGCACCGCGAGCCCGGAATCCGACCTGCACATCCGCGACGTGGACGGCAACAGCGAGACCGTGATCCGGATGGAAGAGACCGAAAGCGAGGATGTGAAGATCGAGCTCGACCGCGAGCGCTTCTTCATCAGCTTCGACAATCAGGGCGGCGCGCATTTCCTGATCCGCCAGGCCGGCGACGTCGAGATCGGGCTGGGCAACCTCGAGATCAACAACGGCCACGACCTGATCCTGGCCGGCGGCGGCTCGGTGGTGGTGAACGGTACCACGCTGAACGTCCCCGACTATGTCTTCGCGCCGGATTACGACCTGATGCCGCTGCCCGAGCTTGCCGCCTTCATCGAGGCCAACAGCCACCTGCCCGGCGTGCCCTCGGCCGCCGAGGTCAACGCGGGCGGTCTGAACCTGACCGAGATGCAGTTCGCGCTGCTGGAGAAGGTCGAGGAACAGACGCTTTACATCCTGCAGCTGCAAGAGGCGCTGGCCGCCCAGCAGGACCAGATCGAAAGCCTTCAGGCCGCGCGCTGACCGGACACGGCGGGCCCGTCGGGTTTCGGGCACATCGGTTCCCGTCGGTTTCAAGTCGGCTTGCTGGATAGTCTTTTGCCGGAAAATCCTTTCCGCTGCGTCATTTGCTTTGCTATACCGATCCCATTGAAATGAAGGATCCCGTCCCCCGCGGGGCGGATTGCAGCAGGGAAGGCGGTGCGATGCCCTTTTACAGAGACTATTCGACGACAGCCGGCCGGGGGTTTGCCAGGGTCGCGGCAACCGGCGCGCTTCTTGCGCTTGCCACCGCGGCGCAGGCGGATTTCGTGATCAACGACGACCTGATCGTCGACGGCTCGGCCTGTATCGGCTTTGACTGCGTCAACGGCGAAAGCTTCAGCTTCGATACGATCCGCCTGAAAGAGAACAACCTGCGGATCAAGTTCGACGACACCTCGGTCGCCGGCTCGTATCCGCGCAACGACTGGGAACTGCTGATCAACGACAGCGTCAACGGCGGCCAGTCGAAATTCTCGATCCGCGACGTCAGCGGCAACCGCACCCCCTTCACCATTGAGGCGGCGGCGCCGTCGCACTCGCTGTACGTGGACGACGGCGGCCGGCTTGGCGTCGGCACCTCGACCCCCTCGGTCGAACTGCACGTGGTCGACGGCGACACGCCCACCCTGCGGCTGCAGCAGGACGGATCCTCGGGCTTTGCGCCGCAGACCTGGGACGTGGCCGGCAACGAGACCAACTTCTTCGTGCGCGACGTGACCAACGGCTCGACCCTGCCGCTGCGGATCTTCCCGGACAGCCCCAGCGGCACGCTGGTGGTGCGCGACGGCAATGTCGGCGTGGGCGGGGTGACCAGCCCCGAGGACGACCTGCATGTCTATGACAACGACGGCACCGCGACCCTGCGGCTGGACGACGGCTCGACCGATGACGACGTGCTGTTCACCCTGTCGGGCGACAAGCTGTTCATCACCTTCGCTGACACCATCGGATCGGAACTGACGATCCGGCAGAACGGCCAGGTCGAGGTCGGGCTGGGCAATCTCGAGGTCAACAACGGCCACGATCTGGTGCTGTCGGGCGGCGGGTCGGTGGTGGTGAACGGCACCACGCTGAACGTGCCCGACTATGTCTTCGCGCCGGATTACAACCTGATGCCGCTGACCGAGCTTGCCGCCTTCATCGAGACCAACAGCCACCTGCCCGGCGTGCCCTCGGCGGGCGACGTCAACGCGGGCGGGCTGGACATGACGGCGATGCAGATGGCGCTGCTGGAAAAGGTGGAAGAGCTGACGCTGTACACGCTTGAACAGCAGGCGGCGCTGGACGAGGTCCACGCCCTGCGCGCCCGGGTCGACGAACTGGAAGGCCTGCTCGCAACGCGCTGAGGCGGCCGCTGAGGGGGGATCAGGCTTTCGCGCCAGTCCCCGCCCCAGTCCCAGCCTTTACTTCTGCGGCTTCGGTCAGCCGGGCCAGCAGGTCGACGAATTCCTGTTCGCCGCGGTCGCGGTCGTGCCAGTGCGCCGCGGTGCGCTTGTGCCCCAGCGGGTTGTGGATCGCCGCCTGCCGGCGCAGGTCGTCCTCGCCCGCGATGGTCAGCCGCAGCCGGGCGGGCTTGCCTTCGGCGGCGCGGGTCCGGGCGGCGGCGATGTACTGGCCCACCGCGCGGGTCAGCAGGCCGGGGCCGGTCTTCAGCCAGATCGTCTCGTTCGAGCGGCGCAGCAGGTCCTGCCGCGCCATCCGCGCCGCGAACAAGATGGCCGGGTGGCCGGGGGCGGCGGCCATCACGTTGTTGGCCAGCGCGCCGCTGACGCTTTCGCGGAACACCAAAAGCCCCTCGGCGCCATGCACCAGCGCGCCCAGATCGCCAGTCAGCACGTCGTCGGCATCAGCCCAGACCCCGCCGTGACGCGCCAGCAGGCACAGCCGCAGGAAATCCGCCTCTTCCGCCGGGCGCTTGGCCATCCGGAACGCCTGCACCCACTTCGGCCCGAACTCGGCGCGCAGGATCTGCAACGCAGAGCGGCGGTCGTACAGGCGGTGGGTATAGCCCGGCACCGCGCGCCAGCTGTCGGCGAAAGCCAGCACCTGCGCGGGCGCGGGGGTGTTGTTCCAGTACTGGTGGATCAGCTTCGGGATCGCGCCGGTGCCGTCCCCGGGGATCGGGATATCGTCGTCTTTCGTCTCTGATGCTGGGTTTTGGGCCGGTTTCGCGACCGGCTCGGGCCCGCCGCGCGGCATCGGGTCAGCCACTTCGGCGGCCACCATCAGCTGCGCGAGGATGAAGGACCACGACGCCGCGCGCAGCTCGGCGGACAGCGTGCCGGCGTCGGCATCGGCCAGCGTCCGCAGCCGCTCGGCGCCGAAATGCGAGGCGGTCAGCTTCAGCTCGGTGAACTGCTGCGCGATTTGCGGGGGTCGCCAGCGGGCGCGCGGCCCCAGCGCCTGCACCGCGCGCATGTGCCGGTCCAGCCGCTCGGCGCGGGGCAGGTCGGCGCGGGCGATCAGGTGCTGCATCAGGATCTGCATCGTCCGCTCGTCGGGCTGGGTCTGGGCCTCGACCTCGGTCAGCACCGCGTCGAGATCCAGCGGCGCGCCGTCGCCGCGTCCGGCGTCCGCCGCGAAGATCCGCGCCTGCAGCCGCAAGGTGTCGAAGTCCGGGCCGCGCGCGTCGGGCGCGGCCAGCAGCGCCGCGGCGCGGGCCAGCTCGCCGCCCTTGCGCAGGCCGATGAACAAGGTCTTGCGTAGTTGCAGCGACGCGGGCCAGCGGCGCAGGCAGAACCGCAGGTAGCGCAGCGCCAGCGGCCCCCGCTGCAACGCGAACAGCGCCCGCGCGGTCTCGGCCGCGTCCTCGGGGGTGCGGGTGCCCCGGTCCCGGGCGACGGCCAGCGCCCCGGCCGGGTCGCCGTCCTGAAGCAGGGCCTTCAGCCGGATCGCGCGCACCCGCTCGGGCCCCAGAACCGGCGCCAGCGCCGCGCAGGCGCGCTCGATCGGGGCGGCGTCGGGGGCATAGCCGAGCGTGCGGTGGAACAGGTAGGCCAGCAGCCGCGGATCGGTGGCGTCGCCGGTCTCCAGCCGGTCGGCCAGCAGCGCGCTTTCCTTCCGGCTTTCGCCCATCCGTGCATACAGCCGCGCCAGTTGCAGCACCTCGGCGGGGGCGCCGGGGGCGCCGGTCAGGTCCTCCAGCGCGGCGCGGGCGGCGTCGGGGCGGCCCTCGGCCAACTCCAGATGCGCCAGCCGCAGCCGCGGGCCGGGGCGGTCGGGCAGCCGGGGCAGGGCGGCGCGCATCAGGTCCAGCGCCTCGGCGGTGCGGCGCTCGGTCTCCAGCAGTTCGGCCAGCGCCAGCGCCGGGCGCGGGTCGGCCGGATGCGCCGCCACCAGCGCGCGGGCCAGCGTCTCGGCGTCGCCGCCCCGCCCAAGCGCAAGGAACAGCCGCAGCCGCAGCATCTGCACCCGCAGTGCCGGCTGGTCCTGGTGCAGCGCCGCGCCAGCGGTCGCCAGCGCCTCGTCGGGGCTGTCGGCCCGCGCCATCAGCAGCGCGATCTCCAGCCGCTCGGGATCCGACCCGGCAGCGGCCGCCGCGTCGCGCAGGTGGCGCTTGGCCCGCCGCCGCCGGCCCTCGGCCAGCGCCTGCCGCGCCAGCGCAAGCGGGGTCTTCGGCGTCGTGTCGTGGGAATCGGTGGCGGGCATCGGACCCCTGGGCAAAACGGGAACGGGACAGGTCCGACCGTTCTGCCGTGGTCCGGGGGCAAGTGCAATGAAGCGCGGCGATCCGCGTCCGCCGGTCCTTGGGGTTTGCGTTTTTGCCGCCCGTTGCATATCGAACGGGTGTCGGGGCAGCGGATGGGCGGCAGGAGACACGATGACGACACAGCCAGCCGAGTCGGAACAGGACCTGTCGTGCGACCGCGCCGGAACGGTCACGATTTCCCAGAACAAGATCGGGGTCGACCTGTTCACCGATTTCACCGAGGCGCGTGGCGGCATCCAGATGATGTTCCTGCGGCCCGCGCTGCGCAAGGCGCCCGCGGTCGCGCTGTATCGCGACTTGATCGCGAATTACGCCGAGCGGGTGCCGCACTGGAAGCTGTTCAGTCTCTATCAAAGCAATCCCGAACGCATCCTGCTGAAAAGCTTCCACGAGATCGCGACCCGGATTCCGGGGCCGAAGAATTCGATCTTCGGCAGCCAGCGGCTGTTTCTGGTGGCGCACGAGCCCGAGGACGGGGTGGCCGAGTTCATTCACGCGGTGGCGCCCGAGGTGCTGCTGATCGTGGTCTGCGGCAACAAATACGCGGGCAACCGCGCCGAAACGCTGCGCCGCGCCGACATGGCGATCGTGGTCGACGCCGACGCCCCGGCGCAGGTGGCGGGCTGCAACCTGTTCCCGGTGGCCGCGAACGCCGATGTCGCGCCGCTGATCCGCGGCTGGATCGACGGCTGGTTCTACGGCCGCAACCCGTCGCTGGTGCCGATGTTCGGCAAGCCCGACGCGGTCACGCTGCTGCGCCGCAAGATTGAGGCCGACCGTCCGGTGCAGCCGGTGCCGCTGGTGCTGCTGATGGGCCGCCGCCGCCGCGACCCGTCGCTGCGCGAGGCGGGTCGGATCCGTGAGGCGCTCGCCGCCGAGGCCGAGGCGGGCTATATCTCGCTGGCGATGCGGCACCGCTACTGGGGCCTGCTGCAGAACCCCCGCATGAGCGACACGCAAAAGCTGTCGTGGCTGCTGAAGGCCGGCATGCGGGCGCGGTTCATCGACCGGAGCGCCGCATGATCCTGCACCTGACCAATTCCGCGATTTCCGGCGCCGCCGCGATGCTGGCCGAGGCGCAGCGCGCCGCCGGGCACGAGGCCGCCTGCCTGCAGTTAGGCGCGCTGAAGCCCGAGATGATGCTGTTCTCGCCGGGCGCGGTCCCGGTGAACCTTGCCCGCCCGGCGGGGCGCGAGATCTTTACCGCGATGCTGGCGCGGGCCAAGGTGGTGCACGTGCACAACTGGCTGCCGCGGCAGATCGAGAACCTGGTGCTGGAACATCTCGCCGCCACCGGCGCCCAGCTAGTCTGGCAGCTGCATCAGGGCCAGCGCGAGCATCCGGTCTACCTGGCCGACGCGCCCGAGCTGAAATTCGACAAGAAGCTGGTGGTCGCGCATGGTTTCGCGCGCACCTACGACGACTTCATCGTGGTGCCGAACTGTCTCTATCGCCCGTCGATTCCGTCTTTGCCGCATGACGCCGCCTCGGAAGGCGGCAGCCTGCGGGTACTGTATTCGCCCAGCTCGCGGACCGGCACCCGCTGGGGCGCCAAGCGCGACGAGGCCTTCGACAAGCTGATCGGTTTCATGGAGCGCGCGCCCTTCCTGGCGCTGACCCTGGCCGAGGGGATCAACCCGATCGAACTGCTGGCGCTGCGCACCCGGCACGACGTCACCATCGACGAGGTGGTGACCGGCGGCTTCCATCTGGTGTCCTACGAGGGGCTGTTCACCGGCAACGTGGTGATCAACAACGCCGACATCCTGTCGACCGACATCTTCTGCAGCGCGCTGCAGACCGCCGAGCCGCCGCCCTTCCTGCAAGCCGGTTCCGACACGCTGTTCGACCTGCTGTACGAGCTGGACCACGACCGCGTGCGGCTGGAACGGCAGAAGGCGGCCGGGCGGGCCTATTTCGAGAAATACATGAACTGGCGTCGGATCGTGTCGATCTACGACGACATTTACGCGGCATGACGGCGGAGGCAGCAGCATGACCATCGTCCGGATCATCGGCAACGCGCCCACCGCGGCGGACGGCATGGACCCGAAGTTCAAGGGTGTCTACCTCGGCGTGAACTCGGCGCCGCTTCTGTTCAAGGCGCGCGGCATGCGCTGCGATCACCTGTGGATCCAGGACTGGCGCTTCATCGACGAGAAGGGGCACATGTTCAAAGAGGCGGGCGTCGACCTGAACGACAGCCATCTCTATGTCTGTTCCTACTTCCGCCGCGCGTTGGTGCCCTACAAGCAGGTCAGCTTCGTGCGCTCGCTGGGGCGCGACGGGTTTTCCCTGCACCCCGATCGCGGCGTGTTCGAGGGCTATTCCGCCGCCTACGGCGCGCTGCAGCTGGCGCTGGGGTGGAAGCCGAAGCGGGTCGAGCTGTACGGCGTCGACTTCAGCTATTCGCTGGGCGCCAACCGCTTTTACCAGACCCGCGTCGGCTGGGACCTGGACCTGCACGTGCACGAGAAACAGATCATCGGCATGCAGAAGGCGAAGAAGCTGATCGAGGACAAGCTGGGCATAGAGGTTGCGTTCATGACGGACTCGCTGGTCAATACGCTGATCCCGATCGATACCTGAGCCGCGCAGCCTACACGGCCAAGCACGGGCAGTGGACGGCGGAGAAACCGAGAAGAAAGAACGAGATGACGAAACCGAAACTGCTTCTGCATCCCGGCTCCTCGCAGGGGGGCAGCACATGGATCCAGAACCTGTGCGGCCGCAATCCCGAGGTCCTGACAGAGCAGCATTTCCATTACCTGCACGATTTCCGAAAACTGCCATTTGAGGCGCTGGGGACCGACGATCCGGCACCGTTCCACGCCGCGCTCGACACCTTCCTGGACCGCGACGCCCCTCAGGGCGGCGACGAGACGGTGTTCCTGTCGAACGAGAACGCGCTTGGCGACCCGATGCGCCCCGGCGGATTGTTCGCCAAGGCGCCGGCAATGGCGCGCGTAATGCTGCCCTTGTTCGACCACTTCGGTGCGGCGCAGGTGATCTACGTCTGGCGTCCGCTGGACCGGTTCCTGCTGTCCGCCTACAACCAGCGTAAGAAGCAGGGCAATAAGATCACTTTCGCCGCCTATGCCGACACCGTTGCCGCGCGAAACTATGACAGCCGCCACGTGATCGAGGCGCTGCGCATCCTGTCGGAGCGCGCAGAAGTTACCGTGATCGACTTCGAGTTCCTCGTCGAGCGCCCACGTCGCTTCGCGGCCGAGTTCTTCCGGCTATCCGGCGTCGTGCTGCCCGAGGGGTTCGATTACGTACAAGACGGCCGCAACCCGTCGATCCGCCCCGAGGGGATCAAGATCCTTGAGCACGCGAAGGACTTTCTTGAGCGGAAGGAATACATGGACTTGCGTAAGTTCGTGCAGGCCCGGTTCCCGAAGACCGGCTTCACCGGCGAGGAACAAAGCTTCCTTGACGACTGGGCCGGGCGCAGCGCCGCAAACGAGAAGATGCGGCTGGCCGAGCTGGGCAAGTTTGCCCGGCTGATCCGCGTGCCTCCGAAGGACTAAGCCTCCGCAGCAGGACCGGAAACGGGAACAGACCTGCGGCACTTGGGCCTGGCGTTGCCCCGCGTTACACATCCGGCGGGCAATTCGCCGCCCGCCGCCCCCCGCGGCTTGACAGCACGGCGATTGCCGACCACCCCTTCCGCCGGGGCGGGTTGCAGTGAAAAGGAACGGACACCATGCGTATCGCGATGATCGGAACCGGCTATGTGGGCCTTGTCTCGGGCGTGTGCTTTTCCGACTTCGGCCATGACGTCGTCTGTGTCGACAAGAACCCGGCCAAGATCGAGATGCTGGAACGCGGCGAGGTGCCTATCTACGAGCCCGGCCTTGATGCGCTGATGGTCAAGAACGTGGAAGCCGGGCGGCTGACCTTCACCACCGATCTCGCCAAGGCCGTAGACGGCGCCGAGGCGGTGTTCATCGCGGTGGGCACCCCCACCCGGCGTGGCGACGGGCATGCGGACCTGACCTATGTGATGGCCGCCGCCGAGGAGATCGCGCAGAACCTCACCGGCTACGCGGTGATCGTCACCAAGTCGACGGTGCCGGTGGGCACCAACCGCAAGGTCAAGCAGGTGATGGCCAAGGCCAACCCCGCCGCCGAGTTCGACGTGGCCTCGAACCCCGAGTTCCTGCGCGAAGGCGCGGCGATCGAAGATTTCATGAAGCCCGACCGCGTCGTCGTCGGCGTCCAGAACGAGCGCGCCGCAGATGTCATGTCCGAGATCTACCGCCCGCTGTTCCTGCGCGAGTTCCCGATCGTCACCACCGATCTGGAATCGGCCGAGATGATCAAATACGCCGCCAACGCCTTCCTTGCGACGAAGATCACCTTCATCAACGAGATCGCGCGCCTGTGCGAGAAGGTCGGCGCCGACATCAAGCAGGTGTCGAAGGGCATGGGGCTGGACGGCCGGATCGGCAACAAGTTCCTGCACGCGGGCCCTGGCTATGGCGGCTCGTGCTTTCCGAAGGACACGATGGCGCTGGCCCGCACCGGGCAGGACTATGCCGCGCCGATGCAGATCGTCGAGACCGTGATCAAGGTCAACGACGAGGTGAAGCGGCGGATGGTCGACAAGCTGCTGGACCTGCTGGGCGGGTCGTTCAACGGCAAGACGATCGCGGTCTACGGCGTGACCTTCAAGCCCAACACCGACGACATGCGCGACGCGCCCTCGCTGACCATCGTGCCCGCGCTGGTGGGCGGCGGCGCCAAGGTGCGCGCGGTCGACCCGCAGGGCATGCGCGAGGGCGAGGCGCTGCTGCCGGGCGTGCAATGGGAGGAAGACCCCTACA